>NZ_NFLT01000003.1 GCF_002161055.1 Tyzzerella sp. An114
CTTATATTTTTGTTAATATTATAACTAGATATAATATTAAAAATAAATATATTTTTCTTTTATGTGTTTTTATTTTATACTTAAGTTTATTTATAAATTTATTTACATATAGAACTTTTTTATATAGAAATTGGCTTATGACAGGAGTTCCTTATTTTTTAATTGGAATTTTAATATGGAAAAATAAAGATTTTATTAAAAAAATAAACTTTAATAATTTTATAATATTATTTATAGTTTTTTTATTTTTATCAGAAATTGAAAAATTTTTGTTTTTTAAGGATAATTTTATGGAAACTTATATTTTTACATTTCCTTTTTGCATTATAATATTTATTATATTTTTTAAGCTTAATATAAAAAATAATTCTATATTAGCCACATTTGGCAAAAAATATTCTTTTATAATTTACATTGTACATCCATGGATAATACATATAATAAATGAATATTTATTATATTATAAATTTGAATTTATTATTCCTATTATAGTTTTATTATGTTCTATTATTTTTGCTATGATATTTGATTATATAAGAACAAAAATATCCACCCATTAAAGGTGGATATTTTTATATTCAGATATAAGATTTTCGGCACAGGCACATTCATCAATACCATTATTATATACAGATATATCAGCATATTTTTTATATAAAGGAAGTCTTTCTTTATACATAATTTTTAAAGTGTCAATACTTTTTGAAAGAGGACGACTTGGGTCTACTGAAAGACTTTCAATGTCTCTTTCTATAAATGCTACAACACCATTAGCTTTTAAATTTTCCATATTTATTTCATTTTTTACAGCACCGCCTCCAGTAGCTATAACCATTCCATTATGTTGTCCATATTCAGCACAGACTTCTTTTTCCACTTCTCTGAATTTTTCTTCACCATATAAAGCAAAATACTCTGATATTTCCATTCCTATTTTTTTGACTATGGCATCATCAAGGTCAATAAATTCTTTATTAAGATTTTTAGCACAAATTTTGCCTATTGTTGTTTTTCCTGCACTTGGCATACCTATTAAAACAAGGTTTGATTTGTCAAAAGTTATTGATTTTGATATTTCATCTATTATTGAGTTATCTATTTTTGTGTCAATAAAATATTCAACAGCATATTTTGCCTGAGCCACAAGCATTTCAAGACCGTTTACAGCTTTTATTCCTTTTTTCTCTGCCCATAAAATAAGTTTTGTTTTAAGTGGATTATATACAATATCTAAAACAGCACTTAAATTATTAAATTTATCTAAATCAACAGGGCTTTTATTTTCCTTTGATAACATACCTAAAGGAGTTGTGTTTACAATAACATCAGCGTCACTGTGCTTTTCATAACACTCATCATATGTTATTGTATTAGGATTTTCTTTGTAATATACAATATGTATTTCTCTTGCTTTTAAATACTTTAAAACAGCAATAATAGCTTTTGAAGCTCCACCATTTCCTAAAACTATAACTTTTTTACCTTCTATTTCAACATTATTATGCTGTACCTGATATAAAAATCCGTAAAAATCTGTATTATATCCATAAAGTTTACCGTCTCTGTTTACTATTGTATTTACAGCACCTATATTTTTTGAATTTTCATCCATTTCATATAAATAAGGAATAACATCTTGTTTGTAAGGTATAGTTACATTTATAGCCTTAAACTCTCGTTTTTCCATAAAATTTTTAAAATCTTCTTTTGATAACGGACATAAATCGTATGTATAATCTGCAATCTGTTCATGTATTATTTTTGAAAAGCTGTATGTGAGCTTTTCGCCTATTAAACCATATTCCATAATATTACCTTCTTTACGCTTTTTATAAAATGATAAATGTTATTTTATAAAAATGCAATAAAAATGTTTATTTATTTTTAGAAAGTAATTTTAAGAAAAAAATAAATATTATTATTACATTAAATGGTGTATAATAAATAAGATACCCATATTTGTAAATATGTTTATATAAATGAATTCAGGAGGATAAAAATGTCGGAAAAAGTTATGCTTATAGATGGCAATAGTATTGCAAACAGGGGTTTTTATGCATTGCCAAATTTAACAAACTCTGAGGGGATTTATACAGGGGCTATATATGGCTTTTTAAATATAATGTTTAAGTTTATGGACGATGAAAAACCAGATTATATAGGAGTTGCCTTTGACCTTCATGCACCTACTTTCAGACATAAAAGGTTTGAAGATTATAAAGGTACTAGAAAGGGTATGCCAGAGGAGCTTCGCCAGCAGATGCCTATTTTAAAGGAGCTTTTGACAAAAATGGGCATAAAAATTTATGAGTGTGAAGGTTTTGAGGCTGATGATATTTTAGGTACATTGTCTAAAAAAGCTGATGATTGTGGAATAATTCCTGTTGTTGTATCAGGAGATAGAGACCTTTTACAGATTGCCGGTAAAAATCTTAAAATTAAAATTCCAAAAACAAAGGGCGGAAAAACAGAGGTTGAGGACTATTACGAAAGTGATGTAATAGAGAAATATGGTGTAACACCAACTCAATTTATAGATATGAAAGCTCTTATGGGAGACAGTTCTGACAATATACCGGGAGTTCCTGGTATTGGTGAAAAAACAGCGGCTAAAATAATAAGAGAGTATGGTGACATTGAAAACGCTATTGCCCATGCTTCTGAAATAAAACCTAAAAAAGCTTCTGAAAATTTGGCAGAGTTTCAAGAACAAGCTCGTCTCTCGAAGTTTCTTGCTACAATAGTTCGTAATATGGATATTGACCTTGACAAAGATAATATGTCAACAAAAAATATATTTACTCCTGAGGCTTATGAAATGTTTAAACGCCTTGAGTTTAAGAGTATGTATAATCGTTTTGAGAGCAGTGAAACAGTTTTAAAAAATGTATGTGATGATTTTTATAAAGTAATTGAAAATGAAAGTGATATTGAAAAATATGTTTCAAATATTGATAAAAATTTAGAGTATTCATACTTTTTATATAAAGAGGATAATACTTTAAAAGCTATATCAGTTTATACAGATAAAAGCTGTGTTGTTGTATATGGTGAAAACAATATTTTAAAATATTTCAATGAATTTTTGACATCAAAGGAATTTTGTAAAATAGGAAACAATGTAAAAGAAGATATACGTTTTATGAGAACAAAAAATGTTGAGATAGATGGTATTGTTTTTGATACAGCTTTAGGAGGATACGTTCTCAATCCTACAAGGGAGGAGTATTTATATAATGATATAGCATCAGAGTATCTCAAAACAACATATCCTTCCGAGGAAGAAATTTTTGGAAAAGGAAAAAAACGTGTTTCTATTGATGAACTTGATAAAGATGTAAAAAATACATTTATGGCTAGAAATGCAAAAACATTTTATGATGGTTCAGATATAATAAGAGCTGAAATTGAGAGAAACGGACAGCATAAACTTTATTATGATATAGAGCTTCCTTTGATGAGGGTTTTGGCTGATATGGAAAAAGAGGGAATAAAAGTTGATAGAAAAGCCCTTGAAGATTATGGAGATATGCTTTCTGAAAAAATAGAGGCTATAACTAAAGAGATATACGATATTGCAGGGGAAGAATTTAATATAAATTCACCAAAGCAGTTGGGAGTTATACTTTTTGAGAAAATGGAGCTTAAAGGTGGTAAAAAGACTAAAACAGGATATTCTACTGCTGCCGATATATTAGAAAAACTTAAAAGTGAAAGTCCTATTGTTGAGAAAATTTTGTATTATAGACAGCTTGCAAAACTTAAAAGCACTTACGTTGATGGTCTTATATCTGTTATTGATGATAAAACAGATAAAATATACTCAACATTTAATCAAACTGTGACAGCAACAGGAAGAATAAGCTCAACAGAGCCTAACTTACAAAATATACCTGTTCGTCTTGACCTTGGTAGAGAGCTTAGAAAAGTTTTTATACCTTCTGATGAAAATAGATGTTTTATAGATGCGGACTATTCACAGATTGAGCTTAGAGTTTTAGCTCATATTTCAGAGGATGAAACACTTATAAATGCCTTTAAAAACAATCAGGATATACACAGACTTACAGCTTCACAGGTTTTCAATATTCCTTTTGATGAGGTTACACCTTTACAGAGAAGAAATGCAAAGGCTGTAAATTTTGGTATTGTTTATGGTATAGGTGCTTTCAGTCTCAGTCAGGATTTAGGAATAACAAGAAAAGAGGCTGAAAATTATATAAATGGATATTTTGAAAAATATCCTAAAATAAAAACATATATAGATAAAACTATAAGAGATGCAGAGGAAAAAGGATATGTGTCAACAATATTTGAGAGAAGAAGGGCTATGCCAGAATTACAGTCAGGTAATTTCAATGTGCGTTCTTTTGGTGAAAGAGTAGCTATGAATATGCCTATACAGGGAAGTGCTGCCGATATTATAAAAATTGCTATGGTAAAAGTTTATAATGCATTGAAAGAAAGAAATATGAAATCAAAACTAATACTTCAAGTACATGACGAACTTTTAATTGATGCATATATTGATGAAATTGATGAAGTTAAAGACATACTTAAAAATGAAATGGAAAACGCTGTGGAACTTAAAACACATCTTGATATTGATGTACACACAGGCAAAAACTGGTATGAAGCGAAATAAAGGGGAATTTTTATGGATATAATAGGACTTACTGGGGGAACAGGAAGTGGAAAAAGTGTTGTATCTTTGGAGCTTAAAAAGAGAGACTCTTTTATAATAGACTGTGACAAAATAGCCCATGATATAATATTAAAGGGTGAACCTGCCTACAATGAGATTGTTGAATTTTTTGGAGATAATATTATTGATGAAAATGGTCAGATAATAAGAAAAAAATTAGGTGAAATAGTTTTTTCAGACAGTGAAAAACTTAAATTTTTAAATAAGTGTACTCATAAACATATAGGAGATGAGGTTAAAAGACAGATTGAGTTTGCAAAAAATTCAAATGTATATAAAAGAGTTATTATAGACGCTCCACTTTTAATAGAGGCAGGACTTACAGATATATGCGACAAAATTTGGGTTGTATACTGTGATGAGAGTGTGAGAGCTGATAGAATTGTGGCTCGTGACGGTATTTCAAAAGATTTAGCACTTAAAAGAATAGCCTCCCAAAAATCTTGGAGTGAGTATAAAAAATATGCTGATGTTATAATTGACAATAGCAGTGACTTAAATTCTGTAATAGAACAGATTGACAAAATTTTAAAATGATGAGAGGTAATATATAAATGTCTTTTTCTTTTAAAAAGAAAATATTTGGTTTTTTAACATTTTGTATTATTGTTACTTTTGGCATAGGTTTTTTGAAATGTTATGTAATAGAAGATGTACTTTTTCCTTTAAAATACAGAGATATAATTGAAAAATATTCTGATGAATATGATATTCCTATGTCCCTTGTTGTGGCAGTTATAAATACAGAGAGTAGTTTTGACAAAGATGCTTTATCTAAAAGAGGAGCAAAAGGTCTTATGCAGATAATGGATATTACAGGAGAATGGGGTGCTAGTGAACTTAATATTGAAAATTTTACACCAGATATGTTGTTTGACCCTGAAACAAATATACATATAGGTTGTTGGTATCTTGATACATTAGATAAGCAATTTGACGGTGAGACAGATACAGTTCTTGCAGCATATAATGCGGGAAGTGGTAATGTTTCAGATTGGCTTGATAGTGAAGATTATAGCAAAGATTACAGAACACTCCATTATATACCTTTTGAACAGACAAGAAATTATGTTGAAAAAGTAAATAAACACAGAGAAATATATAAAAAGCTTTACGATTTGAAGGACTAAGGAAGTGATATAATGAAAAAGAAAATAGCCCTTATTATTACTTTTGTAATGTTTGTTGTTTCTGTTTTTTCAGGTTGTAGTTCATCAGATGAGAATGTTGAAAATACTGATAACACAACAAATACAGAAGCTCAAACAAATACAGAAAATTATGAAAAGGGAAATGAGATTGTTCTTTCAATGAGAACAACGCAAAACTTAAATCCACTTACAAATGAAGATGAGTCAGTTGATAATATATTAAAGATTATGTTTGAGCCTTTGATAGCCATAGACAACACAGGAAAACCACAGCCGGCTGTGGCTGAAAGCTGGACTTATTCAGAGGACGGAAGTGTTTTATCTATAAAAATAAAAGATAATCTATACTGGCATAATGGAAGTAAGATAACAGCAGATGATGTTGTATTTTCAATAAATACAATAAAGGGAGCTTCTGAAAATTCTGTATATAAAAATTGTGTGTCAAATATAGCTTCATGCACAAAAACAGGAGAACTTACAGTCAATATAAACTTTACAGGTCTTTACAGTGGAAATATATATTATCTTACATTTCCTATAATATCATCAGCCTATTATGGAAGTGGAAATATGGCTGATAAAAATCTTACACCTTTGGGAAACAGTGCTTATGCTTTTAAGAGTTTTACTCCTGCAAAAGAACTTAGACTTGTAAAATCTGATAACAGTTTTGGAAAAGTGGCTGCAACAGATGAAATATGTGTAAATATAACACCAGATAAAGATACAGACCTTTATTCTTTCGACCAAGGTATATTGGATGTTATAGCTGCTGATGTAACTGAAATGGGCAAATATGATAGCACAGGAGACAGACAGATTTCAGAGTATTCAACAAATTATATTGATTATATAGGCTTTAACTGGAATAGAAGTATTTTTCAGGATAAAAATGTGAGAAAAGCTATTGCCTTTGCTGTTCCAAAAGAAAGTATACTTGAAAGTGTTTATCTTTCCCATGGACAAGTTGCTAATACAATAGTAAATCCTTCATCATGGCTTTATGAAGATGAAGTTGAAAAATATGAATATAATCTTGATGAGTCAAAAACATTGTTAAATGATAGTGGTTGGATTGACAGTGATGGTGACAATGTGAGAGATAAAACAACCAATGAACTTAAAGAGGTTTTGAAGTTTAATATACTTGTAAATGAGGAAAACGAGGAAAGAAAACAGATTGCCGTAAGACTTTGTGAGGAGTTTAGAGCCATTGGAATTTCTGCCACTGTTGAGGCTGTACCTTTTGCCGATTATCAAGAAAGACTTTTAAATAATGATTTTGATATGTATGTGGGAGGAATAAAACAGAATGTTGTTCCAGATTTTACATATCTTTTAGGCACAGGCGGTTCAATGAATTATACAGGATATAGCAGTGAACAGACAGACTTATTTTTACATTCATGTAGAAGTGCTTTGACTGATGAGACTATGAAAACATCTTTTTCAAGTCTTCAAAAATATGTTGCTGAGGAAGTTGTATATATTCCTGTTGCTTACAGAAATTCAGCTATATTCGCCAATAGACGTGTAAATGGTGAGCTTTCAGCAACAGAAATAAATGTTTTCCAAAATGCATATAAGTGGTATATTAAAAAGTAGTAAGTTTATTATGCTTATATTGGGGGAGTGATTTTTAATGTCAGAACTTAGAAGAAATCCCATAACAGGTGAATGGGTAACCTTTGCAGTAAAACGAGGTGCAAGACCCTATGACTTTGTTAAAAAAAGTGAGGCGAAAAAGGATAGTAGTAAAACTTGTCCTTTCTGTCCTGGAAACGAGAATGAAACCACAAAAGAAGTATTTCAAAATGATGATAAAAATTGGTCAATAAGAGTTTTTCCAAATAAATATCCTGCCCTTGATTTTGGAGATTGTGATTTTGAAAATCACTCTTTTTATGAAAATATGAATGGTGTAGGGATACATGAAGTTATTGTGGATACTCCAAATCATAATGAAAAAATATATGATTTTAGTAGCGAGCATTTTTTAGATGTCATAAAGGTTTTAAAAATGCGTTTCGATGATATGAAAAAAAGGGATTTTATAAAATATATTCAGATATTTAAAAATAATGGAGCGGAAGCAGGTATGTCCCTTGTACATTCCCATTGGCAGATTATAGGTATGCCTGTTATGGGAAGAATACAGAATGATACTCTATTTAATGCTTTGGAGTACAGAAAAAAACATAACTCTTGTGTTATGTGTGATATGATTAAAAATGAGATTAAAGAGAATATAAGGGTTGTTTCTGAAAATGAAAATTTTGTAGCTTTTACTCCCTACGCTTCAAAAATGAGCTATGAGTTATGGATAGCACCAAAGGAACATATATCATCTTTTGGAGAATTTAACGAAAAACATATTGAAGATTTTACAAATATATTCCATAATATGTTGAAAAGGGTATCTCTTATAAACAAGGATATTTCATATAATATATGTTTTATGGATAGTCCTATTGATGAGAATAAAAAATATTTTCATTGGTATGTTAAAATTGTACCCCGAATAGGAAATTTTGCTGGTCTTGAGTTTTCAACAGGAACATTTATAAATCCTGTTATGCCAGAAGATGCGGCAGAAGTTTATAAAAGCAAGAAGGTGTGACTTAATATGCGTACAAAAGTTTTAATTCTTTATGGAGGAAGTTCTGCTGAAAGAGAGGTTTCTTTTATGACAGCAGAAAAAATACTCTCAAACATTGACTATGATAAATATGAGGTCTCAAAAATAGAAGTCCCCGCAAAAAATAAAGACACAGAGTGGATTTCTAATATTATTAAAATTAAGCCTGATATTGTTTTTATTGCCCTTCATGGTGGAAAGGGTGAGGATGGTTCTGTTCAAGGTTTGTTGGAATGTCTAAATATACCCTATGTGGGAAGTAGAGTTTTAGGCAGTGCTATTTCAATGAACAAACACATATCAAAAACAATTATGAGATATAATTATATACCTGTTGCTCCTGATGTGTTTATAGGCAAAAATGAGGACTATACTGAAGTTTTAGATAAAATAGTTCAGATAGGTTTCCCTCTTGTTGTAAAACCTAACAGTGGCGGTTCTAGTATAGGTATAAGTGTTGTATCAAATATAGATGAACTGGCAGAGGCTATTGATAATGTCAAAGATTTGGGAGATGATGTTATAGTTGAAAAATTCGTTTCAGGTCGTGAAGTTACCTGTGGTGTGTTTGAAAAAAATGGTCAACTTAATGTCACATCAGTTCTTGATATAGGTACAAAAAGTAGATTTTATAATTACAGTGAAAAATATGAAGGTGATACATCTTTTGCAGATATATCAAAACTCCCTGACTATTTACAAAGCATGATTAAACAGATAGCGAGAAAAGTTTTTACTGCTGTAAATGCAAAGGGCTATGCTTGTGTTGATATGATTGTTTCAGAGGAACAAGTTTATGTTCTTGAGATAAATACTTTACCAGGAATGACTGTTAAAAGCCTTCTTCCTAAGGCTGTTGAGAACAGCGGAAATCCTTTCTCTGAATTTATAAACCTTTTGATTGAAGATGAGCTTAAAAATAAGTGATATTAATAAAAGGGGTGTATTAATATGTTTATTGTAAATACTGATTACATTGAAGGAACAAAATTTGAAATGATTGGCCTTGTCTTTGGAAGTGTTGTTCAGTCTAAAAATATAGGTCGTGACATTGGAGCTGGTTTAAAGAGTATAGTTGGAGGAGAGCTTGAAGGCTATACTGAAATGATGGAGGAGGCAAGAGAGATTGCCACTGAAAGAATGATTAAAAAAGCCGAAAGTTTGGGAGCTGATGCTGTTATAAATGTAAGATATGCCACATCAGCAATTATGCAGGGAGCTTCTGAAGTTATGGTTTACGGTACAGCAGTTAAATATATTTAATACAGATAAATAAAAAACGGTGGATTTTTCCACCGTTTTTTATTTTTTCTTTAATCCTGCAAACTGTAAAATTTCATCTTTTTTAATACAGCCTGTTATTATTAAAAGTATTATATAAAATATACACATTCCACCCATTATTGATACAGTTGAAATACTACTGTAAGGTATTTTTATAAATAATAATCTTCCTGTAAGAGCTGAAGCTAATATACATATAAGGGGATAGAATAAACATTTTATAATATCAATTTTAGTTTCTGTTATTTTTAATACTCTGTGAAGGCTTGTTGTTGATGTCAAAATTAAACTTACTATCCAACCTAATATGAAAGCGTCAACACCATACAAAGGCATTCCAAAGTATATAAAAATTATGTTTATTATTGATGATATTACATTGTTTTTAAGTATGTAAATATGTTCCCCCAAACCATTTAATAATCCTGAAAGAGTTATATGTAAATATAAAAAAGGACAGACAGGAGATAACTTTAATAAAAGCATATAGAGTTTTTCTTCTTGGTATACTGTCTCACATACTTCCTTTGGAAATATGGCAAATATAGCTGTAAAACACAAAGATACAACTATTGTAAAAAATACTGATAAATTCACAGCATCACGAATACGTCTCTTGTTTTTTATTGCACAAGCCTCTGAAACTGCTGGAACAAGTGTTATTGATACAGCCATTAAAAATGCTGTTGGAAACTGTATTAAAGGCATCATAAGACCTGTTAAACTGCCGTATATCTCAAGAGGATTTCCCTTTGCACCTGAAAAAAGTCCTAATCTTTGAGGTATAAGTATATTTTCAATAGTTGATAAAAGAGCTCCAAGACATCTTCCTGATGAAAGAGGTATTGCCATGGATAGTATTGTTGTAAGTGATGTCATAACACCCATTGAAGGTTTTTTAATAAATCCTTTTTTTATTTTAACTCTCTTATAAAGTAAAAGTACAAATAAAAATGATACAATTTCTCCGGCAACTATACCTATAACAGCGGAAGCACAAGCATAGGAAAGTCCCATAGGAACAAGTTTTTCAGCTGTAAAAAATACTGCTGTTATTCTTACGGTCTGTTCCAAAATTTGAGAAAAAGCAGGAACAGTTGAGTTTTGTATACCGAAAAAATAACCTCTTATACATGAACCGGCAGACATAAAAGGAAAACACAAGGCAAGTATTTTTAATGGAATTATTGTTCTTTGCTCTTTTATTATGTATGTTGCAAATACATCAGCTGTAAAATACAGAGATATACTTATAATGAGACTTAAAAAAGTACATATTAAAAGAGATTGTTTAAGTATCCTACCCATATTTCCATATTGATGTTTAGCCTTTTCTTGGGCTGTCAGCTTTGATATTGTAGTTGTAAATCCTGATGATGTTATACTCCAACAAAGAGAATATACAGGCATTATAAGCTGATAAAGTCCCATACCCTCAATGCCTATTGTATTGTTCATGTATATTCTGTAAAAAAAGCCTGTAAAACGAGTTATTATATTTGCTAGGGTTAGTATGAAAGCACCCTTTAAAACAGTGTTTTTGTTCATAAAATCCTCACTGTGCAAAAGTTTTTCAATCTATTTTATGGCTTTTTTTATTGGTCTATGTATATTATCTGTCAAATACAAAAAACTTTATTATTGAAAAATATTCACGTATATAAAAATTAAAAAGTAAAGGTTTGTAGGAAGGAGCTCCCAATCCATAGGAATTTAAACCGCATTTTTTTGCTGTAAGTCCTGCTCTAAAAACGTGAAAATCATTTGTTACATATACTGTTGTGTATTCTTGATTTTTAAAATATTCATCAAGTATATTTTTTGAAAATTCAAAATTTTCAAGAGTTCTTGTGGATTTATTTTCCTCAATTATTCTTTCTTCTGATATTCCTTTGTTTATCAAATATTCTTTCATGGCGGAGCTTTCTGTTCTGTCCTCACCTCTACCTTGACCGCCAGATACAACAATTATACAATCACTATTGTTTTTAGCATATTCAAAGGCTGTATCAAGGCGATAGGCTAAAGATTTGCTTACTCTACTACCGTTTAATCCTGCACCTAAAACTATGACTGCATCACAGTTATCAGGGGGATTTTTTGTTCCTCTATAATTTAAAAACAGTGTGCATATTGTAAATGATATTATAAAAAATAGAAATCCACAGTATACTATTATTTTAAATGTTTTTAAAATTCCTGTTGATGTGAGTATATCTATTTTAGATTTTAAAAATGAAAAAAATATAAGGATAAAACCCATTATGCCAGGGAGATATGTACCTAAATTTCCATTTGACACTATAAGAGTTGTAAATGTGTTTATAATACCTATTGCACCTACTGCAAGACATAAAAGTCGTATTATAATATCCAAACTTTGTCCTCCTTTGATAATTTTATTCCATTAAGGTATAATTATTATATCACACAAAAAAGAGAGGGAGGAAAAATGTTTGACATACAAGAAGAATTGAAAAAATTACCGGAAAAACCCGGCGTTTATATAATGAAAGATGATACAGATAATATTATATATATAGGAAAAGCTAAAATTTTAAAAAACAGAGTGCGACAATATTTTAGAAGTCTCAAAAATCAACCCCCTAAAGTTGCCGCTATGGTTAAACATATAGCAGAGTTTGAATATATTGTAACAGATACAGAAATGGAGGCTTTAATACTTGAATGTAATCTTATAAAACTTCATAAGCCCCATTACAATATAATGCTTAAAGATGATAAAACTTACCCATATATAAAAATTACTGTAAATGAGGATTTTCCAAGAATTTTTGTGACAAGACAGTACAAAAAAGACGGAGCAAAATATATAGGACCTATAACAGACGCTCTTGCTGTTAAAGAGACTATTGACACAATACACAAACTTTTTCCCGTAAGAAAATGTAAAAAAGTTTTTCCAAGAGATTTGGGAAAGGAGAGACCTTGTTTAAATTATCATATTGGACAGTGTTCTGCTCCCTGTGACGGTTTAATATCTAAAGAGGAGTACAGAAAATATATTGATGAAGCTATACTTGTAATTGAGGGAAAACATGATGATATTGTAAAAAGAATGAAAATTGAAATGGAAAAGGCGGCTGAAAATCTGGAATTTGAAAAAGCGGCTTTAATTCGTGATAAACTTAAAAGTATAAAGAGTATAGCTGAAAAACAAAAAATGTCTAATACAGGATTGGGGGACTGTGATGTTATAGCCTTTGCAAGAGCCCATAATGAGGGTATTGTTCAAGTTTTCTTTATACGAAAGGGCAAAATGACAGGAAGGGAACATTTTTTACTTGAAAATGTTGATGATACAGACAGAAGTCAAATTATGACAGACTTTATGAAACAATTTTATAGTGGTACAGCTTTTATTCCTAAAGAAATACTTGTTCAAGATGATATTATACCAGAGGAAAAAGATATTATAGAAAGTTTTCTTTCTGATATAAAGGGCAGTAAAGTTTCTATAAATTGTCCTAAAAAGGGAGAAAAACATAAAATGGTAGAATTGGCAGGTAAAAATGCCATAATAGTTTTTGAACAGATTGGAGACAGAATTAAACGTGAAAAACAGCGTACTGTTGGGGCTGTTGATGAGATAAGAAAGGCTTTAGGAATTGATTTTGATATAAATAGAATTGAAGCCTTTGATATTTCAAATACTCAAGGTTTTGAGTCTGTGGGTTCTATGGTTGTTTTTGAAAAGGGCAAAGCTAAAAAAAGTGATTACAGAAAATTTAAAATAAAAACTGTAATAGGTGCAAATGATTTTGCCAGCATGGAGGAAGTTTTGACAAGAAGATTTTCAAGGGGATTAAAATCTGATGAAAAGGGAAGTTTTTCAAAAATGCCTGACCTTATTATGATGGACGGGGGAAAAATACAGGTAAATGCAGGAAAAGAAATTCTTAATAAATTTGGACTTAATATTCCTATATGTGGCATGATAAAAGATGATAAACACAGAACGAGAGGACTTATATATAATGATGAGGAAATATATATGCCTTTATCATCGGAAGGATTTTTGCTTGTAACAAGAATTCAAGATGAAGTTCACCGTTTTGCAATAGAGTATCACAGAAAACTTAGAGAGGAAAAAGCTCTACATTCTGTGTTAGACGATATAAAAGGAATAGGCGAAAAGAGAAGAAAATCCCTTATGAAACATTTTGGTTCAATAGATAAAATAAAAGAGGCGGAAGTAGCTGAACTTATAGAGGCAGAAGGAATGACAATAAAATCTGCTGAGGCTGTATATGCCTTTTTCAGAAATATTAACACTGCTGTTGTTGAAAAAAGGTGACATATGGTTTATTATAAAATAAATCATATTTTTACTATGATTTTTAAAAAATAACTACAAAAACATAAGGGGTATTTGTTTAGTTAAGATACGGAGGGAATTTATATGTATACAGTATCAATGGAAAAGTTCGTAAAGGAATTTGGTTTGGAAGTTGTTACACCACAAATTGATTTTTCAGATAAGGTTTTGACTTGCAGTGATGTAAATCGTCCGGCACTCCAGCTTGCAGGATTTTTTGAACATTTTGACAATGACCGAGTGCAAGTTATAGGTATGGTTGAATATACGTATCTTTCAAAACTTGACCCTGAATTTCGTGAAAATGTTTTAAGACAAATTTTTGGTTTTAAAATACCATGTATAGTAATATCAAGAAACCTTGATGTTTTCCCAGAAATGATTGTTTTTGCAACAGAGTTTCAAGTGCCTATATTTAAAACAAGAGCAAACACTAGTGAATTTATGGCAGAGTGCATAAGATGGCTTAATGTTGAGCTTGCACCAAGAATTACAATGCATGGTGTACTTGTAGATATATATGGTGAAGGTATACTTATAACAGGTGAAAGTGGTATAGGAAAAAGTGAGACAGCCCTTGAGCTTATAAAGAGAGGTCATCGTCTTGTTGCTGATGACGCTGTTGAAATTAAAAGAGTTTCCCATAGAACACTTGTAGGAACAAGTCCAGAGCTTATAAGATACTTTATAGAGCTTAGAGGTATAGGAATACTTGATGTAAAACAGCTTTATGGTGCTGCTTCTGTAAAACAGACACAAAATATAGACCTTGTTGTAAAACTTGAAATGTGGGACGAAGACAAAGAATATGACCGTCTTGGTCTTACTGAGGAATATATTGATATATTAGGTAATAAAATATTATGTAATTCAATACCTATTCGTCCGGGAAGAAATGTGGCAATAATTTGTGAGGCTGCTGCTATAAACCATAGACAAAAGAAAATGGGTTATAATGCGGCACAGGTTCTCCATGACAGAATAGCAAAAAGTATTGAAGAAAGTTCAAAATAATGAATTAATACAAATAAAAATTTGACATACGGAGGTAAATTTTATGTATTACCTGGGAGTTAACTTTGGAAGAACAGTAATAACAGTAGGTGTTGTAGATGAAAATGGTGAAATAATAATAAAAGGCTCAGTACCTACATTAAAATATAGAGGAATTGAAGATATAGTAAAAGATATTGCAACACTTTGTATTAGAGTTGTAAATAATGCTAAATTAAATATAGATAAAGACATAGTTTCAATAGGAATAGCCATAACAGGTATTCCAGATAAAAAAGATGGTACAATAGTTTATTCAAGTTACTTTGACTATCATACAGTTCAGGTTAAATCTATATTGAAACAGTATATAAATCTTCCTATATATATCGAGAATGATGCAAACTGTTATGGTTTGGCAGAAAGTAGATGGGGAGCTGCAAAAGGATTTAAAAATTCTGTGACAGTAAATATAGGTCAGGGAGTAGGTGCCGGAATAATAGTTGATGGTAAAATATATAACGGTGCATTCTCTGGTGCTGGAGAGTTGGGACATCATGTAATTGTAGTTGATGGTGAGCCTTGTCATTGTGGAAGAAGAGGTTGTTGGGAGTGTTATGCTTCTGAAGACGCTCTTATTCGTGACGCAAAAATTTTATCTATAAAATATCCTAAGAGTGAAATTTTTAAAATGGTAAATGGTGACTTTAGAGTAATGTCATACAACACACCTTTTGAGGCTGCCAAAATGGGTGACAAATATGCAGTTGAACTTATAAATAAATATATAAAATATATGGCTGTTGGTGTTATAAATATTGCTAATATATTACAGCCAGATGTTATTGTTATAGGTGGAAAAGTTATGGAACAGGGAGAGTATTTCTTGGACTCTCTTAAAAATGAAGTTGAAAAACATCATTATGGAGACCACCTTTCAAATACACTTAGAGCACCAGAAATAAAACTTTCACAGATTGGCTATGATGCCATAATAATGGGAGCGGCTATGCTTCGAGAATAAAAGGAGTGATAAAATGACAGAAGCGAAGGGACTTATTGATATATTGGGTGAAGATAAGGTTCTTATTGATGAACCTATGAAAAATCATACTTCTTTTAGAGTTGGAGGAAATGCCGATATAATGATACAGCCTTCAACTGTTGAGGAGCTTAAAGAGGCTCTTTCTTATATAGTTAAAAATAATATACCTTATTATATTATGGGTAATGGCTCAAATCTTATTGTGGGAGACAAGGGATTTAGAGGTGTTATTATAAAATTGTTTAGCAGAATGTGTCATATAGAAGTTTCAGGAGAATTTATGGATATAAAAGCGGGAGCTTTAATGACTGTTATAGCTACAAAAGCCCTTGAAAACAGTTTACAGGGCTTTGAGTTTGCCTCAGGTATTCCGGGAACATTCGGTGGTGCTGTATGTATGAATGCGGGAGCTTATGGCGGCGAGATTAAAGATATACTTGTGTCTGTAAATGTTCTCACAAAAGAAGGCGAGATTAAAACAATAGATGTAAAAGACCTTGATTTATCTTATAGACATAGCATTATACCAGAAAATGATTATATTGTACTTTCAGGAAGAATTAAACTTAAAAAAGGCGATTATGAAAGTATAAAAAATGAAATGTCAAGACTTTCTGCTCAAAGGAGAGAAAAACAGCCACTTAATTATCCTAGTGCAGGAAGTACATTTAAAAGACCGGAAGGATATTTTGCAGGTAAACTTATTACAGATGCAGGACTTAAAGGCTATAACTGTAATGGTGCTGAAGTCTCTGAAAAGCATGCTGGATTTGTTATAAATAAAGGAGATGCAACTGCAAAGGACATTTTAAATGTCATAAAACATTGTCAGGACACAGTTTATGAAAAATTTGGTGTTAGACTTGAAACAGAAGTAAAAATGATAGGTGAGTTTTAATTTAAGGGGGGATACAAATGAGATTTGTTATAGTTACAGGAATGTCAGGAGCAGGAAAATCAACAGTTCTTAAATTTTTTGAAGATATGAACTTTTTCTGTGTCGATAATCTTCCACCAGCACTTATTCCAAAATTTGCAGAACTTTGTTTTGAACAGGGAAGCGAGATTGAAAGAGTTGCTATGGGTATTGACATAAGGGGAGGAAAACTTTTTAAAGACCTTTTTGCTACTTTGTCAAATCTTCAAGAAAGCGGATATGATATGGAAATACTTTTCCTTGATGCTTCCGATACAACTCTTATAAAGAGATATAAAGAGACAAGAAGAAGTCATCCTCTTTCAAAGGGCGGTTCAATAGAAGAAGGAATTAGAAAAGAGAGAGAAATTCTTCAAGATGTAAAGAAAAAAGCAACATATATAATTGATACAAGCAATATACTTGTAAGGGAACTTAAAGAACAGATTAACCATATATTTGTTGAAAATAAGAATTTTGAAAGTCTTATAATAACAGTTTGTTCTTTTGGATTTAAGTATGGTATACCTATTGACAGTGACCTTGTTTTTGACGTTAGATTTTTACCAAATCCATTTTATATTCAGGAACTTAAAGAACTTACAGGAAATGACTCACCTGTATCAGACTATGTAATGAGTTTTGATGAGAGTAAAATATTTTTAGATAAACTCACAGATATGGTTAAATTTTTAATACCACAGTATATAAAAGAGGGTAAAAACCAGCTTGTAATAAGTATAGGATGTACAGGAGGAAAACACCGTTCTGTTACACTTGCAAATGCTCTTTATAATGTGCTTAAGGAGGAGGGACACAGTATACTCATTAAGCACAACGATATTGAGAAAGATTCAAGACATAAAAAATAGACAGCGGAGGTGAAATTTTTGTCATTTTCGTCTAAGGTAAAGAGTGAGTTATGCCAGCATTTTGGAAATGCCACCCATTGTAAAATTGCTGAGCTTGCTGCTATTATAAATATATGTGGACATATTATTGAAAAAGATAATAAATTTTGTATAAAAATACAGACCGAGAATTTTGATGTCGCTAAAAAGTGCTTTACATTATTGAAAAAAACTTTTAATATAGACATTGAAATATTGGTAAGAAGAAATAGTCAGTTTAAAAAAAGCAGAGCCTATTTTTTATATATAAAAAATAGTGATGATGCTTTGAAAATTTTGTCTGCAACAGGAACTTTGTTTGTTGAAGATGATAAAAAGATTTATGTCAAAAGTATAAATCCTATGATTGTATCATGTACCTGTTGTAAGCGTGCATATATAAGAGGTGCTTTTTTGTCATCAGGTTCTGTTACGAACCCTGAAAAAACATATCACCTAGAATTTGTAAATACAAACCTGCAATACGCTGAGGAGCTTAAAAATCTTATATCTTTTTTTGATATAGAAACCAAAATTGTTAAGAGAAAAGAACACTATGTCCTATATGTTAAAGAAGGAGAACTTATAGTAAATCTTTTAAATGTTATGGGGGCTCATGTTGCTCTTATGGATTTTGAAAATGTCAGAATATTAAAGGATATGAGAAACAATCTTAATAGAATTGTCAATTGTGAGACAGCTAATCTAGGAAAGATTGTTGCGGCCTCTGTTAAACAGGTTGAAGATATTAATTACATTATGAAAAATTCGGACTTTTCTGAATTACCTGAAAATCTTATAGAAGTGGCGAAACTTAGGGTTGAATACCCTGATGCCAGTCTTAAGGAGCTTGGACAAATGATGAAACCGCCTGTGGGGAAATCAGGTGTAAATCACAGGTTAAAAAAACTGGGAATTTTGGCAGATACATTGCGAGAGGAGAAAGGTGATATTTAATGGCTGAAAAAACAATAACAGTACGCAAATCTTTGGACGCTAGACAGGCAGCATTTTTTGTACAGACAGCGAGTAAATTTGAAAGCAGAATACAGGTTACAATCGACGACAGAAAAATAAATGCAAAAAGCATTATGGGCACTATTTCACTTGGAATAACTGAAGGTCAGGTTGCAACAATAGTAGCTGAGGGTTCTGATGCAGATGAAGCAGTAAAAGAAGTTGCAAAAGTTTTGGAATAATAAAATAATATAATTGATTTTTTTAAGGCGAGGGGTTGACATTATAGTTTTCCCTCGCCTTTTATAATGCAATAACATAAAATTTTAAATTTTTGTTGAAAATTATTGAAACTTTTGTCGAATTTATAAATACCTTACAATTTTGTGCGTATTATTTTGTACATAAAATGTTTTTTTAGTTTACCATATGAAAAAAATGTATTATAATATTTTAGTATATTAATTTGATTTACGATTTTACAAAGGAGGCTTCTATGGCTAAGAAGAATAGTGGCAGCTCCAATAAAAGTAATAAAAGAAATTATAATAGCAGAAATACATATAAAAATGTAACAAACAGAAATGTGAACTCAAAAAATAAAAAATATAATAGTAGACCTTCTGCAAAAAATATTAGTCGTACTCAAAAAGGAAATGTAACATATATACACCGTCCTGTTAATAAAAAACCAGTACCAAAAAAGAAAGTTAGAAGAAATGGTCACAGAGCCTTTATGGGTATAATGTTCACAGTACTTATAATATATCTTTTTGGATATTTAGTAGCATTTTTAAGCAAACCTCAGATTTCTGTTGAGTCTGTTGGATATGGAACTATTGATGTTCCAAAAACATTAAATGGAATTATTGTGAGAGATGAAAGAGTTTTTACAAGTCCAATTGATGGACAGCCTGTTTTTTCATATTCTGAAAATGAAAGAGTGAAAAAAGGCTCCACTGTTTGTGTTATAAAAAAAGATGATACTGCTGATGCTATTGAGGAGCGTATAGAGGAGATTGATAAAGATATACTTGAAAAACAGAAACAGAGAAGTGATATTTCTGTTTTTAAAGAGGACATTGACAGAATTGAAAAAAATATAAGTGAAACTATGGATTCATATATGTATAAATTTTCCGATGGAACAATGGCAGATATATATTCTCTTAAAAACCGTGTGGATTCTCAAATTACAATGAGAAATAATATATGGCTTGCAGAAAATAATGCCAGTGTTTCAGAACTTAGCGAGGAAAAGAAAAGCTATGAAAGTCAGTTGGCAGGAAGTAAAGCCAGTGTTGCTTCTGATGTTAGTGGTATTGTAAGTTATACTATTGACGGCATGGAAAGTACATTACCTTATGATAATCCTGCTTCTATAACAGAAGAACAGACAAAAATGAAAGTTGACCCTACGGTTATTTCTAAAAGCCAAAATGTAAAGGCGGAAGACCCATTGTTTAAAATAGTACAGTCAAATGTGTGGTATATGACATCATATGTACCTGCTGAAATTGGTTCTACATGGGCTGTTGGAGATAGAAAAGTTGTTAAAACAACAATAGATGATGAAGATGTTGAAATAAATGTTACAATAAATTCAATAGAACAAATTGAAAAGAAATCTAAAGTTGTATTTAGGTCAAATGAAAGTCTTGAAAAAATAATAAACACAAGAACATTGACATTTAAAATAGAAGATAATGTTTATGAGGGACTTAAAGTTCCTAATAATGCCATAGTTGAAAAAACTCTTTTAAAAATTCCAGAGGAATGTATAAGAGAGAGCAACGGAGAG
Organism: Tyzzerella sp. An114; assembly: GCF_002161055.1. Lineage (GTDB taxonomy): Bacteria > Bacillota > Clostridia > Lachnospirales > Anaerotignaceae > Fimicola > Fimicola cottocaccae. Next base: position 20,723 of record NZ_NFLT01000003.1, read on the forward strand.
GAAGGAGTATTAAAAGTATCTGGTGAAGAAACTACATTTATTCCTCTTGTAATATCAAGAAGAGTTGAGGCTGACCCTGAAGCAGGAACAGGTGCTTTTGCATATGTATTGCAGGATTTTGAAACAATACGACTTGGAGATACCATTGTTATGGGTACAGGTGAGACTTCTTCAAATTATACAATATCTGAAGTTGAGACTAAAAAAGGTGTCTATGTTGTAAATAGTTCTGTGGCAAACTTTAAAGTTGTTGACGTTTTAATATCAAACAGTGAATACTCTATTGTTGAGGCTGGTTCTGCCTATGGTCTTAAGGCCTATGACAATATTGTTTCTGATGCTAAAAACATACAGGAGTCGGATTCTGTATATTAATATATGTTTTTAAGGAAGTGATAGTGTATGCGTTCTTCAATAGAAGAAAACATTATAGAAGTTAAAAGGAGAGTTGAAGAAGCAGCAAAAAAAGCTGGAAGAAATCCAGAAGATGTACTTATCCTTGCTGTGAGTAAAACAATTGATGTGCCTAGAATAAAAGAGGCTGTTCAGTGTGGACTTAATTCTCTTGGTGAAAACAGAGTTCAAGAGATTATGGATAAGTATGAACCTATGGGTGAGGGTATAAACTGGCATCTTATAGGTCACCTTCAGACAAACAAAGTAAAGTATATAATAGATAAAGTTTGTCTTATACACTCTGTTGAGAGTTTAAAATTGGCAGATGAAATTAATAAAAAGGCTGAAAAAGCCGGAATTATAATGGATATTCTTGTTGAAGTAAATATTGCCAATGAGGAGTCTAAATTCGGCATAAAGCCTGAGGATTGTGAAAGTTTTATAAGAGAGCTTTCAAAAATGAAAAATATAAATGTAAAAGGTCTTATGACAGTAGCACCTTTTACAGAAAATCCAGAAGAAAACAGGGTTTATTTCAAAGGATTGAAAGATTTGCTTGTTGACATCAACAATAAAAAAATTGATAATATAAATATGTCTGAACTTTCTATGGGAATGACAGGGGACTTTGAAGTTGCAGTTGAAGAAGGTGCAACTATTGTAAGAGTTGGAACAGGAATTTTTGGTGAAAGATTTTATCCAAATAAAAAATAATATTTTTTGATTATATTACGTATACATATTCAAGGAGGAAGTTTTAAGTGAGTGGTTTAATTAACAAAATGAAAGATTTAATACTTGGAGAAGATTATGAAGATGAAGAGTACGATGAGTATGAAGGCTCTGAACAGGAAATGGAAAGAGAAGTTCCTACAAGAGAAATGTCTCAGCCTGTAAGAGAAACTCAGGAGTATACTCCTCAAACAACATATGGAAGAAGAAGAAATGGTGGAGCACAGGTTGTAAGCATACAGGCTAATGTTCAGATGCAGGTTGTTGTTGTAAAACCTGAATGTTATGAAGATGCACAGGAAATCTGTGACCAGATAAAGAGTAAAAAACCTGTTGTTGTTAATCTTGAAAAAGTTGAATACCCTATTGCTCAGAGAATAATGGACTTCTTAAGTGGTACTTGTTATTCTCTTGACGGTACAATTCAGCGTGTTGCTAATAATATTTTTATAATTGCACCTGAAAACGTGGATATTTCAGGAGATTTTAAGGAAGAATTAAAAACTAAGGGAGTTATACTTCCTTGGGTAAAACAGTAAATTGACGGAGGATATATATGCTTGGCTTAAAAAGTGTATTATATCAGGCGGTAGATACATTTTTCTATGTACTCTATCTTCTGATACTTGTAAGAATAATAATATCATGGCTTCCTATAAGTAGAGATAATAGTATAGTCAGACTTATTTATTCTTTTACAGAACCTATTTTAGGGCCTATAAGAAATATGATATCAAAATCACCTCTTGGTGGTGGATTGATGCTTGATTTTTCACCAATTATAGCTCTTTTTGCTATGAATATAGTAAAAATGATTATTATGACTCTTATAATATCCTTTCTCTAGAAGGGACGGTTTTGACGGTTTTGAATAGAAATGATTTTTTAAAAAGAGCTTCTAACAGTGAAGAAAGATTGCTTATATCAAAAATTATTGATAAAGCAGAATTAGCTATTAAAAAACATGAAATTGCTTTTACGGATTTTATAAATCCGGCAGAAATGGCTGTTGTATATGATATTGTAAAAAATATACGAGATGTAAATTTCCGAATTTTTGGAGGAGGAGAAGACTGTGAAAGAAATATTATAGGTTTTTCACCGGAATATATTGAACTTTCAGACAGTGACTTTCCTATTAAAGCTATAAAAATTACAAGAAATCTTAAATTTTCGGGAGAACTTTCCCATAGAGATTATCTCGGTTCTATATTAGGTCTTGGTATTGATAGGGACAAAACAGGTGATATATTTGTATTTGATGAATATACACTCTGTTTTGTCATTAATACTGTTGCTGATTATATAGGAACAAATCTTATAAAAGTGGGTAAAACAGCTGTAAAAACAGATATTATTGATATTGAAAGTGTGTCTGTACCTGCGAAAAATACCGTTTTAAAAAGAGAAACGGTGTCGTCAATTAGAATTGATGCTGTTATAGGCTCGGCTTTTAATATTTCTAGAGGCAGGGCTCAAGATTTTATAAAGAGCGAAAGGGTTAATGTTAACTGGTCTACTGTCACAAGTGTATCTTTTTTGTTAAAAGAAGGAGATATGGTCTCTGTAAGGGGACTTGGTCGTTTCCGTATATCAGAGATAGGCGGTAAAACTAAAAAAGACAGAACCGGAGTTATTTTTTCAATGTACGTTTAAAGGGGGATAATATGATTACTATTAGTGATATCGAAACAAAGGAATTTAAAAAATCAGCTTTTGGCTATTCACAAGATGAGGTAGATAAGTTTTTAGACGAGATTATACTTGATTATGAAAAACTTATAAAAGAAAATTTTGAGCTTAAGGAGAAAGTTTCAAATCTCAATAGCAGTATTTCCAACTACCGTTCAATAGAAAAGTCACTCCAGACAACTCTTGCTCTTGCAGAGAAAACAGCTGATGAAACTCTTAAAAATGCTGAAGCTGACAAAGAGAGAATTGTAAGTGAGACAAGAAAACAGGCTGAAACATATTTAGCACAGGCTAAAGAGAAATCAGAAACTATGCTTGCTGAAGCTAACACAAAATCAGAAAGTATTTTATCAGAGGCAAAAACAAAATCAGAAGCTATGCTTGCTGAGGCTAATTCTAAGGCAAGTGTAATTCTTGAACAGGCTAATGATAAATATGAAATGGTTTTTGGTGATACAGACAGAAAACTTACAGAAATGAAAAATTCTCTTGAAAAACTTCTTGAGAGATATGACGCTACAAAGAAAAGACTTAAAGTTATATTTGAAGCGGAAATACGTCTTCTTGACAAAACAGATTTTAACGAGACAAGCGAAAAAGACATAATTGCAGAAACAGAAAATAATTAATTATAAAATAAAAATAAAGGGTGGGGGAAATAACCCTACCTTTTTTGTATTTTGGGGGGATAAATTTTGAAAAGTGTTACAGTAAAAACAGAGTTAAAAGAGTATGATATAGATTTTAGAAGTGGTTTTTATGGTATAAGTGATACTATTGAAAAATCTGGTGTTAAGGGAAGTAAAATATGTGTCATAACTGATGATAATATAGAACAATTGTATGGTGATGAGGTCAAAGAAGCTCTTTTGAAAAATTTCAAAGAGGTTTATATAAAATCATTCACTAAGGGAGAAAAAAGCAAAAATCTTGATACAATATCAGATATATATAAATTCCTTTTGGAAAATCATTTTGATAGAAAATGTGCTGTTGCCGGACTTGGCGGAGGAGTTGCAGGAGATATGGCAGGATTTGTTGCTGCAACATATATGCGAGGTATAGAATTTATTCAGATACCTACAAGTCTTCTTGCTGAAGTTGACAGCAGTGTGGGAGGAAAAACTGGTGTTGACTTCTGTGGCAGTAAAAACATAATAGGTGCTTTTTATCAGCCTTCTTTTGTTTATATAAACATTGACACTTTAAAGACTTTACCAAAAAGAGAGTTTTCAGCTGGTATGGCGGAAGTTATAAAATATGGTATAATATTGTCAAAAGATTTTTATAATTTTATATCCGAAAACAGAGAAAAAATTAAAAGTATGGATATAGATACAATGACAGAAGTTATTGCTAAATGCTGTGAGTTTAAAGCCTTTGTTGTGTCAAATGATGAGAAAGAAAAAGGCATGAGAGCAATATTAAACTATGGACATACAATAGGTCATGCTGTTGAAAGTCTTAAGGAGTTTGAGCTTATACACGGTGAGTGTGTTGGAATTGGTATGGTTGCCGCTATGAAAATAAGCTGTGACAGAGGTGTTATAACAGAAAAAGACCTTAATGAATTTGAAGAACTTCTCACATACTTTGATATACCTGTAAAAACAAAGGGACTTAACCCTGAAGATGTTTACAGTCAGATGTTTAATGACAAAAAAGTTAGTGATAGCAAAATAAACTTTGTTCTTGTAGATAATGAAATAGGCAAGTCTTATGTAACATCTGAAATTTCAAAAGATGAGATTATAAAAGCTATATCATACGTAGTTGAATAAGAAAGGACATAATAAACATGATATTTTTACCTTTGGTTGTGACAGCAATTCTTGTGGTGATTGACCAGATTACAAAATATATAGCTTTAAGCTCACTGAAACCCATAGGCTCAATGACTTTTATAAAAGGCTTTATGGATTTTACTTTTGTTGAAAATAGAGGTGCAGCCTTTGGAATTTTGGAAGGTCAGAGATGGTTTTTTGTAGTTGCCACAATAGTTATATCAGTAGCTATAATATATGCTTTTGTTAAAATGCCTAAAAAGAAGGAATATAAATATATGAAATTGGCTCTTGTTTTGATACTTGCAGGAGCTTTTGGAAATGTTATAGACAGACTTTTTAGAGGATATGTTGTTGATTTCTTTGAATTTACATTTATTGATTGGCCTGTGTTTAATGTGGCTGATATATATGTTGTTGTTGGAACAATTATATTTGCATTTCTTATACTTTTCGTGATAAAAGATGAACCAAAAAATAATAAAAAGGGGTAAAAAATGGATATATATAATTTGGCAGTTGAAAAAGAGGATGTTGGCACAAGAATAGATGTCTTTGTGTCTGAAAATTTTGATGATATTTCAAGAAGTGGAGTTCAAAAACTTATTGAACAGGGACATATAACTGTAAATGAGAAAAATATAAAATCAAACTATAAACTTAGAGATAAAGACATTATAAAAGTTGAAATTCCGGAACCTGTTGAGATAGAAATACTTCCGGAAGACATTCCTCTTGACATACTTTATGAAGATAATGATGTTATAGTTATAAATAAACCACAAGGAATGGTTGTTCATCCTGCACCGGGACATTATTCTGGTACACTTGTCAATGCTTTGATGTATCACTGTAAAGGTGAACTTTCAGGGATAAATGGTGTTATGCGTCCTGGAATAGTTCACAGAATTGATAAAGACACATCAGGTGTAATTATGGCAGCTAAAAATAATATGGCTCATCAGTCATTAGCTTTACAACTTGCAGAACATAGTATAACAAGAAAATACAATGCTATTGTTTTTAATAAACTTAAAGAAGATGAAGGCACAATAGATGCACCTATTGGACGACATCCTGAGGATAGAAAAAAGATGTGTGTTAGGGATAAAAACAGTCGTCATGCTGTAACTCATTATAGAGTTATAGAACATTTGGGGAAATATGACCTTATAGAAGCTCAGCTTGAAACAGGGAGAACTCATCAGATAAGAGTTCATATGTCATATATAGGTCATCCTCTTTTAGGTGACGAGGTTTATGGCAAGAGAAAACAGCCTTTCTCTACAAAAGGTCAAGTTCTTCATGCCAGAGTTTTGGGATTTGTTCATCCAAGAACTGGGGAGTATATGGAATTTGAGTCAGAACTTCCTGAATATTTTAAAAAACTTATTGAAAAATTAAAACAGATACAGACAAGCTAATATAAACAATAAAAGTTTTTGAGGTGATAATGGTATTATGATTAGAAGAAAAGATTTTTTTGGTCTCAAAAATATGAGTTCCGATGAAATACGCTATATTCTCAGTACTGCTGAGACAATGAAGTATATATTAAATCATAAAAACAAAAAAGTTCCCCATTTACAGGGAAAGTCTGTTGTTCTTCTTTTTTATATGGCAAGTGCAAGAGAGAAACTTTCTTATGAAATGGCGGCACAGCACCTCAGTGCAAATGTTGTTGATATGACAAGAGAGAAATTTGGAAATGAGAAATTAAAAGACATGGGACAGCTTGTTGACCAGATGGGAGCTGATTTTATAATACTTCGTCATCCTATGGCTGGAGCTGCTGAATTTTTAGCTGAAGGCGTTCAAGCTTCTGTTATAAATGCTGGTGATGGATATAATGAAAATCCCGGTCAGTCCCTTCTTGACCTTTTAATTATAAAAGAGAACAAGAGAAGTTTTCAAGGACTTAAAGTTGCCATTGTTGGAGATATTATTCACAGTAGAGTTTCAAGAAGTAATATATGGGCTTTGACAAAATTAGGAGCTGATGTTAGAGTTGCAGGACCTCCTACTCTTATGCCTTCTAATTTATCTGATTTTGATGTTAATATATTCTATAATGCTAAAGAAGCTGTGAAAGATGCTGACGTTATAATAACAACTAAAGTTAGAGTTGAAGACCATGAAAAAAATATAATACCTTCCTTTGAGGAATATAAAAGTCTTTTCAGAATAGATGAAAACCTTTTAAAATATGCAAAGAAAGATGTTATTATAATGCACCCAGGACCTATTATGAAAGATATTGAAATATCTTCAAAGGTTATAGACAGTAAACAGTGTATTATAAATGACCATATTGCAAATGGTGTTGCTGTAAGAATGGCTATTCTTTATATATTATCTCAAATTGGAGGTGGCTTTAATGGTTGATATACTCAAAAATCTCCATATTGTTTCTCATAAATATGATATTAATAAAATTTATGATATTAAAATTGAAAATGGATACATAAAAGAAATTGGTGAAAACTTAGATGATACAAATTGTTATATAACAGATTGTACAGGACTTTTTGCTCTTCCCGGATTTATTGATATGCATTGTAGGATAGGAGACCCAGGTTTTGAGCATATTGAGGATATTGAAACAGCCTCAATGAGCGGTTCTAGAGGTGGTTTTACATCTTTAACTTGTGAACCTTCAACTAAGCCTGCCATTGATAATAAAGCCGTTGTTGACTATGTTATATCAAAAAGCGGTATATATTCACTTGTAAATATATTACCCTATGGAAGTATGACAATAGGCTGTGAGGGAAAAGAAATGGCAGAGATAGGTGAAATGTATAAAATGGGTATAGTTGCTCTCTCTGATGGCGATAAGTCTATTACAGATACTGGACTTTTGAGAAATATATTTAAGTATTCAAAAATGTTTAATCTGCCTGTAATAACAAGTTGTGATGACACATCAATATCAAATAACGGTGTTATGAATGAAGGATTTATGTCAACAGCATTGGGGCTTAGAGGTATACCTAAAGAGGCGGAAGAAGTTTTTGTGGCAAGAGATATTGTTTTAGCTGAAAGAGTTGGAAATCATCTTCATATTTCAACTGTAACAACAGAAGGTTCTGTTCAGCTTATAAGAGAGGCTAAGGCTAGAGGTGTAAATGTTACATGCGAGACAAGCCCTCATTATTTCACATTTACAGAGGATAAAGTTTCAGGATATAATACTCTTGCAAAGGTCAAACCACCTTTGAGAACAGAAAAAGACAGACTTGCTGTTATAGAAGGTCTTAAAGATGGCACAATAGATGTTATATCATCATCACATACTCCTGCCAATCCTGATTGGAAATATGAGGTTTTTGACTCGGCTGACTGGGGTATTTCAAGTCTTGAAACTGCTTTCCCTGTAAGTTATACAAAACTTGTTGAAAAAGGTGAACTTACACTTTTACAGCTTGTAGAGAAAATGTCTCTAAATCCTTCTAAAATATTAGGACTTAAAAAAGGCGTAATTGATGTGGGAGTTGAAGCTGATATTACTATTGTTGACACAAAAAATGAGTATACTGTGAAATCTTCTGATTTTTTATCAAAAGCAAAATTTTCACTTTATGAGGATATGAAACTTAAGGGTAAAGTTGTTTATACTATTGTTCATGGAAGAATAATATATTGATAGGAGGAATGTTTTTTTGAAAAAAGAAAAAAAGGCTGTTTTTGCTATGCTTGTTGTTATCGCTCTTGTAGGTACATACATAAATTATAAACCAACTATAAATAAAGTTAATATTGAGAGTGTTGAAATAACGGAGGTTCAGCCAAGTCCTTCTATATCTAAAATTTTTAAAGATAAAGATGATATGAAAGAATTTTCCCAAAAGTTTTATGATAATTTGGAAAATTTTAAGCCTATGGTTTTAAATCTTGATAAAGACTTTGACAGTATAATATATCTTGAAAGAGAAGACGGAACAACTATTCCTGCTATGATACAAGATGACTGTATAAAGATAAATAAAAAATGGTATAAAACAGACAATGAGTTTATAGAATATACAAAAGAGTTTTTTGAAAATAAACAAGGTGTTGAGACAGAAGAAAGTCAAGGCATGAAATATTACGATATTCAACAATAAAGCTAAAAGACAGTGATTTTTTCACTGTCTTTTTTGTGATATAATTTTAAATAGATACAATTTATATTTACTTTAGTAAAAGGAATAATTGAAAGAGATACACTTTTTTGATAAAATAAATTCTGCGTTAAAATTTTAAGAGGTGTATATATGTATTTAAAAAGACTTGATTTGCAAGGCTTCAAATCCTTTCCTGAAAAGGTGAAGCTTGATTTTAATAAAGGAATAACAGCCGTTGTAGGACCTAATGGCAGTGGTAAAAGTAATATATCTGACTCTGTAAGGTGGGTTTTGGGAGAACAGAAGGCAAAAACTCTCCGTGGTGATAAAATGGAGGATATTATATTTGCTGGTACAGAGAGCAGAAAAGCTTTAGGATTTGCAGAGGTTTCTATAACAATAGATAATAAAGAGGGCAAAATGCCCATTGAATATACAGAGGTAACTGTCACAAGGCGTGTATATCGTTCTGGTGAAAGTGAATATTTGATAAATGGCACAAATTGCCGTCTTAAAGATATCCATGAACTTTTTATGGACACAGGAATAGGACGTGAAGGCTATTCTATAATTGGACAGGGTAAAATTGATGAGATATTAAGCTCAAAGTCTGATGACAGAAGAAGACTTTTTGAGGAGGCTGCCGGTATTGTTAAGTTTAAAAATCGCCGTCAGGAGACATTTTTAAAACTTGAAAAAGAACAACAAAACCTTGAGCGTGCCGAGGATATTATAAATGAACTTGAAAGTCAGATTGAACCTTTAAAAAATCAGTCTGAAACTGCTAAAAAATATATCAGTCTCAAAGAAAAACTTAAGTATTGTGATATAAATATATTTAAGTTTGAGAGAGAAAGAATTGACAGTGAGATAAAGGACATAGGCGAAAAACTGGAAATTTATAATCAGTCTGTATTGGAGAAAGAAAAAGAGGGAGAAAGTATACGTGATAATATTCACAGTCTCAAAAAACTTTCTGATGAATATACAGATGATATTCAGAATATAAATGATAATATTGCTGAAAAAAGAAGCTCTCTTGAAAAACTTGAAAGTAGTATAAAAATTGTTGAAGAACAGATTGCTCATTCAAAGTCTAATATTGAAAGGGCAAAGTCTGATAAGGCAAAGGCTTATGAGGCAATAGAGAAAAACAAAGAGAGTATTGATATTGAAAAGTCTAAAATAACAGCCTCAGAAATAAGCCTTAAAGCTCATAATGATAAACTTTCTGTACTTGAAGAAAAATTTTCAAATTTAAGTAATGCTCTCACTGAAAATGAAAGTATCATTGACGAATATAAAACTGAGATGATAGAAAAAATAAAAACAAGTACAGAGCTTAAAGGTGATATATCAAAGGCTGAAAGCATGGAAAGTCAGTATAAGAGACGTAAAGAACAGCTTGAAAATGAGAAGGCTTATATTGAAAGTCAAATAAGAGACAGTGAAATCCATATTGAAGCCCTTAAAAAACATATTGAAGTTAACGGAGAAAAACAACAAAAACTTGAAAAAGAGATATCAAACTCCGATTTTGAGAGAAAAAATATATTGAATAATAACGATATTATGAGGGCTATTCTCCAAACTAAAGAGAGAGAATATAACGATAAAAAATCTCGTCTCAATGTTCTTTCTGATATGGAAAAAGAACATGAGGGATTTTTTAAGAGTGTAAAGAGTATATTAAAATTAAGTTCTCAAGGTGATAGAAGATTTAAAGGTGTTATGGGAGCTGTGGGTGAGATATTCACAGTTGATAAAAAATATGAGACTGCCATAGAAATTGCTTTAGGCGGTGCTATGCAAAATATTGTAACTGATAATGAAGATAGTGCTAAAAGTGCTATTGAATATTTAAAACATAATAATCTTGGTAGAGCTACATTTCTTCCTATATCTGCTGTAAAGGGTAAAGGAATAGAAAAAGACAGAGATAAAATACTTTCTGAAAAAGGTATAATTGGAACAGCGGACACTATTGTTAATTATGAAAATGTTTATGACGGTATAGCTAAATTTCTTTTGGGAAAAGTTATTATTGCTGAAAATATTGATTTTGCCATTGAATTTTCTAAAAAATATAAATATTCTTATAAAATTGTAACCCTTGATGGAGATACTTTAAGCGTTGGTGGAGCCATGACCGGCGGTAGTATTTCAAAAAAATCAACTGGAATATTTGGAAGAAGTAGAGAAATAAAAGAGCTTAAAGATTATATTGAAGTTTTTGGAAAAGAAGTTGATGAAATAAGAAATAAAATTTCTGAGGGACAGAAAAAAATTGATAAAATAGCTGAAAAAGTATCTGAAATGAATATGGCTTTAAGAGAGATAAGCCTTAAAAATGAAAATGCAAAAAATGATATATCAAGAACAGAAAATTCTCTTAAAGATAAAAATGAAAAACTTAATCTTTATATTATAGAGGAAAAACAGCTTAAAGAACAATCAGACTTTGCAAACACAGACCTTGAAAAGGCTAAGGAAAAACTCTTAAATACTGAAAAAGATATTGAGAGAATAAACGAAGTCTTATCTAAATATCAGACAGACATTGAAAGCGAGAGAGTTTCACAAAATCAGCTTTTAAATGAGATTACAGAAATAAAAATAACAGTTTCTAATATAAAACAGAGTCGAAAAAATTCTGATAATACAATAAAAAGAATAAATGACACTATAAAGGAACTTGAAAAAGATATTGAAAACTTTGACAAAGACAAAGAAAAACTCAAAAAAGATATAGAAAACAAAAAAGAAGATATATCAAAAACAGAAGTTCAAATATTGGAAGTTAAAAGAAATATTGATGAACTTCAAAAAAATCTCACAGAAAAAGCCGATATGAGAAAAGATACTATTGAAAAATATGAAGGCTTGGAAGAAAAAATAAGAGAATGTTCCGATTACATAGCTAAACTTAAAAATGACAGTGTACGTATTGAGGCTAGAAGGGATAAACTTTTTGAGGACAAAGAAAGAATTGCAAATAATATAATTGAGGAGTATGATATAAACCCTGAAACTATTGAAAATACCCTTGATAATTTGCCTTCCGTTGACAGTCTCAAAAAATCTGCCTATAATCTTAAGGGGGAAATAAAAGCCCTTGGAAGTGTCAATGTTGATGCAATAGAGAAATATAGAGAGGTAAAGGAGAGATATACTTTCCTTTGTAGTCAGAGAGACGATATTGTGGAGGCTGAAAGAAAACTTAAGGGTATTATTTCAGAGCTTACTACACTTATGGAAAATCAGTTTAAAGAACAGTTTGAAATCATATCAAATAACTTTAACGAGACATTCAGAGAAATGTTTGGTGGTGGAAAGGCTTATTTGAGACTTTCTGATGAAAATGACGTTTTAGGTTCGGGAATAGATATTATTGCACAGCCACCGGGAAAAAATCTTCAAAATATGATGCTTTTATCTGGTGGAGAGCGTGCTTTAACTGCTATATCAATACTTTTTTCAATACTTAAAATGAAACCGTCACCTTTCTGTATACTTGATGAGATTGAAGCTGCCCTTGATGATGCTAATGTAAAACGTTATGCCGATTATTTGAGAAAGTTCTCAAAGGAAACACAGTTTATAGTTATAACTCACAGAAAAGGCACTATGGAAGCGGCTGATGTTATGTATGGCATAACAATGCAGGAGAAAGGCGTTTCAAAACTTATATCGGTTGATTTTACCGATACTATGGATTATTCATAATTATGGAGGATTTTTAAATGGGATTTTTTGATTTTTTAAAAGGTAAGAAAAAGAATACAGATGAAAATGTATCACAGGAAAATATTAATGAAAGTAGCAGTAATGTTTTAGAGGAGATTGAAGGTATAGAGGTTACACCTTTTGAGCCGGAAGAAAAAGGAAGAACTCCTGAAGAAATTTTTAGAAATAAACAGGAGTTTAAAGCTGATATAACTATTGCAAAAATTCCTGACATTACAGCGGAGGAACTTGAAAGGGCTATACATGAAGATGAGGAAGAAACAGAAGAAATTGAGGAAGTCACAGAGATAATTGACGAGCCTGAAATCAGTGAAGAAATAACAGAAAATGCAGAGGAAATAGAAGAAACAACAGAAAATACAGAGGAAGTTTCTGAAGAAGTAGAAGAAACAACAGAAGAAATAGAAGAAGTTATTGAAGAAACTGTTGAGGAAGAAAAAGAGGAAATAAAAGAGGAAGTTGTTGAAGAAAAACCAACTAAAAAAGGATTTTTTGCAAAACTCTTTGCAGGACTTGACAAGACAAGAAAAAATATTCTCGGTGGTGTTGATGCTGTTTTAGGTGCTTTTACTAAGATTGATGAGGAGCTTTTTGAGGAACTTGAAGAAGTTCTTATTATGGCTGATATCGGCGTTGAAACTACAATGAATATTATTGATAACTTGAGAAAGAGAGTTAAAAGAGAGAAAACAACAGACCCACAGGCAATTAAAGGAATGTTGGTTGATGAGATTACAGAGCTTTTAAATGAAGGTGCTGATGATGATTATGACCTTCCAAAACCAACAGTAATGCTTGTTATAGGTGTAAATGGTGTAGGTAAAACAACAACAATAGGAAAACTTTCTCATAACTATAAAGATCAGGGAGATAAAGTTTTACTTGCTGCAGCAGATACATTTAGAGCAGCAGCTATTGACCAGCTTAAAATATGGGGCGAGAGAGCGGGAATTGATGTTATAAGACATGAGGAAAACTCTGACCCTGCCGCTGTTGTTTTTGATGCTGTAAACGCAGCTAAAAACAGAGGTACAGACATTTTAATTTGTGATACTGCTGGAAGACTTCACAATAAAAAGAACCTTATGGAAGAACTTAAGAAGATTTCAAAGGTTATTGACAGAGAATATCCACAGGCTAACAAAGAAGTTTATCTTGTACTTGATGCTACAACAGGACAAAATGCTATGCAGCAGGCTAAATTATTTAAAGAAGTTGCAGATATTACAGGTATAATACTTACAAAACTTGATGGTACAGCTAAAGGTGGTATTGTAATAGCTATAAAATCAGAACTTAATATACCTGTAAGATATATTGGTGTTGGTGAAGGTATAAATGACCTTCAGAAATTTAATGCGAGAGATTTTGCTTCTGCACTTTTCGGTAATGAGTAATATTGCATAAAAAAAGTTTTGGGTTTACTGAAATTTTTGAAGGGGTGTAAAGTAAAAATACTTGACACCTCTCCCTTTTTATTGTAGAATATTCGAGGTAAAGTAAAAATACTTTACACCCTTTAAAAAGGGAGAGATGAAATATGGATAGTTTATTACAGATTTCACTACTTTTTGATTTTTACGGCGAGCTTTTGACAGATAAACAAAAAACAATATATCATATGTATTATGATGAAGATTTATCTCTCTCCGAGATTGGAGAGGAGCTTAATATAAGCCGTCAGGCTGTGAGAGACCAGCTTAAAAGAACAGAGAAAATTTTGAAAGGTTATGAGGAAAAACTCAATCTTGTTGAAAAATTTATGATACACAAAGAGTCTGTTGCTAAAATCAAAAATATTGTTGAAGATATTGAGAATAAATTTGAAGTGCCCCGTAATATGCTTAATTGTATAGAGGATATTAAAAAATTAGCAGATGATATACTTTGCTAACTAGGAGGGTGATTTATGGCATTTGAAGGTTTATCAGGAAAACTCCAAGAAGTTTTCAAACAGCTTAGAAGTAAAGGAAAACTTACTGAGGACGATGTTAAGTCCGCCATGAGAGAAGTCAAAATTGCTTTGCTCGAGGCTGATGTTAACTTTAAAATTGTAAAATCTTTTATTAAAAAAGTGACAGAAAGAGCTGTTGGAAGTGAAGTTCTTGAAGGACTTAATCCGGGACAGCAGGTTATAAAAATTGTTAATGAAGAAATGATTGAGCTTATGGGTACTACCCAAAGCAAACTCACTTTTGCAAATCGTCCACCAACAATTTATATGATGGTTGGTTTGCAGGGTGCCGGTAAAACTACAACAAGCGGTAAGCTTGCCGGACTTTTGAGAAAACAGGGCAAAAAACCTCTTTTGGTTGCCTGTGACGTTTACAGACCGGCTGCTATTAAACAGCTTCAAATTGTAGGAAAAACTTATGATATACCTGTTTTCGAAATGGGAGATAAAGTTAATCCTGTTGAGATAGCAACAAAATCTCTTGAATATGCAGAGAAAAACAAACATGATGTAATACTTATTGACACGGCAGGTCGTCTCCATATCAATGAAGAATTGATGGACGAGCTTAAAAATATAAAATCAGCCGTAAGACCACAGGAAATTATACTTGTGGTTGATGCTATGACAGGTCAGGACGCTGTTACGGTTGCTGAAAGTTTTGATACACAGCTTGGTGTTGACGGTATAATACTTACAAAACTTGATGGCGATACAAGAGGCGGTGCTGCTCTTTCTGTAAGACATGTTACAGGAAAGCCTATTAAGTATGTAGGTATGGGTGAAAAACTTGAAGATTTAGAGCCTTTCTATCCTGATAGAATGGCTTCAAGAATACTTGGTATGGGAGATATACTTTCTCTTATAGATAAGGCTCAGGCAAACTTTGACGAGAAGCAAGCTATGGAGCTTCAAAAGAAAATGAGAGAAAATGACTTCACTTTAGAGGATTTTCTTTCACAGATGCAGCAGGTCAAAAAAATGGGACCTTTAAAAGACCTTATTGGTATGATACCAGGTATGAACCAAATGAATATACCTGATACAGAACTTGACCCTAAAGTTTTGAACCATGTTGAAGCAATTATACAGTCTATGACTATTGAGGAGAGAAGAAACCCTTCTATACTTAATGGACCTAGAAAGAAACGTATTGCACAGGGGAGTGGTAGAAATATCGCTGAAGTAAACCGATTGCTCAAACAGTTTGAGGAAATGAAAAAAATGATGAAGCAGTTGGGAGATTTACAAAAGGGTAAAAAAGGAAAATTCAAACTTCCTTTTTTAAGATAAAATAAAAAAGATAATAAATAATTAATATTTTTAGGAGGAATTTTAAAATGGCAGTAAGAATTAGATTAAAAAGATTAGGAGCTAAAAAAGCACCATTCTATAGAATAGTTGTTGCAGATTCAAGAACAGCAAGAAATGGTAAATCAATCGCTGAAATCGGATACTATGACCCAACTAAAGAACCAGCTGTATTAAAAGTTGATTCAGAAGAAGCAAACAAATGGTTAGCAAACGGTGCTCAGCCTTCAGACACAGCTAAAGCTTTATTAAAGAAAGCAGGAGTTATTGCTGAGTAATTGTTGATTTCTTCAAACTAATTGGAGGAGATTACTATGAAAGAACTTTTAGAGGTAATCGCAAGGAACCTCGTTGATTGTCCTGAGAAGGTTACTGTTACTGAGAATGAGACTGAAAAAGCTCTTGTTCTTGAACTTAAAGTAGCCCCTGAGGATATGGGAAAAGTTATAGGAAAACAGGGAAGAATTGCTAAAGCAATCAGAACTGTTGTAAAAGCTGCGGCAATTCATGAAGATAAAAAAATTATCGTTGAAATTGTTCAGTAATACAGAGTTTAAATATGGGGTTGCCTTATGGTAACCTCATTTTTTTATTTATTTTTATTTGTTTTACTATTATTGATTAGAGGTGAATATATTGGATAAATATTTTGAGATAGGAAAAATTACAGGTACTCATGGTATTAAGGGCACATTCAGAGTTTTCCCTACAACAGAACAGCCAGAAAGATTTGAACTTTTAAAAGAGATAACTGTTGAAAATAGAGGTAAAATTGAAGTTTTCCATATACAGAAAATAGCTTACCATAAAAAATTTGTTCTTGTTACAGTTAAAGAGATTAATGATATAAATGTAGCAGAGACATATAAAAATGCTACAATATTAATTCCAGAGGAACAAGCTATTCCTCTTGAGGACAATGAATATTATACAAGAGACCTTTACGACATGGAAGTATATACAGACGAAGGAGAATTTTTGGGAATATTATCTGAAATATATGAGACAGGTGCTAATGATGTTTACGGTGTGAGAAAAGAGGGAGAAAAAGAACTCCTTATACCTGCTATAAAAGATTGTATTTTAAATGTAGATACTGAAAATAATAAAATGACAGTTAAACTTTTAGAAGGGTTGAGAAACTGATGAATTTCTTTGTTTTAACACTTTTTCCTGAAATGATAACAGATACTCTTTCTCATAGTATAACAGGAAGAGCTATAAAAGATGGCAAAATAAATATTGAGGCTGTAAATATACGTGATTTTTCAAAAAATAAACAGAAACACGTTGACGATTATCCTTATGGCGGTGGTGCTGGAATGGTTATGCAGCCACAGCCTGTGTATGATGCTTATAAGAGTATTGAACAAAAGGCGGGGAAAAATACTCGTGTTGTGTATATGACACCCCAGGGAAAAACTTTTAATCAGAAAATGGCTGAGGATTTTTCTAAGGAAGAAAATATAATATTTTTGTGTGGTCACTATGAGGGCATTGATGAGAGAGTTATAGAGGAGATTGTGACAGATGAGGTTTCTATTGGTGATTTTGTTCTTACTGGTGGAGAACTTGCTTCTATTATGATGATTGATGCTATATCTCGTCTTGTTCCTGGTGTTTTGGGAAAAGAGGAGTCCTTCCAAGATGAGAGTTTTTCAGATAATCTTTTGGAGTATCCTCAATATACAAGACCTGCTGAATTTATGGGTAAAAAAGTTCCTGATGTTCTTTTATCCGGTCATCATGGTAATATTGCCAAATGGAGGAGGGAACAGTCTATTATAAGAACAATAGAAAAACGTCCTGACCTTATTAAAAATGCTGAACTTTCAAAAAAAGATATTAAGTTTATAGAAAAGATTGGAAAGAGTGATATAATAAAATAAAGGAGGTGTTTATATGAAAAGTATTTTATCAAAAATTATTGCTGTATCAGCTGTTACATTAATAATAGGTAGTACTGTTTACGGTCAGTGTGTTAGAGAGTATAAAAATAACTGTGTAAATAATGGTATTTGTCAGTATGAAAATTGTGTAAATGACGGAGTTTGTCAGTATGATGGAATATGCCAGTATGAAAATTGTGTAAATGATGGTGTATGTCAGTATAATAATGATGGAGTACGTCAGCATAAAAATTGTACAAATATAAATGTTACAGCTCAAAAAGGAGCAGGATATCAGCAAGGAAGACATCATAATAGATAAAATAAAAAAGGATAAGACTTTTGTCTTATCCTTTTTTTAATTATTTTTTGCCTTTTGATTTTTTAGCTATTTCAATATTTATTTTTTTACCTTTTATTTTGTTGTTTTTCATACCCTTTATAATATCTTTTGCATATTCGTGAGGTACATCAACAAAAGTGTAATCGTCATAAATATCTATTGCACCTATAACTTTTCCTGGAACTCCAGTTTCTCCAGCTATTGCTCCAAGTATGTCTTTTGTACGTATTTTCTGTTTTTTACCTGCATTTATGAAAAGTCTTACTGTTTTTTCACCACTGTCGCCGTAAGCATCACAGCCGTCAAAATTTATATCATCAATGGCATCAAGAGAGTCTCCACCGAAGTCTGAAAGGTTCATTTTCATCAAAGCTGCTGCAATATCTATTGCTGCAAAGTCATCTGAAATCATATTTTCAACAATATTGATATATTTTGACAAATGACCTTCTTCAATAGTTGTTTTTATCTGTTCTATGAAATTGTTTGTTTTTGCTTCCTCAATGTCTGTGAGAGTAGGAAGTTTCTGCTGTATAATTTTTGTTTTTGTATACTTCATTATATCACGAAGTTTGTATATTTCTTTTCCTACACAGAATGTAAAGGCACGTCCTGTTCTTCCTGCACGTCCTGTACGTCCTATACGATGAACATAATATTCTTCATCTTGTGGTATATCATAGTTTATAACCATGTCAATATCATCAACGTCAATTCCCCTTGCAGCAACGTCTGTTGCAACAAGTATTTCTATTGTACCGTTTCTGAATTTTTTCATTACCATATCACGCTGAGGCTGTTTTAGGTCACCATGGAGACCTTCTGCAAAATATCCTCGTCCCTGTAAAAGCTCTACAACCTCATCAACACGTTTTTTAGTGTTACAGAATACAAGGGCAAGTTTTGGATTATACATATCCATAAGACGTGTCAAAGCGTCAAGTTTTGTTTTCTCTTTAACATCAAAATAAATCTGGTCTATACTTGGAACTGTAAGCTCTTTTCTTATTACTTTTATATACTCAGGCTCTGTCAAAAATCTCTTTGTAATATCAAGTATCTCTTTTGAGAGTGTGGCAGAGAAAAGAACTGTTTGTCTTTCTGGTGGGATTTTAATAAGTATTGTTTCAATGTCCTCTCTAAATCCCATATCAAGCATTTCATCAGCTTCATCAAGTATAACCATTTTTACAGTTTCCATTTTAAGAGTACGGCGTTTCATATGATCCATAACTCTTCCTGGTGTTCCTATTATAACTTGAGCACCTTTTTTTAATGCTGTAATCTGTCTATCTATTGGCTGACCACCATATATAGGTACAACTCTTATACTGTCTTTGTATTTGAGAAGTTTTCTAAATTCTTCACTTACCTGTATTGCAAGTTCTCTTGTAGGACAAAGTATTACAGCTTGGAGTTTTCTGTCATCAGGGTCTATCATTTCGAGGCAAGGTATACCAAAAGCGGCTGTTTTTCCTGTTCCTGTCTGGGACTGACCTATAACGTCTTTTCCTTCCATAATAACTGATATTGCCTGAGACTGTATTGGTGTTGCCTCCTCAAAACCCATGTCTGCAACAGCACGACATATTTCAGGAGACAAATTCATTTCTTCAAATTTTAAAGTTTCCATTTATATTTTTTCCTTTCCGATTTTTAAAAATGCCAAATCGAAAAGCATAATAAACTATTAAACACAAAACACATATATAACGCAAAATATGCTTTTAAATTCGGCTTTTTGTTATAATCTATTTTTAAACAGACTGTTTAATACTATACCATTATTCTCATATTTTTGCAACAATAATATTATTATTTTCTGAAATATTTTATAATATTATAAAACAGTATGTATACGAATAGTGGATTGAAAATTTATATTGTTTAATGTATATTTTTTTCGAGGTGATTTTATGGACTGTAAAAAGACCGGAATTTTTATAAAAAAGTTGAGAACTGAAAAGGGAATGACTCAAAGGGATATTGCTGAAAAAATGAATATAAGTCCTAAAACTGTTTCAAAATGGGAAACTGGAGCAGGCTCTCCTGATATTTCTCTATTAAGAGAGCTTTCTGAGATACTTGGTGTAAATATAAAAGAAATTTTGAAAGGTGATGCTGATATAAATGATAGGGAGGAAGGAAATATGAAAAAAACAAAATTTTATGTATGTACTGAGTGTGGTAATATTATAACATCAGCAAATATAGCTGATATATATTGTTGCGGTAAAAAACTTGAAAATCTTCAAAGTAAAAAAGCTGAGGATAGTGACCATGATTTTAATATAGAATTTTCTGATGGTGAGTATTATGTAACAATGAACCATGAAATGACTAAAAGTCATTATATATCATTTGTTATATATATAACATCTGATAAAATGCAATTTATAAAACTTTATCCTGAACAGGAAATACATTTAAGATTTAAAAAACAAGGTCATGGATATTTTTATGTTTATTGCGTAAATGATGGATTTTTTCATAAATATATATAATTCTGTTGATACTCTTGAATTTTGGTTATAAAATTAAATAAACAAAATTTCAGGCGGTGTTTATTTATGAAATATGATGATATGGAAGTTAAAATATCAATAAGAATATTTAAGGGAGAAAAAGCCTTTGGTCCGGGAATAGCCGAGCTTCTTGAAAATATAGACAGAGATGGCTCTTTGCATAAAGCTGCTAAAAGTATGAATATTGCATATAGTAAGGCTTGGAAGATACTTAAAGAGTCTGAAAAGGCTTTGGGCTTTGAGTTGGTTTTAGGTAAAAGAGGAGGAGTTTCGGGAGGTGGTTCTCTTTTATCAGATGAAGGACGAGAAATTCTTTTGAAATACAGAGAATTTGAAAAACGTGTAAAATATGAGACTGAAAAAATATTTAATGATATATTTTGAAATATACAGGGTTTTTACCCTGTTATTTTTTTGCTATTTTGTAATATAATTTGTTTTTTAATTACATTTTATTATAATTTGGTTGTAAGTAACATTTTTATATGGTATTATACTATATGAAATTATAAAAATGTTACTAATATAATTATTTTTATTAAAATAATTACATATTTTTATGGAAATATAATTACAGGAGAAGGATTTATGATTGATAAAGAAGTGCGTAAACTTAGCAGAGCCCAACTTCTTCTTATTATAAGGGAACAGGAAAAAGAGATTTCTGAGTTAAAAGAATATATACAGAAACTTGAAAAAGATATTGAAAATACGAATATTACAATAAAAGAATGTGGTTCTATTGCAGAAGCATCATTGAAATTAAGTGGTATATTTGAGAAAGCTCAAGAAGTTGCTGACCAATATATTATGAGTATTAAAAATATTGAAAATAATATTAAATCTAAATCATTAGAAAATTATAAAAATAAAAATATTATTTTAAATATTGAAAATGAAAACAAAAATAGTAATAATTTACAAGAAATATCTGATGAATTTATTCCACAATTTGATTTTAATCAAAAACTTGATATAAATAATCAAGACCAATCAATTAAAGAAAATATATTTTTAAATTCAAATGAAAATCAATCAGAGGATATAGATGAAATCCAAAAATGGCTCAGAGAATATGAGCTTAAAAATAATTTAAAATGGTAAATGTAATTTTATATAGTTCAGAAAGATAAAAGGTAACTTTAATGAAAAAAAATGACATAGAAAATAAAAAGTTTTCTGATAGGCCAACTATTGAACAGATAGACAAAGAGCTTGAAAGGCTTGAATATAGAAAAGCCTATGGAAAAGCAATGAGAGGAACTATATGGGTTCTTATTGTTGTGGCAGCATTAGCAATAATATTTTCAACCTTTTTCTTTTCGGTTTTAAAAATACAAGGCAATAGTATGACACCTTCTTTAAATGAAGATGAAATGGTTGTTGCAATAAAAACAAATGATTTTGAAAGTGGTGATATTATAGCCTTTTATTTTAATAATAAAATACTTTTAAAAAGAGCCATAGGTTCACCGGGGGAATGGGTTGATATAGCTGAAGATGGAACTGTTTATATAGATAATGAAGAAATTTTGGAACCTTATGTTAAAGATAAAACAAAAGGTGAATGTACCACAAATTTTCCTTATCAAGTTCCGGATAATAGGTGGTTTGTTTTGGGAGACCACCGTTCAACTTCTGTTGACAGTCGTTCTGATGTTATTGGAACTGTGTCAAGTGAGCAAGTTATAGGAAAGGTGGTTTTTAGGATATGGCCTTTTTCAAATTTTGGGTTTGTTAAATAAATTATAATTACAGGGGCAGGTGGCATATTTTGAATTGGAATTTGGATAAAATGGTAAAACAACTTTATAATACTAAAATTAAGCGAAGGAGAAAATTTGCTCTTTTGTCTTTACTATCTTTTATAGTTTTGGCATCAACTTTTTATGTTCTTGCTTTTCCAGCTATAACAGCAGAAAAACCTAAATGTGGTATTGAGGAACATATACATACAGGTCAATGCTATGAGAGAGTTTTGAAATGTAATAATCCCGACCATTTAGAAGCAGGAAGTATTATATGTGAACATGAAGGTGTTGTCATACATACCCATGATTCTAATTGTTATAATGATAATGGAGAACTTATATGTAACCTTGATGAGGTTTCTGAACATATTCATGATGATAGTTGTTTTGCTGAGGAAAAAGAGCTTGTATGTGATATTGAAGAAAGTTTGGCTCATGTTCATGATGATAGCTGTTATGCAGAGGATAAAGTTCTCACTTGTACAGAAGATGAGTCGGAAGGTCATAGCCATGATGACAGTTGTTATGATGAAGAAGGAAATGTTATTTGTGGCATGGATGAGTCGGAAGGTCATAGTCATGATGAAAATTGTTATACAACAGAAAAAGTTATTGTATGTCAAGAGGATACAGAAATAGAAGGTCATGTTCATGATGACAGTTGTTATAATACAAAACTTGTTCCTGTATGTGGACAAGATGAAATATTTGAACATAAACATACAGATGAATGTTATTTAGATGGTGAATTAAATTGTGGTCATATTGAAGCCGTAAAACATCAACATGACAGCTCTTGTTTTGTTCCTGAAAAATCAATTGAAGGAGAAGTTGGACAAATAACTACACCTTCTGGTCATACAGATGAATGTTATGAAACAAAACTTATATGTGATAAAGAAGAACATACTCATACAGATGAGTGTTATGACGAAGAAGTAGCCGGCGGTGGCGGTGGTGGTAGACCTGATGAGGAAAGACCATCTTTAGGAGACTATGATTTTGAAAATGATATGGAAAATCATGAAGAAGATGAAAGTTTTGCCCTTGCCTATAAACCTTCTTTTGATGAGGAACAATCCCTTGTAAATAAAGGTGTTTCAATGTTAATGAGTTTTATGGCTAAAAATTCTCCTGAGGGTGCTGACATAGCAAAGGATTTTACAGATTGGATTACAGATGTAAAAATACAGAAAAAAGATGGAGATACTTGGATTGATGCTACTGATATATATTTTGGGGATATTGTACGTTGTATTATAGAGTATAAAGTACCTAAAGATGAAGTTACTGTTGAAAATCCTTATATAAAATATCAGATACCAGAGGGACTTATTCCTAATGCTGATATGGAGGGAAAAGTTTTAAGCTATGACAGTTCATTTAATCCTATTGAGGTTGGAAACTATTGGATAACAGATGACGGACTTATACTTATAAAATTCTATGATGCTTTTATAAAAGATGGTGAAAGTTTCAGAGGAGATGTAAGTTTCCAAGGTAAAATGGAAAAAGAAGATGGTGAAGGTGGATATGAAATAGATTTTGGCTTTGACGGTGAAGCTGTAAATGTAGGCCCTAAACCTGTTAAAAAGGATTTCACAGTTTCAAAAAGTGGTGTTCAAGGTGAAAATAATACTGTGAATTATACTGTCACAATAAGCTCTGAAAATGGTACAAATGATAGTATAAATATTACAGATACATTTAGTTTTGGAAAATTAGGTATATCATATAATGATGGAAGTTTTCAGATAATAAAAACAAATGCTTATGGTGTTACAGAAAATGTTACTGGATTATATACTGTAACAATAAATCCTCCACAGGATAAAATATCATCAGGTTCATTCACTATCAATGGACTTGCACCTTTAGAAGCTGGTGAAAAATACGATATAAAATATACAATAACACATACTCCTGTAAGTGAAAGTGGCGAAGGTAACGGAGAGATTATAATAAAAAATACTGCCTCTGTAACAAGTGGAGAGGATACAAGAGAAGCTGTTTTTGAATTCTTTTTAAGTAAAAAGATGATTGAAAAAACAGGTTATCAGGATATGAAGAACAATTCTATTGTTTGGATAATAGATATAAATAAAGATTTAAGAGACATAAGTGGTTATACTGTATATGACCATCTTCCAGAAGGTCTCTATGTTACAGGAGATATTGAGATAAAGAATAATAGCGATAATACTTCTGTTACTATAAAAGAATTTCCTTATACTTTCCCAGAAGGCTCTAATGACTGGTATACAGTAACATTCAGAACTGCTGTGTCTGATGATATACCACAGGGAGCTTATAAGGAATATACAAATAAAGCTGAACTTATAAAGGATAATGACACATATTCTTCTGATTATACTGTAAAGTATAATAATAACAGTGGTCTTAAAAAAGAATTTTTGGGAAATTACAAACCTATATATGATGGTTGGGGAACTGAAAGCGGAGAAGAATATCAGTGGAAAACAACAATATATCTTCCTGAAAATGGTATAACAAAGGATACAAAATTTGAGTATACCGACACAATGGGAGAATACCTTTGGACAAAAGCTGATGAAAGTATAAATATGCTTGATATTAAAAAAGTTACAAGTGACGGAAGGTCTGTATCATTAAAATCAAATGAATATTCTGTTGAATATTATGATGCCAAGGGTAATATTTGTAAATCTGAAGAAGATGATGTTAAGAGCTTTAAAGTTATATTTAAAACTGATATTGATAACTCTTTTGAAAGAATTGAGCTTACATATTATACATATGCTGATTATTCTGAAATACCAGAAGGTGAAAACTTTACATTTGTAAATAAGGGTAATGTTGTTATAGGTGAAAATACTCATAATGTTGAGAGCACTCACGATTATGAAAAAATAGCCCCTGTAAAGAAAGTTCCTGGATATGTTGATGAAAACGGAGATATTCAATATACAGTTGGAAATATGAAAGTTGACTTTGATAAGAGCGATAGAAAACTCTACTACAAACTTATTGTAAATTCGGGAAAAGATAAGAGCGGAGATATAACTGTTACAGATACACTTCCAGAGGGAACTAAATTCAATAGTAGTGATTGTAAGTTCAGTTTTGTACTTTCAGATGGAAGCGAGTCTAATACAATACATATTGATGGTTCAACTTATGATGTAAATGATATAGCTGATTTTAGTTATGATGAGGATAAGAATAAAGTTGAGTTTAAATTTAGACAGGGACAGAATAAATTTGAATTTACAGTGAAATACTCTCTTTCATTTGATGAGGATAGTTTTTGGGATAATGCAGCTAATAGTGAAAAGGGTTATGAAAATATTGTAATTACTGACGGATATGAGACAAGCATAACTCAAACTGTTAAACGTGAAGATATTGTAATAATGAAAATAGGAGAACAAGGACCTGAGGGAGAAGGTAACAGAATAAAATATAATGTTACAATAAATCCTTCTGGTGATGACCTTTTAACTGATGAACACGTTCTTAAACTTATTGATACTATTGAAATTGATGAAACAGAAATAAAAGATATAAGTCTTATTTCTGAAACAGTCAAATTATATCGCTATGACTCTTCATTACCTAACCATAAAGGTAATGAGATTTCAAAGGACGAGTATTCTGTATCTTATGACTCAAAATTAAGAAAACTTGAAGTCACTGTTCCAGATGAAACTCCTTGTATATTAGAGTATGAGTATTTTGTAAATCCTGTATCAAATCAGGAAACTTTTGAGATACTTAATAAGGCTAATCTTGTTGGTGTAGGTAATGTTGAAGATGAAGATAGTATTATATTTGATACATCAAAATCAATTGCCTCTGCTATAAAATCAAGAGTTGTAATTAAAAAAGTTGACAGCGAAAATATGTCAATAGTTCTTCCGGGGGCTAAATTTAAAATAAAAGAATATGATTTAAGTTCAAATAGTTGGATTGATGTTGGAGATGAATATACAACTGACAATAAGGGTGAAATTATATTCAATATTGATGACAATGACAGTATCATAAAAGAAAATACACTTTATATGATTGAGGAGATAGCACCTCCTGACGGTTATCAAATAATAAGTCCTGCCTATGCATATTTTACTGTTGGAAAAGGAAGTATACAGGACGTTAAAAACAGTATGAGAGAAACAGTTGAAAAAGCTGGTATTCCTGTTGAAGATGTAAATTATTTCACAGAAGTTGGCGGAAGTATATACTTTGAAAATGAAAATGCTGCTATTATGGTAGAGAAAAAATGGCAGAATGAAAGTGGGGAGGAAATAGAAGCACCTGTTGAATATATAGAAGTAAATCTTATGAGAAAAATACAGGGAGCTTTGACTGGTGAGTTAGTTGAAACTGTAAGACTTTCAGAAGAAAATCAATGGAAATACAGTTGGAATGACCTTCTTAAATTTGATAGTAACGGAAACAGAATATATTATTATGTTGAAGAATTAAATGTACCTGATGGCTTTGAAGTTTCTTATAGTGTTTCATCTGATGGTGTTTTGTCAGGAACAATAACTGTTATAAATAAATTTAAGTCAGCTGGTTTTGATATTATAAAGGTTGATGAGACAGACTCTCCTCTTTATGGTGTTGTATTTAAACTTTATAAGGCTGATGATAGCTGGAACCAACTTGGAGACCCTATAAAAACAATTACAACTGATACTAACGGAAAAGCTGTTTTTGATAATTTATCAAGAGGAAAATATTTGCTTTATGAGACAGAAACTCTTGCAGGATATGAAAAACCTGAAAATCCTTGGAAAATAGAGATAGTAGAGAATAAAGACACAAATAAACTTGAAGTTAAGTTTGTTGAAAGTCCAGAAGGTCCTCTTGGAGTTATTGAGGCAGAAAAAATTAATAGCAATCCTTCAAACCCTGAAAATGATTTATATAAAATAGTAAATCATTTTGTTACACCTGAACTTCCTCAAACAGGAGGAGAGGGAAAATATATTTATACAATAAGTGGTATTTTACTTATGGTTGGTGCTTTAACTATCAACAGTAAAATCAGGAAAGAGGGTTGATATTAAATTTATTTTATTATTTAATACATAAAGAAAGAAGGGGAAAGTTTTATGAAAAAAATCAAAAGTATTATAAGTACTGTAATGATGATTGTTATGGTATTTGCTTTTAATGTATCAGCTTTTGCGTCAACAGTCACAATAAGTAATCCTACAACAGGAGCTGTTTATGGTGCTTATAGGATTTTAGACCTTACAACAAGTCTTAATTGTTCCCAAGAACATGAACATACAGAAGAGTGTTATAATTATGGATATAAAGTAAATTCAAAATATCAGTCAGTTCTTACAACTGTAACAGGTAAAACAAAATCTTCAGAGATTGTTGCATATATAGGAGCTTTTAAAGATAATGACCAAGATATAAGACAATTTGCAGATAGTCTTTATAAAGAGATTAAAAAAGCAAGTTTAAGTGCTGATGCCACTTCAAATAATGGAGTTTTTACATTTAGTAATGAAGGTTACTATCTTATTGATGAAGACATAACAAATGCAGGAGATAATGAGACAACATCTCTTGTTATGCTTGACACATCAGGTAAAAAAGATATTACAATAACAACAAAAAAAGATAATGTTACTGTTGAGAAAAAAGTTCTTGAGGATGAAGATAGCACAGATATAGGTTGGAATGATGTTGCTGATTATGATATAGGGGATACTGTAAAATTCAAATCAACAGGAACTGTTCCAGCAGAAATATCATCATACCAAACATACAAATATATATTCCATGATAAAATGGAAAAAGGACTTACATTTGATAGTACTAGTGTTGTTGTAAAAATTGATGATGTTGTTGTAACATCAGGTTATCAGCTTATAACAAGTCCAACTGATGATTGTACATTTGAAGTTAAATTTGATGACCTTAAAGTTGCTGAGGGTGCAAGTGGTGTTATTCCTATAACTCCTAATACAGAGGTTGTTGTTGAGTATTCTGCAATTTTAAATGAAGATGCAGAGATTGCCAATGACGGTTCTGGCGTTGACGGAAATGAAAATGAGGTTTATCTTGAATTTTCAAATAATCCTTATGATGAGGGAACTGGAGAAACTCCTAAGGATATAGTTGTTGTTTATACATTCCAAATTGAACTTAAAAAAGTTGATGAGGACAAAAATCCTCTTGAAGGTGCAAAATTTAGACTTTACAGTGATAAAGATTGTAAAAATGAGATAAAATTAAGAAAACTTGCTGAAAAAGTTAATGGCAAGGATGCTTATATAATTGACCCTAAGGGAAATGATTATATTGAAGGTTCAGATGTTTATATTATAGGTCTTGAAGCTGATGAAGGAGAAGGAACAACATATTACATAAAAGAGATTGAAGCCCCAGACGGATATAATATTCTTGAGGAGCCTATCGAATTAACTCTTATAGGTGGTTACGAACTTAGAAATAGTTATATCGGTAATGATGAAGATGCTTTAAAATATATAGAATATATAATAAATGGAAACAAAACAGAAAGTAGCTCTGTTGTTCTTCCTGTTGTAACTGTTGAAAATACTACTGGAACAGAACTTCCTTCAACCGGTGGTATAGGTACAAGAGTATTTACAATAGGTGGTATTGTTCTTATGGTTGGAGCAGTTGTTGTTTTTGTCACAAAAAGAAAAATGCACCAATAAATTAAAAATCCTAAATTTATTAAATATCTATCAAAAAACTGTCATTGGGGGGAATGTTTCCCCCCTAAAAATGACAGCATCAAGGAGAGGCATATAATGAAAAATAAATCTAACAAAATATTAATATTGGTGTTCCTTGTGGGTCTCTCCCTGCTGCTGTACCCCATATTAAGTGATTTGTGGAATTCTAGGGTACAGTCAAAGGCAATAGCTACATATGAGGAAAGTGTATCTAAAATGACACAAGAGGATTATACAGCTTATTGGGAGGCTGCCAATGAATATAACAAAAGACTTTTGACTAAGACAAACAGATATTATCTCTCTGAAAGTGATAAAAAAGAGTATGAAAATATTTTGAGTACAGATGATACAGGCATTATGGGATATGTTGAAATACCTGTTATAAATGTGTCATTGCCTATATATCATGGAATAAGTGATGAGGTTTTACAGGTTGCTATCGGTCATATTGAGGGAACATCTCTACCTGTTGGTGGTCCTTCAACTCACTGTGCTATTTCAGGTCATAGAGGTTTACCTTCTGCTAAATTATTTACAAATTTAGATAAAATGGAGGAGGGGGATATATTCCTCATACATACGCTTGATGATGTTTTAGCATATCAAGTTGATAGAATACTTATTGTTGAACCTGAAGACGTAAGTGGTCTTGAAATAGAGGAAAATAAGGATTATTGTACTCTTATTACTTGCACACCTTATGGAATAAATAGTCATAGACTTCTTGTTAGAGGCGAGAGAATAGAATATAATGAAAATACAATTGAACAACTTGTTTTTAAAGGTGATGCAAATCATATTGAGCCTATAAAGGTTGCTCCTGTTATTGCTGTTCCTATACTTGTTATATTGTTTATATGGCTTTTGTGGAGTACAAGAGATAAAAATAATAAAAGTAATAAAGTTTCAAACAAAGAAACTTCAAGAAGAAGACGAAATAGAAAAGGAGGGAAATAGAACTTGAATATAAAGTCATTATTTAAAATATGTGTATCAACACTGATTTTTACTTTGATTATGGTTTTATCGTGTATCACAGCTTTTACGGCAGTTCGTGTTGACATTGATAAAATATCTTCACTTAAACTTCAGTATAAAGAAGACGGAAATTATGTGTCAAGTGCAGATGTAAAGATATACAGAGTTGCTGATATATCAGAAGGAGCAAGGTTTACACTGTCAGGAGATTTTTCAAAATATTCAATAAAAATAAATGACCTTGATAGTACAGGTTGGAAAAATGCTGCAAATACTCTTGATACTTATGTTAAAGCTGACGATATAAATCATTATGACAGTAAAAAAACAGACTCTAAAGGTGAAGTGTTATTTGAAAATCTTAAAACAGGTCTCTATCTTGTTAGATTTGAGACAATAAAAATAGGTGATATAACTTATAAGAGTGACCCAGTTCTTATATCACTTCCAAGTCTTGATGATAATAATTGGATTTATGATGTAAATGCTTATCCAAAAATGTCATCAGAAGATGAGCCGGGAGGGGGCGGAAATAATTCATATATTGATGTTGAAGTTATAAAAGTTTGGAATGATGACGGAAACAAAGAAAAACGCCCAGAAAAGATAGAAGTTGAGCTTTTAAAAGACGGTAAAGTTTATGATACTGTTGAGCTTGATGAAGACAATTATTGGAGATATGAGTGGAAAAGACTTAATAAAAAATATGAATGGAAAGTTGTGGAAAAAACTGTTCCAGATGGATATACTGTTGAATACAGCGGAAATAAAACACTTTTGAAAATAACAAACAGTTATATAGAGGATATACCGAATACACCTCCACCAAAGGGAGAAAAACCACCAGATGAGCCGGAAACACCACCAGAGACACCTCCAGATACTCCTAATATACCAGAAGTACCTATTGAGGAGCCACCTGTGCCAACAGGTCCTATGCCTCCAGATGAGGAAGTACCACCTGAAACTCCAGAAACACCTAAAGAGGAGTTGCCACAGACAGGTATGATACAATGGCCTATTCCTGTTTTTGCAGCCTTAGGACTTTTAGTTTTTGGGTATGGTTGGTATATTACATTCTCTAAAAAGGACGGTAAAAATGACAAATAAAAAAGGCAAAATATTTATGAGTATAGGGATAATTTTTATATTTATATCCCTAGGTTTTACTGTTTTTAATATAGCTTTACAAAAAAATGCTGATAGTGTGTCAAAAAATGTTGTTGAAACTCTTAAAACAAATGTTATACCTTCTGAAAGTCTTGATACTTTTGAAGATGATGAACAATCTGTCACTATTGATGGTAATATTTATATAGGTATTATTGATATACCTTCTTTAGACATATGTTTGCCGGTTATGGGTGAGTTTACTTATGAGGGACTTAAATATTCACCATGTAGATATAAAGGCTCTTTTGATGATGATAATGTTATCATATCAGCTCATAATTATAAAAATCAGTTTGGCAAATTGGAAGATATTACAGGTGGAGAGATTGTTACTTTTACTGATGTAAATGGAAATGTTTATAAGTATAAGACAACCCAGTTTGAAGTTATAAAAGGCTATGATGTGGAAGCTATGAATTATGGTGATTGGGATTTAACACTTTTTACTTGTGATTACAGTGGCAGAAATAGAATAACCATAAGATGTGAACGAACAGATGAAAATTATTATGCTTTTTATAATGATTTGTAAATATATTAAAAAAAAACATAGTTTATGAAGTAATTTTTCATAATAATATAAAAATATTATACACTACAATTTTATAATTATAATATAAATAAAAAAGGTTTTTTGGGAAAAAAACCTTTTTTTGCTGAAATTTAGCTTTTTTTTATATTTTTATATACAAAACATTATAAATAGGATATACTTCATATTGTTGTTAAAAAAATACGGAGGAGATTTTTATTATGGAAAACAAAAATTCATTCGGAAGTCCTTATGAGTTTTATGGAAAAATGTCTCTTAAAAGAGCCATTCCTTTAGGACTTCAGCATGTACTTGCCATGTTCGTAGGTAACCTTACACCTATACTTATTATCACAGGTGCTTGTGGTATTGGTGCAGGAAGTGAATTTGCAGACTTACAGGTAAGTCTTTTACAGAATGCTATGCTTGTTGCTGGTATTGTCACTCTTGTACAGCTTTATGCAATAGGTCCTATCGGTGGAAAAGTGCCTATTATAATGGGTACAAGCTCAGGATTTATAGGAGTATTTAACAGTGTTGCCAATGTAATGGGCGGAGGTATTCTTGCCTATGCTGCTATTATGGGAGCTTCAATAATTGGTGGTATATTTGAGGGTGTATTAGGATTTTGCCTTAAACCACTTAGAAGATTTTTCCCTCCTGTTGTAACAGGTACTGTTGTTCTTTCAATTGGTCTTTCACTTATCGCTGTTGGTGTAAACTCTTTTGGTGGTGGCGGAAGTACTGTTCCTGACTTTGGTTCTGTGGAAAACCTTTTCCTCGGTACTCTTGTTCTTATTGTAATAGTTGCTTTCAAACACGGCTCAAAGGGCTTTACAAGTTCATCTTCAATACTTATCGGAATTATAGTTGGTTATATTGCTGCTTTTATAATGTCTCTTGTGCTTGATACAACAGCTGTTTCTGCTGATGGTACAGAGTATGTTAAAGCATGGGTTTTAAACTGGGACAAAGTTAAGGAAGCAAGCTGGTTTGCTGTTCCTGAAATTATGCCTGTTAAACCTACATTCGACCTTAGAGCAATACTTCCTGTTCTTATAATGTTCATTGTTACAGCTGTTGAGACAGTTGGTGACATTTCAGGTGTTATGGAAGGTGGTATGGACAGAGAGGCAACTGATACAGAGCTTTCAGGCGGTATTATATGTGACGGTCTTGGTTCAAGTTTTGCTGCTATTTTCGGTGTTTTACCTAATACTTCATTTAGCCAGAATGTTGGTCTTGTTACAATGACAAAGATTGTAAACCGTTTTGCTCTTGCAACAGGTGCTATATTCCTTGTACTTTGTGGTCTTTTCCCTAAACTTGCAGCTTTAATATCAATTATGCCACAGAGCGTTCTTGGTGGTGCTGCTGTTATGATGTTCTCATCAATCGTTGTAAGTGGTATACAGCTTATAACTAAATATCCTATGAGAGGAAGAAACATAACTATTGTTTCTGTTGCTCTTGGTCTTGGATATGGTCTTGGTGCAAACAGTGGTGTTCTTTTACATATGCCACAGGCTGTTCAGCTTGTATTTGGTGGTTCTGGAATTGTTCCTGCTGCTTTAGTTGCAATAGTATTAAATGTTATTATTCCTAAAGATGAGGAAGAAACTGCTAAATGATAAATATTGTTATTACAGGTAAAAGACAAAGTGGTAAATCAACATTGGCTAAAAGAATTATTGATAAATACAATTTTTCAGTAGCAGGATATTTGACATTGCCTATTTTATCTGAAAACAATATATGCGGTTATAAAATTGTACATATACCTGAAAATGGTATGGAAGAAATTATAATTGACATTAAAGACGGAAAGATTAAACCCTTTCCGTCTGTTTTTTTGGATATAGGAAAAACATTTGTTGAGGATGCTTTGTTGTCAGACTGTGACTTTATTATACTTGATGAGATAGGGCGAATTGAAAAAGATGTAACTCCTTTTACAGATATTATTAAAAAAGCTCTTGACAGTGATAAAAATGTTATAGCTGTATTGAAAAAAGAGGATATTCCTTTTATAAATGACATTAAAAAAAGAAGTGATATTTATATTTGGGATATAGATTTGATAGATAGGGAAAAGGCTTTTTTTGAAATATCAAATATTATCGAAAGTAAAAATATCTAGAGGCGAAAAGCCTCTTTTTTTATTGCAAAATATATTGAAATATTGCAAAAAAAAGTTTAAAATTAATCGGTGTGTGTTTTTTAGCAAAAATGTATCTTATAGTATGAAATAATGATATAATAAATATACAGTAAAAGGGATATATTGACACTTGTATAATTTAAGATATTTCTAAAAAAGATATATTTTATATGGAGGTAAAAAGGTGCTTACTATTAATCAGTATGTAAAAGTGAAAAGTCTTGATGAAGCCTATGAGCTTAATCAGAAAAAAACAAACAGAATAATAGGTGGTATGCTCTGGCTTAAAATGAGTAAACTTAGAGTTAATACTGCCATAGACCTTTCCGGTCTTGGACTTGATACTATTGAAGAAACAGATGAAGAATTCAAAATCGGCTCTATGACTACTCTTAGAACTATTGAAACTCATGAAAGTTTTAATGAGTACACAAAAGGTGCTGCAAAAGAGGCTGTTCGTCATATTGTTGGTGTACAGTTTAGAAATATTGCTACTGTTGGCGGAAGTATTTATGGTAGATATGGTTTTTCAGATGTTTTGACATTTTTATTAGGTCTTGACAGCTATGTAGAGCTTTATAAAGGTGGAATTATACCTCTTAAAGATTTTGCTGCTATGAAGGCTGATAGGGACATTATTGTAAGAATAATAGTTAAAAAGAAACCTGTTCAGTGTGTATATCTTTCAGAGAGAATTACAAAAACAGATTTCCCTGTTATTGCAGTATGTGTTTCAAAAATTGATGATAAAGTTATGGCATCAGTTGGAGCTAGACCTGCAAGAGCAAAAATTGTTGTTGATGAGACAGGTATTTTATCAGAAGAAATTAATGATGAGACAGCTTTAAAATTTGGTGAGTATGTTGCTGAAAATCTTGACTTTAATTCTAATATGAGAGGTTCAGCCCAGTATAGAAAACATATTGCAAAAGTTCTTGTTAAAAGAGCTGTTAAAGCTTTAGGAGGTGAGTAAAAAATGGATATACAGGTTAAAATAAATGGGAAATTAGTTAAATCAAGTGTTGATGCAGACCTTATTTTATTGGACTATTTGAGAGATAACGGTTGTCTCAGTGTTAAAAGAGGCTGTGAGACTTCAAACTGTGGTCTTTGTACTGTAATTATGGACGGAAAGCCTGTACTTTCATGTTCTATACTTGCCGTTCGTGCTGACGGAAGTGAAATATACACTCTTGAAGGACTTCAGAAAGAGGCTGAGGAGTTTGGAACATTCGTTGCAAATCAGGGGGCTGAACAGTGTGGTTTTTGTAATCCGGGATTTATTATGAATGTCATTGCCATGCTTCGTGAAAATGAAAATCCTTCTGATGATGAGATTAAAGAATATCTTGCAGGTAATCTTTGCAGATGTTCAGGTTATGAAGGTCAGTTCAGAGCTATTAAAAACTTCCTTGCACAGAGAGGGGCGAAATAATGGAAACAAAATTTGTAAATAAACCTATTATGAAAAAGGACGCAATGGCTCTTGTTACAGGAAAACCTGTTTATCTTGATGACGTTACTCCTAAAGATTGCCTTGTTGTAAAGGTTTTGAGAAGTCCTCATGCTAATGCTATTGTTGAGGAAGTTAAAAAAGATGTTGCTCTTAAAGTTCCAGGAATAGAAGGCATATATACTTGGGAGGACGTTCCTAATAATCGTTTTACTATGGCTGGTCAGACATATCCAGAGCCTAGCCCTTATGACAGACTTATACTTGACAAACACGTTAGATACGTTGGTGACCCTGTTGCTATTGTTGCTGGTAGCGATGAAAAGAGTGTTGATAAAGCCCTTAATATGATTAAGGTTAAATATACTGTTCTTGAGCCTATTTTAGACTTTAGAAAATCTAAAGATAATGAAATCCTTGTTCATCCAGAGGATAGTTGGAAATCACTTTGTCCTGTTGGCGCTGATAATAAGAGAAATCTCTGTGCCAGTGAGGTTTGTGGTCAGGGAGATGTTGAAAAGACTTTGTCAGAATGTGACGTTGTTCTCGAGAGAACATACCACACAAAGGCTAATCAGCAGGCTATGATGGAGACATTCAGAACATATTGTTATATTGACACTTATGGTAGACTTAATATTTTAAGTTCTACTCAGATTGTGTTCCATGTTAGAAGAATAATTGCCACAGCTTTAGGAATTTCAAAATCAAAAATAAGAGTTACAAAACCTCGTATCGGTGGTGGTTTTGGTGCAAAACAGACTGTTGTTGCTGAAATTTTCCCAGCTTTCGTTACTTGGAAAACTGGAAAACCTTCTAAAATGATATTTACAAGGGAAGAAAGCCAGATTGCTTCAACTCCACGTCATGAAATGGAAATAACAGTCCGTGTAGGTGCTACAAAAGAGGGTATTATAAAGGCTATTGATTTATATACTCTTTCAAATACAGGTGCTTATGGTGAACATGGTCCTACAACAGTAGGTCTTTCAGGTCACAAATCTATACCTTTATATGGCAAGGTTGAAGCCTTTAAATTTGCCTATGATGTTGTATATTCAAATGTTATGTCTGCTGGAGCATACAGAGGATACGGTGCTACACAGGGTATATTTGCCCTTGAATCTGCTGTAAATGAGCTTTCTGCTAAACTTGGAATTGACCCTGTTAAACTCCGTGAAATGAACCTTGTAAGAGAAGGACAAGTTATGCCAGCATACTATAATGAAACTACAAATAGCTGTGCATTAGATAGATGTCTTGAGAGAGCTAAAAACATGATTGGCTGGGATGAAAAATATCCTTTTAAAGATATGGGCAATGGTAAAGTAAGAAGTGTTGGTGTAGCTATGGCTATGCAGGGCTCTGGTATATCAGGAGTTGACGTGGGAAGTGCTACTATAAAAGTTGATGATGACGGACTTTATACTCTTATGATTGGTTCTGCTGATATGGGTACAGGTTGTGACACAATACTTGCACAGATTGCCGCTGATAGTCTTGATTGTGATTTAGATAATATTACTGTTCTTGCTGCTGATACAGACGCTTCTCCTTATGACTCAGGTTCTTATGCTTCAAGTACAACTTATGTAACAGGTAAAGCTGTATGTAAAGCTTGTGAGAAACTTATAAATATTATGAAGGAAGAGGGAGCAAAAGCTATTGGTGTTGATGCTTCTGATGTTGATTTTGACGGAAAGAGAGTTTTCTGTGGCGATAAAGAAATATCAATAGCTGACCTTGCTGTCAAATCTCAGTGTGGAACAAGAACTGCCCTTGAGGTTACTGTGAGCCATAGTTCTCCTATATCTCCTCCACCATTTATGGTTGGTATGGTAGAGATAGAACTCGACAAAGAAACAGGTCATATTGAAATAATTGATTATGTTGCTGTTGTTGACTGTGGTACTCCTATAAACACAAACCTTGCAAGAGTACAGGTTGAAGGTGGTCTTGGACAGGGTATAGGTATGGCTCTCTTTGAAGATATACAGTACAGCGAAAAGGGAAGAATGTACAATAACTCATTTATGCAGTATAAACTCCCTGCAAGAAATGATGTTGGTACTTTAAGAGTTGAGTTTGAAAGTAGTTATGAGGAAACAGGTCCTTATGGTGCAAAATCAATAGGTGAGATTGTTATAAATACACCTTCTCCAGCTCTTGCCCATGCTGTTTATAATGCAACAGGTGTCTATATCCATGAATTACCTATAACACCAGAGAAAATTGTTATGGGTATGATTAATAATGAAAATTGATATTATACTTATGGCGGCAGGTAATAGCACTCGTTTTGGAGAAAATAAACTTTTGTATAATTTTAAGGGTAAAACTCTTTTTGAAATTGCTCTTGATAATATAATTGAAGGATTTTCAAATTCAGAACATTTGTGGAGTGTTATTGTTGTAACTCAGTATAATGAGATTATTGACATTGTAAGTAAGTATAAAAATAAAAAAAATAATAATATATATGCTGTGTATAGTCCTGAAAGTGTCAATGGAGTGTCATTTACAGTTAAAAATGGTCTTAAAAATGCCTGTGGTGATTTTTATATGTTTGCTGTGTGTGACCAACCTTTTATGAAAAGTAAAAGCTATTTAAGGCTTTTTAATGAGACTTTAAAATCAAAAAAATCAATAGGTACTATGATTTTTGAAGGTCAAGAGGGAAATCCTGTGGTTTTCAAAAATATTTATAGAGATGAACTTTTAAGCCTATCAGGAGATAGAGGAGGAAGAAATGTTTTGAAAAAACATAGAGATGAAGTTTATTTCTGTGAAGCTGAAAACATAGAGGAACTTTTGGACGCTGATACAGTTGAATTTTTTAAGTAAAATAAAAATCCGAAAAGATATTCTTTTCGGATTTTTTTATTTACATATTATTCACTGTTTTTATAAAATTTTCTATTGTGTCAACAGAACCTTTTATTCCTATAATACTACTGTCAATACAAAGGTGATAGTGTTGTGATTTTCCCTATGTTCCACCTGTATATCTCTTATAGTGTTTTGCACGTTCTGTATCAACTTTTTTCATTGTTTCAATAGCTTCTTTTCCTTCTATTTTATATACTTCTTTAACTCTTTTTTCTTTAAACTCTTGTGATGAACCATGAATGAATATATGTATTGCATTTGGAAAGTCTTTTAAAATATAATCTCCACATCTTCCCGCTATAACACAGTTTCCTTTTTTTGCAAGCTCAAGTATTACTTTTGATTCTGCATCAAAAACTCTGTCAAGAGGTGACTCATCTTTTGAAGAATATTCATAAAATTGTGAAAGTATATTGTTTAAAAATTCATTTGGAACAGCCTGTTCATGTTTTTTGACAAATTCCTTTGAGAAACCACTTTCTTCAGAAACCATTGTTATTATGCTGTTGTCATAAAATTTTAATCCAAGTCTTTGGGCAAGTAATTTTCCTATTTCGTGTCCACCACTGCCGTATTCACGACCAATTGTTACTATTATAGAGTTGTCTTTGTTGTTGTTTGAAATATCAGCTGTTTTGACTGTACTGTCAGGTATTAATACAGGTTTTAAAAATTCAAGACGTTTTCCAAAAAATCTAGCTGTAAGTCCAACTATAAGAGCTGATATTACAGTTCCTTCTCTTACTCCTTTGAGAGTGCCGAAAAGTACAAATGATATTATTGCTGCTGAAATTGTCATTGTTCCGTCAAAACAAACCTTTGTTATACCAAAATCAGAATGTATTGTTGATGATAAAGCTTTAACAAAACCTTCTCCCGGAAGCATAACAACATCTGCTAAAACTTCTGTATATACACCAAATCCAAGTATTACACAACCAAAAAGAAGTGATATTAATTTTAATACGTATATTTGAGGATTGAGGAAATAGAGTAAATTCATTGTAAGGTCTATGAAATATCCAAAAAGTATTGATACAGGAATTTGTAAAAGCTGTTCTTTTTGAAATCTTTTTCTTAATATTAATATCTGTAATACTATAAGAAATACACTGAAAAATATTGTGAATTGACCTAATGTGAATTTAAAACCTAAACTTAATGTGTAGGGTATACTTGATATAGGTGATGTTCCAAGATTTGCTTTTGTTATAAAACTTACTCCCAGTGAGTTTATAAAAAGTCCTATTAAAAATATTATGTATCTTCTTAATTTATTCATTTGTTTCACTCCCCTTAAAATTGAGATTTTTATTTATCTTATAAAGTATTGACATAAACTTATCAAAATCTTCTTTTGAGATATCTTTAAAACAGAGTTCTTCATATTTTGTAAACATATATTTAACTTTATCTGCTGTCTCAAAGCCTTTTGGTGTAAGTGAAACATAGTTTGTTTTTTTGTTGCCGTTTCTGTATTCTCTAACTAAAAGTCCGGCTGTTTCCATACGCTGTATTATACCTGTTATTGTGGCAGGCTCAACAAAAAATGCCTTTGCCAACTCTTTTTGTTCACAACCATTGTGATAATATAAATAATCAAGAATTTTCCCTTGTCCCGGTAAAAGACCTAGTTTTGTTGTTTCATTTACTATCTTTTTATGGAAAACATTTTCTGTCACCAATAAAAGATGATGAAAGGAATTATCCATAAATAAAATACATCTCCTTTCTTAAAAAATATTTAGCTTCCTAATAAAATATTTAGCTTCCTAACTATTTTATTACTTGAAAAATAAATTGTCAATAAAAAAAGACATATCATTTTGATATGTCTTTTTAATATTTTTACTGTTTTGTGGTTTTTGTATCTAAGCTGTGGGAAGAACAGGAAGGGCAGGAGGAGCAAGAACTACAACCGCAGCCACAACCACTTTTTCCTGAAGCTTTCATTTTAATGTATTTCTTTATGGAGAAAGAGACAATGACAATCAATATAAGTATAACTATTATATCTGCTATCATATTATCACTCCTTTTTTATACTTACAGAGAAGTTTTCATTTTTAATTATGCCTTTTTCTTTTAAAAATGTATCTATTATACAGTAAAGTTCATCTGAATTTTTTTCAGACAGAGGCATTTCTTCAAGCATAACCTTTCTGAATTGACAGTCTTGCATACAACAATTTTTTACACTGAAACGGTCTTTTGTATCAATTACACCTGTATCTTCAAGCATTGATATGAAACGATAAACTGTTGCAAGACCTATTGTAGGGTCTGTTTTTGATGCCTCATAAAATATCTCTTTACAGCAGGAATATTTTCCAGCCAGTATAATATCAATAAGTATTTCTCTTTGTTTTGTTATGCGAAAGTTTTTTTCTTTAAGTTTTTGAATAATGCTTTTTCTGTTTGAGGTTATGCTGAAACTCATTTATACACCTACTTTTATAACTTTAGAATATAATATTTCCTACAACATTTATTATAAGTGCCACAACATAAGCTGTCACCATTTGGAATGCTACGGCTTTAAGTGTCCATTTCATAGAACCAAACTCACGTCTCATAGCTCCTACTGCTGCGAAACAAGGCATACAGAGAAGGTTAAAAGCCATGTATGAGAAAGCTGAAACTTTTGTGAATACATCACCTATTTCAGGGAGAGACTGTTCTCCTGCCATTATTGCTTCAATAGCTGTTTCATCTGTAACACCGGCGAAAAGCTGTCCGAATGTTGCAACAATGTTTTCTTTTGCAATCCAACCTGTAACTACACCAACAGAAGCTCTCCAATCATTAAATCCTAATGGTGTGAATATCCATGCAATAGCATTTCCTATTGTAGCAAGGAAACTTTCTTCCATATCACACATACCACTCATATTGAAGTTTGATAAGAACCATATAAGTATTGTTGAGAAAAGTATAATTGTACCAGCTTTTATTGCGAAACCTTTTACTTTATCCCATGCGTGTATAGCTACACTCTTTAATGAAGGTATTCTGTATTTTGGAAGTTCCATTATAAATCCTGAGTTTTCACTTTTAAACATAAATTTGTTTAAAATAAGTGATGAAATTATTGCAATAGCCATACCAAGGAAATATATTGAGAATATTATAAGTGTACGGTTACTGTCTGCAAAAAGTGTCGCCACAAACATAAGATATATTGGAAGTTTTGCACCACATGACATAAATGGTGTTACCATCATTGTTATTTTTCTGTCTTTTTCACTTTCAAGAGTTCTTGAAGCTGTGAGGGCAGGCACTGAACAACCAAAGCCCATTAAAAGTGGTATAAATGATTTTCCAGAAAGTCCGAATTTTCTGAAAATTCTGTCCATAACGAAAGCTACACGAGCCATATATCCACTGTCCTCTAAAAATGACATGAGAACGAAAAGCACAAGCACAAGTGGTATAAATCCAAATACTGCACCTATACCGCCCATTATACCGTCAATTACAAGTTGATTTAACCATTCTGAAACGCCTGCTGATGCAAGAACACCTGCAACAGCTTCTGTTGCAGCTCCCCAAGCTGTCTCAACAACTCCTGCAAGCCATACTCCCGGACTTGGAAGACCTTCAATGAAAAGGAAGTTTTCACTGAATGTACAAGCAAAAAGAAGATACATTATTACAGCAAATATAGGAAGGGCAAGAACTCTATTTGTAACTATTTTGTCAATTTTATCTGACTTTGTCAGGTTCTTTTTGTCAGGTTTAAATACTGATTTGTCAACTACTTTATCTATATATTCATAACGCATATCGGCAGCCATAATATCGGCTTCCTCATCATTTTTGCTTTCCTCAATTTTTTTTATTTTGTCATATATTTCATGTTTTATTGGTGCTAAAGATTTTTCTGCTGTATCTCTTGTAACTTCCATAAGTCTGTCAATACCTTTTCCAGAACGAGCTACAATAGGAACAACAGGAACTCCAAGCATTTCTGAAAGTTTTGATGTATTTATGTCAATGCCCATTGTCTCAACTTCGTCCATCATGTTTAAGGCAACAACCATAGGTGTTCCTGTCTGGGCAATCTGCATTGTTAAATAGAGATTTCTCTCAATGCTTGTAGCGTCAACAATGTTTATTACTATATCCGGCTTTGAATTTACTATGTAGTCACGGGCTATGGTTTCTTCGGCAGAGTAGGGTGAAAGTGAATATGTTCCTGGAAGGTCAAGTATATTTATATTATCATTTTTTTTGTATCTTCCTTCCTTTTTCTCAACTGTAACACCAGGCCAGTTTCCTACATGCTGTTTTGCTCCTGTAAGTTCATTGAAAAGTGTTGTTTTTCCGCAGTTTGGATTACCTGCTAATGCTGCTGTAATCAAATTTAATACCTCCCTTTTTGTTAGTTTATACTAACTTAAAAACAAAAAAATAATATTTTTATTCCATAACAATTTTTGCGGCCTCATCTTTTCTTAAGGTAAGGTCATAGCCTCTAAGTTTTATCTCGATAGGGTCTCCTAAAGGTGCTGTCTTTA
The DNA here is from genome assembly GCF_002161055.1 of Tyzzerella sp. An114. Taxonomy (GTDB): domain Bacteria; phylum Bacillota; class Clostridia; order Lachnospirales; family Anaerotignaceae; genus Fimicola; species Fimicola cottocaccae. Next base: position 63,378 of record NZ_NFLT01000003.1, read on the forward strand.
CTTTTGTAAGTACAGTTCCTCTTGTTATGCCCATATCTATGAGTCTTTTTTTCATAGCATATTCTGCATTAATAGAAACAACTTTTTTGCTTTCGCCGTCTTTTAAATCCAATAAATACATAAATCTAACCCCTTTTTTATTCAACAATAATACCCATAGCTAAACCACGGTTTAATGCTATTTTTACACCTTTTATATTAACTATAAGTCCACTTGAAGTGTTTTTTATTACTTCCGCTTTTTCACCGGTGGAGAAGCCGATTTCCATAAGATGTTTTTTTGTTTCTTCATTACATCTTAAATTTTTGATAATCAATGTTTCACCTGTTCTTGCCATAGAAAGTGGCATCATAAATTCTCCCCTTTCGAATATTTCACTAGCTAATGATTTTTACAGCTATATGTTAGCTCAATATAACATATATGTCAATAAAGTTATTGATAAACTTTATCAATAGGAGAAAATTTTGGTAAAAGTATAATAAAAAATACAATAATATTTTTATATTTAAAACATACTTTGATTATCTTTATTAAATTTTTGAAAATCTATATTTTAAAAATTTAATAAAAAACAGCCCTTATAAAAAGGGCTGAGTTAATTTTATTTATGTTATTTATTCTGTTTTAAATTCTTCTGAGCGGTATTTGCCAATGAAATTTTTTGTACCTGGTACTATATGTGCATCATAAAATTCAAGAGTTCCTGAAAATTCATCATTGTTTATTTCTAATTTATCATTTTCAACAACAACAGCTTGTAAAGTATTAAAGTCTTCATATATTTTAAAGTAATAATATCTATTTTCACCTTTTACAAATTTTTCGGTTTCATTGTCAAAAAATTCGTAAATGCTTTCTTGGGTGTCTTTTATTAATTCATCACCCATTACTATAATATTTTCATCATAGTAATGAAGTTCTTCTTCATCAGACTGCTGTGTTTGATTGTCAATATTGGTGTTGTCTTTTTGACAGCCATAAATTGAAAATCCGGATATTATAATAATTAGAAATAGAATTAAATGATATTTTTTAGTTTTCATAAACACCACTCCATAAATATACAATATTTAAAAATCATTCACATATCCAGTAAGAACACCTTTATATATAGCATCCCATCTACCATCAGCAAGTGGTTCTGGATTATCTAAATATAGTGTACCTCTCATAGTGACATCTCTATAATCTGGATGAGTTTCAGTATGGTATATTTCTTTTAAAATATCCTCAAATGCTGCATAATATTTATGTACTGTAACCTCATAGCTTACAACATATCTTGGTGAAATTGTTTGGATTTTTTCCATTGTTGTAGTTTCATTTGACACAGAAGCAAAGACACTTACTGGTGTTAATAATGTTGAACCAATAATAATTAAACTTAATAATTTTTTAAATTTCATAAATATAACCTCCTTATTATATAAATATTTAGAGTCATATTATGTAAAAAATATTATGTTGTAATTATTATATAATAAATATTTGGGAATGTAAATATAAAAATAGAAAAAAATAGTAAAAATGATAAAATTTGATTTTTATGGCTATAATATATTTTATTTTTATATTCTATTGACTTTATTTTTTTATGTGATAAAATTGTTAATGTTAATTTATATTGTAAAGGCTTTGAAGACGTAAAGTAGAGTGTAAATAACCATTAGAGAGTGTATGCCACCGGCTGAAAGCATATGCGGCAATTTTTACGTTTGAAATTTCCCGTCCCAGCTGTTTCTCTGAATTTTTTAATAAAATAGTAGGGGAAAACGTGTTATGTACGTTACACATACAAAAGTGCCTGTGTTTTTACAGGAATTTGGGTGGTACCACGGATATTTTACCTTCGTCCCTTATTTTGGGAACGAAGGTTTTTTTGTTTATTGGGGTACAATTTTTAAAATGAAAGGAGAAGTTTTTTATGAAAGACCAGCTTAAGGCTATTCAGGAGAAAGCTCTTTCTGCTCTTGAGGAAGTAAAAGAGCTTAAAGAACTTGATGATTTAAAAGTAAAATTTTTAGGTAAGAAAGGCGAACTTACTGCTATTTTAAAAGGTATGGGAAAACTTACAGCAGAGGAAAGACCTGTTATAGGTCAGCTTGCCAATGAAGTAAGAGGACTTATTGAAGAAAAAATTGATGAGGCTAAAAAGACTCTCTCTGAGAAAGCTCAGGAGGCTAAACTTAAAGCTGAGACTATTGACGTTACAATGCCTGGAAAACAGTGTTCTTGTGGTCATAAACACCCTATGAGTATTGTTATTGATGAGATAACAGATATATTTATGGGTATGGGTTATGAGATTGCAGAAGGTCCTGAAGTTGAAAAAGATTACTATAACTTTGAGGCTTTAAATATTCCTGCAAATCACCCTGCTAAAGACGAACAGGACACATTCTATGTAAATGGTGATATACTTCTTAGAACTCAGACTTCACCTGTTCAGGTTCGTGTTATGGAAAAAGGAAAACTTCCTGTAAGAGTTGTTTGTCCTGGTGCTGTTTATCGTGCTGACGAGGTTGACGCTACTCACTCACCAATATTCCACCAGTTAGAAGGTCTTGTTATTGATAAAGGAATAACAATGGGTGACCTTAAAGGTGCTTTGGCTGTATTTGCAAAAGAGCTTTTTGGTGAAGATACAAAAGTTAGATTTAGACCACACCATTTCCCATTCACAGAGCCAAGTGCTGAAATGGATGTAACTTGCTTTGCTTGTGGAGGAAAAGGCTGTCGTGTATGTAAGGGAGAAGGATATATTGAGCTTTTAGGCTGTGGTATGGTTCACCCTAAAGTACTTAAAATGTCTGGAATTGACCCTGAAGAATATAGTGGATTTGCTTTCGGTATGGGTCTTGAGCGTGTTGCTATGCAGAGATACGGAATTACAGACTTAAGACTTCTTTTTGAAAATGATGTAAAATTCCTTAAACAGTTCTAATAAACGAAACACAGGAAAGGAGAGATTAAAAAATGGACGTACCTATGTCTTGGTTAAGAGACTACGTTGATGTAGATTGTAGTACAAAAGAATTTATGGATAGAATAACACTTTCAGGCTCAAAAGTTGAGGGTCTTGAAGTGTTGGGAAATATAGAAAAAGTTGTTGTGGGACAGGTTAAAGAGATTGAAAAACACCCTGACGCTGATAAACTTGTTGTTACACAGATTGATATTGGAAAAGATGAACTTTTACAGATTGTAACAGGTGCAAAAAATCTTACAGTTGGTGATTATGTTCCTGTTGCTCTTGACGGTTCACTTCTTGCTGACGGTACAAAAATTAAAAAAGGCAAATTAAGAGGTGTTGCATCAAATGGTATGCTCTGTTCTGTTGAGGAACTTGGCTGTGATGAACACGATTTCCCAGAAGCTCCTGAAAACGGTATTTATGTTTTCCCAGAGCCACAGGCTGAAAATCTTGGAAAAGAAGTTAAAGAGATTATGGATTTAGAAGATGAAGTTGTAGAGTTTGAAATAACATCAAACAGACCAGATTGTTTCAGCGTTCTTGGTATAGCTAGAGAAACTGCTGCAACTTTAGGAAAAGAATTCAAATATCCTGAAATTAAAGTTGAGGCTAAAGCTGGCGGAAATGTTTCTGATATGATTTCTGTTGATATTGAAAATCCAGAGCTTTGTCCTCGTTACGTTGCAAGAGCTATCAAAAATGTAAAAATAGGACCTTCTCCACGTTGGATGAGAAAGAGACTTCGTTCTGCTGGGATTAGACCTATAAACAATATCGTTGACATCACAAACTATGTTATGGTTGAAATGGGTCAGCCAATGCACGCTTTTGATATTGATACAATAAGCGATAGAAAAATTATTGTAAGAAATGCAAAAGAGGGAGAGAAAATAACTACTCTTGACGGTGTTGAAAGAAATCTTGACCCTTCAATGCTTGTTATATCAGACCCTAAAAAAGCTGTTGCCATTGCCGGTGTTATGGGTGGCGAAAACTCAATGATTACAGGTGAGGCTGAGGCTGTTTTATTTGAGTCAGCTTGTTTTGACGGTCCTAATGTAAGAATTACAGCTAAAAAAGTAGGTCTTAGAACTGATGCATCAAGTAAATTTGAAAAAGGTATTGACCCTAATCTTGCCCTTGAAGCTGTAAATAGAGCTGTTCAGCTTGTTGAAATGCTTGGAGCTGGTGAAGTTATTGAAGGCGTTGTTGATTGTTATCCAAATAAGAGAGAAACTTGGAAACTTAACTATTCTCCAGAATGGATTAATGGTCTTTTAGGAACTGATGTATCTGCTGATGAAATGGCTGATATATTTGAAAAAATAGAAATTAAAGTTGACAGAGAAAATTGTGTGGCTGAAATTCCTACATTCCGTCCTGACCTTGAAGCACAGGCTGACCTTGCTGAGGAAGTTGCTCGTTTCTATGGATATGACAAAATCGTTCCAACACTTGCAGCAGGTACTCCAACAGTAGGAAAGAAAACATATGCTCAGACTATAACATCAATGGTTAAAGATGTTATGGTTGCTAATGGTATGTGCGAGTCAATGAACTTTACATTTGAAAGCCCTAAAGTTTTTGATAAATTAAGCATACCTGCTGACAGTGAACTTAGAAAAGCTGTTGTAATTTCAAATCCTCTCGGTGAGGACTTTAGTATAATGAGAACAGTTACTTTAAATGGTATACTTAACTCTCTTTCTACAAACTACAACAGAAGAAATGAAGAAGCTGCTCTCTTTGAGATTGGAAAAGTTTATATTCCACACAGCGTGCCTGTTACAGAACTTCCAGATGAACCTTCTAAACTTACAATCGGTATGTATGGAAAAACTGATTTCTATGCTCTTAAAGGTATAATTGAACATCTTTTTGAGGTTCTTGGAATGAAAGACATTGTTGAATATTCACCTGTAAGTGATATTCCTTTCATGCATCCGGGAAGAACTGCTGATGTAAGTATAAATGGTGTAAGTTTTGGATACTTTGGTGAACTTCATCCAAAAACAGCTTCAAACTATAATATAGGAGCAAGAACATATATTGCTGTTATTGATATGTGGACACTTATTGACAATTCAAACCTTGTAAATATTTATAAACCACTTCCAAAATTCCCAGCAGTAACTCGTGATATTGCTATGCTTGTTAAAGATGAAGTTATTGTTAAGGATATTGAAAGTGTAATCAAGAAAAAAGGCGGAAAACTTCTTGAGAGTATGAACCTTTTCGATGTTTATAAAGGAAGTCAGATTGCTGACGGATATAAATCTGTTGCTTACTCAATAACATTCAGAGCAGCTGATAGAACTCTTGTTGATGATGATGTAAATGCTGTTATGAATAAAATACTTGATGGACTTAAAAATGAGCTTGGAGCAGAGCTTAGAGATAAATAATTAATTTTAATACCATAAAAAGGGCAGATATTTTTTATCTGCCTTTTATTTTTGTCAAAAAAGTAGTATTATATTTTTATTATAGAAAAAGAGGTGGTTTTTTGAAAAAATTATTTAAAGGTATTACATCATTGATACTGTCTTTTATTCTTATAACTCCTGTGAATGTTTCTGCTTATAATGTTCCTGATACAGTGAGAATTGGACTTGAATACAAATATAAAAATGTATCCACAGTTCCTATATCAGAAACAAGTATATCTGTTGGATTAAATAACAATATGGAAGCTGACTTTTCGAGTTCAAATGGAGGTTTTAGTGTAAGTGTTTCATCTGACTATTTTGTAAATGTAGATGAAAGTTTTAAATATTATGAAGATGCTTTAGATGAAGCTTCAGAATATATACGAAAAGGATATACTGCTTTTCCTACATATAAAGGCGAAAAACAATGGGAAATTTATATAGGTGGTTTTTCACAGTATGACACAGCAAATACAATTGCTGAGAAAGTAGGGGGAACTGTTTCATCTCCTGACAGTGATAAAATGGTTTTAAAAGATGGAAGTGCAACTGTGCTTGTTTTTGATGATATTAAACCACAGATAAAATCAAAAACAAGAGACTTTACTCTGTTGAGTGATAGAAGTTATAGAGGTGTAATAGAGCTTGGAAGATATTTAGGTGGAAATATTACAGCTGTCAATGTTGTTCCTCTTGAAGAATATCTTTATAGTGTTGTTGCATCTGAAATGCCTTCAAGTTATAATGAGGAGGCTTTAAAAGCTCAGGCTGTGGCTGCAAGAAGTTATACAATGACAAGAATGACAGCCCATTCATCAACAGGCTATGAACTTTGTGATAGTACCCATTGTCAGGTTTATAAAGGATATGGAGGAGAGTCTGCTAGAACAAATAAAGCTGTTGACGACACAAAGGGAATTATGGCATACTATGGCGGAAGCCCTATAAATGCTGTTTTCCATGCTAGCAGTGGCGGACATACTGATAATTCTGAAAATGTATGGGTTAATTATGTTCCTTATCTTAGAGGTGTTCCGGAGTTAAATGAAATTGATATGAATACATGGAAAAGAACATACACCACATCAGAAATACAGTCCATAGTTTCGGCTAATGGTGACTATGTTGGTGAAGTTACTGATATTGTTATAAGTAATATTTCTGATACAGGTCATATTCTTGAAATTCAGATTGTAGGAACAGCTGGAGTTAAGACTATATCAAAAGAGGCAATACGTTCATATTTTTCATCTAATGGAGGAAGTCTTGAAAGCCGTGTGTTTACTATAAATGGAAAAGGAAGCCACCCTTCAGGTGAAAATGGAAGTTATGTTCCTCCAACTGATGTAAATCCACCTGTTACAGAAACAAGTGTTGATAAATTTGCTGTTCTTGGTAGAGATAATAAATCATCAATTACTTATATTGAAGATGTGTATATATCAGCAGCTAGCGGAAATACTGATAAAGAAAAAAATATGATTATTGTTCAGGGTGAAGGCGGAAACTCAAAAATGTACTATACAAAAGATAGCGGTTATACTGGTGCTGAAAATAGTACATATACAGCTTCATCTCCTTCAGGCGTAGGAAGTACAATGGTTATAACAAATAGTACACCTATAAGTACTGCTGACGGCAGTGGAAAGTTTGTTTTTGAAGGCTGGGGCTGGGGACATGGTGCCGGCATGAGCCAGAAAGGTGCTAATGGTATGGGTCAAATGGGTTATACCTATGACCAGATACTTAAATATTATTATACAGGAATAGAAGTTAAATAAAGATTGGAGAAAAAATGAAGACAAGCGATTTTTATTACGATTTACCAGAGGAGCTTATAGCTCAGGAACCTTTAAAAGATAGGTCATCATCAAGATTATTGGTTCTTGATAATGAAACTGGTGAAATTGAACACAGAATATTTAAAGATATTACAGAGTATCTTCAAGAGGGAGATTGTCTTGTAATAAATGACACAAAGGTTTTACCTGCTCGTCTTATTGGTGAGAGAGTGGGAACAGGAGCAAGAATTGAAATATTACTTCTTGTCAGAAAAAATATTGATACTTGGGAAGTCCTTGTAAAACCAGGTAAAAAAGCTAGACCAGGAGACAAAGTTTCTTTTGGTGGTGGAAAACTTGTAGCTGAAATACTTGAAACAATAGAGGGCGGAAATAGGATTATAAAATTCCATTATGATGGAGTTTTTGAAAATATACTTGAGGAGCTTGGGGAAATGCCTTTACCTCCTTATATAACTCATAAACTTGAGGACAAAAACCGTTACCAGACTGTATACGCAGAACATGACGGCTCAGCTGCTGCTCCAACAGCCGGACTTCACTTTACACCGGAATTGTTGGAAAAAATAAAAAATATGGGTGTTAAAATTGCCCATGTTACATTACACGTTGGTCTTGGAACATTTAGACCTGTTAAAGTTGATGATGTTACAAACCATGAAATGCACTCTGAGTATTATGTAGTTGAAAAATCACAGGCAGATATAATAAATGACACAAAGAAAAATGGTGGACGTGTTATAGCTGTTGGAACAACGAGTACAAGAACTCTTGAGTCTGTTACAGATGAAAACGGTGTTGTCCATGAGGGAAACGGTTGGACAAAGATATTTATATATCCAGGATACAAATTTAAGGCTATTGACTGTCTTATAACAAACTTCCATCTTCCAGAGTCCACTCTCGTTATGCTTGTTTCTGCTTTAGCTGGAAAAGAAAATATATTTAAGGCTTATGAAATTGCTGTTAAAGAAAAATATAGATTTTTTAGTTTTGGTGACGCTATGTTTATAAAGGTCGGGAAAAAATAATTTTTATAATTTTCATTAAAGGTGCAGATTTTTTCTGCACCTTTAAATAACCCCTTAAAAAGGAGTGATTTTATGTATAAAATGGCTGTTATTGATATAGACGGTACGCTTGCAGGAAATTTTGGTACTATATCAAAAGAAAATATAATGGCTATAAAGGAAGCTAGAAAAAAAGGGTATATTGTAACTTTATGTACAGGAAGAAACATAACAAAAACAATACCTGTTGCAAAAAAGACAGACACACAAGTTCCTTTTGCCTGTATAGATGGTACATTACTTTATAATTTGAAACAAAAAAAGATAACAAATGACCTTGCTATAACTCTTGATGAAAAAAATTTTATAATAGAAGCGGCTAAAGATGAACCTCTTATGATAGAAATTTCTGACGGTTATATGTATCATAAATATTTTAAAAGTAAAGAGTATTACAAATATGATGTTTTTAATGAACACAATTTAAAAGGTTTTATAAAAAGCTACATTGGAGGAATACGTTTTTATCATGATTTCAATAAAATATTAAATCTCAAAGAACCTCTTTATCAGGTTGTATTGGGAGGGGAAAAAGAAACTGTTCAGAAAGTTTGTGATAAAATACGTAAAAATGGTATGGAAGACATTGAAATACGTGATAATCTTTGGGATAACTATGCTTTTATACATAGAAAAGGCATAAGAAAAGAGAGAGGTGTTTTGGAGCTTTGCAATTATTTTAATGTATCAATAGATGAGGTTATAGCCATAGGTGATGACATGAATGACATTGATATGTTAAAATCAGCCGGTTTAGGTGTAGCTATGGGAAATGCAAAGGATATTGTAAAAGAAAATGCTGATGAGATTGCTCCTACAAATGTTGAAAATGGTGTTGCCTATATATTAAATAAATATTTTGTCTGATTGGAGGGATTTGTATTGGATTTATTTGAATACAACAGACAAAAAAGTATGGAGAAGGAGTCTCCTTTAGCTTCAAGATTGAGACCTAGAACTCTTGAGGAATTTTGTGGTCAAGAGCATATTGTGGGAAAAGGTTGTCTTTTGTATAGAGCTATAAAAGCTGACAGAATAAGTTCTGTAATATTTTATGGTCCACCAGGGACAGGAAAAACTACTTTGGCAAAAATAATTGCAAACACAACAAAAAGTATATTTACACAGCTTAATGCTACAACGTCAGGAACAAAAGACATTAAAGATGTTGTTGACAGGGCTAAATATGACATGGGAGCAACAGGACAAAGGACAATACTTTTTATTGATGAGATACACCGTTTCAATAAATCTCAACAGGACTCATTGCTTCCTCATGTAGAAGATGGAACAATTATACTTATAGGTGCAACAACTGAAAATCCATATTTTGAAGTTAATAAAGCTTTAGTATCTCGTTCCATTATATTTGAGCTTAAACCTCTTACAAAAAATGATATAAAGACAATAATAAAAAGGGCGTTGTATGACAAAGAAAGAGGAATGGGGATTTATAACTGTGATATAACAGAGGAAGCCTTGGATTTTATGGCTGATGTATCAAATGGAGATGCAAGAACAGCTTTAAATGCCCTTGAATTGGCTGTACTTACAACAGAAAAAAATGATGATGATAAAATTCATATAGATATTAATATTGCACAGGAGTGCATACAGAAAAGGGCATTAAATTATGACAAAGACGGTGACAATCACTATGATACAGTATCAGCTTTTATTAAAAGTATGAGAGGTTCTGACCCTGACGCAGCTATATATTATTTGGCTAAAATGATATATGCAGGAGAAGACCCTAAATTTATTGCAAGACGTATTGTTATATGTGCCTCGGAAGATGTGGGAAATGCTGACCCTCATGCTTTACAGGTGGCTGTATCGGCGGCACAGGCTGTAAATTTTATAGGTATGCCGGAAAGTCGTATAATACTTGCTCAAGCTGTAACTTATATTGCCTGTGCACCAAAAAGCAATGCTTCATATTTGGCAATAGATAAGGCTTTGGAAGATGTTAAAAATGTAAGTATAAAAACTGTTCCACCTCATTTAAAAGATTGTCATTACAGCGGTTCTTCTGAATTAGGTCATATAGGATATAAATATGCCCATGATTATCCGGGACACTATGTAAAACAGCAGTATTTACCTGATGAGCTTTTAGACAAAGTGTATTATGAGCCAACTGAAAATGGTATTGAAAGAAAGATAAAAGAGTCTTTAAAAAGACTTAGAGGAATTTGAAATACATAAACGGATTTATCCGTTTATGTATTTTTTTGAGTAAAAATATAATGTAGGTCGTATATTGTATTGAATATAAAAAATATATCTGTTAAAATATATCGGAATAGATATAGGAGGTGTTTTTTTGAAGTTTCCTTTTATAAAAATGAATATATTACAATATATGTGTTCATATGGAGAGTTGACAGGATACAGTTTTATGAGATATTGCCGTGAGAAGGGTATAAAGGTTTCCAGTGGTACAATATATCCTCATTTAAAGGAGTTGGAGGAGCTTGGTATAATATCTTTTAGACAGGACGGAAAAAGAAAGGTTTATACTATAACTGAAAAAGGTCAAGAATTTATAGAAAAACTATCTACTAATGATACTCCTCAAATGCTTTATAGTTCTGTTACAAGATTTTATAATGTATTGACTATGACTATATGGAATGATATTGAAAGTTTAAAGGAATTAAAAAAATCTGTAAAGATTTTTGAAAATACTCTTGATGAGTATATAGATATAATTGAAAACAAGGAGGAATAAAAATGGATAAACAATCCGTTGATTTGGGAAAGGACAGTGTTGGTAAACTTTTATTAAAACTGTCTGTTCCTGCAATTACAGCACAGATTATAAATGCGCTGTATAATATAGTTGACCGTATGTATATAGGGCATATACCTGAAAATGGTGACCTTGCTCTTACAGGTTTGGGGCTTTGTTTCCCTGTAATAATTATCATTATGGCTTTTGCCTCTCTTATGGCACAGGGAGCTGCTCCAATAGCTGCCATACATATGGGTAAAAACGATAATGATACAGCTGAAAACATAATGGGAAATAGCTTTATAATGCTTATAATAGCGGCTATTGTTATAACAGTAGTTTTTCAAATTTTTAGAGAACCTATATTATATGCTATGGGAGCCAGTAACAACACAATAGTTTATGCATCACAGTATCTTAGAATATATCTTTGGGGAACATTGCCTGTACTTTTAACTCTTGGTATGAATATGTTTGTAAATACTCAAGGATTTTCTAAGGTTGGTATGAAAACTGTTTTGATTGGTGCTATATCAAATATAATACTTGACCCTATATTTATTTATGGTTTTGATATGGGAGTAGAAGGTGCAGCCTATGCCACAATTATTTCTCAAACAATATCTGCTGTTTGGGTTATGGCATTTCTTTTTGGAAAACAGACTAAATTGCGTCTTAAAAAGAAAAATTTCAGACTTAAAAAATCAATACTCATTCCTGCATTATCATTGGGGCTTTCTCCTTTTGTGATGACAGGAACAGAAAGTCTTATAAATATAGTTTTAAACACATCTTTACAGAGAACAGGTGGAGATATTGCTGTTGGTGCTATGACAATAATATCTAGTGTAATGCAGTTTGTATTCCTTCCTTTACAGGGACTTGGACAGGGTGCACAGCCTATTGTAAGTTATAATTTTGGTGCTAAAAACTATTCAAGAGTTAAAGAAACATTTAAACTTTTTATAAAGACAGCTATATGTATGACAGCTGTTGTTTGGGTTGTAACTGTATTTGGTTCTCCTTTAATATCAAAGGTATTTACAAAGAGTGAAGAACTTATAGCTTTTACAGTTCCAGCTATGAGAACATATTTCTTTATGGTTGTTGCTATGGGTGTACAGACATCTTGCCAGCAAACATTCCTTGCAACAGGTCAAGCTAAAGTTTCTCTTTTCCTTGCACTTTTGAGAAAAATTATATTGCTTGCACCTTTAGCTATAACTTTTTCTTATATATGGGGTTCAAAAGGTGTTTTCTTCGCAGAGCCAGTTTCAGACTTAACAGCTGCAACAGTTACATTTATAATGTTTATGAGAAATAGACGTTATATTTTTGAGGGATTAGACAAAAAAAGAATAAATATTGAATAATAATAATAAATAATAAAGGGGCAGAATATATTCTGCCCTTTATTTTATTTAAAAAAGAGATATAAAAACTCCTGCCATTTTACCCAATGCCATGGCTAATATAAAAGCCCATATTCCTTTTAATATTCTTAAACGCCTTCTAAATACAGGCATTACATTTAAAACCTCAGCAAGGGCTATTGCCAAAACTCCAACAAATATTCCTGTTAAAAATGAAAATATGGGAAGTAAAATTTTAAAATTTCCTATATTAATATTTACGAATGTTAATATTGTACCTAAAATTCCCCCTATAACAATAATATCTTCATATAGAGGTATTCTACTTACTGTTTTAGTTTTTTGTGCCATTCTTGGAACAATTCCTATCATTGCTATAAAAGCAAATACACCACCCGATATTACAACTCCTGATGAAAGTCCGAAAAATGCCATTATAATGTTTTTTAAAATATTATTAAAAATACTATTCAGTTTTTCTCTCCTCCTTTTCAAGAGTTGCTATTATACTATCTGTGGTCTCTTTCTCATAGGTTGTCATTTGAACTTCTATTGGTGTTGGGTCTTTTGTGATGTATTTTTTTGAAAAATGATTAAAGAATACTATTATACCAACTCCCAATCCTATTCCGTAGGGTACAGTTATAATAGGATTATTTTCTTTGTACTCTCCTGAAAGCATATAGCTGAAATTTCCAAAAATTTTAGGTATCTCTGCATCAGCATGAAAACTCATTATTGCAGTTATAGAACCAGCAAAAAGTACAGCTGATACAAATAATATTTTTATTGTCTCAATAAATCCACCGGCTTTTCTTGACTTTATTTGATATTCAATTAAAGTATCTATTTCCCCTAAATTTGAAACTGTTGCATTTGGATATTTTAAATTTATAGCTTTTACAATATCCATTACTGATATAACTTTTTCACAGTCTTTTTCAGAGTTTATTGTGGTGACAATTATATTTTCTATATCTTTTGAAACTCCTCCTGATACAAAAATTTCACCTATGTCCTTTAAATATATTGCTTTTTTACCTATTATAAGTATTTTCCTTTTAGGTTTTATATAAATATCCATTAAATACACCTGCCTTTTATGGTATTTTCCTTAAAAAATTACAGTTTTATTCACTTTTGAAATAAAAATATATATTCGTTGACTGTATAAACACACTGTGCTAACATTAAAAATACATAATCATAAAAAAAGAGGGATACTTATATGGACAGCAAAAAACTTAAAATATTTGAGATTATTATAATTGCCGTTGCTCTTTTGGGTAGGGGATATATAGGTTTTGTAGCTTGGATAATATGGGCTTTGGAAATAATTGTTGTTAAATGGATTGATATTAAAAAATCTGATGACCCTGAAGCTCTAAGTAATGTAAAAAAAGAAATTCCACTGTACATAGGTATATTTTTATTTTTCATAGCTGTAAAATTTTTTGTTGGAACATTTTAAGACGGTTTTACCGTCTTTTTTTGTTGACAATATTTATACAGTATGTTATATTTATAATATAAAAGTTAGATTAAGCTAACTTTTTTTAAAAGGAGGTATATAATATGATGAATTCTTTGATTTGGGCTATAAAAGGAACTGGTTTTACATTTTTTATGACAGCCCTTGGTTCAGCAATGGTTTTTATATTTAGAAAAAATTTGAGCATGAATATAAATAGAATATTTTTAGGGTTTGCGGCAGGTGTTATGATAGCGGCTTCTGTATGGTCACTTATAATTCCTTCCATAGAAATGTCTGAAAATTTGGGATATATAGGTTGGGTTCCTGCCACAGGCGGTTTTATATTGGGAGTATTATTTCTTTTAGCACTTGATAATATTTTGCCTCATATACACCCTGATTTGGCAGGAGGAAAAGACACTATTGAAGGTGTATCATCATCTTTTAAGAGAAATACACTTCTTATGTCAGCTGTAACATTACATAATATACCTGAGGGAATGGCTGTTGGTCTTGCTTTTGCATTAGGTGCACAGCAAGGAGGAGAAGGGGCTTTTGCTCCTGCAATAGCTTTAGCTTTGGGAATGGGAATACAAAACTTTCCTGAAGGAGCTGCAATATCATTACCTTTAAGACAGGAAGGTATGTCAACATCAAAATCATTTTTTATGGGAGCTATGTCTGGTTTTGTAGAACCTGTATTTGGAGTATTAACTGTTATAATAGCGGGAAGTGTTACACCTGTTATGCCATGGCTTTTAAGTTTTGCGGCAGGAGCTATGATGTATGTTGTTGTTGAAGAACTTATACCTGAGGCTCATTTGGGAGAACATTCAAATACAGGAACAATGGGAGTTATGATAGGTTTTATTATAATGATGATTTTGGATGTAGCTTTGGGATAATTTTTTAATTAATAAAAAGATACTCTTTTGAGTATCTTTTTTTATTGTAAATAATTTTCTGTATAAAAGTAATTTTTGTATATTTTAAAATATAAGTTGCAAATATAATTTTTTAGTATATTATATTTAGGTAGGTCTTTTTGTTGAATACTATCGTAAAATGACTTTTTTTGAAATATATTATTAAATAATGTTACATAAGTTTTAAAATTTTGTTTTTATGAAACTTTTTATATGTTTTTTACATCTAATAAAAATATGAAGCTTAATTGAAAGATGGTGTTATTATTGAAATTTAAATTGCTTGGTGCTGCTACTTTTGTTATAGTTGCAGTTCTGATTTTTAATATATTTGGAAAAAATGAAAATAATAAGGGAAGTAAACAGGCTGTATCAGAGGGCATTTTTATGTTGGAAACTATGGAGAATGCTGATGCTGATGTTGTTAAAGCTGAAATTGATGAGTTTCAAAATGAACTTTTTGCTCCACCTGCATCAGAAGATTTTTCAAACCTTACATATGGTCAGAGATTTGCTTCATCAGTTATAATAGGAGACTCAATAGCAGAAGGTCTCATTGATTATGGTATACTTTCTAGCTCAAATGTTATTGCACAAAAGGGCATGGTTGTGTCTAAGGCACAGACAGAGGTTAGCAATGCCATATCTAGAAATCCTCAAAATATTTTTATTTCTCTTGGTATGAATGATTTGGAATATTATAGGGGAAATACTGATAAATTTATAGGTTTTTATAAAGAGAGGATAGAAGAAATAAAATCTAATTCTCCTAATACAAAAATATTTGTAAATAATATTATGCCTGTGCAGGAAAAAGCTATTGAAAAAAATGAATATCTTTTACATATAGATGATTATAATGAAGGA
The DNA here is from genome assembly GCF_002161055.1 of Tyzzerella sp. An114. Lineage (GTDB taxonomy): Bacteria > Bacillota > Clostridia > Lachnospirales > Anaerotignaceae > Fimicola > Fimicola cottocaccae. Next base: position 79,034 of record NZ_NFLT01000003.1, read on the forward strand.
CTCAAAGCCATGTGTGATGAGATTGGAGCTGTATTTATAGATAATAGCGGTCTTATTGAGGGTATGGAAGATATATATCAAAATGACGGTATACATTTAAAATATGATTTTTACCCTTTATGGCTCGATAATATGGCAAAATATGCGGGAATTTAATTTTTTTTGGAAAGGTTTTTATTATGAAATGGTTTGTTGTTAAATGTGTACTTGTTGTATGGCTTTTTGTTATGATTTCAGGCTTTATTTCTTCTTCCAAGGTTGAAAATGTAAATTTTGATACATTGGTTCAAAATGTTAAAAGTGCAGGAGATACAGAAGGAATGACAGAAGTTGACAGCCTTAAAATAAAAGAGTTTTATGGCATAAACAGAGATGATTATGAAGGCGTTATGCTCCTTAAGGGAGAAGACACAATGGACGTTAGAGAAATTTTAATTGTAAAAGCTTTATCTAAAGAGCAAGCAAATTCTCTTGAGACAGCTGTAAATGATAGAAAAGAAAAGCAATTAAAAAGTTTTGAAGGCTATGGAGTTGAACAGACAAAGCTTTTGAATGATAGTGTTATATCAGTTGAAGGTGTTTATGTGCTGTTTGCTGTGTCTCCTGATAGCCAGAATTTTTATGACGCTTTTTATAATACAATAAAGAAATAAAAGGGGCAGTATTTTAAATGGTATTCAGTAGTATTATATTTATATTTTTATTTCTTCCAGTTCTCTTAGGGGTATATTACATTGTTCCCCAAAAATTTAGAAATATTATAATGCTTATATTCAGCCTTGTGTTTTATGCATGGGGTGAACCTGTATACATAATTCTTATGATATACAGTATAGTGTTTAACTATTTTATGGGATTAAATATAGGAGCACTTAAAGAAAAAGGAAGAAGAGCAAAAAGAACTTTTATTTTTACAGTTATTGTAAATTTATTTATACTTGGATTTTTTAAATATTATGACTTTTTTATAGACAATATAAATTCAATTACAGGTTTAAATATTTCAGGTCATGACCTTCCTTTACCAATAGGACTTTCATTTTATACATTTCAAGCACTTTCATATATAGCTGATGTGTATAAAGGAAAAGTTGCAAGTCAAAAAAATATAGTGTCCTTTGGTGTTTATATAGCCATGTTTCCACAGCTTGTAGCAGGTCCTATTGTTCAGTATAGTGACATTGATTATCAGCTTAAAAATAGAAAAGAGTCCTTTGAAAATTTTGGAACAGGTTCTTTTTATTTTTTATGGGGATTATTTAAAAAAGTGTTATTGGCAAATAGAATGGGTGTTATATTTGAAAGTATTATTCCATTAAGTCAGATGTCATCATTGACAGCTTGGATTGGAGCTTTGGCTTATACATTCCAGATTTATTTTGACTTTAGTGGTTACTCTGATATGGCAATTGGTCTTGGATATATGTTTGGTTTTAAACTTAAGCCGAATTTTAGATATCCTTATTTGTCACAGAGTGTTACAGAGTTTTGGAGAAGATGGCATATATCTTTAGGTAGCTGGTTTAGAGAGTATGTTTATATTCCATTAGGTGGTAACAGAAAGGGTGTTTATAAACATATAAGAAATACTTTTGCTGTATGGCTTTTGACAGGTCTTTGGCATGGTGCCAGTTGGAATTTTGTTGTATGGGGTTTATATTATGGTGTAATACTTATAATAGAAAAATATTTTTTAAAAAATATTATTGATGTATTGCCTAGTATTGTTTTAAGAATATATACTATGATTGTTGTAATTATAGGTTGGGTATTCTTTTTCAGTAAAGACCTTACATCAGCCATAGACTATATTAGAGTTATGTTTGGATTTGATAATATAGCCCTTTGGGATACAACAGGGATATATTATATAATTACAGGAGGAATTTCTCTTATTATATGTGCCATATGTTCTACACCTCTTTTATATGCAATTGTGCAAAAATGTATTGAGAGAAGAAAAAATAAATGTGCTTTTTATATATGCTTTTTACATATAATAATATTTGTTGTTGCAGTGGCATATCTTGTTGGAGATACATATAATCCTTTCTTATACTTTAGATTTTAAGGTGATATTTTATGAATAGAAGAATACAAAAAAAAAGACAGCTTAAAACAGGTGTTTTTATGGGTATTATTTTTATTGTTGCTGTCTTTTTTATTACAATATTAAATTTTGTTGCTCCTGATAGAGAGTTTTCCAATAGAGAAAATAGACTTTTACAGTTAACACCTTCTATATCTGGTGAGACTATTGCTGATGGAACATTTATGAAAAAATTTGAAAGCTATTTATCAGACCAGTTTGCTTTTAGAGATTTTTACATGAGAATACGTTCATTTTCAGAGCTTACTTTGGGAAGTAGAGAGTCTAATGGTGTATATTATGGCAGTAATGGTTATTTATTTGAAAAGACAGCTTCTTTTGGAGTACATGATAATGAAAATAGAGAAGCTGTAAGTAATTTTGCTAAAAAACATGAAGGCATAAATATGTATATGATGATTGTTCCAAATAGTGTATGGGTTATGAGTGAAAAGCTACCTAAATTTGCACCTGTTGAAAATCAAAGAGAACAGATTGAACAGTGGGCAAATTCTGTTACTGATGTAAATTTTATTGATATATGTGATAAAATGCGTGGTCATCAAGATGAGTATATATATTACAGAACAGACCACCATTGGACAACACTTGGGGCAAAATATGCTTTTGAGTCCTTTGCAGAGGTTGCAGAAATAGAGTATTCTCTTGATAATTATAAAGAATATACTGTTAAAACAGATTTTTCAGGTACTCTTGAGTCAAAAAGCGGATATATGGTAGAAGATGACACTATAAATGTTTATATTCCTTCACAGATAGAGAAGGTTATAGTTACAGATAGTGACACAGGAAAAGTTTCACCTTCATTATATGATAGTACAAAACTTTCGAGTAGTGAGCCTTACGCTGTGTTTTTAGGAGGAAACAGCGGAATGAAAGAGATAGAAACAATGTCAGACAGTGGAAGAAATATTCTTATTTTTAAAGATTCCTATGCAAATTGTTTTATTCCTTTCTTGACACCATATTTTTCAAATATATATGTTGTTGACCCAAGATATTATTATGGTGATGTTGAAAAAATAATGACAGATAAAAATATTACAGATGTTCTTTTCCTTTATAATGCAAATACATTGTTTGAGGATAGTTCATTGTATCAGGTTATTTCTTAAATTTTATGAAGGAGATGATATATCATTTCCTTCTTTTATTTTGCCATAATGTGTAATATAATATAATTATAAATGTTTCGGGAGGAATTTGTGATGGATAAAAATATTAAAAAACTTACAGATAATAAGTTTTTAAATCTTTTTCAGATTGACGCTGTTGACAGAAATGGTAAAAATTTTAATTATTACTTTGCCTCAAGAGGTGATGGTGACACTATGAAATATGTCACAAAAGAAAATCACCCTGAAGGTATTATGATATATGCAGTTTTAAAAGATGACCCTTCAAAAATCGTGCTTGTAAAACAGTATAGATACCCTATAAATGACTTTATATATGAAATGCCAGCTGGTCTTGTGGATGCTGGTGAGACTGGTGCTTTTTGTGCTGTAAGAGAGTTTAAAGAGGAAACAGGTATGACTCTTAGCCTTATAAATAATGGCGAAAGTCCTATGAGTAGACCTTTCTACACAAGTGTAGGTCTTACTGATGAGTCTGTAAGCATATATTATGGATATGCAGAGGGTGAACCTTCACAGGAGTGGCTTGAAGCAACAGAGACTATAAACACAAAAATTGTTGACAGAAAAGAGGCTTTGAGAATTCTTAAAGAAGAAAAAGTTGCTATGAAATGTGCTCTCCTTCTTATGCAGTTTATAAACAGTAGTGACGATAATCCTTTTGGTTTTTTGGATTTTTAATAAAAATCTTTTAGATATAAAGCTAAAATAAAGAGAGGAGTGTTTCTAATGAAAGACTATGTACTTGAAAACGAAAAAATCAGAATAAGAGTGAGTTCAAAGGGCGGGGAACTTAAATCACTTAAAACAAAAGACAAAAAAAGCTATCTTTGGAATAGTGACCCTAAATATTGGGGATATTCATCACCAGTACTCTTTCCTTTCGTTGGACGTATGAGAGATAATACTTATACATATAACGGAAAGGAATATAATGTTTTGCAGCATGGTTTTGCGAGAACATCAGAATTTGAACTCCATGACAGCACAGATAAGACCGTTTCATTTATTTTTACAGAGAATGAGGAAACACTTGAAAGATATCCTTTCAAATTTAATCTTATATGTGGTTATAAAATTGAGGACAATAAAGTTATTGTTTCATGGACTGTAAAAAATACTAATGATTGTGATATGCCTTTCTTTATAGGTGCTCACCCTGCTTTTATGTGTCCAAGCAGAGAAAATTCAACAGGTTGTTTCTTAAAATTTGATGGTGTTGATGAAATATCATGTAGAGATTTTAGACCTAGCGGATATGTTGATGAGACATTTACTGTAAGAAAACTTGATGAAGGTACTCTTGAGATAAATGACGATTTACTTGGCGGAAACACTCTTGTACTTGAAAATAGTCAGGTTAAGAGTATATCCCTTCTCACACCGGAAAAAGTACCTTATATAAAAGTTGATTTTGATGCTCCTGTTGTTGGAATATGGTCAAAAGAGAACTCTGATAATACTTTTGTATGTATTGAGCCTTGGTATGGAAGATGTGACAGTGCTATGGCAGACAGAGAAATAACAAATAAACAGTGGGTTAATATTTTAAAACCAGGAGAGAAATTTAAAACTTCATACACAATAGAAGTTTTTTAAAAAAATTTAGTTGATTAATTTAATTTTCTAAAATAAAATAGTTATATCAAAAAGGCTGAAAATTTTTAAATTTTCAGCTTTTTTAAAGTAAATAAATTATTTGTTTGAAAGGTAGGTAAAAAATGAAAAAACTTTTAATGATATTTATGGCTTTGTCTCTTTCTGTGGGAGCAATTTCAGGTTGTAGTAATAGTAGTAATAACAAAAATAATGATAATTCAAGTGCTGTTACAAAAAAAGATGAAGTTTTTATAAATGAAAAATATTCTGCAACAGGAATGAAAACAATAGGTGGAAATGATTTTTCTCCTGAAACAGATAAGACAGCTATTGCAGAGCCTTCTTTTGGTTTTGGTATAAAGCACCCTGATGAGATTTATAGTCTTATAGAGAGTCAAAAAATGGGTGGATATGCCATAGAGCCATATTCTCTTGGTCTTGGATATTTCATAAGTGAAAGTGATGTTTTCTATCTTTCTGGTGTTTGGAGATACGAAAAGAATGCACCAGGTATGGACGAAAATTTTGAAATGTGGAAAGCTCTTTATACAAATGTAGAAGTTATTACAGAAACTGATGATAATATATATTATTGGGGATATAACAACGATATTTCAGCTTTGACACTTACTGATGAACAGAAAAAAGACATTGAGACAGCAATAGGACTTCTTGATGAACTTAAAAATAATGTATGTATATTTACTCCTGAAATTGTTGATATTACAGAGGTTCAAGGAGACCTTTCATCTTTTGAGGTAAAAGACATGGAGGGAAACACTGTTACACAGGATATATTTGCAGATTATGACATAACAATGGTTAATATATGGGCTACATGGTGTGGACCTTGTCTTTCTGAACTTACTGAGATAGGCGAACTTTACAAAGAATTACCTGAAAAGACAAATATAATTTCAATTTGTACTGATGGTGCCAGTGAAACTGATTTTGCAAAAGAGATTTTAAAAGAAAGTGGTTGTGATTTTACAACAATAATTCCTTCTGCTGATATGGAAAACAATTTCTTAAGAAATATATCATCAATACCTTATACTATATTTGTAAATTCAAAGGGTGAAATTGTAGGTAAAGCACAGGTTGGTGTTCCTGCTCCAGAAGGGCAGATAAAAGATGCCTATAAAGATATTATTATGGATAGACTTGAAAGTTTAAGTGGTGGTCAGAGTGAGTAAATATATTAAATATATAATTTTGGTTTTATCAATTTTATTTATATATGTAGGTATACAGAGAGGAGAGGAAGCTCTTGTATTTCAAAAGGCAGTAAAAATATGTCTTGAATGTATAGGAGTTGGTTAAAAAATGGCAGTTAATAAAAAAAGACATATATTTCAAACTTTAGCCACACTATTTACAAATGGATATGTTACAGGATTTATGGCAGGTAAAATATATGACGGTAAACTTAAAACATTCTGTGTTCCTGGTTTAAACTGTTATTCATGCCCCGGTGCTTTAGGTTCCTGTCCCATAGGTGCAATGCAGTCTGTTATAGGTGGAAGAAAACACAGTTTTTCATACTATACAGCCGGCATAATAATGCTTTTTGGAGTTATACTTGGAAGATTTGTTTGTGGGGTTTTATGTCCTTTCGGTTTTATACAGGATTTGCTACATAAAATACCTTCCAAAAAGTTTAAAGTCCCTTATAATATACATAAAATACTTGTAAAATTTAAGTATATTATAGCTTTTTTGATGGTAATAATACTACCAGCTATATTGACAAATAAATTCGGTATTGCATCGCCATATTTCTGTAAATGGATTTGTCCTGTTGGAACTCTTGAAGGTGGTTTGCCTTTAATATCTACAAATGAGACTTTGAGAAATGGACTTGGCTTTCTCTTTGGTTGGAAGGCATTTATACTTATTGTGGTCATATTCCTTTCAATAGTTATGTATAGACCGTTTTGTAAATATCTTTGTCCTTTAGGTGCTTTTTATTCTGTATTTAACCGTTACAGTTTTTATACAATGTCTATTGATGAAGATAAATGTATAAAATGTGGTGTATGTGAAAAAGTATGTGGTATGCAGGTCAAAGTTATGGAAAATATAAATAGCCTTGAATGTATAAGATGTGGAGATTGTAAAGCTTCATGTCCTCATAAGGCTATAAAATCAGGTTTTCAGTTTAAAATAAAGTGATATAAAGTTATAAATATATAAAAATAGGGGGAAAATATTCCTCCTTTTTTTTAATTTTTAAATATTGATATAAATTAAAATAGTGTGTATCATTAAGTAATAGTGGGGAGGTTTTTATAATGAAGATTTCAACAAAAGGCCGATATGCCTTAAGACTTATGCTTGATATAGCTATAAATGATAGTGGAGAACCTGTAAGACTTAAAGATATTGCAAAGCGTCAAGAGATTTCTGTAAAATATCTTGAGAGTATAGCTTCTATACTTTCAAAAGCTGGATTTATAAAAAGTATAAGAGGAGCTCAGGGAGGATACAGACTTACAAAAAGTACAGATAATTACACTGTGGGAAGTATTTTAAGACTTACAGAAGGTAGTATGTCTCCTGTTGATTGTCTTGATGAAGATATGGGATATTGTGACCGTGCAAGTGATTGCACAACATTAAAACTTTGGAGAGAGCTTGACAATGCCATAAAAAGTGTTATTGATAAATACACTCTTAGAGATTTGGTTGATTGGGAAAAAGAAAAGGGATACGATTATTTTATATGAAAGAAGTTATTTGCTTCTTTCATATTTATTATAGAAATAAAAAAAGAATTTCTAAATTTATTAGAAATTCTTTTTAAAACTGCCGGTGGCCGGACTCGAACCGGCACGGATATTCTCCGCTTGATTTTGAGTCAAGTGCGTCTGCCAATTCCGCCACACCGGCAAAATTTAACTGCTTATATATAATAGCACAGTAATTTTGAAATTGCAACATATTTTTTTTAATAAAACAAATTAAAAATGGAACAATTTTCTTTATTTTAACGTCACATTTTAAGTGATGTATTATGATTAGACAGGGGGTTTTTAAAGATGTCTGATGAGAGAACAGATATCCTTATAAAATCGGCTTTAAAAGGAGATATGGCTTCTTTTGAGGAGCTTATACTTTCCTATGAAAAGAAGGTTTATAATGTGGCTTTGAGGGTTTTGAAAAATCCTGAGGACGCAAAGGATATATCTCAAGAGGTTTTTATAAAGATATATAAAAATCTTGATAAATTTGATGGAAAATCATCTTTTTCTACATGGGTTTATAGAATTACAACTAATGCTTGTATTGATGAACTTAGAAAGAAAAAAGGTAAAGAAACTTTTTCTATGGATAGCGAAATTGAGGAGGATGAAGGAAGTTTTAAAAGAGAGTTTGCTGACAATTCTCCTTCTCCTGAGGAGGCTGTTATATCTAAAGAGACAGGAAATGAGATTATAAAATCCGTTGAAAAACTTTCTGATGAGCATAGAACAATAATTGTACTTAGAGATATTCACGGTCTTAGCTATACAGAAATTGCAGATATGACAGGATTGTCTATTGGAACTGTGAAGTCACGAATTTCAAGGGCTAGATTACATCTTAAAAATATTATTATTGGAAATAGGGAACAAAAATTTAATAATATCGTCAATATAAATGAAAGGAGGGCAAGATAAATGGATTGTAGAGATGCTTTTTGTTTGATGAATATGTTTATTGATGGGGAAATTTCAGAAAACGAAAAAATAGAGCTTCTTGAGCATATTGAAAAATGTGAAAATTGTAAAAAAGAATTTGAAGAACTTCAAGAAACTGTAAAAGAGCTTAGAGAGACTCCATTGGAAGAACTTCCTAAAAATTATCATAATGAACTTATGCAGAAACTTGAAAATGAGATAAATCCCAAAGTAATTCCTATACGTAAAAATAAAAAATATAAAACTGTATATAAATTTATAGGGTTTGCAGCAGTATTTGCCCTTTTCATTGTTGGAGGAACTAAAGCAGGGCTTCTTAATATGAAAGATGGTAAATATGAAAATATGCCTTCCTCTGTTTTAGAAAATGAGGATGTTAATATTAATGAAAATACAGAACAAAATAGTACTGATTTAGTTTTGAAAGATAATGATGAAAAATCATCAAAAAATATAGAAGAAAATGATGTTGAAGAAAAATCAAATGAACCTATTGATGAAACATCAGAAGAAACAGTTACACCTAATAATGAAAATATTACACCAAAAGAAAAAAGTAGTGATGTTAAAAATAATGATACAAACGGAATTATAGATAATACAAATAGTTCAAATACTGATAAAAATTTAAGTGAAAATAATGAAAATGTTTCATCAGAGACAGCAGAAGTTTCAGGATATTCAGGAGGAAATATAGGAAAATCAAATACTCCGGATATGCTTATGTCAGAAGGTCTTGATTTGAGAAATATTCCTTCTAATGGTCTTATGACTGTAAATAGTCCAAATTCATATACTGTTTATTCTGCTGATATAAATACAAATAATGAGAGTTATAATACTATTGTTGATTTGGCAAAAACATATAATGGAACAATTTCTCAGGAAGAAAATAAAACTACTGTTGTAATGTCCACAAATGATTATAAAAATTTTGTTGAAGCTTTAAAATCAAAAAATATCTGTACTGTATCTGAAAGTTCAAAGGATTATTCTAAAGAATATAATAATCTTTCAAATGAACTTTCAAATATAAATGAAGACATTAAAAATACAAATGATGAAAACAGTAAAAAAGAACTTGAAAAACAGATTAAAAGTATTGAAAATCAAATAAGTGCTATTGATGAGAATTTAAATCGCTGTGAAATATATATTTATAAAAATTAAACAGCGTAAAATATAAAAGGGGGACTTATTATGAAAAAACTTTTAAGAAAAACTTTGGGCATTGTTTTGGCAGGAGTTATGACCTTTGGAGCTTTAGGAGTTATAGCTTTTGCTGGGGATATTGTTCCAAACACAATTACTGTTTCTGGTACTGGAGTTGTTAAAGTAAAACCTGATACTGCGGATATTTCTTTCTCTGTTGAGACAAAGGGAAAGACAAACAGTGAGGCTCAGGCTGAAAATGCAAAGGTTACTGATAGTGTTAAAAAAGCTCTCAAAAATTTTGGTATAAACGAGGAAAATATAATAACATCAGGCTATTCAGTATACCCAGATTACTATTATGACAGCGATACAAAAGAAGATAAAATTACAGGATATACAGCTTCAAACAGATTTACTGTTACAACAAAACAGATTGATAAAGCCGGAGAAATTATGGAAATTGCTATAAATGCTGGTGCAACAAGAACTAATGGTGTAAACTTCTATGTTGAAGATACTAATAAGTATTATGGTGATGCTCTTAAATCAGCTGTTGTCAATGCTTCAAAAAGTGCTAAGTCCATTGGAGAAGCTCTTGGTGTTTCAATATCTAACCCTGTAAGCGTTACAGAAATACCTAGCTCAAATTCTTATGAGGTTTATGGAAAAAATATGGCTATGGCTGATATGGCTGTTGAAGAAAGTATGGGAGGTTCTGCACCTTCAACAACTATCACTTATGATGATATTGAAATAAAAGCAAATGTAACTGTTGTATATGGATACTGATATAATTTTTTAAAAAAAGAGTAGTATTTTACTACTCTTTTTTATTTAATATTACAAAAATGATTACAAATATAATAAAATATTGAAAATAATCCCTTTTTATGTTATTATTTTTATGGTTAAAGGGGGAGTGTATTTGATAAATTTTAAATTTGTTTTTATTATAACAATGGGATTGTTTTTACAAAGTGATGTAAATATATTTGCAAATAACATTACACAAATTGAAAACTATGAAAATAATAATAGTATTAAAAATAGTATACCTTATAAAGTGTATCCTGGACAAAATTATGTTTTATATGATGATATGCTTTTTGAGATGAATGATGCTCCTTTGTTCAAATATAATACTGTAATTATACCAATAGAGAGCTTTATAAAAACAATTGATGAAGGATATAGTATAAAATGTATTGATGAAAAAAAGAGTATTTATAGAATTTATTATCCTGATAATGGTTTTTCAGATATATGTTTAAATGATAGTATAATAAAATGTGGTTCTGAGATAATTAGTATTAAAAATAAACCAGAAATTATTAATGGAACATTGTATATTCCATATAGTGATGAATATTTTCATAAAATATTAGGTATTTCAAAAGAAAATGTAATTATGTCAGATAATATGCTTGAAATAGAATTGTATTTTTAAAGTCTTTTAATTATAAATTAATTGTAACAAATAAATTTATAAATCATAGAATACTATTAGATAATGAGTTTTTGTACATGCATTATAAAAATATTATGGGGGTATTCTATGATTAAAATTAATGTAAAATATAAAAATCCATATTTTTGGATAGGTCTTTTAGGAGTTATATTTACAGCCATAGATGCAGACATTGAGATGTTCACGAATTGGCAAATTGTTATAGATAGTATAAAAAATGTTTTTAGTAATCCATATATGATTTTAAATATTATTATGGCCATTATAGGAGTTATAAATGACCCAACAAAATAATTAAAAAAGCAGCTATTTTATATAGCTGCTTTTTTATATATTTAAAATTTTAAAATATATATAAAACCTTTATTTTTAAAGCTTTTTTTGTATAAAAATGTGTGTCTAACATTGTGTGGTAAAAATATTACTATGTCTTATATCTATATTGTTTTACTCATTTTTCCTATTAGCTAGGCAATTCTTTATTTGAAATTTTTATCAATAGATTTTAATATATAGCTATCAGTAGATGACCGGTCATTGAAAATAGTATTAGGAGGGTACAAATGAACACATCAAAATTACAAACATCTTTATCAAAATGGCTTATGCCGATAGCCAATAAGGTAGAGCAGCAAAAACATCTTCAGGCTATTAAAGACGGTATGATAGCAATTATCCCAATAATAATTTTAGGTTCAATATGTATATTGCCTATAGCTATTGCAAACCTTCTTGGTAGTGGTCCGGTGTATGATTTCATAACAAACAATATGAGTATTCTTACATATCCGGATAAATTTACAAATGGTTTATTATCACTTTATGCTGCTTTCTTTATTGCAGATTCTTTGGGAAAAAGATATGGACTTAACACAGCACAGCTCGGAATTACAGCAGTAATAGTTCATGCAATATTAAGTGGTGTAATAATTGAAGGCGGTATCGGAAATCAGTATTTCGGTGCTGAAGGTCTTTTCACAAGTATAGTTTCTTCTATATTGACTGTTGAAGTAACTAGATTTATGATTAACAAAAAATTAGTAATAAAACTTCCAGATAGTGTTCCAGTTATGGTAGGAGAGAGTTTTAGTAGTCTTCTCCCATTAATAGTAAACGCTATTATAGCAACAATAATAGTTGCAATTACAGAAAAAGTAGCAGGAAAAGTATTTCCAGAGTTTATAATGAGTATACTTGCACCAGCTATAAAATCAATGGATACATTACCAGCAGTTATGATAGTAATGCTTCTTACACAGCTTTTATGGTTCTTTGGACTTCATGGTCCAGCCATAACATCAGCAGTTTGGGCTCCTTTTGCAATACAGTATGCCGCTGAAAATATTGCAGCCTATACAGCAGGTCAGCCTGTAACACACTTCTTTACATTTGGACTTTATTATAACATGTTACAGGTTACAGGTTCTGGATTAACAATAGGTCTTGTAATACTTATGATTAAATCAAAAGCAAAAAGTTTAAGTGCAGTTGGAAAAGTTGGTATTATACCTTCATGTTTTGGAATTAATGAGCCTATAATATTTGGTGCTCCTATTATTCTTAATCCATTTATGTTTATACCTTTTGTATTTGGACCACTTGTAGTAACAATAATTACATATTTTGCTATGACAAGCGGACTTGTTGGAATGCCAATAGCAAACCCACCAAGTTTCCTTCCACCAGGAGTTGGAGCTTTCATAATGACTCTTGATTGGAAATCAGTTGCACTTGTATTTGTAAACATTATTATTATGACAGTAATATATTATCCATTCTTCAAAGCTATGGAAGCAGATGAGTTGAAAAAAGAACAGGAATATGAATCAGCCATGTGATAAACAGGAGAATGCCTATGTTTACTAAGAGACAATTAAAAATATTAGATTTGGTAGTTAAAAATTCAAACGGTGTTACCGGAACGGCTATTGCTGATATTTTGAATGTATCTTCACGCACAGTAAGAAATGATATATCATCTATAAACAGTATGTTTAAGGATAAAAAGGTCAAAATAAATTCTTCAAATAAAAAGGGATATTTTGTTGACTCTGACCATGTAGAATATATAAAAAACATAATAAATCTTCTCGAAAATAAAAATAATGACTATGTTGAAAGCGATGAAAGAATACTTAAAATTATGGGAAAGGTTTTCTTTCATGGAAAACAAAGCTTTTATGATATATCTGATGAACTTTATTTGTCAGAACAAATGGTTTATAAAGAGTGTAACAAATTAAGAAAATTTTTAAATGAGAACTATGGTTATAATTATATAAAAATTTCAGGAGACTCTATACAAAATGAGTCTTCTGAAGAAATTATAAGACAGCTTTTTTTCAAAATGCTTAAAGACTCTGTATCGTCAAATAAAATGACATATAAAAAAGAACTTGAATATCTTCTGTGTGAAAATTTTATAGATGAGGATTTTGAAAATCTTTATAAAAAAATAAAAAGTTTTTTTGAAGTGCATAAAATAAGTGTTGATGATAAATCAATGGATATGATAGCAGGTTCAATATATATATGTGTTGCAAGAAATAATTGTGGCTTTACAGTAAGTGAAAAAAGTCCTATGAGAAGTTCATCAATAGCTGACTTGTTAATAGACAAACTGGAAAACACTGGCTTTAATCTTACAGAAAACGATAAAGGTTGTCTTTATGATTTCCTCTGGTGTATAAAAATGCCAGATAGCATACTTGATTGTGAAGGGATTTCAAATACAGCTTTCAGTATAGTAAATGAATTCTGTACCAATGTAATGGAGAAATACAGTTTTGACCTTAAAGAGTCTAAAGATGTAATAAATTATCTTTCTGTACATATTGAATATATGTTAAGAAGGCTTGATATGGGTTATGAGCTTAACAATCCTATGATAGATGATATAAAAAAGAAATATCCTCTTGCTTATGAAATTGCTATGCTTATTGTCCACACAATATATAAATATAAGAAAAAATATCCTGCTGATGATGAGATTTCTTATGTTGCAGTATACATAGAGTATTATCTTCAAATGAGTAATACAAAACTAAAAACAGTAATAATAAATGATAACAGTATGGGTGTTAATAATATAATAAGGAACTGGCTTGCAACTAATTTTTCAAATCAAATAGAAATTGTTGGTAATATACATATGCATTATCTTGAAAAGTATATGAAAGATAATGAAATTGACCTTATTGTATCACTTAGAGAAATACCTCAAAATATAACAACACCTTCTTATGTTATAGAAAACATTCCTTATAAAACAGATTACGACCTTTTAAATTCTCTTATACATAAAATTAAAATAAATCATAGATATGAGAATATAACAAGGAGAATGTTCGATAAAAAGTTTATAAAATTCTACAATAATAATGAAAGTTTTGAAGACGTAATAAAAGATATGTCTTTAACTCTTGAAAAGAATAAAAGAATTGAAAGTGCTAAAAAGTTTAGTGACGATGTCATAGAACGTGAAAAAATCTATCCAACAGCTGTTGGAAGATATTTTGCAATACCTCACCCATTGGCTACATTTGCAAAACAAACTACTGTAAGTGTGGCCATGCTTGATAAACCTGTAATATGTGATGGCAGAGAAATGAAGATTATATTTTTACTTGCAATAGAAAATAAAATTGATGATGATGTAAGTACGCTTTTTCAATTCTTTAAACAAATAGCATTAGATAAGAAGCTTTTTAAAAGCCTTCTCGATGTAAAAAACAAAGATGAATTTATGGAGAAAATGATATATATTTCAAAAAATATACAACTTCAATAAAAGATATATAAATTAAAGGGAGATGTCTAATATGAAAATTTTATTAGTTTGTAATGCAGGTATGTCAAGTTCTATATTAGTTAAAAAAATTAAAGAGGCAGGAGAAAAAAGAGGTCTTGACCTTACTGTTGAAGCTAAGTCAAGCAACGGTGTTATGGCTGAGGTTGGAAAATGGGATGTATGTCTTGTAGGACCACAGATTATATATGCTGTTGAAACTATAAAAGCTACTCTTGGAATTCCTGTTCAGGCTGTTGAACCAAGAGTTTATGCTATGGCTGACGGTGACAAAGCTCTTGACCAAGCATTAAAAATGGCTCAGTAATTTTAAAATCTGAGATAAAGAAAGTAGGTAAAAAGGTATGGTGGATATTGAAAAAGTTTCCATGACAGCAATGGAAATAATAACATATGCAGGACTTGCAAAGTCAAATTACCTTATGGCATTAAAAGACTATAAGGCAGGAAAAAAAGATGAGGCTTTCAAAAAAATAGAGGAAGGTTCTGCCGAGTTTGCAAAAGCTCATGAAGTACATAGTAAAGTATTAACTGATGAAATGGAAAAACTTGAACCACAAGTATGTTTGTTGCTTGTTCATGCAGAAGACCAGCTTATGGGAGCTGAAAGCATAAGATTACTTGTTGAAGAATTAATAGAATTATATGGAGAAAGGGAGAAATAAAAATGGAAGTAAAATATAGTTTTTGGTCAGAAGTTAAAACAAGAAATGGATTTGCAGCAGATGAAATTATATCATCTTTACAGAAATCAATAAGAAGAAACATGGTTGAGGAAGCTTGTACATTCGCTTATGAATTATACATATCATCACCACAGCTCTTAGAAAAAATGTGGAGAAGACTTCTTACAATATCTGTTGAAGACATTGGATTTGGAAATCTTGATGCAGCAGTACAGATTAATACATTAAATGAAATGAGAAAGAATTTCCCATATGATGACGGAGACCAGCCAATGTATTTCATTCATGCAATTCGTGTTCTCTGTGCTAGTGATAAAGATAGGTCAAGTGATTACCTTAAAAATATAATTATAAAAGGGTTTGCAATGGGCAAAAAACCTGAAATACTTGACGTTGCTCTCGACAAACATACAAAGAGAGGAAAACTCATGGGTAGAGGTTCAAAACACTTCTTTGAAGAAGGAACAAAAGTTATACCACAGATTGAAGTTGACAACGATTATAGAGAAAGATACGGAAAAATTCTTGAAGTATATAAACCAGAAGATGCTGTTGAAGGTGCATTCCAGTATAGTCAGGACCAGTATTAATTAATTGTTATATATAATATAGAAAATCTTTACTTTAAGTTTAAGACTATAATTTAATAATATTAAATGAACTGCTTTTACATCTAAAGTATTAGTTTTTATAATTTTATAATTGAAAGTGAGGATTTTATTATTATGGACAAAAAATTTTCAGTAGTAATAGCTGGTGGAGGAAGTACATATACACCGGAAATTATATTAATGCTTCTTGACAATCTTAATAGATTGCCACTTAGAAAAATTAAACTTTATGACAACGATGAAGAAAGACAAAACAAAGTTGCAAAAGCTTGTGAAATACTTATTAAAGAAAAAGACCCTTCAATAGAGTATGTTGCTACAACAGACCCAGAAGAAGCTTATACAGACGTAGATTTCTGTCTTGCTCATATAAGAGTTGGAAAACTTAAAATGAGAGAGCTTGACGAAAAAATTCCTTTAAAACATGGTTGTGTTGGTCAGGAAACTTGTGGTCCTGGAGGAATTGCATATGGTATGCGTTCAATAGCTGGTGTTCTTGAAAATATTGACTATATGGAAAAGTACTCACCAAATTGTTGGATGCTTAATTATTCAAATCCTGCTTCAATAGTTGCAGAAGCCACAAGAATATTGAGACCAAATTCAAGAATAATAAATATATGTGATATGCCTATCGGTATGGAACATAGTATTGCAAAAATAGCAGGTATTCCATCAAGAAAAGATATGGACATAAGATATTATGGTTTAAATCATTTCGGTTGGTATACATCAATAAAAGATAAACAGGGAAATGAACTTCTTCCAAAACTTGTTGAGCATATAAAAGAGTATGGCTTTATAAATGGTGAAGAAGGCATGAAAACTGCTAAAAAAGATAGTTGGTTTGAGACAAATCTCTTTACAAGAGAGATTGTAAAAACAGACCCTACAACAATACCAAGCAGTTATTTAAAATATTATCTTTTCCCTGATTATGTTGTAAGTCATTCAAATAAAGAGTATACAAGAGCAAATGAAGTTATTGACGGCAGAGAAAAAGAAGTATTCTCAGCTTGTGCAGAAATCGAAAAGAATGGTAACTCAGAGGGAAGTCCTTTACAGGTTGGTATCCATGCAGAGTTTATAGTAGACCTTGCAACAGCTCTTGCTTATAATACTCATGAAAGAATGTTACTTATTGTTGAAAATAAAGGTGCAATAGAAAATATTCCATATGATGCAATGGTTGAAATACCATGTATAGTTGGAAAAGATGGATATGAACCACTTTCAGTAGGAAAAATACCTACATTCCAAAAAGGTCTTATAGAACAGCAGTTAGCAGTTGAAAAACTTGTTGTTGAGGCTTGGATTGAACATTCATATCAGAAATTATGGCAGGCACTCACATTATCAAAAACTGTTCCAAGTGCAACAGTTGCGAAAGAGCTTCTTGACGACCTTATGGAAGCTAATAAGGAATATTGGCCAGAGCTTAAATGATAATGAGAAAAATTATTCTTAAGTCAATAATAGTTATAGTAGGTTCTTTTATTATGGGAGCTGGGGTTGCCATCGCTGTATGTGGCAGACAGGGTGCCGACCCCCTTGCCGTTGTTTGGGACGGCATGAGTAATGTTTTTACTATAACAGTAGGTCAAGCTAATATTGTATTAAATATAGTTTTATTTATAATAGCATTTTTGCTTGATAAAAAACAACTTAACTTAGGTACTATTTTAAATCCAATATTTTCTGGTATAAGTACAGATTTTGTAATGAGTATAATTACTATTCCTGAAAGTTTATCAATGCAGATTTTACAATCTACATTAGGTGTTTTCATTATTGGTATAGGAATAGGTATGTATACATCAGTTAATTTTGGAAAAAGTGCTTATGACGCTCTTGTTTTTGGAGTTGCATCAAAATATGGACTTAAACTGTTTTTGACAAGAATGATTTTTGATGCTCTCATGCTCATAACTGGATTTTTGTTAGGTGGCACAATAGGTGTCAGTACAATATTTGCTGTTTTGTGTATGGGAAAAATCATAAGTATTGTTTATGAAAAAAGTAGATATTACGAATTAAAATTTTTATATATAGCTTAATAAAGTGTATCCCTAATTTTTTAAAATACCCTTGACTTGTATATATTTTACAGGACAAGGGTATTTTTAACAAATTTTTAAAATATGATAGTGTTATATAATTGATTTATATAGTATAATTCTGTTATAAATTAAATTTGAAGTGGGGGGAACAGAAATGTATGATAGAATACTTAGCGGTATAATGGGTTTATGTATAGGTGATGCTGTTGGTGTTCCTGTGGAGTTTAAGAACAGAAAACTTTTAAAAAATGACCCTGTAACAGATATGCGCTCTTATGGAACCCACAGTCAACCAAAAGGCACATGGTCTGATGACACTACAATGACTTTATGCCTTGCTGATAGTATTGGAGATATAGGTACTATTGATTTAAAAGACATTATGGATAGATTTGTACTTTGGGTAGAAAAAGGGGAATACACTGCTTATGATGAAGTTTTTGATATAGGAGTTGCCACAAGAAATGCAATTTTTAGATATTTAGATGGAAGCTCTCCTATTAATTGTGGTGGTAAAAATGAATATGATAATGGAAATGGAAGTCTTATGAGAATTCTTCCTTTGGCATTTTACATATATAAGAAATATGGAAATGACTTTTTTAAAAACGAATGGGCAGTAAAAGAAATTCACAATGTTTCTTCTTTAACTCATAATCACCCTAGAAGTAAAATTTCATGTGGCATATATATTTCTGTGGCTGTAAGTTTGATAAGTAATAAAAGTATTGATAATATTCAAAATGCTATTAATAATGCTTTTGAATGGTATGAAAATAATGGTCATTTTTCAGATGAACTTGTTCATTTTAAAAGGCTGCATGATTTAGAAAGTTTTAAAAATCTATCTGAAGATAATATATCTAGTAGTGGTTATACAGTACATACTTTAGAAGCTTCATTATGGTGTCTTATGAACAGTAACAGTTATGAGGAAGCTGTTTTAAAGGCTGTAAATTTGGGAGATGATACAGACACAACAGGTGCTGTCACAGGAGGACTTGCAGGAATATTATATGGATATGATACTTTTCCAAAGGATTGGGTTGAAAGTATTCCAAAAAGTCAATGGATTAAAAATATATGTGTTAAATTTAATAATAGCATTATGTATGTTTGATATTTAAAACACACCTTTTTAGGTGTGTTTTATTTTTTTGAATAAAATCATTTTAAAAACAAAATATTAATTGAAAGGAGGTTTTATATATGATAAACAGTGAAAAAGAAAAACAAAAATATAATGATATGGTTGCCAATATGGCTCCTAAAAGTCCCATATTTACAAATTGTTTAAAGGCTTTTGTGTCAGGTGGTCTTATATGTGTATTGGGACAGGCAATAAATAATACAGCAAAATTTTATGGTTTAAACGCTGATAATGCTTCTCTTGTAACATCAATAATATTGATATTTATATCAGCACTACTTACAGGATTAGGTGTTTATGGAAAACTGGGAAAGTTTTGTGGAGCTGGAACAATAGTACCTATAACAGGTTTTGCAAACTCTGTTGTATCTCCTGCAATAGAATTTAAAAAAGAAGGTATGATTTTTGGTTTAGGCTCAAAAATGTTTGTTATTGCAGGTCCTGTAATTATATATGGGGTTCTTGCGTCAATGGTAGTTGGAATTTTTTATTATTTATTTGGGCAGGTGAATTTATTATGATGCATTTGACTAAACAGATTGGAAAACAGACAATAAAATTTCAAAATCCCCCTATAATAACAGCAACATCATCAATGGCAGGACCAAAGGAGGGAGAAGGTCCTCTTAAAGATTATTTTGATATTATATGTGATGATATATTGAATGGTTGTGAAAGCTGGGAGAAAGCTGAAAGTCAATATGTACATGATAATATTAAAAATTTATGTGAAAAAACAAAAACAAAGTTTGAAGATGTTGATTATATAATATCAGGAGACCTTTTAAATCAAGATACAGCTACAATATTTGGTATACGTGATTTTGGTATACCTTATATGGGTGTTTTCGGTGCTTGTTCAACAATGGGAGAGTCTATTGGTCTAGGCTCTATACTTGTAGACGGAGGTTTTGCTAAAAAAGTAATAGCTTCAGCATCAAGTCATTTCTGTTCTGCTGAAAAGCAATTTAGATTTCCTTTGGATTTGGGAACACAGAGACCGCCAACATCAACATGGACTGTAACAGGAGATGGTGCTGTTATAATAGAAAAAGAGGGAAAAGGCCCTAAAGTAACATTTTTGACAACAGGGAAAATTATTGATATGGGAGTGAAAGATGCTAATAATATGGGTGCTGTAATGGCTCCTGCGGCAGTTGAAACAATGACAGCTCATTTTAGAGATACAGGAAGAAGTCCTGATTATTATGATGTTATTGCAACAGGTGATTTAGGATATTTGGGAAAAGATATTGTATTGGAACTTATGGCGTATAGAGGCTACAATATTAAAAATAATTATACAGATTGTGGAATTGAAATATTTGACAGAGAAAAACAAGACACCCATTGTGGTGGAAGTGGATGTGCCTGTTCAGCAGTAACATTTTGTGGTTATTACTATAAAAAACTTATTAATAAAGAAATAAATAAAATGCTTTTTATACCAACAGGTGCTCTTATGAGTACAACATCATCACAGCAAGGGGAGAGTATACCAGCAATAGCCCATGCTGTGGCAATAGAGAATATGGAGTGATTTATTTATGGAATATTTAAAAGCTTTTATTGTTGGAGGAATTATATGTGTTATAGGTCAAATTTTGATTGATAGAACAAAACTTATGTCAGGAAGAATACTTGTAATGTTTGTAATTTTAGGTTGTATATTGGGAGGACTTGGAATTTATGAATATATTGCAGATTTTGGAGGAGCAGGGGCAACTGTGCCTTTAACAGGTTTTGGATATAATCTTTCAAAAGGTGTTATTAAGGAAATTGACCAAAATGGTTTTCTTGGAATATTTACAGGAGGGCTTAAAGCCTCAGCGGGAGGAATAAGTGCGGCTTTACTTTTTGCATTCTTAGCATCTTTAGTTTTTGAGCCTAAAGAAAAATAATATTATTTAGTTGTTGACAATCATTCTTATTTATGATATAGTAATATCAACAAATAAATAAAAACTATATTATATAAAGGAGGATTTACAATGAAAGAATTAAAAGGCACAAAAACAGAGGCTAACCTTATGGCAGCATTTGCTGGGGAATCACAGGCAAGAAATAAATATACTTATTATGCTTCAAAAGCAAGAAAAGAAGGATATGTTCAGATTGCTCAGCTTTTTGAAGAAACTGCAAACAATGAAAAAGAACACGCTAAAATATGGTTTAAACTCCTTCATGATGGTATAGGAACTACTCTTGAAAATCTTGAAGATGCAGCAGCTGGCGAAAATTACGAGTGGACAGATATGTATGCTACTTTTGCAAAAGAAGCTAAAGAAGAAGGCTTTGACAAGATTGCTTATCTTTTTGAGGCAGTTGGAGAAATCGAGAAAGAGCATGAAGCAAGATATAGAAAATTAGCTGGAAATATTGAAGAAGGTATTGTATTCTCAAGAGAAGGAGATACAATTTGGCAGTGCTCAAACTGTGGACATATTCATATAGGTAAAAAAGCTCCTGAAGTTTGTCCTGTATGTGACCACCCACAGGCTTACTTCCTCATTAAATCAGAAAACTATTAATTATAAATATTTAAGGTGCGGTTAAATCCGCACCTTTTTGTTTTTAAAAATATGGTGAAAAATATTTAAAGAGATAGTATAATATATGATAATATTAAAATAAAAAGGTGGAAATATAATATATGGATAAAAAAACAGTAGTTGTAGGTATGTCTGGCGGTGTTGATAGTTCTGTTGCTGCATATTTACTTAAAGAACAAGGCTATAACGTTATTGGTGTAACAATGCAGATATGGCAGGATGAAAACAGATGTGACATAGAAGAAAACGGTGGATGTTGTGGACTTTCTGCTGTTGATGATGCAAGAAGAATTGCTTTTAAACTTGATATACCTTATTATGTAATGAATTTTAAGAGAGAGTTTAAAGAAAATGTTATAGATTATTTTGTTGACGAGTATAAAAGAGGTCACACTCCAAATCCTTGTATAGCTTGTAACAGATATGTTAAATGGGAGTCTCTTTTAAGACGTTCAAAGGAGATTGGAGCAGACTATATTGCAACAGGTCATTATGCAAGAATTGAAAAACACCCTGTTACTGGAAGATATGCATTAAAACTTTCTGCAACTTCACAAAAAGACCAAACATATGCCCTTTATAATCTCACTCAAGAACAGCTTAAATCAACTCTTATGCCTGTTGGGGAATACACAAAAGATGAAATAAGAGAGATTGCATCAAAAATAGATAATTTTGTGTCTAAGAAAAAAGATAGTCAGGAGATATGTTTCATACCTGATAATGATTACGGAAACTTTATTGAAAAAGAATATGGTTTCAAAGCTAAAAAAGGAAATTTTGTTGACACAGATGGAAATATACTTGGAAAACATAGAGGCATAATATATTATACAGTAGGTCAGAGAAAAGGACTTGGTGTATCTTTTGGAAAACCTATGTATGTATATGAAATAAGACCAGAGACAAACGAAGTTGTTCTCTGTGAAAATGACGCTCTTTTCCATAAAAGACTTTATGCTGATAATATAAATCTTATGGCAGTTCCTGAAATCAAAGGAGATATGCGTTTTATGGCAAAAATAAGATATAGCCATAAAAAAGCACCTTGTACAGTTAGAATGATAGATGAAAATGTTATGGAATGTGTATTTGATGAGCCACAAAGAGCCATAACTCCGGGACAGGCTGTTGTTTTATATGATGGTGATTATGTTGCTGGTGGTGGTACAATAATTTCTTCAAAAGAATAAATATTGTTGATAAAATTTATTATAGGTGATACAATATTATTGTATTTTTTATTAAACAATAATTTGATTGTTTTAACACTTGCATTTTTGCAAGTGTTTTTATTTGTCTTAAATATAATATATGTTATGGAATTTTATATATAAAATCAAATACTTAATTTTAAATATGATATATAATATTTTAAAAGTAAATATTATAATTGTATAAATTTTATATTTAATAATTGTATATTAATCCAAAAATATAATAAAGTTATAAAATCCATTGACATTTTAACGTAGCAGATATATATTATAGATACATCCTACGTTGAATGTTTAACGTAGACTGAAACGATTTATAAATTAATTTAGGAGGTATAGTGATGAAGAAAAAAATTATGTCAATATTGGTAATTGCAACATTGGCAATATCTGCATTTACAGGATGCGGAAGCAGTTCTTCAAATGAAACAAGTAGCAATTCAGAGTATCAAAAGATTGAGCTTATAATGGCTGTAAACGGAACAGATATTCAGATTGATACTCTTGTAGGAGAGAAATTTGCAGAGCTTGTTAGTGAAGCATCAGGAGGAAATGTTGAGATTGTAGTATTTCCAAATGACCAGCTTGCTGGAGGAAATGCGACAAAGGGTATAGAAATGATTTCGGATGGTTCTGTTGACCTTGCAGCTTATGCAAGTAGTGTTATGTCTGTACTTGATGAAAACCTTCTTATAGGTACTATACCTTGGTCTTATAACAATTATGAGGAAGCAAAATATGCCATAGATAATGGCGGTGGAGATTATTACGCAAAACTTCTTGAAAATCACAATATTACATATTTAGGTTCATTCCATAATGGATTTAGACAGCTTACAAACAGTAAACATGCTGTAAAAACTCCTGAAGATGTTAAGGGACTTAAAATAAGAGTTCCAGGAGGAGAAGTTTACAGAGGAGTATTTAATGCTTTTGGTGCTGACCCAGTAGCTATGAGCTGGAGTGAAGTTTTCACAGCTATACAGCAGGGAACACTTGACGGACAGGAAAATGGTGTAAGTATCACAAACACAGCTAAAATGTATGAAGTGCAAGATTATATGACAATGTGGAATTATACATACGAAAATGACCTTCTTGTAGCAAATACAACAGTTTGGAACGCTCTTGAACCAAAGACACAGGAACTTCTTCAAGAAAAAGCTCTTGAGGCTTGTGAATGGGGTAGAAATCACCTTGAGGAAGAAGAAGAAATGACTCTTGATAAATTTGAAGAACTTGGAATGCAGGTTACAAGACTTTCTGATGAAGAACTTGTTCCTTTCAAAGAAACAGTTGCAGATTTAAGAAAAGAGCTCATGGCTAAATATGGAGAGGAAGCTTGTGAGGCGTTCAAGATTAAATAAATAAAAAAGAAGGGGTGTGTAGTACATTGAAAAAGATTTTAGATAATATCGAAGAAGTTTTATGTGCTATTTGTTTGAGCATTATGACAATAATAACATTTATAAATGTTATTGCAAGATACGTTTTAAGTGCTTCTTTATCATTTACAGATGAGATTACAACATATTTATTTGTACTTTTAAGTCTTCTTGGTTCTGCAATCGCTGCAAAAAGAGGAGCTCACTTAGGACTTACA
The DNA here is from genome assembly GCF_002161055.1 of Tyzzerella sp. An114. Taxonomy (GTDB): domain Bacteria; phylum Bacillota; class Clostridia; order Lachnospirales; family Anaerotignaceae; genus Fimicola; species Fimicola cottocaccae. The sequence goes on from NZ_NFLT01000003.1 coordinate 103,872, forward strand.
GTTATTCTTGACGTTGTAAATCCTTTTGTACAAAAAGTTTTAAAAATAATAGGATATGTATTTGCTGTTATATTCAGTGGTACAGTTTGTTATTACGGAATATTTATGGTACAGAGACAGTTTGCAAGAGGTCAGGTTACAGCCGGTATGCAGTGGCCTGAATGGATATTCGGAGCATTTGTACCTATTGGAGCATTTTTCCTTACAGTAAGATTTATTCAGGTTTTAATTAAAGAAATAAAGAGTAACGGGGAAGAAGATAAGAAGGAGGTATTATAATTTATGGTTTCTGCATTTTTGTTCATATCCTTTGCGGTACTGCTCTTAATAGGAACTCCTATTGCAATATGTCTTGGTATTTCCAGTATGGGTGCTATGATTATTCAGGGAACTGGTAGACCAATAAGTATTATACTTGGTGCTTTACCACAGCTTGTTTCAGCATCAACAAGTAAATTCGTTCTCTTGGCAATACCTTTCTTTATACTTGGCGGTAATATAATGGAAAAAGCCGGAATATCACAAAAACTTATAGACCTTGCTCAGGCTTGTGTTGGTCATCTTAAAGGTGGCGTTGCTATGGTTTGTGTTATCGTTGCTTGTTTCTTCGCTGCTATATCAGGTTCAGGTCCTGCAACAGTTGCAGCTTTAGGACTTATACTTATACCAGCTATGGTTAAGGTAGGATATTCTCCAGCATTCTCAGCAGCTCTTATGTCAGCAGCAGGAGCTATCGGAGTTATCATCCCTCCTTCAATAACATTCGTTGTTTATGGTTCAATATCAGATACATCAATCGGTACACTCTTTATTGCAGGTGTTCTTCCTGGTCTTTTAATGGGTCTTGCCCTTGTAATAACAGCTTTATATGTTGGAGGAAAGAGTGACCTTAAATTACTTCCTAAAGCATCAGGAAAACAGAGATGGAAAGCATTTAAAGATGCATTTTGGGGACTTTTAATGCCAGTAATAATACTTGGTGGTATATATGGTGGTATATTCACACCAACAGAAGCAGCTGCAGTTTCAGCAGTATATGGATTATTTGTAGGTGTATTTATATATAAAACAGTTAAAATAAAAGAATTTTATGATATCCTTGTTGATTCGGCATCAACAACTGCAACAGTTATGCTCATAACAGCTGCTGCCAGTGTTTTTGCATATATACTTACAAGAGCGAGAATTGACGTGGCGATAAATGAAGCGTTAATAAATGTAACCGGCGGAAGTACAATATTATTCTTCATAATAGTAAATGTAATACTTCTTATCGCAGGCTGTTTCCTTGATTCAACATCAGCGCTTTATATATTTGTTCCGCTCTTCGTTCCGGTTGCACAGAGTCTTGGAATAGACCTTGTTCACCTTGGAGTTGTAATGATAGTAAACCTTGCTATCGGCCTTGTAACTCCTCCTGTTGGAGTTAACCTTTATGTTGCCTGCGGTATAGCTAAGTGTAGCTTGAAGGAGATTTCTGTCGCTGTTGTTCCCCTTATTATAGCATCACTGATAGTGCTCCTTCTCGTTACATACATCCCAGCAATATCATTAATATTTGTGTAAAAATTTATTGTTAATTATATATTTAATGAGGTGAATTTATATGAAAAACATTAGTGTAAACGAATTGAAAAACATTGCAACAGATTTAAGAAAAAAAGCAGTAACAATGATTTATGAAGCTCAGTCAGGTCATCCGGGCGGTTCATTATCAGCAGCAGATTTCGTTACAGCTTGTTATTTTAGAGAAATGAACATTGACCCTAAAAATCCTAAATGGGAAGACAGAGACAGATTTGTTTTATCAAAAGGTCATGTTTGCCCAATACAGTATGCAGCTCTTGCAACATTAGGATATTTCCCACTTGATGTTCTTCATACTCTTAGACAGGAAGGCTCAATATTACAGGGACATCCTGATATGAAAAAATGCCCTGGTATTGATATTTCAACAGGTTCTTTAGGACAGGGACTTGCTTGTGCAGTAGGTATGGCAATATGTGCTAAAACTGATGAAAAAGATTACAGAACATTTGTAGTTGTTGGAGACGGTGAAGCTCAGGAAGGTGAAATTTGGGAAGCTGCTCAGACAGCAAACAAATATAAACTTGATAACCTTATAGTTTTTGTTGACAATAACAATCTTCAGATTGACGGAACTTGTGATGAAGTTATGCCAAATATCGACCTTGGAAAGAAATTTGAAGCTTTCGGCTTTGAAAATTATGAAATTGATGGAAATGATATGCAGCAGATAGTTGATACTCTTGACAAAATAAGAGAAGCTAAAAACGGAAAACCAAAATGTATATTTGCCCACACAATCAAAGGTAAAGGCGTTTCATACATGGAAAATGTTTGTTCATGGCATGGTGTTGCACCAAACAAAGATGAGTATGAACAGGCAATGAAAGAGCTTGACGCACAGATGATTTAATCATTTTTTGATATAGAATAGGAGGATATGAATATGAGCGAAATAAAAAAAGCTACTAGAGACGGTTTTGGCGAGGAAATAGTTACATTAGGAAAAAGAAATAAAGATATATTTGTAGTTGATATTGATATCGGAAAATCTTGTAAAACAACAAACTTTGCAAAAGAACTTCCAAAACAGCATATTAATGTAGGTATTGCAGAGCAAAATGGTGCAGGTGTTGCAGCTGGTATGGCAACTTGTGGAAAAATTCCTTTTGTAGTAACTTATGCAGTATTTGGTTCATTAAGAATGTGTGAAATGATAAGACAGGAAATTTGTTATCCTAATCTTAATGTAAAAATAGCTTGTTCTCATGGTGGTGTTACACCTGCAAATGACGGTGCAAGTCATCAGAGTATTGAGGACATGGGTGTTTTAAGAACAATCCCTAACATGACAGTTATTATGCCAGCTGACTATGTTGCAGCTAAAAAACTTACAGCAGCAGCTGCTGAAATGTATGGACCATGCTACCTCAGATTTACAAGAGATGCTATACCTGTAATTTATGATGAAGATGCTGAATTTATTATTGGAAAAGCAAACACATTAAAAGAAGGAAAAGACATTGCTATTATAGCAAATGGTGACACTGTTGTTATAGCTTTAAAAGCTGCTGAAGAACTTGCAAAAGAAGGTATTGCAGCAACAGTTATTGATATGCATACAATCAAACCTCTTGATACAGATATAGTAAATAAATGTATTGACGAAATTGGAAAGATTATAACAATTGAAGACCACAATATATTAAATGGTCTTGGAAGTGCAGTAAGTGAAGTTGTAGCAGAAAGAGGAAAAGGTATTGTAAGACGTATCGGTATCCAGGATCAGTTTGGACAGTCTGCACCATATGAAAGACTTCTTGCAATGAATGGTGTAACAGTTGAGGATGTTGTAAAAACAGCTAAAGAACTTATTTAATGACAAAATACATCCTATGTAATGCAGTTTATATAAAATATAATATGTAGAATGTATAATATAATATATATGTTTAAGGAGGAAATATAATTATGTTAGATTTTAATGGACAGGTAATCATTGTAACAGGTAGTGGCTCACCAAAAGGAATTGGTAAAACAATAGCAAAAACATTTGCAAAACAGGGTGGAACAGTTATTATCGCTGATATGAACACAGAAGGTGTAAAAAATACAGTTGCTGAAATCGAGAGTGAAGGCGGAAAAGCTTTTGGTATCGAACTTAATGTAACAGATAAAGAGTCTGTTGATAACATGGTTAAAACAGTTATGGACAAATATGGAAGAATTGACGTTCTTGTAAACAATGCAGGTATTTCACAGAAAGTAACTGTTGAAGACATGACACTTGATGATATGAAGAGAATATTCAATGTAAATATGTTTGGATTATTCCTTTGTACACAGGCTTGTATGAAACCTATGAGAGAAGCAAAATATGGTAGAATTGTAAACCTTTCATCTGTATCAGGTAAGAGAGGTGGCGGAGTATTTGGTGGAGCACATTACTCAGCATCAAAAGCTGCTGTACTTGCATTCTCAAAGAACCTTTCAAGAGAAATCTCAGCTGACGGTGTTACAATAAACAGCGTTTGTCCTGGATTAATTAACACAGAAATTTGGAAATCAATGGCAAAAGAGGATGCAGATAAAGTTATCGATGGTATCCCAATGGGACGTCCTGGAGAAACACAGGAAGTTGCAAACGCAATTGTATTCCTTGCATCAAAAGAAGCAAGCTATATAACAGGTGAAGAAATCGACATCAACGGTGGTTCACACATGGATTAATCCTTATAAACAAAAATTAAACCTTAATTTTATATAAACCTCAAAATCCTGCAAATATTTTAAATACCATTAAATAACCCTTTACCTATTCTGAGAAATTCATATAAAAAGCCTCAAATATTTGCAGGATATATTTTTTATGGAGGAAATGTAATGAAAACCATAGGAATATTGACAAGTGGCGGAGATGCACCAGGAATGAATTCCGCTATAAGGTCGGCGGCAAGGACAGCAATCAACAATGGTATGCGTGTTATAGGTATAAATAGAGGATACAATGGTTTGCTTAAGGGTGATGTTGTTGAAATAAATAGCAACTTTGTATCTGATATTATACAAAAAGGAGGAACAGTACTTTATACAGCTAGATGTAAAGAATTTTTTCAGCCGGAAGGTATAAAGAAAGCTGTTGAAAAAGCAAAAGAAATTGGAATTGAAGGACTTATTGTAATAGGAGGAGACGGTTCTTTTAATGGAGCTATAAAACTTTGTAATGAAGGTCTTCCAACAGTAGGTATACCGGGAACAATTGATAATGATATAAAATGTACTGATTATACAATTGGCTTTGACACAGCTTGTAATATTGCTGTTGAAGCCATAGATAGACTTAGGGACACTGCCAGAAGTCATGAAAAATGTAGTATAATAGAAGTAATGGGGAGAGAAGCAGGTTTTCTCGCTCTTGATGTAGGTCTTGCAGTTGGTGCGGCTGATGTTCTTGTTCCGGAGATGAAATTTGATGTGGAAAAGGATGTTTGTGAAAATATAATAGCAAGAAAAAAACAGGGAAAAACTCATCATATAATAGTTGTATCAGAAGGTTGTAACATTGATGTTAAAACTATTGCTGATATAATTGAGAAAAAAACAGGAATTGAGTCAAGAATAACTGTTTTAGGTCATATACAAAGGGGCGGTTCTCCAACAATGCTTGACAGAGTTTATGCAGCAAAAATGGGACATTATGCTGTTGAGCTTTTAATGAATGGTAAATGTAACAGAGTTGTAGCTATACAAAGAGATAAGGTAGTTGATTTTGATATAAAAGAAGCTCTTTCAATGAAAAAAACAATAGATTTTGACGCATTGAAGCTATGTAAATCAATATCAAAATAACCAATATTTATAAAGTTTGTTGTATGACTTATTTTTTGTATTGAGAACATGGTAAAATAATATTATAATATTATTATAATATTATTAAACAAAAACGTCATGTTAAAAAGGTAGGTTGGATTGTTTATGACAAGAAAAGAAAAAGATGTACTTTTAAAACCTATTAACAAAGAATCAGTTGTGCAGCAAGTTATAGACAGGTTAACAGAAGCTATGCTTTCAGGTGCTTTAAAACCAGGAGATAAAATACCAACTGAAGTTGAAATGTCAGAGACTTTTGGCGTTGGAAGAAATTCTATACGTGAAGCTATAAAAATTCTTGTTTATCTTGGAGTTTTGGAAATAAAACGAGCTGATGGTACATTTGTTAGAAGTGGTTTTACAGAGTCAATGATAGACCCTATGATATATGGCATAATATTAGGCGATGATGATTCTTATGTAGAGCTTAAAGAACTTAGAGAAGTTATGGAACAAGATATTATGCGGTCAGCCGTTGTAAAGAGTACTGAAAAAGATATTGAATTTTTAAAATCTAAATATAATGAGCTTGAAGAAGTTCTTATTACTGATGATGTTGACATAGACAAAGTTTTTAAATTAGATAACGAATTTCATGATGCCATATCAGATATGGTTCATAACTCTCTTATTAAAAAAATAAATTCTGTTGTAAGAACTCTCACTTACAGTTTAAGACTTCAGACGGTAACATCAATGATTAAAAACGGTCACAAAGAAGAACTTTTAAAAGCCCATAAAAATATTTATGAGATATTAGAAAATAAAGATTATGAAAAAATTGAAGAAATACTTCATAATAGTTATTTCTATGATAAGATATAATAAACTTCATGTTAATAATGTTAAAAAAGCAAATTCTTTTTTGAATTTGCTTTTTTGTGTTTGTACTTAAAATATATATTATGGTATAATTTTTATGCAAAAAATAATATTATAGAAGGAAATGATGATTTTGAAATATATTGTTGATATACACACCCATACTGTATCAAGTGGTCACGCTTACAGTACCCTTGATGAAAATGCCAGATATGCAAAATCAATAGGCATGGAACTTATAGCCATGACAGACCATGCACCAAGTATGCTTGGAGCTCCTCAAAAATTCCATTTTAATAATCTTAAAATTTTACCTAAAAAACTTCATGATGTTGAAATATTAAAAGGTGCAGAGCTTAATATTATTGACTATGATGGAAATATTGACCTTGAAGAATATTCACTTAAAAAACTTGATATTGCAATAGCAAGCCTTCATATACCTTGCATAAAACCGGGAAATATGGAGGAGAATACAAACGCATATATTAAAGCCTGTGAAAATAAATATATTGATATTTTAGGACATCCAGGAGACCCAAGATATCCTTTTTGTGTAAAAGATGTTGTTGATGCTTGTGAGAGAACAGGAACACTTATAGAGATAAATAACGCTTCTTTAAGACCTGACGGTTCAAGAAAGGGAAGTGATATTATTATGAAAGAAATAGCTCTTATGTGTAAGAAAAAATCTATGCCAATAGTTATGGGTACAGACTCACATTTTTATCTTGAAATAGGTGACTTTTCACTTTGTGAAAAATTCCTTAATGAAATAGATTTCCCAGAGGAACTTATACTTAATACTTCTGTTGAAAAATTCAAAAATTCATTCAGAAAATTAAAATAATTTTATTTCGATACTTCTTTACTTTAACACTTTATAATGTTAATATATAAATATCAATAGAGTGTAAGGTGGTAAATATGAATAGCAAAATAAAAAATGAACTTACAGATAAACTGTTTGAATGTATATTAAGTATGAATACATTGGATGAATGTTATCGTCTTTTTGAGGACCTCTGTACTGTCCATGAAATTCAGGCAATAGCCCAGAGAATGGAAGTTGCTCAAATGCTCGACGCAAAAAAAACATATATAGAGATTGCAGAGAAAACAGGTGCTTCAACTGCCACAATAAGTAGAGTAAACAGAGCATTAAATTATGGTACTGATGGCTATCGTCTTGCCATAGAGAGAGTTAAAAAACAGAAAGAAAATAACAACGAACAGTTATAATTTAAAAACGAAATAGAATAAGAATAATAAGGAAGTATTGATATGAATCAAACTTCCTATTTATTTGTAAAAAATTTTAATGGGAGATAAAATATGATAGGTTTTGATAGATTAAATCCAATGCAGCAGAAAGCTGTTTTAAAAACAGAAGGTCCTGTTCTTGTTCTTGCTGGTGCTGGTTCAGGTAAAACAGGTGCTTTGACTGTAAGAATTGCTCATCTTATAGAAAATGGTGTTAAACCTTGGAATATACTTGCTATAACATTTACAAATAAAGCGGCAAAAGAAATGCGTGAACGTGTAAATGGTCTTATAGGTGATAAGGATCAAGATATATGGGTTAGTACATTCCATTCAACTTGTGTAAGAATTTTGAGACGAGATATTGACAAAATAGATTACAGCAGAGATTTTTCAATATATGACACAGATGACCAAGAAAAAATGATGAAAGAAGTTTTTAAACGTCTTAACTTTAGCATTATGGATAAGACATTTAGCATAAAAATGGCTCTTGCTGAGATAAGCAAACAGAAAGAGGAGCTTGTTTCTTGGGAAGATTACGAGAAAAAAACTGATAAAGATATAAGAAAAGTTCGTTTTGCAAAGGCTTATAGAATATATCAGAAACTTTTAAAAGAGAATAACGCCCTTGACTTTGACGACCTTATATATAAAACTGTACAATTATTTAGAACAAATCCTGATGTTCTTGAATATTATCAGGATAAATTTAAGTATATAATGGTTGATGAGTATCAGGATACAAACACTTCACAGTATGAGCTTGTTAGAATGTTGTCTGAAAAATATAAAAATATATGTGTTGTAGGTGATGACGACCAGAGTATATATGGTTGGAGAGGTGCAAACATAAGAAATATACTTGAGTTTGAAAAAGATTTCCAAAATACAGAAGTTATAAAACTTGAACAGAATTATCGTTCAACAAAAACTATACTTGACGCTGCAAACTCTGTTATACACAACAACACAAAGAGAAAAGATAAAACTCTTTGGACTGAAAATGACAAGGGAAGTATAATTCATGTTAAAAAAGCTGACAATGAGTATGATGAAGCAAGATTTGTTGCTGATAAAATAAATGAGCTTGCTGTTAAAGGCGAGAGAAAATATAAAGATTTTGCAGTTTTATATCGTGCTAATGCCCAGTCAAGAGCTTTGGAAGATTGTTTTGTTAAAAAGAGTATACCATATAGACTTTTTGGCGGTGTACGTTTCTATGAGAGAAAAGAGATTAAAGATATACTCTCATATTTAAAAGTTATAGCAAATCCTGCTGACACAATAGCATTAAAGAGAATTATAAATGTACCTAAAAGAGGACTTGGAGAAGCTTCTATTGATAAAGTTGAAGTTTTTGCCTCTGAAAATAATATAAGTCTTTATGAAGCTATGTCTCATATTGATGAAATAACAGACCTTAAAACGAGAGCTAAGAAATTTAAAGAATTTTATGAAGTTATGAAATCAATTGAGGAGGACGCTGAAAACTTATCAGTTCCAGAGCTTATAGACTCTGTTATAACAAAAACAGGATACGTTCAAATTCTTGAAGATGAAGGAACAGATGAGGCTTTAGCTAGAATTGAAAATATAGATGAATTTGTCTCAAAGGCTTCAGAGTATGAAAAAAATGCTGATGAACCTTCTTTAAGAGGATTTTTGGAAGATATAGCCCTTGTTGCTGATATAGATAATTATAATGAAGATGACGATTGTGTTTCTTTAATGACAATGCATAGTGCAAAAGGTCTTGAATTTCCTTATGTGTTTATAGTAGGTATGGAAGAAGGAATGTTCCCTAGCTATCGTGTAATGATGTATGGAACAAATGACGATATGGAGGAGGAAAGACGTCTTTGTTATGTAGGTATAACAAGAGCTAAAGAAGAACTTTTCCTTGTTCATGCAAAAAGTAGAATGCAACATGGAATAACACAGTATAATGCTATTTCAAGATTTTTAAAAGAAATACCTATGGAACTTGTTGAAATGCCTATAAAAGCTCAGTCTTCAGAGGTTAGTGATTATATAAGAAAATCAGAAATGAAAATAAAACCTACATTTACAAGACCAACACCTTATGGAGGCTTATCTGGTATACAAAAGAAACCTGTTTCAAATTCTATGCCTTCACCTAAAAATGTTACTCTTGAATATGAAGTGGGAGATAAAGTAAGAGCTCCTAAATATGGCATAGGAACAGTTAAAAGTATAACTCCTGGTGGTGCTGATTTTGAAGTTGAAGTAAGTTTTGGAGATAAGGGAGTTAAAAAATTTATGGCTGGTCTTTCAAAACTTAAAAAAGTGTCTGAATAATGACAAATAAAAAAGGAGAGCTCTTTTATGGAAAGAATGAAAGAACTTATAAATATATTGAATAATGCTTCACGTTCATATTATCAGAAAAACGAAAGCCTTGTGTCTGACTTTGAATATGATAAACTTTATGATGAACTTATGAAAATTGAAAAAGATACAGGCGTTATTCTTGCAAACAGTCCTACTCAAAATGTGGGATACACTGTTTTAAGTAATCTTACAAAGGTTAAACATGATGAAAAAATATTATCTCTCGATAAGACAAAAGAGCCTGAAAAATTAAAATCATGGCTTGAAAATCAAGAGGGTGTTTTGTCATGGAAACTTGACGGTTTGACCATTGTATTAAAATATAATAATGGTGAACTTGTTCAAGCTATAACAAGGGGAAATGGTGAAGTTGGAGAAGATATAACCCACAATGCAAAGGTTTTTAAAAATATACCTCTTAAAATATCATATAAAGATGAGCTTATTGTAAGAGGTGAGGGCATTATATCTTATTCAGATTTCGAGAGAATAAATGAAGAACTTGATGAAAATGAAAGCTATAAAAACCCTAGAAATCTTTGTAGTGGAACAGTAAGACAGCTTAATAGTGAAATAACATCTAAAAGAAATGTTATGTTTTATGCTTTCACTGTATTTAAGGCTTTTGGAGTTGATTTTGATGATAAGAAATCAAATCAACTTTTATGGCTTAAAACTTTGGGATTTGATGTAGTTTATAATAAAATTGTAAACAGTGATAATATAATTGATAGTGTTTATGAGTTTGAAAACAAAATACCTGAAAATGATTTCGCATCAGATGGACTTGTTTTGACATATAACAGTATATCTTATAGTAGCTCTCTTGGAACTACTGCAAAATTCCCTAAAGACTCAATAGCTTTTAAATGGAAAGATGAAACAGCCGAAACGATTTTAAGAGAAATAGAATGGAATACATCAAGAACAGGACTTATAAATCCTATTGCTGTTTTTGACTCTGTTGAATTGGAAGGAACAACAGTAAACCGTGCCAGTGTTCACAATGTAAGTATTTTGGAGGATTTAAAACTTGGTATAGGTGATACAATAAAAGTTTATAAGGCAAATATGATAATACCACAGATTGCAGAGAATATCACTAAAAGTGGTAATTGTGAAATACCTAAAAATTGCCCTGTATGTAACGGAGAGACGGAAATAAGAAGTATACGTGACGGAAAAGCTTTATACTGTACAAATCCAAACTGTTCCGCCCAAAGAATACGCTCTTTATCCCATTTCGTTTCAAGGGACGCTATGAATATTGAGGGGCTTTCAGAGGAAACTATCAAAAAGTTTGTTGAAAAGGGCTTTATATCTGATTACACAGATATATATTCTCTTTATAAATATGCTGATGATATTAAAAATATGGAAGGTTTTGGAGAGAAATCTTATAATAATCTTATAGAGTCCATAGAAAAATCAAAAAATACCGAACTTCCTAATTTTATATATGCCCTGGGCATAAATCATGTAGGACTTAGCAATGCTAAGCTTTTATGCAAAAACATAAATTATGATATAAATAAAATTTTTGAAGTTTCTCAAGATGAACTTATAAATATAGATGGTTTTGGGGATATAATAGCTCATAGCATAGTTTCATATTTTGCTGATAATAAAAATAGAGAGCTTTTAAATAAAATATTAAAAATAGTAAGTTTTAATACTGTTGAAATATCTGAAGAAACTGAAAACAGCAATATAAATGGCAAAACATTTGTAATAACAGGTGACCTTAATAATTTTACAAATAGAAAAGAACTTCAAAATAAAATTGAAAGTCTTGGAGGAAAAGTTACAGGTAGTGTCACAAAAAAAACTAACTATTTGATAAACAACGATATACTTTCAGAGTCATCAAAAAATAAAAAAGCAAAAGAATTGGGAATACCTATAATAACAGAAGAAGATTTTATAAAAGAATTTTTAAATCAATAAATAAACTGAAATACCTAAAAATACATCAAAGACCTTGTGACATAATAGTTTCAAGGTCTTTCATTTTTATTATTACTATTGTATAATAATTATTCAGATAAAATATTTTTTGGAGGAATTAAATTGAATTATGAAGATGCCGTTTTTTATATAGAAAACGGAAGCGTAAGCACAGAAAAACCGGGACTTAAAAGAATGGAACAACTTCTTGAAAAGTTGGGAAATCCTCATAAAAATCTAAATATAATACATATTGCAGGAACAAACGGAAAAGGTTCTTCCTGTTCTATGATTAGTAATATACTAATAGAGGAAGGATATAAAGTAGGTTTATATACATCTCCTCATCTTGATAAATACAATGAAAGATTTATCATAAACAATGAATGTATTTCAGATGAAAAATTTGTATATTATACATTGAAGATAAAATCTGTATGTGATGAAATGACAAAATGTGAATATGGCAGACCAACAGTATTTGAGATACTTACAGCTTTAGGATTTTGTTATTTCAATGATGAGAATGTTGATTTTGTTGTTTTGGAAGTGGGACTTGGAGGAAGATTTGACGCTACAAACATTGTTGAAAAACCTGTTGTGTGTGGCATAGCCTCAATAAGTTTTGACCATACAGCTTATCTTGGCAATACACTTTCAGAGATAGCCTTTGAAAAAAGTGGTATAATAAAGAAAGATTGCCCTGTTGTTTTGTATTCTCAAAGTGATGAAGTTTATAATGTTGTAAAAAATATTGCTTTTGATAGAAATGCTCCTTTTTATTATACTGAGGATATAGGTATAAATATAAAAAGTGAAAATATTGAAGGTACTGTTTTTTCAGTTAAAAATAAATATTGTGACTATGAAAATATAAAATTAAATCTTCTTGGAGAATATCAGCCTTATAATTGTGTTTTTGTTCTCACAATGTGTAAAGCATTAAAAGACAGAGGAATAAAATTGTCTTATGAAAATATAATAAAGGGACTAGAAAATACAAAATGGAATGGAAGAATGGAGATATGTTCTGAAAATCCATTGATTATAATAGATGGTGCTCATAATGCCGGGGGAATAGATATGCTTTCAAAGTCCATAAAAAGATATTTTGAAAATAAAAATATAACCCTTGTTTTAGGTGTTTTGGGAGATAAAGAATATAAAAAAATGATAGAACTTATTATGCCTGTTGTTCATAAAGTTGTAATAACAGAACCTGAAAGTATAAGAAAACTTAATATTGAAAAACTTAGTGAAACTTTATCTGGTTATAATAAGTCTGTATTTAAAGAGAAAAGTATTAAAAAAGCTGTTGAACTTGCTAAAAGCATAACAGAAGAAAATGGAGTCATAATATGTTCCGGTTCTCTTTATATGGTTGGAGAAATAAGAAAAATTTTAAAATTATAATAGTATAATACTCTTATTTTTATGGGAGGTTTAATATATGATTGATTTCAAAAGTGAACTTGAAAAATATCAGCCTATGATGGAAATGGAAAACATAGAAAATTCCATACATACCGAAGAATTTCAGGATATTCTTGATATGCTTTCTTATATATCAAAACAGAATGATTTAAAAAGTAAGTGATAAAGTAAGGAGAGATATATTTTATGAAATGTCCAAACTGCGGGAAATCTTTCAGCTTTGGAAATATCTGTCCTCATTGTAATGCCGATATATATTTATATAATAAAACAATAAATGCTTCAATTAAACTTTATAATAAAGGACTTGATATGGCAAAGAAAGGAGATATGGCTTCTGCTGAAAAATTTCTTGAACATAGTGTAATGTTTAATAAATATAATGTAACTGCAAGAAATCTTTTGGGACTTGTATATTTTGAGAGAGGCAGAATTGGAAATGCTTTAAAAGAATGGATTGTAAGTTCATCAATTAAAAAAGAAAACAATCCAGCAAAAACATATATAGACAAAGTTTATAAAAATCCTCGTGAAATGGATAAAATGAATGATGCAGTACATATGTATAATCAAGCTATTATATATGCAAAACAGGATACAATTGACCTTGCTATAATACAGCTTAAAAAGGCTGTAAGTGTCAATCCTAAACTTATAGAGGCATATAATTTGCTTGTTCTTTGTTACATAAAAATAAAGAAATATAGTCTGGCAAGAAAATATTTAAACAGACTTTTAAAAAGAGAAAGAAAAAATGAAAAAGCACTAAAATATTTAGTTGAGTTAAATATTTTGAGTCCTTCAAAGTCTAAGAAATCACAAATTGATTATTATGATGATGAAATTGAAAATGTCAGTTCAAGAAAAAAAGCTAAAAATTCTCTGCCCTATAAAGAGTATAAAAAAAGATTTATAAAGAAAGGTGAGATTATAGCTTTTATTACAGGAGCTTTTTGTTCGGCTGCTGTTGTAATGGCTCTTTTGTTGCCTTCAATGATTGATACAAGAGACAACGAGATTATAAATCTTAAAAATCAAATAGAACAGATTACATCAACAGAAACAGATGAAAAAACTTTGGAAATAGAAAATCTTAAAGCAGAAAATGAAAATTTGAAAAAACAACTTGAGAAAAATCAAAATATTTTATATACTCAAGAAAATACAGCGTTGGTGAAGGAAGCCTTAAATCTTGAGGCTGAAAATAATTATGAAGAATGTGCTGTAAAAATTTTGGAAATTAAACCTGAGTATCTTGCAGAAAAAGAAAAATTACAGTATGATACACTTGTGGAGAGTGTTTATCCAAAAGCTTCTCAGAGTTTTTATAATAAAGGAAAATCTGATTTTTTGAGTAATAATTATAATGAAGCAAAAATAAACCTTGAAAATTGTCTTAAATTTGCAAACGGTGAAAATTTTGTTGATGATGCAATATATTATCTTGGAAAAATAGCCGAGAATAATGGAGATATTGACACAGCTAAAAGTTATTATCAAAGAATTATATCAGAATTTCCACAATCAAACCAATATAAAAATGCTGAAACCAGCCTCGGTAATATAGAGTAATTTAATTTGTATAGGGGGAACTTTTATGAAAAATATTTTATCTGAAAGCACAAAGGTTGCATCATATCTTTTGTGGGAGAAAACAAGACATAATTCAGCTCTTGACCTCTGGTACTGTTGTGAGAATATAGCATTATATCTTGAACAGAATGACATTATATCTATAATAAAACTTGAGGAAATTATCAAGAAAAATAAATCTGCCTATGAATACATAAATTTTGTGAGAAATATATCTTTTAGAATTTATCTTGTATCAAGGGACAGAAGTTCTCTTGAAAATTGGTATGTTGCTGAAAGTCTTTTAAATGATTATGAGTGGTGTCGAGCTATTGTAAATATGGCTTATGTTTATAGAGCTACAAGAGAAGGAAAAATTGAAACAACTGTTAGAAGTGAATGGATAAGACGAGAACTTGAAAAAAAATAAAGTTTAAGGTACAGATTTTCTGTACCTTTTTGTTTTTTGAAAAAATTAAAAAATGCTATTGATTTTTTATATTAAATGTGCTTTAATATTTATTAGCGATTTTTGCATAAATATTAAGGGGGATTTAAGATGAAAAAATTAATTTCAGGGGTTATTGCACTTGCAATGGCTTTAACATCTGCTATGCCTGTGTTTGCTTGTACAGGTACATATGTTGGAAAATATATGTCAGAAGACGGAAGTAGAATGGTTGCAAGAACAGAAGATATAGGAGGAGGACACACTAAGAGATTTGAGGTTATTCCTGCTACTACTTATAAAAACGGTGAATACTTTGTTGATGAACAGACAGGTTTTAAATATCCACAGCCAAAAGAAGCGTATAAATATACAGCTGTACCAGATTCAGAAGTTGAAGATGATGGTATATATGCAGAAATAGGATTTAATGAACATGGTGTTGCTGTTGATGCAACTGTATCAGCCAGTGCAAATGAGGCTGCTCTTGCTGCTGACCCGCTTGTATCTGATGGTCTTCGTGAGGCTAATATACCTACAATAGTTCTTCCTCGTGTTAAAACTGCAAGAGAAGGCGTTGAGCTTATTGCTTCAATAGTTGAAACACAGGGTTCTGCTGAGGGTAATGTTCTTATGATTGCTGATAAAAATGAAGCTTGGTATGTTGAGATATATACAGGACATCACTATGCAGCTATAAAAATGCCTGACAATGTTGTTTCTGTATTCCCTAACTGCTTTATGCTTGATTATGTAGACCTTTCAGACACAGAAAATGTTATAGCATCTGATGACCTTATAGATTTTGCAAAAGAGAACGGTTTTTATAAAGAATATAATGGAAAATTCCACGCTGCTCTCTCTTATGGTGAAGAACTTGAAACAGGTAACAGAGACAGACTTTGGGGAGGAATAAACTTCCTTGCTCCAGAACTTAATATACCTTATGATGCAGAAGTGTTCCCACTTTTCTTTAAACCTTCTGAAAAAATATCTCTCAAAGATGTTATGGAATTACAGAGATACAGATATGAGGGAACAGAACGTGACCCTGAAACTGCAACAGATGAAGTTCGTGTTATAGGAACAGAGAGACAGGCTGAATGTCATATACTTCAGTTTAAAGATGAATACCCAACAGATTTAGGCGGTTTAATGTGGCTTGCAATGGGAAATGCTGAACATTCTGTATATCTTCCTACATACGGAAATATAACAGACACAAATGAAGAATATAAAGTTAAAACAGCTGATTATGATAGCAATTCTGCATATTGGAAATTTAGAGGTCTTTCAACTCTTGCTGAACTTAACAGAGAAAAATATGGTCAGAGTGTAAGAGATTTCTGGAGCAAATATGAAGATGAACTTATTGCAAAACAGGAAGAAACAGACAAAGTTTTAATTGATTTATATGAAGAAAATCAGATAACAACAGCTGAAAAATATGCAACAGAACTTGGAATGAGTATTGCTGATGATGCTATGGAAAAAGCTGATACAATATATAACGAGCTTATGGCTTATGTTGCAACAGAGGCAGGAAGAGCTAATAAAAATCCTTTCACACCTTCAATTGCAGAGGAAAGTGCAGAATAATTAGTATAAAATAATAAAAGGTATCTGTAAATTTACAGATACCTTTTTTATTTAATAAGGACTGTTCCAAAAAATACCCTTTCCGTTGGAAACTATTTTTGCATCAGCTACATATATTTCACTTTCATTCCACACTCTGCCTTCATTATCAATGAATAAAGGATAACCCATTTCCATATGAAATCTTATAGCATCATTATCTTCTTCAGTGAGTCCTATCATTGTATCATAGTTGAATTCTTCCATAAAATTAAAACCTCCTTTTAGAATAATTATATTTTATATAAATAATGTTGTCAAAAAATAAAAATTCATATTATTTATTGAAATAAAAATATATATTATAGTATAATACCATTTAACAATAAAATAATATATTAAAATTTATAGAGGGGTACGTTTATATGCAGTTATTAAAAGATAGAATTTTAAAAGACGGTGTTGTAAAAAAAGGAAACGTATTAAAGGTTGATAGTTTTCTCAATCACAAAATGGACATAGAACTTTTTGAAGAAATAGGAAAAGAGTTCAAGAGAAGATTTGCTGACTGCAATATTAATAAAATACTTACAATAGAAGCTTCTGGAATAGGTATTGCTTGTATTGTTGCTCAGTATTTTGATAATGCACCAGTTGTCTTTGCAAAGAAAACTCAAAGCATAAATATTGATGGAGAAGTTTACAGTACAAAAATTCAGTCTTTTACACACAATAAAATTTATGATGTAATAGTATCAAAGAAATTTTTAAACAAAGATGATAGAGTACTTATAATAGATGATTTCCTTGCAAATGGTTGTGCTCTTGAAGGTCTTGTTGAACTTGTAAAAAGTTCAGGGGCAACTATTGAAGGTATAGGAATAGTTATAGAAAAAGGTTTCCAGAGAGGTGGAGACATTATACGTGAAAAAGGTTTACGTCTTGAGTCTCTTGCTATTGTGGATTCTATGGATGATGAAAAAGGTATAGTATACTTTAGATAAAATTTGATCAAATAAAATAATGGGATTTAAGCCTGTTGTCCTATTTTGTGACAGCAGGCTTTTTATATAGTAACTGATTAATATATAAAATATATATAATATACAGAAAATAATAAAAAAGTATTATTTATTTAAAACATTCATATAAATGGAACAATTATAAGTCTCTTTCAAATGTATTTTGTGATATTCCACAACTTGACAACAGAGCTATAAACTATACTTTTAAAAAATATCTTAAAAACTCTGTTGACTTGACAAATTTATATTTTGGCACATAAAAAAGAAGCTGCAAAATGCAGCTTCTTTTATTTTTGAAGAATATTTATTAATATGCTCTACCCCAGTAAACCATATGTTTTGCTTTCTTTCCACAGCATACACAAGTATCTGAAAGTTCTTCCTGTTCAAAAGGAATACATCTTGATGTTGCAGCTGTTTTTTCTTTTATAGCATCCTCACAAACCTGGTCTCCACACCACATAGCTTTTATAAATCCTGGAGTTTCGTTTATTGTCTTTTCAAACTCTTCCATGTTCTTTGCAACATATGTTTTGCTGTCGCGGGAAGCTCTTGCTTTTTCAAGAAGGTTTTTCTGAATATCATCAATAAGCTCTTTAACTTTTGTTTCAAGTTCGTCCATAGAAATAACAGTCTTTTCTCCTGTGTCACGTCTAGCAAGTACAACCTGATTGTTTTCAATATCTTTAGGACCTACTTCAAGTCTTACAGGAACACCTTTCATTTCATATTCAGAGAATTTCCAACCTGGAGAACGGTCTGTATCATCAACTTTAACTCTTGCAATATTTGCAAGTCTTTCTTTAAGTTCATAGGCTTTATCAAGAACACCTGGTTTCTGCTGTGCAACAGGAACAATTACAACCTGTATAGGAGCTACTGCTGGAGGGAGAACAAGACCACTGTTGTCACCATGTACCATTATTATTGCACCTATAAGACGTGTTGTCATACCCCATGATGTCTGATGAACATACTGGAGTTTGTTTTCTTTGTCTGTGTACTGAATATCAAAAGCATGAGCAAAACCATCACCAAAGTTATGGCTTGTACCTGACTGTAAAGCTTTTCCGTCATGCATAAGGCTTTCTATTGTGTATGTAGCCTTTGCACCTGCAAAACGCTCTTTTGCTGTTTTTTCACCTTTTACAACAGGTATTGCAAGAATATCGTTACAGAAGTCAGAATATACATTAAGCATTTTAATTGTTTCTTCCTGTGCTTCCTCAGCTGTTGCATGAGCTGTGTGTCCTTCCTGCCATAAGAATTCCATTGTTCTTAAAAATGGTCTTGTTGTTTTTTCCCATCTTACAACAGAACACCACTGATTGTAGAGTTTAGGAAGGTCTCTATGAGACTGTATTATATTTGAATAGTGTTCACAGAAAAGTGTTTCAGATGTAGGACGAACACAAAGTCTTTCTGTAAGCTTGTTTTCACCACCGTGAGTTACCCAAGCAACCTCAGGAGCAAAACCTTCAACGTGGTCTTTCTCTTTCTGAAGAAGGCTTTCAGGAATGAACATAGGCATATATACATTTTCATGTCCTGTCTCTTTAAATCTTCTGTCAAGCTCTTTCTGTATAAGTTCCCATATAGCATAGCCGTAAGGTTTTATAACCATACAACCTCTAACACTTGAATAGTCTACAAGTTCAGCTTTTTTAACAACGTCTGTATACCACTGTGGAAAATCAACTTCCATATCTGTTATGGAAGAAACAAATTTTTTGTCTTTTGCCATTTTAAAAACTCCTCTCAAAAATTTTAAACATAAAAAAAGCCTTCATCCCAACAAAAAAGGGACCAAGGTAAATTTTCGGCGGTGCCACCCTAATTGATATTTTTTAAAATATAAAAAAATATCCTCTCAAAACCTTTTAACGGGGGATACCGTCGCACTTTTATTCCTGCGAAACTCAGGGAGCAGGTTCGAAATACTATCATAAAGGCTTTCATCAACCGCCTTCTTTCTGTAATGAAACATAAATCTACTATTTCCCGTCACAGTTTTTACAATATACAAAAGTATAATAAACCAGATTTTATACTGTGTCAAGATAGTAAAATTAAATTTAAAAATAGGTTTATTTATTATATAATTAAAATATAAATTTTTAGTGATTTTATTATATGGAGGTGTTTTATATGAAAAATACAGGTATTTGTCCAAAATGTAATGGTAATGATATTTTAAAAGTTCCGGGAAAATCGGGGGCTTATGGTTCGGGAAATAATATTCAAGTAGGCTTAACTATTTTTTCAGCAGTATTAGTTGATAGATATGTTTGTTGCTCCTGTGGATATTCTGAAGAATGGATTAATAAAGAAGATATTGAAACATTAAAAGATAGATTTTAAAATAATTAAAATGTATTTATATATATTGTTTATTATTATAATTATATGATAGGATATACAATAGAAATAATTTGATATAATTTGACATAAAAAGGAATGAGCATTTTGAAAGATTACAGATTGGAAAAACTTGCAGATATACTTGTAAATTATTCAACAGAAGTAAAGAAGGGTGATAAAGTAGCTGTCTCTGGTGAGGAGGTCTCTTTACCTTTTATAAAAGCTGTTGCAAAGGCTGCTATAAAAAAAGGTGGAATTGTAAAATATTTTGTTGATATTCCTGAGATTGATGAATGTATAATAAAAGAGGGAAATGATGAACAATTAAAAGAGCCTAACTTTAGATTTGGTGAGTGTGCCAAAAGTGATGTTTGGATAAGTGCATGGGGTAGTGATAATTTAAAAACTTTTGTTTCTGCGTCTGGAGAACGACTTAAAAAAAGACGTCTTGGAAATATTGAAAACAGAAAAATATATAATAAACGTTCAGCAACAGGAGAATTACGTTGGTGTGGAACACAGTTTCCGGCAAATGGTGATGCTCAATGTGCTAATATGAGCCTTGATGAATATGAGGATTTTGTATATAAGGCAGGATTTATATATGAAGATGACCCAATTTCTAAATGGAGAGAGATTGAGAGTTTTCAAGAAAAATGGGTAAAATATCTTGATACAAAAAAAGAGCTTCATATTATAAGCGTTGATACAGATATAAAAGTTAATATTTCAGGTAGGAAATGGATAAACTGTTGTGGAAAAGAGAATTTCCCAGATGGTGAAATATTCACTTCACCTGTTGAGAATGATATAAACGGTTATATAACATTCTCATATCCTGCTATATTAAACGGTGATGAATTTGAAAATGTTAAATTTACTGTTAAAAATGGAAAGATAGAGAATATTGACTGTAAAAATAGAGAAAGCCTTGATAAACTTATTTCTTATATAGATACAGATGAAGGCTCAAGATTTTTTGGAGAGGTTGCTATTGGTACAAATTACAGTATAGATAGATATACAAAGAATATACTCTTTGATGAAAAAATGGGCGGTACTATGCATATGGCTGTTGGTGCTGCTATGGAGGAAGCCGGAGGAAAAAATGACTCCGCTATACATTGGGATATGATTAACGATATGACAAAATGCGGAGAAATTTACGCAGACGGTCAGCTTTTTTATAAAAATGGTCATTTTTTGGATGAAGTCTTAAAATAATTTGATTTTAAGGAAAATTTATGTTATTGTTATAAAATAGGTTTTTTATGTAAAGACTAAAATACCTTTTAGGTATAAAAATAGAAATTTCAGAAGGAGCGATATTAATGGAATATGTTACAGGAAGCTGTCAGCCAAAAGATATGGAAATATCCGATTTAATGCTTTTGGAAGACGGTGCTGAAGCAAAAACTCATGGTATGGTTTATTCTATAAAAGACATGGGTGATTTTGGTTTTGTTACTTTAAGAAAGAGAAACGGACTTGTTCAGTGTGTTTATGAGAAAGGTAATTCTCACTTTGAACTTTCCGATATAATGACAGAAGCGTCAATACAGGTTACAGGAAATGTTAAAAGAGATGACAGAGCTCCAAATGGCTTTGAAATCCACCTTGTAGACTTAAAAGTTCTCTCAACGCCTAAGGAACAGACTCCTGTAAATCTTTCAAAAAGAAAACTTGGAATGTCTCTTGAAACAAAAGTTTCAATGCGTCCTATAACTTTAAGAAACAACAGAGAAAGAGCTGTTTTCAAACTTCAGGAAGGTGTTGTAAGAGGATTTAGAGAATACTTTGAAAAAGAAGGATATACAGAAATCCGTTCACCTAAAATCGTTGCAAGTGGTGCTGAAGGTGGAGCTAATATATTTAAACTTGATTATTTTGGGAAAAAAGCATATCTTGCACAGAGCCCTCAGTTCTACAAACAGACTCTTGTAGGTGTATATGAGAGAGTATTTGAAATTGGACCTGTTTTCAGAGCTGAAAAACATAACACAACAAGACATCTTAATGAGTATATTGGTGTTGACATGGAACTTGGTTTCATTGATAGCTTTGTTGATGTTATTGATGCTGAAACTGGTGCTTTAAAACATATGTTTGAAGTTCTTAAGAGAGACTATGACAGAGAACTTAAAATATTAAATATTACACTTCCTGTTATAGATAAAATACCTATGGTTAAATTCAAAGATGCAAAAGAAATGGTTGCTGCTGAATATAACAGAAAAATTAAAGACCCATATGACCTTGAGCCAGAAGAAGAACAGCTTATTTCAAAACTCTTTGCTGAAAAATATGGCAGTGAATTTGTATTCGTAACACACTACCCTGTTAAAAAACGTCCTTTCTACGCTATGGACGACCCAGAAGACCCTAAATATACATTGAGTTTTGACCTTCTTTTCAGAGGTATGGAAATTACAACAGGTGGACAGAGAATTCATGATTATGATACACAGGTTGCTAAAATGATTAGCAAAGGTCTTGACCCTAATGACTTTGAGTCTTATCTTATGATACACAAATATGGTATGCCACCTCATGGCGGTCTTGGAATGGGACTTGAAAGACTTTGTATGAAACTTATGGACGGTGTAAACGTTCGTGAAGCTTCAATGTTCCCAAGAGATATGACAAGACTCGTACCTTAATTTTTAAAAATTTTTTGTATAAGAAGGTGTAAGTATATGAAAATTACAGACGAAATGATAGATTACATCAGCCAGCTTGCCCGTCTTGAACTTTCTGGAGAAGAAAGAGAAAAGGGTAAAGAGGAAATTGGAAAAATCATTGATTATATGGATACATTAAATACTCTCGATACAACTGATATTGAAGCTATGTCCCACGCTTTCCCTGTAAAAAATGTATTTAGGGAAGACGTTGTAAAACCTTCCGTTGACCGAGACATTATAACACTTAATGCTCCTAATAAGAAGGAAGGCTGTTTCAAAGTACCTAAAACAGTTGAGTAAAGGAGGAATTTACAAATGGAAATTACAGGTCTTTCAGCCCTTGAATTGGGTAAAAAGATTAAAGCTGGTGAAATCGGCGTTGTTGAAGCTACAAAAGCCAGCCTTGACAATATAGAAAAATACGATAGCACATATAACTGCTACGTTACAGTATGTAAAGATGAAGCATTAAAGAGAGCTGAAGAAGTTCAGAAACTTATTTCTGACGGCACTCTTACATCACCTCTTGCAGGTGTTCCTATGGGTGTTAAAGATAATATGTGTACAAAAGGTATACAGACATCTTGTGGTTCAAGAATGCTTTCAAACTTTAAACCAACATATACATCAACAGCAGTTTCAAAACTTGAAAATGCTGGTGCCGTAATACTTGGTAAACTTAACATGGACGAATTTGCTATGGGTAGTACATCAGAGACATCATTCTTTGGTGCTACAAAAAACCCTTGGAATACAGACAGAGTTCCTGGCGGAAGTAGTGGCGGTTCTGCTGCTGCTGTTGCTGCTGAGGAAGCATTCTGTACACTTGGTTCAGACACAGGTGGTTCTATAAGACAGCCTGCTGCTTTCTGTGGTGTTACAGGTCTTAAACCTACTTATGGCTCTGTTTCAAGATATGGTCTTGTTGCTTATGCTTCATCTCTTGACCAGATTGGACCTATTGGTAAAAACGTTGAGGACGTTGCTGAAGTATTCTCAACAATAATGGGACATGACCCTAAAGACAGTACATCTGTTAAACAGGAAGCAAAGAAATTTGTTCTTGATAACAATATTAAAGGTATGAAAATTGGTATACCTACAAACTATTTTGGAAAAGGTCTTGACCCTGAAGTTAAAGAAAGTATACTTGCATCAGCTAAAGTTCTTGAGGGAATGGGAGCTGTTGTTGAAGAATTTGAAATGCCTGCTCTTGACTATGCTATACCTGCATACTATATAATAGCTTGTGCTGAGGCTAGCTCAAACCTTTCAAGATATGACGGTATCAAATATGGATACAGTGCTAAAGATTTTGATGGTCTTGTTGACCTTTACTATAAATCAAGAAGCGAAGGTTTTGGAGAAGAAGTTAAGAGAAGATGCCTTATAGGTGCATTCGTTTTAAGTAGTGGATACTATGATGCATACTATAAAAAAGCATTACAGGTAAAAGCTGTTATCAAAAAATCTTTTGATGATGCTTTTGAAAAATATGATGTTATATTAACACCTACTGCTCCTACAACAGCCCTTAAGATTGGTGAAAACTTAAGTGACCCTCTTAAGATGTACTTAGGAGATATTTATACAGTATCTGTAAATCTTGCAGGTCTTCCAGGACTTGTTGTTCCTTGTGGATTTGACAAAGAAGGTCTTCCAATAGGTATGCAGCTTATAGGAAAACCATTTGGTGAGGATACACTTTTAAATGCTGGTTTTGCTTTCCAGAGCACAACTGACTATCATACAAAGAAACCTGTTCTTAAATCAGGAAAGGAGGCATAAAACAATGGAATTTGAAACCGTCATGGGTTTGGAAGTCCATGTAGAACTTTCAACTAAAACAAAAATATTCTGCTCTTGTACAACAGAGTTCGGAGGCGAACCTAATACACACGTATGTGAAGTTTGTACAGGTATGCCTGGAACACTTCCTGTACTTAATGAGCAGGTTGTAGAATATGCAATCCGTACAGGTCTTGCTACAAACTGTGAAATAACACAGTACAATAAATTCGACAGAAAAAATTATTTCTATCCTGACCTTCCAAAGGCTTATCAGGTGTCACAGCTTTATCTTCCAATATGCCGTAATGGACATATTGATATTGAGGTAAACGGTGTTAAAAAATCAATCGGTATCCATGAAATACACATGGAGGAGGACGCAGGAAAACTTATCCATGACCCATGGGACGATTGTACACTTGTAGATTATAACCGTTGTGGTGTTCCACTTCTTGAGATTGTAAGTGAACCTGATTTCAGAAGCGGTGAAGAAGTTATAGCTTACCTTACAAAACTTAAACAGATTTTACAGTACATTGATGTATCTGACTGTAAAATGGAACAGGGCTCAATGCGTGCCGATGTTAACCTTTCTGTAAGACCTTTCGGACAGGATGAATACGGTACAAGAACAGAAATGAAAAACATCAACTCTTTCAAAGCTATTGCAAGAGCTATTGAAGGAGAAAGAGCAAGACAGATTGAGCTTATTACAGAAGGTAAAAAAGTTGTTCAGGAAACAAGAAGATGGGACGATAACAAAGGCTCATCCTTCGCTATGCGTTCAAAAGAGAATGCACAGGATTATAGATATTTCCCAGAACCAGACCTTGTTCCTATTGAGATAAGTGATGAATGGATTGAAAGAGTAAGAGCTTCACTCCCAGAACTTCCAACAGAGAAAAAAGAAAGATATATGAAAGAGTATAAACTTCCTGAATATGACGTTGATATTATCACAGGAACAAAAGCTCTTGTTAAAATATTTGAAGAGGCTAACGCTGTATGCAATAATCCTAAAGAGGTTTCAAACTGGATTATGGTTGAAGTTTTAAGACTTGCTTCTGAAACAAACACAGACCCAGATGACATTAGCTTTGACCCTAAAAACCTTGGTGTACTTATAAACCTTGTTAAAAATGGTGTTGTAAATAGAAATACAGCTAAAGAAGAAGTTCTTGCAAAAATGTTTAGTGACAATGTTGACCCTGAACAGTATATCAAAGACAATAACCTTCAGATGGTAAGTGATGACAGCCTTGTTAGAGATATTGTTACAGCTGTTATTGCTGCAAATCCAAACTCTATTAAACAGTACAAAGAAGGTAATGAAAAAGTTGTTAAATTCCTTATGGGACAGTCTATGAAACAGCTTAAAGGAAAAGCAAATCCTGCTGTTGTTACAAAAGTTCTTGAAGAAGAACTTGCAAAACTTTAATATATAAATAAAAACAGTATCTCTTTTGAGATACTGTTTTTTTATATTTCCTCTGTTCCTGGAAGAACAACTTTAAATATATTTTTCTTTGTAAGATTTACAAATTTTACTTCATGTCCCTTTGTTTCAAGTGTATCCTGTACACATTTTAAACCTAAAGTTCCTGGAGTAAATCTCTGTTTTTTGTCAAATATAAGTAACCTTTGATAAAGCCAAGAGTTTCTTCGAGGAGGATTTATTTCAGAGTCTATATTTATTATACCTTCATTTCTCCAAACAGCTCCAGGATTTTCAATTTCAATCATTTTAGGCTCAATCCTAACAGTTATTTCTCTTGTATTATCCCAATAATCTCTATGAACAACAGCATTATATAAAGCTTCAAGAACAATATTGAGAGGATAGTTTTCATTTTTTATATAACTGTGTAGTATTTCTTCTGCTTTATCTAACATTGAAGGTATATTTCCCTCTATGTGTATTCTTTTTTTACAGTAGTCTATATTTATGCCTGTTGAAGGCAAAAAGTTTTGAGGATTTTTTCCAAAGAGTAACATTCCGCCAGCAGTAGGGTGGTATTCTGAACGCTCTGTATCTCTCCCTAAAATTCCTGTTGCCTCAAGAAGAAGTATTGTTTTTTTGTAGTCATCAGAAAAACTACTTGAAAAATATTTCTTTAAAAGTTCAAAATCAAGGTCTTTAAAATATGCATTTGGTAATATTGTAGTTTCGTAGGATAATATACCATTTTCCTGTAACATTGAAGCAACTTCATATCTTCTTGCAATGTCTGTTGTTGAGCCTCGTCTTACATAAAATGTGCCTGTCTGTAAAATTTGGTGAGGTCTTTGATTGCTTTTAAATATTGTAAGAACGAAAAGTTTTTTGTTTTTATATATTATTTCTTCCATACGAATTGGAACAGGAGGGTCACACCTTCCGCATATAAGTTGTTGTATTCTTTCTTCTTCAATTTTTTTGGCTGTAACTCCAACAATTTCTTTTTTCTTATCTTCTACACCAAATATAATGTATCCTCTGCCACCTTTTGAATTGGCTATTGCTGTAACATCTTTTACAAATTCCCGTTTTGATGATTCTTTATCAATATTAAAATCCAGCTTAAAATCAAGTTTTTCATACTCTGAACGTGAAATCAATTCTTCTAATTTCTGTATGGTCATAATATCACCTACCTATATTATTAATATAATAAAAAAATATACTTGTGTCACTATATAATTTAGTAATAATTGTTAAAAAATTAAAATGTATAATTTTTTAAGTTTAATATTTAAACAGTTAAAAATTGTGAGCTTTTTACAAAAATATAGTCGTAAAATAATGCAATTTGTATTCTGTTAATATTTTCTTAATAAATATATAATAATTTCGTAGGTATTCCTTAAAATTCCTTGACATATACTTGTAAATTAATTATAATAATACCTGTAATAAATATGTAATATTTATAGTGTTTTATTTAATTACGGAGGTTTTGCCGATGGGTTTTTTTAAACTTGCAGGTAGAGTTGCTGTTATAGGCTCCCTCGTTTCTATTATGGGTGCATCAACAGTGTTCGCTGCTGCATTTGGAGTGGTTTCAGGTAATAATGTTAATATACGTTCACAGGCTTCATCAACAGCTTCAGTTATAGGTAGTGCAAATGTTGGAACAGAGTTTAACGTTCTTGGAAAAGAAGGAGACTGGTACAACGTTATGTATAACGGTACTTCTGGTTATGTTTCTTCACAGTATCTTACTGTTAATAAAGTTGAAGCTACTGTTGTGGGAAATGGTGTTAATATAAGAAGTGCTGCAAGTACAGAAAGCAATGTTGTTTCTACTGCAAATAGTGGACAGGCTGTAACTGTTACAGCTCAGAATGATGAATGGTACAAACTTAGTGATAACTCTTTCATAAGTAAACAGTATGTTGAAGGTTCTCTTATTGAACTTGTTACAAACATGGAAAATACTACTGTTCAGGCTTCTGCTACAAAAGAGGAAACTTTAATGCAGAATACATATGGTATTGTTTTAGCAACATCAGGACTTAATCTTAGAAGCTCAGCATCAACAAATGGTGATATAATTGATGTTCTTCCTTATGGTGAGGTTGTAGATGTTTACAGCTACTCAAAATCATGGGTAAAAGTTAAAACTGCTGATGGACAGGAAGGATATTTAAGTGCTGATTATTGTTCAGTAAGAACAGGAGAAAAACCTTCAAGAAGTCTTTCTTCATCAAAAGGTGAACAGGTTGTTTCTTATGCAAAACAGTTTATGGGAACTCCTTATGTATGGGGTGGCACTAATCTTAATAGAGGTGTTGACTGTTCAGGATTTGTATACTCTGTATACAAAAACTTTGGTATAACACTCAACAGAACTTCTGCTTCAATGGCATCAAATGGTGTTGTTGTTTCTAAATCACAGCTTATACCTGGAGACCTTGTTTTCTTTGATACAACAGGTGTAAATAACGGTGGAATTTCACATGTTGGTATATATATTGGAAACGGTCAGTACATACATGCTTCATCAGGAAAAGAATATTGTGTTACTATATCAGACTTAAATAATTCATATGGACTTAGTACATATGTAACAGCTAGACGAGTAATAAGATAATTTTTCTTTTAGGAAATAAGACATTTTAATATAAAATGTCTTATTTTTTTGTCTAATATAAAATCCATATTTTTGTTAAATAATTATTGAAGTTACAATAATTTTGTATTATACTCTATTCATTGAGCATACAGAGTTTTTCGCTCAAAATAAAATAAAAAGCGTTGTATCTCTATTTTGAGAACGATAGCAGGAGGTAAAAATGAATACTAACAAAAAAACTCTTGAGCTTGTACAGCTCGCACTTTTTATTGCTATAATTGTTATTATGGCATTTACACCATTCTTGGGATATATCCCACTTTTTGTTACAAGAGCTACAATTATCCATGTTCCAGTTATAATAGGTGCTATACTTATGGGACCTAAAAAGGGAGCTATACTTGGATTTGTTTTTGGACTTACTAGCTTTGTAAACAATACTATCAATCCAACAGCCACATCTTTTGTTTTCTCACCTTTTTACAGCATAGGAGATGTAAGTGGAAACTTTTACAGTATTATAATATGTTTTGTTCCTAGAATACTTGTAGGAGTTATTCCATATTTTGTTTATAAACTTTTATCAAGAAATAATAAATCAAGCACTGCTGCATTAGCTGTTGCTGGTGTTTCAGGTGCTTTAACAAACACACTTCTTGTAATGAATTTTATATATTTATTCTTTACAGAAAGTTATGCTGCTGCTAATAATGTTGCACCTACTGCTCTTTATACTTTTATTATAGGTATAATAGGCACAAATGGTGTGCCTGAGGCAATAGTTTCAGGTATTTTAACTGCTGCAATATGTAAGGTGCTTATTAAATTAAACTTTGGAAATAGATGATTTTACATATAACTATATTTAAAAAGAGGTAAATTTTATGCTTAAGGATAAAACAGTTGTACTTGGAGTTACAGGAAGCATTGCGGCATATAAAATTGCAAATCTTGCCAGTATGCTTGTCAAAAAACACTGTGATGTACACGTTATAATGACAAAAAATGCTACTAATTTTATAAATCCAATAACTTTTGAAACTCTTACAGGAAATAAATGTCTTGTTGAGACTTTTGACAGAAATTTTCAATTTCATGTTGCCCATGTTTCTCTTGCCAAGAAGGCTGATGTTATGCTTATAGCTCCAGCCTCTGCAAATGTTATAGGAAAACTTGCCCATGGAATTGCTGATGATATGCTTACAACAACAGCTCTTGCTTGTAAGTGTAAAATAATAGTTTCACCAGCTATGAACACAAATATGTATAACAATATTATTGTTCAGGATAATATCAAAAAACTTGAAAACTATGGTTTTGAGATAATAAAACCGGATAAAGGTTTTCTTGCCTGTCGTGATGAGGGAGACGGCAAAATGCCTTCAGAACAGGTTTTATTTAGCTATATAGAAAAAGAAATCGCCTGTGAAAAAGATTTAAAAGGTAAAAAAATACTTGTGACAGCAGGAGCAACTCAGGAAAGTATAGACCCTGTAAGATATATAACAAACCATTCTACTGGGAAAATGGGTTATGAAATTGCAAGAGCTGCAATGCTTAGAGGAGCGGAAGTTATTCTTGTAAGCGGTCAAACAAATATACCGGAAGTGCCTTTTGTAAAAACTATTAAAATAAAGAGTGCACAGGATATGTTTGAAGCTGTAAGAGATAATTTTGAACAGTGTGATATTGTGATAAAATCTGCCGCTGTTGCTGATTATAGACCTGCAACTGTAAGTGATGATAAGATAAAGAAAAAAGACGGCGACATGATTATAAATCTTGAGAGAACAACAGATATTTTAAAATATATAGGTGAACACAGAAATAATAATCAGTATATATGCGGTTTTTCAATGGAAACAAGAGATATGATAGAAAACTCCAGGGCAAAACTTCATAAGAAAAATATTGATATGATTGTTGCTAATAATCTCAAAGAGAGTGGAGCTGGATTTGGTGTTGATACAAATAAAGTTACTCTCATTACAAAAGATGAAGAAATATCTCTTGAGCTTATGAGTAAACAGGATGTTGCTTTTACACTTATAGATAAAATTATTGAGAGAATGAATTAAATAAAAAAGCAGTTTATAAATTAATTTATAAACTGCTTTTTTATTGTTTATAATTGAAATTGACCTACATTGACAAAATATAAAAAAACACGTATATTATTATCTAGATTAATATAAAAATATACAAATGGAGGACTTTATGGCTGAAAAAGTTGCAATTATAACAGACACAAACAGTGGAATTACAAATGAACTTGCTGATAAATTAGATATATTTATATTGCCTATGCCTTTTATAATAAATGGAGTTTCTTATTTTGAAGGTCTTAATTTTACAAAAGAACAATTTTATGAAGAAATGAGAAAAGACTCTGACATATCAACTTCACAACCTTCTCCCGGTTCTGTAATTGAGCTTTGGGAAAATGTTCTTAAAGATTATGATACAATAGTGCATATACCTATGTCATCAGGTTTAAGTAGTTCTTGTGATGTTGCTAAAATGCTTTCAGATGATTTTGAGGGTAAAGTTCAAGTTGTTGATAATAAGCGTATATCTATAACACAGAAACAGTCTGTATTTGATGCAATAAAACTTAGAGATATGGGACTTTCTGCTGTTGAAATTAAAAATAAACTTGAAGAAACTGCTTATGATGCTAGTATATATATAGCTGTTGATACATTAAAATATTTAAAAAAGGGTGGTAGAGTTACTCCAGCCGGTGCTGCCATAGGAAGTGTATTAAATTTAAAACCTGTACTCCAGATACAGGGAAGTAAACTTGACGCTTTTTCTAAAACAAGAGGAATGAAAATGGCTGAGAAAAAACTTATTGAGGCTATAAAAAAAGATTTAACTGAAAGATTTAAGGATTATGACAACATGTGTGTTGCTGTTGCTTATTCCGGTGATGAAAGTATTGGAGAGTATTGGAAAGCAAAAGTTCAGGAAAATTTCCCAGATTTTGATATAGATTGTGACCCACTTTCTCTTAGTGTTGTTTGTCATACTGGAGAGGGTGCTTTGGGTATTGGTTGTTATGTAAAATTGTAATATTTATAAAAAACAGCACTGTCTTTTTTGACAATGCTGTTTTGTTTTATTGAGGATTTATTTTTTTAAGAATAAGTTTTTCTATAATTGAAACAGCCTGATACATAAGTGCAGACAGTATTGCAAGTATTATTACAGAAAGCATAACAACATCAAGTTTAAATGTCTGGCTTGAATATGTTATGAGATATCCAAGTCCGGCTTTTGCCACAAGAAACTCTCCTACTATAACACCGACATATGAAAGACCTATATTAATTTTTAAAGCATTTACCATTGTAGGTATAGAGGCTGGAAGTATTACTTTAAACAAAATTTGTTTTTTAGTTCCTCCAAAGGTCTTAATTAGCTTTATTTTGTCTTCATCAATATGCATGAAACCATCATATACAGAAAGTAACGTTACAATAACACTTGTAAGGAGAGCTACAACTATTATTGATGACATATTATTTCCCATCCATACAATTATAATAGGTGCAAGTGCTGTTTTTGGTAGTGAGTTTAAGACAACTAAATAAGGCTCTAAGACATCAGATATAAATTTATTCCACCACATAATAATAGCTACACCGACACCTATAAATGTTCCTAAAAGAAAGCCTATAACTGTTTCAAAAAGTGTTATACCTATATGAAGCCATAGAGAACCGTCTTTAAGCATATTAATAAGTGCTTTGAACATTCTTGAAGGACTGCTAAATATAAAAGGGTCAATAATGCCTAAATTTGCAGTTATCTCCCATGCTGAGAATATTATAACGAGTATTAAAAATCTGCTTATTGTTATATTTATTTTTCGTCTCTTTAATTTTTGAAGATATATTTTTTGTGATTGTGATATTTCATTGCTATTTTTATCATACATGAACATCAAGCTCCTTCCATATATTATTAAAATAATCCTTAAATTCAGGAGCTTCCCTTGATTTCATAGGAGTTCTGTTTTCTGCTGTAAGATTTATTTCATATATTGATTTTAATTTTGCCGGTCGTTTTGTAAGGACAAAAACTTTGTCACTAAGAGATATTGCTTCTGAAATATCATGAGTTACAAGTATTGCTGTCTTTTTTTCTTTTTTTATAATTGTTCCTATTTCATCAGATACAGACAATCTTGTCTGATAATCAAGAGCAGAAAAAGGCTCATCTAAAAGAAGTATTTCAGGTTTAAGCATTAAAGTTCTTATCAAAGCGGCACGCTGTCTCATTCCGCCAGAAAGTTGTGATGGATATGATTTTTCAAAATCTGATAGACCATATTGTTCAAGAAGTTTATGGGCATAATTTTTTTCTTCTTCTGTAAGTTTCTTTTGAATTTCAAGTCCTAAGCATACATTATCAAATATATTTCTCCATTCAAATAGATAATCTTTTTGAAGCATATAGCCTATTATTGAATTTGTATTTACATTTACAATTCCTGTTGTAGGTTTTAAAAGACCAGCTATAACAGAGAGTATTGTAGATTTTCCGCAACCACTAGGGCCTACTATTGCTACAAATTCACCTTTTTTTATTGACAATGAAAGATTATCAACAGCCAAAGTTTCACCTTCCGGTGTGTTATATATAAGGCTCATATCTTTTATTTCAACTATATTATTCATTACTGCCTCCCACAGTATCTTTATTTATATTATATTTAAAACAAATATACTTTGTGAAAAATATAGGCAATAAAAAAAGAGGTGATAATCACCTCTATTATATTTTTTTATTTAGCTTCTTCATTTACAACAAGAGCAATCATAACAAGGTCATTGTCAGTGTCGTTTTCCATACTGTGGAACTGACCAACCTCTATTGTACAAATATCTCCAGAAGAAACACGTATTTTAGAACCGTCATTGTCTGTGAATATACCTTCACCCTGAACTATGTAGTAAGGCTCTGTGTCGCCTACATGCTGATGCCAACCGATACTGCTGTGAGGTTTAACTACAACCTTTGCATACATTTTTCCATGTCCCATAAGCTCATCAGCGGAGAGAATATGGAAAATTTCAACAGAACCTTTTCCACCACGTAAATTTTCTTTTACAATTCCCTGTTCTTTTTTTACCAAAATAATAACCTCCTTAAATAAAATCAGTATACATATTATATAACATAATATTTTCATTTACAACAAAAATGATTATTATTTAACAATTTTATATATAAATATAGTATTATACACGAAATGAATTATAAAAATATGGTATATAATCGAAAGTATTGCCGATTATTTATAATATGATATAATATATAGGATTTTTTTAATAATATCAGAAGGAGGATAAATATGAAAAGAATAGTTCAAACAGCAACAGTTTTATGTGTAACAGCGTCATTTTGTTTTAATACAGTTTTTGCTGCTGATGTAAAGACAAATGCTAATAGTTGGGCTGTTAAAAATGTCCAGAAAACAGTTGAGCTTGGAATTATGCCTCAGTCTTTGGCTTATGATGCCCTAGCTGATATTACAAAAGAGGAACTCTGTATACTGGCTATAAATTTTTATAATATGTATACAGATAAAAGTGCAAAACCAACTATAAATAATCCTTTTAGTGATACAGATTTTGAAATGAATATACTAGCTTATGAACTTGGAATTATGAGTGATGTATCTAATGGAAAATTTGAGCCTACAAAAAAAGTCACAAGAGAACAACTTGCTGTTGTAATATATAAAACAATGAGTGCTTGTGGTATAAATATTTCAGGAAGCTATGACAGAAAATTTGCTGATGAGACTGATATTTCAGACAGTGCAAAGATAGGAGTTAATTTTGTTGTGTCAAATGGTATAATGAGTGGCTCTGGAAATTATTTTAATCCTAAAGTAAATGTTACAAAAGAACAGGCAGCCACAGCATTTTTAAATGCCTATAATACAGTAACATCGCAGCCTATAAATATAAATGGTAAAAGTATATATATAGGTGATAGTGAAGATAAAGTTATATCAGTATTTGGAAAGCCTCAGAGAATTGATAATACTATGTATGGATATAATAGATATATTTATAATAGCGATTATAAAAATCTTGTTATGATAGGAATTAAAAATGGTAAAGTTGTAGATGTGTATACATCATCTGAAAATGGTCACTATGAAAATATAAAAATTGGCGAAAAATTTTCATCTGGTGGAAATAAGTATGATTATGATGAAGAAATAAATAAAGCTGTTATGTATGATAATTTTGTCAAAATGGAAATTTACTGTGATGTAAATACAGGTGAAGTTTATAGTATTAAAATATCCGATAAAAAAGAGAATTATTCAAGAGATGTTTCAAATTATACAGAAAGCCTTGAAAGTCATATAGGAAAAGAGATTTTTGATATTATAAACGGTGAGAGAGCAAAAAGAGATATAGAGTTATTATTATGGGATGATAAAGTTTCTCTGTCTGCGGAAAATCATTCTGAAGATATGGTTAAAAATAAATATTTGGAATACAACAATAAAGACGGAAAAACTCCTTTTGAGAGAATGAATGATACAGGTGTTACATTTAATTTTGCCGCAGAGACTATATCTAAAGTTTCTGGAGATGTTTTTGATGTTATGGGAGATATTATGTCAAATGTAGGTAAAAGAGGTAATATTTTAGGAACATCTATGGACAAAGCAGGAGTTGGAGTAGGCTCTGAAAGTTTGAATATATATGTTACTATTGATATGTATAAATCATAATTTAATTATATATTGAAAATTTTTCTAAAAGTTATATAATTAATAATTAGGTAATTTTTTTAATAATATTTTATCATTTTATCATATCATAAGAGGAGATGTATTATGAGTAGTAGTTGTGACAAATCAAGCTGTGCTGGCTGTACTTCAAACTGTTCAGAAAGAAAAACTGATTTTCATGAACCATATAACAGTCTTAGCAATATTAAAAAAGTAATAAGCGTTGTAAGTGGAAAGGGTGGAGTTGGAAAATCTCTTGTAACTTCATCTTTAGCAGTTTCTCTTGCAAAAAGAGGATATAAAGTAGGTATACTTGACGCTGATATAACAGGCCCTTCAATACCAAAAGTTTTTGGTATAAAAGAGAAAGCTATGGCTTGTAAAGACGGAACTTTCCCAATAGAAACAGGAAAACTTGGCATAAAAGTTATGAGTATAAATGTACTTCTTGATGATGATGAAAGTCCTGTTGTTTGGAGAGGTCCTATTATTGGTGGAGTTGTAAAACAGTTTTGGCAGGAAGTATTATGGGGAGATATAGATGTTCTTCTTATAGATATGCCTCCGGGAACAGGCGATGTTCCTTTAACTGTATTCCAGACAATAAAACTTGATGGTGCTGTTATAGTAACTGCTCCTCAAGACCTTGTTTCTCTTATAGTTAAGAAATCATATCACATGGCTGAGAAAATGAATATAAACGTTCTTGGTATAGTTGAAAATATGAGTTATATGGAATGTCCAGACTGTGGAAAAGTTCTCTATCCTTTTGGAAAGAGCAATATAGAAAATGTAGCAGGTGAAATGGGTATTGATGTTTTAGCGAAACTTCCTATAAGACCTGAAAATGCAGCTTTATGTGACGGCGGAAATGTTGAGGACATTGACACTTCATATATTGAAGCTATGACAGATACAATAATAAACAAAATAAATCTTTAATTAATAAAATGTACTCCCTAAAGGGAGTACATTTTTTGATTTTTAAATTTTTAATAAAGGAGAGGTTTTATTTATTATTGTTTTAAATTATTATTTCATTTACAACCGCAACCACAGTTACAGTTTCCATTATCTGATGAATTGTTTGAAACTTTTCCTGTAAATCCCGGCTCAAAAAGACTCATTGGGAATTCAAGGTTATTAAAGAAATCACATGGGTCTTCTGTTGTTGAAGGACCTTTACATTCGTCAGGTATACAGAAACCTTCTGTTTTTACTACAATATTAACAGGTCTGAAAAGTTTTATTACTGCAAAAAGTCCTATTGTAACACAGACTGCAACAGGATATGAACCACTAAGGGTAATATTGCAATTATTGTTACAACCATTACAATTATTACAGCCACAATCACATCCACAGTCACAGTTACAATCACATCCACAACCGCAGTTACAATCACAGCAAGAAGAACGGTTTGTATATTTGAGTTCTGCAAGAAGTCCTATTGCTTTTCCCTCAACAGAAACAAAAGGTCCTGAAGAAAGAAGGTCATTACTGCAATATAAGTCTGATGCAACAACAACATCTCCGGCATCAGAGCCATATAATGTTACTTTAGTGTTGTATGATGATGTTGCTCTTACAGAACAAATCTCACATCCTTCTGAAGATTTAAACATAAGTGTATACACAAATGTAAATCTTACTTCAACGTCCCAATAACAGTTTTTGAAAGGATTTTTTTTCTTACTTACAATAGAAATTTTTGAAAGTACAAGGTCTCTAACTGAAACTGAAGAAGCGTTACTTGGTGGAGTTACTGGCTCGCTATCTTTGCAGCAATCATCACAACCACAGCTATAAGTTCTTGCAACTCCTAAAATTCCCGGTGTTAAACATTTTTGAATTCTACACTGGTCAAATATTTTCTGAGCTATTATACATTCTTCTTTTGAGCATTTTGAATCGATACAGTTTGCTTTGAGTTCAAATGTTGACATTTTAAAACCTCCTCAAGGTTTTGTTTTTAATATATACTATGCAGAGGTTAAAAATCGGTGAAAAAAAAGACCGTATTTTTACGGTCTAATTTTTAATACTGTTGTTTTCTTCTTTTTCAACTATATTAAATCTTGATACTCCTGTTATAATATCAAAAATTTCATCTGGTATTGAAAATATTATAAGAAGTGCTATTACACACAATCCTGAAAGTTTAAAGGCTCTAACACCATTTGCAACAGCATAAGGAATGTTTTCCATAATAACACCATAGGCAGCATAATATATATTTGCTCCCGGAACAAGAGGGAATATAGGTGGTAGGACATATAGCATTACAGGAAGTTTTCTTGATGAAGCATAAAGTTTTGCTATAAATGCAACAGTTACAGCTCCTATAAATGTGGCAAACATAGGCTCATTTGTATTTACATAGTATGTATAATAAGCTCCATATCCAAAAGCTCCTGTTATACCACAAGCAACAAGTTCGCTTTTTGGTGTTTTATATATTATTGCAAAAAATAGACAAGCAAAAAATGAAAATGTACTTTGTGCTATTATACTCATAAAACGCCTCCTTTTGTAAGGAAAAGCCATAATTTTACAGAAAATGCTATACCTGTTGCTATGGCTACACCTGTTATAAGTGCCTCAAGGGCACGTATTCCTCCGGAAATGTGTTCGCCTTTTAAAATATCATTTACAGCATGGAGAAATGGAACTCCGGGAGCTATGGCTATAAGAGAGCCTATTATTATTTTATCAAGACTTGTTCCAAAACCATATCTCATAAAAAGTACTGTTGAAAAACCAACTATAAATCCTCCAAATATATTTACAAGAAATGTTATTACACCCTTTGAATTTAATGTTTGAACAAAAATTCCCAAACATATTCCTACAAAAAACGATGTAAAAGCATCCCAGTAATTACCGTTAAACATAAGAGTTCTAAATGTGGCAGCTCCTCCAAAAGCTAGAGTTGTTATTAAAAATCTATAACCTGTATTTGTATTTATTGTATCAAGTCTTGATAAGGCTTCGTCTGCCGTTATTCTGCCATTTCTAAAACTGTCTATTATCTCTTCAATCATTGTTATTCTTTCCATGTGCATTGATTTTTTTTGAACATGTTTTACCATAGTCAATACACCTGTTGATTGACTTTCTATTGTTACGACTATTCCTGAAGTTGTAACAAAAACTTCATTTTTAATAAAGTTCTTTGTGGAAAGAATACTTTTAATAACTCCTTCAATGCGAGACGTGCCACAACCGTTTACCAACATAAGTTGACCTGTGTTTATTGCCAGCTCCAAAACTGCTTTGCTATCCATTTTTACCAAAAACTCCTCTTTTTCATTAGTATATAAAATAATATCAATATAATTATTATCTTTTTTTAATAAAATGTCAATATTTATACTGTGATAAGTATATATATTTCGTCAATTTATATAAATGTTACCGTTTTTAATTTAATTATATACAGCATATATATAAGAAAATTGTTGATAAAGCCTATTTTATTGAAAAATCATTTGTATTAAAAATTGAATTGTGCTATACTTGTTTACATCACAGAGACATTTGATTTTCTGTATTGGATATTTATACAAATTGGAGGTAATAGAAGTGAGTGAATTTGATTTTAGTGAAATTAGAAAAGTTGACCCTGAAATTGTTGACTGTATAGAAGCTGAACTTAAGAGACAGAGAGATAATATTGAGCTTATAGCTTCAGAAAACTTTGTTTCAAAAGCTGTTATGCTTGCTATGGGAACACCTCTTACAAACAAATATGCAGAAGGCTATCCTTCAAAGAGATATTATGGAGGTTGTGAAAAAGTTGATATAGCAGAAAATCTTGCTATCGCTCGTGCAAAAGAGCTTTTTGGTGCAGACCATGTTAATGTACAGCCTCATTCAGGTTCACAGGCAAATATTGCTGTATACTTTGCAATGCTTAAACCTGGAGATACAATTCTTGGTATGAACCTTGACCAAGGTGGTCATCTTACTCATGGTAGCCCTGTAAACATTTCCGGTAAATATTTCAATGTTATACCTTACGGTGTAAACTCTGATGGATTTATAGATTATGATGAACTTGAAAAAATTGCAAAAGAAAACAATCCTAAAATGATTGTTGCTGGTGCAAGTGCTTATGCAAGAACTATTGATTTTGAGAGAATAAGCAATATTGCAAAGAGTGTTGGTGCATATCTCATGGTTGATATTGCTCATATTGCAGGTCTTGTTGCTGCTGGACTTCACCCATCACCAGTTCCTTATGCTGATTTTGTTACAACAACAACACATAAAACATTAAGAGGCCCTAGAGGCGGTATGATTATGTGTAAAGAGGAATATGCAAAGGCTATTGATAAAGCTATTTTCCCTGGAATACAGGGTGGACCTCTTATGCACGTTATAGCTGCAAAAGCTGTATGTTTCAAAGAAGCATTACAGCCAGAGTATAAAGAGTATATGGAAAACGTTGTTAAAAATGCAAAAGCTCTTGCAAGTGCTCTTATTGAAAATGGTGTTGACATTGTTTCTGGTGGTACAGACAATCACCTTATGCTTGTTGACCTTAGAAAACTTAACCTTACAGGTAAAGAAGCAGAAAAAATGCTTGATGCAGTAGGTGTTACATGTAACAAAAATACAATTCCTTTTGACCCACAGTCTCCATTTATAACAAGTGGTGTTAGACTTGGTACTCCTGCTGTTACAACAAGAGGAATGAAAGAAGAAGACATGAAAGAGATTGCAGAAATAATTGCAATAACTCTTAAAGACTTTGAAGCTAATAAAGCAGAGGCTAAGGCAAGAGTTAAAGCTCTTACTCTCAAATATCCTTTATATTAATAATTAATAATATGTATTTTTACAGGCTCTTTTCTTATAGAAAGGAGCCTGTTTGTTATACTTGACATATATTTGTAATAGTAATAAACTATATTTGTAGTTTATCATACTGTATACAATTTGGAGGACTGATTTCTATTGCATTATTTGGTCATATTTATAATTACACTGGTTCTGACTACATATTTTTCTGTACTTGAGACAGCTTTAATATCTGTCAATGAAGGAAAAATAAAATCATTTGCAGAAACAGGAGATAATAAATACAGAATATTTTATGAAGGCATAAAAAATAAAACAGATAAAATATCATCACTTAGACTTTTAATTGTAACTGGTGTTGTAATAGGAAGTTTTCTTTTTACAAGATTTTCTGCTCTTACAATATTTAACTGGATTTTATCTTTAAATATAACAGTTATAAGTGATTTTGAAGTCTATGTTGCTTATATAATAGGCTTTATATTATCTATATTCTTTTTTTATACTTTTGAATATCTTGCAGCAAGACGTTTTGGTTTAAAAGACCCTGACAATACAGCTTTTAATAATTATGGAAAAATAGTTTTTATAACTTCAATAATGAAACCTTTTGTTACAATAAACACATTTATTGCAAATACATTTGTAAAACTGTTCGGTGTTGACCCTTCAAAACTTGATGTTAATATAACAGAAGAAGAAATTAGGATGATGGTTGATGCTGGAGGTGGAATGGGTTCAATTGATGAAAATGAAATGGAAATGATAAATAATATATTTGAGTTTGACAATACATCAGTTGAAGATAT
Organism: Tyzzerella sp. An114; assembly: GCF_002161055.1. Classification (GTDB taxonomy): domain Bacteria; phylum Bacillota; class Clostridia; order Lachnospirales; family Anaerotignaceae; genus Fimicola; species Fimicola cottocaccae. The sequence continues at coordinate 144,985 of NZ_NFLT01000003.1, forward strand.
TGCAACCCATAGAACTGATATTGTTGCTGTTCCTGTTGAGGCCACTATTGAAGATATAAAGAAAGTTATAAATGAAGAAAAATACTCAAGAATACCTGTATATGAAGATAATATAGACGATATTGTAGGTATATTTCATATAAAAGATTTTGTCAAATATATATTAAATGATAATAATAAAGAGTTTAATATTAAAAACATTATTATGGAACCTTATTTTGTTCCAATATCAAAAAAGACTGATGAACTTTTTGAAGAAATGCAAGTTAAAAAAGTTCATATGGCAATAGTAATTGACGAATATGGTGGTACAGCCGGTATAGTTACTATGGAAGACCTTCTTGAAGAAATTGTTGGAAATATATTTGATGAATATGATGTTGAAGAAAAAGAAGATATTGAGACTATTGAAAATGGTGTCTATATTATGAATGGAAGTACAGACATTTATGATGTTGAGGAATTCCTTGGTGTAAAATTTGAAGATATAGAGGATTATGATACATTGGGAGGATACCTTATAGGTGAACTTGGAAGAGTTCCTAATGATGATGAACGACCTGAAATAGAAATATGTGGTTACAATTTTAAAATAGTTGAATTTGATGACAAGAGAATTAATCTTGTTAAAGTTACTAAGATATAAATAAAAACACTCATTGTTTAATTTTAATATATAAGTGTACTCAATTTTATTGAGTACACTTATTTTTTTGTTTGAATTTATAAGCTATTTTGTTAAAATTAGTATAAGATTAAAAATAAGAGGAGGAATAATATGAGATTTATTCATCTTTCAGACCTTCATATTGGAAAACGTGTCAATGAATTTTCTATGTTGGAGGAACAAGAATATATACTGGGAAAAATACTTAATATAATTGATGATGAAAATGTTGATTGTGTCATTATAGCTGGTGATGTATATGACAAATCTGTTCCATCAGCAGAAGCAGTTCAAGTTTTTGATAAGTTTTTATACAATATTTCAAAAAGAGATATAAAAGTTTTTGTAATAAGTGGAAACCATGACTCGGCGGAAAGAATAGCTTTCGGCTCAAATATTATGGATAAAAGCGGAGTTTATATGTCTCCGGTATATGACGGAAATATAAAGTCTGTAAAATTACAAGATAAATACGGCAATATAAATGTATTTATGATACCTTTTATAAAACCAGCCCATGTTAGAAGATATTTTGAAAATAAAAATATAGAAACTTATACTGATATGATGAGGGCAGTTATAGGTACAATAGATACTTATTTTAAAGAGAGAAATATAATAATAACTCATCAGTTTGTAACTGGTGCAACAAGGTGTGAATCTGAAGAAATAAGTGTTGGAGGATCTGACAATATAGATGCTGATGTTTTTGAAAATTTTGATTATGTAGCTTTGGGACACATTCATGGACCTCAATATATATCAAGGGAAACTATAAGATACTGTGGTACACCTTTAAAATATTCATTTTCGGAGATAAGACATAATAAGTCTGTAACTGTTGTTGATATGAATGAAAAAGGAAATATAAGTATAAAGAAAGTTCCTCTTACACCTAAAAGAGATATGAGAGAGATAAGAGGTAATTTTGAGGATATTACTAGAAAAGAATACTATGAAAAAATAAACAGAAATGATTATATGCATATAATATTGACTGATGAAAATGATGTAAATGACGCCATAGGAAAACTTAGAGTAATATATCCTAATATTATGAAACTTGATTATGACAATAAAAGAACAAGAAGTGAGTTTACCCTTGAAGCCTTGGAAGATGTAAAAGATAGAAATCCTGTTGACCTTTTTTCTGAATTTTATGAAAGTCAAAATGGTCAAACAATGTCAGATGAACAGAGGGAATTTATTTTAAAACTTACAGAAGAAATATGGGGTGATATATTATGAGACCTTTAAAACTTACAGTTTCAGCCTTTGGACCTTATGCCGGTAAAACTTATATAGATATGGAAAAATTGGGAGACAAAGGATTGTATCTTATTACAGGTGATACGGGAGCAGGAAAAACAACTGTTTTTGATGCTATAACATATGCTCTTTACGGTGAAACTAGTGGAGACAATAGAAAGCCAGATATGTTAAGAAGTAAATATGCTGATAAAGATACACCTACATTTGTTGAGCTTGATTTTGAATATAGAGGAAAAACTTATAAAATAAAGAGAAATCCAAAGTATGAGAGAGCCTCAAAAAGAGGTACAGGAACAACAACAGAGAGTGCAAAGGCTGAACTTACATATCCTGACGGTAGAGTTATAACAAAAGATGTCACAGATGCAGTGAGAGACATTATAGGAATAGACAGAAACCAATTTATACAGATTGCAATGATAGCTCAAGGTGACTTTTTGAAACTTCTTTTGGCTACAACAGAGGAAAGAAAAGAAATATTTAGAAGAATATTTAAAACTGATAACTATGAAAAACTTCAAGACAGACTTTTTCAAGAAAAGAGCAGTTTATCAAATGAATATGATAGCCTTGTAAAAATGAGAAACAGTGACATAAAAGGGGCTTTGTGTGACAGTGATAATGTTGATACTATTGACCTCGGAAAGGCTAAAGAGGGAAATTTAACTGTTGAAGATACTTTAAACCTTATTGAAAGAATAATATCAAGAGATACAGAATTAAAATCAAAATCAGAAAATTCTATTAAGGATATAAGTGATAATATTGAGAAAATAAATATACAGCTCAAAGAGGCTGAAACAATAGAAAATTTAAAAAGAGAACTTTATTTGACAGAGAAAAATTTTGAAAAATCAAAAGAAGATTTTGAAATTTTATCAAATCAATATGAAATTGCCAGCAAAAAAAGAGAAAACACTCCTAAGTTGGAGGCATCAAAAGCAATAATAGAACAAAAACTTGAAAAATATGATAATGTTGAAAAAGTAGAAAGTTTAATAAAAGATGATGAAAAAAATCTTGAAAATAATGAAATAAAACTTAAAAAATATAATGAAAAACTTGATAATACTAAAAATTTAATCGAAAAATATAAAAAAGACCTTGAAACAGTTAAAGACTGTGAAGTTAAAATGGCTGAAATTAAAAAAGAAGGCTCTGAAAATAAAACAAAACGTGATGATATAAAAATATTAAAAAATAATATTTTAGAGTATGAAAATTTATGTTTAGAACTTTCAAAGGCACAAGATGAATATATTAAATCTTCTGAAAAATCAAAAATTTTAAAAGAAAAGTATGAAATAATGAACAGAGCTTTTCTTGATGAACAAGCTGGAATATTGGCTATAAGTCTTGAGGAGGGCAAAAAATGTCCTGTATGTGGTTCTACACATCACCCACAACCGGCTATACTAAAAGAAAATGCACCAAAAGAGGAAGACGTAAAAAAGGCAAAAAATGAAATGGAAAAGGCTGAAAAAAATGAGTCAGATAAAAGCCGTATTGCTGGTGAAAAAGGTGTTGAAACATCTAAAAAGAAATCAGATATTATTGATATAAGTAGAAAACTTTCTATAAGCTGTGATTTTGAAGAAATAAAAAATATAAGTGAAAAAATGCTCTATGATGTTACAAAAAAATTAAAAGAGCTTAAAGATGAGTATACAAAAGAACAGCAAAACCAAAATTTAAAAATAAAAATAGAGGAGTTAATTCCTAATTTAGAAAATGACAGAGATTTTATAAACAATGAAATAAAAGAAATAGAAAAAATAATTTCCTCTCTTGAAAGAGGTATAAAAGAAAATATTTCAAAACTTTCAGAAATGAAAAAAGAGCTTTCTGAATTCAGCTCAAAATCTGAGGCAGAAAAACAAATACAGGTATATAAAAATGAAATTGATAGTATAAACAGAGAATTTTCAAATTCTGAGAAAAAATTAAATGAAAGTCGTACAAATATAGATACTCTTTCTGGAAAAATACAGTCTTATAAAAAACAGCTTGAAAATTCAAAGGATATAGATACAGAAAAACTTAACTATGAGAAAATGAAACTTGAAAGTCAAAAAATAGAATTCTCAAAACAATCTGATGAGGCATTTTCAAGACTCACAATAAATAAACGTATTGTGAATAATATAAATAATTACAGTGAAAAATTAAATAAATTGGAGAAAAAACTATCATGGGTTAAAGCTCTTTCAGACACAGCTAATGGTACTATAACAGGAAAAGAAAAAGTAAAACTTGAAACATTTATACAGATGACATATTTTGATAGAATAGTTTCAAGAGCAAATTTAAGATTTTTGAAAATGACAGGAAATCAATATGAACTTGTGAGAAAGAAAACTGCTGAAAATAACAGAGTTCAAACAGGTTTAGACCTTGACATTATTGACCATTATAATGGAACAGAAAGAAGTGTAAGAACATTATCAGGAGGAGAGTCTTTCAAAGCTTCATTATCCCTTGCCTTAGGTCTTTCTGATGAGATACAGTCATCATCTGCTGTAAAATTAGATACAATGTTTGTTGATGAGGGATTTGGTTCTCTTGATGAGGAGTCATTAAATCAGGCTGTACAGGTTCTTGCAGGTTTAAGTGAGGGAAATAGACTTGTAGGTATAATATCTCATGTCTCAGAACTTAAAGACAAAATAGACCGTCAAATTGTTGTTAAAAAAGACAAAACTGGTGGAAGTCATATAAACATAATTATATAAAGTTTATTTATAAAAAAGTATGCATTTTTGTGCATACTTTTTTTATATTTCTATTGAAAATATTATTTAGATATATTATAATCCAATTAAGTTAAACGATTAACTAAATTCTAAGGGGGAATTTTTAAAATGAAAAGAGTATGGTGGAAAGAAGCAGTTGTATATCAGATTTATCCAAGAAGTTTTATGGACTCAAATGGTGACGGCGTAGGAGATTTAAGAGGTATTATTTCAAAGTTAGATTATTTAAAAGAACTTGGAATTGATGCTGTTTGGCTTTCACCTTGTTATAAATCACCTAATGATGACAATGGATATGATATTTCAGATTACAGAGATATTATGGACGAGTTTGGAACTCTTGATGATTTTAAAGAACTTCTTTCTGGAATGCATGAAAGAGGTATAAAACTTGTAATGGATTTAGTTGTAAACCATTCATCAGACGAACATAAATGGTTTATAGAGTCAAGAAGTTCAAAAGACAATCCAAAGAGAGATTATTATATATGGAGAGACGGAAAAGACGGTAAAGCTCCAAACAACTGGACATCATGTTTCGGTGGAAGTGCATGGGAGTATGACAAAGAAACAGACCAGTATTATTTACATCTTTTTACAAAGAAACAGCCTGACTTAAATTGGGAAAATGAAACTTTGAGAAAAGAAGTTTATGATATGATGAAATATTGGTTTGATATGGGTATAGATGGTTTTAGAATGGACGTTGTAAGTATGTACTCAAAAGTTCCGGGACTTCCAGATGGAAAAGTATATGGTTCCGAGACAGACTGTGCAATAGGTGCTGAACACTTTACAAATGGTCCAAGAATACATGAATTTATGAAAGAAATAAACAAAGAAGTTCTTTCTAAATATAAAGATGTTATGACAGTTGGAGAGGCTTCTGGAGTAACAATAGAGGAAGCAAAAAAATATGCAAACTCTGACGGTAGTGAACTTAGTATGGTATTCCATTTTGAACATATGGGAGTTGACGCTGGAGAAGGCGGAAAATGGGATATAAAGAAATGGAAACTTACAGACCTTAAAAAAATACTTTCAAAATGGGAAACAGAACTTGAAGGAAAAGCATGGAACAGTATATATCTTTCAAACCATGACCAGCCACGTATGGTTTCAAGATTTGGAAGTGAAAAGTTTAGAGAAGAAAGCAGTAAAATGCTTTTTACAATGCTTTTAACAATGCAGGGAACACCTTATATATATCAGGGTGAAGAAATTGGAATGACAAATGTTCATTTCCCTTCAATAGATGATTATAGGGATGTTGAAGTTAAAAATATGTGGAAAGAGTATGTTGGAAATAGAGGTTATAAACCTGAAGATTTTATGAAAGCTGTTCACTATATAGCTAGAGATAACAATCGTACTCCTATACAGTGGGACGACAGTGAAAATGCAGGTTTCACAACAGGAACACCTTGGATTGGTGTAAATCCTAATTATAAAGAAATAAATGTTAAAAATGCATTAGCTGATAAAAATTCTATATTCTATTATGTAAAAGAACTTATAAAATTAAGACATGAAAATCCTATTGCTGTATATGGTGATTTTAAAGAATATATGGAAGACAGCGAAAGCCTTTATGTATATGAGAGAAATTTTGAAGGCAAAACAATGCTTGTAATATTAAATTTTACAGGTGAAGAACAAAACTTTGAACTTTCTGAAAAATTCAAAGATATGAATTCAAAACTTTATATTTCAAATTATGATAATACAGATAAATTTGAAAATAATACATTGAGACCATATGAGGCTATTGTATATATTTATGAATAAAAATTATATTAAAAATTCCTGAAATAAATTCAGGAATTTTTTTAAGTCTGAAGAAAAACTTGCTGATATAATTTGGGAAAAAGAACGTGTATCATCAAAATATATTGTAATATTGTGTGAAGAAAATGTGGGTTGGAAAAAATAAACAACATATACAGTACTTAAAAGACTTGAGGGAGAAGGATTTTTTAAAAATGAAAAAAGTATAGTTTCCTCTGTTATGTCAAAAAATGAATACCTTTCACAACAAAGTTGTAAATTTATAGATAATGCTTTTGGAAGTTTCCTTCCAGCTTTTATATCTGCTTGATAACAGTTTTTCTCATAACAAATATATAGGATTTATGGGTATTCATGATATGGTTTTTGAAAAAGGAACAGAAGAAGCAAATCTTGTAGCAAAATATCATTCAGATATTACAAATATACTTAAAACAGTAGAATTTAATTTAAAATAAATTATTTTATATAGAGGCTTTTAAAGCCTCTATTTTTTTGTATAATAATATATTATAATTATAAAAAATGTTATGAAAGGATTTTGTTATGGAAAAGAAAAAAGTAGCTTTTGTTTGTGTTCATAATTCATGTAGAAGTCAGATTGCAGAGGCTTTAGGAAAACATTTTGCAGGTGATAAATATGATTTTTATTCAGCGGGAACAGAGACAAAACCAGCTATAAATCAAGATGCTGTAAGACTTGTAAAAGAAATTTATGGTATAGATATGGAAAAAACACAGTATTCAAAACTTATATCTGATATACCTTCTGTTGATATTGTAATAACAATGGGTTGTAATGTTCAATGTCCATATCTTCCTTGTGAACATAGAGAAGATTGGGGACTTGATGACCCAACAGGAAAAAGTGATGATGAATTTATAAAAGTTATTAAAATTATAGAGTCAAAAGTAAAAGAATTATAATAAATTTTGAAAAGAGTAGATTTTGTCTACTCTTTTTTTATGAAATTAAATTTAATTTTGTTAAGTGTTTTTTAAAGGCTGTTAACAGTCAGTAAAGTCTATTGAATGTGATTTTTTTGTATGATATTTTATTTCTGCAATAATAAATTTGCAGATTTGAAAGGAGTATAGAAATGAAATTCAATTTAAAGAAATCAATATTATCATTACTCATTTGTGCTTCTGTTGTTTCAACAGCAGTTATATATGGTGGAAACAATAACACAGCAGATGCTGAAAGTACACGTGTTACTTTAAGCGAAAAACTTAAAAGTGTAACAAAAACACCAAAATATATATTCTTATTTATCGGTGATGGTATGAGTTATCCACAGTTCCAGTCAGCTTCTGACTATCTTGGAGCTTTAGAGCAGGGAAACTCACCAGAAATCCTTAAAGGTGGAAAATATTTAAGCTTTATGAATTTCCCTGTTGCTGGTTCTGCAACTACATATGACTCAAGTTCATTCTGCCCAGACTCAGCTTCAACAGCAACTTCAATATCAACAGGTCATAAAACATATAGTGGCGTAATCAATATGAATGAAGCTAAAACAGAAAAATTCGAGACTGTTGCTGAAAAACTTAAAAATCAGCTTGGATATGAAATTGGTGTTGTAACAAGTGTAAATCTTAACCATGCTACACCTGCTGCATTCTATGCACATCAGCCAAGTAGAAATAATTATTATGAAATCGGTCGTGAAATGGTAGAAAGTGATTTTGATTATTTTGCTGGTGGTGGACTCTTAGACCCAGAAGGTAAAGATGGAAATAGCGAAAGTATTTATACACTTGCTGAAAAAGCAGGATATACTGTTGCTGATACAAAAGCTGAAGCTGAAAAAGTAAATGCTAACACAGATAAAGCTGTTATTATAGGAGAAACTCTTGCAGATAGCGACTCTCTTTCATATGAAAATGACAGAACAGATTCTGAATGGGCTCTTGCAGACTATGTTAAAAAAGGAATTGAAGTTCTTGATAATGATAAAGGTTTCTTTATGATGGTAGAAGGCGGAAAAATTGACTGGGCTTGTCATGCTAATGATGCTGGTTCAACAGTTAATGACACAATAGCATTAAGTAATGCTGTTGATGAAGCAATTAAATTCTACAATGAACACCCAGATGAAACACTTATACTTGTAACTGGTGACCATGAAACTGGTGGTCTTACAATAGGATATGCAGGAACAGACTATGACACATATCTTGCAAATCTTGAAAATCAGAAAATTTCTTATGCTAAATTTGATAGCGATTATGTAGCTAAATATAAAGAAAACAAAACACCTTTTGAAACAGTTCTTAAAGACATTGAAGCAAACTTCGGTCTTGTAGCAAAAGAAAATGCTAAAGAAGATACAAACGAAAAACTTATACTTACAGATTATGAGTATAACAAATTAAAAGCAGCTTATGACAAAACAATGAGCGGAGAAGAAGTTGACAAATCAAATCAGGAAGAATATGTACTTTATGGAACATACGAACCACTTTCAGTAACAATAACACATATTTTAAATAATAAATCAGGTATCAACTTTGCTTCATATTCACATACAGGACTTCCAGTTGCAGTATTTGCAAAAGGTGCTGGACAGTCACTTTTTGAAGGATTTTATGACAACACAGATATATATAACAACATTGCAGGCTTAATGGGTCTTAAATAATAGATGTAAAATAAAGTTTGAAACCAACATAAAAATATCCCTGAAACTTAAAAATACCCTAGATTTAAAAAAGAAATAAACGGTCATTTTATGGCCGTTTATTTTTGATGAAAGGAAGAATATGACTTGAAAATAAAAAACTTAAATTACAGTATGCCTCTAATAATAAGTATAATTTTGTTTTTTATACTTATTTTTATACCAACAGGATTTGAGGACGCTTTGACATATAAAGAATCTGAAAAATGTAAAGCTGAGGTTATATCTGTAAATAATGACAGAATTATAGATACAGGATTAGTGCGTTCGGGAGAACAGACTTGTGAACTTGTTATGCTTAATGGAAAATTTGAGGGAAGAACTGCTGAAGGATATAATCTTTTAAATGGTTCTCTTGAAAATGATAAAATATTTGCTGTTGGAGATAAAGCCCTTGTTCTTGTAAACTATTCAGGTGATGAAATATTATCAGTTAGTATGGTTGACCATTACAGAATAAATTATGAGGCACTTTTGGCTCTTATATTTGTTGTTTTTCTTGTGCTTTTTGCGGGAAAAACAGGAGTTAGATCTATTGTATCTTTTGCGGTAACGGTTTTAACAATATGGAAAGTATTGATACCTATGTGCTTAAAAGGATATGAGCCTGTAATAATAGGACTTCTCATAACAGGTCTTTTGACAGTTATTATAATATCCCTTGTATATGGTTTTGACAGAAGATTTATTTCTGCTGTAACAGGAGCTTTCGCAGGACTTATTGTAACTTGTGTATTAGGTATAATATTTACAAAGTCATTAAAAATACATGGGGCTGTTATGGCATACTCCGAAAGTCTTTTATATTCAGGTTATTCAGACCTTAATTTAACTAAAATATTTATGGCAGGAATATTTATAAGTTCATCAGGAGCTGTTATGGATTTAGCTGTTGATATTACTTCCGCTGTCCATGAAGTTGTTGGAAAGAAGCCGGATATTTCTTGGAAAGAGGCTTCAATATCAGGAATGAATGTAGGTAAAGCAGCTATGGGAACAATGACAACAACACTTCTTTTGGCTTATTCCGGTGGATATATAGCCATGCTTATGGTTTTTATGGCTCAGGGAACACCTATATATAATATACTAAACTATAAATATGTATCAGCTGAAATTATAGATACAATAGTTGGTAGTTTTGGACTTGTCAGTGTTGCACCTTTGACAGCTTTGACAAGTGGATTTTTCTTAACAAAACATAATAAATAATATAAAGCACCTAAAAGGTGCTTTTTTTATTTTCAATTATTAAAAAAAACCATACAGTAGGGGGAGACTTTTTAAAATTTAAAAATTTTTTGATTTTTTGGCTTTTTAAAAGACTTTTTAATATATTAAAAATTTAAAATTTAAGTTTAAATCTCATTCAGTCACTGGAGGGTTTTTATTTTATTTTCAAAAAAATTTTTTAAAAATTTTTAAAAAACCTATTTACAATCCATTAAATGTATAACTTATTATAAAGACAGCTGATAGATAACAGCAATATAAAGGCTTTAAGATATAGAGCAACAATTATTATTTAAAGGAGGAATTTATATGATAGGCGAGAAAGTAGTTCTTCATGCTATGATGAAAGGTAGCGATGGACATTATGTAGGTGGACTTGTAAATGGTGCTAGAATTGTTCATTATTGGGGCGATGTTGGAACAGAGCTTATGGTTCGTGTAGATGGAGATATAAGTCTTTTCCTTGGATATGAAGAAATTAACTTTACAGCTCCTGTATATGTAGGCGATTTTATGGAGTATGTAGGCTGGATTGAAAAGGTTGGAAATACATCTTATAGATGCCGTTTTGAAGCATACAAAGTTGCTACAATGTGTGATAGAACAGATATGGACATGAATGGTGTTGAACATACAGCAGCAACAGCTTGCGTTCCTCCAATTCTTTGTGGTACAGGTATAGGAAGTCTTTACATTGCAAAGAAAGACCAGAGAGGGGAAACAGACCCAGCTTTCGTTCATGAACATACTACAAAAAAATAATAGATTATAATACATAAAATTATTGATATATATTGAAGGAGGAATTAACTATGGTAGGCAAAAAAGTAGTACATCATATAATGATGAAAGGTAGCGACGGACATTATGTAGGCGGACTTGTAAATGGTGCTAGAATTGTTGATATGTGGGGCGACGTTGGAACAGAACTTATGGTTTATGTAGACGGAGATATAAGCCTTTTCCTTGGATATAAAGATGTACAGTTTACAGCTCCTGTATATGTAGGTGACTTTATGGAGTATGTAGGCTGGATTGAAAAAGTTGGAAATCAGTCATATACATGTCATTTTGAAGCATACAAAGTTGCTACAATGCTTGACAGAACAGACGCAGACATGACAGGTATTGAACATACAGCAGCAACAGCTTGTGTTCCTCCAATACTTTGTGGAAAAGCAACAGGAAGTCTTTACATTGCAAAGAAAGACCAGAGAGGACCACAGCATCCAGATTTTAAAGACGCAGTTCATCCAGAAAAATAATTTTTTGAAAAATCAAAAAGGATAAATATTTTTGTTTATCCTTTTTGATATAAATATATTATAAATTTTATTATATAGTTATATAGAAAGTAGGGGTTATATGAAAGCATTACAGGGATTAAAAGTATTGGATTTAACACAGGCATATAACGGCCCCTTTTGTACAACAATGCTTGCGGATAATGGTGCGGAAGTAATAAAAATAGAGCCTGTGGAAGGTGACCAGTGTCGTACATGGGGACCAATTGATGAAAAAAGTGGTGAAAGTGGATTTTATGCCTTTTTAAATAGAAATAAAAAAGGCTGTACATTAAATCTTAAAAATGATAAAGCAAGAGAAATGTTTTACAAACTTGTAAAAGATGCTGATGTTGTTGTAGAAAACTTTAAGGGTGGTGTAACAAAAAGACTTAAAGTTGACTATGAAACATTAAAAGAAATAAATCCAAAAATAATATATGCATCAGGTTCAGGTTTTGGTCAGTATGGTCCTATAACATATCGTCCTTGTTATGATATAGTTGCTCAATCTATGGGTGGACTTGTAAATCTTACGGGCTTTCCAGATACTCCTCCTACAAAGGTAGGTCCTTCAATAGCAGATAACACAACAGGACTTTATCTCTGTATAGGTGTTCTTCTTGCCCTCTACAACAGAGAGAGAACAGGAATGGGACAACAGGTTGATGTATCAATGTTTGATACTATATTCAGTCTTTTAGAGAATGCCATTGTAAATTATACTATGACAGGAGAAATTCCACAGAGACAGGGTAATATTGACCCTTCAATAGCACCTTTCGATATATTTAAAGCAAATGATGGATATATTGCAATAGGTGTTGGAAATGACCGTCTTTTCAGAGAATTTTGTGCAATCATAGAGCGTGAAGACTTACTTTCAGACCCAAGATATGAGACAAATGACCTTCGCTGTAAATATTATAAAGACGGATTACAGCAGACAATACAGGAATGGGTTGGAAAGAGAAGTAAAAAAGAGATTGAAGAAATATTTGACAAGGGCGGTATACCATGTGGCCCAGTTCTTGACATGAAAGAAGCAATAGAACACCCTCATATACAAGCTAGAGAAATGATGGTTCACTGTGAGCACCCTACAATAGGAGATATGTATTTCCAAGGTTGCCCTGTAAAACTTTCAGAAACTCCTCCGGAAGTTTATGCACCAGCTCCTCTTTTAGGACAGCATAACAAAGAAGTATTTGGTCTTAGTGAAGAGGAATATGATATATTAAGAACAGAAGGCGTAATTTAATTGCCATTATAACCGCTGTGTAAAAATATATTATCTTTTGAATAGAATTACTATTCTTTGATGATAAATTTTTTGCAGCGGTTTTTTTGTTAAATATATTTTAATATTGTAGTATTATAATATATAATATTAAAATAGAATAAATTATGCTGGAAGGTGAGATGATAAAATGAGCGACAAAAAATTATATCTTATAGGAGAAGTTTCATCCATATGTAATGTACCAATAAAGACTTTAAGATACTATGACGACATTGAACTCATTGTTCCAAAGGAGAGGCGAAAGGGCTGTAATTATAGATATTACACAAAAGAACAAATGGTTACGTTGTTTTTTGTGAGAAAACTTAGGAGTATAGGTATATCATTAAAAGACATAAAAAGTGTTCTTAAAGATAATTCTGTTGCATCTTTATCAAAACTTGTTGAAAAGAGAATGGAAGAAATAAAAAGCGAAATAGAAAGATTAGAAGATTGTTATAATGAAGGTGAAATGTTAGTTCATAGATTTGAAAACAGTAAAAGTCTTGTGGAAGGTTACAGCAATAGTATTGCACAGGATTTGACTGATGGTATTGATGGAATACATATTGAAGAAATCAAAAAAATGAACTGTGTTTATACTATAAAAAATATGGAGACATACAAAAATGCCGATGTTTCATTGGAACGTTGGATTGAGATTATGGAAATGCCAGCGAAAAAAGGCGTAAAAGCAACAGGACCTGTTTTAATATCATATCATGGAGACCTTTTGTGTCAATTTTTAATGAAAGATTGTGAAGTTGAGTTTATGATACCTGTAAATGAGCTTAAAAACGAGGAAGGATTTAAAGAGTATGGTGGATTTAAAGCTGTAACCTGTATACATTTAGGTCCATGGTCAAATATGATTAATACATATATAAGAATTATACAGTGGGTTAATCTTAGAGGTGATAAATATAAAATATCAGGCTCTCCTTGTGATTTTTGCCTTATATCACAAGTTGATGTTGAGAATGAGGAGGAGCATATCACAAAAATTGTTATACCAGTAGAAAAAATAAAATAATATAAATATATTTCAGACATAATATAAAAAAATTATGTATTATATATTATAAATTAAATTTTATTGCATATATAAAAAATTTAGTAACTGTTTCACTGGCATACAAAGGGAGTGATAATATGCAGGAAAAATTCAAAAATAAATTACCCGATGAACTTCAAGGTATAGTTATGGAGGAGCTTTTACAAAATCCTTTTATGGGTATAAATATAACAGACGGTGAAGGGCGAGTTTTATTTCTAAACGAAGCCCATCACCGAATTACAGGACATAATCCTGAACAATATCTTGGACATACAATGCAAGAGATAAAAGATAAAGGAATGATTTCCGAGTCTGCCACAATGATTGCACTTGAATTAAAAAAGGCAGTTTTGATAAACCAAATTGCTTCAAAAGATAATACATTTCAAGTTAAAGCTATACCAATATACAATGACAATGGAGAAATAATATTTGTCATAAATTATCTTATAGACGTTTCAGACCTTGTGAATTTAAGAGAGACACTTCAACAAATACAAAGTTCCCACGAACAGCTTAAAGATGAATTTGAAATTCTCAGAAAAGAATTAAACAATAAAGGACTTCTTGTTTTTTGCAGTGAAGCAATGAAAAATGTTGTAGAATGTGCATATAAAGTTGCTGAAAGTGATGTAACAGTTCTTATAACAGGACCTTCTGGCTCAGGAAAAGAACATATTGCAAATATGATACAGGCAAGAAGCAAAAGAAAAGATGCCCCATTTATACGCATAAACTGTGCTGCGATACCTGAAAGTCTTTTGGAGTCAGAGCTTTTTGGATATGAAGCCGGAGCTTTCACAGGCGGTCTTGCAAAGGGCAGAAAAGGGCTTATAGAAAGTGCTGATGGTGGAACACTTCTTCTTGATGAAATTGGCGAACTTCCTATGACACTTCAATCAAAACTTCTTAGAGTTCTTCAAGACCATAAAGTTCGTAGAGTTGGCGGAAACAAAGATATAAAAGTTGATTTTAGACTTATAGCCTCAACAAATGCTAATATAAAAGAAATGATTGCAGAAAAACAATTCAGAGAAGACCTTTATTATAGACTTAATGTTATAGAAATAAGAATACCCGGTCTTGAACACAGACGAGATGACATTCCTTTACTTATTAATTATTTTCTGAAAATTTTTAATTTACAACATGGTATGAATAAATACATGTCTGATGAAGCTATGACCTATCTTTCAAAATCTGATTATCCCGGAAATGTAAGAGAACTTAGAAATATAGTTGAACGTACAATGATATTAAGCAGAGATGATGAAATTCAATTAAGTGATGCCTATGAGGCTTTTGGAATGTACATAGATAAAACAAATAAAAATAATTTTAATTTTAATAGTAATTTATTGCCAAATGTATCATTAAAAGATATGATTGAAGAATATGAAAAACACATACTTTCAGAGTATATGAATATATATGGTTCTGGGACAAAGATAGCTAAAAAACTAAAAACTGACCAATCTACTATTTCAAGAAAATTGACTAAATACAATATAAAACCTAAAAATCACAATTAAAAATAAAAACTGAATGCTATTATAGTATTCAGTTTTTTTGTTTTGTTACATATTTAATAAAGTTATTGAATTAGCAAACTAAATATAATATGTAAAAATGCATATCATGTAATTTTGCATATTTTAAAAAATGACAAAATAATAGGGTTTTTTATATAATACAAACTTTTTTATGCAAAAACGCATAATATGTTTGTTATGTAAACTTTAATGGTTATGTTTTATATTTTTAATAAAATAAATTAAGGTACTATTTTTTATGTATTTATTATAAAACATAGTTTGTTTATTTGTATATTATAACGATTATTGTTACAAAATTATTTTATAATAGAATTATTTGATTTATGGCACGAGAGTTGCTCTTAATATAGACATAAATAAAAAATAATGTACCGGGAAAGGTGGAATGAAGTATGTATAAATGTGACGTAGAAAGAATGAGAGACAAAATTGAAACATTTTCAAAATTTGGAGACGCAGGACATGGTGGTATAACAAGATATTCTCTTTCTCCAGAGGCAATTCAAGCAAGAGATGAGTTTGTAAAGAGAATGAAAGCGATAGGAGCAGTTATTGAAACCGATGACCTTGCAAATATGTACGCTACCATTCCAGGTTCAGACCCAAATGCAAAAAGAATAGTTATGGGTTCTCACTGTGACTCAGTTAAAAACGGCGGAAACTATGATGGAATACTTGGTGTTATGGGCGCTATGGAAGTTCTTGAGACAGTTGTAAAAGAAAACATTCCTCATAAACATCCTTTAACAGCTATGATATGGACTAATGAAGAAGGTTCAGAGTTCCCTCCATGTATGATGTGTTCAGGAATAGTAAGCCATGATTATATGCCAGAAAGATTTAGAGATAATTTTGAATATAATAAAATGATGGCATCAGTATCAATACTTGATAGAACAACAACTTTTGGAGAAAAACTTTCAACATTCAAATATAAAGGTGATGTTGCAAATAGAATTAATCCAGAACAGTATAAAGCTATGTTTGAACTTCATATTGAACAGGGTCCTATACTTGAGGATGATGGAAAAGATGTTGGAATTGTAACTTGTGTTCTTGGACAGATGCTTTATAGAGTAAAATTCTATGGACAGGCAGCCCATGCAGGAACATTCCCAATGAAAAAGAGACTTGATGCATTCCATGCAGCAGCAGAAGCTCTCTGTTACTTACATGATGAAATAGATAAACTTGGACATGATGACCTTGTATATACAACAGGTGAAGTTGTAATACATCCTTGTGTAAACACTGTAATACCTGATTTCTTTGATTTCTCAATAGATGTAAGACATGAAAATCCTGATGTATTAAACGAAGTAAGAAAAATACTTATGAGTCTTCAGGAAAGAACATGGAAAGGCTGTAAATGTGAAGTTGTTCTTGGTTGGAACAGAGACACAGTATATTGGGATAAAAAACTTGTTGGATATGTTAGAGAAGCAGCAGAAGAACTTGAAACAAAACATATGGATATACATTCTGGAGCAGGACATGATGCTCAGTACATATCATATATGCTTCCTACAACAATGATTTTTGTAGCTTCACAGAAGGGACTTTCCCATTGTGAGGAAGAATATACAACTCCTGAACAGTGCACAGAAGGTGCTAGCGTGCTTTTAAATGCAGTGTTAAAATGTGATAAAGAAGATTGATTATAGTTTATTAATTAGAAGTTAAAGGACAAAATGAAAGGAGCAATGCATTATGAAAACTTTAATAAAAAATGGTATTATACTCACAACTGAAAACGAATTTAAAAGTGATGTATTAATTATAGATGAAAAAATAGCAGCAATAGGAGAAAATCTTCCAGCTGATGGCGTTGATAGAGTTATAGATGCAGAAGGCAAATATGTTATGCCTGGAGGCATAGACCAGCATGTGCATTACTCTTTTGTATACAAAGGAAGTAGAGTTCGTGGATTTGAAACAACAAACGCTGCCGCAGTAGGTGGAACAACAACAGTTATTGAGTTTGTAAATCAGGAAAAAGACAGAGGACTTATTGAGTCTATTGAAGACTATAAAGAAAAAGATGTTGACGGAATAGCTATGGTTGACTATGCTTTCCATATTGTTATGACAGACCCAAGACCAGAAGTTATAAAAGAAATTCCTAAACTTGCAGAAGCTGGATATCCAACACTTAAATTATTCCTTGCATATAAAGGTCAGTTCTTCCATGCTGATGATGAAGCTGTTATAAATGCTCTTACAGCTGGAAAAGAAGCAGGAATAACAATTATGGTTCATGCTGAAAATGCTGATATGGTTGACTATTTGACAAAGAAACTTATCGCAGAAGGAAAAACAGGAACATATTATCATGCAGTTTCAAGACCTCCTATTGTTGAGGCTGAGGCAACTCGTAGAGTTATATATTTAGCAGAAATGGTAAATGCACCTATTTATATTGTTCATGTAACTTGTAAAGAAGCTCTTGAAGAAATAAAAGCAGCATATCAGAAAGGACAGTCTGTATATGGTGAAACTTGTGCTCATTATCTTCTCTTTGATGAGTCAGTTCTCGATTTACCAAACTTTGAAGGTGCAAAATATGTATGTTCACCAGCTTTAAGAACAAAAGACCATCAAGAACCATTATGGGAAGCTATAAATAAAGGTTGGCTTAATGCAGTAAGTTCAGACCATTGTGGATTTGACTTTGAATATCAGAAACATCTTGGATTTGGAGAAGGAAAATCCTTTGCAGATGTTCCAAACGGTGCTCCTTCTGTTCAAAATAGATTAAATGCATTATGGACATATGGTGTATGTACAGGAAAACTTTCAAAACAAAGATTTGTAGACGTAATGTCAACATCACCTGCTAAAGTAAACGGACTTACAGAAAAAGGTCATATCGCAGTTGGATATGATGCAGATATAGTTGTATTCGACCCTGATTATAGAGGAGTTATGGGTGTAGAAAGCTGCCTTGAGGGCGTTGATTACAGTATATATGAAGGAATGGAACAGAAAGGCAGACCAGAAACTGTACTTTTAAGAGGTCAGGTTATTGTTGAAAATGGTCAGTATGTAGGAAAACAGGGACAAGGAAAACTTATAAAAGGAAAACCTTTCGGTTCTGCTTATGATAAATTTAAAGGATAATAATATTTAATATTTTGGCGATTTAAAAAGGAGGTACAGCCATGTTTACTTATATAACTTGTTTAGGACTTTCGACAACTATTCTTTGTGCTATATGGTCTAATGTAGCTCCTCTTATAGGGCTGGGAGCTATAAGCTGGGCCGGATTTTCAGGTTGTACATCCTATTTTGCCTGTCCAGATAAAGGTTGGAAAGGTGTAAAATCCTGTGTAATATGTCTTATGAGTGGTGTTGCTTATGCTATGCTAACAATATATCTTGGCAAAGTTCTAACATTCCCGGGAGCTGGAATATTTGTTGCTCTTGTAACAGTACATCTTATGTGTATACAGAGTAAAATAAGTGTATTTTCATATATTCCAGGAACATTCTTTGGTTCTTTCTCAACATTTGCCGCAGGCGGAGACCCTATTGTTATACCTTGTCTCCTTCTTGGAATACTTTTAGGACTTGGGTGTGACAAGTTTGGTGGTGTCATATTTAAGTTTATAGGTAAAAAAGAAGATGCATAAATTTATATAAAAATCCCTAACTATAAAAACAGAGAGTTATTTTAACTCTCTGTTTTTATTTTCTCCATATATGGAGAATTTAATTTTTTAAATAAAAATATTTTGTTTAAATTTATAAATCTAGTTTTAATATTAATAAAATTTTTTTGAAATTATAGTTATAAAAGACTAATGTGTTAAATAAAAATTAAAACGACAGATTTTATCTGTCGTTTTTTTATATATTTAAAGAATTAAAAAACTCTCCAATTTTATAATAATCATCATTAAAAATACTGTTTTTTCTCCATACAAAGTTTATTTCATGAAATAAAGGAAATCCTTCAACTTTTATTTCTTTTAAAATACCCTTTGAAATTTCATCTTTAACAACAGCCTCAAATAAAAATGCTATTCCACAGCCTTTTTCAACAAGAGCTTTTTGAACATTTATATTGTTTATTTCTATTTTATTTTTAAAGTCTGATACTGATATATTATGACGTTTAAGGCTATGTTCAAGTATTTCACGATTTCCAGAACCTGTTTCACGAAGTATCAAAGTTAAATCAGTTAAACATTCTATTGTTTTTATTTCTATATCAAAGTTTGATGAACACACAGGAAAATATTTTTGTGTTGAAAATTTCATATATTCATAATCTTTTTTTGGAAAATTTCCCTCCACAATGGCAAAATCAATTTCTCCATTATCAAGTTTTGAAAGTAAAGAAACTGTATTATTTATAATCATATTTACTTCAGAAAAAGGATATTTTTTAAGATATTTTGATAATATTTGAGGAAGCATAAATTCTCCAGGGGTAGGAGTTGAACCGAAACAAAGTTTTATATTATCTGTGTTTCTCATTTCATTAATAAGACGGATTTCATCAGCCTTAGCTGTTTTTGCAGAGCGACAGAGTTTTTTTCCTGCCTCTGTTAAATACATTTTTTTACCCTCGTATCTAAAAAGATTTACACCATAATATTCCTCAAGACTTTTCATTTGTCTTGACACTGCTGGTTGTGTCATATTTAGATATTCAGCAGCATGAGTGAAATTCATGTGGTCACATACTGCTATAAAAGTTTCCATTCTTATATCTTGCATATACAATCACCTCTTATTAATCATAACATAAATGCATGGTTAAATAAAGTATAATTATTTTACATTATGGTTTGTAAATGATATACTTATTTCAACAAAAAAACAGGAGGAAAAATAATGAAAACAAAAGATAATAAAATCAAAATTTTATGGCAATTATTTAAAGCTACATTCACACTTAGTGCCTTTACATTTGGTGGAGGATTTGTAATAGTATCACTTATGAAAAAGAAATTTGTAGAGGAGCTTGGCTGGCTTGATGAAAATGAAATGCTTGATATTACAGCGATAGCTCAATCTTCACCGGGACCTATACCAATAAATGCATCTGTAATACTTGGTTATAGGATGGCAGGAATAGCAGGAACAATAGTTGCAATACTTGGAACAGCAATTCCTCCTATGATAGTAATTTCTTTGATATCAATATTTTATACACAGTTTAGAGAGAATAAAGTTATAGCAACAGCTTTACAGGTTATGAGAGCAGGAGTTGCAGCAGTAATATTTGATGTTGTTATAAATCTTGCAAAAAATGTTGTAAAAACAAAAAGATTTTTATATATAGGTCTTATGACAGCAGCCTTTGTTGGAACAGTATTTTTTGATATAAGTGCAATGTTAATAATATTAATATGTCTTGGAATAGGTATTGCTGATGTTATTATACCAATTTTAGTAAAGAAACCAGTAAAGGAGAGAGTTAAAATATGATATTACAGCTTTTCTTAAGTTTTATAAAAGTAGGAATGTTCAGTGTAGGAGGAGGATATGCAGCCATACCTCTCATACAAAATCAAATAGTAGATGTTCATAAACTTATGACATTACAAGAATTTACCGACCTTATTACAATAGCAGAAATGACACCGGGACCAATATCAATAAATTCTGCAACATTTGTAGGAACACGACTTGCAGGACCTTTTGGAGCCATAATCTGTACATTAGGCTGTATACTTCCGTCATTCTTTATATGTCTTGCACTGGCATTCTTTTACTATAAATATCGTCAGCTTGGAGGAGTACAGAAAGTTTTAGCAGCATTAAGACCAGCAGTTGTAGCTCTCATAGCATCAGCAGGTCTTTCAATACTTGTTCTTGGGCTTTTTGGTGGAAATGCAGCAGTTTTTGCCAATATAAGAATTGTTGAACTGGGACTTTTTGCAGTAGCTCTCTTTTTACTTAGAAAATATCACTTAAGTGCAATACAGATTATATTTGGAACAGGTGTTGCAGGAACATTAATATATTCATTTATATAATAAAAAAGCCGTTTTTAAACGGCTTTTTTTATTTTTATAAAATATATAAATTATAAATCATTTTATATAGATAGAGTTTTTTTGTTAAAAAATTTATTGTAATAGTGTATAATGTATTAAAGTTCTTTTATATATTGAACCATATAGTGTAATTATTATATAAGGAGTAAAAATTTTATGAATAAAAAATGCAATAGAGAAAAAGAAGGTTTGCCTAATAACAAGCGTATAAGGCTTACTGTAAGGGGAGTTCTATCGTTTTTAATACTTTTAACATTAGCTCGTTCGGCTTTTATGGGAAGATATGAAAATGTTTTTGTATGTATACTTTCTTTAATACTTTTCTGTGTACCTATAATACTTGAAAAACGTCTTGCAATAGATATACCATCTGTAATGGAAGGATTTATATATTGTTTTATATTTGCAGCAGAAATTTTAGGAGAAATAAATTCTTTTTACACAGTTATACATGGTTGGGATACTATGCTTCATACAATAAATGGTTTTCTTGTGGCAGCAGTAGGTTTTTCATTGGTAGATTTATTTAATAGAAGTGAGAGAATGACATTTAAACTTTCACCTCTTTTTCTTGCAATAGTAGCTTTTTGTTTTTCTATGACAGTAGGTGTTCTTTGGGAGTTCTTTGAATTTTCAATGGACCAAATATTCCATACAGATATGCAAAAAGATTTTATTATTCATAGCATAAATTCTGTAACATTAAATCCAAGTGGTCTTAATAATGTTGTTCATGAACCTATAAAAAGCCTTGTTGTAAACGGTAAAGACTGGATGGAATTTCCGGGAGGTTATATTGACATAGGAATAATTGATACTATGAAAGATTTAATGGTAAACTTTATTGGTGCTGTTGTATTCTCTATAATAGGATTTATATATGTAAAAACTAGGGGAAAAGGCAGAGTTGCATCATCATTTATACCTGTTGTATTAAGTGATGAAGAAATTAAAGAGCGTGAAGATAAAGAAAAATCAACAAAATAATTTAAAATTTGGTTCAATATAAAAAATAAAAGCCTGAAATAAAATATTTTCAGGCTTTATTTTTATTCTGTATATAATATTACTTCAGAATTTTCATATAAAACACTGCCATATTTAGGGTATTGATTTTTTATAATTTTTCCTCCACCGACAACAGTATAATTTATATTATTTTGATTGAGTATTGAAATTGAATATCCTGTATCTTTATTTGTAAAATCAGGAATTTTAAAACCCTTATATTCATTAAAATCTTCTGTTAAATATCCTGTTTGACATAACAATAAATTCATAAAAATGACAAATATAACTCTTATAAATTTAAGTTTTTTAATCATTTAATATCACTCCTATTTTAATATTACAGCTGTAATATTTTTAATTATTACATACGTAATAATTAATGTCAACAGGTTTGACAAAATTTTTATATGTGATAAAATAAAAATATTACAAATGTAGGGGTTGAAATGTATGAAAAATATACCTAAGATTTCTGAGGCAGAATATGAGATAATGAAAGTTATATGGGAGTGTGCTCCTATAAGTACAAATGATGTTATAGAAAAATTTCAAGGTAAAAGTGAGTGGAGTCCTAAGACAATACAGACGCTTTTATCAAGACTTGTAAAAAAAGGTGCTATTGGATATGAGAAAAAGAGTAGAGTTTTTATATATACTCCTCTTGTGGAAGAAAAAGAGTATGTAAATGAGGAGAGTGACTCTTTTCTTAAAAGATTTTACAATGGTGCTTTAAATTCAATGGTTTTAAATTTTATTGAGCAAGATAGACTTTCAAAGGATGATATTGATGAATTAAAACAGATACTTGAGAGTAGAAAAAAGAAAGGTGAAAAATAATATGGATTTTTTTACGAAAGACTTTTTTGCAAGTTTTTTCGCAGTTTCCGCTGTCATAGTTTTTATAATTATGATAAAAAGAATTCTTAAAAATCATATATCTGAAAAATGGCAATATAGAATATATTATCTTGTTTTTTTACTTCTTACATTGCCTTTTGTGCCTTTAAAATATATTAATTTTATTGATTTTTCACCAAACAATGAAAATATTTTAAAGACTATATCACAAAATACTAATGTTGCAAACTTTGAAAATACAATAAATAGTGGAGATTTTGCTGTTTCTGTAAAGTCTCATTTTGATTTTTTTAAAATATTTTTTGTTATATGGCTTATAGGTGCAATTATATTAACTGTTGTTATGGTTATAGGATTTGTTGCTATGAGACAAAAAAGAAAAAACATATCAATGGTTGATTGTAAAATTAAAAATATTTTATATGAATGTAAAAATATTTCAGGTATCAAAAAAAATATAGATATAGCTTTGTCTGATGTTAAATCTCCTGTAATATTTGGTATGTTAAAACCTATTATACTTGTTCCTTATAACTGTGTTGAAAAAATGAGTGATAGTGAAATAAAATATATAATTCTCCATGAGTTAAGCCATTATAAAAACAAAGATATATTAATGAATTATTTAATGTGCCTTTTTCAAATACTTTATTGGTTTAATCCTCTTGTATGGATAATATTTAAACAAATGAAAATTGAAAGAGAAATTGTATGCGATAGTTCTGTTTTAAATATGCTTGATGAAGATAATTATACTGATTATGGTATGACAATAATACGTTTTGTTGAGACTGTTCCTCAAAAAAGAATTTTTGCTCTTTCAGCAGATATGGGAGGAAGTAAAAAGCATATAAAAATGCGTATTGAGAAAATAGCTTCATTTACAAAAGAAACTTTATGGTCAAAACTTAAAGGAATAGCTATATTTACAATGGTTTTTGCTGTGATATTGTCACAGGCTTCTGTAATATCAATTGCAGGAGGATATAATTATTTTAATGATAAAAAAGATAATATAAATATTATAAATCTTGATAAATACTTTGAAGGGTATAATGGAAGTTTTGTTCTCTATGACATGAATAATGATGAATATACTGTATATAATGAGGAAAAAAGTAGGGAGAGAGTATCTCCAAACTCAACATATAAAATATATAGTGCTCTTTCAGCCCTTGAAAATGGTGTTATAACAGAGGAAAACTCTCTTATGAATTGGGACGGAGTTTTAAGATACTATGATGAGTGGAATAGAGACTTAGACCTTTATGGTGCTATGAAATATTCTGCAAACTGGTATTTTGATAAAATAAACAGTATAAATGGTATTGAAAATGTACAAAATGATTTGATAAAAATAGGCTATGGAAATTGTGATTTTAGTGGTGGAAATGATTGTTGGTTAGAGTCATCTTTAAAAATATCACCATTAGAGCAAGTTGATATATTAAAAGACTTTTATACAAATAATTTTGGTTTTTCTCAAAGCAATATTGATACTGTAAAAAATTCAATAAAAATTTTATCAGAGAATGACACTGTTCTTTATGGAAAAACAGGTACAGGCAGAATTGATGATAAAGACATAAATGGTTGGTTTGTTGGATTTGTTGAAAAGGGTGATAATGTTTATATATTTGCAACAAATATTGAAGCTGATGAAAATGCAACAGGTTCGGTTTCAATGGAAAAAACTATTGATATTTTAAATAATGAAATATATTGATTTAAAAAAAGACAGTTTATTTTAACTGTCTTTTTTTATTGACAATTAATTATTACAGATGTAATATATAAATTATTACAAGTGTAATATTAATTGGAGGATACCACATGACAAATGAAAAATATAATAAACCCACATATAGAATAATAGTTGTAATGGCTGTTGTTGTGTTTATGTTCATAGTTCTTACAATAAGACTTTATATTTTGCAAATTAAAAATGGAGAAGAACATCTTAATGAGGCGAAAGCCACATCTTTAAGAACAATACCCATAGAGTCTCAAAGGGGAACAATATATGATAAATGGGGAGTTCCCTTGGCAGAAAATAAAGTTGTATATGAAATAAAAATGGATTTAAGTATGGAGTATGATAATGTAAACGATATTATTATAAACCTTATAAGACTTTTAAATTCAAAGGGAGAAAATATAAAATACAATTTGCCTATAACAGAAACAGAGCCTTTTCAATATACTTTTACATCTGAAAATGCAGAAAAACGCTGGAAAACAGATATGGGAATTGAAAGTGAAAATATGAATATGATAGCCTCTGAACTTTATGATTATTTGAAAAATAAATTTGATATAACAAAAATAGAAGGTTTATCAAAAGAGGAAGAAAGACAGCTTATATCCCTTCGTTCTGAAATGTATATGCAGAGATATAAAAAATATAATGATATAACAATATCAGAAGATGTAAGTTATGAAACAATATCAGAAATAGAGGAGGACTCTGACAAATATAGAGGAATATATATTGAGACAGGTTCAAAGCGTGTTTATAATTTTGGAGAAGCTTTTTCTCATATATTGGGATATACAGGTTCAATAAATGATACAGAGTTGGAAGATTATAAAGATTATGGATACAGTATGAATGATAAAATAGGAAAGATAGGAATTGAAAAATATTGTGAATTGACTTTAAGAGGAGATGACGGACAAAAATTAATAGAAGTTGATTCATTAGGAAGACGTGTAACAGAAAGAGAAATAACACCACCACAGAAGGGGGGAGATGTTTTTTTATCAATAGATAGTAGATTGCAACAGAAAACATTTGAGATACTTGAAAACAATCTTAAAGCTGTTTTAATTCAAAGTATAAATTCAGGTAGCACAACAAAATCTGAAATTATAGAAAATATGAGAAATAGTCAAATTGTGTCTGATGAAAAAATAAAAGAAATAGAAAGTCTATCATTAAATGAAATAGTAGATAAAATAAATAAAAATGAAATAAGACTTAATGAAATAAATATTGAACCATGTACAGGTTCAGTTGCTGTTATTGATATAAATACAGGAAAACCACTGTCTCTTGTGACCTATCCTTCCTATGATAATAATAGACTTGTAAATGACTTTGATAGTGATTACTATAATATGCTTTTAAATGATAAGACAACTCCTCTTATAAATCGTCCACTAATGGAGAGAAAAGCTCCCGGTTCAGTGTTTAAAATGCTTAGCTCTGTTGTAGGTTTAGAGGAGGGAGTTATAAGTGAAAATACAATAATATATGATAAAGGTGAATATAAGGAGGCGGGAAAACCCTATGCAAAATGTCTTGTATATTCAAGATATGGAATAACCCATGGTGCGACAGATGTTAAAAAAGCCTTGGAGGTTTCTTGTAACTATTTCTTTTATGAAGTGGCTTATAGATTGGGAAATGCCAAAGAGGGTAACACTTTAAACTCAATAGAAACATTTAATAAATATATGAAAATGTTTGGTCTTGATGACTATACAGGAATAGAGATTGAGGAGTCAAAACCAGTTATAGCCTCACCTGAAGTTAAAAGAAAATCTATTGAAAATTATTATGAAAATCCAACAGAGTCCCAGAAAAAATGGATGGACGGAGACTCTATAAGATGTGCCATAGGTCAATCATATAATAGTTATTCTGTTATGAATATAGCTAAATATATAACGACTATTGCCAATGGTGGAACAAGATACAAAACATCAATAATTGAAGGAACAAGAGAAAAGGAATTTGAGAGTATAAATTATAATTTACCTGAAGTTGAAGAAGTTTTAAATATTAGTAGTGATACAATAAGAATTGTAAAAGAGGGAATGTATAGTGTAACTCATGGAAGTCAAGGAAGTTTAAGAAATTATTTTAGAGATTTTTCTGTTGAAGTTGCAGCAAAAACAGGAACAGCAGAGGAGGCAAAAGATAAACCTTCTCATTCATGGTTTGCAGGATTTGCACCTTATGACAATCCACAAATAGCTGTTGTTGTTATGGTTCCATATGGAGAATT
This sequence comes from Tyzzerella sp. An114, assembly GCF_002161055.1. Taxonomy (GTDB): domain Bacteria; phylum Bacillota; class Clostridia; order Lachnospirales; family Anaerotignaceae; genus Fimicola; species Fimicola cottocaccae. The sequence continues at coordinate 172,453 of NZ_NFLT01000003.1, forward strand.
ACCTCAAAGTCCTGCTGTAAAAACTGCTCAGGATATATTTGAATTTTATTTTTCTTTAAATGAAAATAAAGAGTATACAGATTATTATAGAAATATTCTTGCAGAGTAAGGAGAATTTTATGAAAAAAATATATATTATAACAGCTGTTTTTGTGTTTATATTTTCGGCTGTTTATGGATATATTTCAACGTGTGAATTTGAAGATGTTAAAGAAAATGTTCAAATAGAAGAACTTAAAACTTATGACACTGAAAATGTTCTTGAAACCAGTTATAATATAAATAAAAAAACAAAAGATTATATTTTAAATTTATATAACACATGGATTGATTTTAAAGAAAATATAAATCAAAATAAAAATCCTGAAAATGATTTTAAAAATTCTGAATTTATCAAAACTCTTAAAGAGTATTTTTCAAGTAGAGAAAGCCTTGAGGTAAGTATAGAAGAACTTTGTTTTTTAATAAATCAAAGAGGATTTGATTATATTGAAAAAAATTGCACTGTTAATAACAAAAATTATACAGTAAGAGTTATATGTTATTCGGCAAATTTAGATGTACAGGCTGTAACAGACTTACCAGTAAAAAATAAGTGGGTATTTGTTCAAATTTGGAATGATGAATATTTTAAAGGATATACAGTTTCAGAAAGTGGATATAATATTTTAAATGGTTTTAATATTAATGTTGTGGGAGATAAAATAAATTTAGATATAGAACTAATTGACATTGTAACGAAAAATAAAGAAATAATTAATTATACACTTAACATTAATTGAAAACTGCCTCTTTTAAGAGGCAGTTTTTTATATTAGCATTTAAAATCTGAATCAATATAGTTTGCAATAAAACTTGCTTTGAAATTTCTTTCACTACAAATAGAATTAGAATTTGTAGAGTTAACATTAAGGTCTTCTGGAAGAACAAATCTAATATTTTTAACTATAACATCTTTACACATAGGATAATTATGAGCTGGTATTGTAATAGTTTTTAAACCTCTCTGATATTCATTTCCCAATTTATCAATTTCCTTTAATATTACAGCTAGGGCAATACGTTTTTTAGGACAAACATTTTTTATTTTTAAATTTAATTCAACTATTCTTCCCAGTGATTCCATAATAACATTATCCATATTAACAGAAACAAAGTCCTTACATTCATTAATTTTAATATTATTAGCCACTGGACAAGGTTCAGGATTAACTATTACATCGCAGTTTACTAATACTGAAGGATTTGGAAAAATTACTTTGTTTCCTTCTTTATCGTAATATTTTGTTGATTGACTAACTTGTTTTAAACCAGAATTATAATTGTTATGTTTTATAAAATATTCAAGAAAAGCACTTTCGTTTTCTGTTACACCAAGGTTACCTATTTGCCATTTTATTTTGTTATCTCCACTAATTATAGCAGTTCCCTTTGTTGTAGTTGGAATACCTGTTATAATAAAATTAGGATTTATTGTCTCTTCAATAAAAATATTTGTTGCACCTGTTTTTGAAATATTTGATGCTAACTCTGCAAACAATTCTTCAAGATCTTCTGAATTAGGTGTTACTACAACATGAGAAATGTCTGGGTCCGTTGCCCATTGATTTAAAATATTAATATCAATTCCATTAGAACCCATTAAACCAATACAATATATAGTTATTCCCATAGATTTTGCATTTTCTGCAATGGGAGTAGGGTCTATTCCTACTGTTGTTTTTCCGTCAGTGAACATTATTATAATTTTTTTGTTTTGAGATAATGGATTAAAAATTTCCATAGCTTTTTCAAAAGCATCTCCATGATTTGTAAAACCTCCAGAGTTTAGAGAGTTTACAGCAGGTTTTAAATCTGATACAGAAGTTGTCAGTTGAGAATTAATTTCTGCCACATCTGAAAAACTTACAATTCCAATATGACTTCCAGAACCTATATTTCCATCTTGATTGCTATCTGTGGATTTATCAATTATATCAATAAATGTGTTTGCACCGTTTTTCATGTTTTCAAAAGGAATTCCTGCCATACTTCCCGACTTGTCCAAAATAAGAACAATATCTGTTGGATTTGATAAGATATCAGGAGCGGCAGAAAGAGCCATTGTCACTTTGATACTTCCATCACAATTTATTTGATTTACATTTATTTGTCTGTTTGAACTTGTAATACCCATAGTATTATTTCCCCCTTTAAAAGTTTATAGGCGTTGTTTATTAATATATATTATGTAAAAGGGGACAACTGTGTTATTGAAAAATAAAAAACAGCTTATAAATTTTTATAAGCTGTTGTTGTATTAAAATAATTTTGTGCCACAGTTTGAACAGAATTTTCCGCCTTCACACTTTGTGCCACATTCTGGACAAAACTTAGGTCTACTTGATTGATTTTGTTGAATATTATTGATATTATTTTGCATTTGGTTTACCATCTGCTGACCCATAGCCATTCCCATAGCCATTCCAGCCATATCAGAAGCTGTATTTTGAGAACCTTTTGACATAACATCTGCCATTGCAACTTGTTGATATGTATTAATATTTCCTATCATACTTTGAGCAGCAACTTTTTCTGCCATTTTTTGAACTTCTTCAGGATAATTAAAATTAGATATAGAAAAAGATGTTATGCCTATGCCTATTTTTTGCATTTCCATATCAAGGTCTTCCATAATTCCTTGACCTATTTCATTTGCATTAATTTGAAGATTAAATATATCTTTTCCTTCTCTTGTAATCCATTTCATAAGAAGTTGGTCAAGCATTGATATTATTCTTTCTTTTACATCTTCTATTGTGTATTGCCTTTTTATACCAGCAATTTTTTCTATTAATATGTCATAATCATCAATTTTACAATTAAATGTACCAAAAGCACGAATAGGCATACCACCTGGAAGACCTAAAGAAGGTATTAAAACAGGTGATTTTGTTCCCCATTTAACAAGAACTTCTTTTGTATTAATAAATAAAACTTCGGCACGTATACCACTGTTAAAACCAAATTTAAAGCCTTTTAATGTAGAGAGAAAAGGAATTATTTCTGTTTCAACATCAAAACTTCCCTCATCTTTGAATATTCCTTCGATTTTTCCATTATAAAGAAATATAGCGTCCTGTCCTGGTTTTATTATAAGACGACTTCCTTTTTTAATTTCTTTGTTTGACCATTTCCAAAAAAGTACATCATCTCTAAATTCTTCCCATTCAATAACATTTGCAAATTGGTCAAAAAATCCCATTTGTATAACCCCCTTTAACCTTTAAAGTATAAATAAATAATGAATATTAATATTAAAATGGTTATTACTATTGCAGTAATTTTAACTGCACTTAGAGGGTATTCACCATCTATTGCACCATTTTGACCATTTATTACGACATTATAAAGTTTATTACTATACATATAAGCAAGACTATATACAGGCAATACAATATGTTTATATGTTTCATTATTATATATAGGTGATAATGATATGCTGTCTACTTTATCATATTTTCTTAAAATTTCATTTCTAACCATATCTTTCATATATTCAAACATTTCATTACAAGCATTTTTATGAGCCGAGTCAAGATTTATATTGAAACATTCAGCATTATATCCCGACATATATTCTGGAGAGTATGACACAAGTTCTTTTGTGTTAAATTGGTCAACATCGTCAAGAATTTTAGTATTAATTTTTGTGGAAGCAGGAATAAGAACATCATCAAACCAATTTTGAACTGTGCCTGATACAGGATACCAATTTGTAACGGTTTTTGTTCTTGTTTTTCCTTCGCTATCCCTGTATGTATGGGTTCTTGTAATTCCACCTCTAGCTCTGTATGGACCTGTTACAAAAGCGTCAAATGTCCAATAAGGTATATATATCCCTTGAAGTTCACCTATTTGATATAAATGTTTAAGCTTTATTGGAGCTAACCATCTACCTTTAATCCAACTTTTAAAAATTTCATTACATTTGTGTTTATCAATTTTAAAAGGCACTATTCCATCAGGAATTATAGCGTCCTCTTGTTTATCAGCAAGAACATATTTTGAACCACAATATGGACATTGTGATGTTGTTGAATTTCCATCAACTTCTATTTTTGCACCACAACCATTACATTCCATTGTATGAGATTTTTTTTCAGTAGCTTTTATAGTTGCAAGTTCATGTTTTGTAAGTCTGTGTTCAATTATTTTTTCTTCAAAGTTTTCAATTTTTATTGAATTATTACAGTTTGGGCACTGGAGAGTTTGAGTATTTGGATTGAACTCCATAATACCACCACAATTTTCGCAATTATATATATTTGCCATTGTCTCACAATCCCATCTTTGCTTTTAAAGCACTAAGCTCATCATCAATTTTTGAGTTTGTAGATGAATTGTCATCATATTTTGCCATAAGTTCATCTATTCCATCAGAAACAGGCTTATTAAGTTCAGACATTGCAACAGCTTCATCATACATACGATTTGCTTTTTCTTCCATTTTATCAAAATTTGACATTGAATTAGATATACCTGATATACTTGAGCCCATTTTGTTCATTTTTTCTTGTGCCTTTGCCATAGCCATTTTAGCTTTTATAGTATCACGTCTATCTTTAAGGCTTGCCATATCTTTTACAAGTTTATCATGCATTTCTTTCATTTTTTCAGAATTAGCCACAGCTATGTCATAGTTTTGTTTTAATGAATTATATTCATTTTCAAGAGAATTTTTTTTCTGAAGAAAAAGTCTTGCATCATTTTCATTTCCGGCAAGTAGAGCTTTTTCTGCGTATTTTTGCATTTTTTCAATTTCTTCACTACATTCATCAAGTTCACGTTTAGCCTTTTTCTCATTAGCCATAATTGAAGCTGTCTCTGCCTTTACTTTTCCAAGGTCGCTTTCAATATCTCTTATATATTGGTCAATCATTTTTTCAGGATTTTCAGCCTTATCAAGTAAAGCATTAATATTTGCTGACATTATATCTTTAAATCTTTTTAATATATCCATAAAATTTTCACCATCCTATTTTATATTTTTATTACCATATATTATATAATAATATAAAAATATTGTCATCTTTTTGTTTATATGTGTCTATTTTTGTCCAATATATAAATTTATAAAAATTTTAAAAAATTTTAAGATTTTTGAAACGAAAAACCTCTTTGTGTCGTCTTATATGTATAAGGATAAAAAAGAAGGTGAGAATGTTGGATTCCTATTTGATTAATGAGTATGTGAATGCAGTCTGCTGTAATATTAAAAATAAAAAGATAAGAACGGAAATAGGGGAAAAACTCAAAAAAGATATAGTTGAACTGGCACAAAAATATATACCATATGTTGGAAATGAAGATATTGCTATTAAAAAGGCTATTCGACATTTCGGTGACCCTGTAATGTACGCTGATTTAATAAATAAAAATTACAGACAGAATAGTATATTCAATATATTCAATCTTTGCTTTTTCTAAAAAAATAAAAATAAGGTCGTCTTAAATATTAAGGCGACCTTATTTTTTTAGGAGTTAGACATAAATTAAATTAAGTATATTTGAAATATGAAAAAATCATATAGAGTGTCGGGTCCTTCCCATAAAGGGAAGGGTTATGGTTGGAGTATATTATGAAATTTCTGCAATATCAATTGCATGTCTATAATATACAGCATAATTATGAAGATGTTATGTAGAAATTATGAATAAACTGTAAATATTTTATTTTTTATAAAAAACTATTGACAACAAACAACATAAAACATATAATTCCTATATACTTAGTATGAATTAAAGATAATAAAAAAATGAAATAAAGGAGAATTTTTATGGGAATATATAAAGGAATAAAAGAACTTGTTGGTAAAACACCTCTCGTTGAAGTTGTTAATATAGAAAAAATAATGAACCTTAAAGCAAAAGTAGTTGTAAAACTGGAATATATGAACCCTGCTGGAAGTGTTAAAGATAGAATTGCTCTTGCTATGATAGAGGACGCAGAAGAAAGAGGAATTTTAAAACAAAATTCTGTAATAATAGAGCCTACAAGCGGAAATACAGGAATAGGACTTGCTTCTGTAGCATCATCAAAGGGATATAGAGTAATTTTAACAATGCCTGAAACTATGAGCGTTGAAAGAAGAAATATTTTAAAGGCTTATGGTGCTGAAATAGTATTGACAGAAGGCAGTAAGGGTATGAAGGGAGCTATTGAAAAAGCTGAAGAAATTGCAAAAAACACTGAAAATAGCTTTATACCGGGACAGTTTAAAAATCCTGTAAATCCAGAAATACACAGAAAAACAACAGGACCTGAAATATGGAATGACACAGAAGGAAAAGTTGACATTTTTGTTGCAGGTATAGGAACAGGTGGAACAATCACAGGAACAGGAGAATATTTAAAATCTAAAAATAAAGATATAAAAATTATAGGTGTTGAGCCTTTCGACTCACCTGTATTATCAAAAGGTGTAAGTGGTCCTCACAAAATACAGGGTATAGGAGCCGGATTTGTTCCTGATATTCTTAATAGAAATATTATTGATGAAATAGTGGCTGTTAAAAATGATGACGCTTTTAAAACAGCAAAGGAACTTGCAAAATATGAAGGAGTTTTGACAGGAATATCATCAGGAGCAGCTCTTTTTGCAGCTATTAATGAGGCTAAAAAAGAAGAAAATGAAGGAAAAACAATAGCTGTAATACTTCCAGATTCAGGAGATAGATATTATTCAACACCTTTATTTACAGAATAATAAATTTGAAACACATAAAATATAAAATATGAAAAGAGGTAATGCTAATGGGTGAAAAAATATCAAGAGATAAAAGAAATTTAAAATTTGAGACATTACAGCTTCATGCAGGTCAGGAAAAACCGGACTCAGCCACAGACGCAAGAGCTGTTCCTATATATCAGACAGCATCATATGTTTTTGAAAATTGTGATGACGCACAGGAAAGATTTGATTTAAAAAAATCAGGTAATATATATGGAAGACTTACAAATCCAACAGAGGCAGTTTTTGAGGAGAGAATAGCCGCCCTTGAAGGTGGAAAAGGAGCTCTTGCCCTTGCTTCCGGTGCTGCTGCTATATACTATACTTTTAGAAATATAGCCGTACAGGGTGACCATATTGTTTCTGCAAATAATATTTATGGTGGAACATATAACCTTCTTGCTCATACTTTGCCTGATTGCGGAATAACTGCTACATTTGTTGATATATCAAATTTTGAAGCTGTTGAAAAATCAATACAGGAAAATACAAAAGCTATATTTGTTGAGACAATGGGAAATCCAAACTCTGATATTACAGATATTGAAAAAATAGCTGATATTGCCCATAGAAATAGTATACCTCTTATTATAGACAATACTTTTGGCACTCCTTATTTAATAAGACCAATAGAACATGGTGCTGATATTGTAATATATTCTGCTACAAAATTTATAGGTGGTCATGGAACATCTTTGGGAGGGGTTGTAGTTGACAGTGGAAATTTTGATTGGAAAAAATCAGGGAAATTCCCTTCAATAACAGAACCTAATCCAAGTTATCATGGCATAAGTTTTACTGAGGCTGTTGGAGATTTAGCCTTTATAACAAAAATGAGAGCTGTTCTTTTAAGAGACACAGGAGCTTGTATATCACCATTTAATGCTTTTATGCTTCTTCAAGGACTTGAAACACTTTCATTGAGAGTTGAACGCCATGTTGAAAATGCTTTAAAAGTTGCAAAGTATCTTTCTGAACATGAAAAAGTTGAAAAAGTAAATCACCCTTCAATTACAAACGACCCAATACAGAAAGAGCTTTACAAAAAATATTTCCCTAAGGGAGCAGGCTCAATATTTACATTCCAGATAAAAGGCGGAATTGATGAGGCTAAAAGATTTATTGATAATCTTGAAATATTCTCACTTCTTGCCAATGTGGCAGATATGAAATCATTAGTTATACACCCAGCCACAACAACTCATTCACAGCTTAATGAAAAGGAAATGGAAGAACAGGGAATATATAAAAATACAATACGACTTTCAATAGGTACAGAAAATATTGACGATATAATACAGGATATGGAAGAAGCCTTTAAAATGATATAAATATAATGATTGAAAAAGTAACCTCTGCATTTTAATATTTGCAGAGGTTTATTATTTGTATTAAAATATTATCCAGTAAATAAAAAGGGTGATAATATGATAAATTCTGAAAATATAACATTAGGTATATTGGCTCATGTAGACGCAGGAAAGACAACATTGACAGAAGCTATATTATATAAAACAGGAGCTATAAGAAAAAAAGGTCGTGTTGACCATAAAGACACATTTCTTGACACTCATAATATAGAAAGGTCAAGAGGAATTACTGTATTTTCAAAACAAGCTGAATTTTATATTGATGAGAAGAAATTTACACTTATAGACACTCCCGGTCATGTGGATTTTTCGCCAGAAATGGAGAGAAGTATAAGAGTTCTTGATTATGCTGTCGTTGTAATAAGTGGTGTTGAAGGGATACAATCCCACAGTGAAACTGTTTGGAGACTTTTGGAGAAATATAATATCCCAACATTTATATTTGTAAATAAAATGGATAGAGAGGGAGCATACAGAGAAAATATAATAAATTCTATAAAAGAAAAGTTTTCAGATAAATCTATTGAAGTTTGTTACAATGAAAATACATTATCAGATGATTTTATTGAAAATTTTGCATCATTAGATGAAGAACTCCTTGAAAAATATTTTGAGGGTGATACAGATTATAATGAATGGATAGAAATATTCTGTAATTACTTAAAAGAAAGAAAAGTATTTCCTGTATTTTTTGGTTCAGCTTTAAATGATATAGGTATTGATTTGTTTATAAAAGGATTGGGAAGTTTTACTTTAAATAAATTATATGATGATGAGAAATCAGCAAGAATATTTAAGATATTACATGATGAACAGGGAAACAGACTTACATTTTTAAAAATAACAGGTGGAATTTGGAATGTAAAAGATACAGTTTGCTATGATGATAATATTGAAAAAATAAATCAAATAAGAATTTATAATGGTGATAAGTTTGTAACAGTGCAAAGTGTAAAAGCTGGAGATATATGTGCTTTTACAGGTTTGACAGAAACAAAAGCGGGAAAATCTATTGGAAACGATGTTGAGTTTAAATCCCTTCTTTCTCCTGTATTGTCTGTAAAAGTTATTGTAAAAGATGATACAGATATTGTTACGGCCTTAAGAAATATGAAAATTATTGAGGAGGAAGAACCGGAATTATCTGTTGTTTTTAGAAAAGAAAATAGCAGTATAGAGATACATATAATGGGAACTATACAGCTTGAAATTTTAAAAGATATTGTTAAAAATAGATTTAATATGGATATAGATTTTGGACCATGTGAGATAATATATAAAGAAACAATTCGTGGAAGTGTTATGGGATATGGTCATTTTGAACCTTTAAGACACTATGCCGAAACACAGCTGAGAATTGATGAGGGAGAAAGAGGAAGTGGAATAAAAGTAAATGATGAGTGTAGCGAAGATTTACTTGATAAAAATTATCACAGACTTATAATATCTCATATTCTTGAAAAAGAGCATAAAGGAATACTTACTGGTTCACCATTGACAGATGTTTCAATAACTCTTATAGCTGGTAAAGCTCATTTAAAACATACAGAAGGTGGAGATTTTAGAGAGGCAACATATAGAGCTATTAGACAAGGTCTTGAGAAGGCTGAAAATGTACTTTTAGAGCCTTTTTATAATTTTAGAATAGAAGTTCCAACAGAATATTTAGGAAGGGTTATATCTGACATGACAAGGCTTAAAGGTGAGTTTAATCCGCCTGTAATGACAGAGACAACAGCTATTGTTACAGGAAAAGGACCTGTTGTATTATTTATGGATTATCCTTTAGAGGCAGCAGCTTATTCTAAAGGTAAAGCCTCCGTGCAGTTCTATTCAGGAGGTTATTTTGAATGTCATAACACAGATGAAGTTATAGAAAAAATAGGATATGACAAAGAAAGAGACATTGAAAATACATCAAGTTCAGTTTTTTGTTCCCATGGGGCAGGATATGAAGTTAAATGGTTTGATGTTGATGAGGCAAGACATATAAAATAAATGATTTATTTATGCATGATGTACAAGGGTATTTTTTGTATTATATAACTATAAAAGCTTTATTTTTTGAGCACTAAAATTTAAAAATTTATAATTATTATATAAAAACATACTGTATACTTATGCTAAAGATAGAAAATCATAAAAACTATTGTAATAATTGACCAAAAGTGATATTTTATAAATGTAATAAAGGTTTATTATTATATAAGAGAGGTAATTATTATGGTAGCAGTTAAACATATAAATACAAATAGTTCAAAAAGTAATTTTGCAGAAATGTTTCATAAGTTTTCAAAATTCTTTATGGAAGATATTGCTCCAGGAAGATTTATTGTTGAAGAAATTTGCTGTAAAAAAGAAAAATAATAAAATATAACATTTTCAAAATATCCTGAATTTATTTCAGGATATTTTTTTGCCTTTTAAACATAATTAAATCTGAAAGACACCTATTGTGGTATACTTTATATAAAAAATAATTACAAAAATTATGATGAAAAGAAAGAATTACTAAAAATATAATTTTTCTTAAAAATCCCTAGACTTATTTAGAATAAAGTGTTAATATAATTTTAGTAATAAAAATCAAATAAAAAATATATAAAATAATTAAATGTAACATTAATTAGTAAATAGCTTAAATTTTTATAATAAAAATAGATTATAGAAAAATATTTAAAAGCTAGATAGTATTCTTCTGAATTTTAATATAAACCCAAACCCAAAAAGGAGAAAGCGGATAATTTTATCCGCTTTTTTCTTTTTACTAAACTTATAAAAAAATTATAAATTTAGTCTTAATTGTATAACATTTTATATATAAATTACAATAAATGAGTTTTAATAAAGTTAAAATACTACAAATTATATTGACAATATATTTTAAAACCTATAAAATTAACAATATTAAATACTTCTTTAGTTGGGTAAATCGAAAAAGGGTAGAGAAGTGTTTTTATAGTATGTTTATATATTACAGAGTACCGTACTTCGCTCTGTATGTTATTTAATTTAAGGGGGGAGCATCATATGGATATAACAGGTGCAGAATTATTTGTTAAGGCTTTAAAAGCCGAAGATGTGGATATGATTTTTGCATATCCCGGTGGAAATGTTACAGATATTTTCAATGAACTTTATAAACAGAATGATATTGAGGTTATACTTCCTCGACATGAGCAGGCTCTTTCTCATGCAGCAGATGGCTATGCTCGTTCAACAGGTAAAGTAGGTGTCTGTCTTGTAACAAGTGGACCTGGTGCAACAAACCTTGTAACAGGAATTGCAACAGCAAACTTTGACAGTGTGCCTATGGTATGTTTTACAGGTCAGGTTCCAACACATCTTATAGGAAATGACGCTTTTCAGGAAGTTGATATTGTGGGAATAACAAGACATATTTGTAAATATGCTGTTACTGTAAGAAGTAGAGATGAACTTGCAACAGTTATAAAGAAAGCTTTCTTTATTGCAAGAAGTGGAAAGCCAGGAGTTGTTTTGGTAGACCTTCCAAAAGATATTCAAATGGCTTATGGAAGTGATGAATATCCTGAAACAATAGAGATTAGAAGTTATAAACCTAATAAATCAGTACATATAGGACAGGTTAAAAAGGCTGTTGAAGTATTAAAAAAATCAAAAAGACCTGTATTCCTTGTAGGTGGTGGTGTAAATATTGCCAGAGCCAATGAGGATATGAGAAAACTTGCTGAAAAAACAGGAATACCTGTTATAACTACAATAATGGGAAAAGGTGCAATACCAACAGACCATGAACTTTATGTAGGTAATATAGGTATACATGGAAGTTATGCGGCAAATACAGCTATAAGTCGTGCTGATGTTCTTTTTTCAATAGGAACAAGATTTAATGACCGTATAACAGGTAAAATAAGTGAATTTGCAAAAAATGCTACAATAATCCATGTAGACATTGACCCAGCTTCAATATCAAGAAATATTGTTGTTAATATTCCTATTGTTGCTGATGCAAAATTAGCAATACAGGCTATAACAGAAAAAGTAGGTAAAATAGATACTGAGGAATGGCTTAAAGATATAAGAAGTTGGAAAGAGGAACACCCTCTTAAAATGAAAGCAGAGGGAATGACACCTCAGAAAATAATTGAAACTATAAACAAAAAATTTGATAATTTGATTGTAACAACAGATGTAGGACAAAACCAACTTTGGACTACACAGTATATAGAACTTAGTGAAAATAAACAGCTTATAACATCTGGTGGTCTTGGAACAATGGGCTTTGGTTTCCCTTCCGCCATAGGTGCAAAATTAGGAAATCCTGATAAAGATGTAATTGCAATTGCTGGAGATGGTGGTGCACAGATGAATATACAGGAAATGGCAACAGCTGTTGTATATGAAACTCCTGTAATATTCTGTATATTTAATAATGGATATTTGGGAAATGTTCGTCAGCTTCAAGAATTTTTCTGTGACAAACACTATTCTGGTGTATGTTTAAAATATAGAAGAAGTTGTGATTGTACAGTTGCAAGAAATATTCCTAAGGGTGAAAAATGCTGTCCTGAATACATTCCGGATTTTGTTAAATTAGCTGAAAGCTATGGAGCTAAAGGTATAAGAGTAACAAAAGAGGAAGAAATAGAAGCTGCCTTTGATGAGGCTAAGAAAAACACAAAAACTCCTACAATAATAGAATTTATAATTGAGCGTGAACAGGACGTTATGCCTATGGTTCTTTTAGGAAATCCGCTCAGTGAAATGATTTTGGAATGTTAAGGGGGTTTTTATATGAAAAAAAGATGGATAAGTTTATATGTTGAAAATGATGTAGGTGTACTTGCGAAAATTTCAGGACTTTTTTCAGGAAAGTCCTACAACCTTGACAGTCTTACTGTTGGAACAACAGAGGATGAAACTGTTTCAAGGATGACAATATGCCTTATAAGTGATGATAAAACTTTTGAACAGATTAAAAAACAGCTTAATAGAAGTGTTGAGGTTATAAAAGTTGTTGACCTTACAGACATAGTCCTTCATATGAAAGAGCTTATGTTTGTAAAAGTTTCAAACTGTTCAAAAAGTGATAAAACAGATATTTTCAGAATTGCACAGGTTTATGACCTTAAAATTATAGATTATGATATGTCTGCTGTTATAATGGAAAGCATAAAGAGTGCTGACGAAAACAATACAATACTTAGACTTTTAAGTAAAAATTATTGTAATCGTGTTGAAGTTGTAAGAGGCGGAAGTGTTGCAATGGAAGCCTTAAGAATTTAATAAATTAAAAAAGAGGATAGTTTTCTGTCCTCTTTTTTGTTATTGATTTTATAGAAAGGATTTGTTTTTATGATAAAATCAGATTTTCATACTCATACAAATTTTTGTGACGGAAAAAATACACCAACAGAAATGGTTAAGTCTGCTTATAATATGGGGCTTAAAGATTATGGAGTTTCAGGTCATGCCTATATTACAGCTGGTGGCGAATTTGGAATGAACGATGATATACTCTTAAAATATAAAAATGAATTGTATGATTTGAGAGAAAAGTATAAGGGGAAAATGAATATATACATAGGTATAGAACTTGATGCTTTAGGTCCTATACAGGAAGCTGAATATTCAATAGGTTCATGTCATTGTTTAGAAAAAAACGGTAAATATGTAGTTATTGATAATACAGAAGAAATATTGTGTAATGCTGTAAAAAAACTCTGGAATGGAGATTGGTACAGTTTAACAGATGATTATTATAATCTTGTTTCAAAAGTTTATGATATAACGAAGTGTGATTTTGTGGGACATTTTGACCTTATAACAAAATTTAATCAGGATTATAAACATTTTGATGAAAGTGATGACAGATATTTAGATAGTGCTTATAAAGCTATGAAAAAATTAAATTCCTTTGATTTGCCTTTTGAAATAAATACAGGTGCAATATCAAGAGGATACAGAGAAGAGCCTTATCCAAATGAAATACTTTTAAGAGAGCTTAAAAATATGGGTGGAAGAATTATTATAAATTCTGATAGTCATAGTGTTGATAATATATGTTATAAATTTGATGAAGCTGTTGAAATTGCAAAAAGATGCGGATTTAAAACATCATGGATATTAAAACCTGAAGGTGGTTTTAGAGAGATACCTTTATAAAAAACAAAAGTACCGGAAAAAATTCCGGTGCTTTTTTATTTTTTAAAAAATACTTCTTTTGTACATTTTATAAACTCTTTAAGATTTTTATTTCCCTTAGGGTCTTTATAATACATTCCAAACGATACACTTTGAGGATTTTCAATAGGTATATAATATAGAGAAGGGTCTCTTGAAAGAGGAATATCAGGAATTAATGTAAAAGCATTTAACCCACGTATCATAGATAATGTAGACTCTATATTTTCACATATATAAACATCATTTGGTGAGCGATTTCCCATTATATGCTGATTAAAATGTGAAATTATTGGGTAATTTCTTCTAGGGTCACAGAGAACTATTTTTCCATATTTAAAGTCATCGTTTGTTATTACTTTTTTGTTTGCAAAAATATGATTTTTTGGACAAACGCATAATATTTCAGACTGTATAAGTTCTTTATATATTCCAAAATCTCCCGATTTAAAACCAAACATAACATCAAGAGACTCATTCTCAAACATATTTCTAAGAGTTTGAGGTATTGCTGTTTTTATTATAGGGTGTATTCCTTGAATATTTTGGGTAAATTTTTCTATTATAGGGGGAAGAAATTGAAGCTCCAAAAAACTTTGACAGCCTATTATAAAGGGTATCATCTCATTTTTTGAGTTTGTTGTAAGACGTAATTTTGCCATTTTTGTAAGTCCTATTATATTTTTTGCATCTTCAATAAAATTCCAACCAGCATGAGTTAATTCCACAGTTCTTGTTGTTCTTTTAAAAAGTTTTACTTCCAATTCTTTCTCAAGAGAGTTAATTTGATGAGTAACAGCCGGCTGTGTAATATGAAGTATCTCTGAGGCTCGTGCAAAATTAAGGTTCTCTGCAACAGCTATAAAGCATTCAAGTTGTACAGTATTCATAAAATCACCCTTTCATTTTAGTATGGTTCTAACATATAAATTAATATTAATAACAATATTTTATTAATAATAACATTTTTGAATTTCACTTTCAAGTAAAAATGTTGTAAATTGTTAGTGTAAAAACAATTTATAAACTAATTAAAAAGGGGTGAGATTATGACAGATGAGTATACTATACTGAAATCTATTAAAAAACTTAATATGGACATTGATAATGCTTTAAATGAAAGCATAAATATGTATAATCTTACTGCTTCTCAATGTGACATATTAAGATATCTTATTATACATAAAGATGAAAAAGTATGCTCAACAGATATTCATTTAAAATTAGGTATTTCAAGAGCTTCTGTATCGGTAACATTAAAAAAACTTAGAAATGGGGATTTTATAGTTTTCAAAAGTGTACCTTATGATGAAAGAGTAAAGTATATTTTACTAACAGAAAAAGCTGTAAAAATTCAAGAAAATATAGAAAGATGTTTTGATAATCTTATAGGTGCTATATATAAAGACTTTTCAGAGGAGGAAAAAGATAAACTTTATATTCTTATTAAAAAAATGATTGAAAATGTAAATTACAGCAAACATTAATCAAATAAATTCGTTTATTTTCGTTGACAATATAATTATTGACAAAAGGGAGGTTAAAAAAATGATAAAAACTTTATTCGGTCAGGTTAAGCAGTATAAAAAAGTATCTATATTGACACCTACTTTCACAGCTCTTGAAGTTTTAATGGAGGTTCTTATACCTTTTATTATATCTGCTATAATAGACCAAGGAATTTCAAAGGGAGATATGAGCAAAATTTACCTTTATGGTGGAATTATGATTGTAATGGCAATGCTTAGCCTTTTGTTCGGAATACTTGCCGGAAAATATGCAGCAGATGCCTCATCAGGTTTCGCCTGTAATTTGAGAGATGGAATGTATACTAATATTCAGAATTTCTCATTCTCAAATATTGATAAATTCAGTACAGCAGGTCTTGTAACAAGAATGACAACAGATGTAACAAATATTCAGAATGCATACCAAATGACATTAAGAATTGCTGTAAGGGCACCTCTTATGTTAGTTTGTAGTCTTATAATGTGTTTCCTTATAAATGCAGAGCTTAGCCTTGTGTTTGTTGTTGCAATATGTATACTTGGTTTATGTCTTGGACTTATTATGAAAAGTGCTATAAAAATATTTGATGTTGTATTTAAAAAATATGATGCACTTAATGCTAGTGTTCAGGAAAACGTAACAGCAATTCGTGTTGTAAAAGCTTTTGTAAGGGAAGATTATGAAAACGATAAATTTAAAAGTGCTGCAAATGAACTTTACAGACTTTTTGTAAAGGCTGAAAGTATACTTGCTTTCAATAGCCCAGTAATGATGCTTGTAATATATGGTTGTGTAATAGGTCTTTCATGGTTTGGTGCAAATCTTATTGTTGTTGGAGACCTTACAACAGGAGAACTTACATCAATGTTTAGTTATATTATGAGTATAATGATGTCACTTATGATACTTTCTGTGATTTTTGTTATGATTACAATGAGTGCTGCCAGCGGAAGACGTATTGCAGAGGTTTTAAATGAAAAACCTGACATTGTAAATCCTGAAAATCCTGTAATGGAAATAAAAGACGGAAGAATAGATTTTAATCATGTTAATTTCCATTATAAACACGCTAATGATAAAGAAACTCTCACTGATATTGATATACATATAAAATCTGGCGAGACAATAGGTATTATAGGTGGTACAGGTAGCGGAAAATCTAGTCTTGTTAATCTTATAAGCCGTCTTTATGATGTTGCTTCAGGTTCTGTATGTGTAGGTGGTATTGATGTAAGAGAGTATGACATGGAGGAACTTAGAAATAAAGTTGCTGTTGTACTTCAGAAAAATGTACTTTTCTCCGGTTCAATACTTGACAACTTGAGATGGGGTAAAGAGGATGCCACAGAAGAAGAATGTATTGAAGTATGCCGTCAGGCTTGTGCTGATGAGTTTATAGAACAATTCCCAAATAAATATAATACTCATATAGAACAGGGTGGTACAAACGTTTCTGGTGGTCAGAAACAGAGAATATGTATTGCAAGAGCACTTCTTAAAAATCCAAAAGTTCTTATACTTGATGACTCAACAAGTGCTGTCGATACTGCAACAGATGCAAAAATTCGTCAGTCTTTCGCAAAGAAAATACCTGGTGTAACAAAAATTATAATTGCTCAGCGTGTTTCAAGTATTGAGAGTGCTGATAGAATAATTGTTATTGATGATGGAAAAATAAATGGATTTGATACCCATGAAAATCTTCTTAAAACAAATGATATTTATCGTGAAATATATGAAACTCAGGTAAAAGGTGGAGGAGACTTTGACCAACCTGGTAAAGACGGAAAGGCAGGTGCATAAAAATGGCTGGAAATGCAAGACAGATGCATGGACCAATGAGAGGTAGAGGCCCAAAACAAAAAGTTGAAAATCCGGGAAAAATAATGAAAAGACTTTTCGGATATATGCTTAAAAATTATAAATTACAATTTTTTATTGTTGTTGTTTGTATTATAACAACTGCTGTTGCAACTCTTAGAGGAACACTCTTTATGAAATCTCTTATAGATGATTATATTGTTCCTATGACACAGACACAAAATCCAGACTTTGCACCTCTTGCAAGTGCATTAAAACAGCTTATAACAATGTATGTAATAGGTATCATATGTGCCTATGCTTATAATAGAATTATGGTAAATGTAAGCCAAGGAACTATGAGAAAACTCCGTACAGACCTTTTCACACATATGGAGTCACTTCCTATAAAATATTTTGATACTCATGCTCATGGTGACATAATGTCTGTATATACAAATGACGTTGATACATTAAGACAGCTTATGAGCCAGAGTATACCTCAGACAATAAACTCATTAGTAACTATTGTTATAACTTTTGGAAGTATGATTGTACTTGATGTACCTCTTACACTTATAAGTCTTTTTATGGTAGGAGTTATGATGTTTACAACATCAAAAATAAGTAAAAAGACAGGTTTATACTTTGCAAATCAGCAAAGAGATTTGGGAAAAGTAAATGGTTTTATTGAAGAAATGATGGAAGGACAGAAAGTTGTAAAAGTATTCTGTCATGAAGAAAAAAGTATTGAGGATTTCAGAGAGTTAAATAATAAACTCAGAGAGAGTGCTTATAATGCTAATAAATTTGCCAACGTTATGATGCCTATAAATGCGAACCTTGGTAATATAAGTTATGTAATATGTGCAGTTATAGGTGCTATGCTTGCTCTTACAGGTATTACAGGTCTTACATTGGGAAGTCTTGTATCATTCTTAACACTTAATAAGAGCTTTACACAGCCTATAACACAGATAAGCCAGCAGATGAACAGTATTGTAATGGGTATGGCAGGAGCTAGCCGTGTATTTACTATGCTTGATGAAGTTCCTGAAGTTGATGAAGGATATGTTGAGCTTGTAAATGCTAAAGAGGGCATTGACGGAACTATAACAGAGACAAAAGAGCGTACAGGTGTATGGGCTTGGAGACATCCTCATAAAGCTGAGGGAACTGTAACATATACAAAACTTGAAGGTGATGTTACATTTAATGATGTTGATTTTGGATACAATGATGAAAAAATTGTACTTCATAATATTAAACTTTTTGCAACACCAGGACAGAAAATTGCCTTTGTAGGTAGTACAGGTGCAGGAAAAACTACAATAACAAATCTTATAAACCGTTTCTATGATATACAGGACGGAAAAATAAGATATGACAATATAAATATAAATAAAATTAAAAAAGCTGACCTTAGACGTTCTTTAGGTATGGTTTTACAGGATACACATCTTTTTACAGGAACTGTAATGGATAATATAAGATATGGAAGACTTGATGCAACTGATGATGAGTGTATTGCAGCAGCAAAACTTGCCAATGCAGATGGTTTTATAAGACGTTTACCAGATGGATATGATACAATGCTTACTGGAGACGGTGGAAACTTAAGTCAGGGACAGAGACAGCTTTTAGCAATAGCAAGAGCAGCTGTTGCAGACCCTCCAGTATTAATTCTCGATGAAGCTACATCATCAATTGATACAAGAACAGAAACTCTTGTTCAGCAGGGTATGGATAGACTTATGCAGGGAAGAACAACATTTGTTATTGCCCATAGACTTTCAACTGTAAGAAACTCTGATTGTATAATGGTTCTTGAGCAGGGAAGAATTATAGAAAGAGGAACTCATGACCAGCTTATAGAAGAAAAAGGAAAATACTATCAGCTTTACACAGGAAACTTCGCAGAAGAATAATTTTTAAAATGGAGACACAAATTTTTGTGTCTCTATTTTTTTGCCTATTATTCACAATTAAAAAATATTATTCTACAAAAAATGACACTTTGAATTGTGCATATTATATAATTTTATTCTATTTTAACATGAAAAGAAGGAGAATTATTACAAGTGTAGAATATATATATTATAAAATTAATTTTGACTTAACTATATAAGGGAGGTACATATATATGAGAAGTTATACTGCGAATGAAGTTAGAAATGTTGTTTTACTGGGGCACAGCGGCTGTGGAAAAACAACCATAGCCGAGGCAGCACTTTTCCATTCAGGTGCTACTAAAAGACAGGGCCGTGTTGAAGACGGAAATACTGTAAGCGACTATGATGCAGAAGAAATCCGCCGTAAAGTATCCGTTAGCACTTCTGTGCTCCCTATTGAGTGGAAAGATACAAAAATAAATTTACTTGATACTCCTGGTTATTTTGATTTTGTAAGTGAAGTTAAACTTGCTATGAGCGTAGCAGATACCGCCCTTATTATAGTATCCGCAAAATCAGGTCTTGAAGTTGGTACAGAAAAGGCTTGGGAATATGCTGAAGAAATGAAAATCCCTAAAATGTTCTTTATCAACCAGATGGATGATGACAGTGCGGACTTCCGTAAAACCCTTGAAGAACTTCGTGACAAATTTGGAAAAGTTGTTGCTCCTTTACAGGTTCCTTTCAGAGATGAAAATGGTATTTTAGGCTTTATAAATGTAATAAAGAGAGATGCTAGAATGCTTGACACAGCCACTGGAAAACTTATTAAATGTGATATTCCTGCTGATAAAGTTGATGAAGTTGAAGAACTTCGTGCTATGGTTGTTGAAGTTGCAGCTGAAAGTGATGATGAACTTTTGGAGAAATATTTCAATGATGAAGAGCTTACTCTTGAAGAAATATATCTTGGACTTAAAAAAGGTATTAGACAGTTCTCAATAGCTCCTGTAATATTTGGTTCAGCTACAAAGGGTTATGGAATTAAACTTCTCATGAGCACATTAGTTAAGTTTATACCACCATCAGAAGAATGTCGTCCATCATTTGAATGTATAGACCTTCGTCGTGGTGAAAATGAAGGTATGATACGTTATAACTCAGAAAAAGAACATCTTGCTTGTTTCGTATTTAAGACAATTTCTGACCCATACGTTGGAAGACTTAATATTTTCAGAGTTGTTTCAGGTACAATTAATAATACAAAAACTGTTTATAATCCAGAGACTGACACTTATGAAAAGGTTGCTCATCTCTATGTTATGAGAGGAAAAGAACAGATTGAAGTTGATGAGCTTAATGCTGGTGATATTGGAGCATTAGCTAAACTTACAAATACATCAACACAGCATACACTTTGTTCAAAATATTTCCCTGTTCTTCTTCCAAAAATCGACCTTCCAAAACCTGTTCTCTCAATGGCTATTGCTCCTAAGGGAAAAGGTGATGAGGATAAGATTTCAAATGCTCTTGCAAAGATAAAAGAAGAAGACCCTACATTAAAAGTAGAAGTAAACAAAGAAACAAAACAGACTATAATTACAGGCATAGGCGAAAATCAGCTTGATGTTGTTGTAAATAAACTTAAAACAAAATATAAAATTGAAGTTGAGCTTTCAGACCCTATTATTCCTTACCGTGAAACTATTAAATCAAAAGTTAAAGTTCAGGGTAAATATAAGAAACAGTCTGGCGGACATGGTCAGTTTGGTGATGTTTGGATTGAATTTGAACCTTCATTCGATATGACACAGTCCTATGTATTTGAAGAAAAAATATTTGGTGGTGCTGTTCCTAAACAGTATTTCCCAGCTGTTGAAAAAGGTTTACAGGAATGTGTTCAGAGTGGTGTTCTTGCAGGATATCCAGTTGTAGGACTTAAAGCTACTCTTGTTGATGGTAGCTATCACCCAGTTGACTCATCTGAAATGGCATTCAAGATGGCAACATCTGTTGCTTTCAAAGAAGGTCTTCCACAGGCAAAACCTGTAATTCTTGAGCCTATTGTTCATGTTGAGGTTACAATACCTGATAAATACATGGGCGATATTATGGGAGACATTAATAAGAGACGTGGTCGTATACTCAGTATGAACCCTGAAAATGAGAAAAAACTTATTGTTGCAGAAGTTCCTCTTGCTGAAATGCAGAAATATGCTACTGACCTTCGTTCTATGACACAGGGTAGAGGTTCTTATGAATATTACTTCGAGCGTTATGAAGAAGCTCCTATGGATGTTCAGAAAAAAATAATTGAAAGCAGAAAGAAATAATATAAATAATAAAAGCGTACCTTATGGTACGCTTTTATGCTATTATATATTTATTGATAAATAAAAAAGGAGATGATTTTTTTGATAGATGTAGCAGTAATAGGAGCAGGACCAGGGGGACTTTCAGCAGCAGTTTCAGCTTTACAGAGAAACAAAAGTGTTACTATATTTGGAAGAAGTATAGACTCAGGACTTTTATTTAGTGCTAAAGAGGTTGACAACTATTTAGGTATGCCTAATATGACTGGTGAAGATATGTTAAATGCCTTTTTTAGCCATGCTATAAATAAAGGAGCAGAGTTTAAAGAGTGTAGAGTTTCTCAAATACTTTCAATGGGTGATTATTTTATGATTAATGCTGAAAATGAGTTTTTTGAAGCAAAAACAATAATACTTGCCCTCGGTGTTAATAAAAGTAGAACAATAAAGGGAGAAGAAGAACTTATAGGAAAAGGCGTAAGTTATTGTGCTACTTGTGACGGTATGCTTTACAGAAATAAAGATGTATTTGTTGTTGGAGAGACAACAGAAGGTGAGGCAGAGGCAAACTATTTAGCTTCAATAGGTTGTAATGTTTCATATATTCCTTTGTATAAAGACTTAATCCATATTGATGATAAAGTAAATATTATTAGAGGTAAAGCTAAAAGTGTTTTGGGAAATGAATATGTTGAAGGAATAGTTGTAAATGGTGAAGAAAAGCAGTGTAATGCTGTGTTTTTTGCAAAAAAGACAATGCCTGTTGCAAGTCTTATGTTTGGTCTTGAAACAGAAAATAACTCAATAAAAGTTGACAGAAATATGTGTACTAATATAACAGGAGTTTATGCTTGTGGAGATTGTACAGGTGCACCTTTCCAAGTTTCAAAGGCTGTGGGAGAAGGTCTTGTTGCTGCTTTAAGTGCTGCAAAATATATTGAAGATAATCAAAAATAAAGATTAACAAAAATTTTACAATGGACAAAATCCTTATAAATTCGGGGTTTTGTCCTATTTTTTTAAGTATGTTAGATTGACAAAAAAGTGTGAATTGTTATGATATTGTTAAATAATATTAAAAAGGAGAATAAAAATGTCAAAAAAAAATATATTAACAGTTGATGACGAGATACATATTCTTGAATTATTAAGATATAATCTTGAAACTGCAGGATACAATGTTATTCAGGCTGAAAGTGGAGAGGAAGGACTTGAAATATTAGACAAAAATGATATTGATGCTGTTCTTTTAGACCTTATGCTTCCGGGGATTGATGGTCTTGAGGTTTTAAGAAGAATAAGAACAAATCCTGAAAAAAGAAAAACTCCTGTAATAATGCTTACAGCAAAGGGAGAAGAATTTGACAAAGTTTTAGGTCTTGAAATGGGTGCAGATGATTATATTGCAAAGCCTTTCAGTGTTAGAGAACTTCAAGCTAGACTTAAAGCTATATTAAGACGAGTTGATGACCAAAAAAATGAAAATGATAAAAAAAAGGTTAAAAAAATAAGTATTCATGGACTTGAAATTGGTTTAGAGACAAGAACTGTAACAATGAATGGTCAAGAAATAGAAATGTCTCATAAAGAATTTGAGCTTTTAAAACTTCTTGCAGAAAATCCGGGTAGAGTTTATTCAAGAGATATTCTCCTTGAAAAAATTTGGGGTTATGAGTATATAGGTGAGACAAGAACTGTTGATGTTCATATTCGACATATAAGAAAGAAAATTGAAGAAGATGACAGCAATCCTTTATTTATAAAAACCGTAAGAGGATACGGATATAAATTTAGAGAGGATTGATAATTTTGAAGAAAAAACTTTTTCTTACTTATGTTCTTATAATACTTTTCATATCTAGTATAGCGGGATTTTTTTCAATACATCTTTATAGTGGTTTTTATAGAGAAGAATTTAAAAATCACCTTTTAAAAGAAAGTGACATACTTTCCGATATAATAAGGGAAGATGCAAATGATGTTACAGAAGAATATTTTGATAATTTTGTTGATATTTATAGTAAAAAATTAGGCTGGAGAGTTACTGTTATAGACTCAAAGGGAAATGTTTTGGGAGACTCTGATGCTGAAAAATCACAGATGGAAAATCATCTTGATAGAAAAGAAGTTCAATCTGCTCTTAAAGGAAAACAGAGTGTTGAAATCCGTTACAGTAGCAGTATTGGTGCAGAATATATGTATTCTGCCTCTCCTGTTGAGATTAATGGAGAAATTATTATAATAAGACTTTCAGTTCCTCTTATATCCCTTCATGATATGCAAAGAAAAATTATGGGTTATATAATAGCTGGAATAATAATTGCTGCTGGAATGTCTTTTATATATGCTTATTTTCTATCAGATAAAATTTCAAAGCCTATTGATGAACTTACAAAGGCAGCTAGGGAAATTTCAGAAGGAAGATATTCAAAAAGAATTGTAATAAAAAACAGTAATGACCAAATAGGAGAGCTTACAAATTCATTTAATTATATGAGTGAGCGTTTGACAGAGACAATAAACGCCCTTGAAAATGAAAATATAAAGTTGGAGTCTATATTAAATAGTCTTATGAATGGTGTTATTGCTGTTGATAATAATAATAATATACTTATGATAAATTCTGTATTCAGAGAATTTTTTAAACTTCCTGAAGATGTTATAGGAAAAAATTTTTATGATGTAGTCAGAAATGAAAGTCTTTACTCCATAATGGAAGAAGTGCAAGAAAAAAATCATTATGTAGCCGATGAAGTTTGGTTTAAAGCTGTTATGGAAGAAACAAAAATATTAAGAATATATGCAGCACCTATTTCAGGAAAAAATTGTGGAACAGAAAATATAGGAAATCTTATAGTTTTCCAAGATGTAACACAGATAAGAAAACTTGAACAGATGAGAAGTGATTTTGTTTCAAATGTTACCCATGAACTTAAAACTCCTTTAACTTCAATAATGGGATTTGCTGATACATTAAAAGAAGGTGCTATTGATGATAAAGACACAGCCCTTAAATTTATTGATATTATAGAAATAGAGTCAAAGAGACTTTTTAGACTTATACAAGATATACTCTCACTTTCTGAAATAGAGACCAGAAAAGAAGATATAAATCAGGAATATTTTGATATAAGTGAAATTATTGAAAGTGTTTGTCAGGTTCTTAAACCACAGGCAGATAATAAAAATATTGAACTTATAATAAGTGTTGATAAAAATCTTCCTAAATTCAAATGTAATCGTGACAGGATTTCTCAAATGATGATTAATCTTATTGAGAATGGTATAAAGTATACTGAAAAGGGTAGTGTAAGAATTTCTTGTAAAAAAACAGGAAAATATATTGAAATAAATGTTAAAGATACAGGAATAGGAATACCAGAGGAGTCAAAAGAGAGAATATTTGAGAGATTTTATAGAGTCGATAAAGGTCGTTCAAGAAAAGCAGGAGGAACAGGACTAGGACTTTCAATAGTTAAACATATAGTGTTTTTGTATAACGGAAAACTTTGGGTTGAAAGTAAAATGGGTAAAGGCTCAAAATTTGTTATACTTCTTCCTTTTGAACAGTAACAATAAATAATGTTAACCATCATAATAAAAATGGTTGACATTATTTATTTTGATGTTATAATGTTTTCATAAGGAGATGATTTATATTATGAAAACAAAAAATATGGTTATGTGTGGTCTTTTTGCGGCAATATTATGTTGTTGTGCAGCAATAACAATAGTTTTACCTTTTACAGCTATTCCAATAACTTTTCAAGTTTTAGCAGTAAGCGTTGCCGGGGCTGTTATGGGCAAAAAGTACGGTGCTTTGTCTGTAATTATATATACACTTATAGGATTTTGTGGACTTCCTGTTTTTTCAGGAATGAAAGGCGGAGTTACTGCTTTAGCAGGTCCCACAGGTGGTTTTATAATAGGGTTTATACCAGAAGCCTTTGTTACAGGTCTTATTGTTGAATTGATTGTTAAAAAAGAAGATAAAATACTTGTTAAGAATATTAAAATATTTTTTGCAATGATTGTTGGACTTGTTGTTTTATATGCTTTTGGAACTGTACAGTTTATGTTTATGGCTAAAATCTCAGTTTTAAAAGCTCTTACATTGGCTGTTATACCTTTTGTACCTCTTGATGTGGCTAAAATTGTTGTTGCTGTGGTTGTTTCGATTTTTGTTAAAAATAATATATATGGTACAAGTATAAATGAAGCGTCATAATGACGCTTTTTTTTTGTTAAATTTTATAGTAAAATATTAAAAAAGTTTTGGGAGATATGTAATATGGAAATTTCAGATATATTAAAGGGCATAAAACCTTTATATGATGATGCTTTAATAAAGGCTAAAAAATACAATGATAATCTTATAAAACCAATAGGAAGTCTTGGAAGACTTGAAGAACTTGCCATACAATTTTCTGGTATAACAGGTGAAATTTTTAACAGTATGGATAAAAAAGCTATAATAATTATGTGTGCTGACAATGGTGTATATTATGAAGGTGTCAGCACATCACCGAGAGAAGTAACAAAAATACAGGCTTTAAATTTTAATAAAGGTATAACAGGGGTTGCAGTTTTAGCAAAACAAGGCAATATTGATTTAAAGGTTGTTGATTTGGGCATAGATGCTGATATTGATTATAATGAAGGAATAATAAATAAAAAAATAGCCTATGGAACTAAAAACTGTGCTAAAGGTGAGGCTATGACAGAAAGCCAGTTTAAAGAAGCTTTTATGGCAGGTTTTGAAATGGTAGGTCAGTTGAAAAAAGAAGGTTATAATATTATAGGTACCGGTGAAATGGGTATAAGCAATACTACAACTTCAGAGGCTGTTATAACTGTTTTATGTGGTTGTAATGTGGAAGATACTGTGGGAAAAGGTGCTGGACTTACTGATGAAGGTTATAAACATAAAATATCTGTTGTCAAAAAAATAATAGATGTAAATAAACCTAATAAATTAAATCCCTGTGAAGTTATACAAAAAGTAGGGGGATTTGATATTGCTGGACTTATGGGAGTTTTTATAGGAGGAGCATATTTTAGAGTGCCTATTGTTATTGACGGTGTAATATCAATAGCGGCAGCTTTGGCAGCTTATAAACTCTGTCCTATATCTAAAGACTTTATGATACCTTCCCATATATCCTTTGAAAAGGGATATGGTATAGCCTCTAAAGAAATGGGATTAAGACCAATATTTGACCTTGATATGAGACTTGGAGAAGGCTCTGGCTGTCCTTTTACAATGTATATAGCAGAGTCGGCTGTAAGAATTGTAAGGGAAATGGTTTTATTTGATGATACAGAAATTGACAAAAGTAAATATATAGACATAAGAGAGGAAAAATAAATATTATGATACTTGTAACAGGTGGAGCAAGAAGTGGAAAAAGTCTTTTTGCTGAAAACAAAGCAAAAGATAAGGGTGAAAAAGTTTTATATATAGCAACTTCAATTCCCTTTGATGATGAAATGAAACTTCGTGTTGAATTACATAAAAAAAGACGTCCAAAAAGTTGGGATACTTTTGAGGGATTTAAAAATATAGAAAATGTTATATATGAAAATAAAGGCAAGTATGATTGTATGCTTTTTGACTGTATAACGATTTATATTACAAATCTTATTTTTGAATATGCTAAAAATCCAGAAAATATGAGCAGAGAAGATTTTATTGATACAGAAAATAAAATAATTAATGATTTCAAAAATATAGTTAAATCTGTGAAAGATACGGACACAGAAATAATATTTGTCACAAATGAAGTTGGAATGGGTATTGTACCGGAAAATAAATTAAGTCGAAATTTTAGAGATATTGCAGGAAAAATCAATCAAATAGCAGTCCTTGAGAGTGATGAAGTTTATATGACTGTCTGCGGCATACCTATGAAAATAAAGTGAGGTTTAATTTAATGAAGCTTTTTATATTGACAATGAGATTTTTGACAAGAATACCTATACCCTTTAATGATGATACAATACTTTCAAATGAAGAATTTTCAAAGGGTATAATTTACTATCCTTTTATAGGTCTTATAGTTGGAATTATAAATTGTATAGTTTTTAAAATTTTTGAATTTTCAGGAAGTTTATTTTTATCTTCTATTTTAGCTGTTTTATCAGGAGTTATAGTTACAGGAGGTTTCCATATTGATGGTTTAGCTGATACTTGTGACGGTTTGTATTCTTCAAGAAAAAAAGAGAGAATACTTGAAATTATGAGAGATAGCAGAGTTGGGACAAATGGTGCTTTGGCAATCATTTTTGATATACTTATAAAAATAAGTGTTATATACTCCCTTGGATTTGACAAAGGAATTTTTGCTATTATACTTGCTCCTGTTGCTGGAAAAATGATTACACCTATATTATTTAACAGTAGATATGCTAGAACTGGAGAAGGACTTGGAAATATATATTTAAGGGAAAAATACGATTTTAGAAGTATTTTTACAATAATACTAGGAATGTTGATTATTGTATTATTTTTAAGAGAGTATGCTTTAATACCTATAATAATATGTCTTTTAATGGGATTGATTTTTAGAAAACATTGTGAAAAAATAATCGGTGGAATGACAGGAGACACTCTTGGAGCAGGCTCTGAGATAGGTGAAATTATATTTATGATTGTGTATATTATGGAGGTTAATTTATTGTGAATATTTATATGGTACGTCATGGACAAACTGAAATGAATGTTAAAAGGGTGTATTATGGAAGTACAGATTGTGACATAAACAGTACAGGAGTTTTACAGGCTGAAAAATTATCTGAATTTTTTAAAAATATAGATTTAGACATTATAATATCATCAGACTTAAAAAGAGCCTATCACACAGCCCAGATAATAAAAGGTGATAGAAATATTGATATAGTCAAAGATGAAAGACTTAGGGAAATAAATTTTGGTGATTGGGAAAATAGAACATTTAGCGATATAAGGGAAAATGACCCTGAAAATTATAAAATATGGACTAAAAATTGGCTTGATATAAAATTTCCTAATGGTGAAAGTTATATGGAGTTTGCAAGTAGAATAGAAAAAGCATTCTTTGATATAATAGAAAAATATAAAAATTGTAATAACATACTTATAACATCTCACAATGGAACTTTGTCATCACTTCTCTGTACAGCCATAGACGCAGGACAGAAAAATTTTTGGCGATTTAAAATTGAGCATGGAACATATACAATGATTAGTGTAAATGATGGATATGCTATTTTAGAAAAATATAATTGCAATATATAAAATTATATGATGAAAAAATGTAAAAATTGTGATAAAATTATATTTAGTATTAAAAGTATATTTTTTGCCTTTTATATTGACAAAATAAATACAAAATGCTAAAATTTTCAACAATGTATATTTAAAACAAATGAGGAGGAAAGACAATGACTTTTACAATTTTAAGACCAAAATTTGATAAAAAGTTTTTTGTATTTTCTCCTTTTTTATGGTTAATATTTGGGCGATAAAAAGTATTTCTTTTTGTTGCCTTTATTTTTGCAGATATGTTAGGAGGGTTAAAATGTTACAAAGAAAAGATATTCTGGGACTTAAGGACATGAGTAAGGAGGAAATACTTACAATTCTTGAGACAGCCAGAGAAATGAAACTCAGAATAGATGACGGTTCTTTAAGAAAAGGAGAACTTAAAGGAAAAAGTATGGTAACTCTTTTCTATGAAAACAGTACCAGAACAAAAACTTCCTTTGCCCTTGCTGGAAAATATTTAGGTGCGACAGTTCAAGACCTTGGAGTTGCAACAAGTAGCGTTAAAAAAGGTGAAAGCCTTATTGATACAGGAAAAACTCTTGACCAAATGGGTATAGATATTATGGTTATGAGAAATAGCCTTACAGGTGCACCTCATGTACTTGCTAAAAATGTTGATGCTCATGTAATAAATGCTGGTGATGGTTCAAACGAACACCCTACACAGGCACTTTTGGACCTTTATACAATACTTGACTACAAAAAACACTTTGAAGGCTTAAAAGTTGCCATAATCGGTGATATATCTCATAGCCGTGTTGCTAGAAGTAATGTTTTTGGTCTCACAAAATTAGGTGCTGACGTAACTCTTGCAGGTCCTTCAACACTTTTAGGTGGAAGTGGACTTTTAGGAGTTAAAACAACAGCTGATGTTAAAGAAGCTATAACAGATGCTGATGTTGTTATGGGACTTCGTATACAGTTTGAAAGACAGAAAACAACTGCTTTCCCTGGACTTAATGAGTACAGAGAACTTTTTGGAATAAACAAAGAGCTTTTAAAATATGCAAAAGACGATGTTCTTGTAATGCATCCAGGCCCTGTAAATAGAGGTATAGAGCTTAGCACAGATGTTATTGATGGAAAACATTCTGTAATTAATATACAGGTTAAGAATGGTGTTGCTGTTCGTATGGCTATTCTTAAACTTCTTATTGAAGGAGGTAAAAAATAATGAAACTTCTTATTAAAAATGGTAGAGTTATAAATCCGGCAACAAATATTGACGAAGTTATGGACGTTTTAGTAGTTGACGGAATTGTTGAAAAACTTGAAAAAAATATAAATGATGATGCTGACAAAATCATTGACGCTGATAAATGTTGGGTAACACCTGGTTTTATTGATGTCCATGTTCATTTGAGAGACCCAGGCTATGAGTATAAAGAGACTATTGCAACAGGAACAAGAGCTGCTGCAAAAGGTGGGTTTACAACAATATGTTGTATGCCTAATACAAATCCTGTTACAGACAGTGAGATAATGGTTGAATATATAAAAATGAAAGCAAAACGTGACGGTGTTGTAAATGTTCTTCCTATTGGTGCTATAACAAAAGGACAGAAAGGGGAAGAACTTGCGAATATCGGTCAGATGGCTAATGCTGGAGCTTGTGCTATAAGTGAGGACGGAAAAAGCGTTCTCTCATCAGGTCTTTTAAAAACAGCTATGAAATACGCTAAAATGTTTAATATCCCTGTACTTTCTCACTGTGAAGATATAAGCCTTGTTGGTGGAGGCTCAATGAATGCTGGTGCTGCAAGCCAGCTTTTAGGACTTAAAGGAATTTCAAATGACTCAGAGGAAGTTATCGTTGCCAGAGATATTATACTTGCAAGAAGTACACAGTCAAAACTTCACATTTGTCATGTAAGTACAAAGGGTAGTATACAGCTTTTAAGAGAAGCTCACGCTAGAGGAGAGGAAGTAACTGCTGAAATTTGTCCACATCACTTTACACTCACTGATGAAGCTGTAATGGATTATGACGGAAATACAAAAATGAACCCTCCACTTCGTTCTGCTGAGGATGTTTTAGCCCTTAAAGAAGCTTTAAAAGATGGTACAGTAAGTATTATTGCAACAGACCATGCTCCACATAGTATTGAAGAAAAGAATTGTGAGTATGAAAAAGCTGCTTTTGGTATTGTAGGACTTGAAACAGCTTTACCACTTGGAATAAAAGTTCTTGTTGAGGAAGGTTGGCTTACACCTTCACAGCTTATTGAAAAAATGACAATAAACCCTGCAAAAATGCTTGGCATTGATAAAGGTTCTATTGAAGTTGGAAAAGTTGCCGATATTACAGTAATTGACCCTGAAGCTGTTTATAAAGTTGACACTTCAAAATTTGCTTCAAAGAGCAAAAACAGTCCTTTTGACGGATATGAAGTTAAAGGAAAAATTGAGTATACAATAGTAGGCGGAAATGTTGTTGTTGAAAAAGGCGAACTTGCTTAATTTTTTGGAGGATTTAAAATGATTATAGATAGACTTATTGAGAAAATTAAAGAGACTAATAACCCTACTGTTGTAGGTCTTGACCCTCGTCTTTCATACGTTCCAGAGCATATTGTAAATGAATGTTATGAAAAATATGGAAAAACTCCTAAGGCTGTTGCTGAAGCATTCTTTATGTTTAATAAAGAGATAATTGACGCAACATATGACCTTATACCAGCTGTTAAACCACAGGTTGCTATGTATGAAATGTTTGGACCTGAAGGTATGGAGTGTTATATAAGAACAATTAAGTATGCTAAAAGCAAAGGTCTTGTTATTATCGGAGATATTAAGAGAAGTGATATAGCTTCAACAGCAGAGGCTTATTCTGATGGACATATTGGACGTGTTGATATTGGCGGAGAAAAACTTGAAATATACTATGAGGATTTTATAACATTAAATCCATATCTTGGTATTGACTCAATAGAGCCATACTTTGGAAACTGTAAAGATTATGAAAGAGGTATGTTTGTACTTGTTAAAACATCAAATCCAAACAGTGGAGAACTTCAGGACCTTGATGTAAACGGTATGAAACTTTATGAAAAAGTTGGAGAGCTTACAGAGAAATGGGGAGAAGCTTTCAGAGGTGAATATGGTTACAGCAGTGTTGGAGCTGTTGTAGGTGCTACACACCCAAGTCAGGCTGAAAACTTAAGAAAATTAATGCCTCATACATTCTTCCTTGTACCTGGATATGGTGCACAGGGTGGAAAAGCAGAAGACCTTGCAGTTTGCTTTGATGAAAACGGTCTCGGTGCTATTGTAAACTCATCAAGAGGAATTATTGCAGCATACAAAAATGCAAAATATAAAGATATGTTCTCTGAAAAAGATTTTGCTAAGGCTTCAAGACAGGCTGTAATCGACATGAGAGACGACCTTAACAAATATAGATTAAAATAATAAAATTTAAAAAACAGGGAATAAATATTATTATTCCCTGTTTTACAATAAAAATTTTGGAGGAAATGTATGAAATCAATACATATTGCAGAAATAATCAAAAATCAAGATATATCTGAAAATATATATGATATGACCATACTTGTCCCTGAAATAGCAAAAGAGGCAAAGGCGGGACAGTTTATAAATGTTTACACAGGAAAGGGAGAGTATATACTTCCACGTCCTATAAGTATATGTGGTATTGATGAGGAAAAAGGTACTATAAGAATGGTATTTCAGGTTGTTGGAAAAGGAACAGAGCTTTTTTCAGCTTTAAAAGCAGGAGATACTGTTAAAGTTTTAGGACCTCTCGGAAATGGTTACGATATATCAGAAAAACATGAAAATAATGTACTTATAGGTGGTGGAATTGGTGTTCCTCCACTTCTTGAGCTTGCAAAGAGACTTGAAGGCAAAAAATATGTATTTATAGGTGCAAGAACAAACCCTATACTTGTTGATGAGTTCAAAGCTCTTGGTGCAGAGGTTTATGTGGCAACTGATGACGGTTCAGAAGGATTTAAGGGAAATTCAGTTCAGCTTGTAAGAGAAATCAATCCTGTTGTTGATGCAATATATTCTTGTGGTCCTAAAATAATGCTTAAAGCTGTGGCTGATTGGGCGGAAGAAAAAGGAATTAAAGCACAGGTTTCTATGGAGGAAAGAATGGCTTGTGGAATAGGTGCTTGTGTTGGTTGTGCTGTAAAAATTAAAAAAGAAGGGGAAAGCGATTGGTCAAATCTTAAGGTTTGTAAGGACGGCCCTGTATTCTTAAGTAATGAGGTGGTTTGGAATGAGTAATATTAATACAACTGTAAATATATGTGGTGTTGAGATGAAAAATCCTGTCACAACAGCCTCAGGTACATTCGGTTCAGGTAGAGAGTACGGTGAATTTGTAGACCTTAATAGACTTGGTGCTGTAACTGTAAAAGGTGTAGCGGCACACCCTTGGAAGGGAAATAATGCTCCTCGTATTGCTGAAACTTATGGCGGTATGCTTAACTCAGTAGGTTTACAGAACCCTGGTGCTGATTATTTTATGGAAAATGATATTCCATTTTTAAGACAGTTTGATACAAAAATTATTGTTAATATATGCGGTCATTCCATAGAAGAATATTGTGAGGTTGCCGAAAAACTTTCTGATGCTGATATAGATTTATTTGAACTTAATATATCATGTCCTAATGTTTCTGAGGGTGGTATCGCTTTCGGAACACAGCCTCTTATGGTTGAAAAAGTTGTATCAGAGGTTAAAAAATATACTACAAAACCTCTTATAGTAAAATTAAGCCCTAATGTAACAGATATTACAGAGATTGCAAGAGCTGCTGTAAGTGGTGGAGCTGACGCCCTTTCTCTTATAAACACTCTTATGGGTATGAGAATAGATATTCACAGAAGAAAACCTGTTTTGGCTAATAAAATAGGTGGTTTCTCTGGTCCTGCTGTTAAACCTGTTGCTGTTAGAATGGTTTATCAAGTTTGTAAAGCTGTTGATGTGCCTGTAATTGGTATGGGTGGAATTTCAAACGGTGATGACGCAATAGAATTTATTATGGCTGGTGCAACTGGTGTTGCTGTTGGTACAGCGAACTTTGCAAATCCTTATGCAACAATAGAGGTTGTTGAAGGAATTGAAAACTATATGAGAAAATATGGTATAAAAGATTTATCAGAAATACGTGGTATTATTGATTAATGGAGGATATTAAATATGTTAACTGCAAAGAAAAAAGAATTTATTGAATTTATGATGAGTGCTGACGTTCTTCGTTTTGGCGAGTTTAAAACAAAAAGTGGTCGTTTAACACCATACTTTGTAAATACAGGAAACTACAAAACAGGAAAGCAGATTGCAACTTTAGGAAAATTCTATGCTGAACTTATAAAAGAAACTTGCGGAGAAGAATTTGACGCAATGTTTGGGCCTGCTTATAAGGGAATACCTCTTGCAGCAGCAACAGCAGCAACTCTTGCAACAGAATATGACATAGATAAACCATATTTCTTTAACAGAAAAGAAGTTAAAGACCACGGTGAAGGCGGAAGCCTTGTAGGTTACAAACCTGTTGACGGTGACAGAGTAATAATTATTGAAGATGTTATAACAGCAGGAACAGCTATAAGAGAGACAATGCCTATACTTTTAGGAAGTGCTGATGTAAAAGTTAACGATATGTTTATATCTGTAAATCGTTGTGAAGTTGGACAGAACAGCGAAAAGACAGCTATTATGGAAGTTAAAGAAGAATTTGGAATTAATGTTCATTCAATAATATCTGTTGCTGATATTTATGAATATTTAAAAGAACAGGGAACTTATGGAGATGTTCTTGAAAATATGAAAAACTATATGGATAAATATTGTATATTATGAAAATAATAGAAGTTAAAGAAAATAAAAAAAAGTATATTGAACTTCTTATTTTAGCTGATGAACAAGAAGATATGATTGATAAATACATTGATAAAGGAACTATGTTCATATTATATGATAATGGTGTAAAATCTGAATGTATTATAACTGATGAGGGCAATGGAGTTGTTGAAATAAAAAATATTGCTACATTACCTGAATATCAAAATAAAGGATATGGTAAATATCTTATTAAATTTATTGAAGAAAAATATAAACATAAATTTAATATTCTTCGTGTAGGTACAGGAGATAGTATTTTAACAATACCTTTTTATAAAAAATGTGGTTTTAAAGAAAGTTATCGTATTAAAAACTTTTTTGTAGATAATTATAATAATCCTATTTTTGAATGTGGTGTACAATTAATTGATATGGTTTATTTAGAAAAAACAATTTAAAAAATAAAAAAATGTAGAAATAATTATTATTTCTACATTTTTTATTTTTAGTTATTAAGTTCGTCTAAAAGTTCTTTTACAGTAACGATTTTATCTATTCTGTAAGCATTTTCACCACAGAATATAAGTGAATTATCGACATCACCTTTTACAGCACGAACAAGAGCACTTGTTATACAATAAGGTGTTTCTTTTGGATTACAATGGTCAAGACAACGATAACATTTTGTTACGTTTTCACGTTCTTTTTCTCTAAGTTTTATAAAATCATTTCTTATTGCACGTCCCGGCATACCAACAGGACTTTTTACAATAACTATATCTTCTTTTTTAGCATTTACATATGCCATTTTATATTTTATGTCAGCATCACATTCCTCTGTTGCAACAAAACGTGTAGCCATTTGAACACCAGCACAACCAAGGCTCATATAATGGTCAATATCACTTCTGTCATAAACACCACCTGCAAATATTACAGGTATACTTTTATTATACTTTTCTTCAAATTCTTTTACATATTCAATTATTTTTACAACTTCTTCATCATAGTTTGAAAAATCATTTTTTTCAAGTTCTTCTGGTGAAAAACCAAGATGACCTCCAGCTTTTGGACCTTCTATAACAACAAAGTCAGAAATTGTTTTATATCTTCTATCCCACATTTTGAAAAGTACTTTTATTGCTTTTAATGATGAAACAATAGGAGCAAATTTTACATTTGTATCTTTTAATAGAGCAGGAAGTTCTATTGGAAGACCTGCACCAGAAATTATTATGTCAGCACCACCATCAATACAACATTTTATATATTCATCATAACGTCTTGAGGCACGCATTACATTGACACCTATAATGCCACCATTAGATATTCTTTTTGCTTCTTTTATGTGATATTTTAATGCTTCGAAATTTGTTTCTGCAGAATGTTCACCAAAAGATTTTTCATCTTTATATCCCGGTTGAGCTGCCGATATAATACCTATTGCTCCTTCTTTTGCAACTGCACCTGCAAGAGAAGAAAGACTTATACCAACGCCCATACCCCCCTGAATGATTGGAACTTCGGCTTTAAGGTCGCCTATAATTAAAGGTTTAAGTTTCATATAAATTCATCTCCATGAAAAGTTTTGAATATCAAAATTTTATCTAATAATAATATAATATATATGACATGTAGTGTCAATAACTATGTTTTAAAATATATGTGTAAACCTGTTGAAATGTTGATGTTTTAGGGTTTTAAGGAAAAAAACTATTGACTAGAATTGAAATATAATATATACTTTGATTGTCAAAATATTTGATAAACAAATTGTTATGGAGGAATATATGGAAGAAACATTAGCTGTTATTAATGAACTTTTAGTTGAAGTTTTCAATGACATACTCGTTATAGAAGAAAATGCTCTAAAGTCAGGACAGTTTAATGATGTTTCCGTAACAGAGGTTCATACTATTGAGGAGATAGGAATGTACGAGCCTAAAAGTATGAGTGAGATTGCAAAAAAACTTAACATAACAGTAGGCACCCTTACTGTTGCAGTCAATAACCTTGTTAAAAAAGGATATTGCGAAAGATACAGAAGTGATAATGACAGAAGAGTAGTAAAAGTCGGTCTTACTAAAAAAGGACGCCTTCTTTACAGAGTTCATGAAAAATTTCATGCTGATATGGTAAAAACTGCTATTGCAGATTTATCACCTGAGGAGGATTTGGCTCTTAGAAAATCACTCTCAAAACTTAGCGTATTTTTGAAAGAGAAATATAATTTAAACTGTAAGTAAGGATATTTGGTGAAAAGGAGATAAATATGTATTCTTCTAGAATCGTGTATACCGGAAGTTATGTTCCGGAAAGAATTGTTACAAATGATGAACTTTCTAAAATAGTTGATACAAATGACGAATGGATTTCTTCAAGAACAGGCATTAAAAAACGTCATGTTTCTGAGGGGGAAAATGCGTCAGACCTTGCAACAAAAACTGCAAATGCTATAATAGAAAGAGGGAATATAAATCCTCTTGATATAGAGCTTATTATAGTTGCAACTGTATCATCTGATTATTCTACTCCTTCAACAGCTTGTGTTGTTCAGGCTAACATAGGAGCTAAAAACGCAGTTGCTTTTGACATTACAGCAGCTTGCTCTGGATTTGTCTATGCTTTAAGTGTAGCAGACAAATTTATTAAAACTGGAGTATATAAAAATGTAATGGTAATTGGTACAGAGGTACTTTCAAAACTTACCGATTGGACAGACAGAACAACTTGTGTTCTTTTTGGTGACGGCTCTGCTGGTGCTTTTGTTGAGAGAAGTGAAAGTGGCGGAATTATTGCTGAAGACATTGGAAGTGACGGTAAAAAAGGCATGTCACTTACTGTAAACCACATACTTGCTTCTAATGTGTTTAATGGAATGGAAAAAGAAGCTCCTTCATGTATAAATATGGACGGAAAAGCTGTTTTCCAGTTTGCAACAAGACAAGTGCCTAAGAGTATCAACAAAATAATTGAAGAAACAAAAATAAGCATAGATGACATAAAATATGTTGTTCCTCATCAGGCAAATTACAGAATTATCGAAGTAATTTCAAGAAAAACAGGAATACCTATGGATAAATTTTACATAAATATAGAGAACTATGCTAATACATCATCAGCAACTATTCCTATTGCTCTTGATGAAATGGTTCAGGCTGGTATGCTTGAAAGAGGAGATAAGATACTTATTACAGGTTTCGGCGGTGGTCTTACTTGGGGAAGTATGCTTATAGAATGGTAAAAGGCAGCACTTATAATTAATCATAAAAATAAAAATAATTATTCAAATTTTAGGAGGAATTTAAAATGGTATTTGAGAAAATTAGAGAAATTATTGCAGAACAGACAGGTAAAGATGTAGAAGAAATAACAATGGAAACAAGCGTTAAAGAAGACCTTGAGGCTGATTCATTAGACCTTTTCCAGATTATCAATGATATTGAAGATGAATTTGATGTTAAAATTGAAGATGCTGAAGCTATCAAAACAGTTGCTGACGCTGTAAAATTTGTTGAAGAAAACATGGATAAATAATTTTTTACTTGAAGGACAAAGGTGGAAAAAATGTACGCAGA
Organism: Tyzzerella sp. An114; assembly: GCF_002161055.1. GTDB lineage: Bacteria > Bacillota > Clostridia > Lachnospirales > Anaerotignaceae > Fimicola > Fimicola cottocaccae. The sequence continues at coordinate 210,976 of NZ_NFLT01000003.1, forward strand.
TATTTGTGAAATGCTTGGAATAAAATATCCTATATTCCAGGGTGCTATGGCTTGGATTTCAGATGCAGAGCTTGTTTCTGCTGTATCAAATGCAGGCGGTCTTGGAGTTTTGGCAACAGGTCATCTTGACGGTGAAGGCTGTCGTGCCGAAATAAGAAGGATAAAAGAAATGACAGACAAACCTTTTGCTGTAAACGTTATGCTTTTATCAGCTTTCGTTGAAGATATTGTAAAGGTTATCTGTGAGGAGAAAGTTCCTGTTGTAACAACAGGTGCAGGTTCACCTCTTAAATATATGCCACAGTTCAAGGAAGCAGGCGTTAAAGTTATACCTGTTGTTCCTTCTGTTGCCATGGCAAAGAAATTTGTAAAAGACGGTGCTGATGCTGTTATAGCTGAAGGTACTGAATCTGGCGGTCATGTTGGTAAAACAACAACTATGGCTCTTGTGCCACAGGTTGTTGATGCTGTAAATGTTCCTGTTATTGCTGCTGGCGGTATTGCTGACGGTAGAGGAATGGCTGCTGCTACAATGCTTGGTGCTTCAGGCTTCCAGCTTGGAACACGTTTCCTTGTTGCTAAAGAATGTACAGTACATGAAAAATACAAGGAAAAAATATTAAAAGCAAAAGATATTGATACAACTACAACAGGTCAGTCCACAGGACACCCTGTAAGAGTTTTAAGAAATAAACTTGCAAGAGCTTTTGAGGCTCTTGAGAAAAACAATGCTTCTCAGGAAGAGCTTGACGCTCTTGGAAGAGGTGCTTTAAGAAGAGCTGTTAAAGAGGGAGATGTTGATAACGGTTCTGTTATGTCAGGACAGATTGCAGGTCTCGTTTCTAAAGAACAGACAGCTAAAGAAATGATTGAAGAAATGTACAATGAGTACAAAGAAATCATGGCTAAAGCACCAGGATTAATAAGATAATTTTTTTTGAAAAGACAAAACGGACGCAGACTTTATGTTTGCGTTCCGCTTTGTTGTATATGGATAAATAGGTGGTAGAATATGAAAACAGTTTTTATGTTCAGTGGACAGGGTGCCCAGTATATGGGTATGGGTAAAGAATTATACGAAAATTTTGAATGTGCAAAAGAGATATTTGACAGAGCTGATAAAGCACTTGGTTTTTCTATAAAAGACATGTGCTTTGAGAATGAAGAAGAACTTAATAAAACAGAAAATACACAGCCAGCTATACTTACAGTTAGTATTGCAGCATTAAAAGTTCTTGAGGAGAAGGGTATAAAAGCAGATTATGTGGCAGGTTTAAGCCTTGGAGAGTATTCTGCTCATGTTGCTAGTGGCTCAATGGACTTTGATGAGGCTGTTGCTCTCGTTAAAAAGAGAGGTAAATACATGACAGAGGCTGTTCCTTTTGGTGTTGGTGGTATGTATGCCATTATGGGACTTGACAGAGACACAGTTTTAGAATGTTGTAAAGAGGCTTCTGATATAGGATATGTTGCCCCTGCAAACTATAATGCTCCAGGACAGATTGTTATTGCCGGAATTGCTGAGGCTGTTGAAAAAGCTGCTTCAATAGCAAAAGAAAAAGGTGCAAAACTTACAGTTAAACTTAATGTAAGTGGACCTTTCCACACAGAACTTTTAAAACCAGCTTCTGATAAGCTTGCAGAGGAACTTAAAAATATAAACTTTAAAAATATGGAAATACCTGTAATTACAAATGTTACAGGAGATATAATTGAAAATAACGAGGATATTGCTCCTCTTTTAATAAAACAGGTTATGAGCCCTGTAAAATGGGAGGACACTATACAGAAATTATCTGAACTTGGTGTTGACACATTTATAGAAATAGGGCCAGGAAAAGCTCTTAGTGGTTTTGTAAAGAGAACTCTTAAGGGTGTTACTATTCTCAATGTGGAAGATATGAAATCCCTTGAGAAAACATTGGCAAAACTCAATGGTTAATTTTTTAAAGGAGAAATTTTATGCTTAAAAATAAAACAGTTATCGTAACAGGTGCTGCAAAGGGTATAGGTAGAGCTATCGCTTTACGTTTTGCAAAAGAAGGCTGTAATATTGTTTTAAATTACAGAAGTACTGTTTCTGATGAGCTTATTGATGAAATAAAGAGCTATGGTGTTGAATGTATGCCATATAAAGCTGATGTAAGTGTTTACAGTGAGGCTGAAGCTCTTATTAAAGATGCTAAAAAACAGTTTGGTTCTGTTGATGTTCTTGTAAACAATGCAGGTATCACAAGAGATATGCTTCTTATGAGAATGTCAGAGGAAGAATTTGACTCTGTTATAAATACAAACCTTAAAGGTGCATTTAATACTATAAGACACGTTTCATCTGTTATGCTTAAACAGAGAAGCGGTGCTATTATAAACCTTTCATCTGTTGTTGGTCTTATGGGAAATATAGGTCAGGCTAACTATGCTGCATCAAAAGCTGGTGTAATCGGTCTTACAAAATCAGCAGCAAGAGAGCTTGCAGCAAGAGGAATAACTTGCAATGCTATTGCTCCTGGATTTATTGAAACAGATATGACAGCTGTTCTTAAAGAGGAGACTAAAGAGGCAATGCTTAATACAATACCTCTTAAAAAATTCGGTTCTGCTGAAGATGTTGCAGAGGCCGTTGTATTCCTTGCAAAAAACAGATATATCACAGGCCAAGTTCTCAATGTAGACGGCGGAATGGTAATGAACTGAGAGAGGACGGTAGTTTGATTTTATGGATAGAAGAGTAGTTATTACCGGTATGGGTGCTATAACACCTGTTGGAAATAATGTTGATGATTTCTGGAACAGCATTAAAAATGGTGTTAGCGGTATAGATTTTATAAAAAGCTTTGATACAACAGATTTTAAAGTAAAGATTGCTGCTGAAGTTAAGGATTTTGACCCTACTTTATACGTTCAGAAAAAAGAGCTTAAAAGAAATGACCTTGTTTCTATTTATGGTATTGCAGCTGCAACACAGGCTGTTGAGGACTCTAAACTTAATCTTGATGAGATAGATAAAGACCGTTTTGGTGTTATTGTTGGTTCTGGTATCGGCGGTATGATTACAATACAGGAGCAGGTTGGAAAACTTTTTGCAAAAGGTCCTTCAAAAGTTTCTCCTCTTTTCATACCTATGGCGATTGGTAACATGGTAGCCGGAAATATTGCAATAAAATTTGGTGCTAAAGGTGTTTGTGAGAATATAGTTACAGCTTGTGCAACAGGTACAAACTGTATAGGTGACGCTTTCAGAAGTATCAAACATGGATATTCTGATATTATAATCGCCGGAGGAGCTGAGGCTGCTATATCTGAAATTGGTGTTGCAGGATTTACAAATCTTACAGCTCTTTCAACAAATCCAGACCCTAAAAAGGCTTGTAGACCTTTTGACAAAAACAGAGATGGTTTTGTTATGGGTGACGGTTCAGGTGTTGTTATACTTGAGGAACTTGAACACGCTCTTAAAAGAGATGCTAAAATATATGGTGAGGTTGTTGGATATGGTGCAACAGGTGATGCATATCATATGACAGCTCCTTCTCCAGACGGAAGTGGTGCTGGTAAAGCTATGAAACTTGCTATGGAAGAAGCAGGAATTAAACCTTCTGATGTTTCATATATAAATGCTCATGGAACAAGTACACCAGCAAATGAAACTTCTGAAATTAAAGCTATAAACTATGCTTTAGGTGATGAAGCTCCTAATGTTCCTGTAAGCTCAACAAAATCAATGACAGGACACCTTCTTGGTGCTGCCGGTGCAATAGAGGCTATTGCTTGTATTAAAGCCCTTGAAGATGGATTTATACCACCTACATTAAATGTTGATGAAAAAGATGAAAGCTGTAACTTTGACTGTGTTCCTTACGTAGGTAGAAGTGCAGACCTTAAATATGCATTATCAAATTCTCTTGGTTTCGGAGGACATAATGCTGTTCTCTGTTTCAAGAAATGGGAGGGTAAATAATGAATTATAATGATATAAAAGAACTTATCGGTATAATAGATAATTCTAAACTTACAAATTTTGAATTGTCTATGGATAATGTTAATGTTAAAATGAGTAAGACAGGAAAAGAGTTTGCTCCTTCAGATTTAGTTCCACCAGTTGCTCCTGCTCCACAGATGCCAGTAGCTCCACAGCCAACTGCTCCTGTTGTAAATTCTACACCTTCAACAGTAGCTCCACAGGGTGAAACTGTAAAAGAGGAGGAGAAAGCTCCTGAAATTTCAGGAAACATTGTAAAATCTCCTATCGTTGGAACATTCTATTCAAGCACAAGCCCAGGAAAACCTCCTATTGTTTCAAAGGGAGATAAAGTTTCAAAAGGTGATGTTCTTTGTATTGTTGAGGCAATGAAGGTTATGAACGAAATAACAAGCGATTTTGACGGTGAAGTTTTAGAAATATTCGTTGAGAATGGTCAGCTTGTAGAGTTTGGTGAACCTCTTTTTGCTATTGGTTAAGGAGAATTTAATTATGATGGATATAAATGAAATTATGAAAATAATACCTCACAGATACCCATTCCTTCTCGTTGATAGAATTGATGAGGTTGTTGAGGGTGAAAGAGTAGTTGCAACAAAAAATGTTACAATGAATGAACCTTTCTTTCAGGGACATTTTCCACAGATGCCTGTAATGCCAGGAGTTCTTATAATTGAGGCTATGGCTCAGGCTGGTGCTGTTGCAGTATTGGCAAAAGATGAGTTTAAAGGAAAAATTGCTTTCCTTGCAGCTGTTGACAAAGCTAAATTTAGAAGAAATGTAGTTCCAGGAGATACACTTCGTCTTGAAGTTGAGCTTTTAAAACTCAAGAAAAATGCCGGTGTTGCAAAAGGTGTTGCTTATGTTGGAGACAAAAAAGCAGCAGAAGCTGAAATCACATTTATGATTGGATAATTTCCAAAAAATTTTGGAGGTGTTTTTGTGATTGAAAGAATTTTGATAGCTAACAGAGGCGAAATAGCAGTAAGAATAATAAGAGCCTGTCGTGAAATGGGAATACATACAATAGCTGTGTTCTCAGAACCGGACAGAGATGCTTTACATACTCAGCTTGCTGATGAAGCTGTATGTATAGGTCCTGCAAGAGGTACAGACAGTTACCTTAATATGCAGAATATTATAAGTGCCGCTGTTTTGAAAAAAGCTCAGGCAATCCACCCGGGCTTTGGATTTCTTGCAGAAAATTCCACATTTGCAACAATGTGCGAGGAATGTAATATAAAATTTATAGGCCCAGACCCAAAAACAATAGATGAAATGGGAAACAAATCAAATGCAAGACAGCTTATGATAAAAGCTAATGTTCCTGTTATACCGGGAAGTGACGGTGTTGTAAATAGCATTGATGAGGCTTATGAAGTAGCTGAGAGACTTGGTTATCCTGTTATTGTAAAGGCTTCTGCCGGCGGTGGCGGAAAGGGTATACGTATAGTAAGAGAAAAAGGTGAACTTGCAAAAGCTTTTGAAGCAGCTCAGAGTGAAACTATTGCAGCATTCGGTGATGATGCCATGTATATGGAAAAACTTATTGAGAATGCTCGTCATATAGAAGTACAGGTTCTCGGAGATAACTTCGGAAATGTTGTTCATCTTGGTGAGAGAGACTGCTCAATGCAGAGAAGAAATCAAAAAGTTCTTGAGGAAGCTCCTTCTCCTGCTTTATCTGAAGATATACGTACAAAAATGGGTGAGGCTGCTATTCGCGCAGCAAAAATTGTTGGATATAAGAGTGCTGGAACAATAGAATTTTTATATGAGGAAAGCTCACAGAAATTCTATTTTATGGAGATGAACACTCGTATTCAGGTTGAACACCCTGTAACAGAAATGATTACAGGAATTGACATTGTAAAAGAACAGATAAAAATTGCGTCAAACGAACCTCTTTCATTCACTCAGGAAGATGTTGTGTTTAAAGGTCATGCAATAGAATGTCGTATAAATGCGGAAAATCCTTCAAGAAATTTCGCTCCTTCTCCAGGAAAAATAGATTATCTTCTTATGCCGGGAGGCGGAATGGGACTTCGTGTAGATAGTGCTGTTTATGCAGGCTATACTATACCACCATATTATGATTCAATGATTGCTAAGGTTATAACATATGGTTCTGACAGAAACGAGGCAATCGCAAAAATGAAAAGAGCCCTTGAGGAATTTGTTATACATGGAATAGATACAAATATAGAATTCCAAGAGGCAATACTTAATAATAAACTCTATTTGGAAGGTAAATTTGATACTTCTTTTATAGGCAGAGAAATTATAAAATAAAAAGCCGAAAAAAAGTAAGGGGGGCATAGCCTTTGAATTTATTCAAAAAGAAGAATTATATTAAAATACAGACTGTTCAGGCAACACATAACAATGAAGACATAGAGTCTCCAAGTATTCCTGATGGTCTTTGGTTAAAATGTAAATATTGTAAAAAAACCATTTATAATAAGGATATCGGTGAATATAAAATATGCCCTCATTGCGGCGGACATTTCAGAATAGGAGCTATGGAGAGAATAGCCCTTTTAACTGATGAAAATTCATTTGAGGAAATTAATGGCAATATGTGTGCTAAAAATCCTATGGGATATCCTGATTATGATGTTACAATCAAAAAGGCTCAAGAGAAATCCGGTCTTAAAGATGGTGTTGTGACAGGTCTTTGTACAATAAATGGCTTTAAAACTGTTATTGCTGTTATGGATAGTAACTTTATGATGGGTTCAATGGGTTCTGTTGTAGGTGAAAAAGTTACAAGAGCTGTTGAAAAAGCAACAGAATTAAAACTTCCTATCATTATATTTACAACATCAGGTGGTGCAAGAATGCAGGAGGGTATTATATCTCTTATGCAGATGGCAAAAGTAAGTGCTGCACTTTCAAAACATAATGATGCAGGACTTTTATATATAACTGTTCTTACAGACCCTACAACTGGTGGTGTAAGTGCAAGTTTTGGTATGCTTGGTGATATTATACTTGCTGAACCTAAAACTCTTATAGGTTTTGCTGGTCAAAGAGTTATTGAGGGAACTATAAATGAAAAACTTCCTGAAGGTTTCCAGACAGCAGAATTCCAGCTTGAACATGGTTTTGTTGATAAAATAGTAAGACGTGACGAGCTTAAAGATACTTTAGGAAAAATACTTAAAATTCATTGTTGTGAAGGAGGCGGTTTTTAATGAATAGAGCTATGAAATCCGTTAATGCTTCAAGAATGATTTCAAGACCTACAACTCTTGAATTTATAGCTGAAATTTTTGATGATTTTATAGAGTTCCACGGAGACCGTCTTTTCAAAGATGACAAATCAATAGTTGGTGGTATTGCCACTCTTGATGGGAAACCTGTTACTGTTGTAGGTGTTCAGAAAGGTCACACTATTGAGGATAATTTGGCTAGAAACTTTGGTTCTCCACACCCTGAAGGATATCGTAAAGCTTTAAGACTTATGAAACAGGCTGAAAAATTTAACAGACCTGTAATTACATTTGTAAATACATCAGGTGCCTACTGTGGTATTGGTGCAGAGGAAAGAGGTCAGGGAGAAGCTATTGCAAGAAATCTTATTGAAATGGCTGACCTTAAAGTGCCTATTATATGTATATTTATAGGTGAAGGTGGAAGCGGTGGAGCTTTAGCTCTTGCTGTTGCCGATGAAGTTTGGATGCTTGAAAATGGTATGTATGCCGTTCTTTCTCCTGAAGGATTTGCTAGTATACTTTGGAGAGACCCTACTCGTGTTGAGGAAGCGGCTGAACTTATGAAAATAACTGCTGAAGACCTTATTAAGAATAATGTTATTGATAAAATCATTCCTGAACCGGAAGAAGGACTTCACAACAACCTTAAATATACAACAGATATACTTAAAAAAGAACTTATTGATAAAATTAAAGTTTTGTCAGAAAAAAATGTTGATACACTTCTTGCTGAAAGATACAACCGTTTTAGACAGTTTGGAGAGTATAGTGAATAAAATTATGCAGCCTTTTGGCTGCTTTTTAATTGTTTTTGTGTACCATTTCAAAAATTTATGGTATAATTATATATGAAAAATAATTTGTTTTTTTATAGCAAAATTTGACCTGGGAGGGTAAACAAAATGTCAGTAATTGAAGAATTAATAAGACTCGAGGATAACGGTACCATAAGTTTTGGTAATTATTTAATGGATACAAAGAAAAAGGTTCTTGACTTTGAAGTTGAAAACGACCTTTACAAAGTAAAAACATTTAGAGAGATTACAAAACTTGAAAAAAACGGAAAGCTCCTTCTTGAGGCTGTTCCTGGTGCAACATTACATAATTTCTCTGTTGATGAAAAAGGTGTAAAATTTATTGCTGAGGCTGAGGAAGATATTCAAATTCTTATGGAGCTTGAACCTGAAAAAGAATATAAATTCATCGTTGATGATGTAAATATGGGAAAAGTTAACTCAAATAAATCAGGAAAAGTTAATTTCAGCATAGAAATTAAAGGACAGCCTGTAAATGTAAAACTTGAAAAAATCTGATTTTGTTAAGCGTGTCAATTTTGGCACGCTTAAATTTTTTTAATATTAAAATAATATTTATAGAGGTGATTATTTGAAAATAAAAACATCTTATGTTTGTAATGAATGTGGATATAAATCTGCAAAATGGCTTGGAAAATGCCCTGAGTGTGGAAATTGGAATACTTTCGAGGAGTATGAAACAGAAATTAAAAAAACTTCATCAAAAAAGACTGTATCAAAGAGAAAAACCGCCACAAGACTTTCTGATGTAAAGGTTAATAACAGTGATAGAATAATAACTAAAATAAATGAATTTAACAGAATTACAGGTGGTGGAATAGTTCGTGATTCTGTAATGATAATAACATCTCCTCCGGGAGGTGGAAAATCAACTTTAACTTTGACAATAGCAAATGATATTGCAACTCAGGGAATGAAAGTTGTATATGCCACAGGTGAGGAGAGTGAAAGCCAGATAAGGTCAAGGGCTGACAGAATACTTGATAGTATAAACGAAAATGTTTGGATTATATCAGATACAAATATGAATAGTGTCATTGATGCTGTAAATACAATAGAGCCAGACTTTTTGGTTATAGATAGTATACAGACCTTTGCCCTTGAAGAACTTCTTCCAGCTAGAGTGGGAAATCCAGCCCAGACAATGGAGTGTGCTGCTGAAGTTGTAAGAATTGCAAAGTCTGGAAAAAAGCCTTGTGCATCAATAATAATTGGTCAGATGAATAAAAATGATGAGATAGCAGGACTTCGCTCTCTTGAACATCTTGTTGATGCTGTTTTTGTTATGGAGGGAGATAGCGAAAATGAGCTTAGAAGTATAACTGCCACAAAAAACCGTTTTGGAAGTACGGGAGAAATGGGATTTTTCTCTATGACTGAAAAGGGACTTGTTTCAATAGATAACCCTTCTGAATTTTTTGTCACCCAAAGAGACCCTAAAGATGCTGTTTCTGGAAGTGCTATAACTGTTATACGTGAAGGCTCAAGACCTATTATTGCAGAAATAGAAAGTCTTGTGTCAAATTCATTTACTCCATATCCTTCAAGAATTGGAGAAGCTATAAAACGTGAACAGCTCAATACTGTTATATCAATATTAGAACAGAGAGGAGGAATAGACCTTTTTAATAAAAATGTTGTTATAAAAGCCACTGGTGGTATAAAGTTTAAAGAGCCTTTTGTAAATCTTGCAATAATAGTAAGTATAGCTTCATCAGTTTATAAGAAGCCTGTGCCTTCAAATTTTGCTTTTATTGCAGATGTTGGTTTAACAGGGGAGCTTAAAAAAGTTCCTAATCTTGAAACACGAATTAAAGAACTTTACAGAATGGGTTTTGATAAAATATTTATAGCAAAGGGAAATATCAAAAAGAACGATTTTAAAAATATAGAGATAGTTGAACTTAAAAATCTTAAAGATGTTTTGACTTTGTTATTTAAGTAGTATTATATAAAATTGTTTTATATGTAGTATTAGAAACTTTCTATTTATTTTTTTGTTGATATATATTAATATAAAAAAATGTTAAATAATTTAACACACATTTTATATTGATAATTATATTTTTCAAGCTAAAAAAATCTATTTTAATGTACATTAACGAAAGTTTTTTTAAGATATTGATTTTTGATAAAAAGCTGATAAAATAATCAAAAAATAGACTTTGTATTGACAGTGGTAAACAAGTGTATTTATAGAGTGAACAAAAGGGGGAAATTTAATGAGCGATGTGAGAATTAAAAAGTTCAAAAAAGTTCTTGTTGCTAACCGTGGAGAAATTGCAATAAGAGTTTTTAGAGCTTTAAACGAACTTGGAATACAAACAGTAGGTATATTCTCTAAAGAGGATAAATATTCTCTTTTCAGAACAAAATCTGATGAATCATATATGCTTAATCCTGAAAAAGGACCTATTGATGCATATCTTGATATAGATGAAATTATAAAAATAGCTAAGTCAAAAGGTGTTGACGCAATTCATCCAGGTTACGGATTTTTATCAGAAAATCCAGAGTTTGTACAGGCTTGTGAAGAAAATGGAATTGCATTTATAGGACCTTCAAAAGAAATTATGTATGCAATGGGTGATAAAATATCATCAAAACAGAATGCTATTAAATGTGGAGTTCCTATTATACCAGGTGTTGACCATTCAGTAAAATCCGAAGAAGAAGTTATGAGAATTGCTGATGAAATCGGATACCCTGTAATGCTTAAAGCATCAAACGGCGGTGGCGGTAGAGGTATGCGTATTGTAAATTCAAAGGAAGATATGCCTAAAGAATTTGAAGAAGCAAGAAACGAAGCCAAAAAAGCCTTTGGTGATGACAAGATATTCATTGAAAAATATTTAAGAGACCCTAAACATATAGAAGTTCAGATTATGGGAGACAAATATGGTAATGTTGTTCATCTCTATGACAGAGATTGTTCTGTTCAGAGAAGACATCAGAAAGTTGTTGAATTTGCTCCTGCTTTCACAATAAGCGATGCTACTCGTGAAAAAATATTCAACGATGCTATAAAACTTTCAAAATATGTTGGATATAAAAACGCAGGTACTCTTGAGTTCCTTGTTGATGCTGATGAAAATTATTACTTTATAGAAATGAACCCACGTATACAGGTTGAACATACTGTATCTGAAATGGTAACAGGAATTGACATTGTTCAGACACAGATACTTGTTGAAGAAGGTTATCCTTTAAATTCACCTGAAATAAATATACCTTCACAGGAAGCCGTTCATTGTTCCGGTTATTCAATACAGATGCGTGTTACAACAGAAGACCCTGCAAATAATTTCCTTCCTGACACAGGAAAAATTGTTGTTTACCGTTCAGCAGCCGGAAATGGTATAAGACTTGACGGTGGTACTGCTTATACAGGTGCTGAAATTACACCATATTATGATAGCTTACTTGTTAAGATAATAGCAACAGATAGAAACTTTGAAACTACTGTAAGAAAAGCTGTAAGAGCTATGAAAGAAACAAGAATAAGAGGTGTAAAAACAAATATTCCTTTCCTTATAAACGTTCTTCAGAGTGAAGCATTTATGAAAGGTAAATGTGCTACAACATTTATAGAAAAAACACCTGAATTATTTAATATAGCTGTTGGACAGGACAGAGCTACAAAGATTGCTGAATTTATTGGAAATAAGATTGTAAATGAGTCTAAGGGTGAAAAACCTTACTTTGAGCCTATAAAAGAGCCTGTATTTGATACAGAAAAGAAAATTTACGGTGCAAAAGATGAGTTCTTAAAACTTGGTGCAAGAGAGTTTACACAGAAACTTATGCATGACAAAAAACTCTATGTTACAGATACAACAATGAGAGATGCTCATCAGTCACTTATGGCTACAAGAATGAGAACAACAGACCTTTTAAAAGCTGCACCTGCAACTAATGCTGCTATGGCTAATGGTTTCTCTGTTGAGGCTTGGGGCGGAGCTACATTTGATGTTGCTTATAGATTCTTAAAAGAGTCTCCATGGGTAAGACTTGAACAGCTTAAAAAGAAAATGCCTAACACACTTATACAGATGCTTCTTCGTGCATCAAATGCTGTTGGATATACAAACTATCCAGACAATGTTGTTAGAGAGTTTATAAAAGTTTCAGCAGAAAGAGGCGTTGATGTATTCAGAATTTTCGACAGTTTAAACTGGATTGAAAATATGAAAATGCCTATTGAAGAAGCTCTTAAAACAGGAAAGATTGTTGAGGGTGCTATCTGTTACACAGGAGATATTTTAAATCCTAACGAAAAGAAATACACAGTTGATTACTATATAAATAAAGCTAAAGAGCTTGAAGCTCTTGGTTGTCATATATTTGCTATTAAAGATATGGCAGGACTTTTAAAACCATATGCTGCAAAAGAACTTTTCTCAGCTCTTAAATCAGAACTTAATATTCCGCTTCACCTTCATACACACGATTCAACAGGTAACGGTGTAAGTACAGTTCTTATGGCTGCTGAGGCAGGAGTTAACATTGTTGACCTTGCTATTGAGTCAATGAGTACACTTACAAGTCAGCCTTCTATGAACTCTGTTGTTGAAGCTCTTGCAGGAACAGAGAGAGATACAGGAATTAACAGTGATGAAATAAGAGAACTCAGCAGATATTATGGTGAAGTAAGAAAGATTTATAGCGGTTTTGAGAGTGAAATGAAAACTCCAAATACTGAAATTTATAAATATGAAATACCTGGCGGTCAGTATTCAAACCTTCTTGCACAGGTAAAAGATATGGGTTCTGCTGATAACTTTGATGAAATCAAACAGCTCTATAAAGAAGCTAATGACCTTTTAGGAAACATTGTAAAGGTTACTCCTTCATCAAAAGTTGTAGGTGACCTTGCTATATTCATGTCAAAGAACGAGCTTAACAAAGATAATATACTCACAAAGGGTAAAGATTTATCTTATCCAGACTCTGTTGTTGATTATTTCTCAGGAAATATTGGACAGCCAGACGGTGGTTTCCCAGAAGAACTTCAGAAAATTGTTCTTAAAGGTAAAAAACCTATTGATAAACGTCCAGGAGAACTTTTACCACCTGTTGATTTTGAAGAAATTAAAAAACATATTTTAGAAAAAAATAAAATTAAATCAGTAAACTCAAGAAATGTTATAAGTTATGCTTTATATCCAAAGGTATATGATGATTATTGTACACATCTTGAGTATTACAATGACGTAACAAGACTTGAAAGTCATGTTTATTTCTATGGTCTCAGAAAAGGTGAGGAGACAGTTCTTAAGATTGGCGAAGGTAAAGAAATAACAATAAGATTTATTGATATGTCTGAGCCTGATGAAGAAGGAAAAAGAGCTCTTTCATTTGAAATAAATGGTTCTATCCGTGAAATCAAAGTCCTTGATAAGAACCTTGAAATTAAGAGTGACAGAAGACCTAAAGCTGATGCAAACAATCCTTCACATCTTGGTTCTTCAATCCCTGGTACAGTAGGAAAGATATTTGTAAGAGAAGGGGACAAAGTTGTAAAGAACACTGTTCTTATGACAGTAGAAGCCATGAAGATGGAAACAAGTGTTGTTTCAAAAGTAGATGGTATGATAGACAAGATTTATGTAAAAGAGGGAGAAAAAGTAAGTCAGGGAGATTTACTTGTATCTTTCATAGAAGAATAATAAACATTAAAAAAGCCGATATTATATCGGCTTTTTTATATTCCTGATAAATCAAAAATAGGAGTATATTCAGATGTGGCAGACATTTTTTCTTGTGAAAATCCATTTTTCATGCCTTTTTCAATAAAATAATCTGTAACTTTTTCATATTCAAATGTTGTAAGTTTTCTATTTAATTGTTTTATATCTTTGGCTTTATACATAGGTGTATACTGTCTCATAATTGACATATAAGTTTCTGTTCCCAAGTTATTTTTTACCCAGTCTATTATTTTGAAAGAGTCATTTTTACAGCCAGGAAGAACAAGATGACGAATTATTAAACCTTTCTCCATAATTCCTTCAGAATTAAAAACATCTTTAGGCTGTTGACGTCTCATTTCAAGTATTGCTTCTGTTGTTTTTTCAAAATAATCAGAAGTAGAGGAAAATTCCAGAGAATATTTTTTATCAAAATATTTTAAATCTGGCAAATATACATCTATTAAACCCTCTAAAGTTTTTAACATTTCAACGTTTTCATAACCATTTGTATTATATACAACTGGAATTTTAAGTCCTTTATTTTTAGCTATTATAAGGGCTTCTCTTATTTGGGGTATAAAATGAGTAGGTGATACAAGATTTATGTTGTGTACATTTTTTTGTTGTTGTTCAATAAATATCTCTGCTAGTCTTTCAATAGTTATCTCTTTTCCTTTGTTTTCGCTACTTATATCATAGTTTTGACAAAAAACACATCTAAGATTACAGCCGGAAAAAAATACTGTTCCTGAGCCTCTTGTGCCGCTTATAACAGGTTCTTCCCAGTTATGTATAGATGCAAGAGCCGCTTTTATATTATAACCACTGTTACAATAGCCCCTTTCACCTTTAGTTCTGTTAATATTACATTTTCTAGGGCATACATTACAGTTTTCTAAATATTCATACCATTTTTTAATGTTTTCCATAAAATTTTCCTTTCAACCTTTAGTAAATACATTTTAGCACTAAAGGAAAATATTTTATATATAATTATTCAAAAATATATGATAGAATTATGTCACATAAAGGGGGATTGGTCTATGGAAGTTTTAAAAAATTCTATTGATATAAAGATTGAAATTGAAAAAGTGTTTTGTAATGTTTGTGGTGAGGAAATAAAAAAAGATATTTACGGATATTATAATGATTATATACATATAGAAAAGGAGTGGGGGTATAATTCGGATTTTGACGGAGAAAAACATTCTTTTGATATATGTAGTCAGTGTTATAAAAAAATGGTAAGTGATTTTAAAATACCTGTTAATGGTGAATGAAATTAAATAGAAATGATTTAAGCCATCTATATTTTAGATGGCTTTTTTTAATTTAGAAATATTTGTCCAAAATTTTCTCTGCAATACGTTTTTCTGTGTTTGCTTGAATGGCAACTAAAAGAACGGTTAAAATAAGAACAACTTCTTCTTTGTTTTTAAGAGAAGCTATATCTTCTCGCTCAAAAAATTTTTTCTGAACTTCAACATTTATAAGTATATTATCTTTGTTGAATTTTTGCAGAGCGGTAAAATAACGGTATACAGTTTCTAAAGGCTCACATCTCTCACTGCCCTTTATTGTATTTGTCACAGGAGCAAGAAGCCTTTTTATATCATTTATGGAAAGTATTGATTTAAGATGATATATGATAACCAAAAGCATTAAATGATTGCGGGTATATTTCTTTTTTATAGGCGAAGGAAAAAGTTTCGCTTTCGCATAATTATTAATCATTGTTTTTGTCAAAACCTTGTCGTCAGTATAACGTTTGTAAGACTTAAGGCTTTCCTCCATAAATGTGGTCACCTGGTCCATATATAAATCTATATTTGGAATATCGGTTATTTCTATGGTATCCGTTGATGTAACCTCTCCGATTACCCCTTGCAGTTTTTCTATAAAACTGTCCATTTCATCACCTTGCTTCATAATATAGTATTAACAAAAATATTATATAGCAATTTTATGTTGTTATCAACATATTTCAAAAAAAATATATTTATATATACGTATTGCTTTTATTTAATATAGATGATACAATATCTATATTATAATAAGTAGTTTTTAAAACTATATAAGGAGGAATTAATATGAGTGAAATTATAGAGAAAAAAGTAAAAGACCCTATAAGTGCGTTTACACATTTTTTAGGATTTTTAATGTCTATACCGGTTACAATTACTCTTGTATATAAATCATTGGAGGATGGAAATTTTGTAGCTTCTTTTGCATTCTTAATTTTTGGTGTTTCTTTAATGTTACTTTATGGTGCAAGTACAATTTATCACACTGTAAAGACTGATGAGAGACACACAGCAATTTTAAGAAGAATAGACCACATAATGATATTTGTTCTTATTGCAGGAACATATACACCTGTGTGTCTTGTACCTTTAAGAGGAAAATGGGGTTATACACTTTTGGCTATTGTTTGGGGTATTGCTTTTTTAGGCATATTTTTAAAGATATTTTGGCTTAATGCTCCAAGATTTCTCTCAACAGCAATTTATGTAGCTATGGGTTGGCTTGTAATGATAGCATTTATGCCTCTTGAAAAAGCTTTACCATTGGGAGGAATAATACTTCTTGCTTTAGGCGGTGTAACTTATACAGTTGGTGCTATAATATATGCCTTTAAAAGTAAGAGATTACAGTTTAAATATGTCAATTTCCACGATATATTCCATTTGTTTGTAATGGGAGGAAGTTTCTTTCATATAGTTTTTATGTATGTATATATTTTGTGAAATTGTGTAAAAATTTTATATGTCTATTGATTTTTGTCAAAAATTATGGTATAAATATAATCTGAAAAGACAAAAAAGGCTATGAAAAGGAGTAGTAAATATTATATCATTTTTAGAGAGCTGTCGGAAGGTGTAAGACAGTAATGATATTTTTTTGAACTCGCCTTGGAGCTTCGTTCTGAAAATCTTTAGTTTTTATATAAAGAATAAGTAGGAAACGACGTATAACCTGCGTTAAAGGATTTGAGTGTGGTTTTTATAATAAAACTAAACTAGAGTGGTAACGCGGATATATCCTTCGTCTCTAAACTGAGGCGGAGGATTTTTTATTTAAGGAGGAAATTTTTATGAATACTCGCTATGAATTCAGCCAAATTGAAAAAAAATGGCGTGCAGAATGGGAGAAAAATCCTATTAACAAAGAAGATGAAAAAAAACCTAAATATTATTGCCTTGATATGTTCCCATATCCTTCAGGCTCAGGTCTTCATGTAGGACACTGGAGAGGTTATGTTTTAAGTGACGTTATAAGCCGTTACAAAGTTTTACAGGGATATCAGGTTCTTCACCCAATGGGTTGGGACGCTTTCGGTCTTCCTGCTGAAAACTTTGCTATAAAAAATAATATACACCCTTCTATTGCAACAGCTCAGAATATTGCTAATGCAAAAAGACAGCTTCATGATATAAGTGCAATATATGACTGGGATAAAGAAGTAAACACAACAGACCCTTCATATTACAAATGGACACAGTGGATTTTTGTTCAGATGTTCAAACAGGGACTTGCTTATGAAAAAGAAATGCCTCTTAACTGGTGTCCAAGCTGTAAATGTGTTCTCGCTAATGAGGAAGCTACAAACGGTGTTTGTGAGCGTTGTGGTGCTACTGTAACAAAGAAAAATCTTCGTCAGTGGATGCTTAAAATAACAGCTTATGCTGAAAGACTTTTAAATGACTTAAATAAACTTGACTGGCCAGAAAAAGTTAAAAAAATGCAGTCTGACTGGATTGGAAAAAGCTATGGTGCAGAGGTTGACTTTAAAGTTAAAGATACAGATGAAAAAATTACTGTATACACAACAAGACCAGACACACTTTACGGAGCAACATTCATGGTTCTTTCACCAGAACATGAACTTGTAAAGAAAATTACAACAGATGAACAGAGAGAAGAAATGGAAAAATACTGTTTCCTCGCTTCAACAAAATCAGCTGTTGACCGTGTAACAGATAAAGAAAAAACAGGTGTATTCACAGGTAGATATGGCATAAATCCTTTAAATGGTGCTCTTGCTCCTATTTGGGTTTCAGACTATGTTCTTGCTGATTACGGTACAGGCGCAATCATGTGTGTTCCTGCCCATGACCAGAGAGACTTTGAATTTGCTAAGAAATTTGACCTTCCTATAATTCAGGTTATAAAAGAAGAAGGAAAAGAAGATGGCGAACTTACAGAGGCTTATGTAGGCGATGGAATTATGATTAATTCCGGAGAATGGAACGGAATGAAAGCTTCTGAAGCAAAAGCAAAAGCTCCTTTATATCTTGAAGAAAAAGGACTTGGAAAGAAAACTGTAAATTATAAACTTCGTGACTGGGTATTCTCAAGACAGAGATATTGGGGCGAGCCTATTCCTATTGTACATTGTCCACATTGTGGAGCTGTTCCTGTTCCAGAAGACCAGCTTCCTGTTGTTCTTCCAAATGTTGAGTCATATAAACCAACAGACACAGGTGAATCTCCACTTGCAGATATTGAAGAATGGGTAAATACAAAGTGTCCTGTTTGTGGTGCTGATGCTAAGAGAGAAACAAACACAATGCCACAATGGGCTGGTTCTTCATGGTATTTCCTTCGTTATACAGACCCTCATAATACAGAAGCTTTTGCAAGTAAAGAAGCTCTTGAAAAATGGGCTCCTGTTGATATGTACGTTGGAGGTATAGAGCACGCTGTATTACATCTTTTATATGCTCGTTTCTATACAAAAGTTCTTTATGATATTGGAGCTGTAAGCTTTGATGAACCATTTATGAAACTTTTCAATCAGGGTATGATTACAAAAGATGGATTTAAGATGAGTAAATCAAAAGGAAATGTTGTATCTCCTGACGTTTTAGTTGAAAAATATGGTTGTGACTCATTAAGAATGTATGAACTTTTCGTAGGACCACCAGAATTAGACTCTGAATGGGATGATAGTGGAATTGACGGTGTATTCCGTTATCTCAATAAAGTTTGGAAATTTGTTGCAGGATATAAAGATAAAATTGTTCCTGCTACAAAAGAAATGGATTTTGCAAGAAATAAAATGATTTATGAGATAACATCACGTCTTGAAGCTCTCACAATGAATACTGTTGTATCAGGATTTATGGAATATACAAACAAGATGATTGATGTTGCTAAAAATGCAGATGGAATTGACAAAGAGTCTCTTGAGACACTTATAACACTTCTTGCACCTTTCACACCTCATATTGCAGAGGAAATGTGGAGAGAGATTGGACACGATACATCTGTATTTGAAGCAGGTTGGCCTGTATGTGACGAGTCAAAACTTACTGTTACAACTGTTGAAATACCTGTACAGATTAATGGTAAAGTTAAAGACAGTCTCTCAGTAGGTAAAGAGGAAGCTAAAGATGAAGTTCTTGCAAAAGCTAAAGCGCTTCTTGGAGGAAAAATAGAAGGAAAAACAATAGTTAAAGAAATCTATGTTCCAGGAAGAATTGTAAACTTCGTTGTTAAATAATATTTTTTAAATTTAAAGGATATGTAGTCTCTTTTTAAAAGAGGTTACATGTCCTTTTTTTATATTTTTTGTATTAAATTGTATGGTCTTGTATTAAAATATAATGTATAATTATAACAAACTACATATTTTTAGAAGGGGGTTTTCATTATATGAATGATGAAATTGGGTTTGAAAATAATTCCGTTAGTTATATATTTCCACGTATAGTGGATATTATGACACTGTTTTTTTTATATCCTTTGATTACAAATGATGCGGATTTTTTTATAAAACAATTAAATATTAAAATTTCTCCTGTTATGTTTGTAATTACTATGATTGTTTTAATGCTTATTATTGATATTATTGTCATAATAGAAGCCAAAGCATTCTTAACACCAGGTACTATAATTGTGTATAGTTTGGCAAAAATGGAGATTATACTTGTAATTCTTCTTGCTCAGTATAATTTTATAGTTTCTTTAATTGCATTTTTAATTTTAATAGCTTTAAATATTTTCTTTGCCTTTAGATGTTATAAACAATGTATGGCAGAAGAGATGAAACTTGAAAGAAAAAGAAAAAAATTAGATAAAATTTTATATA
Source organism: Tyzzerella sp. An114 (assembly GCF_002161055.1). GTDB lineage: Bacteria > Bacillota > Clostridia > Lachnospirales > Anaerotignaceae > Fimicola > Fimicola cottocaccae. The sequence continues at coordinate 230,775 of NZ_NFLT01000003.1, forward strand.
ATACAGATGAAGACTATAAAAAAATTGTTAAACCTGAAAATATAGAGGAAAATACAAAAAAAGATATAAAAGAATATTCATCTGAGAATACAGATGTAAAAAAAGAAGAGTTAGAAGAAAATGAAAAAGCACCATTGAATGATATTGAAGAACTTATGAAAATGTTTAAAGAAAAGTCTAATCATAGTATTTCTTCAGAAATAGACAATAATGAAGATAATGGGAATATAGAACAAAATGATAAATCAGAAAATGAAAATGTAAAAACAGATGATAATTCTGTGAAAGATAATGTTGTTTCAGATGTTCGCGTTAATAGGAGATATAATCCTGAAAAAACTGCAAATTTAAAAACTGATAAGAATACTAAAAATAATATTAAAGTTAAACCATCAAAAAAACTCATAAATAAATATAAAAGAAGATTTTTTAGATTTTTAATATTTACATCTTTTGTAATTCTTTTAATACCAGCAGCATATCAGCTTCATAAAAACGGTATTTCTGGATATAGTATAAAGCCTGAAGTTAAAGCTCAATCTAATAATATTACTGCTGAAGAAGAACAAAAAATGTTAGAAGATAGTGGTGAATATGTAAAACAGATATTTGCTGAAAATTGGAAAGATATTGAAACAGATAAAAAACTTGATGTTTTTCAGTCAATAGTAAATTTAGAAACATCAAAAATGTCTGTTCCAAATGTTAAAGTTTCATCATATTCAACAGAAAGTGAAATTTTAGCATATTATAATCCAGCTGAAAAACAAATATATGTAAATACAGATATATTAAATACTATTGAAGGTGGTCAGGCATTAAATTTAATACTCCATGAATGCCGCCATGCATATCAGCATAATGTTGTAAGTATTATTGATTGGTCAGATAAGAATGCACAGAATAATTATTATTATAGCGATGCTAGAAGTTGGAAAGAAAATTTTGACAACTATATAATGGTAGATGATTTGACCGATGAAGAAGAATTTAGAAAGTATGAACAACAGTCAATAGAGGTTGATGCAAGAGATTATGCAGTGACAAGAGGACAGTATTATCAAAATTTTGTTTTGGAAAATCAATCAGTTTGAATAAATATTCGCTTTAAAAGCCTTCCTTTTGGAAGGCTTTTATTATTTTATTTTGTATTTTTTTAAAAAATATTTAAAAAAATATTGTTAAAAGGTCGTAAAAGTGGTAAATTTATAAGCGTGTTGTTATTTTTGGGGAAATAAAAATATACTTAAATTTTAAAATAACTGAATAAAACACATATATAATGATTTTTTATGCAAAAAAGGAGATGACATTAAAATGACAACAGAAAAAAAATTAAGTATGCCCATAAAGACGCTTATAGGTCTTATTTGTGGTGTTATAGCAGGCTCTATTCTTGGAGGGAATAATGCTTATATCGCAAAGACTTTTATAAGCCCTTTTGGAACATTATTTTTAAATGCCATTAAAATGGTAGTTGTTCCTATGGTTTTTTCATCAATAATAGTTGGTGTATGTGGCATAGGAGACGCAAAGAGTGTAGGAAGAATTGGCGGAAAAACAGTAGTTTATTTCCTCTGTACAACAGTTTTTGCTGCCACATTCGGTATAATTGCAGCTAATGTTTTTCATATCGGTGAAGGATTTGTTATTGAGGGAACTGTGGCAGAAGTTACAATACCTGAAAATCCCGGAATTATAAATACTCTTATAAATATAATACCTTCAAACCCAATACAGTCAATAGCAAACGGTGATATGCTTCAGATTATAGCCTTTGCAATAATAGTTGGTGGTGGAATTGTAATTGTAGGTGAAAAGGCTCAGCCTGTGTTTAAATTCTTTAACGGTATGGCTGAAATAATGTTTGCTGTAACAGGAGTTATAATGAAATTTACACCTATTGCAGTTTTTGCTCTTATAACACCTGTTGTTGCTGAAAATGGTATAAGTGTTCTTTTACCTCTTGCAAGTGTTGTTCTTGTTGTTTATGGTACTTGTATAGTTCATGCAGTTGTTGTTTATTCACTTTCTGTAAAAATTTTCTCAGGTATAAGTCCTTTAAAATTCTTCAAAAATTCTGCTGAGGCAATAGTATTTGCCTTTACATCAGCAAGTAGTTCTGCAACACTTCCATATTCAATGCAGTCAGCAGAAAAAATGAAAGTTTCAGAGTCTGTAAGTTCTTTTGTACTTCCTCTTGGTTCAACAATCAATATGGACGGAACAGCTATATATCAGGGTATATGTGCTCTTTTTATAGCTAATGTTTATGGTATAGAGCTTACTTTGGTACAGCAGATTACAATTGTTTTAACTTGTACATTTGCATCAGTTGGTGCGGCTGGTATTCCTGGTTCTGCTATGATTATGCTTTCAATGGTTTTACAGTCTGTTGGACTTCCTGTTGAGGGTATAGGACTTGTTGCAGGTATTGACCGTATAACAGACATGGCTCCTACTGCTACAAATATAACAGGTGATATTGCTTGTTCTGTTGTTGTTGCTGCAACAGAAGGTGAGCTTGGAAAAGACGAATAATAATATTAAAAAACAGACTATATTTTTATAGTCTGTTTTTTTATGCTATAATATATAAAAATTTTTATTGTTACAGAGGTGAATTTAATATGGTTGAAATATGTTGCGGCAGTTTTTACGATGCTTTAATGGCATATAAAGGAGGAGCTAAGAGGATAGAACTTAACAGTGGTTTAAATCTTGGTGGACTTACACCTTCAATAGGAACTCTTGAAATTGTAAAAGAAAATTGTAATGGTCTTAAAATTGTTGCTATGGTTAGACCTAGAGGAGCAGGATTTTGTTATTGTGATGAAGATTTTTATGTTATGGAAAGAGACTGCATAGAGCTTGTAAAAAGAGGAGCTGACGGAATAGCTTTTGGTTGTCTTAATAATGATTGCACTATAAATCAGTATCAGAATGAGAAAATTATATATATAATACATGAATATGGAAAAGAAGCCGTTTTCCATAGAGCCTTTGACTGTGTCGAAAATCCCTATGAAACAATAGAAAAATTAATTGATATGGGAGTTGATAGACTTTTGACAAGTGGGCTTAAAGAAAAAGCCTATGATGGAAGATTTCTTATAAAAGAATTACAACAAAAATATGGTGATAAAATAGAAATTCTTGCAGGAAGTGGAATAAATTATAAAAATGCAAAAGAAATTATGGATTATACAGGAATAAGTCAGGTACACAGCTCATGTAAAGAGTGGATTTTTGATAACACAACAAAGGGACAAAATGTGTCCTATGCTTTTGGAATAGGTGAAAATGAAAAGTGTTATGATGCTGTATCTGAAAAACTTGTAAGAGAACTTTTAAAATCAGTGGGAGAATGAGCATAATGACAGAAAAAATATATTATTCTGATGGGTATGTCAAAGAGTTTTCGGCAGTTGTTGTTGATTGTATAGAGGGTAAAGACTGTTTTTATATTGAACTTGATAAAACAGCTTTTTATCCTGAAGGTGGTGGACAACCGGGAGATATTGGATTTATAAATAATATTGAAATATTTGATACCCATGAGAAAAATGACAGAGTTTTACACTATTCAAAACAAAAAATTGAAAAAGGAACAAAAGTAAAATGTAGTATAAACTGGGAAAGACGCTTTGATTTTATGCAACAACACACAGGTGAGCATATAGTTTCAGGAGTTATACACAGTATTTTTGGATTTAACAATGTTGGTTTTCATATGAACAATGACAGTGTAGTTATAGATATTGATGGACCTCTTTCTGATAGTGACTTAGAAAAAGTTGAAGATGTATCAAACAATGCTGTTTTTGATAATATAATTGTAAAATGTGAGTTTTTTGATAAAAATACTCTTGAAAATATTGAATACAGAAGTAAAAAGAAAATCGAGGGAGATATAAGAATTGTTAGTATAGAAAATTATGATATTTGTGCTTGTTGCGGTGTTCACACTAAAACAACAGGGGAGATAGGCATAATAAAAATTATATCATCTCAAAATTATAAAGGTGGTACAAGAATAACAATGCTTTGTGGAAAAAGAGCTTTGTTAGATTACAGAAAAAAGAACAGAGATATTTATAAAATGTCCGAGATGTTCTCTGCAAAGGTTGAAAATGTATCATTATATGCTGAAAATACATTAAAAAATCTTGAAAATGAAAAATCAATTAATTTTGGTTTGTATATTGATATTTTGAAAAACAGGGCTTCAAATTTTGATAATAACAAATTTATAATTGATTTTTGTGATATTGAAAATAGTGATTTGATAAGAAGATATTGTACAATGCTTTCTGAAAAATGTTCTATGTGTTGTGTATTTTCGGGTGATGACAAAAAGGGATATAAATATGTTGTATATGGAAAAGATATTGACATGAAAATTTTTGCAAAGGAAATGAACACTGCTCTCTGTGGAAAGGGTGGAGGTAAAAACCCTATGATACAAGGAAGTGTATCTGAAAAACGTGAAAACATAGAAAATTTTTTTGAAAAATATAAATAAAATATAAAAATAAAAAATCCCCCAAGGAGAGTTGTTTTTTGGGGGATTTATTTTTATTTATATTCTCTTAAAGTGAAAATTATTTACTATTTTTTCAACAGGTTTTGCAACTATATAGAATACAAATGTTTCAATAGGCAACATTATAATCTGTTTAAGTATTCTTCCAGAAAGAAGAATTAAAAACCCTTTTCCCAACATAAGGCTTAACCAATATGTATTGAGAAGAGTATTTATAAATATTGTGACAATAAGTTTTGAAATTATTATTCTTTTAAGACTTATAGGCTGTTTGTAAAGTATAAATCCATAAATCATTCCGCCTAAAACAGCACTTACAGTAAATCCAGGGAAATATGCCCCTGTTGGTTTAACTATAAGTTTTAAAATGTCTGAAACACCAGCCATAATTCCGCCAGTTACAGGACCGAAAAACATGGCTGTAAGTTCATTGGCAACAAAAGAAAAACCTATTTTTAAAGAGTCGCCAATTTGAATAGTTGCAAAAAAACCTAAAAGAACAGCAACAGCTGTAAGCATACCTACGGCAGTAAGTTTTTTTGTGTCCTTAAGTTCTTCTGCTGATAATCTCATTTTTTCAATTAAAACATTCATTTTATTACCTCCTTTATATTATAATCCTTTTTGCTATACACAGAAGGTAGTAAAACCGCATTCTATGCGTAGCAGCGGGATGCGGATACTATAAGCAGTAAAAAACTTTGCCCTCTTCGACAACTCCCCGTTCGAAGGGTTTTAACAAATAATATCCTACTCTGCGAATGTTTACTTTGTAATTATAACAGAATAAAAAATCCTTTTCAACATCTTTTTAAAATATTAACGTATTGTATATTATGTTGAAGATATAACTATATTTTTACTACATATTTACATATAAATACATAAAATTACAATAAATATGCATAAAAATAAATTTATCTGTTGACAAAAGACATTTTGAATACTATCATATTTACGTATGATGTTCGAATTTAGAGGCCGCGAAAATCAAGAGTAGTGTAAACGAAAGGGAAATTCGCCGAAAGCATAATGCTTGGGACTGTGTTGAATAAATGCAGTACTGTTTCTATGGTTTTTGTCCAAACTATAAGAAGGGAGCTGGTTCGAATAGGGCAGAAGAAATTGTTAAATGTTTATAAGGCACCTTAAGTTCTTTTACTTAGGGTGCTTTTTTATTATGTTCAAAAAAAGGAGTTTTTAAAAATGGTTTTCGGGTTATTAAAAGACATAAAAAAGGGAGAATACAGAACAATAGCTACACCAGTGGAAATCGCTTCAATAAAGGCTGATGGTCATACTGTACTTGTACAAAAAGGTGCAGGAGAGAGAGCCGGTTTTTCTGATGAAAGCTATGTTGAGGCTGGTGCTGAAATAGTAGATACAGCAAAAGAAATGTATGAAAGATGTGATTTCATAACAAAAGTTAAAGAACTTGAGCCTTATGAATTTGATATGCTTCGAGAAGGTCAAATTATATTTACTTGTATACACCCAGCAGCTCACAGAGAGGAAGTTCAGGCACTTCTTGACAAAAAAGTTATTGCTTTTACAGCAGAGGACTCTCATAGATATGGTTCTTCAAACTGTGAAGCAGCAGGAAAACAGGGTGCTCTTTTCGGTCTTGAGTCTATGCTCACAATAAATGGTGGAAAAGGTAAATTTGTAAGTGGTCTCGGCGGAGCTCCTGGAATGAATGTACTTATACTTGGTGCTGGAGTTGTTGGACGCGCAGCTTTAGAAGTTCTTCATTCTCTCGGTGCCTGGGTAACTGTTATGGATATAAATATTGGAACACTTAGAGAAGTTCAGAGAATGTATAATGAAAAAATAAATACAGCTTTCTGTACAAAAGAAAATATCAAAAAAATACTTCCACAGACAGACATGGTTTTAAACTGTGTAAAATGGCCTAAAGGAACAAATGAGTATCTTATAGATAGAGAAATGCTTAAACTTATGGAAAAAGGTTCTGTTATTGTTGACATAAGCAATGATGAAAACGGTGCAATAGAATCATTCCATGAGACAACTCATGAAGACCCAAGATATATTGAAGAAGGCATTGTTCATTACTGTGTAAGTAATATACCAGGAGCGATAGCAAATTCAACTTCAATAGCTTATGCAGGTTCTGTTCTTCCACACTTTAAGAAAATACTTAATAATGGCGTAGCAGAAGCTTGTGTAATGGACGGTTATCTTAGAAGAAGCCTTACAGCATATAAAGGATATCTTACTCATGAGGAGACAAGTGCTATACAGAATAGACCTTGGATAAGACCAGAGGATATTTTAAATATTGCTGATAGAAATCTTGACCCAGCTCCTCCAGCAACAGTTACAAAGTCAGATAACTTTATAAAATTATAATAAATTATAAAAATTTATTTAAAATTGTTTATTGGGCGGTTTCTTAAAATGTTTTGCAGATTATAGTATTATGATGATGAGTAAAAAATTTTTCTGTTTGCCATTTTTTAGAAACTGCCTTTTTATAAAATTTAAGTTTAATATGAAAGGTAGATGAAAATGGAAGAAGTAGTAAACATGGGAATAATATCAATAGTTCCTTCTCTCCTCGCCATTGTTCTTTCTTTTGCAACAAGAAACACAATAGTTTCTCTTGTTGTTGCTTGTCTTGCAGGAACACTTTTGGCTGGTCAGGGACTTTTGGGATTTCCTACACTTTTAAAAGAAAGTCTTGGAACAACAAGTTTTTCTTGGGTAATGCTCTTAAACACATTTATAGGAATTATAGTAGCTTATTTTCAAAAAACAGGAGCTATTCAGGGATTTTCACAGTTTGTTCATGACAAAAACCTTAGTCGTAAAGGCGTACAGCTTGTATCATGGGTTTTAGGTATGTTTGTATATTTCAGTGACTCATTCGGCCCTCTTTTTGTAGGTTCAACAATGAGAAGTATATCTGATAAAGCTAAAATATCAAGAGAAAAACTTGCATATATAGCTGACTCAACATCAGCCCCTGTAAGTGTCCTTGTATCGATTACAGGTTGGGCTGCATATCTTATGAGCCTTGCTGTTGGTGTAGGCTGTATAGCTACAACAGAGGACGCATCAGCTCTTTTCTTGAAAGCAATACCATTTAATTTTTATCCAATATTTGCAGTTGTTCTTGTAGGTCTCATTGGTTCGGGTATAGTTAAAGATTTTGGACCTATGAAAAAAGCTGAAGATAGAGCTATGAAAGAGGGAAAAGTTCTTCGTGATGGAGCTGTTCCTCTTATAGGAAAAGAACTTACAGAGATGAAAGCTTATGAAGGTATAAAAACAAGAGTATTCTTAAACTTTATACTTCCTGTTCTTATGATTATAACAATAGCTATTGGAACATACATAAAATTTAACTCAGCAAAGACTATGGAAGCATTCCTTTTTGTAATAATATTTATGAATATAAGTATGCTTATACAAGGAATACCTTTTAAAGAAATTATGGAAACTACAACAAACGGTGTTAAAGGTGCTATACCTGCCGTAATGCTTCTTGCTCTTGCATATTCTGTAAATGATTTAAGTAAGGATATGGGAACAGCAAATTATATTGTTTCTCTCAGTGAGTCTTTCCTTTCTCCTTCACTTCTTCCAGCTATAATATTCATAATATCTGCAATAATGGCTTTTGCAACAGGTTCATCATGGGGTACATTTGCAATATGTATGCCTATCGCTTTACCTCTTGCCTTTAGCTTTACAAATGATACTCTTACACCTCTTGTAATAGCGTCCTTTGCAGCTGTTGCTGGTGGTGGAGTTTTCGGAGACCATTGTTCTCCACTTTCAGATACAACAGTTCTTTCATCAACAGGTGCAGCTTCTGACCATATTGACCATGTTAAAACACAGCTTCCATATTCTCTTGTATGTGGAGCTTTAGCAGTAGTTGCATATCTTGTGATAGGATTTGTATTCTGTTAATAATAATTTAATAATTAAAAAAAGCCTTCCTTTTTGGAAGGTTTTTTTATGTCTTTTTTTAGACTATTGTTTTTGGTATTATATATTAAAGGCGGTGATTTTAATATGAAATATGATTTTGAAAGTGTAATATCAAGAAAAAATACAGGTTCTGAAAAATGGAATAGTATGTATAAAAAATACAAAAACATACCTGATGATATTGTTCCTCTTTCTGTGGCTGATATGGAATTTAAAAATCCTCCGGAAATAGGAGAGGCTTTAGGTGAATATTTTAAAAATTCTGTTATGGGATATACAGAGCCACAGGATAGTTATTATAATGCTGTTATTAGTTGGTTTAAAAGACGTCATAATTGGAATATAGAAAAAGAATGGATACTTGACTATCCGGGAGTTGTTCCTGCACTATATCATATTGTAAATTGTTTTACTGAAAAAGATGAGGGAGTTATAATATTTACTCCTGTATATTATCCTTTTTACAGTGCTATAAAATCTGGTGGAAGAAATATTGTGGAATGTCCTCTTGTTGAAAACAATGGAGAATATAAAATAAATTTTGAGGATTTTGAAAATAAAGCAAAAGACAGTAAAAATACACTTTGTATAATATGCAATCCTCATAATCCTGTTGGTAGAGTATGGACAGTAGAAGAACTCAAAAAGATAGGGGACATATGTATAAAAAATAATATAAAAATTGTGTCTGATGAAATACATAATGATATTATTATGCCGGGATATAATCACACTGTTTTTGCATCAATATCAGAGGAATTTCAAAAAAATAGTATAATATGCACAGCACCAAGCAAAATATTTAATACAGCAGGTCTTATGACATCAAATATTATAATTTCAGATTATGAGACAAGAAAAAAACTTTATAAATATAGAATGAATAATGGTGTTTTTGGCTGTAATATGGCAGGTTATAAAGCTTGTGAAGTTGCTTATAATAAATGTGAAGAATGGCTTTCACAGTTTATAAATGTTATAGACAGAAATAGAATTTTTGTTGAAAATTTTATAAGAGAGAATATACCTGAAATAAAAGTTTCAAGACTTGAGGGTACATATCTTATGTGGCTTGATTGTCGTCAATTAGGTATGGATTATATTAAACTTGAAAAATTTATGATAGAGAAAGCCTTACTTTTTAATGATGAGGGATATATATTTGGAGAAGGCGGAAAAGGTTTTGAGAGAATAAATATAGCTTGCCCTTTAAGTGTACTTTCACAAGCTATGGAAAGACTTAAAAAAGCTTTGGATAGTATTAAAAAATAAGTATTTTGAATTTAAAATACTTGCGTAGACAAAATAATAGTTGAAAATTATAAAAATTCGTGTTATTTTGTTTATACCAATAATGAAAAAATTTATAAAAAAAGGAGATTTGCATATATGAATGGAACACCACATAATAAAGCAAAAATTGGAGAAATAGCAAAAACAGTAATTATGCCTGGAGACCCTCTTCGTGCAAAATTTATTGCAGAGACATATTTGGAAAATCCTGTTTGTTTTAATACTGTAAGAAATATGTTTGGATATACAGGAACATATAAAGGCAAAAGAGTTTCTGTAATGGGAAGTGGAATGGGTATGCCTTCAATGGGTATATATTCCTATGAACTTTTTAATATGTATGATGTTGAAAATATTATAAGAATAGGCACAGCCGGTGCTATATCTGATAAAGCTGATGTTAGAGATATAGTAATTGCTATGGGTTCAAGTACAGACTCAAACTATGGAAGTCAGTATAATTTAGCTGGAACATTTGCTCCAATAGCAGATTATAAACTTTTAAAAACTGCTGTTGATTGTGCTGAAGAACTTGGAATTGAGCCTAAAGTTGGAAATGTTTTTTCATCTGATATTTTTTATAATGATAATGAAAAAGTAAATGAAGGTTGGGCAAAAATGAATGTTCTTGCTGTTGAAATGGAGTCTGCCGCTCTCTATATGAATGCTGCAAGAGCAGGAAAAAGAGCTCTCTGTATACTCACAATATCAGACCATGTTGTTAAAGGAACATCACTTTCTGCCGATGAGAGACAGACAGGTTTCCGTCAGATGATGGAGGTTGCTCTTGAGACTGTTAATGCTATAACAGAATAATTTTATATATTAGGGATATATTTTATCATTAAAATGCAGTTTTATATTTTTAAAACTGCTATTTTCCATGTGATTTTTTAGAAAGGAGAATTATAATGAAAAAATATAAAAGAATATTTACAATAGTTGTTGACTCTATGGGTGTAGGTGAAATGGAAGATTCACCACAATATGGAGATAAAGATGTAAATACATTAGGACATATAGCTGAAAAAATGGAAAGTTTTAATATACCAAACCTCCAAAAACTTGGTATAGGAAATCTTATTCCCTTAAAAAATGTTCCACCACAAGAAAAACCTATGGCTTATATTATGAAAATGAATGAGATAAGCAAAGGAAAAGACACAATGACAGGACATTGGGAGATTATGGGTATAAAGGTAGATGTTCCTTTCCAAACATTCACTGAAACAGGTTTCCCAAAAGAGCTTATAAAAGAACTTGAAAAACGTACAGGACATAAAGTTATAGGAAACAAAAGTGCTAGTGGTACAGAAATACTTGACGAATTGGCAGAAGAAGAAATTGCAACAGGAAATATGATTGTTTATACTTCTGCTGACTCTGTTCTTCAGATATGCGGTAATGAGGAGACATTTGGACTCGATGAGCTTTATCGTTGTTGTGAAATAGCAAGGGAACTTACTTTAAAAGATGAGTGGAAAGTAGGTAGAGTTATAGCTCGTCCTTATGTTGGAAAGAAAAAGGGTGAATTTAAAAGAACAAGTAATCGTCATGATTATGCCCTTAAACCTTATGGAAAAACTGTCCTTGATTTCTTAAAAGATGGTGGCTTTGATGTTATATCTGTTGGAAAAATAAAAGATATATTTGACGGAGAAGGTATAACAGAAGGCAATAAATCAAAGAGCTCTGTTCATGGTATGGAACAAACAATAGAGATTATGGATAGAGATTTTACAGGACTTTGTTTTGTAAATCTTGTTGACTTTGATGCTCTTTGGGGACATCGTAGAGACCCTATTGGATATGGAAAAGAAATTGAGAAATTTGATAAAAATCTTGGAGTTGTAATAGATAAACTTAAATATGATGACCTTCTCATAATAACAGCAGACCATGGAAATGACCCAACATATACAGGAACAGACCATACAAGGGAGGAAGTTCCTTTTATAGCTTATTCACCTTCAATGAAAGGCAGTGGAATTTTGGAAGAAAGCAAAACATTTGCCGATATTGGAGCTACTATTGCTGATAACTTTGAAGTTGAAATGCCTAAATTAGGAAAATCAAGACTTTCAGAATTTATTTAATATATTTTAATATTAAAGCCAATGAATATGTATTCATTGGCTTTTTATTATGTCATTTACAAAAAACAAAATTATTTTTATCAGAAAAATTTTCAGAGAAATTATAATCGTTTTCACAAAAGTTTTTAATATCTTCTAAATTATTAATTTTATTTTTTACTATGAAATTAACCATTTTCCCACGGGATATTTTTGCATCTGTGGCAAATGTTTTATATTTTCCTTTTGAATATTTCATGAATTTTACTGTTATAAAATTGTCATTGTCATTTAAAAATGGTTTTATAGCTTTTGAGTATTCATCAGAAGCAAGATTTAAAACAGTTGTTTCATTTTTGAATAGTTCACAATATATAGAAGTACCCCACAATTTATATAAATTTTCACCATCAAAATTAATTTTTCCACCCATTTCAAGACGATAGGGCTGTATAGGAGTATCTGCCTTTAAAAGACCGTAAAAAGCACTTATAATTGATATATGATTTGAAGCAAAACTTATATCATCATCATTAAAACTAAAAGGTTCTATATTTTTATACTGTATTCCATTGTAAGAAAAAATTGCAGGAGTTCCAAAACCTTCAAAATCTATATCCTGATAATAAATAAAAGATTTTAAAGCTATATCATTATTCACATTCATATATGCAGAAAAATCACCAACATTAAAATTTTTAAGTTTATTGTATATTTCTATGGTTTGGGGTTTTATATTCTCTTTTATAATAGGTTTTTTAATATTATCTATTGTAACCATATTTTTTGCTGGAGATATAATTGTTTTCAAAAAAATCACCTCAAAATTGATGATATCATAGAGAAGAAGTATTGACAATAATTTATAATACACTTAATATGAAATAAAATAATAGAGAAAAAGGGGATTTTTTGATGATAAAAGCGGTTATATTTGACATGGACGGAGTTTTAATAAACAGCCAAGAGGCTCATTATAAAGCTGATTTAATGGCACTTTCAGAGCTTGGTTTTGATATGGATATTGAATTTGTTATGAAAGGTGCAGGAACAAATACATTTGAGAGATTTGGAAAATGGAGAGATGAACTTGGCTTTGAAAAAAGCACAAAAGAAGCTGGAGAAAGACGAGAGGAGATTATAAAAGAGCTTTTTATAAATGAAGGTGTTGACGGTGTAAAAGGTGCAAGAGAGCTCCTTGTGGATATAAAGAATAACGGCATAAAAACTGCTGTTGCAAGTTCTTCTTCCTATGAGCTTATATATACTGTTCTTGATGCGTTAGATGAGAGAAATTTGTTTGACGCTGTTATAAGTGGCGATGATATGGAAAAAAGTAAACCGGCTCCAGATATATTTTTAAAAGCTGCTGAAGTTTTAGGAGTAGAGCCTTCTGAATGTATTGTTGTAGAGGACTCTACAAATGGAGTTAAGGCGGGAATTAATGCTAGAATGAAAGTTCTTGGATATAAAAATCCTACAAGTGGAAATCAGGATATTTCACCAGCAAATTGTGTTACAGATGACTTTACACAGTATAATTTTAATAAACTTTCGTTAATATAATAAAATGATATATAATAAAAAATAAGGGAGGTGTTTCCCATGGAAATAATAGATTTAATTGTTGCTGCTTCAGCTGTTCTTATTGTTATTGCTGTTATACATTATAATATAACTAAAAAGAAAAAAGGAAAATCCACAGGATGTGGAGGTGGTTGCAGTGGTTGTAGTATGAGCGGTCAATGTATGTCATCACAGCATAAATTTGAGAAAGGGGAGAAAAAATGAGAATATTTTCAAATGATACAGTTGCTATTGCAATAGATTTACAGACAAAACTTCTTCCTGCCATAGATAATTGGAAAAAGATTGTTGAAAACAGTGAAAAACTTATAAAGGGTTTAAATATTTTAGGTGTTCCTGTTATAGTTACAGAGCAGTATAAAAAAGGCTTGGGAGATACTCACGAAACAATAAAAAATGCTCTTAATGAATATAATCCTTTTGACAAAATAACATTCAGTGCCTATGCTGATATGGATATAAAAGATAAAATTGATAGTCTTAATGTTAAAAATATAATTATATTCGGAACAGAAGCCCATGTTTGTGTACTTCAAACAATAATAGACCTTAGAGAGTCAGGGTATAATGTTTTTATAGTTGAGGATTGTTCAGGTTCAAGAAATAAAAATGATAAAAAATATGCAATAAAAAGAGCGGAATATGAAGGGGCCTGTCCTGTGACTATGGAAGCTGTACTTTTTGAACTTACAGGAGCTTCTCAAACAGAAAGATTTAAAAATATACTTAAAATAGTTAAATGATAAAAAAAGAGAGGTGTTTTTTAAAATACCTCTCTTTTTGATTTTAAATAATATCTATCACATCAATAAGACTATCTGCTTTTTTCCATACAGTTTTGAGAACTTCCTCCGGTGGAGAAACTATATCTTTTACAAATATTGATTTTATTCCGGCATTATAAGCTGCAAGAAGTCCATTTGTGGAGTCCTCAAGTATTATTGTATTTTCTTTTGATACACCTGCTTTTTCAACAGCCTTTAAAAATATTTCAGGGTCAGGTTTTCCATTTTTAACCTCATCACCACATATAATAAAGTCAAAAAAGTCAATAACTTCTGCTTTTTTAAGTATTTTTTCAACTTCGTCTTTTGTTGATGAACTAGCAACAGCTATTTTTAATCCGTTTTCTTTTGCAAAATTTATAAGTTCAATAAGCCCTTTTTTTCTAAGATTTTCAGGTTTTTCAGCTATTATAAGTTCCATCTTTTTTTGTGCAAATTGTGGCTGAATTTTATGTTCATAGTCAAAGTCTTTACCATATTTATCATCAAATTTTGAGTATATTGAAAATTTTGTTGTACCCATAAGACTTATAAGAAATTCTCTGTCAATAGGAAGGTTTAACTTTTTAAGACATATTTCCCATGATTCTATAGCCATACGTTCTGTATCTACCATAAGACCGTCCATGTCAAATATAAGCATTTTTGTATCTGTTTTAATCATTTATAGCCTTGTCCTTTCATAAAATAAATTTGTATTTCTTTAATAAAGAGTATAACCATAAATAATATTTGTCAACTTATAATATATTAAATTAAAGTAAAATAGCCCTTTTTATAACCATAAATTTTAAAAAATGAAGATATTTTGAGAAAAATAAAAAAAACAAAAGAAAAACTTTAAAAATATTAATATTTGGAATAAAAAAGATGAATATACCGTATATATATTAAAAATGGTGTTTGCATAAAATCATCACAATGGATAATATAATATTAACGGTTAGCACTCAAAGTCAGTGAGTGCTAATAACAATGATGTTGCGATTAAGGAGGCATATAAATATGAAATTAATACCATTAGGAGATAAAGTTATTATAAAACAGCTTGAGGCAGAAGAAAAAACAAAAGGTGGTCTTATACTTACTACACAGTCAAAAGAAAAACCACAGATGGCAGAAGTTATTGCTGTTGGACCAGGTGGAGAAGTAAACGGACATGAAGTTAAAATGACTGTAAAAGAAGGCGACAAAGTTATATATACAAAATATGCCGGAACAGAAGTAAAATTTGAAGGTGAAGAATATATTGTTGTAAAACAGAATGATATTCTTGCAATTATTGAAGATTAATAAATAATTATATATTGATTTAATAGGAGGCAATTGATTATGGCTAAAGAAATTAAATACGGCACAGACGCAAGAAAAGCTATGGAGGCCGGAGTAAATAAACTTGCAGATACAGTAAAAGTAACACTTGGACCAAAAGGAAGAAATGTTGTTCTTGATAGAAAATTTGGTTCACCACTTATTACAAATGACGGTGTTTCTATTGCAAGAGATATTGAACTTGAAGACCCATATGAAAACATGGGAGCACAGCTTGTTAAAGAGGTTGCTACACAGACAAATGATGTTGCTGGAGACGGTACAACAACAGCAACAGTTCTTGCACAGGCTATGATACAGGAAGGTCTTAAAAATATTGCTGCTGGTGCAAATGCAATCATTTTAAGAAAAGGTATGCACAAAGCAACAGCTGCTGCCGTTGAAGAAATCAAAAAAATGAGCCAGTCTGTTACAACAAAGAACCATATTGCAAGAGTTGCAGCTGTTTCTGCAGCTGATGACGAAGTTGGTCTCATGATTGCAGATGCTATGGAAAAAGTAACAAATGACGGTGTTATCACTGTTGAAGAATCAAAAACAATGAACACAGAACTTGAACTTGTTGAAGGTATGCAGTTTGACAAAGGATATCTTTCAGCATATATGGCAACAGATATGGAAAAAATGGTTGCTGTTCTTGATGACCCATATATCCTTATTACAGACAGAAAAATTTCAAATATTCAGGACATTATTCCATTACTTGAACAGATTATGCAGACAGGAAGAAAACTTCTCATAATTGCTGAAGATGTTGAAAGCGAAGCTTTAGCAACATTAGTTGTAAATAAATTAAGAGGAACATTCACTTGTGTAGCTGTAAAAGCTCCTGGATATGGTGACAGAAGAAAAGCTCAGCTTGCTGATATTGCTGCTCTTACAGGTGGTCAGGTTATATCTGAAGAACTTGGTCTTGAACTTAAAGACACAACAATTGATATGCTTGGACGTGCAAAAACAGTAAGAGTTGAAAAAGAACTTACAATTATTGCTGATGGTGCTGGAAATAAAGCTGATATTGATGCAAGAATTACTCAGATAAGAGCATCTCTTGAGGAAACAACATCAGAGTTTGACAAAGAAAAACTTCAGGAAAGACTTGCAAAACTTGCTGGTGGTGTTGCAGTAATCAAAGTTGGTGCAGCTACTGAAACAGAAATGAAAGAAAAGAAACTTCGTATGGAAGATGCCCTTGCAGCTACAAGAGCAGCTGTTGAGGAAGGTATCCTTGCCGGAGGCGGTACAGCTTACATTCATGCTATTGATGAAGTAAGAAAAGTTGTTGATACACTTTCTGGCGACGAAAAGACAGGTGGAGAGATTGTTCTTAAAGCTCTTGAAGCTCCAATGCGTCAGATTGCTGCAAATGCTGGACTTGAAGGTTCTGTAATTGTTAATAAAGTAAAAGAACTTCCTATGGGAACAGGTTTCAATGCCCTTACAGAAGAATATGTTGACATGGTTGACGCTGGAATTATAGACCCTACAAGAGTTACAAGAAGTGCATTACAGAATGCAACATCTGTTGCTTCAACATTCCTTACAACAGAAGCTGTTGTTGCTGAACTTCCTTCAAAAGGAAATGATATGATGCCTCAGAACCCTGGAATGGGAATGATGTAATGATCTTCGATATATTTTAGATAATAAAATATTAAGGTAATATTGCCTCATATATTTCATAAGTGGTATAATATTTATGATAATATGTGAGGCTTATTTATTTTTATTAAAAAATAATAAAAAAATATGTTTTTATAATTAAAAATATTATATTGCAGTATTTTTAATTTTATTGTAAAATATCCTTTTATATGATAGGATATAAATAGTCGCTTTAAAAATAGTACAATATTTTTAACGGAGGTAAATCAATGAATCACGAATTAGTTATTGTTCTTGATTTTGGTGGACAGTATAATCAGCTTATTGCAAGACGTGTCAGAGAATGTAACGTATATTGCGAAGTTAAACCTTATACAATGCCACTTGAAGAAATCAAAGCATTAAATCCTAAGGGAATTATTTTTACAGGTGGACCAAACAGCGTTTATGATGAGGAGTCTCCTCACATAGCAAAAGAAATATTTGAAATGGGTATTCCTATTCTTGGTATATGCTATGGTTCACAGCTTATGGCTTATACATTAGATGGAAAGGTTGAGACAGCACCTGTAAGTGAGTATGGCCATACAGAAGTTGAAGTTGATACAACAGATGTTATTTTTGATGGTGTATCAGAAAAAACTGTATGTTGGATGAGCCATACAGACTATATCTCACAGGTGCCAGACGGTTTTAAAATAACAGCTCATACTCCAGTATGTCCTGTTGCTGCCATGGCTTGCCCTGAAAAGAATTTTTATGCTACACAGTTCCATCCAGAAGTTATGCATACTGCTGAAGGTATGAAAATGCTTAGCAACTTTGTTTACAAAGTTTGTGGTTGTGCTGGTGACTGGCAGATGGCTTCTTTTGTTGAAACAACTATTGAACAGCTTAGAGAAAAAATCGGTAATGGAAAAGTTCTCTGTGCTCTTTCAGGTGGTGTTGACTCATCTGTTGCTGCTGTTCTTCTCTCAAAAGCTATTGGTAAACAGCTTACATGTGTATTTGTTGACCATGGTCTCCTTCGTAAAAATGAAGGTGATGAAGTTGAAGCTGTTTTTGGACCAGAAGGACATTATGAGCTTAATTTTATAAGAGTAAATGCTCAGAAAAGATACCTTGATAAATTAAAAGGTGTTGAAGACCCTGAAACAAAGAGAAAAATTATTGGTGAAGAATTTATACGAGTTTTTGAGGAAGAAGCTAAAAAAATTGGTGCTGTTGATTTCCTCGTTCAGGGAACAATCTATCCAGACGTTATAGAGTCTGGTCTTGGTAAATCAGCTGTTATTAAATCTCATCACAATGTTGGAGGGCTTCCAGACGTTGTAGATTTTAAAGAGATTGTTGAACCTTTAAGAATGCTTTTCAAAGACGAAGTTAGAAAAGTAGGTCTTGAACTTGGAATTCCTGAATATCTTGTATTCCGTCAGCCATTCCCAGGTCCTGGACTTGGTATCAGAATTATTGGTGAGGTTACAGAAGAAAAAATTAAAATTGTTCAGGAAGCAGATTACATTTACCGTGAAGAAATTGCAAAAGCTGGTATTGATAAAGGTCTTGGACAGTATTTTGCAGCTTTAACAAATATGCGTTCAGTAGGTGTTATGGGTGACTTTAGAACATATGACTATGCTATCGCCCTTCGTGCTGTAAATACATCAGACTTTATGACTGCTGATGCTGCTCAGCTTCCTTGGGAAGTTCTCGCTAAAGTTACAAACAGAATAGTTAATGAAGTTAAAGGTGTTAACCGTGTAATGTATGATTGTACAGGTAAACCACCAGCTACAATCGAGTTCGAATAAAAAAATAAAGCTCAGAAATCCAGTAAAAATAAGGCTTTCTGAGCTTTTAGTATTTTGTTTGAGTACAGTTTGAGTACAATATTTTATGTTGTATAACTGTTAGTTTTGAAATTTATATGTATTTTTAAAAAGGTAAATTATTTTATATATAAAATTAAATAAAAATTATAAAAAGAACTTTTACTTATTATTTATAAATTTGTAAAAGTTCTTTTTTTTATGAAATAAAAAATGACTTGAAAAGGAGATAAATTAAATATGTTAGATAAATTTCAATTTGACTATTATTATGGAATTGAAGCTGAGCAATTTTCTTTCTACAGAATTCCACGAGTTTTAATTAAAGATAAAAAATTTAAAAATATTTCAACTGATGCAAAATTGTTATATGGACTTATGTTAGATCGTATGGCTATGTCAATGAAAAATGGATGGGTTGACGATAAAAATAGAGTATATATTATTTATACACTTGAAAATGTAATGGAGGACTTAAATTGTGGAAAAGACAAAGGAGTAAAAGTTTTGGCAGAACTTGATGATGTAAAAGGTATTGGATTAATAGAACGAAAGAGAAGAGGACTTGGAAAACCAGCAATTATTTATGTAAAAAATTTTATAGAAAATAAAAAACATATTTTTAATAAAGAATTTTATAATTCTGAAAATCAGAATTCACAAAATGAAGAAGTTATAAGTACAAAATATGGAAAAACAGAAGTCTTAACTTCGGAAAAAGAGGAAACAGAAGTTCTTAAATATGAAACTGTAGACTTCGGAAAAAGCGAAACTAATTATAACAATATTAAATATAACAATACTAAATATAACAATACAATCAATCCTATCAATCCAATAATGAATGATGGGATTGATTATTATGTTGATATAATTAAAAAGAATATAGAGTATGATTATTATATTAATTCTCAAAACATCTGTGATAGAAAAATTGTAGAAGAACTTTATAAAATTATTTGTGATATTGTCTGTGCAGAAAGGGAATATATTATTATAGGAGGAAATAAGTATCCTTATAAATTAGTTAAATCAAGATTTTTAAGTATTAAACAACATCACATAGAGTATATTTTGGAGTGTATGAGAAAAAATACTGTAAAGATAAAAAATATTAAATCTTATCTAATTTCAGTTTTATATAATGCACCTTTAACTATAAATTGTTATTACAATCAAGAAGTTAATCATGACTTATATGGATAAATATCTTTATAGTAAATAAAAATATATAATAATTAGTTTACAGTTAAATCTTTTTAAATTATATAAATGATAAATATTATAAATTAAATTTATATAAATAAATTTTTATTTTTATATAAAAAGGAGAAAATTATGAAGATAGATAATGATTTTGAAAATAAAGTTTTTCATAATACAGAATTACTTTTAAAAAATTATAGAGATGTTGTTTGGAGTCTAGAGGTAGCTATACATAATGTAAATAAAAACTTTTATATTGAGTATGGGTGTGATATAAATAGATTTTTAGATATGGCATATGATGCAGGAATGGAGCTTAGAGGAACGGATATAGAGGCACATACAAAAAGTATAGAAAAAAGTAGAAATATGCTTAGGATCGTTGATAGTGCGGTTGATTTACTTCGTAGAAAACATAAGAATGGAGAAATTTATTATTGGATACTTTATTATACATATCTTTCACCACAAGAATTATCAAATACAGATGAAATAATAGAAAAGCTTAATGATTATTTAAAAGATATATCAAGAAGTACATATTTTAGAAAAAAGAATGAGGCTATTTTACAATTAGGGAGACTTTTATGGGGATATACATCAAGAGAATGCTTTAAGGCAATTGAAGGGATTTATTTATAAAATTTCTATATGTTTTGTTTAAAAGCTTTTATTTTAAATAATAGTATATAGTAATATATTATGTTATTTACTAAATACAAATTATTATATAATAAAATTATAAAGTGTTTCTGAAAAGAAAAAATGATTAATCCTATTAAAATATAAAATAAAATATATTAATTAATAGATAAGAAATGATAAAACAATTTATTATCATATTAAAGATATAATGTAATCATTTAAAAAGTTTTAATGTTAAATGATAAGTATTCCAATCAGTAATGATTTAAAGATTTTATTTTTAATTTTTAAAATGAAATTTATAGTAAAATAAATTTAAAACAGTTATAATGAAATTAATACCTTTATATGGAAAGGAGAAGATTTTTATGAAAAAGATACTAGTATTATTGTCTTTTGTATTTTTATTAACAGCCTGTACAAAAGATGAATTAAAAACATCATATTTGCAGCAATTTGTAACAGAAGATACTACAATATTATGTTGTTTTGATTGTTCGGAAGATAAAGAAATAACAAAAGAAAGAGTCTTACAGCAACTTGATATTGAAATGGATTTTTTAGAAAAAGAATATGAAATTATTGAACCTCAAAAACCAGAACCAAATCAGGTGTATGAAGTTATATCAAAAGATGAATCAAAAGATCATTTTAAAGTATATTATATAAATAACACAGGTATTATTACTGCTAAACGTGCATTTATAAATAATGCAATAGCAGTTGCTAATCAAATAGAATTAGAAACTGGTGAAGAAATTTATGCACCTATTAAATGGGGAACTTATATAGTAAGATATGATATTGGTCAAAAAAACATACAAGAAACAGATACAGAATATATTAAAAAAGCTGAAGAATATATACAGAGTATATTTCCTTATTTAGATTTCAATAACTATACATTAAAAGTATCAGAAGGTGATGCAGGTCAAATAATTTTTAATTATTATACAAAAGAAGCGTTAGAAAAAAATCAAATATATGATTTTAGCTGGATTTCTCCATTAAATGATACACATATTGATATTATTATATCAAACCGTGATTTATTAGATACATTTATTTACAATAAATAATATTTAAAAGAGGCAGAGAAAAAATCTCTGTCTCTTTTAATAAAAAGTTATTGAGCTTTCAATACTATTTTATTTTTAATTGTTTCTCCATAAGTTTCCATTGGTTCAGCTAGATTTGTATTTGTTCTTGCACCAGGGTCTTTAATTAAATATGCTGAAAAACCACTTTTGCTAGTATCAAAGCCATTTACTAAAACATAATGTCCATTTAACTGGCAAATTACAGGTGTATTGTTGTCAATTTCTGCTGCCATATCTGAAACTATACTCCAATTGAATTTTGTACCACCATATGTAATTGTGTTGTAAGTTAAATCGCCATTATTGTTTGTAGATTCATCAATAACTTTTCTTATTACACTAGCTTTATCTGAATCAGATGTTAGACCTTTTTCTTTACAAATAATCATTGCAGCACAGCAAACCCCACAACCATATGTTCCTACAGTTGTATTATTTTTAAATCTAATATCTTTAAAACTACTTCCACTTTGATTAATATAATAATCATTAAAATCAATATTTACATCTCTCATAAAAAATTCCACCTTTCTAATTAATATATTTTTAAATTTTCATGAATAGCATTTCCATAAGAGTATAATAATTTAATATTCACTACAATTTATGGATATGTGTTTCATCACTTTATAAAGATATTTTATTTATAAATTTGTAAACCTAAAATATAGATTTATTATTTTTATTGAATTTTTAATTGTATTATTAACAAGAAAAATTTAAAATATATTGGATTTTGAAAAAGAATGAAATTATTATGTTAGATTTATTTTTATGTTAAATATTGCACTAAAAATATGAAATAAATTTCATTAATAATATTAGTATATTCAAGTATATTTTGACACTAAATTGATACTGATAAGAAATTTACATAGTATTTAATATATGATAATATATTATCGTGGTATTTTATAAAAACAAAATATTATATGAATAAATTAAGGCATTTGATTTTTAATCAGATGCCTTTTTATATTCAAAAATATAATTTATAGGAGGTAGTATATGAAAAAGAATATTAAAAATTATACCATACAGTTATTCTATATAAGTTTTTGTACATTAACAACGCTTATATACACAGCTGAACCTGTACTAGGAGCAACTATTTGGGAAAAAGCAACAGAGATTATGAAAGATGTTTATAGCCAAATAGTTACCATATCAACAATAGCAGCAGTTGTAACAGCAGCTATTGCATTATTAATGATGAACTTTTCAAGAAGTGGTCGTACTGTTGATGAATCAAGAGCATGGCTTAAAAGAATAGTTATTACTTGGGCGATTATAAATGGTCTTGGATTTATTATGGCTTATATAACACCATTCTTTGAAGGTGGTCAATGGACAGCATAAATAAATGGAGGGATACCCTTGGGAATATTAGATGGTATTGTAGAATGGATTGCTACTCAAGTAATGAACATTCTTGATATGATTAATACATCTGTTCTTGGAGCACTTGGTTGCGATATGGAAACCTTTATAAGATATTTTCCGGCAGCAGAAACATTTTACAGTATAATTGTAGCAATATCTATAGGATTGCTTTTATTAAACTTGATTTTTCAGCTTTTTCGTAATTTTGGTATTTTATCAGGAGGAGAAGCAGAAAATCCCGTTTCTTTAACAATAAGAACTATGATATTTTTATTTTTATCATTATATGCTGATGAAATATTAAATATAGTATTGAAAATAGGTGGGACTCCATATGCTTGGCTTATGACAGAAGAACTTCCACCATTAGACTTCGCTAATTTTAATTCGGTTTTACTTACTATTCTAGGTACATCGTTAAGTGGTTCTATTGCATTAATTGCATTGATTTTACTTATTATTTTGGCTTGGAATTATATAAGACTGTTATTTGAAGCAGCAGAAAGATATGTACTTTTAGGCGTTTTAACATTCACTGCACCACTTGCTTTTTCTATGGGTGGCTCTCAAAATACAGCTAATATATTTAAAAGCTGGTGTCGTATGTTAGGTGGACAAGTTTTAATGATAATAATGAATGTTTGGTGTTTAAGAATATTTACTTCTATGTTTGCAGGCTTTATTGCAAATCCTTTATCATTAGAAAATGGAAATTTTCTTATTTGGTTTTTATGTGCAGTTGCATTTTTAAAGATTTCTCAAAAAGTAGATAGTTTTGTTCAAATGCTTGGTATAAACGTAGGAACAACAGGAAGCTCTATGTTAAGTGAAGGAGCTATTGCTTTAAGAACAATAGATAAAACAAGAAAGAGTTCATCAGTAGATAAATCAGAAAGTAATAATTCAAGTAGTCAAACTGCATTTTTACAAGGTGGTTTGGCTGGAGCTGTTGGACGACATTTTAGTCAAAATGCAATACAAAATATAACAGGTAAAAGTGATAGTATATCATCTAATATAGCACGTTCTGTTTATAATTCATCTATACAAAAAGGTGGAAGTTTTTCTACTGATATAATAAGTAAAGTAGCTAATGGTGATATAGAAAAAATAGGTGCTATTAAAGGTAATGATGCAGTACAGGCTTTTGAGTCATATATGGGTATGAATAATTCAAACATTAGTAGTGTATCAAATAGCAGTATAGGTGAAAATACTGACTTTTCTAATATACAACAGGAAAAAGGAATAGATTTTAATAATATGGAAATGTCAGCAGAACAAGTAATAGCAGAATATCAACAAAATACAGGAACTGTTTATGAACCTTCATTAAATAGTAATGCTGTATCTTTAGAAAATACAGTAGATTCAATAAGTAGTAATGAAATAGGAAATAATAATAATGTATTAGAAAATGGGGTGATTGCAGCTCAAGAAAATATTAATTTGAATAGTATAAGTGGAGGAAGTCAAGTTGTTTATGAAAATACAGGCAAAGGTATACATACATCATCTGGAAACAATTTAGATACACCTGTGTACAGTAATATAGAAATCGGTGGTGGAAGAATTATAGGTCAAGAAACATCAAACAATTCAATAGAAACAAGAGAATTTGCAATGTATTCAACAGATAAATATATGCCACCTTCAAAAGGTGATTATAAAACAGTAACAGCAATAGATGGTTCAAAATGGTATCATCAATATGCACAACCAACAGTTATAAAAGAACCATTTATGAAAGAAGATGGGAAAATACAATATCATGAACATATAGAAAATAAATTACCTGAACCACCTAAAAGGAAGGATAAAATATAATGAATATAGGTTTATTTATAAAAGCTTTAAAGCATAGTAAATACGTACCCATATCACTTATAGAACTTTTGTGGGAACAGAAAGAAAATATTGGAAAAGCTATAGCTGGACTTAGTTTTATACTTATTTTACCTATTTTATTTATATGTATGCTTCCTTCGTTTTTATTTGGAAGCTTTGGTTCTTTAGATGCTTTAAATAATCAATCGGTTATTATGAAAAATATTCAAGAGTATCAATCAGCTATATGGTCTGTAATAGATGAAGCACATGATAAAATTTTAGAAGACATACAATATAAAATAAATGCACTTGATGAAAGTGAAAAAGGTATTATATCTGATAATTTTAGTTATGGAACAGTTAATACTATGCTTATATTAAGTCAATATTCTGTTTTTAAAGGAACAGAAGAATTTAATACAGATGATGTAATTAGTATAATAAAAACTCATATTGATAAACTATTTTATTATGATGTTAAAACCTTAAATGAAAATGGTATAAAAACATATACATATATTGTTAATTATATAGGTGATGATTATTTTGTAGATAATATATTTAAACTAAATGAGTTTGAGAAGAAAATAGCATTATATTATACAGAAAACACACAAAAATTTCTTTATGGAAATAATCTTGGCTCTGTATCATCACAAGTTAGTGATGAAGTATTAGAATATAGTGATTTAATTAGAAAGTATGCAAAACAGTTTGGTATTAGTAATTTTTTTGATGTGATATGTGCAGTTATGATGGCAGAAAGTGGAGGAAGAGTTCCTGATGTTATGCAAGCAAGTGAATGTCCATATAATAAAAAATATCCTACAAAGTCTAATGGTATTACTGATCCTGAATATTCTATAGAAGTTGGTATACATTATTTATCAGATTGTTTGAATTCCGCAGGCTGTATCTCGCCAAGCCAGACAGATAAATTAAGTTTAGCATTACAAGGTTATAATTTTGGTAACGGATATATAAGTTGGGCATTAGAGAAATATGGTGGATATTCAGAAAGCAACGCTATTGAGTTTTCAAATATGATGAAAGAAAAATTAGGTTGGAATACATATGGAAATCCTAAGTATGTTAGTAATGTTTTTAAATATCTTATATTTTCCAGCAATGGTAAATGGGGTTCACCTTTTATAGGTAAGGATTGGAATAGTGCTGTTTCTTCAGAGTTTGGATATAGAACTGACCCTATAAATGGCAGTAGTGCTTTTCATGAAGGATTAGATATTGCTTATCCAACAGGTACACCTATAAACGCTATATCTGGTGGAGTTGTAACATCGGTAGTATTTTCAAAAACAGGTTATGGTAATCATATAAGAGTTGATTGTGGTGAAGGAGTGGTTGTTTTATATGCCCATTGTAGTGATATATTTGTTACAAAAGGACAAACTATTACAGCAGGACAAGTTATTGCAAATGTAGGGGCAACAGGTAGGGTAACAGGTCCACATCTTCATTTAGGTGTTTTATTAAATGGTAATGAGGTAAATCCAAGACAGTATATTAACTGATAAACAAAATATTAATTAGGAGGAGGCGATAAATTATTTCAAAATCAAAAGATGAAAAAGACATTTTTTTAATACCACCCAATTTTATAAATGAAGGTTCATTATTTGGTGGTATGTTAAAACTAAGAAATACGATAGAAGCTGTTGTTTTTGTATTTGGAGTATCTATTCCAATATTGAAAATAACAGCTTTAACTTTTAATGAAAAAATAATTATACTATGTTTAACAGCGTTACCAATAGGCATATTTTCATTAATAGGTATTGGGGATGAAAGTTTAACATCTTTTCTTATTAACTTTTTTAAATTTATAAAATCAAGAAGAATTATTTGTAAAGATGATACTATTATAAATCAAGAAGAGAAAAGCGAGCGATTAATATTTAAAGATATGGGTGATTTACCTGAAGAATACGATGAAAAAACAAAAAAATATAAGAGTATAAAAAATAAAAATACATATATAAATGACTTTTTTCCAATAGAAAAAATTGAAAATGGTATATGTTATTTGAAAGATAAAAGATATATAAAAATAATAGAAATTGAACCTATAAACTTTCTTTTAAGAAGTAGTAGAGAACAAAGAAATATTATTTATTCCTATATGTCGTATTTAAAAATCAGTCCTGTAAAAATGCAGATAAAAGTTGTATCAAAGAAAGCTGATATAAGTAATCATCTTGAAAAAATTAAGTCTGATATAAATAAAGAAGAAAATGAAAAATGTAAAATACTATTAATGGATTATTATAACTTAATTCGCCGTATCGGTTTAAAGGAAGCTGTAACAAGGCGTTTTTTTATTGTTTTGGAGTATGAACCTATATTAGGAAGCAATAGAAAAAACGAAGAAAGAGATGCTATTTCACAGCTTGAAATTGCTGAAAGAACAGTACAAACATATTTAAGTCAATGTGGAAATAATATCATTGAACATAAAAATCAAGAAGAATTTATGACTGAGCTTTTCTATATTATATTTAATCGTAAAAAGAGTAATACTATTCCTTTTACTGAAAGAGTTTCTGAAGTTTTAAGCAAATATATGTTACAAGAAGATAAAAGCATTATAGATAAAATACCTGTTTCAGATTTTATAATGGCTGATGAGATTAGTATTAAAAAAGGAAATTATATAGAAATTGATGGTTTATATTATGGATATTTTATGATACCCTCTGATGGATATAAGTCACAAGTTATAGCAGGTTGGATATCATTACTTGTAAATGCCGGAGAAGGTATAGATGTAGATATTTTTATTAAAAAAGAACCTAAAGATAAAATACAGTTTAAATTAGGTCAACAGATACGTATTAATCGATCTAAAATACGTGAAACATCTGATACTAATACAGATTTTGATGATATTGATAGTGCTATTCGTTCGGGATACTATTTAAAAGATGGTATATCAAACAATCAAGATTTTTATTATATGAATATCTTAATTACAATAACAGCAGATAGTATAGAAGAACTTGAATGGCGAGCTAATGAAATGAAAAAACTTATGGTTTCTCAAGATTTACATATAAAGCCTTGCTATTTCAGACAAGAACAAGCATTTTTATCAACACTTCCACTAAATAAAATTGAAAAAAGTCTTTATGACCTTTCAAAAAGAAATATACTTACATCTGGTGTTGCATCCTGTTATCCATATGTAAGTTTTGAAATGAGTGATGATAATGGCATATTACTTGGAGTAAATAAATACAATAACTCACTTATAATTATTGATATTTTTAATTCCCAAATTTATAAAAATGCTAATATGGCTATATTAGGTACATCAGGAGCGGGTAAAACATTTACTATGCAATTAATGGCATTAAGAATGAGGGAGAAAAATATGCAAGTTTTTATACTTGCACCATTAAAAGGTCATGAATTTAGACGAGCCTGTAATAATATAGGTGGTGAATTTATACAGATTTCACCGGCATCATCAAGCTGTATTAATGTTATGGAAATAAGGAAAACGGATAGAACTATAAATAACAGTATTGATGGTGAAAAAACAGAAGAGCGTTCAGAATTAGCATCTAAAATTCAAAGATTACATATATTCTTTTCTTTATTGATACCAGATATAAGTCATGAAGAACGTCAACTTTTAGATGAGGCATTAATAAAAACATACAATTTAAAGGGTATTTATCATCAAAATGAGTCTTTATATAATAAAAATGGAGAATATAAAGAAATGCCTATTTTAGAAGATTTGTATGAAGTGCTTATAGAAAGTGAAAAAACAAAAAGATTAGCTAATATTTTAAATAGACTTGTACATGGTTCAGCAGGTACATTTAATCAACAGACTAATGTAAGTCTTAACAATAAGTATATTGTACTTGATATTTCAGAACTTACAGGAGATTTATTGACAGTTGGAATGTTTTTAGCTCTTGATTATGTTTGGGATAAAGCAAAAGAAGATAGAACGAAAGAAAAAGCTATATTTATAGATGAGGTTTGGCAACTTATAGGAGCATCAAGTAATAGACTTGCAGCAGAGTTTGTTCTGGAAATATTTAAAATAATAAGGGGTTATGGTGGTTCTGCTATATGTGCAACTCAAGATATAAATGACTTTTTAGCACTTGATGATGGTAAATACGGAAAAGGTATACTTAATAATAGCAAAACTAAAATTGTTTTGAATTTAGAAGATGAAGAAGCTCAAAGAGTACAATCTATATTAAATTTAAGTGATACAGAAGTTATGAATATAACACATTTTCAAAGAGGAAATGGTCTTATATTAACAAATAACAATAATGTTACTGTTGAATTTAAAGCATCTGCATTAGAAACTGAAATGATTACAACGGACAGAAAACAGCTTAAAGAATTATTAAAACGAAAGGAGATGTAAAAGTGATTGATATTAATAAACAAGGTACAAAAGAACAAAAAATACTTGAATTAGTTTCTGAATATGGTGCTTTAGACTATAAACAAATTCAAACATATTTTAAATTAGATGAAGTAACATTCAATAAGATTTTAAAAAGTCTTCAGAAAAAAGGAAGACTATATATTGATGAAAATAGTAATACTATAAAAGCAGATAAAAACTTAGCATATAATATATCAGTAAAAAATAGTTTTTATATTGTACTTGATTTTATAAATGAGTGTAACTATCACGGTATAAGTCAGTTTCCTGTTGTTTTGGAAATGTATATGAAAGGTGAGATATATAGTGTTTTCTATTGTTCTGAAGGTAATGAGGTTATGATTTGTCATAGTATATTAAATATGAAAGAGAATACTAATTTTAAACCAATTATTATTTTACAAGAAATAAGTCAAATGGAATATATAAATATTTCAAATGCATTTTTCTGTATAGTAGATAAAGAAGGGAATGTGGAATATTACACTTATGAATAGTTATCAAACATCGTTATTAAATAGAATTAATAGGCTGAAAGATGACATAACACGTTTTAAAAATTCTGTTTGTGCTTATGAGATTACAGATGCAACAAGATACCCTGAAAATTTTGAAAGTTTAGGTGTTGATATGGCAATGAAAGCAGAAGCTATTGCTTGTTCTACAAGAAATATTGTAGCTTCATTTCCTGTTAATAACAGAAATAAAATATTAAAATTAGCTACAAATGCACAAGGAATAGAAATTTCTGAAATAACTAATGGATATGAAATAATTATACCTTGTTTACTTCCTAAAAGAGTCAATAGAAATAATTCAGATTTTTTACTTGAACCATTATCTTTTGCGTTAGAAAATTTTGCAAAGTCAAATAACATAGAAAGAATTGAAAATGCTTTAATATGTTATATATATGAATATGAGAATGATATACCTTTAAGAAAAATACGAGATTATGATAATTTAGAAACAAAAGAAATTTTGGATATATTAAATACATATTTTCTTATTGATGACAGTGGTTTGTTTTGTGAGCTTCATTATAGTACTAAGATAGGAAACAGAACATGCACAAGAATAAAAGTTTGTAAAAACATAGGTCAGATTTCATATCTCTAAATATAGCATTAAAAAATAATATTTGGGGATAGGTCAGAACTTTTTATTTAGTTAGTAAAATCCATACTTTGAATGCTATATAAAGATTAAAATTCAGACCAAGTTTAGGAGTATTGGTTAGAAGTTATATCCTATAAGGAGATGATTTTGAAATGATACAAACAGAGTCAGTTGCCTATGAAATTTTACAGCTTTTATCAATGACAGGAGAAATAGGTGATGGACTTTTAAAAATTGTTATACCACAATTAGAATACAGAAAAAAAGTATTACAAAAACTTAAAGCGGAAAATATGATTACTAAATATTATAAAGATAATTTAAAAGGATATCGACTTACAATAACAGGCAAAAGATTTATTTTACAAAATAATAGTAATCGTTTTGAATATTTTTTAAAGAGTAATGCAGACTCGTCTATGCGTAGAAGTGATAAAAGCCATAGATTAAGACAGCATAGAATTTCAGAAATACTTGCTGTCATATATTTATCTGATATAGATATTTTTAGAGATAAAAAACCGGATATATTTAAAAAGCAGGAAGAAAATATAAATTTTGTAAATTCTGCTTTTTTTATTGCGAAAGAATTAAAGGATATGGGCAGTTTTTCAACTAAAATAATAAGTTCAAGATTAATAGGTTTATGGCTAAATAATAAATCTATATGGATTTGTTACCATTATGATAGTATGAATTCTTGGTTCTCCAATATTGAAAAGCGAGCAGATATTTTTATACGCTCATTATTAAAAAGATATGAGTATACTAATTCAGTATTATTTTATAATAATTCGTTTACAGAATTATATTCTGATAATAGTAAACTATGGGCTAATATACTTCAGTCACCATTTAAAAAATTTTGCTGTGTACCTATAAATGATAAAGGCATTATTCTTTTAAAACTTATTAGTAACAATAAAAAATATGAGTACTTAATCGATATTTTAAAAGAAGATTTAATTGAGTTTAATAACAGTAAAGTTATAAACGATGGATATAATCAAAATGAAGAACCAGTTTTGATTTTGATCGATTTTGATATAAAAAAATTACTTTCATTTATAACACAGCTTAGATATACAAAACAAAATGGCGAGATTATATGTTTTGATTTTCAAAAGGAGGATATTTCAAAATATTGCAATGAAACAGTTAAAATTTCAACAGTTGATTTTGAAGTTTTTAGAGAAAATTTCTTTCCGAAAAACTAAGTTTATATTTCTCATATTAATTATTGTTTTACCTATATTTTATGGAGGTGGATATATTGGACAGTTCATAAAAAACTATAATATATGGTCTTTGAAAGGTGGTGTATTGGGGGATGGTACATCACCTGATTTTCCAAAAGGAGAATTTTTATATTGTATAATACAGACTTTTTCAAAAGAAGGTTTTATTGGTTTATGTATTGAATGTATTGCTATTGGTGTTTTAATACTTTTTATAATGAATATGGGTAAAGGTGAGCAAATAGAGTATGACAGAGAAAGAAATATTAAATATTCATATAAAGGTACATATGGTACATCAGGATATATGACTAAAAAAGAAATGAAAGATTTACTTTATATAGGCGATATAAAAAATACAGACGGCACTATCCTTGGAATTGTGGATAAGAATGTAGTAAGTATACCTGTAAAAACACGAATGAATAAAAATATTGCTGTCTTTGGTGCATCAGGCAGTATGAAATCCAGAGCATTTGTAAGAAATATGATTATACAATCAGCACTTCGTGGAGAAAGTATGGTTCTTACTGATCCTAAATCAGAATTATATGAAGATATGTCTTTATATTTAAAAAATAAAGGTTATAAAATATGTGTATTTAATTTAGTCAATCCACAAAATAGCGATAGCTGGAATTGTCTTAATGAAATAGAACATGAAGAACTTATGGCTCAAACTTGTGCAGATGTTATTATTAAAAATACAAGTGGTGGAAAAACAGATCACTTTTGGGATATGTCTGAACTTAATCTTTTGAAGGCTCTTATATTATACGTTGATGCTGAAATGAATGAAAACCGAAGAAATTTAGGACAGGTTTATAAAATGATAGCAGAATTAAATGAAAAAGAGTTGGATGAAAGATTTAATATTTTACCTAACCATCATCCTGCAAAAGGTCCATATAACATATTTAAACAAGCTGGAGAAAAGGTTAGAGGTGGAGTTGTTATTGGTCTTGGTGCAAGATTACAAGTTTTTCAAAATGAAGCTATAAGAAATATAACATCATATAATGAAATAGACCTAGTTAAAGCAGGAACAGAAAAATGTGCATATTTTTGTATTACAAGTGATCAAGATTCTACATTTGATTTTTTGTCATCTTTATTTTTTTCTTTTTTATTTATTAAACTTGTTCGATATGCAGACCAAAAGGGTATTAATGGCAGTCTTCCTATACCTGTAAATTTTATACTTGATGAATTTCCTAATATAGGAGCAATACCTGATTTTAAAAAGAAAATATCAACTGTAAGAAGTAGAAATATAAGTATATCTTTAATATTTCAAAATCTTGCACAGTTAAAAAACAGATATCCGAATGATGAATGGCAAGAAATATTAGGAAACTGTGATACACAAATAGCTCTTGGTTGTACAGATGAAATGACAGCAAAATTTATTTCAGAACGTACGGGAGAGATTACTGTTGAAATTGGAACAAAATCAAGACAGCTTAGCACTTGGAGAATAAGCAACTATACTCCAGATTATAGAGAAACAAGCTCTGTTGCTAAAAGAAAACTTTTAACATCAGATGAAGTTTTAAGAATGCCACTTGATGAAGCACTTATTATTTTAAGAGGACAAAAAGTTTTCAAAGTAAAGAAATTTGATTATACAAAACACTATGAAAGCAAAAAATTTGAAAAACGAAAGGTTAGTGACTACATACCAAAATGGAGAATTAATTACAATAAATCAGTTTTTGTGAAAGAAGATACAACTTTAGAAATAACTACAAAAGACATTTCATATGAAATTAAAAAAGAAACTGTAAAAGGAGATGTTAATATACCTACTGCCAAAACAGTAAAGTCTATATCTAAAAAATCATTAATGACTAATAAAAACTAAGGAGGATTTAAGTTATGGAAGAAAAAAATATTAGTTTACCTATACTTACTATTGAAAGTGGAGATATAGTTGAAGAGACTTATGATAAAAAGGAGAAAATATGGCATCAAATACAAAATGCATATATGAGTAAAAGAATGCTTTCAGGTGTATTAAGCGGTGTTGAGAATACAGAAAATGGCAGTATAGCAGTTGTATATTACAAAGATTTTAGAATTGTTATACCTGTTGATGAAATGATGTTAAATCTTTCTGATAATTCAGGTTATGGTGATTTAAAAACAAGACAATTACGTATTTTAAATCATATGTTAGGTTGTGAATTAGATTTTATTATACTTGGACTTGACAATAAAGAAAAAAGTGTTGTTGCTAGCAGAAAAAAAGCAATGGAAATGAAACGTAAGAAGTTTTTCTTATCTGAAGAAAATCCAATGATAACAAAAAACAGAATTGTTCAAGCAAGAATTATTGCAGTTGCTGAAAAAGTAGTACGAATAGAGGTTTTTGGTGTTGAGTGTTCTGTACCTGCAAAAAATCTTTCTTGGGAATGGATAGGAGATGCGAGAGAAAAATTTTTTGTGGGTGATGTTGTATTAGTGCATATTACAAATATAGAGATTAATTCTGAAACAGATATACATATTGAAGCAGATATGAAAAGTATTACTAAAAATGAAGTTTTAGAAAAATTAGAAAGATGTAAAATACAAGGTAAATATTCAGGTAAGATTACTGATATTTATAAAGGTATTATATTTATTAAACTTGATATAGGTGTTAATGCTATTGCTCATACTTGTACTGACCGTAGAATTCCGGGAAAACATGATGATATAACTTTTGTTGTAAATAGGCTTGATAAGGAAAATGGTGTTGCTGTTGGTATTATAACTCGTATTATACGACAAAATATTTAAGTTATGAGAAGTAGAGTATATTGTGCTGTTGGTTGTTTTTTATTAGCTGTTATATTACTCTTTGTATGTATTCCTATAACAATAACAAAAACATATCCTGTTACATATGCAGTTACAACGACAAAAGATATAAAAAAAGGTGAAAAATTTGTATATGAAAATATTAAATTTACAGAGATAGGAAATAAAAATATGCCTAATATATTAGTGACTGATATAAATGATGTTTTAGGAAGATTTGCATCAGTTGATATAGTTAAAGATGATATATTACTTTCATCAAAAATAAGTCAAGTACCTTTTATAAATGGTAAAGAAGCTGAACTTCTTCCTAAAGGAAATGAAACTGTTATTACTATGGTAAAAATACTTGAGGGTAGTGAAATAACTGAACTTTTAACGGGAGATATTATAAAAATGAATGGATATGATGATGGATTGGTAGATATTCCAGCACTAAATTTTGTTCGTGTAATATCGGTTGTTAAAACAAAAGATGATGTATCTATAATAACTGTATCTGTCAATGAAAAACAGAAAGAATTTTTGAAAAAGCATAATAAAGATACATTTTATGTATCTATAATTTCAAGAAATAATGAAGAGTTGGCTAATAATCTTTTACAACAGCAAGAAGAATATTTTAAGGAGTGAGAAATATATGGCAAAGCATATCGCTGTATTTGGTAGTCCTAGTAGTGGTAAAAGTGTATTTTCTGCATTAATTGCAGACTTAATATCAAAAGACAAAAAAGAAGTTATATTAATAAGTGGAGATAAGATTGTGCCTATGTTACCATTCTTTTCTAAAGGTAAGAACGGTTTAGGTGGTCTGTTTTCTAACGAACTTAATTCTAAAAATATAGTGAAAGCTGTAAATATATTAAAGGAAAATACTAGAATAGGTATTATGGCTTATGAATTAAAAAACAAAAAAGATTATACTTTTGAACAACTTTCTGTATTGAGTGATTTTTTGGATAGTATTGTTGATGTTATAATATGGGATTGTATGTCAGATGTAAATGACATATTTTTTAAGTTTGCAATTTATGTATCAAATTTAAATGTTTGTTTAATAACAGCAGATTTAAAAGGGTTGCTTTATTATAGAACAAATGAAGAATATTTCTCTAGAATAAATAAATTAATTTTTGAAGGTATATCAAAACCATATTCAACTCATGAAGAAGTAAGTAGTGCAATAGGTGGCTTTGATGGTGTATTACCATTTACAAAAGAATTAGAAATATATTCAATGGCAGGCGTTATATTTTTAGGCAAAACTATTTATCACAGACTTTATAAAGAAGCTCTTGAATTAACTGTTAAAAAACTTGAGGTGTAACACTTTGAAAGACAATTTATATAAAAGTCTTAATGTAAATACTGAAAGTAACTTTAAAAAATTAATGTACTTAGGATATGTTTTACTTTTTATTATTGGTTTTTTAATAGGTTATATGTTAAATAATATTTATCTTTCTTTTATTTTAGGACTTGATTTTATAACTGTAAGAAAAGGTTTTATAATTAAAAAGCATTATAAAATAAGGAGAAAAAACAGAATATTTATTTTAAGTCAGATGAGAGAACATAAAGATATAAATTTAGATATATTAGATAATGATGACCCTATGAGAATAGAATTTGAAAAAATAGAAAGTTTAATCGGATACGGTGTTAAGGAAGTTATTTTTAGAAAATGGCTTTCTTTTTTACGTTTAGAGGAAAAATATGAAATAAAAATAAGGAAAGTTTCTATTATTTTAATAACTATATTTATTGTATTTCTGGTTTCTATGTTAATGCTATCTATACTTTTTCAAGAGTTTAAATATGTGCTTATATCAGAAAAAGGAAAGGATTTAATATCGTTAAATTGTGTCCTGTTTTTTATATTTTTAAATATATCATTATATTCTTATAAAGTTTTTGATAAAAGGAAGTGATAAAAATGAATTTTAAAAAGGTTTATATAATATTAATAACTTTAGTAACAACATTTTTTTGTATAAATAGTGTTTATGCAGAAGATAGCCAAACAAAAAGCTATATGAAAGATGGTAAGTATTATATAGAAAAAATATATACTTTGAAAAATACAGAAGATATAACAAGTTTAATGGGCAATACATTTGAATTAAATGGTTATACATATCATCAAGTAGATTTAAAAAGTGAGCCATATATTGAAAAACTCACTAAAAATATAACAGAACCTGTTGAAGTAAAAGTATCATCACAAAGTACTTCTCAAGTAATATCAGGTCTTGGAGAAACTAAAGTATATTCTGATGATGAAGGATATAACGGAACTCTTAGTCTTAACAAAAATGATATTCAATATACAGCAACAGGATATACAACGAAAAGCTATACAAAAACAGATACTAAAATATATTATGGCTTATCTTCTATGGATACAAGTCAAATAGTAAAAACCATATGGAGTGGAGGAGTTGCTATGACTTTATATGATATAGAATGGATTGGAGATAATAATTTAGGTACAGGTGATACAGCAATAGGTAATAATTATAATGCAAAAGCTTTTTATTCAGGAACTTATGATGTCAAAACACCTAATGGATATATAGCTAAAACGTCATTTAATGGTACTGTTGAAAAAGAATTTTCTGATAAAATAATCTATACCATTACATATATAGGTGAAAAAGTAGAGCCACAAGTGATAGAAATTGAAGAAAATGAAAATGATTTACCTTTATGGTTTATTGTTATGGGTATTGTATTCTTTATAATATTGTTATCTGGTTTAACAATATTATTTAAAATTTTTAAAAGAAATAAAAATAATAATGAAATTTCTGATATAGATTTCTTAGAAGATACAGAGCTTAAAGAAAATATGGAGGCAAATACAGATGAAAAAAATTAAATATATATTATTTATAACAATAGCTATTTCAACAATGTTTATATCAATAGCTTCTGGAGCAGTATTTTCAGATGTTTTAGGCCATAAAGATGAGGTTTATATAACAGAATATAGCACAAAAGGATATGTTACAGGTTACCCTGATGGAACATTTAAGCCTGATAAAACGATTACAAGGGCAGAAGTAGTAACACTTTTAGAAAAATTTAATCTTTATGAATATAATCAAGCTGATACAAATTTTACAGATGTTTTTTCTAATGATTGGTTTTATGAATACATTAATTCAGCTGTTAAAAGTGGAGTAGTAAGTGGATATAATGGAAATATATTTAAACCTAATAATAATATAACAAGGTTTGAAGCTATATCTATTATATCTAACTTTGTGAGAAGTGATAATTATAATAGTGTGCAATTACCATATGATGATACTGAAGAAATACCTTTATGGGTTAATAATGCAGTCAGAAATCTTTATGGTGCAGGAATTATTTCTGATTATGACAATAATATAATAAATGGTAATGAATATATAACAAGATCAGAGGTTATAAGAATGCTTGCAAAGATAATGGAAAAATATGACTGGGATATATCAAAGATTGCATCGACTGCTCTTGAAAGTGCTACTAATCCATTACCACAATCAACAGAAATAGAACATGATATATTAGGTTACTTAACAATAGAAAGTATAAATATAAATGAGTTTCCTATAAAAGATGGTGCAGACCTTTCAACAATAAAAACAGCTATAGGTCATTTTTCAGAAACACCTATTTGGGACGGAAATGTAGGACTTTGTGCTCATAATAGAGATTATAAATATGATTTTAGAAATTTAAAAAATATAGAAATAGGAGATACTGTAACATATGAAAGTCGTTTTGGAAATCGAAATTATAAAGTTACAGTTATAAAACCTATTCAAGAAACAGATTGGAGTGATATTGTTCAAGAAACAAAAGTAAATACCATAACAATGGTAACTTGTATTGAAGAACAGCCTACAAAACGATTATTAGTACAAGCGGTGCAAATAAATTAAAAATTTTGTTGTTTTTCCATTACACTGTTTGTATAAGTGTATATGGAAATTTAGGAGATAAATATAAAAAATCAATTTTTTAGGCATTAGTTTCAAAAGTGAGCTTAAAACCTATTGATTTCAATGGTGAAAAGTTATCTTATAAAATGTTTGTATATTTTAAATAAAATATATTTTTAATTTTTTTAATAATTAAATTAAAAAAAAGAACAAAAAATGACTAAAAATATATTCAATTTGGATATATTATATAATATAATATTAATTATTAAAAGGGGTGATAAAGTGAATAATATAGTTAGATTAAAAGAAATTACAATTCAGAATTTTAAGAATGTTAAAATGGGACAAATAAATTTTATAAATAAAAGAAAAAATTACCGTGCTAGTGTTTTGGGGTTATATGGTCAAAATGGTTCAGGTAAAACGGCATTAATAGATGCAATACAGCTTTTAAAGTATGCTCTTTGTGGAAATCAAATACCATCATATATGGCTGATTATATAAATGTTGACGAAGAATATGCTAAATTAAAATATGTTTTTAATATTAAATCATCTGATGAAGAATATGAAGCATTTTATGAGTTTAATATTAGAAAAGAAGAAAGTTTTGAACATCAAAATATAGTTGTAAACAATACAAATAAAATACCAAAATTAGTAATTTTTAATGAAGTTTTAAGTTATTCTTTTCAAAGTAATTCAGAAAATAAAAGGAAAGAAACTCTTATAAATACGAATACAGAAAAAATCTTTGTTCCCGATTTAAAATATGAATGTCTTATAGGTAAAAATTCTGCAAAAAATATGGAATTGCTAGTTGCAAAAAATATAATAATGAACTCTTCGAGATCATTTATATTTTCAATAGAATTCCTTAATGTTATACGTCAGCGATTAGATTCAAATAAAAATAATACTGAGTTTATTAGACATTTAAAATTATTAGAGTCTTTAGTTAATTATGGTAATTTTGAATTATTTATAATAAATACATCAAATACAGGTATTATTAGTATGAATGCATTACCATTAACTTTTAAATATGAAAAAAATAATAGTGGTGCAGTTGGACAAACAATGATTTCTCTTGAAAATCCTACAGTTATTCCTAAAGAAACAGTAGATATTATAAAAAATGTAATATCCAATATGAATATTGTTCTTAAACAGATAGTTCCTGGTTTGACAATTAGTTTAAAAGAGTTAGGTAATCAACTTTTGGAAAATGGTGAAGTTGGAGAGTTAATTCAACTTATGTCTAATAAAAATAGTAAGGATATACCTTTAAAATATGAGTCAGAAGGTATTAAGAAAATTATTTCTATACTTCAGCTCTTAATAGTAATATATAACAAACAATCCATAACTGTTGCTATTGATGAAATTGATTCTAAAATAGATGTATGGATTATATGTAAAATACTTTATTTTATTATGCTTTTTATATTATGTAT
>NZ_NFLT01000030.1 GCF_002161055.1 Tyzzerella sp. An114
TCATAATATATCATTGAAATTTAATTTACATAATAAAGATAATATTCTAAATAAAATATGTAATTGTGTTTTTGATAATATAGAAAGTAATAAAATATTTGATAAAATTTCTGAAAATTTGGAGTTAACCAAAGACTATATAGGAAAGATATTCAAATCTCAAACAAAAATTACAGTAAATGAATATATACAACATATGAAAATAGGATATTCTAAAAAAATTATTAAAGAAGAAAGACTAAAAATATATGAAATATGTGAAAAAATAGGATATTCATCAACAGATTATTTTACAAAAATATTTAGAAAATATACAGGAGAAACACCTACTGAGTATAGGAAACGTATTTTAAATATGTAAAAAAAACTGTTTTGTATAGTGAAAAATCGGATTAGTAAGGTTTATTTTTTAGGTTTTGTGAGGTAATATAAATATGTGCTTTATAAAAATTACATATAAGCGACAAAGACGTCTTAAGTTCATTAAAATGAAATTAAGACGTTTTTTTATTTTACAAAAGATAAAACATAATTAAAGGAGAGGTTAACATGAAAAGTTTTATGAGAAAAGCATTCAGTATTTTTACTGCTGCGGCGATAACATTATCTCTTGCTGCCTGTGGTGGAAATAGCAATGAAACAGAAGGAAATTCATCATCAACAAATTCTGATACTGTAAAGGTAGGTATATTACATTCTATGACAGGAACAATGGCAATGTCAGAAATGCCTTTAGTAGATGCTGTTGAAATGGCTATTGATGAAATAAATGAAAATGGTGGAGTACTTGGAAAACAGATAGAATATGTCCTTGAAGATGGTGCATCAGACTCAGCAATTTTTGCTGAAAAGGCTACAAAATTACTTACAAGTGATAATGTTGCAACTGTTTTTGGTTGTTGGACATCAGCCAGCAGAAAAGCTGTATTACCAGTGTTTGAAGGCAACAATGGACTTTTATGGTATCCGGTACAGTATGAGGGACTTGAATCATCACATAATATAATGTATACTTCTTGTCCTCCTAATCAGCAGGCTATACCAGCAGTAGATTATCTTTATGAAAATAATAAAGGAGACGATGGAAAACTCCAGTTATTCCTTTTAGGTTCTGATTATGTATATCCAAGAACAACAAATACAATTATTAAAGCTATTGCAGAGGAAAAAGTCATAGAGATAGTTGGAGAGGAATATTTACCACTTGGTCATACAGACATGAGTACAGTATTAACAAAAATACAGCAGACAAAACCAGATGCTATTATAAATACAATTAATGGTGACTCAAATGTAGCTTTCTTTAAACAGTTTAAAGATGCAGGACTTACAGCCAATGATATACCAATTATGTCATTTAGTTGTTATGAAGAAGATATAAAAGGTATGGGTGCAGAATATGCAGAAGGTCATCTTTTTGCTTGGAACTATTTCCAGACAGTAGACACACCAGAAAGTACTACATTTACAGAAAAATATAAAGCATTATATGGAGAAGACAGAGTTACAGGTGACCCAATACAGGATGCATATATAGGAGTATATCTTTGGGCAGCAGCTTGTGAAAAAGCAGGTTCATTTGATGTTGATAAAGTTATAGAGGCTTGTGAGTCAGGTGAAATAGAATATATGGCTCCAGAAGGTTTAGTAACAATAGACCCTGAAACACATCATCTTTACAAAGTTGCAAGAATTGGTAAAGCAAATGCAGAAGGTCAGATAGAGGAGCTTTGGAGTACAGATGAAAGAATAAAACCAGACCCATGGCTTACAGGATATTCTTGGGCAGCAGAGGCTGGTTTAGGACAATAATTATATAAATATTTAAAATGTATATGCGTATATCTGATTATTGATATACGCATATGTATTTAATATGAAATATAAAAGGTAGGTGGAATAATATGGAATTATTTATATCTCAAATTTTCAATGGATTGAGTGTAAGTTCTATACTTCTTCTTGCAGCATTGGGACTTGCTATAACATTTGGTCTTATGGGAGTTATAAATATGGCTCATGGTGAATTTATAATGATAGGAGCCTATACAACATATGTTATACAAAATATATTTAAGTCTAATGTTCCAGAAAAGTTTTTTGATACATATTTTATTGTTTCAATAATTATGTCATTTGTTATTGCTGGAATTTTTGGACTTATATTAGAAAGACTTATAATACGTCATCTTTATGGAAGAGTTCTTGACAGTTTACTTGTCACTTGGGGTGTAAGCCTTGTTTTACAACAGCTTGCAAGAACAATTTTTGGTTCTTCAAATGTTAGTGTTATACCACCATCATTTGTAGATAATAATTTAAAAGTAACACAATTACTTTCTTTTTCATACAAGAGAATATTTATATTAATTATGGCATTTATTTGTGTAGCATTAGTAGCATTTATTATGTATAAAACAAGAGCAGGAAGAAATGTTCGTGCAACAATGCAAAATAGAGCCATGGCAGCTAGTCTTGGAGTAAATACAAATATTATAGATGCAGGAACATTTGCAATAGGTTCAGGATTTGCCGGCATAGCAGGTTGTGCATTAACATTTTTAGGTCCTATTGGTCCAACTATTGGAACATCATATATTGTTGATACTTTTATGACAGTTGTTGTAGGTGGAGTAGGTAGAATAGTAGGTGCTATAACAGGCTCATTTATAATAGGTATGGGAACATCTTCCTTTGAATTTTTCACATCAGCTTCACTTGGAAAGGTTATAACTTTTATTGTGGTTATTATATTATTACAGATAAAACCAAAGGGAATTTTTACAATAAGTACTCGTTCCCTTGATGATTAAAATGGAGGTGTATAATAATTATGGAAAGTTTAAGAAATAAAATATCAGGTAGAAATATTGTTGCCATTTTAATATTTCTATTTCTTTTAACAGCTCCCTTTTATATGTCATCATTTAGAACAAATATGATTAGTAAATATATGTGTTACGCTTTGGTGGCAATAGGTATAGACATGATATGGGGATATACAGGAATATTAAGCCTTGGTCATGGAGTATATTTTGGTCTTGGTGCATACTGTATGGCGATGTATTTAAAATTAGAGTCATCAGGAACAGGTCTTCCGGATTTTATGACATGGAGTGGATTAACTGAACTTCCATTGTTT
Organism: Tyzzerella sp. An114; assembly: GCF_002161055.1. GTDB lineage: Bacteria > Bacillota > Clostridia > Lachnospirales > Anaerotignaceae > Fimicola > Fimicola cottocaccae. The sequence continues at coordinate 3,143 of NZ_NFLT01000030.1, forward strand.
TGGGAACCATTTAAAAGTCCTGTAATTAGTATGATTTTAGTAATTGCAGTTCCTACAATACTTGCATTAGTAATAGGATATCTTACTTTTCTTAATAGAATTAAAGGAGTGTATTTTTCAATACTTTCACAGGCTCTTGCAGCAGCAATGGCAACACTTCTTATAGGTATGCAAAAATATTTAGGTGGTTCTAATGGTCTTACTAACTTTTCAACAATATTTGGAAAATCAGTATATCTTCCAGCGGTAAAAAGTGCAATGTATTATATAACATTAGCATTTCTTATAGGTGCTTTTGTAATATGTAGTATTCTTGTTAAAAAACGTGTTGGTAAAGTTCTTGTTGCAATAAGAGATGGAGAAAATAGAACTCGTTTTATGGGATATAATCCGGCAGTATATAAAGTTTTTGTATATTGTCTTTCAGCAGTATTAGCAGGAATTGCAGGAGCATTATATGTTCCACAGGTTGGAATTATCTCTCCTAATGATGTAAATATATCACCATCAATAGAAATGGTTATATGGGTTGCTATTGGTGGTAAAGGAACACTTATAGGACCTATAATAGGTGCTTTAGTAACTAATTTTGGAAAAAGTATAATAAGTGAGAATTTTCCAGAATTATGGTCATATTTTATAGGTTTTATGTTTATATTCGTAATATTACTTCTTCCAGGAGGTATTGTATCTCTTAAAGATGTTCCAAGAAGAATAATAAACAAAATAAATTTATATAAAGAAAAGAAAATGGATAATGAGAAAAATAAGAAAGTATTAGCAAAAAGACAACATAATTGAAAGGGGTGGGAATATGAATATTTCTGTAAATACTCCGGTTATAGAAATAAAAAATGCAAGTATAACTTTTGGAAATTTTAAAGCTGTAAAGAATGTTACTACATCAATAGGAAAAAATGAAATACGATTTTTTATAGGGCCTAATGGTGCAGGAAAGACAACTTTACTAGATGCCATATGTGGTAAAAACAAATTATCAGAAGGTAATATATTATATAATGACGGAAATAGAGAGTATAGCTTACCAAAGATAAAAGAACATAAAATAGTTGAATTAGGCATAGGAAGAAAATTTCAAGCACCTAGTGTATTTAGTGGTATAACTATACAGGAAAATATGGAACTTGCTGTTGCAGGGAGCAAAGGTTTATTTTCTTCAATAAAGGGCAATATAACAAAAGATGAAAGAGAAAGAATAGATGATGCTTTAAATTTTGTTGGACTTTATGACATGAAAAATGAATATCCTACTAAATTATCTCACGGTCAAAAACAGTGGTTGGAAATAAGCATGATATGTGTTTTAAAACCAAAAGTTATGCTTCTTGATGAACCTGTTGCTGGAATGGGACGTCGTGAAACTGAAAAAACAGCAGAATTATTAAGAATAATTAAAAATGATTGTTCAATAATCGTTGTAGAACATGATATGAAATTTGTTAAAGATGTTTCTACATCTGTTACAGTTCTTCATGAGGGTTCTATATTATGTGAGGGAAGTATTGATGATATACAGAATAATCAACAGGTTATAGATGTATATCTCGGAAGAGGCGGTGATAAAAATGTTAAAAATTGATAATCTCACAGCTGCATATAATGGAAGTAAAGTTTTGTTTGGTGTATCTTTGGAGGCTGAAAAAGGTGAAGTTACCTGTCTTGTTGGTAGAAATGGAGTAGGCAAATCTACTACAATGAAAAGTATTATGGGACTTGTTGATACTCCTTCTGGAGAAATATATATTGATAAAAAGAAAATATCTGGATTACCTACATATTCAAGGGCTAAAGCGGGTATAGGCTATGTTCCTCAAGGCAGAGAAATATTCCCACAGCTAACAGTAAGAGAAAATATATTACTTGGAATGGAAGCTAATAGAAAATCTGATACAATTCCAGAATTTATATTTGAAATATTTCCTATATTAAAAGAATTTTTAGATAGAAAAGGTGGAGACCTTTCAGGAGGACAGCAACAGCAGTTAGCTATTGCAAGGGCTGTTGTATCTGAGCCGAAAGTTCTTATATTAGATGAACCAACAGAGGGAATACAGCCTTCTGTAATACAAGATATAGGAAGAATAATAACAAAATTAAAAGAAAAAATGGCTGTTTTCATAGTTGAACAGTATTTAGAATTTGTTATGGAAATATCTGATAAATGTTATGTAATGGAAAAGGGAAAAATTGTTATGGAAGGCGAAACTAAAAGTTTAGATAAAAAAGCTCTTCAGGGACTATTATCACTTTAGGAGGTTGTATATATGTTAATGATTAGAGCAATAATAAGACCGGAAAAAGCACCTATTGTTTTAGATGAGCTTATGAATAAGGGGTATTCAGCAGCAACTGAAATGGATGTATATGGTAGAGGAAAACAGAAGGGTATAAAAATAGGTTCTGTTGTATATGATGAGCTTCCTAAAATGATGATACTTATTGTTATTAATGATGAAGATGAAAAAGAAGTTGTAGATATAATAATGGAAAATGCACGAACAGGTGAATATGGAAATATTGGAGACGGTAGAATATTTGTTATGCCTGTGTGTGATGCGTATACTATAAGTTCAGGTAAAAAAGGACTTTAAAGGAGGTATATATTATGAAAGAAGTAACAGCCATAATAAGACCTTCTAAAGTAGAACAGACAAAAAAGGCTTTAGAAAAAATAGGATTTCCTTTTTACACTGGAAGAAGTGTAAATGGACGAGGAAAAATGCCTGCTGAAATTAAACTTCCTAATAACGGAATTATGAAAACATCTTTTATGTCATATAGAAAATTTATAATTGTTATTGATGATGAGAATTTAGATATTGTTGTAAAAACAATAATAGATGTTAATTCGACTAATAATATTGGAGATGGTAAAATATTTGTTAGTGATGTACTTCGTTCTTATGTTATAAGTAGTGGTGATATAATGGATTAAAAATAAATATATTGACAAAGTTTTTTTTAATGTTAAAATATAGAAAAATACATTAGTTCAGTATCAAAGATGATATGTACATATATAATGATATTTTTTAATTTAATATTTTTTGATTTTAAACTTAGTTAATGGGGACAGGTATTATATACCTGTCCTTTTTTGTTTTTAAAACAAAAAGAGGAGGTAATATAAATGCATATAACACCAAAAGAACAAGAAAAACTTATGCTACATTTGGCAGGTAATCTTGCTAAAGAGAGAAAAGATAGAGGGCTTAAATTAAATTATCCTGAAGCAGTTGCATATATAAGTTCAGAGCTTATGGAGCGTGCTCGTGATGGATATAGTGTTGTAGAACTTATGCAATATGGATGTACACTTCTTACATCTGAAGATGTCATGGATGGAGTTTGTGAAATGATACATCAAGTTCAAGTTGAAGCTACATTTCCAGATGGAACAAAACTTGTAACTGTACATAATCCTATAAAATAAGGAGGAATTTTATGATACCAGGAGAAATAATTACAGAAGATAAAAATATTGTATTAAATGAAAACAAAAATACAATAAAACTTATTGTAGATAATAAGGGAGACAGACCTATTCAGGTAGGTTCTCATTTTCATTTTTTTGAGGTAAACAAATTTCTTGTTTTTGATAGAGAAAAGGCTTTTGGTTATAGATTAGATATACCTTCAGGAACATCAATACGTTTTGAACCTGGAGAAAGTAAACCAGTACAGCTTGTAGAGTTTGGCGGAAATAAAGTTGTATATGGTTTTAATGATATTACTTGTTGTGAAATTTCGGATATTTCAAAAGAAAAAGCATTAAAAAAGGCAGAAGAAAAAGGTTTTATTGAGAGGTGATATATTTATGAGTATAGAAATAGATAGAAAAAAATATTCAATGATGTATGGACCAACAACAGGAGACAGAGTTAGACTTGGAGATACAAATATAATTATAGAAGTAGAAAAAGATTACACTACATACGGCGAAGAAATAAAATTTGGTGGTGGAAAAACTATACGTGATGGTATGGGTCAATGTGTAAAAACATCTAGCGAAGAAGGTGCACTTGATTTAGTAATAACAAATGCACTCATTCTTGATTATACAGGTATATATAAAGCTGATATAGGAATTAAAGATGGATTTATAAAAGGAATTGGTAAAGCTGGAAATCCTGATGTAATGGATAATATTAATCCTAATATGATTGTAGGTGCGTCAACAGAAGCCATAGCAGGAGAAGGACTTATTGTAACAGCCGGTGGTATTGACACTCACATACATTTTATATGTCCACAACAAATAGAGTGTGCTTTATATTCTGGAGTTACAACAATGATAGGTGGAGGAACAGGGCCAGCTGATGGAACAAATGCAACAACTTGTACACCAGGACCTTGGAATATTGAGATGATGCTTAGAGCTGCCGAAGAATACCCTATTAATATAGGATTTCTTGGAAAAGGAAATTGTTCTGATGAGAAATCACTTATTGAACAAGTTGAAGCAGGTGCAATGGGATTAAAAATACATGAGGACTGGGGGTCTACACCAGCAGTAATTGACCATTGTCTTAATGTTTCTGACATGTATGATGTACAGACTGCAATACATACAGACACATTAAATGAAGGTGGATTTGTTGAAGATACAATAGCTGCTTTAAAGGGTAGAGTTATTCATACATATCATACTGAAGGAGCAGGAGGCGGTCACGCACCTGATATAATAAAAGCTGCTTCATTTTTGAATGTTTTACCTTCTTCAACAAACCCAACTATGCCATATACAAAAAATACAATAGATGAACATTTAGATATGCTTATGGTATGTCATCATCTTGACAGTAAAATACCGGAAGATGTTGCTTTTGCAGACTCAAGAATAAGACCAGAAACTATTGCAGCGGAAGATGTTCTTCATGATATGGGAGTATTTAGCATGATGAGTTCTGATTCACAAGCTATGGGACGAGTTGGAGAGGTAATAACAAGAACTTGGCAGACAGCCCATAAAATGAAAGAAGAAAGAGGATATTTGGAAGAAGACAGCGAGAGAAACGACAATTTTAGAGCAAAAAGATATATTTCAAAATATACAATAAATCCAGCTATAACTCATGGTATATCTGAGTATGTAGGTTCTATTGAAGAAGGTAAATTTGCTGATATTGTACTTTGGGACCCAGCATTTTTTGGAGTGAAACCAGAAATTGTAATAAAAGGCGGAATCATAACAGCCTCAAAAATGGGAGATGCCAATGCTTCTATACCTACAACACAGCCTGTTATTTATAAAAATATGTTTGGTGCTGATGGAAGTGCAAAGTATAAATCAAGTATTACATTTGTTTCAAATGTAGCTTTTGAAAAGGGAATAAAAAATAAATATGGTTTAAACAAAATTGTTTTGCCTGTAAAAAATTGTAGAAATATTTCAAAAAAAGATATGAAATTCAATGATAGTACACCAGATATTACAGTTAATTCAGAAACATATGAAGTTTGTGTTGATGGTAAAAAAATAGAGTCAAAATATGCTGAAAAATTACCTCTTACACAGCTTTATAATCTTTTTTAATAATTGGAGGAATACAAATGGTTTGTGAAAATATAATTGGGAAATTATCCGATAAAAAATTTGAAGGTCTTAATGTTCAATATGTAGATATAGAATGGCATGAAACATTTAAGAAAATACATTTAAAAACATTAGAAAATGGTGAAGAAGTAGGCATAAAATTAGATAATGACATACTTAAAAAGGGTATCAAAAAAAATGATGTAATTTATGCAGATGAAAATAGAGTTATAGCAGTAAATATTCCTGATTTTGATGTTATATACATAAAGGTAGATGATAACCATAAACACATGATAGCAAAAGTATGTTATGAAATAGGAAATAGACATGCAAGTCTTTTTTATGGTGAAAACGAAAATGAATTTATAACACCATATACAGCACCACTGTTTGAAATGCTTGAAAAACTTCATGGTGTAAAATGTACAAAGAAACATATGTGTCCAGACTTTGAAAAAAGTATATCAGCTACAATAAATAATCATACTCATTAAATATGGAGTGTGATTTTATGAAAAAATTTATACTTTTACAAATAAATGATGCTTCTTTTCCTGTTGGAGCCTATGCCCATTCAAATGGTTTAGAGACTTATATACAAAAAGGCATTGTAAATGATAAGGACACAGCCTTTAAATATATAATTAATAAATTAAAATATGGAATTTTATATACTGATTTAATGGCTATAAAACTTGTATATAAATATAGAGATGATTTGTCAAAAATATTACATATTGAAGAACTTATGGAGGCTGGAAAAGTTCCCTATGAGGTGCGTGAAGGTAATAAAAAAATGGCATCACGATTTTTAAAAACATTAAAAAAACTTAATTATAAAAGTGAAAATAATCTTTTTTCTGAATATTCAAAAGTTGGAAGAATATCTTCATATTCTATTGTATATGGTATTTATTGTTGTTCTATGGAAATAGATTTTATGGAGGCTATTGAAAATTTTTTATATGCTCAAGTCTCTGGAATGGTTATAAATTGTGTAAAAACAATACCATTAAGCCAAACAGATGGACAAATAATGCTTTCAAATATAATTAAAAAATTTGAGGATATAAAAAATAACCTTATAAATGTAGAAGAAGAATTATTTATGCTTTCAACAGTTGGATTTGATATTAGATGTATGGAACATGAATGTCTATATTCAAGACTTTATATGTCGTAGGAGGAATTTTATATGAATTATGTAAAAATAGGAGTTGCAGGACCTGTTGGTTCTGGAAAAACTGCACTTATAGAAGCACTTACAAGAATACTTTCAAAGAAATATAGTATAGGTGTTGTTACAAACGATATTTATACAAAGGAAGATGCAGAATTTTTGAGTAAAAACAGTGTTTTACCTGTTGAAAGAATAGTTGGAGTTGAGACAGGAGGTTGTCCTCATACTGCTATAAGAGAAGATGCCTCAATGAATTTAGAGGCTATTGATAATTTGGTCGAGAAATTTCCAGATATAGAAATAGTTTTTATAGAAAGTGGTGGAGATAATCTTTCAGCTACATTTAGTCCAGAGTTGGCAGACGCAACTATATTTGTAATAGACGTTTCTGAAGGTGACAAAATACCAAGAAAAGGTGGTCCGGGAATTACAAGGTCTGACCTTCTTGTAATAAACAAAATTGACCTTGCTCCATATGTAGGGGCAAGTCTTGAAGTTATGGAACGAGATTCATTAAAAATGAGAGGAAATCGTCCTTTTGTATTTACAAATATAAGAGATTTAGACGGAATTGACAGTGTTGTTTCTTGGATAGAAAAAAACGTTATGTTTGAGGGCATGTAATATGGATAATAAATTCGGTAAAATATCTGAATTGAATATTATTTGTGGTGAAAAGAATGGTAATACATACATTAAAGATAGCTTTTTTACAGCTCCTTTCAAAATCATGAAACCATTTTTATATGGGACAAAAGGTATAAAAATTATGATTTTAAGTGCTTCCGCAGGAATTATGGAAGGTGATAGTCAGAATATAAACATTGAAACAGAGGAAAATACTGTTGTTGAAATATGTTCTCAGTCTTATGAAAAAATACATAGAATGAATGAAGGATATGCAAAAAGACACACAAAAATAAATATTGGAAAAAATTCAATATTACATTATAATCCTATGGCAACAATACCTTTTGAAGACTCAAATTTTAAAAGTGAAACAGAAATATTTCTTTCAGATAATACATCAAAATTTATAATGAATGAAATACTTTCTTGTGGTAGAAAAGCAAGAGGTGAAAAATTTATGTATAAATTATATCATAATAAAGTTATTGTATATCAAAATAATAATATTATTTATTATGATAACAGTTATTTTTCACCTTCCAATATAAATATGGAAGATATAGGTTTGTTTGAAGGCTTTTCTCATTTAGGTAATATGATTATATTTAACTATAATGATATTTTTTATAATAAAATTAAAGAATATTTTACAGATAATAATATTGTTGGTGGGGGAAATGGTCACATTGATTATTATTTCTATTTAGATACAGAAATATCAAATCTAGATGAAATACAATCAATTAGAATAGAATGTAAATAATAGTAATAAATTTTACTCTCAAAAAAGAACCTTTAAATATATTAAAGGTTCTTTTTAAAGTTTAAATATTAAAATTATTACTCAATATATAAATTATTTATATTCAAATTTTTCATAAAATTAAAAATAATATTAGCATCCTATTTCATAAAATC
>NZ_NFLT01000031.1 GCF_002161055.1 Tyzzerella sp. An114
GTATAATATAAATGGTTAATTTTTGAAAATTAAAAAATTTTAGGTTAAATTATGATAAAATAAAAATATATTTAGTGATGGGGAGTGATTTTATGAAAAAACTTATATATTCTATAATATGTACATTATTGTTAAGTAAAATGGTGTATGCCAGTGAACCAGAGCTTATTATAAATAATACTCCTTTAATAAGTGATATATCAAGCCAATTAAATATATTGGATTATGACGTTGATGATATATCATATATATGTATTGTAGGCATATCAGATAATATTCATAAAATAGTGGGATTTTTTTATACAATAAAATGAACAATGTTCAATAAAAGGAGGAATACTATGAAAGTAAAACGAAATACACTTTTATTATTAGCATGTCTAGTATGGAGCTTAGCAGGATTTAATATCCTTAGTATAGGGATTATGACTTATATAGGCTATTTATCTATAATCAATTTATTATTATCAGTTTTAGTTTTTACTGTCTTTCAGATATTTATTTTTGGAAAATTAGTGAAAAAGCATACTGCCAGAATTAATGCCTATTTAGAGGAAAGACACTTTTTTCTAAAATTTTTTGATGGAAAATCGTTTATAATTATGGCAGTTATGATAACTGGTGGTATAGGATTAAGAAAAAGTGGAATTGCACCAGAGGAGTTTATTGCTGTATTTTATACAGGTTTAGGTGCTTCTCTTATGTTAGCAGGATTATTATTTGGATGTAATTATGGAAAATCGGTTTTACAAAATCAATCGTAAATATAGTTGTTAAAATTCTATTTGATACAGTTTATCTGTTTTCTATCATTTTTTAGATATATTTTTCTGTTCAGATAGTACAGCAAAACTGAATTTTTTGAAATAGGTCACAGAAAAATAAGTTATTAAAAGTCTTGCATTAAACTATCCTCTTTCAATAGTAGCAGCAATTCAAAGAATTGTTCATAGTCTTAAAAATATTTTTTTGTTCTATTATTTATTAAAAAATTTATGAAAATATAAAAGTTATTGACCATATTAGAAGCGTAGATGCATACATAGCAGAGTTTTATGTGGAATATGGAATTTTGAAAAATACTGATGATATTGAGAAAGCGTTAAAATACAGAAATGCTTTAATTTCCTTAAAAAATAATACCGGGGGACCTGACCATTATGGACATCGGCGAGGCGGAATATATTATAAAAAATATAATAATAATAAACAAATATTAGAAATGGAACGATAGTATATAAAAGCTGTCACGTTAGTGACAGCTTTTTTTTTATAAATTAAATTTGGCATATTTTGGGTAAAATTCAAACTGCAAGATTACTAAATTTATATAATTTTAGAATAAAATGGTAAATAAAAATAGTATCGTCTTATAATAGACTCTCTTTTAAATTTAACTTTACTTTATATAGCTTATGAATTATCTGGTAATAAATGATATTATACATGAGCCCAAAGAGGGATTTTTTGATTTTTCAGGCAACAAAAATGTAAGGGGATTTATTAAAAAAGCAGAAGAAATGGGTTTATAGAAATTAGTAAGTTTCAGATAACAAAAGGTAAACCTAATTTAAAAAATTATAGTTAAATTTATTTCTATTTTTATTATAATTATTATAGTTTAATTGATTTTATTGTTTAAAATTGATATACTATATTAAAATTATTTAAAAGAGGTATTATAAATGGAAAGGAAAAAAGTAACATTTGCGGATATTGCAAAATATACTAATTTTTCAAAAACAACTATTTCTAGATATTTTAATAATCCTGATTCACTTACATTAGAAAATCAAGAGAAAATTGCAAAAGCTTTGGAAGAATTAGGCTATCAGAAAAATAAGTTAGCAAAAGTTTTAGCTAATGGAAAAAGTGAGTTTGTTGGAATTATTATTCCTAATTTATATTTTCACTATTATTCTGAGATGTTAAATAAAATTTTAGCAAGTTATGAAGAATATAATTACAAATTTCTCGTTTTTATAGGAAATCATAAAAAAGAAGTTGAACGAAAATATATACAAGAACTTTTAGCATATAAAATAGAAGGTCTTATTGTTTTAAGTAATACTATATCTTCAGAAGAACTTAAATCATATAATATACCTGTTGTAACTATTGAGCGTGAAGCTAAATATGTGTGCAGTGTTGATACAGATAATTATACTGGAGCATCTGAAGCAACTGACTTACTTATAAAAAATAATTGTGATGTTTTAATTCACATCAATAATATTTTTCCCGAGTATGTGCCTTCATATGATAGAATAAGAGCTTTTATTGATGTATGTGATAATAATAATGCAAAGTATGAATTGATTAGAGAAAACTTTGGTTATAATTACGAATCAGTGTTTGCAAAAATGCAAAATATATTTAATGAAATAGACGAAAAATATTTAGGTCAAAAAAAGGGAATATTTTTATCTAATGATACTTATGCAAATATATTTCTTAATTTAGTTATTCAAAAATACGGTAATTTACCAGAACACTATCGTATTGTAGGTTTTGACAATTCTCCTATAGCTAGTGAAGCTGTAGTTCCAATAACTACCATAGCACAGCAAATAGATAAAATAGCTAATACAGCTATGGATTTACTTGTATTACAGATGACTGAAATGAAAAAAAGAAAGCCAATACCTTTAAAAGAACCTATTCACAAACAAATTGCTCCTGTTCTTATAAAAAGAAATACAACAGATTAATAAAATACCATAACCAATTAGTTAATTTTTTATATATTTGGTTATGGTGTTTTTTTGTTTAAAATTAAGGTTTAAAAATTGTTGACAATACTATGTATATGTAGTATTATTGTACCGTAAAGTAACCGGTTACTTAATCGGTTACTTTACGGGTTATTTTAAAACACCAAACCATTAAATTTATTTTATATTTGGTGCTATATTCCTTCTATAAATGTTTAATTGAAATAATTTGAATTTAATTATAGTTTTAAAACTATTATGAAAATTATAAATAAAAAATATATGGGGAGGTTAAGAATTAAAAATTTGTTTTTTATGTAGGTTTAAAAATGCTTTTATAAAAAAGGAGGATAACTATGGATTACAAAAAAATAGCACAAGAAATTATTGAACACATTGGTGGAAAAGAAAATGTTATAAGTGCTGCACACTGTGCAACTAGATTACGTCTTGTTTTAAAAGAAGATAATTTAATTCAGACAGATAAAATTGAAGAAATTGATGCTGTTAAGGGTAGTTTCAATAATGGTGGACAGTTTCAGATTATTTTAGGAACTGGTACTGTAAATAAAGTATATGATGAATTTATTAAGATTGCTGACATTGAAAGCATGACAAAAGATGAAGTTAAAAAAATAGCTGATAAAAAAATGAACCCTGTACAGAAAGTATTAAAACTTTTAGCAGATGTATTTGTACCTATTTTACCAGCTTTGGTTGCTTCAGGTTTAATGATGGGTATTAATAACATATTGACTGCACAAGGTATGTTTATAGCTGGAAAATCATTAGTTGAAGCACATCCTCAAATTGCAGACCTTGCTTCAATAATAAATTTAGCTTCTAATGCAGGATTTACATTCTTACCAGTATTAATTGGATTTTCAGCAGCCAAAATTTTTGGTGGCACACCTATATTAGGTGCTGTTATTGGTGCAATTATGATACACCCGGATTTATTAAATGGATATAGCTATGGTCAAGCTCTTATTGATGGCACTGTTCCATATTGGAATGTTTTTGGATTACAAATTGCTAAAGTTGGCTATCAGGGAACAGTTTTACCTGTTATCGTAGCAGCATTTTGTTTAGCTGTAATAGAAAAAAGATTACGTAAAATCGTACCTGCAATGTTAGATAATATACTTACTCCATTTTTATCAGTTTTAATTACAGCAGCTTTAACATTTGTTGCAATTGGACCTGTTATGCGTACAGTTGGTGATGCTATGACAAATGCTGTAATTTGGTTATTCTTTGACTTAGGTGGAATAGGTGGATTTATTTATGGAGTTACATATCCTTTATTAGTTATTACAGGTATGCATCATAGTTTAGTAACAGCAGAAACACAGATACTTGCAAACATTCAGACTTTAGGAGGTTCTCCTACATTCGTAGTTGTCGCTTGTGCTAACTGTGCTCAGGGAGCAGCAGCTTTTGCAGTTATGTATTTAATGAAAAAAGATAGTAAATTACGCAGTGTTGCATCTGCATCAGGTATATCTGCATTATTAGGTATAACAGAACCAGCAATATTTGGTGTTAATCTTAAATTAAGATATCCATTCTTTGCTTCATTATTAGGTGGTGGTATTGGTGCAGCCTATGCAACATTTATGCAAGTTTTATCAGTATCACAGGGACCTTGTGGAGTTATTGGTGTTATTTGTATAAGACCAGATTGTATGGTACAATTCTTAATTTCAACAGTTATTGCAATGGTTGCTTCATTTATAATAACTATTATATTTGCTAAAACAATTGGTAGAAAACAAAATAGTAATTCTTAATTATATTTAGGAGAGTTATGTAATATGGAGTGGACAAGAGAACAAAGATATAGAAGGTTGGAAGATATTACAGGAAAAGAGTATGAGGATTTAATGGAAAGTGTTAATTCTTGTATTTATAGACAAAAATATCATATTCAGCCTAAAACAGGTTTGCTTAATGACCCTAACGGATTTTCATATTATAATGGAGAATATCATATATTTTATCAGTGGTTTCCTATTGGACCTGTACACGGAATAAAATATTGGTATCATATGGTTAGTAAAGATTTGGTTCATTGGATAGATAAAGGTATAGGCTTATCTCCTGATACTGAATATGAAAGTCATGGAGTTTTTTCTGGAAGTGGTTTTGTAAAAGATGATTTATTATATTTATTTTATACAGGAAATACAAGAGATAAAGATTGGATAAGAAAACCATATCAATGCTTGGCAACAATGGATAAGGACGGAAATATCAATAAATATAATAAACCTTTAATTATAGACTCACCAGAAGGATATACAGACAATTTTAGAGACCCTAACGTTTTTGAACAAAATGGATATTACTATTGTTTAATAGGTGCTGAAAATACAAACAATGAAGGAAGAATTGTTTATTATCGTTCAAAAGATTTATTTGATTGGCAGTTAATGGGTGAAGTTAACATTCCATATAAAGGCGGTTTTATGTGGGAATGCCCTGATTATTTTGAAATTGATGATAAAGGTATTATAATGTTTTGTTCACAAGGACAAGAAAAATCAGGCAATGAATATAATAATATATTCCCATCTGGATATATTTTAACAGATAAAATTGATTTTTCTAATCCAGTTGTAACAAGTGATATATACAATGAATTTGACCGTGGATTTGATTTTTATGCACCACAGACAATGAAAGATAATAAAGGAAGAAGAATTCTTATAGGTTGGCTTGGATTACCAGGTGTAGAATGTGTAACAGAAAAAAATAATTGGGCACATTGTCTCACATTACCAAGAGAATTAACTATTAAAAATAATAGATTATATCAAAGACCTATTTCTGAGTTAGATAATATTAAATGCAATCCTATAACTATTAGTGATACAATAAAGGGAAATGCTCGATTTGATGGATTTGAAGGCGATATTTATTATTTGAATTGTAAATTCACAGATATAATTGGAGATAAAGTAGGCATCAAATTAAGAGTTGGAGATAATGAAGAAACATTATTCTATTATGATATTTTAAATTCAGAACTTGTATTTGATAGAAGCAATTCAGGAATTCAGTATGCTGTTGAGTATGGCAGTGTTAGAAAATGTTCATTTAATGAAAAAGATTTACAGTTAGAAATTTTTATGGATAGTTCAAGTGTAGAGATTTTTGTAAATGATGGATTAGAAGTTTTTACATCAAGAATTTATGCTAAAAAAGAAAGTTGCGGAATTGAATTTTTTGCTGAAAATTCAGCAAATATTGAAGCAACAATATGTGACATTAGATTATAAAATAATAAATTTCATTTATAAAAAGCAACATTATATTTATAGTGTTGCTTTTTTATTATTAAAAAATTTTTAATATTTATAGTATTAACTTTTAGTTTATACAATGATAACATATTGGATATTCTGAGTTAATAAAAATCATTATATAATAAATTTATAGAGATAATGTGAAATATATTGATAATAGACATTAAGATTATAATTATAAAAATTTAGAAAGAGAAGTTGAATAACAAATATAAAATAGGAGATGGTGATGTACTATGACACAATTAAATATGACAAAAGAATGGGATAAAGTATTTCCTAAAAGTGATAATGTAAATCATAGTAAAGTAACATTTCATAATAGATATGGAATTACACTTGCGGCAGATTTATATGAGCCAAAAAATATTAAAGAAAAATTACCAGCAATCGCTGTAAGTGGACCATTTGGTGCAGTAAAGGAACAGTGTTCTGGTTTATATGCACAGACAATGGCAGAGAGAGGATTTATTGCTATTGCATTTGACCCATCTTTTACAGGTGAAAGTGGTGGAGAACCTAGATATATGGCGTCACCAGATATAAATACAGAAGATTTTCAAGCTGCAGTTGATTTTTTATCTGTTCAAGATAATGTTGACTCAGAAAAAATTGGTATTATCGGTATTTGTGGTTGGGGTGGTTTAGCATTAAATGCTGCTGCAATAGATACAAGAATTAAAGCAACAGTAACTTCAACTATGTATGATATGAGTAGAGTAAATTCCAATGGTTACTTTGATTCTGAAAATAGTGAAGAAAAACGTTTTGAAAAACGAAAATTTTTAAACGAACAAAGAACTAAAGAATATAAAGAAGGTCATTATGTTCAGGGTGGTGGAGTTATAGACCCATTACCTGAGGATGCACCATTTTTTGTAAAAGATTATTATGATTACTATAAAACTGCTCGTGGTTATCATAAACGCTCTCTTAATTCCAATAATGGTTGGAACATTACAGGTTGTATGTCTTTTATGAATATGCCTATTTTACAGTATAGTAATGAAATTAGAAGTGCTGTATTAATGATACATGGTGAAAATGCACATTCTTGTTATTTTAGTAAAGATGCTTTTGCAAATATGATAAAGGATAATAATTATAAAGATAATAAAGAACTTATGATTATTCCAGATACAGTTCATACTGATTTATATGATGGTGGCGGAAAAAATGCAATTCCTTTTGATAAGATAACATCTTTTTTTGAAACAAATTTAAAATAAATTACAACATAGTTTTTGTATTAATTATTAGTACAAAAATAAGTTGAATAATAATTTATGTGTAATACAAAAATATCCCTTATGATTAAGGGATATTTTATTTTAGTTTAATTATGTTTATTAATTAATACTTTTGAAATAATATATAGACAAATCATTATTAAAATGATATAGTAATTTTTGGATGGTATTCGGAATGAAACTATACCTTGATTATTTATTTTTATTTTTTTATTTTTGTTCATATGAATTTGAACGAATTTTTATTTATCTAGATTTTTTATGCTGTCACAACCTTGAAAGGAGTGAACGGTATGAAAATAGGATTTATTGGTGCAGGGAAAGTGGGCTTTTCTCTGGGTAAATATTTAAAAGAACATGGTGTGAATATAACTGGCTATTACAGTAAATCACAGAATTCAGCCAAAATGGCAGCAGATTTTACAGACACAAAAACCTATGATAGTATTAAAAATCTTTTAAAAGATAGCGATACTGTCTTTATTACTGTGCCTGATGGTGTTATTGGTGAAATATGGGAAAATATGAAAAATCTAGATATAAAAAATAAAAACATTTGTCATTGTAGCGGTTCGATATCATCGGCCGCTTTTTTTGATGCTTATAAATATGGTGCATGTGTTTATTCCGTACATCCACTATATGCCATAAGTAGCAAATTTAACTCATACAAAGAGTTGAGCAATGCCTATTTTACAGTTGAAGGCTCTAAGGAGCATATCAATGATATTGTTGAAATATTTAAAAATACAGGAAGTAAAGTTATAGTTACATCTCCTGAAAACAAAAGTCTTTATCATTGTGGAGCAGTTGTTGTGAGCAATCTTGTCACAGGTCTCTATTCGTTGGGTGTGGATATTTTAGAGAGCTGCGGCTTTGACAAAGAAACTGCACAAAAAGCACTTTCAAATTTATTTATTGGAAATGCAAAATCTTTGACAGAGAAAGGACCTGTTGATTCACTTACAGGACCAATAGAAAGATGTGATATTTCAACAATAGAAAAGCATATTTGTTCAATAAAAAACAGGTCTGATTTAAAATCAAAAGAAAATTTGCTTATGATTTATTTGCTTTTATCAGAAAAACTTGTGGGTATAGGGGAAGAAAAACATCCAAACAGAGATTATTCAAAAGTTATGGAGGTAATTAACAATGAAAAACACAGTATCAACCTTTAAAAATAAAAAAGCTAAAGGTGAAAAAATTTCAATGCTTACAGCTTATGACTATTCAACAGCAAAGCTTATTGATGAGTCTGGCATTAATGGAATTTTGGTCGGTGACTCTCTTGGAATGGTTGTTCTTGGATATGATGATACTTTGCCTGTTACAATGGAAGATATGATACATCACACAAAAGCTGTATCAAAAGGGGCAAAAAATGCCCTTGTAGTTGGAGATATGCCTTTTATGTCATATCAAGTTTCTGTTGAGGAAGCAGTATATAATGCAGGAAGATTAATAAAAGAAGGCGGTTGTCAGGCTGTAAAACTTGAAGGTGGAGCTACTGTTTGTAATCAGATAAGAGCAATAACAAATGCCTCTATTCCTGTTATGGCTCATATTGGACTTACACCACAGTCAGTAAATGCTTTTGGTGGATTTAAAGTTCAGGGCAAAAATGAGGAAGATGCTAAAAGATTAATTGAGGAGGCAAAAGCTGTTGAGGAAGCAGGAGCTTTTGCTGTTGTATTGGAATGTGTACCAGAAAAATTAGCTGAGATAATCACTAATTCAATATCAATACCAACTATCGGTATAGGTGCAGGAAGAAAATGTGATGGTCAGATACTTGTATATCAAGATATGTTGGGTATGTTTTCAAACTTCACTCCTAAATTTGTAAAGAGATTTGCAAATGTTGGCGAAATAATGACAGAAGCTTTTAAACAATATATTGCAGAAATTAATGATGGTAAATTCCCATCTGATGAACACACATTTGCAATTTCAGACGACATAATAAATAAGTTATATTAAGGAGTGTAATATATAATGAAAATAGTAAAAACAATCTCAGAAGTAAGAAATTCAGTTAAAGAGTGGAAAAAACAAGGTCTTTCTATTGGTTTAGTTCCAACTATGGGCTACCTTCATGAAGGTCATAAAAGTTTAATTGAAAGAGCCCATAAAGAAAATGATGTGGTAGTTGTAAGTGACTTTGTTAATCCTGTACAGTTTGGACCTAATGAGGATTTAGCTACATATCCAAGAGATTTGGAAAGAGATGCTAAACTTTGTGAAGAAGCAGGTGCAGCATTATTATTTAATCCTGAACCTGATGAAATGTATTTTGAAGATTTTCATACATATGTAAATATGGAAAGTTTATCAGATGAGCTTTGTGGAAAAACAAGACCAACACATTTCAGAGGTGTGTGCACAGTTGTATCAAAACTTTTTAATATTGTCACTCCAGATAGAGCATATTTTGGCCAGAAAGACGCACAACAGTTGGCAATTATAAGACGTATGGTAAGAGATTTGAATTTTGATATTGAAATAGTAGGTTGTCCTATTATAAGAGAAAAAGATGGTCTTGCAAAAAGTTCAAGAAATACATATTTGAATGAAGAAGAAAGAAAAGCAGCTCTTATATTAAGTAAAGCAGTAAGATTAGGTATAGAATTAGCTGAAAATGGTGAAAAAAGTGCAGATAAAATTGTGTCTGAAATGAAAAAATTAATAGAGACAGAGCCATTAGCAAAAATAGATTATGTTAAGGCTGTTGATGCAAATTCAATAGAAATTATATCTGAAATGAAACCTCCTGTACTTGTTGCAATGGCTGTTTACATAGGAAAAACAAGATTAATAGATAATTTTATATACGAAGGATAAAAATAATAAAGGGGAAACATTATGAATTTTACAATGTTAAAAGGAAAAATACACAGAGCCACAGTTGTTCAGGCAGAACTTGATTATGTAGGAAGTATTACTGTTGATGAAGACCTTTTGGACGCTGCCGGAATTTATGAATATGAGAAAGTACAGATTGTTGATGTTAATAACGGAAATCGTTTTGAGACATATACTATTGCTGGAGAAAGAGGAAGTGGCATGATATGTTTAAACGGAGCAGCAGCAAGATGTGTTCAGACAGGAGATAAAGTAATTATTATGTGTTACTGTCAGATGACACAGGAAGAAATAAAGTCTAATCCTCCAAAGGTTGTTTTTGTAGATGAAGACAATAAAATAAGCCGTGTTACAAGATACGAAAAACATGGAAAATTAGAAAATATGATTTAAAATTTAATATTTTAAAAGCCCCATAATTTTATATGGGGCTTTTTTATAATTAATTATATATAAGGTTTCTATATAAGGTTTCTATATATTTTCGGAGTACAACCATATATACTTTTAAATTTACGTATAAAATAGCTTATATTATCAAATCCACATAAAAGAGCTATATCAAGAATTTTCAAATCTGTATTTAAAATTAGCTTTGCAGCTTTTTCACATCTATAATGATTTAGATATTCTTTAAATGAAAGACCTGTATATTTTTTAAAAAAACTACAAAGATAGTTAGGACTCATATATACAATATTAGATATATCTTTTAAAGTTATATTATTTTGATAGTTTTTATGTATATATGATATTATTTTTTTTATTTTTTCTTGAGAAACCATATCTGTATTATCATTAAGTATAAATAAATTTTCTGTATATATATAG
>NZ_NFLT01000032.1 GCF_002161055.1 Tyzzerella sp. An114
ATATCAGAGAAGAGATGACAGATAGTTGTAAATATGATTGATAAAATAAATAGAAATTAAATTTAGATATTATAAGGACTATAAAAAAGAACTTTTACTTATCCTTTTATTGATTTGTAGAAGTTCTTTTTTTTATTAAATTTTATAGGAGGCATGTGATATGAAATATGATTATTTTTATGGACTGGTAACAGAATATTTTTTATTCTATAGATTACCTAAGATATTTTTTGAAAAAGATGAGTTTATAGATGTATCTTTGGAGATAAAAGTTTTATATTCCTTAATGCTTGAAAGAACTAATTTATCATCAACAAATGGTTGGTTTGATAACAAAGGAAGGGTATATATTATATTTACAATAGACGATGTTAAAAAATACATAGGTTGTAGTGATAAAAAAGCTGTTAACCTTATGAATGACTTGGAAAAAGTATATTTTTTGATTGAAAGAAAACGTCAGGGGCTTGGAAAGCCTAATATTATTTATGTTAAAAATCTTATCAAAGAAACTGTTGATAACTCTGTTGACAAATCTGTGGAAAAACATTTCTTGAAATGTGAAAATTACAGTTCTGATATGTCAAAAGCACAATGTAGTAATACTAATATTAATAATACTAATTATATTAATAATATATTATCAGGAGAAGGTGAAAAATCAACTGTTGACAACTCATTATCTTCTGAGAAAATAAAGAAATATTTTAAAGATAAATTTGAATATGATATTATAATTAAGAAACCATATATTGATAAAAAAATAGTTGATGAAATAATAGATGTTATTGTGAAAACATATTGTTCAAATAAAGAAACATTTCTTATATCAGGAATTGAAAAGTCTAAAGAAGAAGTTATAAGTCAGTTTATGAATATAAATTCAAATCATATAGAATATGTTGTTGAGTGTGTTATGAAGAATATAAATTCAATAAAAAATATGTATCAATATCTACTTACAGTCATTTATAATGCACCAATTACAATAGATGAGTATTACAGAAATTTGGTAGCCAATGACTTTAATAATACATAGGTTTTATTATGAAGTGAGTTTAATAATTTATAGTATAACTCATAATTTTATATTTTGTTACATAAAAATCAATAAACTATATTGATTTTATCATTTTTAATTTAGTTGAAATAAAATTTTATTACTGATATCATATAATCATAAAAATATGAAGTAAGGAGGAATAGAATTGAGTCCAATTTTACCAAAGTACAAAATGACAGAAGAAGATATCAAATTACAATATATTACCCCTGCCATTGTTTCTAAGTGGAGTCGAGATAAAATTACTATGGAAACACAAATTACAGATGGTAAAATCAATCTAAAAGGAAATTTTGCATTTCGTGAAAAGCCTAAACGAGCAGATTATATTCTTTACATAAATGCAAATAATCCTATTGCTGTTGTGGAAGCAAAAGATAATAATCATAGTGTTTCTTATGGCTTGCAACAAGCAATGAAATATGCCCAAATGCTTGATGTACCTTTTGCATATAGTTCTAATGGTGATGGATTTGTTGAACACGATTTTTTCACAGGTAAAGAGCGAGAGCTTGCTTTGGACGAGTTTCCAACAGAGCAAGAACTTATAAATAGATATAAACAAAAATTTGTTTTGACACCAAAACAGGAAACAATATTGGAACAACCATATTATACAAGTCAAAATATATATCCTCCTCGATATTATCAACGTATTGCTATAAATCGTACTGTAAATGCTATTGCAAAAGGACAACAAAGACTTTTACTTGTTATGGCAACAGGAACAGGAAAAACATATACTGCTTTTCAAATTGTTTATAGAATGTTGCAAAGTGGATTAAAGCGAAAAATTTTATATCTTGCTGACCGTAATATTTTGGTAGACCAATCAATACAACAAGATTTTGCACCACTTGAGAAAGTTACGCACAAAATTAATGTGGCAAAAGATGATAAAAGCACAATTACTTCACATGAAGTATATTTTTCATTGTATCAGCAGCTTGTGGGCGATGATGACAAAGAACATTTTAGTGAGTTGTTTTCTCCTGACTTTTTTGACCTTATAATTGTTGACGAATGTCATAGGGGTTCAGCAAAAGAAGAAAGTCGCTGGCGTAGAATTCTTGATTATTTTCAATCTGCTACACAAATTGGTATGACAGCTACACCAAAGGAAACAAAATATATTTCAAATCTTAGCTATTTTGGTGAACCGATTTATACATATAGTTTGAAAGAAGGCATTGAAGATGGTTTCCTTGCACCTTTTAAAGTGATAAATATTATGACAAACATTGGAGAAGGCTGGCGTCCACGCAAAGGACAAAAAGACATCAACGGCGAGGAAATACCAGACCGTATTTATACAAATAGCGATTATGATTATAATATAATAATTGAAGACCGTATTCAGCAAGTAGCAGAAGAAATTACAAAATATTTGAAAAATACAGACCGAATGTCAAAAACAATAGTGTTTTGTGCAACAGAAGATGCAGCAGAACGTATGAGAATGGCACTTGTAAATTTGAATAGTGACATGGTAAAAGAAAATCCAGACTATGTGGTGCGAATTACAGGTAGCGATGAATATGGAAAGAGTAAATTAAAATACTTTATTTCTGTTTCATCTCCTTATCCTGTTATTGCAACCACTTCTAAATTACTTTCAACAGGTGCAGACTGTAAAATGACAAAACTTATTGTACTTGATGAAATGATTGGTTCAATGACAGAATTTAAACAGATTATAGGTCGTGGTACTCGTTTGAGGGAAAGAGAAGGCAAGACTCACTTTGTAGTTATGGATTTCCGAAATGTAACACGTTTATTTGCTGACCCAGATTGGGACGGACCTATCGAAATAGATGAAGGTTTTAAATCTGGTGAAAAATCAAACAATAAAAAAGACAATGAAAATACAGGCGAAATAAAAGAACCGCCAGAACCAAAATATAAACATATAGTAGATAAAAACGGTTGTAAAGTTGATATTATTCATAAAACTGTTTCGGTCTATGATGCCAATGGAAAACTTTTGCGACAGGAAAGTATTGTGGACTATACAAAAGAAAATATCAAAGGTGAATATGCTTCACTTGATAATTTTATACGTCAATGGTCTGAACAAGAAAAGAAAGAAAAAATTCGTGAATTGCTCCATGAACGTGGCATTGATTTGGAACTTTTGAAGTCTGATAAAAATATGACTGAAGTAGATGATTTTGATTTTATATGTCATGTTGCTTTTGGCAAAAAGCCATTGACAAGAAAAGAGAGAGCCAATAATGTGAAAAAACGTGACTTTTTCAGCAAATACAGCGGAGTGGCTCGTGAGGTATTGGAAGCATTATTGGATAAATATATGAATACAGGAATTTATGAAATTGAGAAAACAGAGATTTTGAAGCTTGAACCATTCCAAAAGCTGGGCAAACCTTCAAAAATTGCCGGATATTTTGGCGGTAAAGAAGGGTATTTGAAAGCGGTACAGGAATTGGAAAAGGCAATTTATACAGATGAGGTAATATAATATGAGTAATTTAACAGGATTTGTAAAACGTTTACGTGATATTATGCGTAATGATGCAGGCATAAATGGTGATGCTCAGAGAATTGAGCAGATTGCATGGTTACTTTTTTTGAAAGTATATGATTCAAAAGAACAGGATTGGGAATGGGACGATGAGGAATATAAGTCAATTATTCCGGAGGAATGTCGCTGGAATAACTGGGCAAAAGATGATAAATCAGGTACAGCACTTACAGGTGATAAACTTCTTGATTTTGTAAATAATAATCTGTTTCCAAAATTAAAAAATCTTCTAGTAGATGCTTCTACACCAATTAAAAAAGCCATTGTACAAACTACATTTGCTGATGCCAATAACTATATGAAAGATGGTGTGCTTCTCCGTCAAGTAATAAATGTTATTGATGAATTGGATTTTAGCGACTATGAGGAAAGCCACGCTTTTGGCGAAATTTACGAAACAATATTGAAAGAATTACAAAGTGCCGGTTCTTCCGGTGAGTTTTATACACCACGTGCAGTAACTGATTTTATGGCACATGTAATAAATCCACAAATTGGTGAAATAATGGCAGATTTTGCATGTGGTACAGGTGGTTTTATTGTTAGTTGGTTGAAAGAGCTTAAAAAATTGGTAAACACTACCTATGATGAGGAATTATACAGTAATTCAATATATGGCATTGAGAAAAAACAATTTCCATATATGCTTTGTGTCACAAACTTATTATTACATGGACTTGATGTGCCAAAGGTTTTTCATGATAATACATTATTGCATGATGTATTAGACTATACAGAAAATGACAAGGTAGATGTTATTTTAATGAATCCGCCTTATGGTGGTTCAGAAAAAGCAGATGTAAAAAATCATTTTCCAACAGACCTTGCAAGTAGTGAAACAGCAGATTTATTTATGTCTGTTATTATGTATCGTTTAAAAAATAATGGACGTGCAGCTGTAATTTTGCCTGACGGTTTTTTATTTGGAACAGACAATGCAAAAGTAAGTATTAAGAAAAAATTACTTAGAGAGTTTAATCTCCATACAATTATTCGTTTACCAGCAAGTGTATTTTCTCCATATACTTCTATAACTACAAATATATTGTTTTTTGATAATACACACCCAACAGAAGAAACTTGGTTTTATCGTTTGGATATGCCGGAAGGTTACAAGCATTTTTCTAAAACAAAGCCTATGAAAATTGAACATTTCAAGCCTGTTTTGGATTGGTGGAATAATAGAGAGGAAATAACAGAAGAAGGCTTTGACAAGGCGAAAAAGTTTACAGTAGAGCAACTGACTAATGAATTTGGGTATAATTTGGACAAGTGTGGCTACCCACACGAGGAAGAAGAAATACTTGCTCCTATGGACTTGATACAAAGGTATGAGGAACAAAGAGCATCACTCAATGCAGAGATTGACAGGGTGCTTGATGAAATTACCTCTTTGTTGGGAGGGGAAACAGAATGACACCGCAGGAATTAAAAAACAGTATTTTACAACTTGCTATACAAGGAAAACTTGTGGAACAGCGAGAAGAAGAAGGCACAGCGGAAGAGCTTTTTGTAAAAATACAAGAGGAAAAACAGAAATTGATTACAGAAAAGAAAATAAAAAAGGAAAAGCCTCTGCCTGAAATTACAGAAGATGAAAAACCTTTTGATATTCCGGAAAGTTGGAAGTGGGTGCGTTTTGGCGAAATATTCGATATAACTATGGGACAATCGCCAAAAGGAACAAGTGTGTCAGAAAATGGAGAAGGAATGGAATTCCATCAAGGAAAAATATACTTTGGTGTTGATTATTTAGAAAAATCGATACAAAAAACAGATGAAATCACTAAGATAGCAGAACCAAATTCAATATTATTATGTGTTCGAGCACCAGTTGGTGTAGTAAATATTGTGGAAAGAAAAATTTGTATAGGAAGAGGACTCTGTGCATTAACATCACATGATATTATGTATGATAGGTTTATGTTATTTTTTATTCGTGCATTTCAAAATGATTTCATAAAAAAATCAACAGGAACTACATTTAAAGCTATAACAAATGAAGTTGTAAAAAATCAAATCTTCCCCCTTCCACCTCTTGCTGAGCAAAAGCGAATTGTTGCAAAAATTGAAGAACTAATGCCTTATATTGACCAATATGAAAAAGCGTGGAGCAAGCTAGAACAGTTTAATAAACGTTTTCCAGAGGATATGAAAAAATCACTTTTGCAGTATGCTATACAGGGTAAACTTGTAGAACAGCGAGAAGAAGAAGGCACAGCAGAAGAACTTTTTGCAAAAATTCAAGAGGAAAAACAGCGACTTATTGCAGAAAAGAAAATAAAAAAAGAAAAGCCGTTGCCTGAAATTACAGAAGATGAAAAACCTTTCGATATTCCGGAGAGTTGGAAGTGGTGTAGGCTGGGGGAAATTGTAACAATTTTAGGTGGAAAAAGAATACCTGCTGGAAGGCAATTAACAACTGAAAATACAGGATATAAATATATTCGTGTATCAGATATGAAAGATGGCACTGTTTTGACAGATGGATTACTATATGTACCAGCAGATATATATCCATCTATTGCTCGCTATATTATTCATAAAGAAGATGTTTATATTACTGTTGCTGGAACAATAGGGCGAGTTGGGAAAATACCATATGAGATTGATGGAGCTAATTTAACAGAAAATGCAGATAGACTTGTATTTTCTATACTTGATCAGAATTGGTTAATTAGATGCTTGGAATCTAATATTATACAATCGCAGATTGTTAATGTTACTACTAAAGTAGGACAACCTAAATTAGCAATTAAGAGAATACAAGAATTAGTAATACCTCTCCCACCCATTGCCGAGCAAAAACGCATTGTTGAAAAACTGGAACAGTTGCTGCCACTATGCGAAAGATTAAAATAAATTATATAGTATAAATATAAAAATATGTAATATTATTTTATAATAAGGAGAATTTATGTGTTTATTAGACGAATTTTATAATAATTTAGGTGCATCATCTCAACATGAATTTCATGAAAAATTTATGCCGGAGCAATATAAAGAAAAAATATATCATTATACTTCGCCTTCTGGTTTAGCATCTATTTTATTTGGTAATTCTGAAGCCTTAACATTACGAGCAAGTCGTTATGATACCCAAAATGATACTTCTGAAGGAGAAGTAGTAATGGAAGTATATCGAAAGGTTCTTAAAAAATTTAGTAATATAGAAAATATTCCTAAAAATTTAGATAATATCAAACCAACAAGAACATTATTAATGTATCCTGAAATTAATGGAAAAATAAAAATAACTCGTCCAGAGTGTGAAAAATATATTTGTTGTTTTTCAAAAAATCCAGACTCACTTCCAATGTGGAACTATTATTCAAAAGGAAATGCTTATGAGGGGTATAATATTGGATTAGATGTAAATGAGTTTAATAATTGTTTGGGGAAAATATATAAAAATATTGAAGTTAGTAGCAAGGTATATCCTATAATTTATGATGAAGATGAGCAAGAGAAATTAGTAGAGTCATTTATAAAAAAAGTACTTTCACAATATAGCCCTAAACACGATTTTTCTGTTAGATACACCATTTCCAATCAATTGGCAATGTGGCAACTTTTATTCAAAAGCAAATATTTCAAACATGAAGAAGAAGTACGTGTAATTATTAATGTGGCAAAAAAAACTTCAAGTAAAAAATCACCACTTGATATAAAATATAGAGCAAATGGAATGTATATTATACCATATATAGAAATGAATTTAGATAAAGAATGTTTATCTTCTCTTATGTTTGGACCACAGCAATGGAATGATGAACAAAAGAACCATCAAATCAAAATTATGAAGAATATGTTGGTAGAAAATGGATATTCAAAAAATAATGTTGTATGTTCAAAGATGCCATTAAGATATTAATGATATATGAAAATAAACCAATGAGGTGATAAAATGGAAGAACAAGAAAAAGAAGATGAATGGAAAATTAAATTACATAAAGAGCTTATTACTGCGATGACAAAAGATGGGGAAGAAAAAGAAAATGCCTCTATAAAAGTTGGATACTATTACAAATGTTATGCACAAGCTTCTTTATACAAATATTATAGCGATACACCGGAGAAACTTGATGCAGTTAAAAATAATAAAATGTGGTATTCTGCACCATGTAATTTTAATGATGTATTTGATTGTGATATTTCTATTGATAAGGAAAAAATTTTTAATGAAGCTTTGAAATTACTTCCAGATAATAGACGTATCCGTCCTAGAAGTAAAGAATGGAAAGATTCGAAAGTGACAATTAATAAAATACTTGAAGTGCTGCAAGTTGAATTTGACAGTTCAAAAGATACAGTAGGTGTGTCATGTCTTAGTGAGTTAGATGATTCTTTATTAATGTGGGCTCACTATGCAAATAATCATCGTGGATTTTGTGTAGAGTATGATTTGATGGAAATAAATAATGTTCTGAAATTTACAGCAATTCCGGTAATATATTCTAAAGAAAAAACTTGTTTTAATTTTTTTGATTTAAACAGTATAGAAAATGAAGGTTTATTTAAACTTTTTATTCAAAGTCTATCTTCAAAATCACCAGAATGGAGTTATGAAAAAGAATGGAGAATTATTCGAGATCAAGGTGCGTGTGGTGACAAATGGAATGCAGAAAAAAAGGGTGCTTTGCTTGAAATGATTCGACCAAATTCAATTATTCTTGGGTGTGCGGCAAAACCTGATTTTGAGCAAGAGATAAAAGATTATTGTCGCTCTAATGAAATAAATCTCTACAAAATGGAAAAAGATAAATTGCAGTATAGATTAAATAAAAAAGCTATTTTTGAGTTTAATAAAAAAGATTAGAATAAATAAGTTATTAACTTTAAAATATTAATGAATTTTCCGAATAGCTTTAAAATACATAAGTAGATGTTTTTGTATGTTATAGAGCATATATTTTAAAAAACAGTTTAATATAAATCTGTTTAAAATATTGTAAATATAAATAAAGTCAAAATTTATATTTTTACTTGGAGGTGATTTTATGATAGAAGATAACTGGGAACAAATAATGTACAACCAAGACCGTCAATATCTTGTCAAAACTAAACTGCCTGACCATGATAAGTTGATAGAATATTTGAGATGTATTTTTCCGACAACAGGAAGGGCTGACAAAATGTTTTGTAACAGCTTTATGAGTGAATCAGTAGAATTACTTAAACATGCGGTATTTTTATATGAAGATGGATATTTTGATTGTGGGTTTTATTGTGTACGTCAAAGTATTGAAAATCTAAATAATATGCTTTATTTATCTGAAGATGATGAAAATCTAAACAATATACTTTATTTATTTGAAGATGATGAAAATCTAAACAATATACTTTATTTATTTGAAGATAATGAAAAACTTAAAAAATGGAAAGCAAAAGAAAGGTTTCCTTCTGATAAGAAAATTAAAGATATTTTACAACAAACCAATAAAGCATATTTAGAAATAAAGTCTGCAATTCCAGAAATATTTAATACTTATAATGATTTGCTAAAAAAGGCTAATAAATATATACATAAGCAAGGATTTGATACATTTTTTATTAATACATGGCAGCAAGAAAAAATAATTATCCAAAGAACAAGTCTATTTGTAGAACTTATTAAGCAAGCAATAGGAATGTTATTATTAATGAATATAGTTTTAGACCCATTATCATTTGCATTATGTGATTCGGAAGTTGATAAACATATCGATTCTGATTATATGACAGAGCCAATACCTTTGTATATATTTGAGGAATTATTTGATTTTGATATTGCAACCAGAATAAAACAAACAACATTCTATAAAGATTTTACTAAGCCTTTTTTAGATAAAGAAGAACTTAACGATGCAACATATAAAGTTATTCATCATCAACATTTTGATATTAGTGCATTAGATGATATAGAAAGTCAAATACATATTTTGGGTACATATGAAAAGTTATTCTTTCAAATATTGAAACTAGGGGCAAAAATTTCTCGTTTTTATTTTCATGATGATATTTTTGGATATTCTACAAGTATTCCTCCAACACATCAAATTAGAGAGTACAGTTTTAACCAATTTGATACATATTTAGTTGATGAGAATAATACCAATATTGAATGGGGAAATATGTATATAAGTACATATAAAGTATATGATACTTGGATAATATTACAACACAATGATAGATTGGACGACGATAATCTTAATAAAATTCAGAATATTATTAATTCCGAAAATCAAAAATATGCAGATTTATTTGATGCTGTCTTTAAATAGTGAGGGATAAATATTATTTTTTTATTTTTAACATTTAAATAAAAATAATAAAATATAATTTAGATGATACAGTCTCAATACTTATAGTAATGAGGCTGTTTTTTATTTTTATATTTTACTCATAAAATACCATTTTTTCGGTTTATAGGTGAAGGATTTTTTTAAAATTTGTGAACCTTGAAAACTGAATACAAAGCAATGTAAATACATTACTCTGTTAAGTCCGAAAAGGAAAAGCAGTTGCCACAGTACGCCAAGACGATTTTTTTATATCCTTTAATCCGAGCGAGAACTATTGTGGTTAAGTTATCTTTGGCAAAGATAATATGCCACGACCTTAACAGAGCTATAATGATACTAGATATCCCAAAGATGGTGGTTTCCACAAAGGGGAAGATGAAAATCCTATGAGTGTAGCCAAACACTGTTTATATTGCTTTTAAATATAATTACTATTGTTCCGATAAGCATAAAATATTATTCCGATTTACTTTATATTGTTCCGATGTTATTTATGAAAGTTTATAAAAGTATTATAGATGTGTAAGTCTAAATAAGGTATTGTATGTTATATAAGGAGGTGTCTGAAATGGGAGTTACAAAGATAATTGAAGCTGTTAATACAAAAAGTAATATCACAAGAGCCTGTGCCTACTGTCGTGTAAGTACAGATATGTCCCACCAGATAAATTCCTATGAAGCACAAAAGGAGTATTATAAAAACTTTATAACAGAAAAGCCAAATCATAAGTTTGTAGGGATTTATGCTGACTATGGAAAAAGTGGAACTAAAGAAGAAGGCAGAATAGAGTTTGAAAGAATGCTTGAAGATTGCAAAAATGGTATGATAGATATTATATACACAAAGTCAATATCAAGGTTTGCAAGAAATGTAATTGATTGTTTAAGTATAGTAAGAAGTTTAA
>NZ_NFLT01000033.1 GCF_002161055.1 Tyzzerella sp. An114
GGTTCGAGGTGTAAGCACAGTAATGTGTTTAGCTGACGAATACTAATAGGTCGAGGGCTTGACCAATAAAATTTATCTCGGATGACTAAGACTTACAATATTCGGTTTTGAAGGTACAGGTTGTACCTAATAAAATAAACATTACGCCGATGTGGCTCAATTGGCAGAGCAGCTGACTTGTAATCAGCAGGTTAACGGTTCGAGTCCGTTCATCGGCTTGTTTTTTATTTGTGGATGGGTTCCCGAGTGGCCAAAGGGGGCAGACTGTAAATCTGTTGCGATAGCTTCGAAGGTTCGAATCCTTCCCCATCCACCACTTTTAATTTAATATTTTTAATATCGCGGAGTGGAGCAGCTCGGTAGCTCGTCGGGCTCATAACCCGAAGGTCACAGGTTCAAATCCTGTCTCCGCAATTTCTTTAAAACCACTATTAATATAGTGGTTTTATTTTTTATATTAGTTATAAATATAAATTTTGTCCTAGAGTTTTAAACTCTAGGGCTTTTTTATTGTAGTTTAATTTATCTCTTTTTAGTATAATTAAATATAAAATAAAAATTAAAAAATTATTGTGGAGGTATATATATTAATGTCAAATAATATAAAAAAGAATAAAATTATGCATTCTTTAAAAATAATAGGTAGTATTTTGATTATGGTTGGATATGGTGGCTATGGAGGTTTTTATACTAAAGGAAATATTAATGATTTTATACAGCTTTGGTTTGGTGCTGTCATACTTGCCGGAATAATTATGATTTGGATTACTTCTAAAGATTATTATAAGGAAGCGGAATATGATAAAAAATTGACTGTTCTTGACCTTTGTATGGTTTTTTCTGCTTTTATCCTTCCTAATATAATTCCTTTTTCAAAAAGCATTAGTATTTTAATTAGTCATATATTAACTTGTGTTATTATATATATACTTAATATTAATTATTGGAGAATACGTTGGAAAAATAAATAAATACTTACTTTTATTTACGGCACACTAAATGTGTGCCTTTTTTTACATATAATTGCCATGTAAATAGTATTAGATTAATGATATAATTGTTAAAATTAATATTTACATAATAAAAATACACAAAAACAGGTACAAAAAATAAGCATATTAAAACTAATTTTCCAACACTGTGAAAATATCCGTATTAATTCATTACCCCTTTTTAAATATAATTTAATCACAAACAAAAAGAACATCAAAGTATTAAAACATTAAAAACATTATCTAAATAAAAGGGGGAGAACTTAGTAATGAGAAAAAGTTGGTTAGAGCTTGAAGGAAAAGTTGCTATTGTTACAGGTGGTGCTTCTGGTATTGGTAAAGCAGTTGTTCAGGAACTTCTTGATAACGGTGCTAATGTAGTTGTCAGTGATATGAACCCTGAAACACCAGAATTTGAAATGGGTGAGAACAGTGGCAAAATGCTTTATGTTGTAACTAATGTTACAGATGCTGAGAGTGTTCAGAACATGGTTGATAAAACAATGGCTGAGTTTGGTAAAGTTGATATTCTTGTAAATAATGCAGGTATCAATATTCCAAGACTCCTTGTTGACCCTAAAGACCCTAAAGGTCAGTATGAACTTGACGAAGCTGTATGGGATAAGGTTGTAAATGTAAACTTTAAAGGTGTTTTCTTCTGTGCACAGGCTGCTGCAAGAGAAATGGTTAAAGCAGGAAAAGGCGTTATAATTAATATGTCTTCTGAAAGTGGTCTTGAAGGTTCAGAAGGTCAGAGCGTTTATGCTGCTACAAAAAATGCTGTAAACTCACTTACTCGTTCATGGGCAAAAGAGCTTGGAAAACTTAATGTAAGAGTTGTTGGAGTTGCTCCTGGAATACTTGAAGCAACAGGACTTAGAACTATTTCTTATGAAACTGCACTTGCTTATACAAGAGGAATTACTGTTGATGAACTTAGAGCTGGATACAGCAAAACATCAACAACACCTTTAGGAAGAAGCGGAAAACTTACAGAAGTTGCAGACCTTGTATGTTACATGGCAAGTGATAGAGCAAGTTATGTTCATGGTGTTACATTCAACGTTGCAGGCGGAAAAACAAGAGGTTAATATATAATATTTATATAATATTTTTGCTTATATCCCTGTTGAGTGCTTAATGCAAAGGAATGACGAAAATGGAACGCTATTTTGAAGAAGACAGACTGGTTTTGATTTTAAAGCAGGTTCAAAATAAGAATTGCATAACGCTTACAGAGATTGCTGAAAAATTAGATGTAAGTACGAGAACAGTAAGAAATGACATAAAAATTTTAAATGATGCACTTAGTGATACTGCTTTTATTGAGGGTGAACAAGGTAACTATAAACTCTATATTGTAGATTTAGAAGGCTTTGAAAAAAAGAAAGAAGAAATCTTCAAATATAATAGCTATCTTGACTCACCTAAAAAGAGAATGGCATATATTTTTAAGAAACTTCTCAAAAGCAATGGCCCATATATAACAGATGAATTAGCCTATGAAATGAATGTGGGAAGGTCTACAATAAACGGTGATATTAAGAAATTAAACGAAATTTTAGGTTCCTACGGACTTTTTATAGAAGGTAAATCAAATTCTGGAATAAGTCTTTCTGGTTTGGAACTTAATAAAAGATTTTTTATTATGGAAAATCTGTTTAATCTTATATATTTTGATGAAAACACTGATGAGCGTATTGAAAAAATAGTGGAAGATATATCAAAAAAATACCGTTTTGAGAGTATGACACAAGTTGCTTTTAAAAAAGCTGTCGTTATAATGACAGATAGAGTTTCTGATGGAAATATCATAGAAAAACTTCCTAATAAATACTATGATATTGAAAAAAATAATATGTTCAAAGTGGCAGATGAGACTGCTGAGGATATAGAGAAGGTATTTAAAATAGAGGTCCCTATTGAGGAAAGAATATTTATTTCAATACCAATTGCCGGTATGAGAACACCTACAAATATAGAGGCTGTTTATCAGGTTGGTATAACGGAAGATATTGAAAAAACTATTGATAAAATTATTGAGCAAATAGAGTATGAATTAAATTTATATTTGGATAAACAAAATCTTAATGAAGAATTTTTTTATCATATATCATTTATGGTTAACAGGCTTAAGTTTGGTTATCTCCTAAAAAACCCCATTTCTTTAGAGATAAAAGAAAAATATCCTCTAGCATATAAAATGGCCTGTATAGCTGGAAGAATTATAGAAAAAGAATATGATGTTGAAGTTCCTGAAGATGAGCTTGGATATATTACAGCTTATTTTGGAGCCTATATGTTGGAATATAAGACAACAGAAAAGTATTACAGAATAGCCCTTGTTTGTAGTACAGGTAGAGGAACTGCAAGACTTATATCAACACAGCTTAAAAGAGTTCTTGATAAAGATGCTGTTTTGGACCTTTTTGCAGACAATCAGGTTACAGCAGATATTCTTAATAAATATGATATAATTTTTACAACATTAAAATTAAAATATAATATAAAAACTCCAATTATTACTGTAAGAGATATTTTTGATGAAAAAGAAATACTTCTTGAGATTGAAAAAGCTAAACAACTTCAAAAACTTTCAATACCTGTTGCAAAAACAGGAGGAGTTTCTATTATAGCTGCTCTTATTGATGAATATAAATTTTTTCTGCTTGATGATGAAAAAAGTTATATGGAAAATACTATTGATATGATAGACAGCCTTTGTGATGATGGGTTTGTTGATGAAGGATTTGGAGAGAGAATTATAAAAAGAGAAGAAAAATCTACAATGGTATTTGATAAATCAATAGCCTTTCCTCATGCTTTAAATTTTTCTGATGATAAAATTGTTGTTGCAATAGGTGTTTCTGAAAAGGGTATAAAAAATGATGATGGAAGTTGCATAAAACTTATATTTCTCTTAGCACTTCCGGAAAACGAAAATCAAGATGATACTGTCCTTGTTAGAATTTATGATGAGATAATATCAATAGCACAGGACGAAAATATTGTAAATGAAATTTCAATGACAAAAGATGTTAAAACTTTAGTAAAGAACTTTATAAAACTTGGAATAGGCAGTAATTTATAAATTTTTTTAAATATTAAAAAAATAAAAAACAAAAAATCTAAAAAGGAGGAATAGCAATGAATTTCTGGTTAATTGCCGGTTTACTTTTGGCAGGGTATTTGCTTCAATGTTTTTTCGGACTTATGCAGATAAAGAATTTTTCAAAGGCTTTTGGCCCATTGAGGAAAAAAGGCAAAGTTGCCATTGGCAGAGTTAACGGCGGATTTAGAGCAGGTGCCATTGTTATGTTTGCCATTGATGATGAAGGCGTTATTATCGAAGGTAAAAGAATGATGGGAGTTACAATATTTGCGAAATTCAAAGAGTTTAAAGGTTTTGAAGGTAAAAATGTAGGTCTTATCACAGAAGAAGATGTTGAAAAACTTCCTAAACCTTTGAGACGTGCTATATTAGACGCAAAATTTAATTATAACACTATCATGAGTGGCGGCGAAATTCCTCCAAGACTCAGCCTTTTCCAGAAAATCGGTAAAAAATTCAGCAAAGAGACACCAAAAAAAGAGGTTTCTCTATAATTTCAGAATTTAGAAAAGGAGTGTTAGTATGGATTATGTTATAAAGTTTGCGGAAGGGTTTATGAACCTTTTTAATACAGGTGCTACTACATTTATTGGTTGGATGTCTAGCATCGTTCCAGTTGTACTTATGCTTTTAATAGCTATGAACACAATTATAAATCTTATTGGTGAAGAAAGAATTAATAAGTTAGCTAAAGCATCAACAAAAAATCCTTTATTAAGATATATGATTTTACCATACCTTGGAGCTTTCATGCTTGGTAACCCTACTGCTCTTTCTCTTGGTCGTTTTATGCCAGAAAGACTTAAACCAAGTTATTATGCTTCAGCATCATATTTCTGTCATACATCAAGTGGTGTTTTCCCACACATTAACCCAGGTGAAGTTTTCATATTCCTTGGAATTGCAAACGGTATTTCAACTCTTGGATTAAGCACAATGCCTCTTGCAATACGTTATATGCTTGTTGGTCTCGTTATGAACTTTGTAAGTGGTTGGGCAACAGACTTTACAACAAAAATGGTTATGAAACAGCAGGGTATTGAACTTAGTAATGAGCTTAAAATTTAATTCCTATTGTTCGGTATAAAAAGGAGGTAAAAATAATATGTCAGAATATAGAGCTATTAAAATAGTTAAAGGAAGCGGCGGATTTGGTGGCCCTCTTGTTGTTGCTCCAACAGCCGAAAAAGATAAACTTGTATACATAACAGGTGGCGGTGCTAAACCTGATATCGTTGATAAAATTGTTGAGCTTACAGGTTGTACAGCTGTAAACGGATTTAAAACATCTGTGCCAGAGTCAGAAATTTTCCTTGTAATAATTGACTGTGGTGGTACACTTAGATGTGGTATATATCCACAGAAAAGAATTCCTACAATAAATGTTATGCCTGTTGGAAAGAGTGGTCCTCTTGCAAAATTTATTGTTGAAGATATATATTGTTCAGCAGTTGGTTTAGACCAGATTTCTCCTGCTGACGGAGGAGATACTCCTGTAAAAACTGAAGCTCCAAAAACAGAAGAAAAACAGTTTAAATATAGTGCTGACAAAAAAGTTTCTCAGACACTTGCAGAGGGAAACAAAGGTGGTATAGTAACAAAAATAGGTATGGCTGCTGGTAAAGTTATAAATACATTTAACCAGGCTGCAAGAGATGCTGTTCAGACAATGATTACTTCAATCATACCTTTCATGGGATTTGTTTCACTTCTTATAGGTCTCATTCAGGGTTCTGGTTTCGGTGATTGGTTTGCAAAACTTCTTATTCCTCTTGCTGGTACAGGTATCGGTCTTGTAATACTTGGCTTTATATGTTCAATACCTTTCCTTTCAGTTCTCCTTGGTCCTGGAGCTGTTATGGCACAGGTTATAGGTACTCTTATAGGTGTTGAGATTGGTAAAGGAAATATACCTCCAAACCTTGCACTTCCTGCACTCTTTGCTATAAATACACAGTGTGCTTGTGACTTCGTTCCTGTTGGTCTTGGTCTTGCAGAAGCTGAGCCTGAAACTGTTGAAGTTGGTGTTCCAGCCGTATTATACTCACGTTTCTTAACAGGTGTTCCTCGTGTACTTGTTGGATGGGTTGCTAGTATAGGTTTATATTCATAATTAATATAAAACAAAAAAATAAAAAAGTAATAAATATAAAATAAATATGTATATAGAAAGGAGAGTGCTGGTTCTCTGAAGAATCAGTACATAATAAGACTATGAAAATAATTTATGATAACAAAGTAAAAGGCTTAGGCGCATGTGTAAATGATTTTCAGGACGCTGGTATGTTTATATTATTCGGAGACAGTGCTCCTGATACACTTAAAGATTTCTGCTATTCAGTAGATGTTCTTCCTATAAACGGAGAGATTAAAGCTGGACAGAAAGCTATAATTGACGGACAGGAATTTGTTATAACATCTGTTGGTGACATGGTTATGAGAAACCTTGGAAACCTTGGTCATGTTACATTTGCTTTTGATGGTTCAACAGAGCCAGAACTTCCTGGAACAATATATGTAGAGGCAAAACCTATGCCTAGTCTTTCTGTTGGAAGTACAATACAGATTGTAGAATAATAATATAATAATATTTTAATTAAGCTAATCAAATTTTCCTAAAATAAAAAAGAGAGAGTGCACAGTATAAAAATAACTGTGCACTCTCTTTTTTTATAAATTTTTAATGAAAATTTTTTTAATATAAAAAAATTATATTTTGAATGTTATTACAATAATTATGTAATTATTAAAATATAATTTGAAATGTAATATAGGATGTCACTTTTTTTAGTTACTTACTCTTAACATTTAATATTTTTATAACTGAAATACGTATTTGGAATAAAAAATTCTTAGTTTGTAGGAAAAAATACAATATAAATTTGTTATGTATATAACTTTGTTCTAATGTAACTGTGTTTTAACAAATATTATAATAAAAATCTTTATTTATGATAATAAATTATACAATATAAACAATAAAATTATTTTGTTATTATGAATTAATATTGTGCAATGTTGTTGTATAGTTTGTTTTGGTAATATAGACAGTAACTGATTTTAATGGTAGAATTTATTCATGGTTATGTATGTTATATAATTTGTAACTGCATTAATGCTTTTTTATATAATAAAAAAGTAAATACGCTTAATAAAAGGTGTTTGTAAGTGTAACAAAAATATATAAAGAAAAGGAGGAGATTTTATGTATATTAAATTTAAAAGGATTTTAGCATTAGTTATGACGCTGACTATGTTATTTACAGCATTTCAGACCACAGCTTTTGCACAAGATGATAATTCATTTACTGTTGAAGCAGTAAATGATGATGAAAATACTAATGAAAAATCATCTGAAACAGAAAATCTTGAACAGGAAACATCAGAAGCGACAAATGCACAAACGCCAGAACAATCTGTTGAACAAACACCAGAACAATCTGTTGAACAAACGCCTGTTGTTGAAGAGCCTGTTATAGAAGGAGATGTTCTAGAAGGAGATGTTCTAGAACCAGAGGTATTACCAAATTTAGCTCCATCTTCAGATTTAAGTCAAGGAACTGAAACTGGTGAAAATCTTGAAAATGTCAATTTGAATAATATGACATTACATTGGGTTCCAGAAGTAAATCCTAATAGAAATGTTGATGATGACCTTGAAGTAGTACTTGAATGTGATACTAATGAAAATCATAAACATGTATGTGAAGACCATCCACATGAAATTTATGACCGTAAACTTGATAATGTAATACCTAAACAAGTTGTGGAAGGTCCTTTTAATAAATATGGAAGATGGACTGTATATTTAGGCTTTACAGACAGTCAGATTTCAGAGTTTGGAAAAATTGCAAAGGAAGTATGGGGTGTTGAGCATAGTGTAACACCTGAAGAATTCTTTACAAATCTTAGAATAAAATATGTATGGGATTATGATGATTGGGAATGGGACCTTGCTGATAGAAGCCTTGTAGATTATCATAAAGATTATCACGATGATGATGACCATGATGATAATGATGACCTTGTAATTCGTTATACATGTAATCCTGTTAAGCCAGATAAACCAAGTATACTTGAAGATGTAAATGTTATACTTCGTTGCTTAACAAAAGATGATGGAACAAACCATACAGATATTAATAGATTTGATGGTGTTCTTACAAAAGCAACATTTTATGAAGAACAGATAAGTGATGTATCATATAATGAAAAAGAACAAAAATGGGAAGTTGTAGCTACATTTGATGATTATCAGATTAGAAACTTTAAAAAAATTGCAGATAATGTATGGCAAATGGAACATACTTTTGAAGGCAATAGAGAAATAACTTTCCAGTATGATGAAAAGACAGGTACATGGACAGCAGTTGGAAGCCAGACTAAAGACGGAGAAATCATTCTTGATTATACACATATTGCTATTGAACCAGAAAAAGAATATAAAATAACATTCTATCCTGGAGATAATGGTACAATTTCAGGAGAAACTCAAACAACTGTTGTTGATGGAAATAAAATAAACTGGGTACCAGAAGCAGAACCTAATGAGGGTTGGATTTTTATAGGTTGGAAAGATGACAATGGAAACACTTATACAAGTGAAAATGTTAAAAATGTCGTTCCTACAACTGATATGAATTTTACAGCACAGTATGAAAAAGATGAACCTATTGTTCCTGGAAACAATGTTGATGAAATCCGTGTTGTAATAAGTGGTGACCTTAAAAATCAAATTAAAGATACTTTTGGTGAACTTATAAGTGTTGTTCATCTCAACGAAAGAGGCGGAGATAGTAAGACAGATTATTTAAGACTTACAACTCCTAATGCTGGTGGATATTATAGAGAATATGCTCCAAAAGGTCTTACATTAGAGAACTGGACAGAGTATTATGAATCAATAATTCCTGTATCTACTCTTGTTTGGGAAGAAAATCCATGTTATGGAACAAACCCAATGGATGAACATATAGTTGATATTAAATACCAGAAAGAAAATCAGTGGTATTACCCAGCAGGATTATTTAAGAAAATAGATGTACTTACAATATATCTTGGAATTCCAGAACAACCACCAGTTGAACCTGAATATACAGATATTACTGTTGAAAAAACTGTAAATGGTATTGATACAAAAGATATTGGTTCATTTGAATTTGTTTTAACAAATGTTGAAACAGGAGAGGAAACAGAATTTACTATCAATGAATTTACAGAAAACAAAGCTACAACAGTTATTCCTAAACTTGTGGTAGGAAAAACTTATACAATATCAGAAAAAGCAGATAGCACTGTTAGAGATGGTTATGAGTTTAAAGGTGTTTCTGTAAATGGCAATGTTCTTTCAGAAGAAAATGGAAGATATAGCTATACATTTATAGCTGGTGAAACTGTAACAGTATCATTTGATAATACATATGAAATGATACCAAAATCACCTGTTGATGAAATTCGTGTGGTAATAAGTGATGAGCTTAAAGACCAGATAAATGATAAATTCCTTGAATTTATAAGCGTTGTTCACCTTAATGAAAGAGGTGGAGATGGCGAGAATGATTATTTAAGACTTATAACACTTAACTTTGGTGAATATTATAAAGCTAAAGCTCCAGAAGGTCTTACATTAGAAAACTGGACAGAGTATTATGAGTCAGTAATTCCTGTATCTTCAATGTTATGGGAAGAAAATCCATGTTATGGAACAGACCCAATGGATGAACATATAGTTGATGTTAAGTATACAGAAGAAAATGGTTTATGTGGAAAAACTAATATACTTACAATATATCTTGGAGTTCCAGATGATGAAAATCCAGAGAACCCAGAAAATCCAATTGAAGCGTCAGGAATAAAAGTATATAACATGATAGCTGATGCAAACGGAATAACACTCAAAGAAAATCCAACAGATGTTGTATTTAATTTCAGAATAGATAAATTAAATGCAGAAGGTGGAACAGAAGCCATAGTTGGAGAAGGAACAAACAAAGATGGTGGCAAAGTAGAATTTACAAGTTATGTAGAAAAACTTGCTGACGGAGATTACAGAGTATTAGAAGTAGTAACAGCTCCAGAAGATGAAAACTGGGTATATGATACAACAATCTATAACTTCACAGTAAAAGACGGAAAAGCATCAGTACAGGCAGGAATGAACTTTGTAAATAAACTCAAAGATAAAGAGCCAGAAAATCCAATCGATGTATCAGGAATAAAAGTATATAACATGATAGCTGATGCAAACGGAATAACACTCAAAGAAAATCCAACAGATGTTGTATTTAATTTCAGAATAAATAAATTAAATGCAGAAGGTGGAACAGAAGCCACAGTTGGAGAAGGAACAAACAAAGATGGTGGCAAAGTAGAATTTACAAGTTATGTAGAGAAACTTGCTGACGGAGATTACAGAGTATTAGAAGTAGTGACAACACCAGAAGATGAAAACTGGGTATATGATACAACAATCTATAACTTCACAGTAAAAGACGGAAAAGCGTCAGTACAGGCTGGAATAAACTTTGTAAA
>NZ_NFLT01000034.1 GCF_002161055.1 Tyzzerella sp. An114
GTTCAATATATAGATACTCAAAGTTTTAATATTGATAAAATGGATAAAGATATAAAAGAAAAAATTGAAAATATATTTAATTATTTATCACAGAATATTTTTGTAAAAAACAAAAATAAGTATTTTTTAAATTATACAAATATTATTTTAAATTATGTATCATACTTTTTTAAAGATAAAGCCTATAAATATGAAAATGAAGTAAGAATGATACAATTCAGAGATTATGAAAGCGAAGATATAAGAATAGATGAAGAAAATTTTGAAATACCAAGATTATATATAGAATATAACAAAGAAATTAAAGCAAAAGAATATTGTGAAGAAATAATTGTCGGTCCGAAGGGGAATTTTGAAGAAATAGCAACCTATGGAAAATATGTAGGTGTAAAAGAATGTACTAAATCAAAAATAAAATATAGATAGTAGGGATTTATAATTGAGTAAATTACAAAATTTAATAAATGAGCTTTGCCCTAATGGGGTGAAGTATAAAAAACTTGAAGATGTACTTATAATTAAAAATGGTCGTGATTATAAGCAATATAAACAAGGAAATATTCCTGTATATGGTTCAGGTGGGATTATGACATATATTGATACATCAATATATGATAAGCCTTCAGTTCTTATTCCAAGAAAAGGTTCTTTGGATAAATTATATTATGTAGATGAACCATTTTGGAATGTAGATACAATTTTTTATACAGATATAAATATAAAAAAAGTAATTCCTAAATATGTATATTATTGGTTGTCAGGACAACATCTTGAAAAATTAAATAAAGCTGGAGGAGTTCCAAGTCTTACGCAATCAATATTAAACAAGGTAAAAATCCCCCTTCCACCACTACCAATACAAGAGGAAATTGTCCGAATTTTGGACAATTTCACAAAGCTTACAACAGAACTTACAACAGAGCTTACAGCAAGAAAAAAACAGTATGAGTATTATAGAGATAAGTTGTTGAATTTTAATGAAGAGGTTGAATGGGCTTATCTAGGAGATATATCTAATATTACAGATTATGTTGCTAATGGTAGTTTTGCAAGTATAAAAGAAAATGTAGAATATAAAAAAGAACAAGATTATGCTGTATTAATAAGAACTGTTGATTTTTCGTCAAATTTTAATCCAGAAAAGTTAGTTTATATTAATAAACATGCATATGATTTTCTCTCTAAATCTAAATTGTTTGGTGGAGAAATTATTATTAATAATATTGGAGCAGGTGTAGGAAATACATTTAGATGTCCAAATCTTAATACTCATATGAGTTTAGCACCTAATGCAGTTATGGTAAAAACGGAAAATAATTCTTTTTATTATTATTGGTTTAATAGCAAATGGGGTCAAAATGCTATACAAAAAATAGTTGGAAAAAGTGCTATGCCTAAATTTAATAAAACAGAGTTAAGAAAAATAAAAGTTCCTATTCCAAGTAGAAACATTCAAAAAAATATTGTTTCAATACTTGACCGTTTTGATACTCTTTGTAACGATATTACAAGTGGTTTGCCTGCTGAAATAGAATTGCGTAAAAAACAATATGAATATTATAGGGACAAACTTCTTAATTTTAAAGAATTACAATAATTAAACAGTAATTAAAAGGAGGTTTTCAAAATGCCTTTTTTCGATATTATTTCCCAAACTGCTGAAAGTACCGTTGTATCAGAATACATTCCCACCGAGAGAACAGCAAAAAATTATCAAAGTGAGGCGGAACTTGAAAAAGAGTTTATAAATATACTTTCTAATCAGGGATATGAATATATAAATATACATTCTGAAAATGATTTGATTGAAAACCTTAGGAATAAAATTCAAGAGCTTAACAACTATACTTTTTTAGATGATGAGTGGCAAAGATTTTTTAAAAATTCAATAGCTAATAATAATGAGGGTATTGAAGAAAAATCTAAAAAAATTCAGGAAGATTATATTCAAGTACTTAAAAGAGATGACGGAACTTCTAAAAATATAAAACTTATTGATAAAAAGGATATTCATAATAATAAATTACAGGTTATAAATCAATATGTTATAGGAAAAAAAGAGGGTGCAAACTATGACAACCGTTATGATGTTACTGTACTTATAAACGGTTTACCTATGGTACATATTGAACTTAAAAGACGTGGAGTAGCTATAAGAGAGGCTTTCAATCAGATTAACCGATATAAAAGGGACTCTTTTTGGGCAGGAAGCGGACTTTTTGAATATATTCAAATTTTCGTTATATCAAACGGTACAAATACAAAATATTATTCAAACAGTACTCGTTTTAATGCCATAAAAGAAGCAAAAACAAAAAGAAAAGGTAAGACAAGTAATAGTTTTGAGTTTACATCTTTTTGGGCAGACGGTAAAAATAAAATAATACCTGACTTAGTAGACTTTGCAAAAACATTTTTTGCTAAACATACTATATTAAATATTATTACTAAATATTGTATATTTACATCTGAAAATATATTAATGGTTATGCGTCCATATCAGATTACTGCAACAGAGCGAATTTTAAACCGTATAGATATTGCTACAAATTATAAAAAATATGGCTCTGTTGAAGGTGGTGGATATATATGGCACACAACAGGCTCAGGTAAAACACTTACATCTTTTAAAACTGCAAGACTTGCCTCATCACTTGATTATATTGATAAAGTACTTTTTGTTGTTGACCGTAAAGACTTAGATTATCAGACAATGAAAGAGTATGACCGTTTTGAGGAAGGCTCTGCAAACAGTAACACATCAACAGCAGTATTAAAAAAACAGCTTGAAGATGATACAGCTAAAATAATAATTACAACTATACAGAAACTTTCTACATTTATAAAGAAAAACAAAGAACATAGTGTTTATAATAAGCATATTGTAATTATATTTGATGAGTGCCACCGTAGCCAGTTTGGAGATATGCATACCGCAATAATAAAGAGTTTTAAAAAATATCATTTGTTTGGATTTACAGGGACACCAATTTTCCAAGATAATGCAATAAAAAACAGTAATTCACGCTTTTCTACAACTGACGATATTTTCGGAGATAGACTTCATACATATACAATAGTACATGCTATTAGAGATAAAAACGTTCTTCCTTTCAGAGTTGACTATATAAAAACAATGGATAAAAGCTCTGATATTGATGACGAAAAAGTTTGGGACATAGACAGAGAAAAAGTTTTTATGGCACATGAAAGAATTGAACTTATAACAAAATATATACTTGAACATTTTGACCAAAAAACTTACAGAGGTAATAAAACTTATATTTTTAATTCACTTTTAAATATTGAGGAAGTGGCAAAAGCTAAAAATGACACTGTTAAGGAAATAAAAGATAAACAGCGTTTAAGCGGTTTCAATTCAATATTTGCTGTTGCCTCTGTGCCTATGGCTAAACTTTATTATGAAGAATTTAAAAAGCAAATGGAAAAAGATATTTCAAAAAAATTGAAAGTTGCTGTTATTTATAGCTATGGTGCAAATGAGGAGGAGGCTGACGGTATACTTGACGAGGAAAACTCTGAAGATACATCAGCCCTTGATAAAAACTCAAGAGATTTTCTTGAGTCTGCCATAAAAGATTATAATGATATGTTTAATACAAGCTATGACACATCAAGTGAAAAATTCCAAAACTATTATAAAGATGTATCCCTTAGAATGAAAAATAAAGAGCTTGATTTGCTTATAGTTGTAAATATGTTTCTTACAGGATTTGATGCAACTACTTTAAATACATTGTGGGTTGATAAAAATTTGAAAATGCATGGACTTATACAGGCTTTTTCAAGGACAAACCGTATTTTAAATTCAATAAAAACCTTTGGAAATATTGTTTGTTTCCGTAATCTTCAAAAAAGAGTCGATGAAGCTATTGCATGTTTTGGAGATGAGAGCAGAGGCGGAGTTATAATACTTCGTAGCTTTAATGATTATTATAATGGCTATACAGACGATGAGGGTAAATATAATAAAGGATA
This sequence comes from Tyzzerella sp. An114, assembly GCF_002161055.1. Taxonomy (GTDB): domain Bacteria; phylum Bacillota; class Clostridia; order Lachnospirales; family Anaerotignaceae; genus Fimicola; species Fimicola cottocaccae. Next base: position 4,000 of record NZ_NFLT01000034.1, read on the forward strand.
TGTTGATATTGTAAAAGAACTTGATGAAAAATTCCCATTGACTGATGAAAACATTGTAGGGGAAGAAAAACAAAAAGATTTTATAATGCTTTTTGGAGCGTTTTTGAGAATGAGAAATCTTTTATTGTCATTTGATGATTTTTCAGATAAAGAGATTATGTCGGAGCGTGATATTCAAGATTATATGGGAAGATACCAAGATTTGCGTGATGAATGGAATAAAAAGCGTGAGGAAGGAAAAAGCAAAGATATAAATGACGATATTGTATTTGAAATCGAACTTATAAAACAAATTGAAATAAATATTGATTATATACTTATGCTTGTCAAAAAATATCATGATAGCCATTGTAAAGATAAAGAAATTCTTGTATCCATACAAAAAGCAGTTGATGCCAGCCCTGAACTCCGTAGTAAAAAACAGCTTATTGAAACATTTATTTCAAAAGTCAATGATGTTGAAGATGTTATAGGTGAATGGCATAATTATGTTGATAAGGAAAGAGAAAAAGAACTTGTAAATATTATAGAAGAAGAAAAATTGAAAACAGAAGAAACAAGAAAATTCATTGAAAATGCTTTCCGTGACGGTGAAATTAGAACAAGTGGAACTGATATTGATAAAATAATGCCACCTGTTTCACGTTTTGGCGGTGGTCGTGCTAAGAAAAAACAAAGTGTTATTGATAAACTTAAAGGTTTCTTTGATAAGTACTTTGGCATTGGCGGGGGTAGGTTTTAGAATTATAATTTAATAATTTATGTAAAAATTTGTAAATAACGATATTAATTTGTATTGTATAAAAGAATAGCCTTATTAAAAAATTATAAATTATAATAAATTATTTAGTTTATACAATTAGATAAAACTATATAGCAGTAACAAAATCTTAATTGACAATACATATATATTATAGTAATCTAATAATATAAGTATTGATTTTTACCTATTAAGGTATGTTGTTTATGAATTAAAAGCGTTTTTGTATTTATGTTTATAAGGCATATGCAAAAACGCTTTTTTTATTTTTTGGAGAAATCCATTTTTAGCAGGAATGAATTATTTTTAAATTTATCCTGCTTTTTTTATTGTTCAAAAGGTTAAATAAAAGCCTTTTGGATATATTTAAGAAAGGTGGCAAAGTTTATGAAAGAAAAAGTGTTTGCAGATGATTTTCAAATGAATTTTTTAAAGGAGGAGGATTTTTTAAATTTTATTTCAGAAAGAGAAGCAAATTCATACTGGAAAAGATATCAAAGTAATGAGCTTAGATTTTTTGCATTAGATAATAATATCATATCAAATAATATGCAATATCAATTAAAAGAGTCTGAAATACCTGTGTTTGAGGATACTATGAAACATACAAGACTTATTTTAAAAGTTACAGACAAAATTTATCCTGTTAGAAGTTGTGCTGTAAAAAGTATATTAGAAAGAGCAAAGGTCTCAGGTAATGCATTAAACAAAGTAGAAAAAAATGTATTGGCAAGGATTTTAAATTACTGTATGGAAGTTGCATCAGGTGAGGCATTGCTAAGATTTTGTGAAGATAAAATATCTGCTGTTCATGGTGGTGATCCATCAGATTATGCTGTTTTAGAAACTCCTGAGTTATTTAGAAAAACAGTAGAATACTTACAAAATAATTTTACAGGCTATATATTTGCGGGAGCATCTTATGACCATTCTATAGCAACAGCCTTATGGGAATTAAGTGACGATGAGGATTTAATAAAGAAATATAAAAAACTTTTAGAAAAATCAAAAATATATGATGATATTGTTAAAGTAGGACTTAGATTAACTACTTCTGATACAGGATATAGTGGTGCAAATTTATATCCTTTGTTATTTATAGGTGATAATTCAAAAATATTGCCTTTGGGAAGTCCTTTAAAGTTAGAACATAAAAACGGTGCTGTTATTAAAGATTTTGATAATCAATTAAATCTACTTTACTCTCATTACAGTAAGGCTATTGGTGGACTTCAAAAATTAACTAATATTACACTTTTTTATCCACTTAATGCTATGTTATGTGTAATGAAGAAAATAGGTGTGCCAAAAAAATTGGCTTATGAAGCCATGGATATTTTTATAAAACAGAATGGGGATTTTCCTTGTACGGCTTATGAAGCATATATTGGTATTTCAGAAGTAATAAATATATTACAATCTGAATCTATAAGTGGATCAAAAATAGTTAGAACAGAAGAAAACATCTCAAGAGCAGTACATATTCGTTGGAAAGACTACGATATTCCAGGAGAACTTAAATGGTAATAGAGTGAATGTTAATAAGGAGGAATTAAAATGAGTTTAGAATTAAATTATGAAGCAGAAGTTGTTGTTGATACTTCAAATATTACAGAAGAAGAGTGGTTAAAATACAGATTTCAAGGTATAGGTGGTAGTGATGCTGCAGCTGTATTAGGTATTTCAAAATATAAAACAGCAAGAGATTTATATTTTGAAAAAATAGGCAGAAAACCTGATGTTGAAGAAAATAATAATTGGGTGACATTAGAAGTTGGTAAAAGACTTGAAGATTTAGTTGCTCAAATATTTGCCAATAAAACAGGTTTTCATATATGGCAAGAAAAGAAAATGTTAAGACATCCATTATTTCCATTTATGTTAGCTGATACAGATTATCTTTTTGAGACAAATGATGGAATGATAGGTATACTTGAGTGTAAAACATCAAATGTATATTCGAAAGATAAATGGGATAGTGGTAGTGTACCATATAATTATGAAATACAATGTCGTCATTATATGGCTGTGAAAAATGTAGATGTTGCATATATTGCTTGTTTATATGGTAATACTGAAAATGATTTTGTATATCAAAGAATAGATAGAGATTTAGATTTTGAAGAAGATATGATTATACAACAAAAAGAATTTTGGAATGAATATGTTTTAAAACAGCAAGAACCACCTCTACAAGGTGATGGTGATTTAGTTCTAAAAAGTTTAAACAAATATAAAAATAATCAAAATAATATAGACGAACTTATATTTGATAGTAGTTATATTAAAATTTGTGAAAAAATTTTAGAGATGAAGACAGAAAAATCTATTATTGAGAAAAAAGCAAGAGAGATTGAAAGTAAAATAAAAACATTATATGCCCAATTTATAGCTATGCTTGGTAATGGAATAAAAGGTAGATGCATAGGAAATGATTGTGAGTATGTTATTACATATAAACCTTCATATCGTACAATGATAAATAAAGAAGCATTAGAAAAAATGCAATTAAATGATAAAGAAATATTTGAGAAGTATGCTTCGGTTTCTGAAAGCAGATCTTTTCAGATTAAAAAAGTAATTAAGTAGAAATAGGTTTTAATATTAAACTTGTAATAAAATCTTTTCTATTTGAAAGAAAGGTGTAAAAAGCAAATATAAAGCTGAATGTAATAGTTTAAAGGAATTAACTGAGTTGTTATTTTAAAATAATGACTCAGTTTTATTATTTATTTAAAGGAGTAAATTAGAATGAGTAAAAATATGGAAGAAAATATTCGAATTATAAATAGTCTTAATGCGGTAGAAGGCTTTGATCCATCGGCTTTTCTTCGAAAACTACAAAATGAAAAGGGTGAAGAACAGTTATATTTAGATGTTAAATATAGAAAGTTATGGTTTCGTTTAAAGTATCCTTTAGGAAAGATTACAAAAAGGATTATAAAACTTGAAAATGATTATGCCATTATAGAAAGTAGAGTATATTTGGATCGTAATGATAACGATGAAAGTTATATTTCTTGTGCTATTGCTCAAAGATGGCGTTCTGAAGATGATATATATGGAAAAAGATATGTTGAAACGGCAGAAACAGCATCAGTTGGAAGAGCTCTTGCAGATGCTGGATTTGGTATTCAATTTTCAGAGCCGGAAGGTGAGAAAGACATTAATCCTGTTGATTCACCAATAACAATATCAAACAGTACTAATAATACTGTACCTATTGCAGATGAATCTTTACCTGATAATATACATACAACCTCTACAAATAAAAAAGAAATATCTGAAAGTATGCCTGTTGAAGATATTATGAATATTATGACAGTTGATGATGCTAAGAATTTAGTAGTTCCTATGGGGTTCTATAAGGGTAAAACATTAGGTGAACTTTGTATAGAAAAACCTTCTGCTATTAATTGGTACATTGATTCTTATAGTGGTAAAAATAATATTTTAAGAGCTGCTGCTAAAATTCTTATAGATGCTGCAGGATAAGGGGGATTTTTATGGGTAATTATCCATTTACAATATTAGATGTTGCAGAAATTTTAAAGTTAAATGTTCGTAGAAGACAATTAACAAATATTGATGTAGATTGTCCCTTTTGTGGGCATAAAAAAGGTAAAATGAATATTAACTTTGCTAAAAATGTATTCCGCTGTAATTATTGTAATGAGTCGGGTGGAATGATTGATTTATATGCTAAATTATATCATATAAGTACATATGAGGCGTTTAATGAAATTTGTGAAATATTGAAATGTAATAAAGATATATCTAATTATGAGAAACCCATAAAACAGTATAAAGAAATAGTATCAAATTTAGAACAAAAAGAAAAAGCAGATTTGGATATAAGACATAGAACATATACAGCTCTATTATCACAACTTATTTTAACAGATTACCATAAAGAAAGTCTTATAAATCGTGGGTTAAAAAATGACCAAATAGTAAAATACAGCTATAAAAGTACACCTGCTTTTGGTTTTGATAGGTTAGTGGCTACTCTTGTATCTAATGAATATGAATTAGATGGAGTTCCCGGTTTCTATACTAAGAAAAATAATACATATGGTATTAATTTTAATAAGAAAACAACAGGGATATTAATACCTATATGTAGTATAACAGGTAAAATAGAAGGATTTCAAATAAGACTTGACAAAGCATTTGATGATAGAAAATATATTTGGTTTTCAAGTTCAAATCACTTTCGAGGAACATCTGTTGGTGGACCTGCACATTTTATAGGTAATCCTCTATCAAAGACTGTATATGTAACAGAAGGTGCATTAAAAGCTAATATTGCACATGTGTTATCTGGTAAAACATTTATTGCTGTTCCGGGTGTTAATCATTATAAATCTTTAGAAAATATTTTTACCCAATTAAAACAAACTGGTACAACAGATATTGTTGAAGCCTATGATATGGATAAATACACTAATATTCATGTTGAGAAAGCCTGTATGAATATGATATGTCTTGCAAATAACTTTGGGTTTAATGTTCATAGACTTAAATGGAATGATAAATATAAAGGAATAGATGATTGGTTATATAGTATGAAGAATAAATAAAAATTTAGTCATAGCAATTTTGCTATGACTTTTTTAGGAGGAATTTTTTATGAAAGAATGGAAAATAGTTATTTTTGATGCAATAAAGAATACAGCTTTAAAAAATGAAGATATAGTAGCTGAAAGGAACAGAATATATTATGGATTTAAAAATTTGTACAAAATAATTGAAGAGTATGAAAATATGGGATTTAAAGACGAACTTCTTTTAGCAGTAACAAAGAAAAAGATTGAATTTATAAATAATGCAAAATTTAAAATTGAAATTAAGCAGATACTTAAACCTTCTGTACCAAAATACAATTTTGGAAATTTTATATTTTCAAAGTACCATATTGAAGAAGAAGAGCTTTTATTATGGTCTGTAATGTCGTTGAAAGCACCATTAAACGATGAGGGCTTTAAAAGATATTTTGAACTTTTTGAAAAATATAATTTTTATTTATACTAATTTAGAAACCTATAAATTTTTATGTGATTAAATTCTATAAATATATATTGGTAAAATTTAGTTGCTAAAATATATAGATTTTTATCTTTATCAATCAAAAAATATTTATTTTAAGTTTTGATTGGGGTGATAAAAATGAGTGAGACAAAAACTTTATATGAGCTTTTAATAAAAGCAAAAGAAAATGATGAAGATAGTATTGTTGCATTATGTAAAAAATTTGATCCATTAATTAAAAAATATTGTAATCGTTTATATTATGAAGATGCTTATTATGATATAAAAGAAATTTTTATATATATTATTATGAAAATTCCAATCGAAAAAGAAGAATTTAAACATGATAAATATATTTTGTCTTATATTAAAAATGCAATGTATCATTCTTTTATACAATTAAATAAGAAAAAGGAAATTTATGAAAATTATATTTGTTTTTTGCCAGAAGATGTTTCTTTTGATAACATTTTAATAGATAATATTTCAAATGATTGTATAAAAGATAAGTTATTGTTAATTGATATGAAAACTTTATTAACAGAAAAACAATTAAAAATATTTGAGTTAAAAATAATACAAGGTTATTCTGATAATGATATTGCTAAGGTGTTACAAATTTCAAGACAAGCAGTGAATAAACAAGTTAATAAAATTAAACCTAAATTAAAAGAATATTTATATTTATAGGAGATGATAATGATGGAAACAAATAAAATAGAATTATTAAATTCTATTGTAGAG
>NZ_NFLT01000035.1 GCF_002161055.1 Tyzzerella sp. An114
AATACCACTTTAAATATTTAAAAAGCAGTGAATTTTTTAAAAAAAGTCCACTGCTTTTTTTATTATATTTTTTGCCATTCTTAATGCAGATTTTTGCCATTCTTAATGCACCCTTACAATAGTGGATATAACTCTTTCTTAATCTAATGTACAAATTGATAGAGTAATATTAGATAATACATTATATGAATGTTGCTCATATAATGGTGTTAAAATTTATAATTCTGTATTTACAGAAAAAAAGAATATGAGATAACTTTAACATGTAAATAAACTTTATATAATTACCTTTCTGTAACATTAAGTGTAACAAAAGAATAATATTTTAATTAATAATAAAAATATTATTTTATATATGTCTAATTTTAAACATATAAATATAATAACATTATTTTGATAATATTATTCTTTGTAACCTTAATGAGAAATTTTTAATAATTATATTTATTGACTGTATATTTTTGTAATAATATAATAAATGTAATTAAAGTTAGTTTCATCTAACTAATTAATTATTATATTTTTATAATAAAAAGGGGGTATATTTTTGAAAAATAAAAATATTCTAGCTATGGTACTTGCTACATCTATGTTAGTACCATCTAATGCTTATGCACTTTCAAAATCAGACTTTTCAGATTTTCCAAATGACTGGTCAACACCAGCACTAACAAATGCTGTTGAAAATGGTCTTTTAGTTGGAGCTAACGGAAAAATAAATGCTTCTAGTTTTATTACTCGTGCTGAGGTATCTGCAATAATAAATCGTGCTTTTGGTGCTAAAAAAACATCATCACTTTCAAGTTATAGAGATGTTTCTTCAAATGCGTGGTATTACAATGATATGTCAAAAGCTGTATATATGGAAACTTTTGTTGGTTCAGACGGGCTTTTAAACCCTGAAAAAAACATAACACGTGAAGAAGCGTTCTCTGTTATTGCAAGAGCGTTTCTTATAGATGATGGAGATTATTCTGAACTTTCAAAATTTAATGATGGTAATAATGTCTCTGATTGGGCTAAAAAAAGTATTTCCGGACTTATAAAAAAAGGATATATAAATGGTTCTAATGGAAATATAAATCCAAAATCAAATATAACAAGAGCTGAATTTGCACAAATTATGTATATGGTGGCAGGTTCATATATTTCTTCTCCTGGAGAATATTCTGATAATATAAAAGGTAATATTATTGTATCTTCTGACAATGTCATATTAAAAAATTCAACAATAGAAGGAGACCTTATTATTACAGATGGTGTTGATACAGGAAAAATTCAATTGGATAGTATATCCGTAAAAGGTAGAATAGTAATTCGTGGTGGAAACATTATTAATATAACAGGTAAAACATCAACTGGAGATATTATTGTTCAAAATAATATTTCAAATACAGATATAAATATTGATAAAAATTCTTCTGTTGGAAATATATTATATAAAACAGAAACAAAAGTTACAGGGGAAGGTAAAGTAGGTAATATAACAAATTTAATTAGTAATATAGAAGATGAAAAAACTCCTACTACAAACAAACCATCTGGAGGTTCTTCCAGCGGTGGTGGTGGTTCTTCATCATCATATACAACATATTCAGTTTCAAACTGGCAAGAACTCAAATCTGCTGCAAAAAATGCAAAAAGTGGTGACACTATAAAACTTAAAGATAACATAACAGATGCTGGTTCAGATACAACTGTTTTAGATGGTGTTTCAAGTGCTACTCTTACAATATCAAAGAAAAATATAACATTTGATGGAAATAATAAAACAATAACAGTTGCAGAAGGTAAAACATTCTGCTTTGATATTGATGGATTGGCAGGAACAACAACAGGAGTTGCTGTAAAAGATCTTACAATAGATGGAGGTTCATTCTCAACTAAACTTGGTGGAGCATTCTTTGTTGAAGATGGTGCAGAAGCGACATTTGAAAATGTTACATTTAAAAACTGTAAAGCTGACAGTAAAAGCTCTGTTAATGGAGGAGGAGCTATATTTATAAACGACCATGGTCAAATACCTCCAAAAGTTACAGTAAAAAATTGTACTTTTGAAAATAATACAGTACCTTCAAATGATGGAAGTTTTACAGGTCGAGGCGGTGCTATCTATGCTAACAACTTTAGAGCTACAACACCTATGGTTTTAACTGTTACAAACTCAACATTTAAAAACAATTGTGCTGCTTATGGAGGAGCTATTGCTGTTGATGGTATAGTTGACCTTGATGTTACAGGCTGTACTTTTGAAGGTAATAATGGTAGTATCGGAGCTGATGATATATACATATATGAAGGTATTTCTTCTGGAAAGAAAAATCTTTCAATCACTTCAAAAGTGAACGCTACTCTTTCAGATAATACATATACAAATAAATCTGATAGTGAAAGTAATATGAATGAAATGAATGTTATATTTAGTCGTTATTATCCATCTGACTTTACAGGTGATATGACAACAAAAGCACCGGAAGGAGCAAAAGATTTAACATTCAAAGATATTGAACGTACAGAAGTTATAACAGCTGATACAGAAATACCTATGAATTCAATATCTATAGAAGGTAAAACATATTATTACGGTGTTCCTGTATATGTAGGAGGAAGTCTTAATACAAACTTTACTGTAAACGGTGAAAAAGTTACAAGTGAAAAAATAGGTGATACAAATATTTATTGCTATTGTAGTGATAAACTTACAGGTGACCTCTATGGTACAGCAGAAGTTCCTTATGCTGACTTCTATTATGGAGAATTAAATTCTGTTTCAGAGCCTTCAAGTAATATAGTTACAAAATCAGATACTGCACAATCTATGCGTGGTGAAGGTTTATATGATGCTGTAACTTCTGCTACTACTTCAAAATGGGGTATGTATTCAAATACATTCTATGAAGCAAATTCAGAGGCAGATAGTACAGGGGGAAAAATTTTAGGTGTAAAAACTCCTATAAAATTATCAGCAGACCTTTATGCTAAAACTATTATATTAAAAACTGTAGGTGTTTCTTGTGATAATCAGCTTATATCAATAGTAGACAGCATTGAAAATTTATCATCAACACCTTTAAACCAATTTAAAACATTATATGCTGACGGAACACTTTCAGCAATTGACAGCTCAAATTCACAAGTAACTACTTCTTCAAATGTTTCTGCAACTATTACAGACCAAACAAACTATGGTAATTATCAGATAAATGTAAGTGATTTACCTTCTGAAGTTAACGGAAGAGAAAATATAATGGGTGTGATTATAGAAACATCTGATGGAGCTAAATATGGTTTAAAACACTTAGAAAACATATGGTTTAGAGCCGGAGAATTAGCTATTGCTTCTGAGGAAGGTATTTCTACTCATGGAAATAATATTTCATATGAAAGATATAAAGATATTCCAGGTAAAACTATTACAAAAGTTACATATATTCTTAATGGATATAAAAACTTAACTATTGATAACCTTAATCTTTATTGCGGAAAACTTTTAGGAGAAGAATATAGTGTTACTGCTGAGAATGTACAATATTCATCAAATAAAGAAATGCCAGTAAAACTTACATTAAATCTTCCAGAAGGATATGAACCTAAAATTTCTCTTAGAAAAGGTAGAACAGATTTAACATACGATACAGACTATACTTATAATCCTGAAAATTCTACTATAACAATTAAAAATACAGAAAATATATCACCAGCGGTATATACAGTTATTGTTTCAGACAATGCTGAAAATGGATATGTTTCAACAAAAACAACATTCACATTAAACAGTAGTCTTTCAGAAAAAGATATTAAATTTGAAAATAATAAACTTGTTATAACAGGTGATAGTGGTGTAACTGTTGATGAATATCGTAATGCCATTACAGAAATTTATGTAAATGACTCATCAATAAGAGGTGCAAAAGGTACATCTGTTATTAATGAAGACGGTTCAATAAACTTTGATGCCGAAGCTTCAAGTCATGGTAGTACAACTCCTATATTCCCAGATGGTGCTGATGGTTCATATACTTTAAAACTCGTAGCTACTGGATATCCAACTGTTACAGGAACTGTTGGTAATGGAAGTGTAACTCCAGAACCTACTGAGAAACTTGCAGATGGCGAGTGGTATGGTACAGGAACATGGAGTTTATATTATGAAAATAAAGGTCCTGATATTGTACGTGTAATAGTAGAAAATGGTGTAATTAAAAATGCTTATAGTGTTAAATATACAGAAGATAGTGGATTTGAAAGAGGTCAAAATATATTAAATAATCTTACAGGTCTTAAAAATGTTGATACTATAAAAGAACAGCTTGATAACAAAGAAAAAGGAACTGCATATGACGCTGTTTCTGGTGCAACAATGACAGCAAAAGGATATTTAAGTGCTGTTGAAAATGCTCTTGAACGTTCTATGAAATTTGCAAATGATAAAAAAGAACAAACAGTTATGTGGATGGATTTTTCAGAATTTCCGAAAGCAAATATGTACTTTGATGAAAATCTTGACTTAACTGATGTAAAACTCAATGTTTATATATCACCAAATGGAGAGAAAAAAGAGATAGGTTTTGACCAACTTGCAGATTATGGTATAACAACAAGCATTCAAAACGGAACTTTGATTACTGAAGATACTCCTGAACTTTCTGAAAGTAATGCTTTACAAATTGATTTTATACAGGAAGATTCCTTGATTTCAATTCCTTCAAAAGTTGTTGTATCTAAAAAAACTAATTATACTGTACCTAGCCATATAGTAATTACTTTTGAAAATGGTGAAACACAGAGACTTGATATTATTGAAGATGAGTTCAATTATGAACCAAAAATTATCGGTAGTATAAAATCAATGGCAATATATGATGGTGATAGAAAACTCACAGACGGTATATATAATGAAGAGTATAACGATTGGGAATTTAGTCTTAAAGGTATTGAACCATCAGAAAGTGGTCAGAAATGGAAATTTGAAACATACTATATTGCTGTTGATAGTTCTGAAGATACTTCAAATGTTAAATCATTTGAACTTGATACAAATTATTTAACAACTACATATGGTGTTGGATATAATCTTGATTTAAATGATTTAAATATAAATATTGTTACAGAAAAAGGAAGTAAACAAAAACTTGAGGGTTGGCAGGCTTGCCTTGATAGAGGATTTACTGCTATTCCGGAAGATGGATATACATTTACTGAAGATGATGCTAGTGCTAGTACAAAAGAAATTAAAATTTCATATGGTGATTTAAGTAAAACATTTAAAGTAGATGTAATAGATTATGAGAAACAAATACCGGCTAAAGTTAAAATATATGATGGCGATTCTCTTGTAAAAACTATTGATGTAAATATTGAAGATTGGAAGGATTCTAATGGAATGCTTACAATTTATGACATAGATATGCCTGAAAAATACATAGATTGGTCAGAAGATACATTTACATTAGAAGTATTTAATTCATCAGATGATATAATTTCAAGTGAAGATTATACAATATCAAAATATATGAGCGGAAAAGGTATGGAACTTCATTTTAGTAATTATACAGAGTATGATTCATATGGTGGATATTTAACTTTTATGTTCAATTATACAGGAACTACTCCTCCAGAACCAACAAATGTAACATCAGAAGGAAGTGCAACAGTACAAGATTTTGGTTATGATGCAAAAGTTAGTGTAACTTATAACAAAGATACAGGAGAAATTGTTTCAGTTGCTGATAATGGTACAGATCCTGGAAATGTTATGAACCAATCTTTTTGGCAAAGTGCATTAGCTATGTTTGAAAAATTTGTAGGTAAAACAGCAGCAGATATAGATAGTATTGATGCAGTTAGTGGTGCTACTTTATCCAGTAATGCAATTAAAGAAGCTGTGAAGAATGCTCTTCCATCTGTATCAGATACAGTAGATTCACCAACTGTAGAAGCAGAAGATTTACGTACACAGATGTTATTTGCAGCAACAGAACCAGCAGTATTGAAAATTTCAGCACCGGAAGAGACAGAAGTATATTATACAACTGACGGAAGTAATCCTACAGAAGATGTAGGCGAAAAAAAAAACTAATAGGTCAAACAATATCAATTTCGCCAACTGAAAATGAAGATAGTTATGTAGTGTTAAAGATTGCAGCACAAAAAAATGGTGTATGGTCTGATGTTACTGAAGTTACTATTGAGTTTGTACAAATTCCAGAAAACGATACAGGAACAAAAGTATATGTAGGAAAAGCAGTTTGTGCCGGTGCAGAAGGACAGCCTTATGATGTAAAGGTAAAAGTAACAACTGTAAATGGAGAAATTGCTTTGTTAGAAGATAATGGAACAGAGCCTATAGGTGATATAGACAATGCCTTTTGGTGGGGTAATTCTGTTATGGAAACAGAGGGTATGCCTTCCAAATTGCAGGGTAAAAACTTAAAAGAACTTTTGAATGCACGTACAACACCATCAGATAATGAAGAAGTAAAAGTAGACGCAATCAGTGGTGCTACACTTTCAAGTGACTCTGTAAAATATGCAACTATTGCAGCTTTACGTAGTCAGCCTATAGAAGAAGGTCAGGGTGAAATTACACCACCTGTTATTCAGTCAGAAAAAATTGTTGCACCAAATAGCAGTGCAGGTTCTATTTCTGTAATTATGACAGGAGAATCCGGTGCAGAAATTCGTTATACATTAGATGGTAGTGAGCCAACAGAAGAAAGTAGTCTCATATCTGAAATTCCTCCTTTTTATGATGAAAAAGGTGTTGTTTTAGAAGCGGATACAGATACTTATCCAAATGGTAGAATTGTAGTAGTAAAAGCAGCTGCCTTTCTAGATGGAAAACGTTCTGATACAGTAATTGCTCGATATGTTTTTGCAAATCCAAATCAGAAACATTCTTATGAGAGTGGAACATTCCAAGGAAGTTATAGTGATATTCAAGCAGAAGTGGAAATAGAAAGCCCAAACTTTGACCAAAAATACTATATTACAAATATTTCTTTAGATTATGATAGTCAGCAAAAATACAAATCATTTTTACCTGAATTATTGAGTAATGTATATTTAAACCAAGATACAGAAGGTGTAGCAACCATTAATGGATTTGAAACAGAAAGCCAAGCTGTTTTGGCTGCTATACAAAATGCAATTCAAAAAGCATTTGTGGCAGCACAGCCTGTTATTTCTATAGAACCTAATAAAACACAGTATGTAAATGATGAAGAAGTAACTGTAACATTAAGTTGTCCTACAAATGATACACAGATATATTATGTAGTAGATAAGAGTGATGGTATTACAAGTGGAGAACTTTCTGATTTCGAAGAAAATAAAATTCTTTATAATGGTTCATTTACTGTAAAAATCGAAAATACTGATGGAGGCACAGTATATATTAGAGCTGCAGCTCAAACAACAGATGGTAAACTTTCTACTATTGCTAGAAAAGATTTGGATTTCATAAAAGCTGTAAATGAGAATGCTTTTACTGTAAATGGTAAAAATTATGGTATATTGGCAGATGCTGTATCTGCATTGGAACAGAACGGTAGTGGAGAAATTGTGTTAAATGATAATATAGAATTATTGGACTCTGATAAATTACCGTCTGTTCCTTGTAAAATTCGTTCAAATGAACAACAAAAGTATAGTATAAAGGGTAGTATTCTTGAAGCAAATGCAGATATTACATTCGATAATGTAATATATGAAATTAATCACATTTATGCAAATGGACACTCTGTTACTATTGGTGAAGATGTAGAAACATCTTTTAGTTATTGGAGTTATCCTTCTATTTATGCCGGAGCATCTTATGATGCAGAAGAAACAACAATTATTGGAAATCCTGTGATTACTGTAAACAGTGGAAAATTTCAATTATATGGAAGTGGTAGTGGAACAACAACAGTAAATGGAGATGTAGAAATTCATATTAAAGGAACAGCAGTTGCAGAAGTAGGTGGTGCATATATGAATGCACTCGTAAATGGAAAAGTTTCTGTTTTTGTAGATGATACAGCTACTTTAGAATATTTTTTAGGTGAACAAAGAGGGGGAAGTTTAACAGACATTGTACTTACTATTATAGGTAGTCCTTCATTAGAAGGTAGCACTTATAGAGGTTCTGTTAATGGTACACCTAAAGGTACAGTAGATTTAAGTAGAGCAACACTTACAGAAGAAGAAATTCAAAAATTTGAAGATTTTGAAAACATTATAAAATCAGAAACACCTGAAAATTCAGAAGAAACATCATTAATAGAAGATATTAAAATTGATGTTTCAAATGAATATGAATTACTAGATAAAACAAAAGAATCTAATATAGAAGAGTCTGAATTAGAAGAATCAGAATTTATTTCAGAGTTGTCAAGTAACTTAAAACTACAATAAGAGTATAGTGTAAAGTTTATTTAGAATATAATTATTTAGAATATATTTAAGTCTATTTAAGATTTAAAAATAAGGGAGTGAATATATATCACTCCCTTTTATGCGTTATTATGGATATTTTATTCAAATTATTTAATATAAAAGTTAATGAAATAAAATAATTTTTGATAAAATATATTATAGAATAAAATTACAAATTAATTGTACAATATTTTTTATATTTTGTTTCTAAAATATAATATTTGTAATAATATTAAAAGTTATATAATTTACAAGACGAGGTTAAAGAGGTTTACTTTGTTTAATATGATTATATGATGAAATATTGAAAAAATATAATGAAGGTATGGATATAAAAAATTGTAAAATTAGAAATGAATTTATAGAAAAAGCAATTGAATTTTATTCAGGATATACATCAACAGAAGTTCATAGTGAATTTTTATTTGATAAAAAGCTATGTACTAAAAATATACATAGCTTATAAAAAATTTATATATTATTTACTTTTTCTTATTTAATTATTAATTATACTATCTGAAGTATATATTTTTGGGCTTTGGGTGATAGAGTAGATAATTCATCTGAAAGAGATGAAGATTTATAAGTATTTGAATGTGTTAACACATCACAGAAAATAGCATTTGCTGATACTTCAAGTGTATTTAATATAGTGATTAGTTTTTCGCAACAAGGAAAAGAAGCACCTCTTTCAACAGTAGAAATATAGTTTGTGGTGAGTCCTGTTTTTTCTGCAAACTGTTCTTGGGTTAACCCTATTTTTTCACGATATTCTTTAATTTGTTTACCAATACGAGCATCAATCATAATATATAACTCCTTTCTATATGGTTAATAATAATTGTATGGATTAAAGATATAGATATACAGAAAGGTTAATATATATACTATATATAAAAGTTATAGTTTATTATTGAATTTAATATAAATTTTCAAATATATAAGACTATCTTATAAAAAAGATGGTCTTTTTTATTGGCTAGAAATTAGAACAATGATAATATTTTTTGAAGTAATTTATAGATATAATCACTATTTGACAATTAAATAATGAATTAAAAATTAATATCGATTATATTTTAGATATACAAAAGTGAAAATTACATAATAAATAAAATTGAAAAGCATCCGAAAGGGTGCTTTTTTTGTGCCTAAAATATTTATAAGCACCTAAAAATAAATGAAAATTGTAATTTATGCATAAAAATAAAACTTAATATTGTAAAATAAAAATATTATATATCGTGAAGTTTATAATTTGTGAAGAAAAATGACATAA
>NZ_NFLT01000036.1 GCF_002161055.1 Tyzzerella sp. An114
ATTTATATTAAAAAATAAACTTGAGTGCAGAGAATATAGGAAAGGAAATTGAAAATGGCAGTAAGACGATTACCTTATGGATATAAATTTGATGGAACAACTATTATTATAGATGATATTGAGGGAAAAGTAGTTAAAGAAATATATGAACTTTTCTGTGAAGGAGTTTATATAACGAAAATAAAGAATTATATCAAAAACTTTAATATGAGCAGACATAAAGTAAAAAGAATTCTTGAAGATGAGGTCTATATTGGAATAAATGATTTACCACCAATAATAGATGAAGATTTATTTGAAGCAGCACAGAAAATAAAAAATCAAAGATTAAATGAAATAGGAAAAAATAAAAATAATGGATGTTGCCTTATAGAACAAAATTTCAAAGGTAAAATTGTATGTGGTGAGTGTGGAGCAGATTATCACAGATATAAACGTGGAGAAGAATATATATGGAATTGTAGCCACAAGATATTTAAAAGAAAGGTTTGTTGTAAAAATATTTCATTATCTGATGAACAAATAGAAAATATATGGTCAAGAATTATTGATAAAATCAATGAAAATCCTAATTTATTACAACTACAAAAGACCATTTCAAATAAAAATTTAGGTAGATACAATGCTTTAGACAGAGAAATAAAATTGGTTGAAACAGGTAAAAAAGAATATACCCAAGAAGAATTAATTAAGCTGATTTATAAAAGGGCATCTGTTATTTATGAAATGTCAGATTATAAAGAAGAAATTGAAAAAATAGATATAACAGCATTATATAAAATTACAGTTTATAAAAACAGGAAAATAAAAATTAAACTTAAAAATGGAGTAGAAATAGAAGAGAAAATTTAGGAGTGATATTTATGGCAACTCGAAGGATATCGGTCATACCGGCAAAAGTTGATACTAATAAAAATGTTCAACCAAAATATAAAAAATTAAATGTTGTAGCTTATTGTAGGGTTAGTACATTGCAAGAAGAACAGGAATCAAGCTATGAAGCACAAATTGAATACTACACAAAACTTATCAATGAAAACCCAAACTGGAATATGGCAGGAATATATGCCGATGATGGTATATCAGCTACAAACACCAAAAAAAGAGATGATTTTAATGCTATGATAGATAGGTGTATCAAGAAAAGTAACGAAATTGATATGATTATTACAAAGTCAATATCAAGATTTGCAAGAAATACTGTTGATAGTCTTATACATATACGAAAACTCAAAGAAAAAAATATAGCTGTATACTTTGAAAAAGAAAACATTAATACATTAGATTCGTCAGGAGAACTTCTTATAACTATACTCAGTAGTCAGGCTCAGGAAGAAAGCAGAAATATTAGCGAGAACGTAAGGTGGGGACTTAAAAGGAAATATGAAACAGGAGAAACCCTTGTAAGTAGGCTCTTAGGATATAAAAGAAATAAAAATGGTCAGCTTGAAATAATACCTGAAGAAGCAGAGATTGTAAAATTTATATTCGCTGAATTTATGGAAGGTAGCAGTTATAATAATATAGCTAAGAAGCTGAAGGAAAAAGGCTATAAAACAATACGAGGAAAAACAAACTGGGGTGTTGCCTCTGTCATAAGAATTTTAAGTAATGAGAAATATATAGGTGATACATTATGTCAGAAAACATATACAGTAGATTTCCTTACAAAAGAACGTAGAACCAATAATGGTGAAGTAAATCAGTATTATACTGAAAACAGCCACCAAGGAATTATACCGAGAGAATTATTTTATAGAGTACAGGAAGAAATGGAAAGACGAGCTAATTCAAAAAATAAAGCACCAAGTAAAAATAAAACTGACAGGAAATGCCGATATAATAGTAAATATGCCTTAACAAGTATATTCATATGCAAAGAATGTGGCATACCATACAGAAGACAGGTTTGGTCAAAGTATGGAGAGAAAAAAGCAGTTTGGAGATGTGAAAATAGATTAAGAAATGGAACAAAGTATTGCAAAAGCTCACCTACATATGATGAAAAACTTCTTCAGCAGGCTATTATGAATGCCATAAATAAACAACTTCAAGACAAAAATAAGTTCATTGGAAATTTCAAAAAGAATGTTATAAGTGTAATTTCAAAGGATACAACAACAGAATATGATTCAGAGATAAAAGAATTGGAAAAACAACTTGTAAATCTCATAAAAAACAATACATATGAAAACACAGAAGAATATGAAACAGCCTGTAAAAATATAACAAATCGTATTGAGGAACTTGAAACTAATAAGATAAAATCTTTAGGTGGTAGAGATAAATTAAATAAAGCTGATGAATTTATAGATAACACAAATATTTATATGTCAGAATATGATGATACACTTGTAAGAAGGTTAATAAGGAATGTGATTGCTGTAAGTGATAGTAAAATTGAGATATACTTTCAGAATGGAATTGTGAGTGCTGAAATAGTTGATATATAATTAAAGGTAATTTTATAAATGAATGATACTATAAATATAACCATAGTATATTGACAATTTATATAAAAGTTATATAATATAATTAACAGAACCCGCCACGCCTCTGATTTTCATGCGCAACCCGGTGGGACTTTTTTATTTATGGGGTGTTTTTATGTATCAATATCCAAAACAAATATTAACTATACAACAACAAATACAGTCTTATATTGATGCAGGAATGGAATTTGATTCTATTGATAATGTGGAAAAAGCATTGAAGACAATTGGTTATTATAGATTAAGAGGATATTCTTTTCAGTTATATGATAATTCTGCAAAGAAATATATTGAAGGAACAAAGTTCGAAGATATATTAAAATTATATTATTTTGACCAAGAACTTTCTGATATTATTTTTTCTATGATATCAAAAATAGAAGTGGCTTTAAGAGTTTGTTTAGTAGATGCTTTGTTGGTGCATAAAGATGCATTGATTTTAAAAGATTCATCAATTTTTAAAAATAAAAAAATGTATTGGCAAAATATGTCCACAATATCTTCTGAAATAGCACGTTCTACTGATGTTTTTATTAAACATAATTTTGATAATCACGAAGGAGAAATTCCTGTTTGGGCAGTAGTTGAAGTAATTTCTTTTGGAACTTTGTCTAAATTAATAAAAAACTTAAAAACGGGTATAGGTAGTGCTTACTCTGTTTTAGCTGATAACTATAAATATATTTCTAAAAAAGATAGACTTGTGAAACCATCACAAAATATGCTTACATCTTGGGTACAGTCTGTTTCAATATTAAGAAATATGTGTGCCCATAATGCGAGAATATATAACAGAACGATACATACAACACCAGAGCTTATTGATGTAGACAAATTAATGCCAAAACCATCTCATAATGGTTTATATCAAATATTATTAGCTATGAAATATTTAAGACCTACAAATGATGAATGGACAATATTTGTTAATAAATTAGATAATTTAGTTCAAAAAAATAATGATGTTGTTAGTTTAAATTCGATGAATTTTCCTTCAGATTGGAAAGAGCATTTGAGTGTATAAAATTAAATAATGAGCATATAATGTAAGTACAGACCTAATCAAGCTTACTATGCTCAAACCGATTAGGCTTTCAGGCGAAGTGTTGATATAAGCACTTCGCTATTTTTGTTTATTGATAAAACTATAGGCTGAATAATTGGATATTTATTACAAAAGAATAATATAATTTAAATTTTAAATTTACAAGTATTTTAGATATTAGAAATAAAACTTTATGAAAAGTAGTATATGTGTAATTTATAAAAGTGTATGTAAATATCGAAGAAACTATAAAATAAATATAGATTACTTAAATTGGAAAATAAAAATACTTATCTAAAATATATTTACATAATAAAAAATATAAATATTGTCCCAAATATATAGAATTTAGTCCCGTTTTATGATATAATAAGTATCTAAAAGGAGGTATGTAAAAATGAAAAAACAAAATGTTTTGAATTTAATAAAATATCATGTTGAAAGAAATGAAAATGCTTTTAGGAATGAAGCAATAGAAATAGCAAGATATTTTGACAGTATAGGTGATTATCAACTGGCTGAGTATATTATGGGATTAATATCTGAATCGAATTTATACGCACCACAAAGTAGTGATTTTGAAAGTGAATTTTTAAAACAAGTAGAAACAAGAAATTTAGAGTCTCTAAACTTACCTTTAGAGATATCGGAAGATATTAAGGGGATCATAAATGCGGTAAATCATAATATTGGGATTAATAAATTTTTATTTGAAGGATTGCCTGGAAGCGGAAAAACTGAGGCAGCAAAAAATATAGCAAGATTACTAGACAGATCTCTTTTTATAGTTGATTTTGAAAATCTAATAGATAGCAAGCTAGGACAAACAAATAAAAATATTACAAGTGTTTTCAAAGAAATAAATATGATTCCAAATGCAAATAAAATAGTAGTTTTATTTGATGAAATTGATGTTATTGCACTGGATAGGATTAACTCAAACGATGTTAGGGAGATGGGAAGGGTTACATCTACTATTTTAAGGGAATTAGATAGATTGACGGATCTTAATAAAGAAATAGTTCTTATAGCAACTACTAATTTATATTCAAATTTTGATAAAGCATTAATAAGAAGATTTGATGCGGTTATCAACTTTGATAGATATAGTCAGGAAGATTTAATAGAAGTGGCAGAATATTATTTCTCTTCGTTTATTAAGAATTTTAAAGGTACATCAAAAGATACTAGATTATTTAAAAAAATATTGAGGATGACAAAGAAGCTGCCTTATCCAGGAGACTTAAAAAATATTATAAAAACATCACTTGCATTTAGTGATATTGGTTCTGAATATGATTATCTCAAACGATTATATAATAGCTTGATAGGAAATTTAGACCAAAAAGATTTAAATCAACTTTATGAAGAAGGTTTTACAATAAGAGAAATCGAAAAGTTGAAAGGTGAGTCTAAAAGTTCGGTAGCAAGAAAATTAAACAGGGAGGAAGTAGAGAATGAATAATGTGTTAGAACTAAAAGGGAAACGTTTTGTTCAGGCTTCTAAAAATAATAATGGCGGTGGAGTGGCTATGAATGGCAAAAGAGAAGTTACAACAGAACATTTGTTAAGACTGAAATCTCAACTAAGTCAAATCAAAGAGTTTTGGGATAAGGAATCCAAACCATTTGAAGGAGTTTTGGTAAGTGTTTATTATAATAAAATTGTTGCAAAGAGTAATCGTATAGGAGGTTTACTTAAAGGGAAAGATTCTAATGAAGCAATTGTAGGAGCAAAATTTAATGAAAATAAAAGTAAACACATTATAACATATTTTATTGATGCTAAAGACTTAATTGTAAGTATGAATTTGCTTTCTGATACAGCTGAAATATTATCAAATAAATTTTCAGGAAATATAAATAAAACTATTATGGATAATAAAAGTATTGTTAATAAAACAGTATTTAAAGATTTTTCAATAAGTATGTCAACATTTAAACAGGTAATTGCAGATGCTTCATATATTGATTCATTTGAAATTGAATTGCCAACAATTGAGTTTAAGCAAAGTATAGTAACTCTTTATGATGTGAAAAAAGATGCCAAGATACTATTTGAAGCATTAGGAATAAATATTCTAAATACTAGGATATTAGATAATCAGACAGTTTATTTAGATGAAAAACAAGTTGAATTGCTTTTTGAAAAAGCTCCGTACTTGGTTTCAATGGCAACAGTTGATTTGACAAGATTATCTCCAGATGATTTTATTGATGAGTATAAAAATAATATGATTACTATACCAACTCCATCAATAGAGCCAACAATTGGAGTTATAGATACTTTATTTGATGAAAGTGTCTATTTTAGTGAATGGGTTGAATATCATGATATGGTATCAAAAGATATACCTAGAAATTCTAATGATTATCGTCATGGAACGGCAGTGTCTTCAATAATTGTTGATGGTGCAAGATTAAATCCTTGGTTAGAAGATGGTTGTGGTAGATTTAAAGTTAGACATTTTGGTGTGGCTGTAGGAGCTGAATTTTCTTCTTTCTCAATTATTAAACAAATTAAAAATATTGTTTTAAGTAACTTAGATATAAAAGTATGGAATATTTCTCTTGGAAGTAATCAGGAAATTAACGATAATTTTATTTCAGCTGAAGCTGCAGCTTTAGATCAAATACAATTTGAAAATAATGTTATATTTGTTGTGGCAGGAACAAATAAACCAAGTCAAGATATAGTTAAAATAGGATCACCTGCAGATTCTATTAATAGTATGGTTGTAAATGCAGTTACCAAAAGTGGATTATCAACAAAATATGCACGTAAGGGACTAGTATTATCATTTTTTGCTAAGCCAGATGTAAGTTATTATGGTGGTAGTGAGGATCAATATATTAGAGTTTGTGAACCTTTAGGAGCTGCAAATGTTGCAGGTACTTCTTATGCAGCACCTTGGATTGCACGCAAATTATCATATTTAATAGATATTTTAGGACTAAATAGAGAAGTTGCAAAAGCTATGATTATTGATTCTGCTAGAAGTTGGAATGAAAAGCCAAGCCCAGAAGAAGTTGCACTGTATGGACATGGTGTTGTACCAATTCACATTAATGATATTATTCAAACAAAAGATGATGAGATAAAGTTTGTAGTGTCAGATGTTAGTGAAAAATGGAATACTTATAATTATCATTTTCCGGTACCGCTAAAAGATAACAAATATCCTTATATTGCAAGGGCTACTATGTGTTATTTTCCTTTGTGTGATAGATCACATGGAGTAGATTATACAAATACTGAACTTAATTTACATTTTGGTAGAATAAAAGATAATGGTGAAATTAATGATATTAAAGGAGATAAACAAAATAAAGATGAAGTCTTAGATGAAGAAAAAAGTTATCTTTTGGAAGGTGAAGCTAGGAAACAATTTAGAAAATGGGATAATGTAAAATATATTTCAGAAAGTGCAACGAAAAAAATGATACCAAAAGATTCTTATAAAAATAAAAATTGGGGAATGGAGATAAAAACAAATAATAGGTTAGATCCTAAAGATGGTATAGGTATTAGGTTTGGGGTTGTTGTAACACTTAAAGAGATGAAAGGTATTAATAGGATTGATGAGTTTATTAGAAATTGTACTTTAAATGGATGGTTAGTAAATGTAATTGATGTTGCAAATAGAATAGATATTCATAAAAAAGTTAATGAAGAAATTGAGTTCGAGTAATTTTAAAAGAATATAAGAATAAGTTACATCTATAGAAATTGGATGAAACATAGATAAAAATTTAGATATGATTTATAAATAAAAGTCTTTAATACAGTTTTTCTTTATTTGATATCATAAGTCAAAATAGGTTTATATTTCTATTTTAAATATTTAAATAGATATATAAGATTATTGTTGATTTTCTTTTAGTTTAAACTAAAAAATATAGAATATAATAGAAAGGTACTGATATATGAGTATTAGAATTGGAAATAATAATAGTATTAAAAATTCAAATATTGCTGAGACAATAAACAATAATTCATCACAAGATTCAAATAGTAAAGAGAAGTTTTATGACAAACACCCTGTAATATGTAATTTTTTTATTTCTTTAGTTGCAGGAGTTGTTGTATTATTTTCATTTTGGAATAATATAATTAGTATAATTGAGGGGTTGTTTTAATGTCAAAAAGTAAAATAATTAAAGAACTTGCGAATGGAACTATTAGTGTACAAACAGCTTTAAAAAGAACAAAAGTACTTTTACAAGAGTTAGATAATAAAGAAATTCTTAAATGGATAAACTATGAGATAGAAGGTTATCCAGATGGAACAATAGTGCCAGAATACAGAAAAATAAATGGTCAATTATATGTAAATTATTTTAAAGGTTCTATTAGTTCCCATATAAAATGCAATAATGTACCATTACCATTAGGAAAAATGCCAAAAGAGAATAAGCAAAAATTATTAATAAAAGATGTTACACAAAGTATTGAGGCACTAAAATGTATGTTAGAAGGAGTTCAACAGAGTAATAATAAAGTTTTAAGTATAAGTATTCCAGCTGATTTATATCCATATATTGCTAAGTGTAATAACGATCCATTTATGATGATTACATCTGCAAGTATTGTATTTAATACATCGGAAATAATGAATATTTTTTCTAAAGTTGAAAGTATATTATTGGATATTTTATATTATCTTGAAAAGAAATTTGGAAATTTAGATGAATTAGACATAGATACTGAAAATAAGAATTCTGAAGAATTATCTGAAATTATAAGTCATATTCAGATAATATATAATGATCATAGCGTTTTTATTGGAAACGATAATAAAATAAAAGATTCCACTATTTCTTCTATGATTATAGAATGAGATTAGATAATCATCTTATATTTAGAATAAAAATGATACTTGCAAAAAGAATTTATAATTTATTATGAAAATATTACTTTTGATGATGAAATATATGCATTATTATGACTTTTGTTAAAAAGTTTGTTCAAAAGGTATTTTTGAAAATATTAAGTTGAATACATAGTGAAAAGAGAAAAACCTGTAATAGAAAAAAATATCTATTACAGATTTTTTTGTTTCCATTAATTATTTCAATAAAAAATAAAATGAAGAAACACAAATTTTTTGAAAAATAACCCTACACCAAGGGACAAGTGTTTCCATATGTCATACTATTTATATCGTCATGATGGGATGAGTAGTCAAACATGATGATATAGTCAAAAAAGCCCGAGAAATCAACGTTTTCAGAGGTTTTTTTAAAGGATTTTTAGGATTAAAAAAATTCGATTTTCATAGATGACATGGCAAAAATTAGGTGAAAAATCGATTTCA
>NZ_NFLT01000037.1 GCF_002161055.1 Tyzzerella sp. An114
AAATTTCACTATCAAGAACCTGAAACAAATGAAAATCTTTTAATATTATCTGTGGCAGACTCTATTATTAAGCAATCATTTTCTGATTTTACAACTGAAATTTACTATCATTGTTGTAATGAAGTTGATGTAATAGAGTTTGAAGAAACAGAAAATAAACTTATAAACCTTGTTGGCAAAGAAAAATTTGAAGCATTTCAGTTGATGCTTTCTCAACATTTTATTGAAACTTCATTTGCTCAAGTATTTTTACAAGCTATGATAAAAGAATTAATTCTAGCTCTTACTGCTCGTGATATTGAAACTGACAATGAAATATTTAGGCTATTTTAAAAAACTTATAATATTTTAAATTAAACAAGGCAAACCTAATAGAAGGTTCGCCTTGTAAATTTATATTGCCTTATATTGTTTTATATTTTTATATAAATTAACTTGTACTATTTAAAACATAAAATTATCAAATAATATTGAAAGATTATATTATTCTTCTTTGGCTATCACTACACCATTGTCATCACTTGGTAATGTAACATCATATACAGAAGACTCTAATGTTGCTTCATTGCTTTCTTCTCCATTTGCTACTGTTACTTTAATATTTGTAACTGTTATAAAATTATTATATGAAGTAGACATTCCTTTAATTTTAATATTACAAATTGTCCCTCTTTTCTTCTTCTTGGTCTACTATATTTACTTCTATATACACAATTAAATCTTCTTTCGGTATTACATAGCTAGATTCTGGATCTGCAATAATAGCAGTTTTTGGAATTGTTACTTTAAATTCTACATCATAAGAAAATTTTGATTTGCCAGACAAATTAACTTTAAATGTATCATTTGTATCGCCTTTAGCTACTTTTGCTTCAATATTTTCAATATCTTCATAACCCATAATTTTTTCCACTATAATTTTTTCTATATCAACTGATGCAGCACCTGTTAATTTAACTATTATTGAATCAGTTAATTCTTCGTTAGCATTTACTGTAAGTTTTATATCATCTATACTTATTTCCTGTTTTAAAGTTACTTTTAATTCAGTTTCTATATCTGCATATAAAACTGTAACTTTCTGCTCTTCTGTTTCAAATGGGTCAAATTCAAAATAGTTTAATTCTACATTTGGGTATGTTGCATTAACTTGTTTTGTTTCTTCCATTCCTTGATATTTAATTGTAATAATAATATTACTTGATGAAAGACCAGAACTTATAATCGGAGTATAATTTTCATCTAATTCAGCTGTTATACTTTCTATCTTCTTAACAGTTACATCTTCTGCACCATCAATATTTATAGTTCCATCTTTTGTAGTTTCAACACTATCTAATGTAATACCAGAAACTTTAATACTATTTACTGCACTATCCGTTACAACAATGTTATTTACAGTACCAATACCTTCTAATATAATATTTTCTTTTATATCAAAAGTTTCTATTGTTGCATCTTCTTTAATAATAATTGTTGGTGTTTTAGCACCTTTTGGTACTGTTACTTTTCTAAGAGGAGCATTGGTTTCAACTATAATTGTCTCTGTTGTTTCAGTTCCTATCTCTATTTTTAATAATGCTTCTGTATCTTTTGCATCAATTATAATATTTTTATTTGCTATGAGTTTATTAATTTTAGTACCTGAGTTATTATATCCAGACTCATCTATATTTTTTATAATAATTTCTGAATTTGCCTGTATCTCTCCAATAGTATTTTGATTTCTTAGTCCAATAGATATAGGTTCTTCGTTTTCTGTATTAATAATAATACTTTCATTAACATATATAAATTTTTTAAATTCAATCCCAGTGACACCGCCACTTACAGTTAAATTATCACAACTTAATTCCATTATTACTTTTGCATTTACATTTGTAACAATATCTGATATAGGTCTGTTACCAGAGTTTTCACCAAATGTTAATGTATCTAAACCTTTTATTATACCAGTAACTGACAAAGTTTTATCAAATGTTAGATTTGGGGCATTAATTGTCAATGTTGTTATTATTGTTTCATCATCAACTCCTTCATCTGTTTCATCGCCTGTTTCCATTATATATGTAGGAGTTGTACTTTCTTCATCTTCTGTTTTTTCTGCTACAAGTGTTACTTCACCTATACATTCAATTGATAAGCTACCTTTACCTATATAATTTAATTCACCATTATCTGGAACAATATATTTTCCTTCTGCTAATTTAAGAATTATATTTTCATTTTCATTTGCATTTTTATATTTATCAAGTTCTTTTTGTAAGTTACTGCCAGTTTCTATTTCTATTTTAATATAATCTTCGTTGTCTGTATTATCGTCTGTGTTACCACCTGATGAACCACCTGAATTTGAACCGCCTGTGCTGCCACCCGATGAACCTGAACTTGAACCACCTGTGCTTGTATTTGATGAGGTTGGTTTATCCACTCCGTCAGCTACTTCTGTATTTGTTACATTTGTACTACCTGAAACTTCTAATTTTGAATCTTTAGCATCTTCTGATACTGATACTGTTTCAACATCTGCATTAATAGCCACACTTGCTTTTGATTCAACAGAAACTTCTTCTGCAGGAACGTTTAATTCAACTTTTTCATCTGTTCCAAGGTCAGTTAATACTTTAATTATTCCAACTATTCATTCAAAGTTTTTTCCTTGTATGTTACATACAGCTTTTACTTCAATATTATTTACTGTAGTTTTACCTTCTAAAGCTAATCTTACGTCTTTTTTCTCTATTGAAATTTTACCTTCTGTAATAACATTTGTAAGGTATATAGAATTATCACCACCGCCTTGTACAATAATATCACCTTTTACTGTTGTATTTTTAATATAAACTTCTCCATCTCCAACCGCTTTATCAATGATAAGGTTTCCTTCTATTGTTTGGTCTTCAATTACTGTATCGTCTTTTGTTACAACAACATCTTTGTTTTCTTCAACAACATCTTCTGTCTTACTCATAGCTCTGTCTAAAGAGGAAACTGCTTCTACTCTTGTGATTGTTTCATTTGGATTAAATGTTCCGTCTTCATAACCTGAACAATATCCTGCTTCAACTGCTATTGCAACTGCATCATAGTACCAATCACCAGCTTTAACATCACTAAATTATACATTACCTTTATCTACAAATCCAAGTGCTTTATTTAACATAACTGCAAATTCTGCACGAGTTATACTTTTATCTGGCTTAAATGTACCATCTTCATAACCTGAAATTAAACCGTTATCCTGCCAATATGTAATTGCACTTTCTGCCCAATGACCTTTAATATCATTTGATACAGCAAATACTTGTGTTGGAACAAATGTCATAATTGCTGCTAAAGCCATTGATATAACTTTTTTGATTACTTTCTTTTTCATAATATATCCCCCCATTTTTTATTTAAAAATACAAATAAAATAAAAACTATGTCTTATATTTCTATAAATATATATTTGAATTTTATCATTTAAACATATAATTTGCAATATTTCACAAAAAATTATTTAGTTTCTCATCATTTTTTACATATGTTTCTAAATTTCTTATTTCAAAAGCTAATATTCAATCAGATAAATGGCATGTCAACGAAACTTATATTTAATATTAAAGATATAAAACAATAATTATAATTTATTTTTACATGTCCAACCTAATGAAAAATTATTAAGCTTATTAGTTGTTTTAAAAATCTTTAAATATTACTTATACAAAACCTATTACTATTAACTTAACAGATTTATAAATTTTATAACAACTCTTAAATAATTATTTTAAAATCTCAGTTTTAATATTTTTTATAAACTTAATTGATTTCAATTATTAAAATCTCTGCATTTTAATAGTATAGTTTTTCCTTTTGTTTACTTGTAAGTTTACAATTTTCTATAAATTTAATATATTATCCATATAATCACTATCTATAATATAAAGTATATCTGTTCAAAATAGAATTCTTTCAGGCATTAGTTTAAATGCATATTTAATTATATATTTGTTACATCAATATAATTTCTAAATATACCCATATGTGCTATTGCAATTAACATATCATGGTTATATAAACCATCAGCAAAATTTGTATTATCAAGTTTAATATCTATTTTCATTTATATTTACCTCTAAATTTTATAATAATTATTCATATCTGAAAAAAGTTGATATTCTAACATTTCATTTGTAAGAGTTACTTCTATTTTTTCCTGTTTTTTAACAAAATCAATTACTTCTTGAATTTTATAAATCCAATTTTTATCAATTTTTTCTTCACTAGGTTTAAAATAAGCAACTGTTACATGAGGTGTTAATGGATAATTTAGATTAACTATACTTTGAAACATTTCATAATATTTCATTAATTCTTTACAACTTTTATCATCAAAAGGTTCAAAACCAATAACCATACTTGTATTAACCATATTAAAAAGAAATGTTGATTGTAATTTTATATTAAACTTTATATTTGAAATATCATTAACTAATTTTAAAGCTAATTTTTGAATACTTTCTATTTTATTATTAATTTCAACAGAAGGCTTACCACTTATCAAATCATGTAGTGTAATATGAAAAGTCTCTTTTGATAAAGGTTTTGCAAGTATATCTTTACATTCTGTATATAATTTATTTTGAATATTATATATACTATCTTTAACATCATCAGTAATATTAAAAACAACTGTATTACCAATAAACTCTGCCATTTTTCCGTCATAATTTATTTTATTTATTAAATTATGGTTTGTATAAAAGCCTTCAATATTAATACTAGATTGATTAAAACTATTTGTTCTTTTTCTAAATTCATTTAAACTTTCTAAATTTCTATTAAAATCCATTTTAAATACACCACACTATTAATTCTAAAATATATAATATAAAAACAAAATGTGGTTCCCCAAATAAATGTAATATTAATAATAAAAACATAAATTCAAAAAACCACATTAAAAACAAATATAGATTAATCAACTAAAACCCATTCATATTCTTGGTCTTTTTCATTTTCTGAGAAAATAAGACCTTCATCTACTTTTTTATCTTTTACTTTATTCACATCGTTTACATTATTTTTATGCATTTTTGTATTATCATTAAATTCTTTAGGAGTAATTGCATTTTTAAAAAATTCAATAACTTGTTCTTTTTTCTCTCCTAACCATTCCAAAAGATGTTTTAATCTACGTCTTAAAGGATAAACAACTTTTTCATTTATATTAGGAATAGCTTTATTTTCAACCCAATATATTGCAGGACGAAATACTTTATTTGCCATAAATCCAATAGCTGATGCAACTGCAACTTTTACAGTTTCAGTAACTTTTTTGATATATGGAGCACATTTGTTTAACGCTTTTTTTATGTAAGGAAGAGCTTTTTCTACAGCTTTATATCCAACAACTCCAACAAAAGCCATTACAATACCACTTAAAATTAAACCAGAAACAACTGTAACACCACTACCAACCAATAATAATGTTGGAACATTTAAAATACCACCTGCTAAAGACATCAATAACCCTACAATAACACCAGATGATACTACTGGAATTGCAAGCCAAACATACAATAATTTCTTTTTACCTTGAAGCTCTGCTAAATATACAGATGCCATACTTGCTGCATTTTCATCTGAAATTTTACTATTATTATGAGCAATCATAGTAGCTACCATAACTGCAAAATCTTCACGTTCATCATCTGTAATTTTATTTAAAGTTTCTTCAACATTTTCAATTATTTCGCTCCAAGACTCATCTTCAGAAAGTTGTTTAAGTGTTTCATTTATATTATCATATTCTGATAACAAAAGGGATAATTCTTCACGTAATGTATTGATTTCATCAACTGTTACTTCATCTGATATATTTTGCTCCGTTTCATGAACTTTATTAAACATATCTTTAATAAAATCTATATCCATTCCTTGTTCTTTTAATTCATCTTTAGAAATTTCCCAATTTCTCATTTCAATAAAATATTTTAAATCTGAAAGTTTACAAAATTGAAGTGATAAATCATTTCCACATATCTCGTCGATTTCTTGAAATACAACATCTCGTATTTCAAGTTCACAATATTTTTTTTCAATATATTCTGATTTTTTTAATATAGATTTAATTAATTTTCTAAGTTTTTTACTTTTACCTATCCATTCATCTCCAAATATGTTTTTAATAGCTTCTTCTGTTGAACCTGTTTCATATCTAATTTTAGCCATTTTTTCTAAAATATTATCCATTTAAAACACCTCCTGTTCTTTATATATATATATTAATATATTATTTTAGATGTGTCAATTAATATTTTAGATATTTTTTAATTTATTTTAGATATTTCTTCTGATATAAAGTATGAAAGACACTTATCATAATTTTCTTCGTTTTGTCTACTTATACATTCTGATACATTTATAAAATTAGATTTTCTTATTGTTTTATAATAATTAGCAATATCTTCTCCATTAGTTTCACTATAAACTTTAATATTTTCAAATTCAGCTTTCATAACTTCATCTAAATGTTCTCTATCATAATCTTGTTTAGATAAATTATTATTATTTGATAAATTATAATCAATATATAAACGACGAAAAGTATTTGAAACCAATGTACTGGCATCAGCTCCCGTCATAAAACGGTTATCGGCAGCAGCCCATTGTAATATATTTTCTATGGCTTTTTCCATAGGAGATATTGAATTTTTAATATCAGCAACATGTTTACGTTCCGGTTTTAATAAATGCACTTTAAATATTTCTCTTAATTCTTTAGAAGATGGCATTGCTGTAAAGAAACACTCATCAAATCTTTCTTTACGGAAAAATTCCGGCGGAAGTCCTTTAATACTGTTTGCAGTAGCTATAATATAACAAGATTTGTTTTTCTCTTGTAACCAAGTAAGAAAACCTCCCACCATACGTTTTAAATAAGCACCTTCTTCTCTACCGCCTGTTCCTGACCCTGCAAAACCTTTTTCTATTTCATCAATCCATAGAATACATGGTGACATCTCCTCTGCTTGTTGTTGTGCCATACGTAAATTTCTTTCGCTATCACCAACATATCCTCCCATCATTCTACCCATATCAAGTCTTATTAAAGGTATTTTCAATTCTGATGCTGCATATTTAGCAAATAAGGATTTTCCTGTTCCTGGTAGTCCCATAATTAAAATACCTTTTGGAACATTTACACCTTTTTTTATAGCATCTTCCAAATTTTTCATAATAATGCCACTTTCACAAAGATATTTTTTTATTTTCTCCATATTTGCAATATTTATATTTTTAACTATTGACCATTGTAAAAGCTGGTCTTTCTCCAAAAGTTTTACTTTTTCTTTACCAATTAATTCAAGAATTTTCTTTTCTTTATCGTCAAAAGCCTTTTCTCCAAAAATTTTTTCAGCTCTTTTAAATATGTAATCTATATCATAAGTATAAAATCCTTGTAAATATGAAATAATTTCTCTTTGAAAACTTTCATTTATTTTTAAATTTTTTTCTTCAATAAATTTGTTAAGTTTATATTTAATTTCTTCAATATCAGGTTTTTTACTATGTATAGTATAAATATAAGGATATAACTCATCAGGTAAATTTTTTATTTTATTCACAGATAATAAAATTAACGCATTATTATTTTTTTCTATTTTTAATTTATCACATAATACTCGTAAAGTTTTTGATTTATTCTCTCCATCAAGTAAATGATAATTACCAATCACTATAACTCCGACACCGGGCTTATCATAAAATTTTTCTAATGCAGCAGCAATATAACTTGATGGCTGAACATCTTGAAGTCCTATTTCATCATCAGGTATTTGTCTTGTTACATTCATTATTTGGTATACAGCAGGTGCAAAATATGCTTTATCTGAAAAATTCTTTGTTGTATATCCAATTTCCAAAACTTTTTTTCCGCTAAAATATTTTTGTCTTAGAATTTCAACAACTGAATTTAATTCCTGTTTATGTTCAATTTCCAAAACAATTCCACATTTTCCGCTAATGTATGTTTCATAAACATCTTCTGCAATTTTTTCAAATACATTCATTTTTATCACCACTTTTATTTTAAAAAATATATTATAACTCCTATAATAAAAACAAATATCATAAAAAATAAAATATATACTAAATTATTGCTCTTTATTTTTGTATTATTTATATCACTTATATTATTTATTATTTCATTTGAATTTTTTGAACTTTCTTGGTCTATTATACTTGGTGTAGATTTAACTTCTTCTGTTTTATATTGTTTTTTTGTTTTATTAATTAATATT
The DNA here is from genome assembly GCF_002161055.1 of Tyzzerella sp. An114. Taxonomy (GTDB): domain Bacteria; phylum Bacillota; class Clostridia; order Lachnospirales; family Anaerotignaceae; genus Fimicola; species Fimicola cottocaccae. Next base: position 8,289 of record NZ_NFLT01000037.1, read on the forward strand.
TTTTCAGAAGAAATATTTTCTGCTACTGTAATAATTGCATCTGGAAATAATGAAAAAAGTTTTATGCCGTCAGATTTGGTTAATACTCCTGTTATAACATTTCTTTTATGACTTAAATTCCATAATTTTA
>NZ_NFLT01000038.1 GCF_002161055.1 Tyzzerella sp. An114
GGGTTACTGTGGTAAAAGTACAATTTCCTATTCTCTGGCAAGATATATTGCAGAAAAAGGTAAAAATGTATTGTATTTTAATATGGAGAAAATTGGTTTAGAAAAAAACTTTATAAACTATAAAGACGAAGGCATAACTATGTCCGATTTATTTCTTGTATATAAAGAGGAAAATATAGCTATTTCAGATAATAATGATAGATTATTTTTCCAAATAAAAAAATCAATTTTGAAAGATGATGAATCAGGTATATATTATATTTTACCTCCTAAAAGCGGTCTTGAATTTGAAGAAATGCAGATTGAAGAAATAATGAATTTTTTCAATAAAATACAAGACACAGGAATGTTTGATTATATATTAATTGATATGGATATTGAATTTACAACTAAAAACTTAAATATTATGCAAGGTGCATGGAAAGTATTTACAATTTTTGAACCATCATATAGAGGGTATATAAAATATAATCAGTTTTTAAAAGAAATGAGAATGAGAATAGAACATAATATTGTCATGAAAAAAATGATACCTATTATAAATTGTTTATCTGATAATTTATATTTAGAAAATATGATGGGTTCCTTTGAAAATAAAGAAATAATAATACCTTATATAAATAAGATTAAAGGTTATTATGAGTTTAAAAATTCATATGTAATTTTTAATAGTTATATTATAGATATTTTTAATGTTATTAATGAGGAGAGGTTATAATGACAGACTTTTCTGAAGTTATAAGTCAATTGAAAGATATAATAAATCAAAATAAAGATATGAATGAAATATTTGAAGATGATGATATTATGAATCTTATAAGAAGTGCAGTTTCAGAATATTCTTCACAAAGATATCTTTCTATAAGTGAAAAAGCTTTTTTAATAGAAACACTTTTTGACTCTATGAGAGGTTTGGGAGTTTTAGAACCTTTAATTAAAAATCCTGAAATTACTGAAATAATGGTAAATGGTCCTAATGATATATTTATAGAGCGAAAAGGTAGAGTTTATAAAAGTGATTATAAGTTTCCTAATAATGAAGAACTTGAAAGAATTATACAAAATATAGTTTCAAGTGTAAATAGAACTGTTAATGAGTCATCGCCAATTGTTGATGCTAGATTAAAAGATGGTTCTCGTGTAAATGTTGTTTTACCTCCAATAGCTTTAGACGGTGCAACGGTAACAATAAGAAAATTTCCGGAAAAACCAATAACAATTGATGATTTATTAAGATTTGGTTCTATAACAAAGGAAGCTGCTGAATTTTTAGAAAAACTTGTATGTGCTAAGTATAACATATTTATAAGTGGTGGAACAGGTTCTGGAAAAACAACTTTTTTAAATGCACTTTCCAATTATATACCAAAAGATGAACGTGTAATAACAATAGAAGACTCGGCAGAACTTCAAATAAAAGGAATAGAAAATCTAGTAAGGCTCGAAACAAGAAATGCTAATGTCGAAGGGAAAGGCGAAATAACAATGAGAGACCTTATAAAATCATCTTTAAGAATGAGACCTGAACGTATAGTTGTTGGAGAAGTAAGAGGTGGGGAGGCTCTTGATATGTTGCAAGCTATGAATACAGGTCATGATGGTTCTCTGTCAACAGGACATTCAAATTCAACAAGAGATATGCTTTCTAGATTAGAAACAATGGTTTTAACGGGAGCACAACTTCCTCTTGATGCTATTCGCCAACAAATTGCTTCTGCTATTGATATAATAATCCAATTGTCAAGACTTAGAGATAAGTCAAGAAAGGTCGTTGAAATATGCGAAATGATTGGATATAAAGATGGAGAATTTATATTAAACCCATTATATATTTTTGAAGAGGAAAAAGAGGTAAAACAAAAAGTAATAGGTAAACTTATAAAGAAAAATGAACTTATCAATAAAGATAAACTTCAGAGAGCTGGTATAAAACTTTGAGGATAAGGAGAGGGTATCTTTGAATATTTTAAAAAAGAATAAGCTTAGAAAACAAGAAATTCTTAAAAATGCTTATGATATAAATGGTAAACCGGATTATAACTATTATATTATGAATAAAAGTGAGTTAAATTTTTATCGTTTTTTGGGAATACTATTATTTTTTTTAATAGGTTATACATTTTATAAAAGTATAATAATATCTTTAATTTTTTCTATATTTGGACTTCTTTTTCCAGAATATATGTATACCAAAAAGATATATAAAAGAAAAAAAGCACTTAATTTACAATTTAAAGATATGTTATATTCTATATCTTCAAGCCTTATGGCTGGAAAATCTGTGGAAACTGCTTTTCTCAATTGTAAAGAGGAACTTTTTCTTTTATATCCTGATGAAAATACAGATATTATAAGAGAAATAGGATACATAACAAATGGTTTAAAATTAGGTGAAACAATAGAATCTCTGTTAGATAATTTAGCAAAAAGAAGTCATGATGAAGATATAGAAAATTTTGCAGATGTATTTATAAGTTGTAAGAGAACAGGTGGTATATCTTCGGAGATAATAAAAATAACAACAGATGTTATAACCGAAAAAATAGAAATAAAACGTGATATAGAATCAAGTCTCAGTGAAAAAAAGTTTGAACAAAAAGCTATGAATGGTCTTATGTTACTTGTAATATTAGGTCTTTCATATATGTCAGGAGATTATATGGACGTTATGTTTACAACAATATTAGGTCGTTTTTATATGACAATAGCTTTAATTATATTTATTGTCAGTTATATTGTTGGTGAAAAGATAATGAATATAGAGGTGTAGAAATATGAATATTGTTATAACGCTGATATCTGTTGTGATTTTTATAATATCTTTAATATTTACTATTTTTATAAATAATAAATCAAAAGGACTTTATGATGAATATGTTGAAAGTCTTGACGAAAATGAACATAAATTAAAAAAATTTATACCTATTGGAATTTATATAAACGAAAATTATTCTTTAATCGATAAATTACCTAAATTTTTAAAATTATGGTTTGGAAGATATATGTATGAAATTAAAGGAAAATTTACAGAACTTAAAGGTTTTAAATATTCTGAATATTATTCATTTATATACAAAGCTGAAAAGACTGCAACATCTCTTATTGTAATAATATTTTGTAGTTTTATAGGGTTTATCACTGTAATTCAAAAAGATTATGGTTCATCAATTATATTTTCTTTAGGTGGAATAATATTATCAATTGCTTTTTGGTTTTTAATGGATAGTAAACTTAATGAAAATATAGAAAATAGGCATAGAATGTTAAAATTAGAGTTTCCGGAGTTTGCAAATAAACTTGCTCTTCTAGTAAATGCTGGAATGACGGTAAATAAAGCATGGGAAAAAATAGCTTCGGAAAGTGAAAAACAAACACCTTTGTATATTGAGATAAAACAGACATATGTAGATATGCAAGATGGAATGGATATGGCAACAGCAATAGAAGCATTTGGAAAAAGGTGTAGGGTAAAAGAAATAATTAAATTTAGTATGGTTCTTGTTACTAATTTAAAAAAAGGCGGTTCAGAACTTGTAAGAATATTAATGATACAATCAGCTGAATGTTGGGAAATGAGAAAAAATGCAGCAAAAGAAATAGGTGCACAGGCAGGAGTAAAAATGATGATACCGCTTATTCTTATATTGATTGTAATACTTATTGTTGTTGGTATGCCTGCAATGATGATGATGAATATTTGAGAGGTGATAATTATTTTTAGAGAATTTATATATGATGAACAAGGAATACATACTCTTGAAGTTGCCATTGTCACAGCAATATTAATATCATTAGCAATTGTATTTAGAGAAACAGTGCTAACATATTGTAAAAGTATTGCAGAAAAAATTATAGGACAATAAAATCAAACGGCTTTTAAATTGCCGATTATTATAAATAATATTAATTAAATTTAAAGGAGGAAATGTTATGAATTTTATTAAAAGTTTTATTATGGAGGAAGATGGTATAGCTACAATAGAGATTGCTATAATACTTGCCATAGGGATAGCTCTTGCAGTTGTTTTTAAAGATAAAATAGAAGGTTTATGGGACCAGATAAGCGGAACTTTTGATAGTGATGTTACTCCAGATTTTTAAAATAAATAACAATTAAAAAAGGCGGTTATATACCGCCTTTATTCCAAAAAAAGAGGTGAGCTGTTTGAATAATTTTATAAAAAATAAAAAAGGTATATATACCATTGAAACGGCTTTAGTTTTTCTTGTTTCTTTTACTGTTGTTTTGATGCTTATAGCTGTGTCTCAAATTTTGTATGAGCAAGTTAGAATAAATGCTATTGCACAAGATGCAGCAGAGAGAGGGGCTCTTGTTTATACTGTTGAAAGCAAAGATATGTATACTGGTAGAATAGGAGAAGGCAATTTTGACAATGAAAATGTATATTGGCGGCTTTTTGATGTAGGAACAGAACAGAACGAACGAAAAGAAAAAATAAAAAAATATATAAACACAAAACTTAATGCCTATAAATTAAATAAAAATACATATACTGACGACAATATAAATATAAAATTTACAAATTATTTTTTATATAAACGTATTTCTGTTGAAATAAAAGTTGAATACAATGTGCCTTTTGGAGGTCTTTTGGCACTTATTATAGATAATCCATATCAACTTAATGCTTATGCTGAAGCATCTGTTTCTGATACAGCGGAAATGATAAGAAATACTGATTTTATAATGGATATTCTTGATAGTAATGAAACTATCTCTAACGCCATTGATAAATATCAAAACAATATAGATAAACTTACTAACATTATAAGTGGAGAATAGAGGTGAAAGTATAGTGAAATTATTTAATTTTATAAATGAAAAAAAAGGCTCTATATCAATTTTTATGGCTATTATACTTTTTTCTATGTTTACACTTAGTAGTGTTTTGGTTGAAGGAAGTCGAATAAGAAATGCTAAAGCTATTGTTCAAAGTGCTTCAGATAGTGCAGCAAAAAGTCTTTTGGCAAATTATGATAAAGAGCTAAAAGATAGATATGGTCTTTTTGTTCTTGATGAAACGAATATTGAAAGTCTAAAGAGTGATTATATGGATTTTTTTATGACAAATCTTTCTTCAGATTTGCCTGAAAATGATAGTATAAATAAATTATTTAAAGATATGAGTATTCAACTTGGATTTGATAAAGAAATAAATAATTCTTTTGATTTATATGGTTTCGAGAATGGTGAAAGTAGTATAAATAAAGTTTATAGTATTATAGAACCTATGGTATTAAGAAAACAAGTTGCGGAATTTTCTAAGTATAGAGCAGCTTTTTCAGTTGGTCAGTTTATAAGTATAGGAAATCAAATTTCCGAAGAAGCTAAGAAAAATCAAGTTGATATGGAAAATATTCAAGATACTTTGGATTCAAGGGAAGATGTTGAAAAGATAATAAGAGATTATAAAGATTTGTCTGATGATATAAAAGAAGCTGTAAATAAATATAATTATGATTGTGTTTCATTTATAAATAGTATTTCTGGAATAAATAATAAACTTAATGAATATAAAACTGAACTGGAAAAACTTAAAGAAATATACGACAATGATAAAAGTAATGATACATCATTAACTGAAAATAATCAAGAACAGATAACATCAGATAATAATAATGAAGTGCAAGAAAATATAGAAAATAATAATGAAAAAGATATTGAGGATTGTAAATATAAAATACAGACAATTTTAGATGTCAATGAACCAAATAGCCTGAGCAATTATTATACTAAAATAGATAACTTTTTAACTATATTATTAGGGCATGCTAGTAATTTTGCTGAACTTATTGAAAAAAGTGAAAAACTTCAAATAAGAATAAATAATGCTATAAGGGAACAAGAAAATATAAAGAACAATATTAAATCTGGTGGAAATAAAGAAACTGAAGAAGGTATTAAAGAAGATGCAGAAAGTGCTATAAAAGAATTAGAAAGTCTTAAATCTAATTCCGAATTTTTGCAAAAGGCAAACTCTAAAGTACTTAATTATATGGCAAATATTGAAGAGTTTAATTCTAACTTAGATATAGCTATTGATATGGGAAGTGATGTAAAAACTCAAAGTGGATATCAGTTTCCTGTAAATTCTCAGGAAACTAAAAATGTAATTGATAAAGTAGATGAATTAAAAGAAAGTGTTAATGATATTAAAGATTATACAATTGATGGCACATATAATGAGTATAAAAATGAAGAACCTAGCGAAGAGGCTGCTAATCTTTTTGATTTATTTAAAAATAATGAAGATAGCTATGTAAAAGGCAATGACGAAAGTGGAAAAGAGCAAGGTGAACTTCCTGAAGATATACCTAGTAAAGTGATTGATAATTATATAACATCTGATAAGTATTTGGAGAAAGATAATGAATATATAAAAAATGAAATAGATAATTATAATACTGCTTCGATGCCTGAGGGAGATGTATCAAAAGGAAATAATAGCGAGAGTATAAAAATAGATGACTTTAATAATGATGATATAGATGGTTCTTTAAATCAGATAAATGGTTTTTTAGATTCTATAATAAACATGGCTAATAGTCAAACAAATGTAGCAATGGCTGACCTATATATAATGGGAATGTTTTCATCACGTTTAACAAATAGTTGCGAATATTGGAATAATGTTATGCAAAATAGAAGCAAGCCTACAAATGTAAATTATTATGATAAACTGAGAGATTTTGAACCTGAAAAAAATCTTAGACTTAAAGACAAGAGCGATTATATTGACAGTTCATATTTTCATTCTGAAATAGAATATATAATAAAAGGTGGAAAAAGTGATAAGTATAATAATAATTCAATTTATGCACAAATATATGCTATAAGATTGGCTAATAATCTTGTTGCAATGTATTCTAATAAAGAAATAAGAAATTTAGCTTTAAAGGCTGCTTCATGTACAGGTACTTTTGCTCCTCTTGTTCAGATTGCTATAATGGTATTTATTGCAGGAATGGAAACATATATTGATATGTATTTCATTGTTAATATGGGATATAAAATTCCTCTTATAAAAACTAATGAAAATCTCAATATAAGTATTAAGAATATAGATAATATTATTAATTCTATAAGCTCTGGTCGAGGTTTTACTCCAAATAATGATTCTAAGGGATTTATGGTTGATTATGAAACATATCTATTCTTTTTTCTTTTATTAACAAATAAAGATGACAAGATTTTGAGAATGGCAGATGTTATAGACCTTAATATGAGACAAAAAGATAGTAGTTATAAATTAGCTGAACATTATACATATATTAGATGTGATACTAATGTATATATGAAACCTCTTTTATTGGGATTTGAGTTTGCACCTGAAAATATAAGAGAAAATGATAAATACAAAATAAGAACTCTTAATTATCAGGGATACTAGGAGGTGTATTATGAATTTTATAAAAAATATAAAAGGCTCGGCTACAATAGAAGCTACTATATCATTGATTACTATTATAACAGCTGTAATAACATTTAGTATGTTTATTAAAGTTGTTTATATTCATGGTATTGTTCAACATGCTATTATTCAAACGGCTAACGAAATGGCTGAATATAGTTATTTTTATTCTTTAACGGGATTAGACGATATAAACTCATCTATTGGAACAGCAACTAATGAAGGTAGAGAAGATGTCAATAATTTTATTGATGATTGTACAAATTTTTATAATGATATTTCAAATGGAAATTTTTTATCAGCATCACTTCCAGGAGAGTTTGATATAAAACAAGTATTAATAGGTTTTATGACTGCATTGACTGGAAATGTATATGGACAAGCTAAAACTACGTTAATAAATAATACTGTTACAATTCCTGTTTTTAACTCTTATCTTCCAGAAAGTAAAGGGGATTTTTTAAAAGATAATCTTGTAATACAAGGTGTAGGGAATAATGGTATTGATTTTAGTCAAAGTAAATATTTTGAGAATACAGACGGATATAATGAAATCGAAATAGTAGCGGTATATAACATAAAATTTGTTACTCCTATACCTTTAATAAAACATCTTACAGTTGTTCAGACTGCAAAAAGTAGAGCTTTTTTCAATTCTGATTGATTAATAAAAAGAAAGGTAAAAAGTTATGAATTGGATAATATTAATTTGTTTTTTAATTTATTTTACATATTATGATATAAAATACAGAATTGTTAGTAATAAAGCCATTATCATATGTCTTTTTGTTGGTATATTTACAACTTTTATAACAGGTAATATTGACATTTGGATTAATAGTATTATAGGAGGAATTGGAGCTTTTTTAATATTTTTTATAGGAGCTATATTGTCAAAAGG
>NZ_NFLT01000039.1 GCF_002161055.1 Tyzzerella sp. An114
ATCTTTGAATTCATCAACGCACTCTTTCATTATACGAGAAAGTATATCTTTTTCAGCAAATAACTGTTTACATATACTATCGTAGGCAGTCATAGTATTTTTTATATCATTACTCATATCCCTAAAGCACCTTCTTTCTATATTTATATTATAAATTATAAGGTTATTATCATCAATGAATAAAACTTACATTTTCCTCCACTACAACTCCATTCTGAAAACATATTTCAATCTTGCTTTCGCTTACAGCAATCACATTCCTTATTAACTTTCTTACAAGTGTATCATCATATTCTGGCATATAAATATTTGTGTTATCTATAAACTCATTAGCTTTATTTAATCTATCCCTACTGCCTAATGATTTCATCTTACTATTTTCAAGCTCATCAATACGCTGTGTGATTACTTTACAGGCTTCTTCATATTTTTCTATGTTATTGTGTGTATTATTTTTTATTAAATTTACAGGAAGTGCAGAGTCCCCTGGATGATGGGCATGGAGAGCTTGCTCGGAATGGCAATCAGCAGCTCCATCACATCGTCATCGGTCAGCAAGGCAGGCTCTCGCAGAAAAGTTTCCAGCATACTAGCACGAGTGCAAAGCCGGTGGGTTCTCTCGCTCCGTGTCAGGCATTTCAGTTCATGCTCCAATTGTTTCTCCCTGTGCTGGGCGGCAACCAGCTTTTTCTCGACTGCGGTTTTCTGGTAGTTCAGCTTTTCCAATTTTTCGTCCATAGAAGCTGCTCTCCCTTCTGAATAAAGAAAGCCGACACATTTCTTTTACGAAAAATGTATCGGCTGTTTCAGTTGTTTTTGAAATTGTTTCCTATAGATGTAACATAATAGAATATTATCTGTTTCTTCTTTGATCATCGTAACTAAATGCTGCAAGCCAGCTCATAAAAGTAGTATTTGAAGCTGTTATACTACTATAATACTGTGTCAACACAGTATTATTTTCGACATTATCAAGTGTACTTGAAATACGATCAAGCTGTACATGACTTTGCTTAATTTCCTGAGCCAACAACCTCTGACTTGCACTTATATCATCTAGTCGGTTAATGACATCATCAAGTTTTCCTATAATGGCATTCATTCTTAATTCATTTTCATATAAATTATAGGCTCCTTCATGACCAGTTAAAGTATCACAACGACCAGAATCTAGGTATTGGTATATTGTGCAAATTGGAATTAGCCCTCGGTAGCTAGGATATATATAATTTAGTTTATAATAATTTTGCAGCAAAGTTTTTGTGTCTCTTTGTTTTATTTGACATTCTCGAATTGCATTATCAGTTTTGTTCAATACATTTTGATAGTATTGCAAATTATTTTTTTTATCATATTCCTGCTGTTGATAAGATTTTAAAGCAACTATATTTCGTTGTTTTCTACCTAATAAAGTACTTGCACCACGCAAGAAGGCAAGGATTGCTACAATAATTGCCCCACCTATCAAATATGGCTGAAGGGGGACATCTCTCCCATCTTGAAAATTATGGAGAAAGCCCTCTCCTCCAAATGCCCAGACAATAAAACCTAGAATAAATCCAGAAATTGCACCTGGGATTAAACATCTTATTCCTGCCTTAATACTTGACAGAATTGTCTCATGTTCAAGTGTTGGAGCAAAATTAGTTGTCTTCTGAATACTTGATTTAATTTGAGCTTGCTTATAAAACAATTGATTAAGTAACATATTGAGTTGATAACATCTAATTTCTAAGTCTTTAATATTCTTAATATACTCTTTGCATTGAGATAAAGTTAGTGTCTGTATGGACACATTACTCCCCCCTTAAATCTCTTTGGTTTCTGTTAATTTAATATGATATAGACAACAACCCCTTACTAAGAATACAATAATTATATAAAAAAAGTTAATCCCCTTAGAAAGGGGCTGTTATCATGTATAATTATAAAAATTGCTTTTAAAAACAATTCTATAATCTGTCCTCGTTATTTTTCTAATTCCATTTATCGTTATGGAAAAGATTCTAACGGTAATCAAAAATATCGTTGTAATCATTGTAAACATCAATTTACTTTATCTAAAAACTTTAAACATACTAACAATTATCCTAAATGCCCTGTTCGTGGTAAAACTACTTTCATTTAGCATAAGTATGATACTTATATTCATTATAAATGTTCTTCTAAAAAATCTGGTCATTCAATTAAAGTACCTATTTTTAATACTGTTGCTAAGAAAAAGTTAATTCCTTAAATTTATCTTTCTTTTAAAAGATTTCGTTTTTCTCCTAATATAATTCTTACTACCTTAGCTCTTTACTTTGAAACCTTTGCTTCTCTCAGGCAGATTAAAATATTTTTGGAAAAAATGTTTAATATATCTGTTTCTCATATTTCTATTTATCGTTGGATTAGACATTTTTCTTCTTTCTTTAAAACTGTTTCTGAGTTTCTTATTCAAAAAGCTAATCTTCAATATGATGAATGGCACGCTGACGAAACTTATATTAAGATTAAAGGTATACGACATTATCTTTGGATTTTGCTTGACTCTAAAACAAGAGTTGTAATTGCTTTTTACCTGTATGACCTAAGAAATAGTTCTTCTGCTTATAAACTGTTTCAAAAGTCTTTAAATAATACCAATTCGGAATCTTCTGACATTGTTACAGACTATTTATCTGCTTACAATATGCCTATTTCTATGGCATATCCTAATATTAAGTATTATACATATTCATCATTTTCAGATAATTTAAACAATAATTTTATAGAATCTTTTAATAAAACTTTTAAAGCTTGGTATAAAACTAAAAAAGGATTTCATTCTTTTTCTTCTGCTTTAGATTTAATTTCTAATTTTATTTTTTATTATAACTTTATCCACAAACATTCTTCTTTATCAAACTTAACACCTGCTAATGTTGCAGGAGTAACTTATTCCGATAGAGAACTTAAAAACTGGTTTTTATTTTAAAAAACATAATAAATATCGGTTTTATTTGTATGCTCTTTTTTAGAAATATATTTTTGTATTTTTATTACCATATTAACTTAACAAATCATTAAAAAGTCCCACCAGATTGTGCATAAAAACCAGAAGCATGGTGGGTTCTGTTAGTTATATTATATAACTTTTATATAAATTGTCAATATAATACGATTATATTCATAATATCATTTGTTTATAAAATTAATTTTAATTATAAACTTTTTCGGATACCACAACCCCATTCTTACAGCATATTTCAATCAGACTATCACTTACAGCAAATACATTTCTTATTAACCTTCTTACAAGTGTATCATCATATTCTGACATATAAATATTTGTGTTATCCATAAACTCCTGAGCATTATTTAGTTTATCTCTCCCGCCTAAAGATTTTATCTTATTAGTTTCAAGCTCTTCAATACGTTGTGTTATCTCTTTACAGGCTGTTTCATATTCTTCTGTGTTTTCATATGTATTATTTTTTATTAAGTTTACAAGCTGTTTTTCCAATTCTTTTATCTTTGAGTCATATTCTGTTGTAGTATCTTTTGAAATTACACTTATAACATTTTTTCTGAAACTATCTACAAACTTATTTTTATCTTGAAGCTGTTTATTTATAGCATTCATAATAGCCTTTTGAAGAACTTTTTCATCATATGTAGGTGAGTTTTTGCAATATTTTGTTCCATTTCTAAGTCTGTTTTCACATCTCCAAACAGCTTTTTTCTCACCATACTTTGACCAAACCTGTCTTCTGTAAAGTGTTCCACATTCCTTGCATATAAACATACTTGTTAAGGCATATTTACTGTTATATCGGCATTTTCTGTCAGTTTCGTTTTTGCTTGGTGCTTTGTTTTTTGAATTAGCTCTTCTTTCTATTTCTTCTTGCACTCTATAAAATAATTCTCTTGGTATAATTCCTTGGTGGCTGTTTTCAGTGTAATATTGATTAACCTCACCATTATTAGTTCTACGTTCTTTTGTAAGGAAATCTACTGTATATGTTTTTTGACATAGTGTATCGCCTATATATTTTTCATTACTTAAAATTCTTATTACAGAGGCTACACCCCAGTTTGTTTTTCCTCGTATTGTCTTATATCCCTTTTCCTTCAGTTTATTGGCAATTTTATTATAACTGCTACCTTCCATAAATTCAGCGAATATAAATTTTACAACCTCAGCTTCTTCTGGTATAATTTCAAGCTGACCATTTTTATTTCTTTTATAGCCTAAAAGCCTGCTTACGAGGGTTTCTCCTGTTTCGTATTTCCTTTTAAGTCCCCATCTTACATTTTCGCTGATATTTCTACTTTCTTCCTGAGCTTGACTGCTGAGTATGGTTATAAGTAATTCTCCTGACGAATCTAATGTATTAATATTTTCTTTTTCAAAATATACAGCTATGTTTTTTTCTTTAAGTTTTCGTATATGTATAAGGCTATCAACTGTATTTCTTGCAAATTTTGATATTGATTTTGTTATAATCATATCAATTTCATTACTTTTTTTGATACACCTATCTATCATAGCATTGAAATCATTTCTTTTTTTGGTATTTGTAGCTGATATACCATCATCAGCATATATACCTGCCATATTCCAGTTTGGGTTTTCATTAATTAGTTTTGTATAGTATTCAATTTGTGCTTCATAGCTTGATTCTTGTTCTTCTTGTAATGTACTAACTCTGCAATACGCAACAACATTTAATTTTTTATATTTTGGTTTGACATTCTTATTAGTATCAACTTTTGCCGGTATAACTGATATCCTTCGAGTTGCCATAAATATCACTCCTAAATTTTTTCTTCTATTTCTGCTCCATTTTTCAATATAATCTTTATTTTTCCATTTTTATAAACTGTAAATTTATCTAGTGCAGTTATATCTATTTTTTTGATTTCTTTTTTATAATCTGACATTTCATACATAACAGATGACCTTTTATAAATCAGCTTAATTAATTCTTCTTGTGAATATTCTTTTGCATCTGTTTCAGCTATTTTTATTTCTCTGTCTAAAGCCTGATATCTTCCGGAGTTTTGTTTTAATCCATTTTCTTTACACTCCAACAGTTTTGGATTTTCATTGATTTTATCAACAATCCTTGACCATATATTTTCTATTTGTTCATCAGATAATGAAATATTTTTATAACATATCTTTCTTTTAAAGACTTTGTGGCTACAATTCCATATGTATTCTTCGCCTCGCTTATATCTGTGATAATCTGCTCCACACTCACCACAGACAATTTTATCTTTGAAATTTTCTTTTACATAACTATATGGTTTATCCTGATTTTTTCCTATTTCATTCAATCTTTGATTTTTTATTTTCTGTGCTGTTTCAAATAAATCTTCATCTATTATTGATGGCAAGTCATTTTCTCCTGTATAAACCTTATCATCAAGAATTCTTTTTACTTTGTGTCTACTCATATCGAAGTTTTTGATATAATTCTTTATTTTTGTTATATAAACGCCTTCGCAGAAAAGTTCATATATCTCTTTAACTATTTTTCCTTCAATATCATCTATAATAATTGTTGTTCCATCAAATTTATAACCATAAGGTAATCGCCTTGTTGCCATTATCTCATCTCCCTACATTCCAACTTGTTTTTTAATATAAATGTTATTTCGCCTTTTGATATTAAAATTTTGTCTATGACTTTTTTAAATAGTTCTTTATCATATTCCCTAATAAATTTAGGTGAATTTTTTATTAAATCAATCAGCTTTTCTGTTTCTCTGATTTCATAATTCATTTGACTTTTTTCTATATATCTTATCTTTTCTATATTAAGTTCAATTATTTTCTGTTCAGTCATATTTTTTTGTCGTATATAAAAAGCAGAGTCAATACACCTTTTTTGCATTAGTTGATTTAAGGTGTTGCTCTGCTTTATAAATTCATCTATTTTGTTTTCATAATCTTTTATTACTTGATTTTCTCCTGTATGCTCTTTTATAGCATATAGTGATTCAACCATAGGTATTAAAATTTTCTCATAATTATTTGATAACTTGTTCCACATTTTTACAAACAATTCTTTTATTAAATCTTCTTTTACTATATCCATATCACAATATTCTTTTGATATAATTCTATTTTTACAAGTCCAAGTGATATCCTGTTTAGGCTTTACCTGCCTGTAAAATACATCACCACATTTTGAACATATAATCTTTCCCCTAAATTCTGTTACTTCATTTTTTTCATTTTTAGGTTTACAGGATAGCATTATTTGAACTGTTTCATATTCTTCTTTGCTTACAATAGCTTTGTGGTCATTTTCTATAAGTATCTGTGGTACTTCACCCTTATTTATTTTTCTCTAAAAGGGTACTATATTCATACTATAAGTTTTCTGATGAAGTATATCTCCTGTATATATTGGATTTTTTAATATTCCATATACTGTTGCTGAATTCCATATTTTATTGCCTTTTGGACTTTTTATTTTACCTTCAGTAAGTTCTCTTGCTATCAAATAAATACCTTTTCCATTAAGATATTCATCATATATAAATCTTACAACTTTTGCTTCTTTTGATACAAATTTAAGTCTACCTTTTTTATTGTTACAATATCCATAAGCTGGGTTTGACATTATGTATGTTCCATATAAAAACCTTTTTTGTATACTCCATTTTTGATTTGTTGATATACTTTCTGATTCTGCTTGTGCTACTGAACTGTATATTGATAACAATATTTCACTTTTTTCAGATAATGTATGTATTTTCTCTTTTTCAAAGTACACATCAACTTTTAATTCCTTTAAATTTCTTACTATACTTAAACAATCAATAACATTTCTTGCAAACCTTGATATTGACTTTGTGTATATAATATCTATCATACCATTTCGGCAATCATCAAGCATTCTTTCAAACTCTGTTCTGCCTTCTTCTTTAGTTCCACTTTTTCCATAATCAGCATAAATCCCTACAAACTTATGATTTGGCTTTTCTGTTATAAAATTTTCATAATACTCTTTTTGTACTTCGTAGGAATTTATCTGGTGGGATATATCTGTACTTACACGACAGTAGGCACAGGCTCTTTTAATATTGCTTTGTTTATTAATTGCTTCTATAACTTTTGTAACTCCCATTTCAGACACCTCCTTATATAACATACAATACCTTATTTAGACTTACACATCTATAATTTAATCATATATTTGTGCTATTTCTGGATTAAAAGTTTTTATATTAATTTTATCTATTTTTTTATATTCTTCTTCTGTTATCAACTTTCTTAAAAACATTCTTTTAAGTATTTCCTTAGATAACATATACATTATTTCATTTTCAAATTGATTAT
>NZ_NFLT01000004.1 GCF_002161055.1 Tyzzerella sp. An114
TGCTGACCACGAATAATTATTATACACGCTTTCTGATAAATGTCAACACTTTTTTTAACTTTTTTTCAAAATATTTTAAAATATGCCATTTTCTATTATTTTCTTCGGCGTATATAAAGTTATTATACCATTGTTCTTCTAAAAATACAATATATTTTTAATGGTTTATCACTATTATTTCCCCATATAAAATAATTATTCAATAAATTTACTCTGAAGCATATTTTACAGTTAAATTTACATATGATATATGTTCTTTCATTGCTGCTGAAGCAGTTCTATAATCTTTTGACTTTACAGCATCAAGTATTTTACCATGAAATTCTATTGTCACATCAATAGCTCTTGGATTTTTTATTAAAGATTTCCTTAATGTACTTCTTATACTTTTTTCAAAAGATTCTCTTGCAGCTAACATTGTATTTATAATTAAATTATTATGGGAAGCATAACAAAGCATAATATGGAAAGATGTATCATAATCTACAAATTTATTTATATCACCTTTATTAGCAATCATATTAATATAACATTCTTCTATATTTTTTATATCATCATCATTAGCTCTTTTTGCCGCATAACTTGCAGACTCACTTTCAAGCATAACACGAAACTCAAGAAGGTCATTAAGGTCAGAATTAGCCACAGTAAAACTAAAAGGGGCTATACTCACTATATTTTCAATAGGAACTACAAATGTACCCGCTTTAGACCTTCTTATAAATCCCAAAACAGCTAAAGCAGTATAAGCCTCTCTTAATGTACTTCTTCCAATTCCAAGCATTTCACTTAAAACGTTTTCATTAGGTAAAACACTATCTGGAGGAAGTTTTCCTGATAATATAAGCTCCTTAAAACGTTCAAACAAAGTTGTTGCTATATCTTTACCTAAATCATTTTTCAAAAAATCAACATACTCATTTATTGAATTTTTCATTATAATCCTCCCAAAAATATAGACTCTTTTTGTTATGTTTCGTAATATGATACTATCAAATGGTTTTTTTAAAGTCAATACGAATAAATAAATAAAAAAACACTTTATTTTATAGCAAAATAAAGTGTTTTTTTAAATTATCTAGATTCTATATTTTTATACTCTCTTCTAGGTGCTACATTCATATATGCTGGTCTTATAATCTTTCCTGCATTTATAAGTTCTTCTATTCTATGAGCACTCCAGCCTGCAATTCTTGATATTGCAAATATAGGAGTATAAAGCTCTAAAGGAAGGTCCAACATAGAATAAACAAAACCACTATAAAAGTCGATATTAGCACTTACACCTTTATAAATCTTTCTCTTTTCAGCAATAACCTTTGGAGCAAGTCTTTCAACCATAGAATAAAGACCATATTCCTCTGTTCTTCCCTTTTCCTGAGAAAGTTTCTCTACGAATGAAGCAAATATTTTTGCTCTAGGGTCTGATATAGAATAAACAGCATGACCCATACCATATATAAGACCTGCTTTATCAAAAGCACGTTTTTCCAAAAGTGCTGTAAGATACTCACATATTTCCTCTTCGTCTTTCCAATCCTTAATATTCTTTTTCATATCTTCAAACATCTGTACAACCTTTATATTTGCACCACCATGTTTTGGACCTTTGAGAGAACCGAGAGCAGCTGCAACAACAGAATATGTGTCGGTTCCCGATGAAGAAACAACATGTGTTGTAAATGTAGAGTTATTACCACCGCCATGTTCTGCATGAAGAACAAGGGCAACATCAAGTATTCTAGCTTCAATATCTGTATATTTACCGTCTGGTCTAAGCATAGCAAGTATATTTTCAGCTGTTGAAAGTTCTGGTTTTGGTGGGTGTATTATGAGACTTTTTCCGTTATAGTAATGATTGTATGTATTATATCCATAAACACTTAAGATAGGGAACATAGCTATAAGCTGAAGGCACTGTCTTAATACATTTTCGATTGAAATATCATTTGATTTTTTATCATAAGAGTAAAGAGTCAAAACGCTTCTAGCAAGAGCATTCATCATGTCATCACTAGGAGCTTTCATTATAACATCACGAGTAAAACTTGTTGGAAGACTTCTATATTTGACAAGAGTTTTATTAAATTCTTCAAGCTGTTCACAAGAAGGAAGTTCACCAAAAAGGAGAAGATATACTGTTTCTTCAAAACCGAAACGTTTTTCTTTTATAAATCCAGAAACAAGTTCTTCAACATCAAAACCACGGAAATAAAGTTTTCCTTCACAAGGAACTTCTTCTCCATTTATAACTTCTTTTGATTTTATTTCTGAAATTTCAGTAAGACCTGTAAGGACACCTTTTCCATTAAGGTCTCTAAGACCTCTATTTACTTTGTATTTAATATAAAGTTCCTCATTTATATAGTCATTTGTCTTACAGAGAGATGCCAATTTTTTAATATCATCTGTTATTTCGGAATAATCGAATTTAACAGGTATACTGTAATCATTGTAGTTATTCATATTTATATCACTCTCCTTATAATACTTAACAATAAATAAACTTCTGTTTGAGATATAATACCATACAAAACAGACATTTGTCTATGCAATATAATATACGGTAAAAATCAGAAACAGTTTAAAAATTAAAAATACCTCTTTTTTAAAAAAAGAGGTATTTAAAAGCTTGTGTTTTAAACTTATGTATTTTTTATATTTTTATTTTATAGATTTCTGTTTTTTACCTGTTCTAAGTATAAGAATTACATAAATAACAGTTATAACAATACCTGCTATATAAGCAATATTCATTGGAATATTAAAACCAATCTTTGCATTTAAAATGAAAGATGAAATTATGAAACAGTAGAAAGCACCTGGAATTATTGAGCAGATGAAGTTTCTTCCGTTTTTGTAAAGATAAACAGTAATCATAGCAAAAGCGAATATAGCTATTGTCTGGTTACTCCATGCAAAGTATCTCCAAAGAATATTAAATCCATTTGCATTAAGTTTTGCAAATATAAGTATAGCAGCAACAAAAACGAATATTACAGCTGATAATATAATACGGTGTGATTTTTCTTTCTGGTCATAGTGAAGATATTCAGCAACCATAAGTCTTAATGATCTTAAAGCTGTGTCACCAGATGTAATAGGAAGAACAACAACACCAAGAAGAGCTATAATACCACCGATAGAACCAAGCATATCTTTTGCAACAGTACCAACAACAGCAGTTGCTCCAGGGATTGCAGAGCCTTCTGGAAGCATTGTATATGTACCCATAGCAGCAGCAGCCCAAATCATAGCAATGAAACCTTCAAGAATCATCATGTAATAGAAAGTCATTTTGCCTTCTCTCTCGTCAGTAACTGAACGAGCAATAAGAGTAGCCTGTGTTGAGTGGAAACCTGAAGTAATACCACAAGCAACAGTTACAAAGAATATAGGTAAAATAGGGTCTTTATTAAGACTCATCCACCAAACTGGTTCATCGCCTATACCTGTAAGAGGATATCCTTTGACAAATATACCGCCGAATATGCCGACAGCTGATAAAAGAAGAATGATACCGAAAATAGGATATATTCTACCAATAATTTTATCTATTGGGAATAATGTAGCTACTAAATAATAAATAAATATAACTGCGTAAACAATCCATACAGTAGGGTTAGAAGCTGAACCATCCTGATTAAGAATTGATGTTACAAAAATATCTCCAGGTGTGTAAATGAAAACAGCACCAACAAGGAGCATTAAGAGACAAATAAAAATATTATAAACCTGGAAAGTACCATTTCCAAGATATTTACCTATAAGAGCAGGCATCTGAGCACCTTTTTCTCTTATAGAAATCATACCACTCATATAGTCATGAAGAGCACCACTAAGTACACAACCTATTGGTATAATAATAAATGCCACAGGTCCAAAAAGAATACCCTGAATAGGTCCAAATATAGGGCCAGTACCGGCAATATTAAGAAGTTCGATTAAGCTGTTTTTCCATTTGTTCATAGGAACAAAGTCGATGCCGTCATTCATTGTAATGGCGGGAGTAGGTCTGTCATCCGGTCCAAACACCTTATCACAAAAAGCACCATATAAAGCACCGCCCACAAAAAGGATAACAAGACCGATTATAAATGTAGTCATATTAATACACCCCTTTTTCTGATTAATTACATTTATAAACTAATCATTTAAACAATCCAAATATCATCAAACAAAAATTTTTATATAAAATAAAAATTAAACACAAGCACATATTTTTTATTATAAAAAACATTTGTTTTGTGATAATAGACTGTTAATTTAAGTATATGCATTTAATCACATTTTTTCAAGCAAAATATAAAATTCGCCATATTTTTTGTGCATATTGTACACTTGTTTTTATAAAAAAACAACAACTTCAATATATTAAATTTTTACCCAAAAATCATTGAAAACCTTTAAAAAACGGTATATCATTTTAAAAAATGCTTTAAAAAGGAGACATAATTATATGTGTAATAATATTAAAAATATATGTTCTACGTCAACCGATATACGTGTACGATATGCCGAAACTGATGCAATGGGAGTTGTGCACCATGCAAATTATTATGTATATTTTGAAAGGGCAAGAGAAGACCTTATAAATGCTTTTGGAATTAGTTATTTTGAAATGGAAAGCCTTGGAGTTATGACTCCTGTAATAGAAACTCAATGCAGATATATAAGCCCTGCAAAATATGGAGATATAATAACAGTAAAAACAAACATGGAAAAACTTACTCCTGTAAAATTTGAAATAACCTATGAAGTATCAAGAAAATCAGACGAAACACTTTTAGCAACAGGTAAAACATTAATGGCTTTCATTGATAAAGAAAACTTCAAACCTGTAAATTTAAAAAAATTTAGACCTGAAATATGGGAAAAATTCAACTCAAAAAATTAAATAAAAAAAGACTGTCTGTTTAAATTACAGACAGTCTTTTTTATATTAAGCTCTCATTATTTTTGAATATTCTTCAGAATTCATATCGGCAGTAATAACACCGTTTTCAATAACAACAATTCTATCAGAAACATCTCTAACAAACTTCTCATCATGGCTTATTATAAGTATCCCCATACCATCTTTAGCAAGGTCACGTATAATTTTAACAATATCCATAACAAGAGCAGAGTCAAGAGCAGCCGTAGGCTCATCAAAACATAATAATTTAGGATTTGTCACACAGCTTCTAGCAATAGCCACACGCTGTTTCTGACCACCTGAAAGCTCAAAAGGTTTATTGTTAAGTTTATCTCCCATATCAAGTCTTTCAAGTATTTTAATAGCCTTTTTATCAGCTTCCTCTTTTGACATTTTATAAACCTCAGTCAAAGCAAGAGTCACATTTTCAAGTACAGTAAGATGAGGGAAAAGGTGATAATTTTGAAAAACCATTCCCAAACTTTTTCTTATCTCATAGAGTTCTTTTTTTGTGGCACGAACCATTGTACCATTCTCCTCCATACAGAGATATTTCCCATCAATCAATATTGTACCTTTATCACAAGTTTCAAGACCCATAATACATCTTAAAACCGTAGTTTTTCCTGCACCGGATTTACCTATTATAGAAATTATTTCTCCAGGGTTTGCCTCAAGACTAACACCTTTAAGGACATCTTTTCCCCCGAAAGATTTGCATAATCCATCAGCTTTTAAAAGCATTTTACACCTACTCCTCATAAATAACTTTCTTTTCTACTTTTTCAAGAATTTTTGTAATAACAAATGTCATAACAAGATACATTATAGCAGCAACAACAAAAGGAATAAGAGTTACATCTCTATTGGCAATACCTTTTGAAAGTTTAAGAATATCATTAAGACCTATTATATATACAAGTGATGTATCTTTTACAAGAGTTATTATCTCATTTCCAACAGCAGGAAGTGTTCTTTTAAAAACCTGAGGAAGTACAATTTTCATATTAATCTGAAAAGGAGTAAATCCAAGTATAGAAGCTGCTTCTCTCTGTCCTTTTTCTATGGACTGTATTCCTGAACGGAATATTTCTCCAAAATATGCCGCATAATTAAGCACAAAAGGCACATAGGCAGACATAAGTCTGTTACTTCCAAGACTTATACCTATAACAGGAAGTCCAAAGAATACAAACATTATCTGGAGCAAAAGAGGAGTTCCTCTCAATGCCCATATGTAAAATTCTGCAATTTTTCGCACAACAACATTTTTAGAAAGTCTGCAAAGTGCGACTACAATACCAAGGGGTATTGAAAATATAATACATACTGCAAAAACTTTAAGTGTTACTTCAAGTCCTGCACCTATTTGCACAAAATAATTTAAAATACTGTCCATTACCTGTGGTTTCCCTTCTAGTTACGAATTTAAAAATTTACAAATTTTTATAAACAACAAATTATTTAATGATGTCATCACCAAACCATTTTTCTCCTATTGCTTTTGTTGTTCCGTCTTCTTTAAGAGCGTCCATAGCTCCGTTTATAGCTTCAACAAGGGCTGTATCATCTTTTCTTGCACCAATTCCGTATTCTTCCTCACCAAAGTCCTCATCAAGTATTTTGTACTTTTCAGCACCTTTCTGAGAAATATAGTATTTTACAAGAACTTCGTCAGCAACAACAGCGTCACTTCTTCCAGCTTCAAGGTCTCTTAAACACTGGTCATTTGTCTCAAAAGTTACAAGCTCAGCAAAAGTATCTTTAACTTCTGGTTTTCCTTCTATTGCATCAACAGCACTTGACATATCCTGAGCAGCAACAGTTTTTCCTGCAAGGTCTGCAATACTATTTATATCACTGTCAGCCATTGTAACAACAATCTGTCTATTTTCAAGATAAGGGTCTGTAAAGCTTACAACTTCTTTTCTTTCATCTGTTATAGTATATCCATTCCATAATAAATCTACTGTGCCATTATTAAGCTCAGTCTCTTTCATTGACCAATCAATTGGCTGGAATTCAAAAGGAATGCCAAGTTCTTCAGAAACAGCATTTGCAAGTTCAACGTCAACACCTGTAAGCTCACCATTTTCATCTCTAAATCCCATAGGAGCAAAAGTATCATCAAGACCAACTATTATTTTATCATAATCAAGAGTAGCTTCGCCACTGTTTTCTCCTTCTGTTGAAACATTTTCATTGTTTGAATTAGTATCTTCTGTTGATGAACTGTTTCCACATCCTGCAAAAACAGCTACTGCCATAACAGCAGTTAAACCTAAAGCAAGTATTTTCTTTTTCATAAAAAATTCCCCCTAAAAAAATAAATATTATGTATTATGTTTATATTAATAATCATTAATGTTATATTACATTATCACATTAGTAGATTAAAGTAAAAATACATTTCTGTCAAGGGCATAAATGAAATTAGCAGTAAAAACTATTGACTAAACTAAAAATAATACCTAAAATAGAAAAAGATTATGTTTCCGTAGCTCAGTAGGATAGAGCGACCGCCTCCTAAGCGGTAGGTCGCAGGTTCGATTCCTGTCGGGAACATAAAAAAAGCCGAAACCATTTTTATAGTTTCGGTTTTTTTTAATTTTAATAATATTTATTTTTATAAAATCTATATGCAAGTAAGCACAAAATTATTTGAACAACAGATGAAATAGGTGTACTTAATCCTATATGAAATAATGTAGCTCCTTCAATATTACTCATCAAAAAAACCACAGGAATTCTAACACAGAAAGCACCAAAAACACCTTGTAACATAACAAATATTGTTTTTCCACAACCATTAAAATATCCTATAAAACAGAATAAAATAGCAGTCAACAAACAATCAATGGCATAGGCTTTCAAATATTCATGGGCAAAAGCGATTACCTCAATTTCATTAGAAAAAACAGAAGACAATAAAGAACCACCAAAAAATGCTAAAGAGCCCATAATAAAACCAGCAACCAAAGCTGTTTTTATACCATAAAACAAAGATTTTTTTGAACGTTCAAAATTACCAGCACCATTATTTTGTGCAACAAAGGCAGAAATAGACTGCATATATGCTGATGCAACCAACATAAGAAATACACAAACTTTTTCTGCAACACCTACTGCTGCCGACTCCATAACTCCCATACTATTTACTACTACCTGTATAAACAAAAAAGAAAACTGAACTAATAACTCTTGTAATGCAATAGGAGTTCCAATAAATAATATTTTTTTGACACAACTACTATCAAAAGTTATATATTTTTTTGAAAATGAAAAAGGCAACTGTTTTTTACTTATAAAATAAAAAGAAACAAAAACACTTATAGCCTGAGCAGATACAGTAGCAATAGCAGCACCACTAGCTCCCATATTAAACACAGCAACTAAAATTAAATCACCAACAATATTAATTATACAAGCTATAACAACTGTAATTAAAGGTGTTTTGGAATCACCAATACCACGAAAAATTGCACCTATAACATTGTAAGCAGTAATAAAAACTGTTCCTATACCACAGATTTTAATATAATTGCTTGTCTGTTCAAAGGCCTCTTTTGGAGCGTGCATAGCTTTAGCTAAAGCACTACTAAAAGGCACTATTAACAGAGTAATAATAATTGCAATAACTGCAAAAATGGCAATACCTGCACCTATACCTTTTCCAGCCTGTTTAGGTCTATTAGCACCTATACAATCTCCAACAAAAACAGTAACACCCATTGTAAGACCTGTAATTACCATTGTAATCATATTAAATAACTGGCTACCGGAAGCAACTCCCGACTGTTCATAGGTTCCGGCAAATTTACCTACAATTATAAGGTCAGCAGCCCCATACATTGCTTGTAAAAAAAGTGCTAAAAGTACAGGAAAAGCAAATGAAATAAGTGATTTTAATATATTACCCTCAACTAAACTTCCTCCACTAACTGATTTCATAGTATATAGTATCCTCCTTAAAAAAATAAACTTGGTTTTATGTAATTAAAACTAAATCTTAATTTTTTAAATTTTTATCTATCCTCCTTCTTTAATAAAAAAAGCTGGATAAGAAAACAGGAATTTCACCTGCCATCTTATCCAGCTTATAACATTAAATGTTATTTACCCTCCGATGAACGATAAAATGATAACAAATAAAAATTTTTATGTCAATAAAAAACACTATAAATCAGTTATACATAAAATATATAAAAATCCAGACAAAAGAAAATAACCTTTGAATAATGTTTCTTTACACAAAATTCAAAGGTTATTCTCTAAACTGTCCTGGTTCTAACATCTCCACTGGAATATCTCCTTTTCTTTTTCAGGTTTTATTTTTTATTCTTTCTTTAATTATAATATATTTTTTATTTCAAGTATAATTGATTTTTAATGAATACTAATATTTACGGTATCACCATTCACCACTTAATCATATTATCTATATATTTATTATAATACATTATGTTAAAAATAAGATATAAAAAATAAATTGTTTAAATCGCTTTTAACAATGTACGTATTTCACAAATACTTCTGATTTAAAAACCTGTTTCGATTCTATGCTTATTTAAGGTGCATAATACTTTAGGTAAATTAAAACCTCTTGGCTTTTTCAGTTAAACTATAAGGAATACGATTTTTAAATAGTTAATTTGAATTAATCACATTGTTTTTTTAGCGGTTTCCTCCTTTATAGATTGTTCCGGATTAAGATTAATTAGAAACTAATTTCTTTACACTAATTCCTACACTTTTCCTTTACAATATATAATTAAAGATAATGTTGCAAATCATACAAATTCAATATTAAATTTTAAATAGAATTTAATCTCGGAAAATTAACAATCATTATAAAATTATCCCTGGGAATTGTTTAATAAGATTAAAAACTCAAATAAAAAACTTTTATTATTGTGAATTTGTTCTTTAATTTGCTTTCTTTATCTTGTCTCTATTATATAATAGTTATAATAAAATGTCAACAACTTTTTAAAAAATTATTTAAAATTTATTTTAAAGATATATTGTATCTACAAAAATACAATTTAAGTGATATTATGTACATAAACAACCAATAAAATATCATTTTAAGTGAAAAATCACTTTATTTTAATATATGATGCATAATTGTATTTATAAAAAAACAAAAAGACCTATAAAGGTCTTTTTATAATATCTCTTTCAATTTATTTAAGTCATCGTAATATGTATCTTTAAGACTTCTATTATATATTATTGCAGCTGGATGATATAAAGCAAATATCTTTTTACCATCATGCTCTGTTATTTTTCCGTGATAATCTCCTATAACAGCTTTATTATCATCAAGAACTGCTCTTAAAGGTGTGTTTCCCAAAGTAACTATAATATCAGGTTTTATACTTTCAATTTCTTTCATTAAAAAAGGAGAAAAGAACTCAATTTCACTTTTGTTAGGTGTTCTATTTACAGGTTTTCCAGTTTTAGCACTTAAATTAAAAGGACGTATTTTAACAACATTTGAAATATATATCTCCTCACGTTTAAGACCAACAATTTCAAGAAATTCACTTAAATTTTTTCCGGCTTTACCTACAAAAGGTCTCTCTTGTTTTTCCTCGTCTCCTCCAGGAGCTTCTCCAATCATAAATATTTTTGCCTTTTCAGTACCTTCTCCAAATACAATTACTCTATCAGAATAATCAGACTCTTTAACTTTTTCAAGAAGTTCATTCTTTATATCTTCAATATTCATAAGCAAATTTCCCCTTTCTGTTTATAACATAACATATTTTTCCACAAAATACCTGTTGATAAAATATTTTTCGCCAAAAAACTTAACATTATATATCCAGTTTCAAAAAACATTGATTTTACAATATTTTTAGTATCTAAAATATTATATTTATAATAACTATATAGTATTATCCATAAGTTATTAACATTATCCACAGAATACCTGTTGATAACTTTATTGTTATCAAAAAACCTTATATATTCTATATTTTTAATATATATGTTTTATATTTATTTAAAAATAAATACTTATGTTTACTTTTTTATACAAATTATAACACATATAATTATATATTTTTACTATTTTATACATTTTAAATCAATTTTAAAATACTATGTTTTTACAACTATAAAAACTATTTATCCACAGCATTTCTGTTGATAATGTTTAATTATAATATGCCATACATAACAATAGAAGAAATAATTCCACCTATAAATCCCCCTATATGTCCCATATTATCAACACCAGTTTCAACAAATCCAAGCATAATATTTATAGCAACAAGTATAAGCATTGTTGAGTAATTTATACCTTCAATACTCTTTTTATTTCTTTTAGAAGTATATAATATACAAGCGATAAGACCAAATATAGCACCAGAAGCACCAACAGATATTCCTCCACCAACTAAAAAACTTAAAATACTTCCACATATTCCTGAAAAGAAATATATTACTCCTGTTTCAAATGTGCCATAAAATCTTTCAGTCATACCACCAAATATATAAAGTGAAATCATATTTTGAGCTATATGAATTAAATCAGAGTGTATGAACATACAAGTAAATAGCCTATAAAATTGATTATACAATCTTATATAATAACTACTGTTTCCAAACATATTAATAAACTCATCTCTATTTCCTGTAATCATCATAACAGCAAATATAATTATATTTATCAACATAAGAGATTTTGTAAAAATAATATTTTTATTTCCAACAGATTTTTTAATTTCTCTATTAATTTTATTATTATTTTGAAAAGGTAAACACTTTTCAATATTTATTATTTTATCAGGCTGATTATTGCCTGTATATAATCTTTTTTCAGATAAATCATATATCCACCATATATTATAGTGCCCTGCCTCAGGATAAAATTCAAGAGATTTTAAGAACTCAATTTTTTTATCATCAATATTTTCAGTAAATATAATATTTAAGCAAACAGCACTTTTACAAAAAAATGGGGCAAAAGTTGTGTTTAAAAAGCCATAAATTTTCTCTGAAAAATCACATTTTTCATTTATATATAAATCAAAATCAATAAACTCATCACTTGTAATACTTACAGTATAAAAAACAGGACTGTCAGCTTTTATAAAATATCGTTCATCAAAACTGTGCTGTGAAAATTTTATATTAGTTTCCGAAAACCCCTCTTTAATAATATTTCCACAAAATTTATCAATATACTGTCTCATAAAAAATTCCTTTCTGTATATAGAAAAAACTCATTGAACAAAGTCCAATGAGTTTTTAGAATAAGAAACGGGGATTTCTTATTCCGGGAGTGATATATACTTTAAAATTTAAAAGGATTGGGGATATGTGAAATAAATTTTCCACAATACCCTTTTTTATAGTATCATCTATAAGGCATTTAGTCAACAGCCTTATTTTAAATAATAGCATTCACAGCAATTATGGCAAAAATCCCCGGTATACCCAAAAATCCTGATAAAACCAAAGTAACAATATTTCCACCTATCGAAAATCCTGCTGTATTCATCAAAGTGAATATAAAATAACCAATAGCTCCATTTAATAAAAATCTAAATATAAATTTAAAAACTCCCGAAAATATAACCCCAACAAGTATTATAAAGCATACAATAATCATAAGCTGTATAAGATTGTCAGAATTCAAAATACTACACACTCCCCCTATTTTTTATTTTTTATTTTTTATCTTTTCCATCTTTTCTTTGGCTCTTTTTTAAACACTTCCGCAGAAACACCGTATTTTTTGGCAAGCCGTAAAAAATACTGGTACTTTTTATTTAGGGATATAATTTCATAAATATAACTGTCAATCAAAATTTCATCAGTAGACATATCAAAATTCATTTTCGTTTTGACAAGCTGTAATTTTATTTTTTCTATCTCTCCAAGTATTTCACTTTCTGTAAATGAAATGCCTTCTTTTTTATCTTCAAGTATTTTTTCGGCTGTCATAAATATCCTCCTTTGAGACCTTTCATTACTCTTTTATAAAAGTATAGTCAAAAATGGTAAAAATTATGCCCCTTGTCCGTTAATTAATCATAAATACAATAAAAAAAGCCGGAGTAAATATTACTCCGACTTTATATTTTAAATATATTATTTAATTACAGTCATATTATTGTCTTTAAGAACAACGTCATGAGCTCCACCCTCAACAATACTTGTTGCAGAAACGAGAGTAATTTTAGCTTTCTTCTGAAGTTCAGGGATAGTTAAAGCACCACAGTTACACATTGTGTGTTTAACTTTGCTAAGTGTAAGATTAACGTTGTCTTTAAGTTTTCCAGCATAAGGAACATAAGAGTCAACACCTTCTTCAAAGGCCATTTTCTTATCTCCACCAAGGTCGTATCTCTGCCAGTTTCTAGCTCTGCTTGAGCCTTCACCCCAGTACTCTTTCATATAACTTCCGTTGATATTTACTTTATTTGTAGGGCTTTCGTCAAAACGTGAGAAGTATCTACCAAGCATAACGAAATCAGCACCCATAGCAAGAGCAAGTGTTATATGATAGTCATAAACAATACCACCATCAGAACAGATAGGAATATAAATACCTGTCTTTTCATAGTATTCATCTCTTGCAGCAGCAACTTCTATAACAGCAGTAGCCTGTCCACGTCCAATACCTTTCTGTTCTCTTGTTATACAGATAGAACCGCCACCGATACCAATTTTAACAAAGTCAGCTCCAGCCTCAGCAAGGAACATAAAACCTTCACGGTCAACAACGTTTCCAGCACCAACTTTAACAGTGTCACCATATTTTTCTCTTATGAAATCAATAGTTATTTTCTGCCACTCTGAGAAACCTTCTGATGAGTCAATACATAAAACGTCAGCTCCAGCCTCAACAAGAGCAGGAACTCTCTCTGCAAAGTCTCTTGTGTTTATACCAGCACCAACAACATATCTTTTTGATGCATCAAGAAGCTCATTTACATTTTCTTTGTGTGAGTCATAATCTTTACGGAATACCATATATACAAGATGCTGATTTTCATCAACGATAGGAAGGGCATTAAGTTTATGGTCCCAAATAATGTTATTAGCTTCTTTGAGAGATGTTCCCTTTGGAGCAACAACAAGTTTATCAAAAGGAGTCATGAACTCTTTTACTTTTACACTTCTTTCCATACGGCTTATACGATAGTCACGGCTTGTAACAATACCTATAAGTTTTCCAGTAGCTGTACCATCTTCAGTAACAGCAACAGTTGAATGACCTGTTTTTTCTTTAAGGTCTAAAATATCCTGTAAAGTACATTCAGGTTTTATATTTGAATCACTTACAACAAATCCAGCTTTGTATGATTTTGCACGAGAAACCATAGCAGCCTGACTTTCTATTGACTGAGAACCATATATAAATGAAATACCGCCTTCTTTTGCAAGGGCAACAGCCATCTTATCATCTGATACAGACTGCATAACAGCAGAAACCATAGGTATATTCATTGTTATAGCAGGTTCTTCACCTTTTTTAAATTTAACAACAGGTGTCTTAAGACTTACGTTTGTTGGAATACACTCTGATGAAGAATATCCCGGTACAAGAAGATATTCATTAAATGTACGGGAAGGTTCGTCGTAATAAAATGCCATTTTAAAACTCCTCCTTTAGATATATAACTATAAAAATTTTAAAAATTAAATCACGTTTATATTTTTAATAGTTTATCACTAAATTTGATAATTTTCTATAAATAAATTATCTCTTAATGTGATTAAGGCAATTTTTTGCTATTATGCCTATTAAAGCCCCTGTTATGATACCAGAAATTATAAGTATAGGCATATAAATTGATAGATTTGTCTTCACAACAAGACTTGCAACGACAATCTGACCAATATTATGGCATATTCCACCCAATATGCTGACACTGTATATATTAAACTTAAAAATATTTTTAGCTATAACCATAACAGTAAAGCTTAAAATTGCACCAGCCATACTATATAAGAAACCTGAAAAACCAGAAAACAGCAAACCAGAAATAATAATTCTTATTATTGATATACCCAAAGCTGTTTTATTTCCAAAATAATACATAGCCATAACAACAATAACATTTGCAAGGCCAAGTTTGACACCGGGCACAGGTATAGGAATAGGTATCATCATTTCAACCCAACCCATAATTATTGCAAGACCGGCAAATATTCCATAGTATGCTGTTTTTTCACTACTTTTCATAATACACCGCCTTTTATAAACTCAAATAAAATTTTTTAGTTTGCCACAGTGTCAATATTATTATCATCATTACTTCGTATTTCAATTATAACTTTATGTGGCAAACATATTATTTTTTCACCATTTTTATTTATTTTTTTCTGATTTACACAATGTTTATCAGGGCAATCCGCCTCTATAACATCAGCATATCCATCATGTATTTTAAGAACATTGTAATTATCTCCGTTTTTTATTGTATATTCAATATCTTCCGACAGAGAAAATTTCTCACTTTCAACACCATCAATAATTAAAACTGCAACATCACCTTTGTCATTTTTCCCGAAAGTAAAGACAAAATAAGATATTACAGCAATAAAAACAAGTGCAAATATTAAAATTAAATCTCTTTTCTTCATGCAAATCAGTCCTTTTATAATAATTTAATATGTTATATAATACATAATCATGTTTGGTTTTGAAAAGTATAAAATTAAAAACTTTAATGGAGGTAAGAAATGAAAAAAACACTGACATTGATTTTTACAGCATTATTATGTTTTTTCATAATATCCGGCTGTCAGAAAAGTGACAACACAAATGGTACAGTATATAATCCCCCAGTATCATCAACATCATTTATGTTTGATACGGTAACCAATATAACTATATATTCAGCCAAAACAGAAGACAATCCAGAAGAAATACTAAAAGATGTGACAAAAATATGTAATGACCTTGAAAATAAACTTTCAAAGACAATAGAGGAAAGTGATGTAAATCGTATAAACAAATCAAAGGGAGAAGCTGTTGAAGTTTCTGATGAGACAGCAGAACTTATAAATCTTTCAAAAAAATACTCTGAACTTTCAAAAGGTGCCTTTGATATAACAATAGCTCCTCTTTCTGAAGTTTGGAATTTTCAAAATGAAAACCCAACTCCACCTTCAGATGACGAAATAAACACTCTATTAACATCTGTGGGAATGGATTTTATAAATATAGATGGAAATACTGTCACAAAGACAAATCCTGATACAGAAATAGATTTGGGAGGTATAGCAAAGGGATATATTGCCGATAAAACAGCTGAATATTTAAAATCAAGAAATGTAACATCAGCACTAATAAATTTTGGTGGAAATGTTGTAACAATAGGCTCTAAGCCTGATAACACACCTTTCAAAATAGGTGTACAGAAACCTTTTGCAGAAACAAATGAAGTATGTGGAGCTGTATCATCTAAAGACGGAACAATAGTAACATCAGGTACATATCAGCGTTATTTTGAATATAACGGTGAAAAGTATCATCATATATTAGACCCAAAAACGGGAAAACCTTCAAACAGTGGTCTTTTGTCAGTAACAATAGAAGGGACAAAATCCGCTGATGCAGATGCTCTTAGTACAGCTTGTTTTGTATTAGGTCTTGATAAAGGAATGGAGCTTATAGAAAGTCTTGATGGTATAGAAGGGGTATTTATAACAGAAGATTATGATATAGTTACAACCAAAAATTCAACATTTGAAAAATTATAAAAATAAAAGGCGTAATTTATAAAAATTACGCCTTCTGTTTTTTGACAATAAAAAAGTGCCCAGAACCGGAATCGAACCAGTGACACGAGGATTTTCAGTCCTCTGCTCTACCAACTGAGCTATCTGGGCAAAACGCAATTTAAACTTGCGACTTGTATATAATACTACTTTATAATAGTTTTGTCAATAGTTTTTTAAAATTAATTTTATAATAAAACTCTCTGAAAAATCAGAGAGTTTTATATATTAAAAATATAATTAAGCACCAAGATAAGCTTTTTTAATAGACTCATTCTGCATAAGCTCTTTTGCATTACCTTCCATGGCAATTTTACCTGTCTCAAGAACATAAGCTCTATCAGAAATAGAAAGAGCCATTTTAGCATTCTGCTCAACAAGAAGAACTGTAACACCAGATTTATTAACTTCTTTTATAATCTCAAAAATCTCTTTAACAAGAAGAGGAGAAAGACCCATTGAAGGCTCATCAAGAAGTAATATTTTAGGTCTGCTCATCAAAGCTCTACCCATAGCAAGCATCTGCTGCTCACCACCAGAAAGAGTTCCAGCAAGCTGTTTTTGACGTTCTTCCAAACGTGGAAAACGTTTATAAACAGACATTATATCAGCCTTTATATTTTCAGCAGTGTCCTTTATTGTATAGGCTCCAAGCTGTAAATTTTCTTTAACACTAAGCTCAGCAAAAACTCGTCTTCCCTCAGGAACCTGAGCAACACCAAGTTGTAATATTTTGTGTGGTTCAGTCTTTAAAAGATTGTGTCCCAAAAATTCGATTTCACCAGAACGAGCTTTTAAAAGTCCTGATATTGTCTGAAGAGTTGTTGTTTTTCCAGCACCATTAGCACCTATAAGAGAAACAATCTCACCTTCATTAACTTCTATGGAAACGTCTTTTATAGCATGTATGTTTCCATAATATACATTAAGATTATTTACCTTTAACATAAAAACGTTTCCTCCTTATTCTCCAAGATATGCTGTAATAACTCTAGGGTCATTTACAACTTTAACAGGGTCACCCTCTGCAATAATTCTTCCATAGTCAAGAACCTTTAACTGTTCACAAATTCCTAATACAAGGTTCATATCATGCTCTATAAGAAGAACGGCTATATCAAAATTATCTCTTATAAATCTTATCATGTCCATAAGCTCTTGAGTTTCTGTTGGGTTCATACCAGCAGCAGGCTCATCTAAGAGAAGAAGCTTAGGATTTGTAGCAAGAGCTCTTGCAATTTCAAGTTTTCTCTGCATACCATAAGGTAAGTTTGAAGCTTTGTATTCGCATATACGGTCAAGACCGAAAACTTTTAATATTTCAATAGCCTTTTTATCCATATTTCTTTCTGCATTAAAGTATGCAGGAGTACGGATTATACTACTTAAAAGAGAATATTTAACCTGATTATGGAGAGCAGTTTTTACATTATCAAGAACACTCATTTTATCGAAAAGACGTATATTCTGGAATGTTCTTGCCATACCACATTTACATATATCATGGGCAGGTTTTCCATTTAATTTAACACCATCAAGAACAATACTTCCATCTGTTGGCACATAAACACCTGTAAGAAGGTTGAAAACTGTTGTTTTTCCAGCACCATTAGGACCTATAAGACCATAAAGGTCACCTTTTTCTATGGTTATATTGAAATTGTCAACGGCTCTAAGACCGCCAAAAGATATTCCGAGATTATTAACTTCAAGTAAAGCCATGACTTATTCACCAACCTTCTTTTTATCAGTCTTTTTACCAAAAAGTTTTCCAATAGTATTGTTATTGTAAAGACCTTCTTTTATTTTTGAGTGATTGAAAAGCATTATTATAATAAGAACTACTGCATAAAGAAGCATACGGAAATCATCTGCACCTCTTAAAAGCTCTGGAAGAGCTGTAAGTATTACAGCAGCAATAATAGAACCTCTTATACTTCCCATACCACCAAGAACTACTATAACAAGTATTTCAATAGATTTATTGTAATCAAATGTTGTAGGTTTAAGAATACCTACGTTATGAGCGTATAAAACACCGGCAATTCCTGCAAAGAATGCAGATATAACAAATGCCATAACTTTAAAACGACTTACATTTATACCGATTGACTCTGTTGCTATACTGTTGTCTCTTATTGAGCATATAGCACGACCATGTCTAGAATTAACTATATTTGTAATAGCAATAACTGAAATTGCCATAAGTATAAATACAAGAGTATAACTCTTATAGTTTGTGTAAAGAGGTATTTTCTGAAGACCTTTTGCACCATTTGTAATTTCCAATGATATAAGAATTGATTTTATAATTTCACCAAATCCAAGAGTAACAATAGCAAGGTAGTCACCATTAAGTCTAAGAACAGGCATACCTATTATAAATCCGAAAAATGCAGCAACAGCACCACCAGCAATAAGAGCAATTGCAAGCTCTACAACTTCAGGAGCATCCATATTTATTGTTATAAGAGCACCAACATAAGCACCTATTGACATGAAACCTGCATGACCAAGAGAAAGCTCTCCTAAGAAACCTGTAATAAGGTTAAGGGACACTGCAAGAATTATATTTACAGCAATAGGTACAAGGAGAGATGTGTACTGACGGTTAAGTATACCGCCTTTTAAGAGAAATGTTATAATAGCATAGCTTATAACAATAAATAATAAATTTGTTAAAGCCTTTTTACCTGCAAATTTTTTCTTTAAATTTTCCACTATCTCCACCCCCTTAAACTTTTTCACTCTTCTTCTTGCCAAGGAAACCAGAAGGTCTAACAAGAAGAACTATTACAAGAACACTGAATACGATAGCGTCTGAAAGCTCTGTTGAAATAAAAGCTTTTGAAAAACTTTCTATTATACCAAGAACAATTCCTCCAAGCATAGCTCCCGGAATACTTCCGATACCACCTAAAACCGCAGCAACAAAGGCTTTAATACCAGGTAAAGCACCCATTGTAGGTTTAAGCGACTGATACTGACAAATATACAGTATACCAGCAACAGCCGCAAGGAAAGAACCTATTGCAAATGTCATTGTTATTGTTTTGTTTACATTTATACCTACAAGCTGTGCAGCTCCCATATCTTCTGATACAGCACGCATAGCACTTCCAGCTTTTGTTTTATTTATAAAGAATGTAAGTATAATCATTGATATTGTTGTTACAACGAGAGTAACTATTGTTATACCAGAAATTGTAACTCCACCTATATTTATTGAGTCAACATTAATTATTGACTGGAAAGGAATAGGTGTAGCTTTAAATATAATAAGTGATGCACTCTGTAAAAAGTAGCTGACACCAATTGCAGTAATAAGAACGGCAAGTCTTGGAGCATTTCTCAAAGGTTTATAAGCAATTCGCTCTATAATTACACCAAGCACCGCACAAACAACACATGTAAATATTACAGCCGGAATTGCAGGAAGATGCAAAAGAGCTACAGCAACATAAAGTGCGTATGCACCAACCATAATAATATCACCATGAGCAAAGTTAATCATTTTAGCAATACCATATACCATTGTATAACCAAGGGCTATAAGTGCATATATACTTCCTGTTCTCAAACCGTTTATAAGCTGTTCCAAAATATTAGTCAACATGTTTTTTCTCCACCTCTTTTACATCTTAATTATTTTCAACTTAATATTTTTCGACAAAAAACACTTTAATTGCTTAAAGTTTTTCATAATACAATATTTGCCCTCTCCGATATCGGAGAGGGCAAATACTAATCTTTTTTTAATTTTATGTATTGGTAAAATTTATTATTCTGCTGCTTCTGTTGTTTCAGCTGTATCAGCTGCTTCATCTCCAACATGGTAAGCAACATACTGTCCATCTTTGATTGTTACAAACTTAGCACCTTTTTCAGGTTCACCGTCTGCTGAGAATTTAACTTTACCTGTAAGTCCATCAACTTCGATTTCTGTCATAGCTGCAATCATGTCAGCACTTTCTGTTGAACCAGCCTGTTCCATAGCTGCTTTCATAACATAAACAACATCATATCCATCAGCTGCGAACTGGTCTGGAGTTGAATTGTAAGCTGCTTCATAAGATGCTACGAAATCAGCAACTTCTGGGTCTGTTGCAAGGAATGGGCTTAAGAATATAGCACCTTCAACAGTTGAAGGGTCTGTAACCTGTTTGAGGATACCATCCCAACCGTCTCCACCGATGAATGGAAGGTTAAGTCCAATATCTTTAGCCTGCTGAGCTATATAAGAAGCTGCTTCATAGTATGTAGGAACGAATAATATTTCAGCATTTGAATTTTTGATAGCTGTAAGCTGTGCTGTAAAGTCAACATCACCTTCGTTGAAAGCCTGATTTGAAACGATTGTTCCGCCTAAAGCTTCAACTTCTTCAACAAATGCATCTTTCATACCTGTGCTGTATTCGTCTGAGTTGTTGAATATAACAGCAATATTTTTATATCCTAAATCATTAACAGCAAAGTCTGCCATTGTTTTACCCTGAAGTGGGTCTGTGAAACATAATCTGAAAGCATTGTCAGCATCTGTAATACAGTTTATAGCTGAACCTGATGGTGTAATCTGTAATATACCATCCTGAGCTGTGTAATCTTTAATTACGATACAAGGAGCACTTGTAACTGTTCCTAAAAGAGCATCCATTCCATCGTCCATAAGTGAGTTGTAAGCTGTGATTGCAGTCTGTTCTTTACCTTCATCATCTTTGAAATCAAGAGCAAGTTTAACTGTTTTATCTCCAACTTTAACTCCGCCTGCGTCATTAATCTCTTTGATAGCGATTTCAGCACCCTGTTTTACAGATGTACCATAAGAAGCTGCACTTCCTGTAAGAGGTCCAAGTCCTCCAATTAAAAATGTATCTTCTCCGCTTTCACTTGTCTGGGCTGTATCTCCGCTTGTACCATTGTCGCTTGAACCACAAGCTGCAAGTGAGAATACCATAGCTGCTGCCATTATAGCTGCTAAAAATTTCTTCATAAATAATTCCCCCTCAACTTTTTGAAGTACCCAAATGTTTCGTTTAAAGAAACAATGTCCATTTAATACTGATTTATTAAATGTATTTATGTTTCATATTAAGAAACACTTCTTTGTTTTTTTATTTTGGTAAATAATACGCTTAAAATCCCTTCTAGTCAAGGCAAATTTTTTTGTGTATTCATAAGATGTACATTGTTCTACCAATCAATTTTCATATAAATTTTGCTTATACCAAAACAGGTATTTGTCATAACGCATAATATATAGGTTTTATATAAGTATTTTTTATATAATATACATAGTAAACATTTTATTGAACTTTCATAATTTCTACATTTATTTTTAAATAGTATTGTATTTTAATACTGTTTTTTGTACTGTTTTTACTTTAAAACCTTTTTTATATTAAAATTATAAAAAATTACCTTTCTTTTTTTATTTAATTTTATTTTTCACTGTGATATATTTTAGAAATAAAACAAATTTTAAGGAAGTGACCTATTTTATGAGAGAAATTTCGGTAAATGAAATCATTGAAACAGTAAAAAGGCTCTGTATAGAAGCAAATTGTATACTTAATGATGATGTATACAATGCCCTTGAATGTTCAAAATGTAAAGAAACTTCACCTGTTGGAAAAGAAATACTCTGTCAGCTTACAAAAAATGCTGATATAGCAAAATCAGAAAACATGCCAATATGTCAAGATACAGGAATGGCAATAATATTTGTAGAAATGGGACAGGAAGTTCATATTTCAGACGGAAGTTTAACAGATGCCATAAACGAAGGTGTCCGCCGTGGGTATACAGAAGGCTATTTAAGAAAATCTGTTGTATCAGACCCATTTATAAGAGTTAACACAAAAGATAACACACCAGCAGTAATACACTATGACATAGTACAGGGAGATAAAATAAAAATAACAGTTGCACCAAAAGGCTTTGGAAGTGAAAACATGAGCCGTGTATATATGTTAAAGCCATCTGACGGCATAGAAGGTGCAAAAAAAGCAATACTTGAGACAGTAAAAGAAGCAGGTCCAAATCCATGTCCTCCTATGGTTGTAGGTGTAGGCTGTGGAGGAAATTTTGAGATGAGTGCATATCTTGCAAAAAAAGCTCTTTTAAGAAAAATAGGTTCACACTCAGACAAACCTCATATACGTGAAATGGAAGAAGAACTTCTTGAAAAAATGAACAATTTAGGCATAGGACCTCAGGGATTGGGAGGAAACACAACAGTTTTAGGTGTGAATATAGAAACATATCCAACCCACATTGCAGGAATGCCAATAGCAATAAATATAAGCTGTCATGTAACTCGTCACGCAGAAGCTACAATATAAGGAGGGTAAATAATGACAATAAATTTAAAAACTCCTCTCACAAGGGAAAAAGCTGAAAATCTTAAGGCTGGAGATATTGTAAGTCTTACAGGTACAATATACACATCAAGGGATGCAGCCCACAAAAGAATGATTGAAGAATACGAAAAAACAGGAAAATTTCCTTTCGATATGAAAGACGCCATAATATATTATGCAGGTCCTTCACCGGCAAAACCAGGGCAAGTTATAGGTTCAGCAGGTCCTACAACATCAGGAAGAATGGACACTTATGCACCTTTTATGATTGAAAAAGGCGAAACAGGAATGATTGGAAAAGGTGCAAGAAATGAAAATGTTATAAAAGCAATGAAAGAACATAAGGCTGTATATTTCGGTGCAACAGGTGGAGCAGGAGCATTAATAGCCAGCCATATAAAAGAATGTGAACTTATAGCCTATGAAGATTTAGGAGCAGAAGCTGTTTACAAACTTTATGTTGAAGATTTTCCCCTTGTTGTGATAATAGACTCAGAGGGTAATAATTTATATGAAACTGAAAAATTAAAATACAGTAAATAAGAAAGGTTTTATAAATTATGAAAAAAACCATAATATTTTTTATTTTGTCAACTTTTTTAATATGTTTTTCATCAGGTTGTGGACAAAACAGTGGAAATGTAAATAACAATGTTAATAAAAGTACAGAAACTATTGAAAATGTTAATGCCCAAGAAATAGAAGAACCTAAAGAGCCTGTTATAAACACAGCAAGAATGACATTTACAGGAGATATTATGGTTCATAGCTATCAATACAATGAAGCCTATGACTTATCCACAGATACATATAACTTTATGCACAATTTCACAGATATGAAAAAATATTTTGATAAGGCTGATTGTGTAATAGGAAATCTTGAAACAACCTTTGGAGGAACTGTAAGTGATTATCCTATGTTTTCAAGTCCTGACAGTTTTCTTGACTCTTTAAAATATGCAGGCTTTGACATTTTCACAACAGCAAACAATCATTGTCTTGACTCAGGAAGTAATGGTCTTATAAGAACATTAGACAAATTGGATGAATACGGTTTTAATCATGTTGGAACATATCGAACAGAGGAAGAAAGCCAAAACATACTTGTTCAGAACGTAAACGGAATAAATGTAGCTTTTCTTTCTTATACCTATGGTACAAACGGAATACCTATTAAAAATCCTTATATGGTAAATATAATAGATGACAGCACAAGAGATAAAATAAAATCAGATATTGAAAAGGCAAGGGAATTATCAGATATAGTTGTTGTTATGCCTCATATAGGCACAGAATACAAAGAGACACCTGATGATTATGTTGTATCATACATTGATGATATGTTTACATGGGGAGCAGATATAGTTGTTGCAAGTCACCCTCATGTTTTATTGCCTATGGATTATAAAACAGTAACAGACCCTGATGGCATAGAAAGACAATGTTTTGTTATTTATTCAATGGGTAATTTCATATCTTCTCAAACAACACCACCAAGAAATGCATCAATACTTTTAAATATAGATATACAAAAAGTTGATAATAACAGAGCAACTGTGGAAAATGTGACTTTTGTTCCAATATGGACTCAATTTAGAGGAACTGACGGAAAAGACCATTTTGTAGTAAGAAGTGTTTATGAAATGCTTACTTTACCTGTTGATGAACAAAAGGCACTTTTAAGACAGAAAGATATTTTACGTTTAAATGATATACATTATGAGACAACAAAAATGCTTTTAAACGAAGATGTTCCTATTGAACAGATAAAAGATGAATATACATTTGTAAGACCTTAAATTTTAAGTTTTTCCAAATTTAGTAATTTGGAAAAACTTATTTTATTTTATATTTATATAATATTTCATTTCTTTTACGTTTTAATTTATTTTCTGAAATGTTTATGTATATACATTCTTGACAAACTCCCTTAATATCTAAAGTAATTTTATCAAGAATACACTTATTATTTTTCCAATATATACAAAAAATATTCTCACATTTCATAATTATATTCTCCTAAATAATAAAAAGAAAAAACATTTACTAAATGTCATATTATTGTTATATTATCATAAAATAAACCTATTGACAATAACTAAATGTCAAGAGGTGATTACAATTTATAAAAACAAAAATTCAGATGGAAGTTTAAATATATGCGGCTCTAAAATAGCAATTATAAGAAAAAATATGAAACCTAAAGTTTCTCAAAGAGCTTTTGCAGATATGTTACAACTTAATGGACTTGATTTAGATAAAAATGCAATACAACGTATAGAAGCTGGAAAAAGATTTGTAACAGATATAGAACTTAAAATTATTGCTGATGTTTTAAATGTATCTGCTGATATTTTACTTAAATAATAAAAAAAGACTGCACAAGCAGTCTTTTTTATTTATCATTCAGCATCTATCATTTCTTTTGCCATATCAAAAAGTATATCTTTTCCCATATCATTATCAAAAGTTGTCAACATATACTGAACATTATCATCAACCCAATTCACATTTTCAACAACTTTATGCTCAACTTCATCTGTACCATAAGAAACAACAAGGTCACCGCTGTCAACAAGAGCCTGTTCTTCTGCTGTAAGTTCATAAGTAGGTGGAACAAACATATAATTATTATAACTATAATTTATAACAGTTCCTTTATAATCTTCATTTTCATCAATTGTTCCTTCTTCATATAAATTTTTTGTTGCAGTTAAACTTACATCACTATATTTTTCATTTTTATAGTTTACAGAAACATCAACCCAACTATATCCTGTTTTATTTCCGTCTTCATCAATATTATTTGAGTATACAGGTACAGCATAATCAAATTTATAACCATTATCAAAACTTTCAATAATATCAAATCCAAAGCCTGCTTTTTCTTCTAACTTTGATACTTTTTCATAGTCTTTTATTTCGTCTTTAATATTAGTACGGGCTTCAGTTCCTGCAATAATTCCACTTGCTATTGCTGTAACACTTCCAAGAATACATATTGCACCTACAACTACTGCAATCTTTTTAAAACTAAATTTCTTCATATTTTTTTCCTCCTCAAAAGAATTTATACTATAATTCACTTTTCTTCTCATAACCTCAAAATCTTCATTGGACAATGAGATATTTTCAGCTCTTTCATTTAGAGTTTCTTTTATTTTTAATTCAATATCGCCCCTTTTAATCAATTTGAAGGCACCTCCTTTTTACAAAACTGTTCTCTTTTAGACAATTCTTTTTTTATACTATTTCTACCGGCAAAAAGTCTTGATTTTACAGTACCTTCAAAAGAACCTGTAATACTTGCAATTTCTTTAGTTCCCATATCATTGTAATAGTGAAGTATTATAACAGTTCTCTGTTTTATGGGAAGTGACATTATAATTTTATAAAGTTCCATATTTTCTTGAGACTTTATAATATCATCAATAAAACATCTATCATCTTTAATACTTTCATCAAAAATATTATCAACAGGTTGTTCTCTCTTAGATTTCTTACAATAGTCCCAAGCTGTTCTAGTGACTATCCTATAAAGCCACCTTTCAAAATATTCAGGTTCTCTTATTTTTTTACGATTAAGATAGCAGGCTGTAAATGCATCTTGTATAATATCTTCACTGTCTGCATATTTTCCAGAAATAAGATATGCTATGCGAAAAGCCTTTTTATAATAAAGCTCCATTAAAATATCAAAGGCCTCTCTATCATCATTAATCATTCTTTTTACAATACTTTCAACATTCACACAGCCATACCTCCTTTCTATTTAGAACGTTCTTTTATGATGCATCTATAATATAGAGTAAAAAACAAAATATATGGTTCATTTTTTGCACAAAAAAAGACCGGAAAAAATTTCCGGTCTTTTTAATATATTATTCTAAATTTTCAGAATTTTCAGAAAATTCCTCATCTTCAATTTCTTCTTCAGAAACTTTTGCTATACTTACAACATTAACACCTTCATTAAGGTTCATAAGTTTTACGCCCTGAGAAATTCTTCCAAATGTTGAAATATCTCTACCTCTAAGACGTATTATAACACCTTCAGAAGTAATAAGCATAATATCTTCATTATCACCAAGTATGACAGTATCTGTCAAAAGTCCTGTTTTTTCTGTAAGCTGATGTATTTTAACACCTTTACCGCCTCTTATCTGAGGTTTAAACTCTGAAGCATCTGTGCGTTTTCCATAACCATTTTCAGTTACATTTAAAACTTTCATGCCATCTTCTATAATCTGAGCAGAAACAACATAATCTCCTTCATTGAGAGTTATTGCTTTAACACCAGTAGCACTTCTTCCCATAGGTCTTGCATCATTTTCATCAAAACGTATACCTATACCGTTTCTAGTGCCAACAAAAATATCTTTAGTTCCGTCAGTTAAAAGAACAGATATAAGCTCGTCATCATCTCTAAGGTTTACAGCCACAAGACCGCCTTTTCTGATATTTGTAAAGCTCATCATATCAGTTCTCTTTATAACACCCTGTTTTGTTATCATAACAAGATATTTATTTTCTTCAAACTCTTTAACAGGCATTACAGCTGTTATGTCCTCTCCAGCAGATATTTCAAGGAGATTTACAATAGCCATACCTCTTGCAGTTCTTCCTGCTTCCGGTATTTCATAGCCTTTTATCTTAAACACTTTGCCATGATTTGTAAAGAATAATATATAATCATGAGTTGAAGTTACAAAGAGATTTTTGACAAAGTCTTCCTCTCTTGTCTGCATACCCATAATACCTCTACCGCCTCTATTTTGGCTCTTATATGTGGCAAGAGGAGTTCTCT
Source organism: Tyzzerella sp. An114 (assembly GCF_002161055.1). Classification (GTDB taxonomy): domain Bacteria; phylum Bacillota; class Clostridia; order Lachnospirales; family Anaerotignaceae; genus Fimicola; species Fimicola cottocaccae. The sequence goes on from NZ_NFLT01000004.1 coordinate 27,833, forward strand.
TAATATAATTAAGGTTTGTCATTGTGACAACGCTTGTTTCCTCCTCAATAAGGTCTTCAATATCAATTTCACCTGGATTATTTATAATTCTTGTTCTGCGTTCATCACTATATTTAGATTTAACAGCCATAATTTCATCTTTTATAACACCAAAAAGAAGTTTTTCATCAGCAAGAATAGCTTTGAACTCTGTTATTTTTTCCATAAGCTCTCTATACTCATTGTCAATCTTTTCATGTTCAAGTCCCTGAAGTCGTCTAAGCTGCATTTCAAGTATAGCCTGAGCCTGAACATCAGAAAGACCAAATCTCTCCATAAGTCTTTCTTTAGCATCATCATAGCTTGTTCTTATTATTTTTATAACTTCATCAATATTACTTATAGCAATTTTTAATCCTTCAAGTATATGAGCTCTCTTTTCAGCTTTTTCAAGGTCAAATTTTATTCTTCTTGTAACAACTTCCTCCTGATGTTTTAAGTACTCATCAAGTATCTGTTTAAGGTTTAAAACCTCTGGTTTTCCATCAACAAGAGCAAGCATAATAACGCCAAAACTCTCTTGAAGCTGTGAGAATTTATAAAGCTGATTTAAAACAACATTTGCATTAGCATCTTTTTTAAGGTCTATTGTTATTTTAATATCATCACCAGCAGACTCATCAAGTATTCCGCTTATACCCTCAATACGTTTTTCATGAACAAGGTCAGCAATTTTTTCAACAAGTCTTGATTTATTAACCTGATATGGAATTTCTGTTACAACAATTCTTTCTCTGCCATTGTCAAGAGTTTCAATCTGAGCTTCTGAGCGAACTACAATTTTTCCACGACCAGTTCTATAAGCAGCTCTTATGCCACTTCTGCCTAAAATATTAGCACCAGTAGGGAAATCAGGACCTTGTATAAGCTCCATAAGTTCTTCAACGTCTGTATCTCTATTTTCATTTATTTTATTGTCAATAATACGAACAACACCGTCTATAACTTCACCAAGATTATGCGGTGGTATATTTGTAGCCATACCTACGGCAATACCGGCAGAACCATTTACAAGTAAATTAGGTATTCTTGAAGGAAGAACAACAGGTTCTTTTTCATTCTCGTCATAGTTAGGCACAAAATCAACAGTGTTTTTATCTATATCAGCTAACATTTCAACGGCGATACGTGACATTCTTGCTTCTGTATAACGAGCAGCAGCAGCTCCGTCACCATCTATTGAACCAAAATTTCCATGACCGTCAACAAGCATATATCTCATAGAAAAGTTTTGTGCAAGACGAACCATAGCCTGATATATTGAACTATCACCATGAGGGTGATATTTACCCATAACTTCACCAACAATACGGGCAGATTTTTTATATGATTTTGAAGGGTCAAGATTAAGCTCACTCATGGAGTATAAAATTCTTCTCTGAACAGGCTTAAGTCCGTCCCTTGCATCTGGAAGTGCTCTGGCAACTATTACACTCATGGCATAGTCGATATAGCATTTTTTCATTTCCTCCCCTATATCGACAGCAACCATTTTGTCATACTGATTATGTTCCATTTACTTTTACGTCCTTTCTTTAACAAGAGCTCTAAAATATTTATTTAAGAGCTCATTTTCAAAACGGCAGGACAAAACTTCCCGCTTTATTAATTTATATTAAATATCAAGATTGCTTACATACTGAGCATTTTCAGTTATAAAGTCACGTCTAGGCTCTACTTTGTCACCCATAAGCATACTGAAAATTTCATCAGCTGTTATAGCATCATTAAGGTCTACTTTTTTAAGTATTCTATGTTTAACGTCCATAGTTGTATCTCTAAGCTGGTCAAAGTCCATTTCTCCAAGACCTTTATATCTTTGAACATCTTTTATTCCTGTTCTACCAATTTCATCATAGAGTTTTTCAAGCTCTGCATCATCATAGACATAATAATGTTTTTTATTTTTCTCAACTCTGTAAAGTGGAGGCTGTGCAATATAAACTTTGCCCTCCTCAATAAGAGGCTGCATATATCTATAAAAGAAAGTAAGAAGAAGTGTTCTTATATGAGCACCGTCAACATCGGCATCAGTCATAATAACAATTTTATGATATCTGAGTTTTTCGAGGTCAAAATCTTCAGAAATACCTGTTCCGAAAGCTGTTATCATAGCTTTTATTTCTTCACTGGCAAGAATTCTATCAAGACGAGCTTTCTCAACATTCAAAATTTTACCTCTTAAAGGCAATACAGCCTGTGTTTTAGGGTCTCTCGCCTTTTTGGCCGAACCACCGGCAGAATCACCCTCTACAATGTAAATTTCACAGTTTTTAGGGTCTCTGTCAGAACAGTCTGTGAGTTTACCTGGAAGTCTTGTACTTTCAAGACCTGTTTTTCTTCTTACAAGTTCTCTAGCTTTTTTTGCTGCATCTCTTGCTCTTGAAGCAACAAGAGCCTTTTCAATTATTATCTTTCCTGTTTGAGGGTTCTGTTCAAGGAAGAAGGCAAGCTCCTCTGAAAGTATACCTTCAACAATACCTTTAACTTCACTGTTACCAAGTTTAGTTTTTGTCTGACCTTCAAACTGTGGTTCAGGTACTTTTACACTTATAACAGCTGTTATACCCTCTCTCACATCATCACCAGAAAGATTTTTATCATTATCCTTTATAAGATTAAATTTCTTTCCATAATCGTTTACAGTCTTTGTAAGACCTGATTTAAAGCCTACAAGATGAGTTCCACCATCAGTTGTATTTATATTATTTACGAAGGAATGTATATTTTCCATATATCCATCATTATGTTGGAAAGCAATTTCAACAGTAACACCATCTTTTGCTCCCTCAGCATAGAATATATTTTCATAAAGAGGTGAACGATTTTTATTTATAAATGACACAAACTCTTTTATACCGCCTTCATAGTGGAATGAACGTTTCTGTTCAATTCCTTCTCTCTCATCTATAAGATTTATTTTAAGACCTTTTGTTAAAAAAGCAGTCTCTCTAAGTCTCTGTTTTAAAATATCAAACTGGAAAATAAGGTCATCAAAAATTTCAGCATCAGGTTTAAATGTTACTGTTGTACCATGATTTTCACTTTCACCAGTAACAGTAAGTTTTGTCAATACATTACCTCTGCTGTATTTCTGTTCATAAACTTTTCCGTCTGTCTCAACTTTAACATCAAGCCATTCAGAAAGAGCATTTACAACAGAAGCACCAACACCATGAAGACCTCCTGAAACCTTATATCCTCCACCACCGAATTTTCCTCCGGCATGAAGTATTGTAAATACAACCTCAACGGCAGGTATACCTTTTTGAGCCTGTATACCAACAGGTATTCCTCTACCATTATCTTTTACTGTTATTGTATTATCTTTGTGTATAAAAACATAAATTTCTGTACAAAATCCTGCAAGGGCCTCATCAACGGCATTATCAACAATCTCATACACAAGATGGTGAAGACCTCTTGTACTTGTTGAACCTATATACATACCGGGACGTTTTCTGACAGCCTCAAGCCCCTCAAGGACTTGTATTTGACTTTCATTATACTCTGCTGACATAAATATTATCTCTCCTCAATTCCACAGGGCAAAAAAGCCCTACAAAAAAAATAATTCACGATATCGTGAAACACAAAAAACAATAATTTTAAACATACATTAATTATTGTAATTTATTATACCATTTTTTAATGTTTTTAACAAGAAAATAGGCTAAAAAATAGCTTAAAAAAGCCCGTTTCAGACTATTTTTTAATACTTATTTATAATAAAAATAATTGCCTTAAAAAATATATTCTAAACGTCAAAAAGGGTGTACTTTTATTACTTTTTTTATTTAATTTTTACAAATATAAAACTCATTAAACAAATAGTTTATAAGCAATTTTAAAATACAAAAAAACTTGTGTTCTCAATAATTCAAACACAAGTTTTTTTGATTACTTTTCCATTTTCAACATAAAAAATTGAAGCATTTTTAATATATTTTTTTACAACATCCTCAACACCAGTACATGTAAGTATTATTTGAGTATCTTTTATACTTTCAAGTAAAAACTTTTGTCTACTTTCGTCAAGTTCGGAAAAAACATCATCAAGCAATACAACAGGTTTTTCACCTGTCTCATTTTCTATAATATCAATTTCAGCAAGTCTTGTACTTAAAGATACAGTTCTTTGTTGACCTTGAGAACCAAAAAGTTTTACATCACAATCATTTACAGTAAAAATAATATCATCTTTATGAGGCCCTTGTGATGTTGTGCCATACATAATATCTCTTTCAATACTTGATAACAATTTTGAATGAAAGTTATCTTCTTTACAATCTGGCTTATACTCTATTTTAAGAATTTCGCCCTCTCCTGTAATTTTTTTATGTTTAATGGCTGATATATCATTTAATTTAGAAATAAAGTTTCTACGGGCTGATATAAGCCTTTTTCCGTATTCCTCAAGCTGATTATCCCAAACAAATATAGTTTCTTTCAAAGAAGGGTTTTTTTGAATATTTTTTAGTAAACTATTTCTCTGTTTAAGAACTTTGTAATACTGTTGAAGGTCATAGCAATATACATTACTCATTTGACAAAGCTCCATATCCATAAATCTTCTTCTTTCAGAAGGTCCATCTTTAACAAGACCTAAATCTTCCGGAGAGAATATAACAGTTAAAAGTGTACCAAAAAGTTCACTAGACTTTTTTATAGGAATACCATTTACAGCAATACCTTTTCTCTCATCTTTTTTGATATGCAAATCTATTCTATCTTTTCTACTACCTTTAACACAAAAAATACGAACATGACATTCTGAACCATTAAAATTTACAAGGCGACTATCAATTCTAGTTCTATGAGAACGACCTGTTCCACAGACATAAACAGTTTCAAGTATATTTGTTTTTCCTTGGGCATTATTTCCATAAAATATATTTATACCCTTATTCAATTTTAAATCTATTCCATAAAGGTTTCTAAAACCCTCAGCAGAAATACTTTCAATATACAAATTTACACCTCCTTTTTATGTCCTCCATAGAAAAACACAGGCTGTAAATATTTACAGCCTGTTGTTTAATAACACTAAACTCAATCTTTGTATAAATATACATTTTATTAATAATAGTGTTTATAAAGCTTGAAATAATCACATTTCTGGAGCTTTTATTTGTATTTTACCAATACCATCAACTTCAACAATATCATTATTTCTAATTTTTTTACCTCGTTCTGTTGCAACAACACCATTAACTTTAACCATACCCTCAGAAATATAATATTTTGCATCAGAACCAGCATCAATCATGCCAGCAAGCTTTAAAACCTGCTGAAGTTTTATAAAATCTGTTTTAATTTCAATAATTTCCATAAAAATTCTCCTAACTATTACATTCTTAAAGGAAGTATAAGATATTTATACTCATCACCATCAAGAGGTTTTATAATACAAGGGCTTAAAGAAGCAGTAAATTGTATAGCAACTTTATCTTCTTCAATAACCTTTAATGCTTCAATAAGATATCTAGGATTAAAAGCAATTTTTAATCCATCACCATCACAGTCAATTTCAATTTCCTCATGGGCAGTTCCCAATTCAGCATTTGAATTTATAATAATTCTGTTTCCGCCAATTTCCAATTTAACAGGAATTTTTTTGCTATCTCTGGAAATAAGACAAGCTCTCTCAAGACTTGAAATAAGCTCACTTCTACTTACAATTATCTTTGTTTTAAAATCTTCAGTAAAACTCTGTCTGTATTTTATATATTCTCCTTCAATAAGTCTTGAAACAACTATACTTTTTCCAAGGTCAAAAAGTATATGTTTATCTGTAACATATAAAGAAACTTTGTCTTCACCTTCATTAGAAAGTATTTTACTTATTTCATTAAGGGTTTTACCAGGAACAATAACTTCAATATTATCATTTCCACTTATAAGATTTGATTTTTTATAAGAAATTCTGTAACCATCAACAGATACCATGTTTATACTGTTATTAGATAACTCTATAAGTTCACCAGTAAGTACAGGTTTTGATTCATCTTGAGCTATAGAGAATATAGTTTGTCTTATCATATTTCTCAAATCATTTTGAAAAAGAACATATTCATTATTTTTTTCAACAATAGGAAGCATAGGAAAATCTTCGCCATCTTGACCAGCAATCTTAAATTGAGAAAAACCAGAAGATATAAGCGTCATATTTTTTTCATCAGTTTCAATAGAAACACTTTCTCCATTAATACGTCTTATAATTTCTGAAAATATTTTTGCTTCTATGGCAATAATTCCTGTTTCTTCAACATCAGCATCAATAAACGCAGTTTCTATTCCAAGTTCTAAGTTATTTGCTGTTAATTTAAAACCTTCTTTTGAAACTGTTAACAAAATACATTCAAGTATAGGAAGAGTTGTTCTTCCAGATACAGCTTTTGAAACGATATTTATACCATTAAGTAGATTTTCTCTTTGACATGTGAATTTCATTATTGTTTACAACTCCTTTTGGTACTATTATATATATAAATATAAATTTTTTTAGTAGTGGTAGTAGTAGGGGCATGTTAAAATGTGGATAACTATCGAAACCCCTTTAAAACAGTAAAAAAATGGCTATGGATAAATCTGTGCATATTTAATTATAAAACAAAAAGTTATCCACAAATTCAACATATTCACAGATTTTAAAAAGTTATTAACATTTTTTCAACATATTTTTCAACAACTTATCAACAGCCTATTTATTGACCTTTTATTCTCTTTTCAAGCTCAAGAATTGTTTTCTGAAGAGAAGGATCTTTTTCAAGTTCTTTTTCTATTTTTGTACAAGCATGAATTACTGTAGAGTGGTCTCGACCACCAAAACGCTCACCAATTTTAGGTAAAGAAATATCAAGAATTTTTCTTGAAAGATACATAGCAATTTGTCGTGGATATGCTATGTTTTTAGGCTTTTTGCTTCCTGTAATATCTTCAGTACGTATATTATAGTAATTTGCAACAACTTCCTGAATAAGTTCAGGAGTTATCTGTGTAGTAGTTTTATCACTAAAAATATCTTTAAGAGCATTTTCTGCAAGTTCTATTGTAATTTGTTGATTTGTAAGAGAGGCATAAGCAACAATTCTTGTCAAAGCCCCTTCAAGTTCACGAATATTTGAAACAATGCATTTTGCAATAAAAGCCATAACTTCATTAGGAACAGTCAAACCATCAGTATCAGCTTTTTTTTGTAAAATAGCAATTCTTGTTTCATAATCAGGTGGTTGAATATCAGCTATAAGTCCCCATTCAAAACGACTTCTAAGTCTATCCTCAAGAGTTTTTATTTCTTTTGGAGGACGGTCTGAAGAAATTATAATCTGTTTGTTTGACTCATGGAGAGTGTTAAATGTGTGGAAAAACTCCTCCTGAGTGCTTTCTTTTTGTGATATAAATTGTATATCATCTATAAGAAGAACATCAATATTTCTGTATTTATTTCTAAATTCTTCATTTTTATTGTTCTTGATAGAATTTATAAGCTCATTTGTAAAAGTTTCACTTGAAGCATAAAGCACTTTTTTATCTGGATTATGTTCAAGTATGTAGTGGGCTATGGAATGCATAAGATGTGTTTTTCCAAGACCAACACCACCATAAAGGAAAAGAGGATTGTAAGCTCCAGCAGGTGATTCAGCTACAGCAAGTGAAGCTGCATGAGCCATACGATTACTGTTACCTACAACAAAAGAGCTAAAAACATATCTAGGATTAAGATTTCCTACACTTTCAACTGTATTTACTGATTTTTTGTGACTGGACTTAGTTGGATTATTTTTTTCTTTAAGTTCGTCTTCTGTGAAAATAATTACATTATATTCTTTTGAAGTTATCTTTTTAATAGAATTTTTTATAAGTGACATATATCTTTTTTCAATCATTTCCTTATAAAAAGAGTCTCCAATCTTGAGAATAAAGTTATTTCCCTCTATTTCAAGAGGAACCAAAGGCATTATCCAGGTTTCAAAACTTACAAGAGAAGAACTTTCCTCCTCAATAATTTTTAAAGCCTCATTCCAGTATTCTGTGACCTGGTTCATAAATAAAAATTCCTCCTTAAAAAACCGTTAAAAAATTGTGGATAAAAAATATATTTATACACAACTAAGAAAAATAAACTGTTAATAAAAAAAATAATTATACAATTAAAATTACGTTAAAAAAAGATATAAACACGGCTGTGGATAGAGTTTTACACTGACGTGTTTTGAAAATTTATGTTAAAATATAGTATTTTACAATAAACTTTATAATTTATAAACAATATTGTCAACAACATGTGGATAAAATTTAAATATGAACACAATAAAATATCAACAAATTGTTTAATATGTGTATAACTCTAATAATAATAACAAAATACTTTATTATTATCAAGAAAAATTAAGACCTAGGATAAAAATTTTTCAACTTATCAACAGGGGTGTGCTTTAAAATATGCATGTGAAAATATTTAACGCAGTATTTATTATAAATTAATAAAAGTCCAAAAAAGTCTCAAAATACTTAATCTTACAATTAAAATTTCTTGACGAGCAGTTAAATTTTTAATATAATAGTAGCAGTGCTTGCCTGTGAGCAAGGATAGGCTATGCAATAAAGGAGGTGCGTAAACATGAAAATGACATTTCAGCCAAAGAAAAGACAGAGAAGTAAAGTACATGGCTTCAGAAAAAGAATGAGTACAGCAAACGGAAGAAAAGTATTAGCAGCTAGAAGAAGAAAAGGAAGAAAAGTATTATCCGCATAATCTAAAAGTTCTATATACTTACTACTATAATAAGGCCGCAGATAGTGGCCTTTTATAATATGTAGTTAATTTAGCGGATACAACCTTTTGCCCAAAGGAGAATAAAAGTGGAATTTACTGAATCTCTCAAAAAAAATTATCATTTCAGATATGTATATAACAAAGGAAAGTCTATTGCTAACAGACATCTTGTTATGTATGTCCATAAAAATGGAAAGGATACAAACCGTCTTGGTATATCCGTAAGCAAAAAGGTGGGTAAAAGTGTAACTCGTTCAAGAGTGACAAGACTTATTCGTGAAAGTTACAGACTCATGGAAAAGGACATAAAATCCGGTTTTGATATTGTTGTTATAGCCAGAGTGTCTTCAGCAGAATTAGACTATTTCACTTTGGATAAATCACTTAAGCATCTTATGAAAAAACACAATCTTTTTAAATCAGTTAAATCAGATAATACAACAAAAAATAAAGAAGGAAAGTGAAAAGTTTGATAAAAAAAGTTTTTTTATTTCTTATTAGATTTTATCAAAAGTGTATATCACCGGCATTGGGACCTCATTGTCGTTTCACTCCTACTTGTTCCCAATATGCTTTTGAAGCAATATCAAAGTACGGTGTCTTTAAAGGCGGTTTTCTTTCTATAAAACGTCTTTTAAAATGCCATCCATTCCACGAGGGTGGGTATGACCCCGTACCATAAAATAATTCATATATTCGATTGATGAGTCGTCGTTTTAAGGAGGCAAAAAAGTGTTAGAATCGTTAGCAGTTTCATCAGCGGGACTTCTTGTTACAAGACAGCCCGGAGTTATAGTTGGACCAATAGCAAATTTTTTGGGTTTTATCTATAATATACTGTTTAATTTTATTTATTCGTTTATACAGTCAGGTTCTCTCGGTATAGCTATCATACTTTTTACAATCATTGTAAAACTTGTGCTTTTCCCACTTATGGTGAAACAGCAGAAATCAACTTATAAAATGCAAAAGCTTCAGCCTGAGATGAACAAAATCAGAGCTAAATATGCAGGAAAGAAAGACCAGGAATCACAGCAGAGAATGGCATATGAAATGCAAGAGTTCCAGAAAAAGAATGGCATTAGTATGTTTGGCGGCTGTCTTCCTTTACTTATACAGCTTCCTATACTTTATGCACTGTTTTATATTTTCCAGCAGGCATATGTATATGTAGATGTTGTTTCAGACAACTATAATGCAATTGCAAATGCACTTATTTCAATACCTCTTGACCTTAGAATGGAGGCTATTGGAGGATTTGCAACACAGATAGCAGACTCAATGAAAGTGCAGCTTGATATGAACAATGTAAATGACATAGTTACTGTTGTAAACTCACTTTCATCAAGTAACTGGGACCAGATTATGGCTGTTTTAGGTGACAGTGGAAAAGAACTTATACCACTTCTTGCCCAGAAAAATCAGATGGAGAATTTCCTTTTTGTCCATCTTATAGAAAATCCGGGAATACGTTTCCCAGAAATTATACTTCCTATTTTGTCAGGTGGTACAACATGGCTTTCAAGTAAAATCATGATGAAAAATCAGCCTCAGCAAAATCCGGACGACCCAACAGCAGCAACAATGAAAACAATGAATATGGTAATGCCTATTATGATGGGTGTTATGACAGTAACTTTACCAGCTGGTCTTGGACTTTACTGGACAGTAAGTAATCTTTTCCAGGTTGGACAGCAGGTAGTTTTACAGAAATATTTTAAGAATAAAGATGAGAAAGGGGCAGCATTATAATTATGGATGAACTCGAAAAATCAGGAAAAACCGTAGATGATGCTGTAAATGAAGCCCTGAAGGAAATGAACCTTACAAGAGATGAAGTTGAAATAACAATAATTGAGGAAGGTTCAAAAGGATTTCTTGGTATGTTTGGTGCCAAAAATGCCATAGTAAAAGTAAAAAGAAAATTTAACCCTGAAAAAGTTGCTGAAAATTTCCTTCGTGAAATGTTCCTTGCAATGGGTATAATTGTAAAGATAGAAACAAAATTGAAGGATAAACAGCTTTCAATAGAGTTAAGTGGTGACGATATGGGTGTACTTATAGGAAAAAGAGGACAGACTCTTGATTCAATACAGTACCTTGTAAATCTTGTTGTAAATAAAGGTAATGCACCATATATAAGTATAACAATAGATACTGAAAATTACCGTCAGAGAAGAAAAGAAACTCTTGAGACACTTGCTCTTAATCTTGCTAAAAAAGTTAAACAGACAAGAAAGAGTGTTGTTCTTGAGCCAATGAATCCTTATGAAAGAAGAATAATTCATTCAGCACTTCAGAATGATAGATATGTTACAACATACAGTGAAGGTGAAGAACCTTATCGTAATGTTGTCATAGTATTAAAAAATCAGCAGTAATCAAAGAAGACTACCCGATAATTTCGTATTTTTGAAAGTATCGGGTATTTTAATTATAAAAATAAATATTTTGAATATAAAAAGAGGTGACTACTATGAAAGGAACGTCTCTTGATGATGTAATTGCTGCAATATCCACTCCAGCAGGAAGTGGCGGAATAGGCATTGTACGTATAAGTGGTAATGGTGCAATAGATGTTGCAGATAAAATTTTTAAGGGTGTAAGAGGTATAAAACTTATAGATAAAAAAAGCCACACAGTTTCTTATGGCAGTGTATATGATATAAAGACAGGAAAAATTATTGATGAAGTTCTTGCTACTGTTATGAAAGCTCCAAACACATATACAAAAGATGATATTGTAGAAATAAACTGTCATGGTGGAACTGTTGTTGTAAAAAAGGTTCTTGAGTCTGTTTTGAACAGTGGAGCAAGACTTGCAGAGCCGGGAGAATTTACAAAGAGAGCCTTTTTAAATGGCAGAATAGACCTTTCACAGGCAGAAGCTGTTATTGATGTTATAAATTCAAAAACAGATATGTCCCGTCAAGCTGCTGTAAGTAGACTTGAAGGAAAACTTAAAAAGGCTGTAAACCAAATAAGAGATAGACTTCTTGATATGATAGCATCAATAGAAGTTGCAATAGATTATCCTGAACATGATATTGAAGAAGAAACATATAACAATATGTATAAATCATCAGAAGAAGTTTTGAGAGATATAGACAGACTTCTTGAAACTGCTGACAGAGGTAAAATTGTTCAGGAAGGTATCGAGACAGTAATTTTAGGTAAACCAAATGTAGGTAAATCATCACTTTTAAACAGATTTCTTGAAGAAGAAAGAGCAATAGTCACAGATATACCGGGGACAACTAGGGATACTGTGGAAGAGTTTATGAATATAGATGGTATTCCTATAAAAATAGTTGATACAGCAGGAATTAGAGAAACTGGAGATATAGTTGAAAAAATGGGTGTTTCAAAATCAAAAGAGTATGCCAAAAAAGCAGACCTTGTTCTTATGATGCTTGACTCATCAAGAGAGCTTGACAATGAAGATATTGAAATACTTGATTTTATAAAAGATAAAAAATCAATTATACTTTTAAACAAATCTGACCTTGAAAATAAACTTGATAAACAAAAACTTGTTGAGTATGTGGATAAAGATGATATAATAAGCCTGTCAGTAAAAGAAAATGAAGGTATAGAACAGCTTACAGACAGAATAAAATCAATGTTTATGACAGGTGATGTAAATATTTCTGATGATGTAATGATTGGCAATGTACGTCACAAAAATGCTCTTTATTATGCAAGAGAAAGTATGGAGAGAGCAAAAACAACAATAGAAACTCGTATGCCTGAAGATTTTATATCAATGGATTTACAAGATGCACTCCGTTATCTTGGAGAAATAACAGGTGAAAGTGTAGATGAAGAGATAATTGATAGAATTTTTTCACGTTTCTGTTTAGGAAAATAATAAAAAAGTAAAAAATATACAAAAAAAAAGGGGCTACGCCCCTAAAAACCTTGGGGCTACGCCCCAAACCCCGCAAGGGCTACGCCCTTGATTAAAAAATTTATACTAACTGAAAATAAAAGGAGAAAAAAATGAGATACGAAGCTGACTCAGTAGATATTATAGTTGTCGGCGGCGGTCATGCAGGCTGTGAAGCAGCTCTTGCATCAGCTCGTATGGGACTTAAAACTATAATGTTCGCTATAAATCTTGATAGTATTGCAATGATGCCATGTAATCCTAGTATAGGCGGAAGTTCAAAAGGTCATCTTGTAAGAGAAATAGACGCCCTCGGCGGTGAAATGGGTAAAAATATAGATAAAACATATATACAAACAAAAATGCTTAATACAGGAAAAGGCCCTGCGGTGTATTCTCTCCGTGCACAGGCGGATAAAAACAGATACAAAGAGACTATGAAACAAACTCTTGAGAATACTGAAAATCTTAAAATCCGCCAAAATGAAGTAACAGAAATACTTGTGGAAGACGGAAAAGTTACAGGTGTTGTAACTCATTCAGATGCTATTTTCCGTTGTAAAGCTGTTGTACTTTGTATGGGAACATATATGAAAGCCCGCTGTCTTTACGGTGAAACAATAATGAATTGTGGACCAAACGGTCTTATGAATGCTACAAAATTAAGTCAAAATCTTATGGATTTAGGCATAAAACTTTATCGTTTTAAAACAGGTACACCTGCTCGTATAGATAGACGTACTGTTGATTTCTCTAAAATGGAACCACAATACGGTGATGAAAAAATTGTACCATTTTCATTTGAAAATAAACCGGAAGATATTTATAGAGAGCAAGTTCCATGTTGGCTTACATATACCAATGAGGAAACCCACACTATAATAAGAGAAAATCTCCACCGTTCACCTATGTATGCCGGTGTAATAGAAGGTACAGGAACACGTTATTGTCCATCAATAGAGGATAAAGTTGTTCGTTTTGCTGATAAAAACCGTCATCAAATATTCATAGAGCCTGAAGGTGAAGGCACTTATGAAATGTATGTACAGGGAATGTCAACATCACTTCCAGAAGATGTTCAGCTTAGAATGTATAGAAGTGTTCCAGGTCTTGAAAACTGTGAAATTATGCGTACAGCCTATGCTATAGAGTATGACTGTATAGACGCAACACAGCTTAAATTAAGCCTTGAATTTAAAAATATAAAAGGATTATTCAGTGCTGGACAGTTTAATGGTACAAGTGGATATGAGGAAGCAGGAGCACAGGGAATTATTGGTGGTATAAATGCAGCCCAGTATGTAAAAGGGGAAAAACCACTTATATTAAAACGTTCAGATGCCTATATAGGTGTTCTTATAGATGACATTGTTACAAAGGGAAGTAAAGAGCCTTACAGAATGATGACATCTCGTGCAGAATATAGACTTCTCTTAAGACAGGACAATGCTGACCAAAGATTAACTAAAATGGGTTATGATGTAGGTCTTGTTACAGAAGAAAGATATCAAAGACTTCTTGAAAAAGAAAGACTTATAGCAGAGGAAATTGAGAGAGTAAAAGGTGTAATAATAACACCTAAAGAGGAAGTTTTAAACCTTCTTGCAGAGTATAATTCAACACCTATAAAATCCGGTGTACGCCTCTCTGAGCTTATAAAACGTCCTGAGCTTAATTACTTTAAACTTAAATCAATTGACCCTAATAGACCTGAAAATCTCGATTATGAAGTGTATGAACAGGTTAATATACAGATTAAATATGAAGGCTATATAAGACAGCAGTTAAATCAAGTAGAACAGTTCAAAAAACTTGAAAATAGACTTCTTCCAGAAGAAATTGATTATAGTACAGTAAGTGGACTTCGTCTTGAGGCACAGCAGAAACTCAATGCAATAAGACCTGTATCAATAGGTCATGCTTCAAGAATAGCAGGAGTTTCACCAGCAGATATTTCTGTACTTCTTGTATATATGGAACAAATGAAAAGACAAAAATAAATTTATGTCCATAATAATTAAATAGGAGGTGTATAAAAGTATGAATACACCCTTTATAGAGTTTGATGGAAAGAGGGAAAAAGCTGTAAAGAATATATTTATTCATAGAGGTAAAACAGATATAGGAAATCGTATTTGTATACCAGATAAAAATAAACCTTTTTTCTCAATACCAAATGCTAATGGAACAGTAAAGTCCTTTCTTGAGGCTTTGAATAATAATTACATTGATGAAGCTATGGGATATATAAGCAAAAATGTTATTTCACCTATAAATTTTAATGAAATATATTCAATATTTGAAGGTGTAAAAAGCTATAAATGTCTTATATCAGTTACAAAGAATACTTCTTTGTTAAAACAAGTTTCAATAGCTGTAAAAAAATCATCAAAAAATAGAATAGAGATTATAAATCTTAAAATGGTAAATGAACCTGATAGTTTTGGAAAATGGAAAATTTATCAGATAGAAAAGGAGTAGTATAAATTGACCGATATTGAAAAACTTCTTTATGAAAGTCTAAAAACTCTCGGTATTGAAATAAATGAAAATCAGATAAAACAGTTTATACTCTATAAAGATTTACTTTTAGAGTGGAACGAAAAAATGAACCTTACAGCAATAACAGAGGACAGAGATGTTATACAGAAACATTTTGTTGATTGTGTTTCCATAGCATCAAAAATAGATATACCTGAAAATATAAATGTAATTGATGTTGGAACAGGTGCTGGATTTCCCGGAATACCTGTGAAAATAGCTTTTCCAAAAATGAATATAACTCTCCTTGACTCTTTAAATAAGAGAATAAATTTCCTTGAGGAAGTTGTAAAAGACTTAGGTCTTGAGAATGTAAATTGTGTTCATTCAAGAGCTGAGGATGGAGGACAAAATTTAGAATATCGTGAAAAATACGATATGTGTATATCAAGAGCTGTTGCAAATCTTGCGGTTTTATCAGAGTACTGTCTTCCTTTTGTAAAAGTTGGAGGAAGTTTTGTGTCATTAAAAGGACCTGATGTTGAGGAGGAATTAAAAGAAGGCAAAAAGGCAATAGAAAAACTTGGTGGAGAAATTGTTAAAACAGAAAAAATTGCTATTCCTGACAGCGATATAATCCATAGCCTTGTTATTATAAAAAAAGTTCGACAGACACCAAAACAGTATCCTAGAAAAGCCGGAAAAGTTACAAAAAATCCCATAAAATAAATATAAAGACCTTGTATTCTGTTGAAATACAAGGTTTTTTAAATTATAAAAAAAATTTCTCCCATAACTTTATATGGTATAATTTGTAAAAAAAGTGAAAAGGGAGTGGGAGTGTTGCTTTCAGCAATAAAATTTTGTGATTTTAAAGTAAAAAAAGGCAGTAATACAGTTTTGAATATACCAATAGATAAAATAAGACCTAATCCGTATCAACCAAGAAAATATTTTGATATAACTTCCCTTGTAGAGTTATCAGAGTCTATAAGGGAATATGGAGTTTTGCAACCTGTAACAGTCAGATTTATAAACAATTGTTCATATGAACTTGTATCTGGAGAGAGAAGACTTAGAGCCTCAAAAATAGCAGGACTTGAGACAATACCCTGTATAGTAGTTAAAATAACAGACAATGAAAGTGCTGTTATGGCACTTATAGAGAATATACAAAGACAAAATCTTAATTTTTTTGAGGAAGCGGAAGGTTATGAAAATTTATTGAAAGATTATAATCTTACCCAAGAAGAACTATCAAAGAAACTTAAAAAAAGTCAATCTGCAATAGCTAATAAAATAAGACTTTTGAGACTTCCACCAGACATAAGAAAAATAATAATAGATAATGGACTGACTGAAAGTCATGCCAGAGCTATAATAAGAATACCTGACAGTGATATACAAAGAGAAGTTTTAAAAACTATTATAGATAAAGATTTTAATGTTAAAAAGACAGAAGAACTTGTTGAAAGAGAAATTGAAAAAATAAGAAATAATCAAGGTAAATATAAAATAAATCAAAAAGAAAAAATACGAATAACAGATATACGTATTTTAAAAAACACTGTAAAACAAACTGTTGATATAATAAAAAAATCAGGTGTAGAAGCTGGTTTTGAAGATTTTCAACATGGTGATTTTTATGAAATAAATATAAAAATAAAATTATGAAAAAACTATATATATTTTACATTTACAAAGATTGCCCTGTGTTTTATCATAAATTTATAGAATTTAATATTGTGACATAATAAAAAAGGGGTATTGTCTATGAAAGAAAAAATAAAAGATTTTATATTAATAAACCTAGGTATATTTCTTGTAGCAGTAGGAGTTTATTTCTTTAAATTCCCAAATAACTTTTCAACAGGAGGAGTCAGTGGTCTTTCAATTATATTTGGAAGTCTTGTTGATTTTATAACTCCCGGTACATTTGTTATTATTATAAATGGTATTTTTCTTGTTTTAGGTTTTATATTTCTTGATAAAGGTTTTGGATTAAAAACAGTTTATAGTAGTATAGTTTTTTCTCTTATGATAAGAGGTTTTGAGATAGCAGTACCACTTTCAAATCCTATAACAGACCAAAAACTTTTGGAGCTTGTTTATAGTGTAATATTTCCAGCAGCAGGCTCAGCAATACTTTTCAACTGTAATTCAAGTACAGGTGGAACTGATATTGCTGCTATGATTATGAAAAAATATACTACTCTTGATATAGGTACAGCCCTTTTATGTACAGACTTTTTTATAGCAGCATCAGCGGCTATTGTATTTAATATTGAAACAGGATTATTTTCAATACTTGGTCTTGCTATGAAATCTCTAATTGTTGATAGCGTTATAGAGAGTATAAATCTTAAAAAGAGTTTTACTGTTATAACTACTAAACCAGAAGAAGTGTGTGATTATATAAATTATAATATGCATAGAGGTGCGACAATATGGGAAGCAAAGGGAGCTTTTACTGATGAGAAAAAATGGGTTATACTTACAGCATTAAAAAGATATGAAGCAAGTCAGCTTAAAAAATATGTTAAGTCAATAGACCCTAAAGGTTTCCTTCTTATTACAAATACAAGTGAAATTATTGGAAAAGGATTTAGAGAAGTTTAAAAATATAAAAAATAAAAATTTAAAAATGATACCCCTTAAGGGGTATCATTTTTATTATTATTTATAATATTTATTTTGCAAAATCATAAATGAAGCAGTAGCAGTGCCAGCAACAACATTTCTTTTTGGTATTTTTATTTCACCTATAAGGTTTACTATATTTTTTCCAAGAGAAACAATTCTTCCTGTAACTTCTATATTATCATCAAGCCATATAGGTTTTAAATAATTTGTTGTTAAAGTTATTGTTGTAACAAATCTATTTTCAGAAAAATAATGAGTCAAATAACCAAAAGTAGTATCAAAAATTGCTGTTGTTATTCCTCCATGAAGGGCATTTTGAGGATTTAACATCCATTCATCAACATGAAACTTAAGTGTAAGTTCTTTTGTTTCTATATTACAATTACCAAAGGCAGGTTTAAGCATAGATATAAATTTCTGTTGGCTATTTATGGAATTAACAAAGTTTTTTATGTTATCTTCCATGTTTTCTTGAGTATACTGTATATTCATTGTAATTTAAACACTCCTTAAGAAAATATTTGAACTTTTGTAATAATTTTATTATAGTATAATATGGTCAATTTATATTATATTTAAAGGGTATATTAATTGCAAATAAAAGAGGGGAATTTTGAATGTTAAAGAGAATTAAAATGGTTATTGTGGGGACAATGGCAACAGCCATGTTATGTACAAATGTTTATGGATACAGCAATGATTTTTCACATAGAAGCAATGTAAGTTTTATAGAGATAATTGGAAATATTCTTGGTATAGGTCAAACAGTTGAAACAAAAGACGCTGACCATGATTTTTCAATGTATGATGACATATATTATTATGAGCCTGAAAATTTAAGTAGATATACAAAGTTTTCATCAAAAAATCCTGATATTGCACCAGAAGATGTTATATGGCTTGTAAATGCAAATCTTGATAGAGATTTTTATACAAAATCAGAAAAAATAAAAGATACAGAGACAATGCCACTTCTTGTAAATAAGTATAATTATCTTCCAAGTAATTATGTTCCAGAAAATCTTGTTTATATAGAAGATGACAAACAAGCAACTGCCGAGACAGCAGAAGCCTTTAAAGAGATGAAAGAAAATGCAGAGGCTGAAGGAATTGAAATAAATGTTGTTTCAGCTTATAGGTCAATAGATTATCAGAAAGATTTGTATAAAAGTTATTTAAAAACAGACAGTAAAAAAGTTGTTGATACATACAGTGCTAGAGCCGGTTATAGTGAGCATCATACAGGTAGAGCTTTAGACCTTGCTTCTGATGATTGGGATATGGATAATTTTGGTGATACAGAGGCTGGAGAATGGGTAAGAAAAAATGCTTGGAAATATGGCTTTATAGTTAGATATACAGAAGAAAATAAAAATATTACAGGTTATAAATCTGAACCATGGCATATAACATATGTAGGAGACGAAGCAGCAGAGATAATGCATACTAAAGATATAAAATCTCTTGAAGAATATGTTGAAAAATATGTTAAACATAAACCATTAGACTATAATAATGTAAATACTGAAACTATTGAAATTGAAAATAATTAAAAAAAAGCACAGAGTAAAAACTCTGTGCTTTTTTAATAAATAATAATTATTTAAAAAATTCTTCTGTTATAGAATTAAATTCTTCACTGTTTTCATAGTAAGGCAACATGCTTGTATGTTCAAAAACTGCAAACATAACATCAGGGCGAAGTTCTTCCAATATATCAACATTTGAAACACTGTTATTTTTGTTTTCTTCTCCCCAAACAACGTATATAGGTATTTTTATACCCTCAAAAGATGTTTTTATATCTGTATTCATAAATTTTGATATAAATGATGCATAAGCAAAACGTGAGTCAACACCTTTTCTTCTTGCATTTAAGAAACAGTTATTTTTAAAATCATCAGTAATATTTTCTTTTCCAAAAAATACTTCTGACTCAAGAATACGGCTTATACTTCTTTTTGATGATTTTATACCGTAAAGTATAGAACCTATATAAGGCATCTCATAAAGTTTTAATGTTTTAGTATCAGATTTAAGAGCAATATCACTTCCCTCAACTCCAGTAGGACTTACAAGCATAAGTTTTTTAATATTTCCGCTTTCTATTCTATCAGCCATAAGAGCAAAACCACATGAAGTTCCAGAAGCTATTACATTACAAGGTTTTTTTATAACATTTTCAATAAATGAATTTAAAAGTAAAGCGTAATTGTAAGCTGTAAATGTGGCACGAGGTTTTTCGGATTTTCCGAAACCGGGAAGGTCTATTGTATAAACTTTATAACTAAAAGAAAGCTCATCAATGTTATTTTCCCATTCTTTCATTGAAGCACCAATATAGTTTACACTGTGAATAAGAAGGAGAGGTTCTCCCACACCTTTTATTTTGTAGTGTATATTTCCCATATCAGACTCAAAAAAGAAACCTTCATCATCATTATCTTTTCCACGAATTTCAGATATCTTAAAAATACCTCTGTTTATTATAGCTGGTATTATAAGCATACCTCCTGCAAGGGCAGTTTTTGCCAGCAGATTATTTTTTTTCATATATTATCACTCCCTTAAGCAGCTATTCAAAAATTTATTATATTTTTAGTATACCATAAATTATTAACCTATAAATAGAAACATAAAATAAATTGAGGGTGATTTTTTATGAGAGAATTTATTAATGTTATAGTACAATTATGTATAATAGCTGTTCTCCAAACAGTGGCAGAAGCTTTTTTTGATGACCGTAAAAATTATATGAAAAGAATAATATCTGTTTTGTGTGGAGGGGTGTCTCTTTATATTGTACTTTCATATATATATTATTATGTTTATAGAGAGATAATTCATATTATGAACAGCATGATTTATTGGTGAGATATACTGTTGTGATTTCTTATAATGGCTCAAGATTATTGATTTTTAGGTATTTATATGATAAATTTATATAGATACAAACTCCTTATAGGGAGTTGTTTTTTGTGTTAAAAGTAATATTATTTACTATTTTTGAAAGGGTTGAAAAAAATGGACTTTAAAATGGAAATTGCAAAACTGATTAGTTCTGCGGCGGACATAGATGTAAACGAAGTAATCAGTGCAATAGAAATACCGCCAAACAGTGAAATGGGAGATTATGCTTATCCATGTTTCAAACTTGCAAAGGTGTTTAGAAAAGCTCCTCCAATGATAGCAAATGAGCTTGTTGAAAAAATTGAGAAAAAAGATTTTATAAAAGAAATTAAAGTTGTTGGTGCATATATAAATTTCTTTACAGAAAAAAGCGTATATATTAAAGAAGTTCTTGGTGCGGTTTTTGAAAACAATGAGAACTATGGAAAGAGCACAGAGGGAAATGGAAAAACAATAGTAATTGACTATTCATCACCAAATATTGCAAAACCTTTCCACGTAGGTCACTTACGTTCAACAGTTATAGGAAATGCTATATATAAAATATATGAATGTCTCGGATACAACTGTGAAGGGGTAAACCACCTTGGAGACTGGGGAACACAGTTTGGAAAGCTCATTGTAGCCTACAAAAAATGGGGCTCAAAGGAGGCTGTTGAGAAAGACGGTATACAGGAGCTTATGAGAATTTATGTAAAATTCCATGATGAGGCAGAAAAAGAGCCAGCTCTTGATGATGAAGCAAGACTTTGGTTTGTAAAAATGCAGGACGGAGACGAAGAAGCTCTTACACTTTGGAAATGGTTCTATGATATAAGTATAAAAGAATTTGAAAGAGTATATGATATGCTCGGAGTAAAATTTGATGCTTATACAGGTGAAAGTTTCTATAATGATAAAATGGACGCAGTTGTTCAGGAGCTTAAAGATAAAAAACTCCTTACAGAAAGTGAAGGAGCTATGATAGTTGACCTTGAAGACGAAAAAATGCCTCCATGTCTTATAATAAGAAAAGACGGTGGCACACTTTACGCTACAAGAGATATAACAGCAGCCCTTTACAGAAAGAAAACATACAACTTTGATAAATGTGTATATCTCACAGCTCTTGACCAGAACTTACACTTTGCACAGTGGTTTAAAGTTATAGAAAAAATGGGATATGATTGGAGTAAAGACCTTGTTCATGTTCCTTTTGGTCTTGTAAGCCTTGACACAGGAAAACTTTCAACACGTCATGGAAATGTTGTTCTTATGGAAGAACTTTTAAATCAGGCTGTAAATGAGACAACAAAAATTATAGAGGAGAAAAATCCAGACCTTCCAAATAAAGAGGAAGTTGCAAAACAGGTTGGTATAGGAGCAGTTATATTTAATGACCTTTATAACAACAGAATAAAAGACGTTGTTTTCTCATGGAGTAGAATGCTTAACTTTGACGGTGAGACAGGACCTTATGTTCAGTATACTCATGCAAGAGCTTGCAGTCTTATAAAGAAAGTATGTGAAAATGGAGAGATTGACAAAAATATAGATTTCTCACTTTTAAGTGATGATGCTTCTGTTGAGGTATGTAAACTTATAGAAATGTATCCAGCAAAAATAAAAGACGCAGCAGCTAAATTTGAACCTTCAATAGTTACAAGACATCTTGTAGATATTGCTCAGGCATTTAATAAATTCTATCATGATAATCCTATTATGAATAGTGAAGATGAAGTTAAGAAAGCAAGAATTGCTCTTGTTTATGCTGTAAAAACTGTAATTGCTTCAGGACTTAAACTTTTAGGAATAAACGCACCAGAACAGATGTAAAATAATATATATTTATACACTGAGGTGAATTAAATGAAAAAACTTAAACTTATATATAATCCTTTTTCAGGAGATAAAAGTTTTAAATATAATCTTGATGCTTGTATAAAGATGTTTCAAGAGGGAGGATATGATGTTCATATATTCCGCTCTATAAATACAGGTGATATTGAAAAACATATATCTGAAATGGACAAGGATTATGATGTTGTTGTTGCATCAGGTGGAGATGGAACAGTAAATATTGTATTAAATGCAATGATGAAAAACGGTATAAAATCCGCTCTTGGAATAATACCTTCAGGAACAGCCAATGACTTTGCAACATACTTAAATCTTACATCAAACAATGTTGAGGAGTGTTGCAAGATAATAGCTGAGACAGAGCCTAGAGATACAGATGTAGGACTTGCCAATGACACATATTTTATAAATGTTTGTGGTGGTGGAATATTTATGAATGTTTCACAGACAATAGACACAAATTTAAAAAATGCTCTTGGAACAATAGCTTATTATCTTAAAGGAATGGAACAGCTTGCAAACTTTTCTCCAATACCTTTTAGAGTAACAAACTCAAAGGAGACAATAGAGGAAAATTTATATTTCTTCCTTGTGTTAAACAGTGCAGGAGCTGGAAGTTTTGGAAGACTTGCACCGGATGCCTCAATAAGCGATGGAGTTTTTGATTTTATAGGTGTAAAGGCAAAGCCTGTTCATGAATTAGCTTTACTTTTCGTAAAAATATTAAGGGGCGAACACATAAATGATAGCGGTATTGTGTATTTTAAAGATAGCTATATGAAAATAGAATGTCTCAAAGATGATATAAAAGACAGTGAAACAGATGTTGATGGTGAGACTGGACCGGGATTTCCTGTTACAATAAAAACAATACCAAAAGCAATAAAAGTTTTCGGAAAATTTTAAATGTTTCACGTGAAACATATTTTAAGGGGGTACAGAAATAAATTCTGTACCCTTTATGTTTTTACATTCTACTACAAAAACATTTAAAATATATTGAAATATGATAAAATATTCATATTTGCCACTGTTCATATAAAAATATATAAAAAATTTGTTGTAAAATTTCCATAAAAAAATAAATTGTTTCACGTGAAACATACTTTTTTTACCTGTGATTTTGTGATATTATTTTATTTGAAAAAAATATAAAAGGAGAATTGATATGGGACGAGTGAGAATAATTGCCGTTGCCAACCAAAAAGGTGGAGTAGGCAAAACCACAACATCAATAAACCTTTCTGCTTGTCTTGCTGAAGCAGGTAAAAAAGTCCTAGTAATAGACGCCGACCCTCAAGGAAATACAACAAGTGGTCTTGGACTTGATAAAAATGACATTGAATATACAATATATAATGTTATGCTTGGAGAAAAGACTGTTTTGGAAGTTTCACAAAAGACCTGCGTTGAAGGTCTTGATATAGTGCCTTCAAATATAAGTCTTACAGGTGCCGAGATAGAGCTTATAGGTAAAGATAGCAGAGAGTATATACTTAAAGAGGGTATAGAGGATATTAAAGAAAAATATGATTTTATAATTATTGATTGTCCTCCATCTTTAAATATAATAACAATAAATGCCCTTTCTGCGGCAGACACAGTTCTTGTACCTATACAGTGTGAATATTTTGCTCTTGAAGGACTTGAACAGCTTTTACATACAATAGGTCTTGTTAGAGATAGAATAAATCCACATCTTGATATTGAAGGAATAGTCTTTACAATGTTTGACGCAAGAACAAATTTATCTTTGCAAGTTGTCGAGGAAGTAAAGAGAAGTCTTGGACAAAATGTTTATAGAACAATAATACCCAGAAATGTTCGCCTTGGAGAAGCTCCAAGTCATGGACTTCCAATAACACTTTATGATGGAAAATCAAAGGGTGCTGAAAGTTATAGACTTCTTGCTGAGGAAGTAATAGAAAAGGAGTGGAGTTAATTGGGAGCACCTAAAAAAGGACTTGGTTCAAGGGGCTTAGGATTAGAAGCTCTTTTGAACAGTAAAATGAGTGAGCTTAACGATAAAACTCCAGAAACAGGAGTTTTTGAGGTTGATATTGAAAAAATAGAACCTAATAAAAATCAGCCAAGAAAACGTTTTGAGGAAAATGCTCTTGAGGAGTTGGCTGAGTCAATAAAAGAGCATGGAGTTTTACAACCTATAATATTAAAGAAAACAGAAAATGGCTATGAGATAATAGCTGGAGAAAGAAGATGGAGAGCTTCAAAAATTGCAGGTATTAAAAAAATACCAGCAATAGTTAAGAATATAACTGACCTTAAAGCTTTTGAGACTGCTTTAGTTGAAAATCTTCAGAGAGAAGGTTTAAACCCTATGGAGGAAGCTAGAAGTTATAAAAGACTTATAGATGAGTTTTCTTTAAGTCAGGAGGAAGCAGCAAAAAAAGTTGGTAAAAGCCGTTCTGTTGTTGCAAATGCCCTTCGTCTCTTAAATCTTGATGAAAGAGTTCAAAGTTTTGTTGTTGAGAATAAACTTACAAATGGTCATGCAAGAACTCTTTTAGGAATTTCTGATAATAATAAGCAGTTTGAAATTGCAGAAAAAATTATTGATGAGGAATTAAGTGTAAGAGAAACTGAAATTTTAGTAAAAAAAATCTCTCAAGGTATAATTATTAAAAAGATTAGTGAACAGGAAGAAAATAAAAAATTCAATACTGATAACTATAAGTACATAGAAAATGACCTTAAGAGTATTTTGGGAACAAAAGTTAAACTTACGAATAAAAAGAATAAAGGTAAAATTGAAATAGAATACTATTCCGATGAGGATTTAGATAGACTTATTGGACTTATTAAAGGTATTCAGTTGTAAATAAATGAGGTGTTTATAAAATGCAGATGTTTTTTGAAGCAGTCAATAATAATGTGGCATATATAATGCTTGGTATGTCTGCTGTGATTGTTATAATTTTTATTTTCTGTATATCTCTTTCAGTAAAACTTTCAAGACTTAAAAAGAGATATGAAAAATTCACTGGTGGTGGAGAAAATCACCCTGAAAATCTTGAAACTATGATTACTACTTACAGTGAAGATGTAAAAAATATAGGCGAAACTTATGGAAGATTACTTTCAATGGTTCAGGAACTTGATGAAGAAATGAAACATTGTACACAGAAAGTAGGCGTTGTGAGATATAATCCTTTTGAAGAAATGGGAGGAAATCTTTGTTATGCAGTTGCTTTTCTCGATTCACAGGATAATGGAGTTGTATTAAACGGAATTCATGGAAGAAATGGTTCTTTTACATATGCAAAACCTGTTGAGAGAGGTGTAAGCCCTTATGTTTTAACAGATGAAGAACTTCAAGCTCTTGAAAAAGCAAAAGAAAATGCTTATAAACCTAATGATTTAAAAAAAATAATGAAAGTTATAAAACCATCTAAAACTTACAGAGCATCAGAAAAAATAAGATATAACAAAAGTGAAACTGTTGAAAATAAAGTTGAGTATAGAGAAGAAATGCCAAAGCCTAGAGGAGGCTTTGACATAGATGAAATCGCCGAATCAATATTTGGTTCAAAAGAAAAAAATATTGCTCCGGTAGAAGGGGAAAAAGAAAATGAAATTTCCCATAATTCAGAAATGCCGGACAAATCCAAACCACAGAAAAAATCATTAGATATAGATGAATTTAATGATTTCAGTGCCTTTGATGCTTTTAAAGATGACATTGATAAATCAAAATAAATAATAATGGTTTTAAAAAATACTGCACAAATTTTTGTTGCAGTATTTTTTTATTGCCCGGAAATCGGGGGAGAAAACCGGGCAGAAATAAAGGGGGTATATCGCTGGTACTTATACTGAATTTTTTATCTCAGTACTGGTACAATAATAATTATTGCCATATATAATATAAATATACATATATTAAAAATTTTTGTTCTGAAATATAAATTATTTTTTACTTGCAATATTTTTTTTATGTGATATAATAACTCTAAAAGTCGGATATTATCCATATCCATATTATAATATTTTTTAAAATGGCGTTAATGAAAGCTAAGTTTCGTAATTCACCCTAAAGAGAGCCGGTGGTTGGTGTGAACCGGAGGGAAAAAGGAATGTTCCACTTTCACAGCAGCCGGTGATTTAAGCCGGAAGGGTAAGCCCTTTATAGCTTTAAGAGAGGTTCTTTTTTAAAAGAGCAATTTGGGTGGCAACACGGGAAATATCATCTCGTCCCTTTTTTAGGGACGGGATTTTTTTATTTTAAAAATTTATTTATAATAAAATTGATATTTATTTTAGGAGGCAATAAAAATGTTAGATGTAAAGGATTTAAGAAATAATTTTGATGCTGTAAAAGCTGCACTTGATAAAAGACATAAAGATTATCATCTTGAACAGTTCAAAGACCTTGACGCAAAAAGACGTGAACTTATAGGACAGGTTGAGGAACTTAAAAGCAAACAGAATGCAGATTCAAAAGAAATTCCTAAACTTAAAAAAGAAGGTAAAGACACAACAGCTCTTATGGCAGAAATGAAAGAGCTTTCAGCAAAAATAAAAGAACTTGATGCACAGGTTTCAGAAGTTGATGATGCTTTAACATCATTCATGTATACAATACCAAATACTCCAAATGCTCTTGTTCCAGATGGAGCTGATGATACAGAAAATCAGGAAATGAGAAAATGGGGAGAACCTACAAAATTTGATTTCGAGCCAAAACCACATTGGGATTTAGGGGATGAACTTGGAATACTTGACCCTGCAACAGCTGCAAAAATAACAGGTGCAAGATTTACTGTATATAAAGGACTTGGAGCAAGACTTGAACGTGCTATAATGAACTTTATGCTTGATACACACGTTGATAAACATGGATATACAGAAGTATTCCCTCCATTTATGGTAAACAGAAAATCAATGACAGGTACAGGCCAGCTTCCAAAATTTGAGGAGGATGCCTTCAAAGTTGCTGGAACAGATTATTTCCTTGTTCCAACAGCAGAAGTTCCTGTAACAAATATGTATTCAGATATGATATTAAGCGGTGCAGACCTTACAATTAAACATTGTGCATATACAGCTTGTTTCAGAGCTGAGGCAGGTTCAGCAGGTAGAGACACAAGAGGTCTTATTCGTCAGCACCAGTTCAACAAAGTTGAGCTTGTAAAATTCACAAGACCAGAAGAGTCTTATGCAGAGCTTGAAAAACTTACAAATGATGCAGAGGAAATATTACAGCTTTTAGGTCTTCCATATAGAGTAGTAAGACTTTGTGGTGGAGACTTAGGATTTAGTTCAGCTATGACATATGACATTGAAGTATGGATGCCAAGCTATAACAGATATGTTGAAATTTCAAGTTGTAGTGATTTCGAAGCCTTCCAGGCAAGACGTGCAAATATCAAATTTAAAGACAATGTAAAAGATAAAGCACAGTATGTTCATACATTAAATGGTTCAGGTCTTGCAGTTGGACGTACAACAGCTGCTATACTTGAAAACTTCCAGCAGCCAGACGGAAGCGTAATAATTCCAGAAGTTTTAAGACCATATATGGGCGGAATTGAAAGAATTACAAAATAAAAATTTATAAAAAGAGCAGTTTAAAAAACTGCTCTTTTTACATATTATTCCAATTATTAAAAAAATTAAATTTTTTTAATAAAGTATTTGACAAGTATTATATATTGTGGTATTATATTTCTTGCAGTAAGCACTGTACTTTATGGAGAAGTACTCAAGTGGCTGAAGAGGTGCCCCTGCTAAGGGTATAGGTCGTTTGCGCGGCGCGAGGGTTCAAATCCCTCCTTCTCCGTTCAAAAAAGGATTTCGCAAAAGCGAAATCCTTTTTTTATGTTTTTTAAAAATAAAAAATTCTACCCTAAAAGGGTAGAATTTAAAATATCAAAAACAGAATTTTTCAATACCAAAGCCAACTCCACCATCATTATTTGATATTGTTATAAAATTGGCTAATTCTTTAATTCCTTCAGCTCCATTTTCCATAGCAACAGCTGTTCCGGCAAATTCAAGCATTTCAGCATCATTAAAGTTATCACCAAAAACAATAACTTCTTCCGGTTTTATGCCTATAATTCTACAAAGGTTTTTAAGTCCATCCCCTTTATTTGCTGTCTTTGCACATAATTCTATATTTGTGTCAAGGGAAGATGTTATATATATTTTATCTCCCCAATCTCTTTTTAA
The DNA here is from genome assembly GCF_002161055.1 of Tyzzerella sp. An114. Lineage (GTDB taxonomy): Bacteria > Bacillota > Clostridia > Lachnospirales > Anaerotignaceae > Fimicola > Fimicola cottocaccae. The sequence goes on from NZ_NFLT01000004.1 coordinate 56,605, forward strand.
ATTTTCCATAAGAACAGGGCGTACATTATCTTTAAGCCAAGGAATATTAATTTTTTCAACATTGTTAGGATTTTCTTTTATAATTTCATGTATGTCTTGAACAGGTCTTTTAAGTTTTGTATACATTTCTTTAAAAGCCGGTGGAATTTCAAAACTATCAAGTTTATCAAGTATATTTTCTTGGAAATAACCTTCTCCACCAGCATATACTTCTGTTATTATATCGTACTCCTTAAGATAATCCATAAGACCTATTACAATATCATTTGACATACAGTTTTTATAAATAAATTTATTTTCAACTCTATCATATACAGCAGCACCATTTGATGATAATGTATATCTAACATCAAAATTTTTAAAAATATCTTCTGGAACAGTGCTGTTTGTTCTGCCAGTAGCCGGAACAAAAAGTATTCCTTTTTCTATGGCTTTTTTTATGGCGTTTATATTTCTTTCATGTATTTTTTTATTATCATCAAGAAGTGTTCCGTCCATATCAGACGCAATAAGTTTTATCATTATGTATTCCTCTCATTCTATTTTAAAATTTTCCATTGTATGGCTTATTTTTATTATTTTATCTCTGTAACTATTTGATTTTTCATCTGAAACTAATCTATCATATACACCAAAGTCACCCCAAAAATGCATTGGCAAAACGTAGTCTATATCAATGTTATCCATAATATAGTCTATGGCAAGTATATAATTTTCTTCAAGTCTTGGGTCAACAGGTACAAAGGCAACATCTATATGTTTTCCTTCTAATAATGCAACTTCATTTTTATATATTTCTCCCATAGATTTATTCCAATCATCTGGCTCACCATTCCAATGCCACCAGTTTAAATCACCACTGTGATATATTGTTTTATTGTCACAGTTTACAATAAATGCAACTCCCATATCATTTGACAACAATGTTTCAATGGATATGTCATCTATATTATATTTACAATGAGGAGTTACCATTATAACGTCATCAGAAATATATTTTTTATCAACATCATCAGAAAGTATAAATTTTACATTGTTGTTTCTATAATCAAATATTTTTCTGTCAAAATGGTCTCCGTGACAGTGGGAAACAAAGAAGTATATATTTTTATCATTAAATTTTTCAATGTCAAGAGAAGGTATTTTTCCGCCTTCAGTATAATAATCAAATATAAGCACATTTTTATCAGTTTCAACAGCAAATCCGCTATGGTGTATGTATGTTACGTTAATCATATTTATCCTCCTATATATAAAGATTAAGATATTTTCTCAAAAGTTCCTCAAATCCATTTTCATCAAGGCTATTACAGTACATATTAACTCTATTTAAATCTTCATCAGAAAGCATTGAAAGCTGCGTGAAATCGCCGTTAAATCCCATACGGCGAGCCATTTGATAGCGTTTCTGTTCAATTCTTGGAAGATTTAGAAAACTGTCAATATACCCTATTATTTTAGGTATATCAGTGTCCAATTTTCCTTTTACATTTTCGAGAAGGTTTATAATTTGGTCACTTGCTATGTAGCCATCACAATTTTTAATATTTTCTATTAAAAGTCGTATTTCTTCAACCTTTTCAATATCTGTACATTCTGTAAATTCGCCTTTAGACTTAAGTTCATCCATAAGAGAACCCTCTTTCACAACAAATGTGCGTAAACGAACAAAATCAGGATTTGTTTCGTTTATAACTTTTGCAGTTTCAAGGGCGTTTTCTTCCATAAATTCTTTGCCACCGGCACCAGGCATAAAATACATTGAAAGCTCTATACCTGAATTTTTTACTTTTATACCTCCCTCAATCTGTTGACTTTGGTTTGTACCTTTGTTTAATATTTTTAAAACTCTGTCAGAACCTGTCTCAAAACCGGAGTGTATTCTTGAAAGACCGGCATTTTTAAGTTCTTTGTAGCCTTCATCTGTTATTCTTGAAAGGGTATCAGCTCTACCGTAGGAAGTTATACGTTGAATTTCTGGAATTTTTTCTTTTGCATAGGAAATAATATGGGAAAGTCTATCGCTTTTAAGTACCATTGTATTTGCATCTTGAAGGAACATAGATTTCATTTTTCCAAAAGCTATCCATGTATATACCATATTATAACAGGATTTTTCCTGATATGTTTCCAATTTTTCATAGTCAGCAGTGGCTTTGTTATAGTCAACCTTGCCATTTTCAGTATATGAAAGTATCATATCTCTGTAAAAAGCCATAGCATCTATATCTTTTTTAATATCTTCTATTGTGCGTGTTTTAAAGTTGTGCCCTTTATAGAGAGTACAGAAACGACATTTATTCCATGTACAGTTTTCTGTAACTCTTAAAAGAAGACTTACAGCTTCGCTAGGTGGTCTTATAGGGCCTATATCGAATGTTTTTAAACTCATATATCCTCCTTTATAATAGATAAAATTTATGTACTTAATTTTAACTTATTATACATAAAAAGAGCAACCCTTTAGGACTGCTCTTTATAGTTTTTTTGTATTTTTTCAATTTCTTCACCAATCATATTTATTGCCATATCAATATGATTTTTTAGTGTTTCACTTTTTGCAGCTATTCTTATATGGCATTTATTCATAGGAACCATTATTTTAACAGCATTACTTTTAAATACTGCCTCTGATATAGCAGGAGTTATTTCACCACGAATACCAAAAGGAACCATAACACCCATAACACCTGTTATTATATCAGCTTCTTTTGTTAATTTTATAATGTTTTCCTCACCCCATACAGATATATTAGCTCCAGCCTTTTTCATATTTTCGCAGGCAATATCAGTTGTTCCAGCTGCAATTATATTTATATTATTAAATTTTTGGGAAATTCCTAAAACAAGACTTTTGCCAATTCCGCCGCCTTGACCGTCAATTACAAGTATGTTTATATTTTTCAAAGAGTTGCACCTTCCGATTTATGTAAATTTGAATATAAAATATTTCAAAAAAAATGATATAATTATTATATAATATTAAAATAATATTTTAAATGGAGAATTAGTAATGAAAACAAAATTTATGACACAAGAACAAAAAGTATTATATCTTACAACAGAGCCAATACCTCCTTTAATATGTCAAATGGCAGTTCCAACAATAATAAGTATGCTTGTAACAAATTTTTATAATATGGCAGATACATTTTTTGTCGGAAAAATAAATACTCAGTCAACAGCTGCCGTAGGTGTAGTATTTTCAATAATGGCACTTATACAGGCTGTTGGATTTTTCTTCGGCCATGGTTCGGGAAATTATATATCAAAAAAACTTGGTGCTAAAAAATTTGAAGATGCCTCAAAAATGGCAGCTACAGGCTTTTTTTATGCCTTTTTTGTAGGAATTTTAATATGTATAGTAGGTCTTATATTTTTAGAGCCTTTGTCTGTAATGTTGGGTTCAACACCTACAATACTTCCTTATACAAAAGATTATCTTAGTATAATACTTATAGGGACACCTTTTATAATGTCATCATTCGTTTTAAATAACCAATTAAGATATCAAGGAAGTGCTTCAATAGCAATGGCTGGTATTGTTACAGGGGCTGTTATAAATATAGGTCTTGACCCTATTCTTATATTTGGCTTTAATATGGGAATTTCGGGAGCAGCTGTTGCAACAACTGTAAGTCAGATTATAAGTTTCTTACTTCTTTTATGGGGTTGCCAAAAAGGTCAGAATATAGGTATATCAATAAAAAAATTTACACCGGGATTATATTATATAAAAGAAATATTTAAAGGAGGTTTTCCTTCTCTCTGTCGTCAAGGTCTTGCCAGTGTAGCACAAATTGCTCTAAACTTTGCGGCAGGAATATATGGTGGAGCCATGGCAGATGCAGCAATTGCCGGAATGTCCGTTGTATCAAGAGTTTCAATGTTTGCAAACTCCGCCCTTATAGGTTTTGGTCAGGGATTTCAGCCTGTTTGTGGTATGAATTATGGAGCTAAAAAGTATGATAGAGTTAGAGAAGCTTTTTGGTTCTGTGTAAAATATGCTTTTATATTCCTTGTTATAGTTTCCATTATAGGTGTAGTTTTTGCTCGACCTATTGTTACAATATTTAGAAAAGATGATATTGATGTTATAAATATAGGTACCTTTGCTTTAAAAATGCAGGCAGGAGTATTTTTCTTAAATGCATGGATAGTTATGTCAAATATGATGTTGCAATCTCTTGGAAAGGCTTTTAAGGCATCTGTTGTTGCAGCATCAAGACAGGGACTTTTTTTCCTTCCTTTAATATTTATACTTCCAAGATTTTTTGGACTTACAGGAGTACAAATATGTCAGCCTATATCCGATATATTTACTCTTATAGTATCAATACCTCTTACTCTTGGAGTTCTTAGAGAATTAAAATATCTATCAAAACAAAATGAAAAAAGTATATAAAAAAGGTATACTTTTTTGAAAATATGTGGTATACTTTCAATGTAGATGTTAAGAATACATTGAAAGAGGTGAGTTTGTATGATTTATGATATTTTAATTGCAGGAGCAGGAACTGCTGGACTTACAGCAGGAATATATGCCGGTAGAAGTGGTAAGAGTGTTTTAATATTTGAGGGTGCTTTTCCGGGTGGAGCTATTATAACATCTCCTTTTATAGAAAATTATCCAGCTATAAAAACAATAAGTGGACCAGAGTTTGCCAATGAAATGGTTCAACAGGCAGAAAATGCGGGAGCTAAAATTGTTTATGAAAAAATTATAGGTGCAGATATTGAGGGAGATATTAAAAAAATAACTACTTCAAGTGGAGAGTACTTAGGAAAAACTCTTATTATAGCAACAGGAACAGTAAGAAGAAAACTTGGTGTAAAAAATGAAGTTGAATTTACAGGCAGAGGTGTTTCATACTGTGCTTACTGTGACGGTGCATTTTTCAGAAATCAGACAGCCACTGTTGTAGGTGGAGGAAATACAGCTCTTGAGGACGCTATATATCTTGCAAATATATGTAAAAAGGTTTATATTATACACAGGAGAGATAGTTTCAAGGGAGAAGAAACTCTTTCAAAAAAAGTATTTGAGACAGAAAATATAGAATTTATTCCTGATACAGTTGTTGAAGAAATTATAGGCGATGATGTATTAAAGGAAATAAAAGTTAAAAATTTAAAAACAGGTGAATTTAAAACAATAGAGACAGAAGGTCTTTTTGTAGCAGTAGGACAAAAAGCACAGAATGAAATATTTTCACCACCTGTTGACACAGATGACAGTGGATATGTTAAAGCAACTGAAGATTGCTCAACAAATATTCCGGGAGTATATGCTGCTGGAGACTGTCGTGTAAAAACACTTAGACAATTGATTACAGCTTCAGCAGATGGTGCTGCTGCTGTAACATCAGCCACACAATATATAAATAAAATAAATGGAGGTAAATAATTATGGCAAAATATGTATGTACAGTATGTGACTATGTTTATGATGAGGCATTAGGAGATGAGGAACACGGAATTGCTCCAGGAACAAAATTCTCAGACCTTCCAGATGATTGGGAATGTCCTCTCTGCTCACAGGGAAAAGATGTTTTTGAAGAAACTGAATAAAATATAAAAAAATTTAGGCACTGCGTTAGCAGTGCCTTTTTTTACATTATTGTAAATCTTTTATTTTTTATTGTCTCAAATATAATTCTCTTTATGAAAGCTACTATATAGCTAAATATTATTACAAGAGGAACAATTATAAAGAAATAAGGTAATGTGTTTATAACTGACTCTGTTTTTTCTAAAACTGGAGGATATAAAATAGTATCAAATATATAAGATATAAGATACATATCAAGAGATAACATAGCTATATCTTGTATAAAAAACGCCAAAACTTTATTTTTAATATCCATGTCATAGAAAAGAAGAAATATAAATAAAGTTACAATTAATGTAGGTAAAGCATTGTAACCACCAAGACAACCCCAATTAAAATGAACACCATAGCAACATTTATATGTTATAACAGCTTCAATAAAACATATTGCAAGTATCACAATAGCACATATCCATTTTTTTATTTTTATAGGATACTCTTTGATATATCTTCCTAAAAAGTAGTAAGTTATAGGATACATATCAATCCAATAATCAGGTATAAGTTTTAAACCTGATTTTAAATTAAAAACAGGAGGAAGAGCTGTTGAAAACAATAAAACTCCTAAAAGTAATGATTTATGTCCTTTTGTTTTAAGATTATCATAAAGGAGATTTAAAAAAGGTATAAGTAGGAAAAGACCTATATACATTTCAATATACCATGCATAATTTGAAGCACTGTAATTGAATATAGTCATTATCCATTGAATTATACTCTGTTTTTCTCCTAAATATGTTATTTTAAATATTATTGTTATTACACATATAAAGACATAAGATATAAGTATAGGAATTATACTTTTATAGTGGTCTTTATTTATTTTTCTTTTGCCGTTAAGATAGCCTGTAAGAAGCATGAAAAGAGGAACACAGGTGAAAAAAAGCCATCTCATGTTGAGCATTATAAACATTCTTTTTCCTTGAACAGGATATGTATAAAAACCATTGTTAAGAAAAAAGTGTACACAAGGCACAAATAAAAATGCTACAAAACGGACTATATCTATGCCAAGAACTCTTTTATTTTCCATAACAAAACAAACTCCTTAAATTCTGTTATCTTTTTCTATAACTGCATCAACAGCACTTATAATACTACTTTCAAAACTATCTTTTAAGAGTGAAGATACACCTTCTATTGTTGTTCCACCAGGAGAACAAACTCTGTCAACTAATGCCCAAGGGTGTTCGTCACTTTCAATAACCATTTTTGCACTTCCAAGTACAGAATTAGCAGCTATTTCAAGGGCTTGAGATTTAGTCAAACCATGTTTTACACCAGCACGAGCAAGGGAGTCAATATAAATATATGCAAAGGCAGGAGAAGCTCCAGCAATAGCACTAAATACTCCAAATTTATCTTCAGCTATTTCTGTAACACTTCCTATTGTTTTAAATATTTCTTTTACAGTTTCTATATCTTCTTTTGTTGTGTTTTTGTTTCCGCATATTCCAGAAACAGAAGAACCAACAACAGCATTTATATTAGGCATAACTCTTGCTATTTTTGTTTCTTCACCAAAAAGATTTTCAAGATATTCTGTTGTTTTTCCTGCTGCAAGGGATATTACAAGAGGTTTTTCTTTTAATATAATATCTTTTATAAAAGGTGCAACTTCAGCTAATATATGAGGTTTTACACCTAAAATAACAACATCACAGCCGCTAACAGCATCATTATAATTTTCACATATATTTATACCACATTCATCAGCAAGTTTTTTTGCTGATATATTTGTTTTACTGATAGCAAATATATCCTTTGGAGAGACAGTATTTTTTCCAGAAACCATGCCTCTTATTATTGCTCCAGCCATATTTCCAGTACCTATAAAACAATATTTCATGTATAATCAGCTCCTTTTTTACAAAATCCAATGTATAAATAATATCACATAAAAAGTTTTTTTTACAGTACAAATAAATATACATAATATGGTTTGTTTGAATTTATAGTTGTATTTTGTTATAATAAAACTTAAATCTTTTTAATGAAAATTGGGGGATTTAGTTGAAATATCAAACAAAAGGCTTTGAAGGGAGAAAAAATAGATGAAAATTAAAGATATTTTAAACAGTAAAAAGGTAACTCTTTCATATGAAGTATTTCCGCCAAAGGCAGGTGCTTCATTTGAGCCAGTAATAAATGCCGTTGATGAGCTTTGTAAAGATAAACCAGATTTTATGAGTGTTACATATGGAGCTGGCGGTGGAACAAGTAATAATACAGTAAAAATTGCTTCACATATTCAGAATGATTTAGGAGTAACAGCTCTTGCACATCTTACATGTGTTTCTTCAACAAAAGAACAGGTTGCAAAAGCCATTGATGAAATAAAAGCAAACGGAATTGAAAATATACTTGCATTAAGAGGAGATATTCCAAAGGGTGGAGAATATCCTGTGGGAGAATATTATAAATATGCTTCAGAACTTGTAAAAGAAATTAAATCAAAGGGAGATTTTTGTGTTGGAGCAGCTTGTTATCCAGAAGGTCACACAGAGTGTGAGCATAAAGCTGATGATATAAGAAATCTTAAAATAAAAGTTGATAGTGGTGTAGATTTCCTTACAACACAGATGTTCTTTGATAACAATGTTCTTTACAACTTCCTTTATAGAATAAGAGAACAGGGCATAACAGTTCCTGTAATAGCAGGAATAATGCCTGTAACAAACGGAAAACAGATTTCAAGAATATGCCAGCTTTCAGGAACATATCTTCCAGCAAGATTTAAAGCAATAGTTGATAAATTTGGAGATAATCCAGAAGCTATGAAACAGGCTGGAATTGCCTATGCAACAGACCAGATTATAGACCTTGTAGCAAATGGAGTTAAGGGAATACATATATATACAATGAATAAACCTGATATTGCTGAAAGTATAAAGAAAAATCTTTCATATATAATAGGGGACAATCAGTAATGGACATAAAAAGAAGTGAAGTATTAAGATATTTAGGCTATGGCAGAAATAAGGCTGATGAAAAAGTTATGAATGCTGTTGAGGAATGTATAGACCTTGTTATGAAAGCAGCAGACATGAAAAGTATATATCGTATATTTGACCTTTCGGTATCAGAAAATACAATAACAATAGACGGAAATTTTAAGACAGAGAGCAAAAATTTATCAAAAAATCTTAAAGGTTGTGAAAAAATAGTTTTATTTGGAGCAACCCTTGGAACAGGTGTAGATATGCTTATAAAACGCTACTCAAGAATTGACATGAGTTATGCAGTTATAATACAAGCTGTGTCCGCTACAATAATTGAAGAATATTGTGATATATGCCAAAGAGAAATAGAAAATAAACTGGCTATGGAAAATAAATTTGTTCGTCCAAGATTTTCTCCGGGTTATGGAGATTTTTCTATAAATCATCAGAAAGATATTATAAATATGCTTGACTGTCCAAGAAAAATTGGTCTTATGCTTACAGAAAGCCTTATGCTTGTGCCTTCAAAATCTGTTACAGCTGTTATGGGCATTTCATCGGAAAAACAGGATTGTCATATAAAAGGCTGTGAGGAATGTTCAAAACTTGACTGTAAATACAGAAGGAGTTGAAATTTTGAGTATATTAGATATTTTAGGAAAAAGAATAGTATTTTTTGACGGTGGAACAGGAACACTTTTACAGGAAAAAGGATTACAGGCAGGAGAAGTGCCAGAACTTTGGAATATAAATCGACCTGATGACATTGTTGATATTCATAAAAAATATTTTGAAGCAGGGGCAGACATTGTTCTTGCCAATACATTTGGAGGAAACTCTATAAAACTTCATGATACAGATAAAACAGTTGAAGAAATAGTTAAAGCTGCTGTAAATAATGTAAAAAAAGCCGCTTGTGAAAGTGGTATAACAGATAGACCTCTTTTCTGTGCCCTTGATATGGGACCAACAGGAAAGCTCTTAGAACCTATGGGCGACCTTGATTTTGATGATGCCTATGAAGCTTTTAAGGAAATGGCTGTTTGTGGTGAAAAGGCAGGAGCAGACATTATACTTATAGAGACTATGAGCGACACTTACGAGCTTAAAGCCGCTGTTCTTGCAGCTAAAGAAAATACAAAACTTCCTGTTTTTGCAACAGTTGTATTTGATGAAAAAGGAAAACTTTTAACAGGTGGAAATGTTAAAGCTGTTGTTGCAATGCTTGAAGGACTTGGTGTTGACGCTTTAGGTATAAACTGTGGTTTAGGCCCTATTCAGATGAAAGATATAGCCCTTGAGATATTAAAAGAAGCCTCAATCCCTGTAATAGTAAATCCAAATGCAGGACTCCCAAGAAATGAAAATGGAAAAACAGTATATGATGTTACACCGGAAAAATTTTCAGATGTTATGAAAGAAATAGCAGAGGCTGGAGCTTGGATAATAGGCGGCTGTTGTGGAACAACACCGGAACATATATCACTTTTAAATAAAAAGTGTGGAGATATAACACCAAAAAAAATCGAGCCTAAAAATAAAACTGTTGTGACATCTTATGCAAGAGCTGTTGAAATAAATGATATACCTGTAATAATAGGTGAAAGAATAAATCCAACAGGAAAATCAAGATTTAAACAGGCTTTAAGAGAAAATGACATTGATTATATATTAAAAGAAGGCTTTGCACAGCAAAAAAACGGAGCTCATATACTTGATGTAAACGTTGGACTTCCTGATATAGATGAAGTTTCAATGATAGAAGCAGTTACAAAAGAACTTCAAAGTGTAATAGACCTTCCTTTACAGATAGATACATCAAATACAGAGGCTATGGAAAAAGCTTTACGCCATTATAATGGAAAAGCTATGATAAACTCTGTAAATGGTAAAAAAGAGTCTATGGAAGCAGTATTCCCTCTTGTAAAGAGATACGGCGGTGTTGTTGTAGGTCTTACATTAGACGAAAGTGGTATTCCTGAAACAGCCGAGGGAAGATATGCTGTTGCAGAAAAGATTGTAAAGACAGCAGAAAGCTATGGAATAAATAAAAAAGATATTGTTATTGATGTTCTCTGTATGACAGTAAGTTCTGATAATAAATCAGCTATGGTAACTCTTGAGGCATTAAAAATGGTTAAAGAGAGACTTGGAGTAAGAACAATACTTGGAGTATCAAACATATCTTTCGGACTTCCACAGAGGGAAATAATAAACTCAAACTTTTATACTATGGCACTTATGGCAGGGCTTGACAGTGCCATAATAAACCCTGGTTCAGAAGTTATGATGAAGTCATATTATTCATATAAGGCTTTAGCTGGAAAAGATGAAAACTGTGTTGATTATATAGAAAAATATTCAGGAGAACAGTCAAAAGCACCTGTAAAACAGCAGACTTCAGGTGATATGACTTTAGGGGAGACAATAGAAAAAGGATTTAAAGACCAAGCAGGATTAATTGCCCTTGAAATGACAAAGACAATGAAACCTCTTGATATTATAAATTCTGAGCTTATACCTGCCTTAGACAAAGTTGGAAAAGGTTTTGAGAAGGGAACAATATTCCTTCCACAGCTTTTAATGTCTGCTGAGGCTGCAAAATCAGCTTTTGAGTCAGTTAAAACAGCTATGGATAAAATAGGAGAAGTCCAACAGAAAAAAGGTAAAGTTATACTTGCCACAGTAAAAGGTGATATACATGATATAGGAAAGAATATTGTAAAAGTATTACTTGAAAATTATAGCTTTGAAGTTTACGATTTGGGAAAAGATGTGCCAATAGAAAAGGTAGTTGAAACAGCTATTGAGCATGATATAAAACTTGTGGGACTTAGTGCCCTTATGACAACAACAGTAACAAGTATGGAAGAAACAATAAAAGCCCTCAGAGATAAAAAGCCAGACTGTAAAGTAATGGTTGGAGGGGCAGTTTTAACACAGGAGTATGCAGATATGATAGGAGCTGACCATTATTCTAAAGATGCAATGGCGTCAGTATATTATGCAGAAAAAGTTTTATGTAGTTGTGATTGTTGTAAATAAAATAATAAAATAAAAAATTGGGGAAATCGAATTTTTTACGATTTCCCTTTTTTTGAAAGGGTGTGTTAATGATGAATAGAGTTATAAAAAGAGTTTGTTCAGTATATTTTAGTCCAACAGATACAACAAAAAAAGTTGTAAGTACAATAAGTGAAACTTTAGGTAATAAATTATTATTGCCTGTTGAAGTATTTGATTTTACTTTGCCAAAAGGAAGGGAAAAACCGCTTAAATTTAATGAAAATGATATTGTAGTTATAGGTACACCAGTGTATGCAGGGAGAGTTCCAAATGTTTTATTAAAATTTCTTGATACAATGGAGGGAGAGGGAGCAATCTCAATTCCAGTTGTAGTTTTTGGTAATAGAAATTATGATGAAGCTCTTTTTGAGCTCTGTGAAATATGCAATAAATCGGGAATGAAAAATATTTCTGCCGGTGGATTTGTTGGAGAGCACGCTTTTTCATACATATTAGGAAAAGGAAGACCAGATAAAGATGATGTGGATAAAATAAAAAAATTTGCCCTGTTGATAAGTGAAAAAATAGAAAAGACAGGGGATAATTTTGATAATATAGTTGTTGACGGTGGACCTGTGAAAAAATATTACAAACCACAGGATGAGTTTGGAAATTTTATTGATATAAGAAAAGTAAAACCTAAAGTAAATGAAAATTGTAATAATTGTAAGAAGTGTGTTTATGTATGTCCAATGGGTTCAATAAGCATTGAAAATGTAAGAGAATATACAGGAATATGTATAAAATGTGGAGCTTGTATAAAAAAGTGTCCTAAAAATGCAAGATATTATGATGATGAGGGGTATTTGTATCATAAAATGGACCTTGAGAAAAGTTTTGAGAGAAGAGCAGAAATAAAAATCTTTGTATAGTATGTTTATTAACTTAATTTTAACTTTATTTTAACATGTATTTAAAGACTAACTGTATATTTATTTGTATACTAGAATTACTATAATAAATTGCAGGAGGTACAATATGAATACAAGAAGATTAAAAGATTTTACAGCCGGAGCTATACTTACAGCAGTTATTGTTGGAGGAGTTACAGTAGGTTACGCAAAAGTTGCACAGACAAGTATTCCAGTAACATATAATAATATAAAAGTTATTGTTGATGGAAAACAGCTTGTTACAGAAAAAGAACCTTTTATATATGACGGTACAACATATTTACCTGTAAGAGCTGTTGGAGAAGCAGTAGGAAAAACAGTAGGTTGGGACGGAAAAACAAATACAGTAACACTTTCAAGCACAGGAAATAGTGGAGCAATAACACTTCCAGGAAATATCTATGATGATGATTATGATGATAGATATGACGATGATAAGTATGATGACGATTATGACGATATCTATGATGATGATTATGATGACAGATACGACGACGATTATGACGACAGATATGACGATGACGACGATGACGATGATGACAGATATGATGATTAATAATTAAATATTGTTAGAATTATAAAAGCAGCCTAAAGGCTGCTTTTATTTTAAATTATGCACAAAATAAATATATATTTTTTGTGGAAAAATAAAGAAAAATATTAGCACTCACCTATTGACAGTGCTAACAAAAAGTATTATAGTATATTCAGAACAAAGGAAAAGGTTAAAAGATATAACCTACTTTGTTAATATAAAATTTTATAAAAAATCAACACCCTCGGATTTCTCCGACAGTGCTAAAAATTAACGTAATTAAAATGTCTTTTGAAAGGAGATATGACTTATGATGATGCCTAGTATTTTTGGAGAAAACTTATTTAATGATGATTTTATGGATTTTCCTTTTGAAAAAGAATTTTTTGGAAAAAGAAATCCTCTGTATGGAAAACATGCAAAAAATATGATGAAAACTGATGTACGTGAGACAGAAGAAAGCTATGAAGTAGACATTGATTTACCGGGATTTAATAAAGATGAAATCAGCGTAAAACTTGAAAATGGTTATATGACTGTGTCAGCTGCAAAAGGTCTTGATAAAGAAGAAAAAGATGATAAAGGTAGATATATAAGACAAGAACGTTATGCAGGTTCAATGACAAGAAGTTTTTATGTTGGTGAAACACTTAAAACAGAAGACATCAAAGCTAAATACGAAAATGGTATTTTAAAACTTTCAATGCCTAAAAAACAGCCTGAAGCTGTTGAACATACAAATTATATACAGATTGAGGGATAACCCATAATAAAAAACATTAATAAATTTTTTAAGGACATCACATAAATGTGATGTCCTTTTTTTATAAGTCATAGTATAAAAAAAAGTACATATATTTAATATGAAAACAATTTAAGGAAGTGCCTTTTGTTTGAAAAATTATATTGAAGAAAGGGCAGTGGAGATTGCAAATTTCATAGTAAATTCAAATGCCACAGTAAGGGAGACAGCGAAAAAATTTGGTATAAGTAAAAGTACAGTACATAAGGACATAACGGACAGGGTAACAAAAATAAATCCGTCCCTTGCCCATGATGTGAGAAAAATACTTGAAATAAATAAGGCTGAAAGACATATAAGAGGTGGAATGGCAACAAAAAGAAAGTATATGAATAAAAAGTAAAAAAAGTGTGCTGATTTAATCAGCACACTTTTTAATTGTTGTTATTTTCGTTTTCAATTTTAATTTCACCATGTTCATTTTCAAATTCAGATATACATTTTTTTATTAAATATAATATCTGACCATTTCCAGAACGTCCCTCATATTTTGAAATATAGTGTAATTTATAATGCAATTCATCTTCAATTCGTATTCCTAAATGTTTCATATAACACCTCTATAATACTTATTTTAAGTACATAATAAGTACTATTTGTGTTATAATGTTTAATATGTACTTAAAATAAGTACATAAAATTTTAAAATAAGATAATCCAATATAAAAATAGCAGTAATTTATTTGTTTATAAGTTCTATTGTTCCATGCTCTCTTTCAAATTCTTCAATATGTTTTTTTATCAACTGTTCTATTTCTTTATTTTTTGTTCTTCCTTCAAACTCTGCTATATATTGTAATTTATCAAGAAGAATTCTGTTTATTCTTAATGTAAATCTTGGAAGATTATCTTTCATTAAAAAATCACCTCAATGACTAAGTATTGACGCAATTATAATATTATATTATAATCATTAATTAAAAATGACGCAGTTTTGACGCAATATATTTATATATATAATTTTAAAGACTGGTTGGGACTTCGTCCCAAACCCTACAAACTTTTTTGAAAAAAAGTTTGACAAAAAACTTTAAAAATTTAAGGGTGGGGATAAACTATGAAAATTGCTATTGTTGGTTCAAGAAATATTAATGTTGATAACATTGAAAAATATTTACCTGAAAATATAACAGAAATAATTTCAGGTGGTGCAAAAGGAGTTGATACCTGTGCAAAAAAATATGCTCTTGAAAAAAATATAAAATTCAAAGAATTTATTCCACAATATAACCATTACAGAAAATATGCACCACTAAAAAGAAATATTGATATTATAGAATATTCCGACAAAATTTTAATATTTTGGGACGGAAAAAGTAGAGGCACAAAATTTGTAATAGAAGAATGTAAAAAAAGAAATGCTGATTTTATTGTATATATAAAATAGTCCATATGGTATAATTATTCAAAGGAGATGATTTTTTTGAATAATATCGAAAACATACTTAAAACAGCAAAGAATGGCAGTGAAAAATATTTTGATACTCAGGTTGAAATTTTAAAAAAATTTTCAGCAATAGACTGCGGAACATGGAATTTAGAAGGAAATAAAAAAGTAACGGATATAATATGCGAAATTTTGAAGGAAATGGGAGCAGACATAAAATTATACTATGATGAAAAGGTTGGAAATCACATAGTTGCATCAATAAAACCTGAAAATCCTAATGGTATGATTGTTTTAAATGCTCATACAGACACTGTTTTCGGTGAAGGTTTCACAGAAAAACATCCTTTCAGAATTGAAGGTAATTATGCCTATGGTCTTGGCATAGGTGACTGTAAAGCCGGTATTGTTGTGTCTATTTATGCTGTAAAAATAATGCAACAGGCGGGACTTTTACCTAACAAAGAGATAAAATTTATATTTAACTGTGACGAGGAAATTGGAACAGAATCTGGAAGTAAAATTTATGAAAAGGAAGCTAAAGGAGCAGACTTTGCCTTTGTTTTTGAAGGTGGCAGAGACCGTGACGGAGTAATGCAGATTGTAACATCAAGACGAGGAGTAATACTTGGTGAAATAAATATTGAAGGTAAAGAGGCTCACGCTGGAGCGGCTTATCTTGATGGAAAAAGTGCTGTTTTAGAGCTTGCCCATAAAATAATTGATATATATAGTTTTAATGATTATGAAAATAAAATATATTACAATGTAAGCCCTATTGAAGGTGGACGCCCTAATGGAATTGTTGCTGGAAGTGCCAGAGCAGAATTTTGTTGTGCCGGACTTCCTACAAATGCTTCTTTCAAAACAGCAGAAGAAAATATAAAATCTCTTGAAAATAATATTGTTGTTGAAGGCTGTAAAGTAGATATAAAATATAGAACTCTTTTCCCTGCTATGGAAAAGGGAGAACAAAATCATAAAGCCTATTTACAGGCAGAAAAAGCAGCAAAACTTATGGGATTACCTATTGAGGAAGTTTCAGAAGCTACTGCAACAGATGCAGCTTATTTGAGTTCTCTTGGAATACCAACAGCTGATGCTCTTTCTGCTCTCTGGTATGATATACATACAACTAATGAACGCATATATTTGCCATCACTTAAAGAGAGAACAGAATTTTTCGCAGTTCTTCTTGGTTGCATGGATATTGAATAAAATTTATAAAAAAAGCTGTACTTATAAAGTACAGCTTTTTTTATTTTATTATTTTATCAATTAGCCTTCCATGTAGAAGGAGAAAATACAAGAAGCATAGGGAATATTTCAAGTCGACCAGCAAGCATATCAAACATAAGAACATATTTTGAAAAATGAGAGAACATTGAAAAATTTCCCATAGGTCCAACTAATTCAAGTCCAGGACCTATATTGTTTATTGTAGCCGCAACAGCTGTAAAGTTTGTTATAAGGTCAAACTCATCAAGACTTATAAATATAACAGAGAATGTAAATATAAGTATATAAGCTATAAGAAATATGTTTGCAGAACGTACAACTTCATGTTCAATAGGTTTTCCGTCCATTTTAAGTTTTTTAATACTTCTTGGATGAATAAGATATGAAAGCTCTTTTTTTACTGTTTTCATGTATATTATAAAACGTGAAACTTTCATACCACCACCAGTACTACCTGCACAAGCACCTACAAACATTATTACAACAAGTATTGTTTTTGAAAATCCCGGCCAAAGATTAAAGTCAACTGTTGAATAACCTGTTGTGGTCATAATAGATGAAACTTGAAAGGCCGCATGGTGAAGATTATAAAAAACATTTCCTGAAATTGATGTAAGATTTAATGTTATAAGTATTACTGCTACAAGGTATATTATTATATACCATTTTACTTCTTCAAGACCAAAAGCGTCTCTAAAATGCTTTATAAGTATAAGGAAATAAAAACTGAAGTTTACTCCAAAAAGAAACATAAATATTGTTATTACATTTTGTTGGTAAGGTGTGTAAGAAGCAACACTGTCTGCAAGTATTCCAAAACCACCAGTACCAGCAGAGCCTAATGAAAGACATATTGCATGGAAAATAGGCATTTTTCCTGCTATTAAAAGAAGTATTTCTATTATTGTCATTGCAAAATATATTATATATAAATATAATGCAGTTTTTTGTATTTTAGGAACAAGTTTACCAACAGAAGGCCCAGGACTTTCAGCACGCATAATATGCATACTTTGTCCACCACCTGCCAAAGGTAATATTGCAAGCATAAATACAAGTACACCCATACCACCTATCCAGTGAGTAAAACTTCTCCAAAAAAGCATGCAGTAAGATAATTTTTCCACATCTGGAAGTATACTTGCCCCTGTTGTTGTAAAACCGGATATGGTCTCAAAAAGAGCATCTGTAAAACTTGGTATTTCTCTACTTAAAACGAAAGGAAGAGCACCAAGTATACTAAGTACAATCCAACTAAGAGCAACTGTTGCAAAACCTTCACGAGCATAGAATGAGTTGTTTTTAGGTTTTTTGCAAGATATAAAGTATCCCAATGTAAAACCTATTCCTCCACATAAAAGGAAATATATTCCGTTTTTTTCGTTGTATATAAAAGCTGTTATGGTAGGCATAAGCATGAGAACAGACTCTACCATCATAACTTTACCTAACATATATAAAATAATAGTGTAATTCATACTGTCATCAATCCTCTAAAATATCTTTAATATCGTTAAGTCCAAGTTCTGTTGTAACAATTATAACTGTATCACCTTTTAAAATCATATCTTTTCCGGAAGGTGTAATGATTTTACCTTGACGATTTATACAGCAAACAATTATACCGGAACGTATGTTAAGATTTGAGAAAGGGACGTTTGTAACTTTTGAATCTTTTTTTACAGAAAATTCAAGAGCTTCAACTTTATTATCCATAAGTCTATAAAGAGCTTCAACATTACTTCCAAATGAGTTTTTAAGTGAACGAACATACTGTATTATATGTTCAGCAGTAATAAATTTTGGACATATTATACTTCCAACAGGTATATCTGATATTACTTCACCAAAGTCTATCTTATTTATTTTTGTTATAAGTTTAGCGTCAGATATTTTATTAGCATAAAGTGAAAGAAGTATGTTTTCCTCGTCCATATTTGTTAAAGAAACAAAAGCGTCTGTTCTTTTTATGCCTTCTTCAAGAAGTAAAGTTTTATCTGCTGCATCACCATATATTATCATTGCTTCTGGAAGCATTTCGCTTAATATATCACATTTCTTTCTGTCAGACTCAATTATTTTTACTTTTATTTTTGATTGTATAAGAGAACTTGCAAGATAATATGCAATTGTACTTCCTCCTGCAATCATTACATTTTTTATTGGACGCATTTTAATGCCTATTTTTTGGAAAAAAGAAGACATATATTCAGGAGGTATTATTATTGATATTATATCACCGCTTGATAATACAAAATTTCCATCAGGTATGATTATTTCTGAATTTCTTTTTACAATACATACAAGAGTATTTTTACCTATTGTATTTGAGTATTCAGAAAGAACCATATTATTAAGAATTGATTTTTCAGGTATTTTGAATTTTATAAGATTAACTTTTCCTCTAGCAAATTTGTCAATCTCCATGGCTGACGGTATACGTATAAGGTCTGATATTTCAGCAGCCGCAGTCTTTTCAGGATTTATTGCCATAGCAAGACCAAGTTCCTCTTTTATAAAACCTATCTCCCTATAATATTCAGGGTCACGAACACGGGCTATTGTATGACAGTTACCAGCTTTTTTTGCTATAAGACAACTTAAAAGGTTTATTTCATCTTGGTTTGTAACAGCTATTAAAAGGTCAGCGTCTTCAACTCCTGCATCACGTTGAACAACATAACTTGTGCCATTGCCACATACAGCTTGAACATCAAGTTGTGATAGAACAGACTGTATACGTTCTTCTTTTGTATCTATAAGAGTTATTTCATGTCCTTCCTCAGTAAGCTGTTCGGTTAATGCATATCCTACTTTACCACAGCCAACAACTACTATTTTCATAAAAATTTTTCTCCTTCAAAACCTATAAAAATTAAAATGTATGTTGTATATAGTTAAATGATAAAATAAGTTTTAAAAAAATACAATATTTTATTTTACATAACTTTATAATAATAAAAAAGAGGATACAATATTGTATCCTCTTTTCTATTATTTAAAAATCTCATCACCAATATAATTTTCACCGATTATATAATCATATTGAATCATATTCAAAACCTTGTAGAGGGTTTCCACATCCTCAGAAACAGTCTCCATAGGAACACCTTCCGAGTCTAAAGTCATATTAAGATGAGCTCCTGTACTATTTTCTCTTATGAGATTAAGAAAATCGAAGTAAACAGGTGTATCAAGACCATAAGCTTCAAAAACAGAAGGAAGTATCATATATGGAGCCATAACATTCAAATCTTCATGAACATCAGAAAAATTACTGATAGCCATAATAGGTGTTGTATGTATTGTATATTGCTTTTCAGTTTCTGTCATATCATTGTTTATTGTGTTTGTAGCATAATATATTTCTCTGTTTTCTGTGCCAAGGTTTACTCTATGGTCACCAAAGAATATAAGGAGTACAGGTCTTTCTTGGTTCATAAAGTAATCAGCAAGTTTTCCAAGTTCTTCATCTGAAATATGAACACCTGTTGAGAAGTCCGCCAGCTGTCCTTCAGCGTCAGGAGAAAGAGGGTTTTCACTTGTGAATTTTACAAGTTCATCTTCAGAAAAATTATTTTTATCATAACCTGTGTGGTTCTGCATTGTAACAATGAAATTAAACCAAGGTGCATCACTTTCAGCAATATGTTTTTCATAATTATCTATAATATATCGTGTTACCTCTCTATCAGAAACTCTGCCACGAGTCATTTCTGGGTTTTCCATATCTTCAAGAGATATAAAATCATCAAATCCCATTTTAGCGTATGCTTTTTCTCTGTTCCAGTTTTTACCCTCATCAGAGTGTATTGCAAGAGTTTCATATCCTCTGCCTTCAAGATAATCTACAATAGAGAAGAAATCATTTCTTATGTATTGCTGATATGGTATACAGCCGTCAGGAAGATAATCATTTGAAAAACCTGTTAATGCTTCAAACTCTACATTTGAAGTTCCACCGCCGAATTTTGGAGAAAGATTTTGACCATATAATCCTTGAGACTGTAAATTTTTAAGATTTGGAAGAAGTTCTTCTTCATATGTAATTCCGTTAAGTGTTTGAGGGTCCCAAAAACTTTCACTCATTATAAATATAATATCAGGGTTAAAATTTTCAGAGTTTTCACTTTTTTGTGCTTCTATATTTTTAATTTGTTCTGCAATAGCATTCATATTTGTAATATTGTAGTTTGATGGTGCATCTATTGAGAGATAGCGGAAATTGTATATAAATGAGTTTAAAAGACCATTGTTTTTATAATAGTCTATTCTAAACCATGTGTCAGGCCACTCATTAGCTCCAGCATAAGCTTTTTCATAGTATGATGAAACACAATATACAGATGATACTATTACAAGGCTTATAGCAGCAAGTTTCTTTCTTCCCTGACCAAAATTTATAGGGGCTTTTTTAAATGCTAAAAAAATCATTAATACTGTAATAGCAAGAGCAACTATATTTATTAAAGGGAATGTAAGTTTTAATGATGAAACAACTTCTGCTGCTTCACCAGCTGAAAAAATATCCCAAGGTAAGAGTGGCTCTGCTCTGTATTGTATTTTATAAAAATTTACAAGAGCAAATATATATCCGCCTCCACCTATTAATATAGATGGTATAAAGTATCTTCCTGTTGAGAGAAGTACAAAATATGAAAAAAGCATAAGAAGATAGCTTTTAAAGAAGTTATCAAAATGATTTGATATATAGTAAAAAGTATCATAAAAAGTTTTTTGTTCAATCATTGTCATTGCAGTGTTGAAAACAAGACATGAAATTACAGAGAAAAAAATAGCCGAAAATATGGAGCTTTTAAGTAGTTTTAATATTTTATCCTTCATAATCATTCTCCTAAATAATTCTACAAAAAAAGGGAAGCCCTAAAAAATTATGACTCCCCAAAAATCTGTCATTTTAACAATAAAATTTAATTTACTTATTTCATTGCAACTGCTTTTCTTTCCATACCATGAGCAATAGGTGTCCACTGAACTTTTTTGAAAAGTGCAACTATTGCAATAGGTATATATGTTGCTATAAAGAGTGGGAATGTGAAAGTATATAATATTTTCTTTATTGTAGATGTATTTATGTTTTTCCACTCTGTAACAGTTGTTATACCACCGACAACGAAAAGAAGTATGTAAAATCTAAAAAGTGAACCGCCAATAGCATTCATTGACTCATTTATAAGGAAATAGTTTCCGTAAGATGACATCATTTCTGTTATAAGAACAGTACTGTTTACAGCTATACTAAAAAGTGTGATGAACATAGCTGGTGAAATTGTCATAAACATATCGAAACATGAGAACTTATTTCCTTTGCTTGTGAATATACCTTTTACAAGTTTGCTGCCATATTTACCAAGTACCTGATAAAATCCTTTTGACCATCTAAGACGCTGGTTCCATGACTGAGCAAATGTTATAGGCTGTTCGTCATAAATTACAGCACCATCAGCATATCCAATTTTTTCACCATTTATAACGCTATCTATTGAGAACTCAATATCCTCTGTGAGGAGATGATGTTTCCAACCATTGTTTTTCTCTATTATTGACTCTCTTACAAGGAAACCTGTTCCTGAAACGGCACAGCTTGTATGAAGTAACATTCTTGCGTTGCTTAAATATTTTGACTCTCTAAGGAACCAAAGAGCATAACCTGCTGAAATCCAGTTGCTTCCATAGTTTCTTGAGTTTCTGTAACTTGTAACAATATTATATCCTTTATTAAATACTTTGTTCATTTCTTTTGTAAAATTAGCATCAAGAACATTGTCTGCATCAAATACAAAGAAACCGTCATATTTTTTGCTTTCACCTGTTTTCATAAGGTGTTTGAAAAATTCATCAAGGGCATATCCTTTGCCTATAAGCTGTTTGTTAAATCTCTCATAAACAAATGCACCATGTTCTCTTGAAATTTCTGCTGTGTTATCTGTACAGTTATCTGCGATTACATATATATCAATAAGTTCTGCTGGATAATTCTGTGCACGTATGCTGTCAATAAGTTCGCCGATTACATTTTTTTCATTTCTAGCAGATGTAACAAAAGCAAATCTGTTCTGTTTACCATCAGGAGTAACATCTTTTTTTGATTTTAATCTGTGTATCAGTACATAGAAAAGAAATACAAACTGATAAGAATAACAGATTGTAAAAATAAGAAAAATACAAAAATTAAATTGCAATAAAAATCTTATCATAGATTAATCCAGCCTCCATTTTCAAAATATTAATAATTGATTAAATTTCCGTTAAATAATATTTAAATTAAATGATTTCCAAAGTATTATAATAATTAAATTTAGTAATTTCAATAATTGTAATAAAATTTTAGAAAATTTATTGTTTTTCTTAAGAATAAGCATATTTTATTTAATATTTATATAAATTAATAAATTTTTATCAAAAAAATATATGATTTATCCAATATTATATTATTAAGGTTTTCATAATATTACAGTATAAAATTTTATTGAAAAATGGTTAAATTAAGGTTTATAAAGTCGAAAATAGCTGTTTTTGGTTTAAAAATTAATAAAAAATCAATGTGATTGAAATATCTATAACAAGTCGGTTTTTTAAAAAAAGATTGTGAAAAACTAACTAAAAATTGTGTTTTTTCATAGATATATATTGAGGTTTGAAATTATATATTAAAGTCTTTAAAAATTACATTATAAATATGAAGATTTTCATTGACAAAGATGGTTTTTTGAATGATAATAAAATCGTTATTATATTTTTACTTTTAATTATTTCAGGGGGATTAATAAAGTGTCTAAAAAAGAATCTGAATTTGACCGTTATGACAGAATGAGAAAGCTTCAAAAGGAGGCCGAGGCACAAAAGAAAAGGTTCGAAGGTGAAGGCAGGAAAAAGGGAAGACCTAAAATGACCAATGCATTTTCGGGTAAACATCGTTTAAAAAGCTATATGCTTGATGATGAAGACGAATATTATGAATATTTATAATAATAAAAAGGCGCAGTCATATGACTGTGCCTTTTTTTGTTGTGTCGAAAACTTTTTTTAAATAACATCACAATATGACAAAAAAAACAGGCATATTTTCGTATAATCAAGAATACGGAAAGGGGTTTGTTTATATGGAAAAAATAATATTAGACAGTAAATTTCAAAATATAAAAAAAACAGGAAAAAATGACATTATTAAAAAAAGTGCTATATGTGTTTTTGCTTTTTTATCAGGAGGGACGAATGTATTTAATATATTTTCGCCCTTTGGATGTTCTTTTTGTACAATATTTTTTGGTGAGGGTATTATATTTTATATAACTGTGGTTTTGTCTGTTTTAGGGCGTTTTGCTTTGGGAAACAGTCTTTTAAATTTAAAATATGTCTTGTGGGGATGTATAGCAATAGTTATTAATTTTATAGCAAAAAGAATGTCATTAAAAATAGATATATTTAAAAAAGCCTTTTTGATGGGTTTATCACTGTTTTTAGGTGGAACTGTTTTATCAATATTTTATGGTATTTCAAAATATATTATCATAACATCGGCATTGGAGGGAGTAGCAGTTTTTGCCCTTTCTTTTGTTATTATGAAGGGATTTTATACAATGAGAGACAGTCCCAACAGAAAGTTATTATCCATTGAGGAGACAGCCTCCCTTCTTATAATGTCAGCTATATGTATAATAACTGTTGGAAATATTGAGATATGGAATATAAATTTTAAAATGTCATTGTCTGTACTTGTTTGTATATTGTTTGCCTATCGGCTGGGACCTTCTGGAGGAGCTTTTGGAGGAGCTTTTGTGGGATTTATGCTTATGATATGTTTTGAAGGAAGTGCTGATTTGTTTTCTGTTTTGACAGTGTCATCAATGGTTAGTGGAAGTTTAAGAAAAAACGGAAAAATTACGTCTGCTTTTGGATTTATAGCTGTATCGACAGTAATGGTTTTCTATATAAACATGGAGCTTTTAACATTGTCTTGGTTTAAAAGTCTTATTACAGGGATAATTTTATTTATGATTATACCTGAAAAGACTTTTGAGTTTATAAAAAGCTATGATATGAATGAAAATGTTTATGATAGTAGATATTATATGACAATGAAAAATATAACAGAAAAAAATTTAAAAGAGTGTTCAGACTCTTTTTATGCCCTTTCAGATACATTTAAAAAACTTGGAAAAAATAAAAAATATAATGCTTCAAGTATAAAAACTGTAATTGACGAAGTTGGTGGAAAGGTTTGCAAAAACTGTGGATTGTTTTCTTACTGTTGGGAGAAGGATTTTTATAATACATATAAAATTTTTTATGATAGTGTGGGACTTTGTGAAAATAAAGGTCAAATTTTTGTTGATGATTTTCCAAATAATTTCAAAAAAAATTGTGCCAAAGTTATTACGATAGTTTCGGAAATAAATAAGGATTGTGAAGAATTTAGGTCAAAGATATTTTGGGAAAATAGAATAAAGGAGAGTAGAGACCTTGTTGGAGAACAGCTTTTTGCTGTTGGGAAAATACTTGAGAATATAGAACAAAGAATTGATGTGAGACAAATATTTAGGGAGGATATAGAAAGAGAGATAAAAGCCTATTTTGATAAAAAATCCGCTGAATTTTATTATATTACAGCTGTTGAAAGTGGAAAAGGTGAGATAACAGTAAAATTTAAACTTAAAGATTATGTTATTGAAAAATCTTTCATTGAGGAGACAGGAAAGATTATAAGTAAAGTTTCTGGAAGAAAAATGAGACGTGAAAAAACTGATGATAATAGAGTTTTTGTTTATAGAGAGGCTAAAAGATATAATGTTGCATCTTCATCAGCAGTATTTTGTAAAAAAGGTAACACTGTGAGTGGTGATAATTTCACATTTTTACCGTTAGCGGAAGGAGAGTTTGTCGTAGCCTTGTCTGACGGTATGGGTTCAGGAGAGGAAGCAAACAGAGAAAGTTTTTTTGCCATAGAGCTTTTAGAGAGATTTTTTAAGGCAGGTTTTGACAGTGATATATCAATAAAACTTATAAATTCAGCATTACTTTTAAATTCAACAAAGGATAGTTTTGCAACTCTTGATATATGTAAAATAGATACCTATAAAAAGAAAGCTGAGTTTGTAAAAACCGGTGCAGCCTCATCATATATAATGCGAAATGGAAAAGTTATGGCAGTGAGACAGGAAACATTGCCAATAGGTATATTTTCAGGTGCTGACATAGAAAAAAGTAGTTATGAGATACGTGACGGAGATATTATAATTATGATTACTGACGGTATAGAGGATATAATCGAAAAAAATACAGGTGAAGATGAGAAATGGTTTGAAGATATATTTTCTGTTTTTAGAAGTAGTAATCCTAAAGATATAGCGGATTATATAATGAAAGAGGCTATAAAAAAAGCTGGAGGACAAGCTAATGATGATATGACAGTTGTTGCATCGAGAATATGGGAGGGACTTTAATAAAATCTTTTACTTTGGTATACTTTATTAAGATTTGTACCGAAAGGAATGATTTTTTTGCGAAGAACCGCTTTAAATACAATAAAAAAATATAACATGATAGAAAAAGGAGATGTAATAATAACAGGAATTTCCGGTGGAGCTGACTCTTGTGCTTTGTTACACTTTTTATGCTCTATAAAAGAGCATTATAATTTATCAATATACGCTGTTCATATAAATCATGGCATAAGAGGTGAGGAGGCAGACGGTGACCAGCGTTTTGTGGAGGAGTTTTGTAAAAGTTTAAATGTGCCTTGTAAAAGTGTTTATTATGACATAAAGAAAAAAGCTGTTGAATGGGGATTAGGTGAGGAGGAAGCCGGAAGAAAAGCAAGATATGATGAGTTTTCAAAACTTGCAAAAGAGAAAAAAGGTAAAATTGCCGTTGCCCATAATATGAATGACCAAGCAGAAACTGTTATTATGAGAATGTGCCGAGGAAGTGGCATAAAAGGCATAGGTGGAATAGCACCTGTAAGAGAAAATATAATACGTCCTCTCATAGAGTGTCCGAGAAATAGTATTGAAAAGTATTGTATAAAAAATAATATAGATTACAGAACAGACTGTACCAATGAAATGGATATATATACAAGAAATAAAATAAGGCTTAATATACTTCCTCTTATGAGAGAAGTAAATGAAAATGCCATTGAAAATATAGCAAGAACTGCCTCAATAATATATGAGGAGGAGGAGTATTTAGAAAGTCTTACAGAATATAATTATGAAAAATGTCTTATATCAAAAAATAAGGGTAATGTTGTTATTGACATAAATAAAATAAAAGAATTTCATAATGTAATGATAAGACGAGTTTTAAGACGAGCTTTAAGAGATATAAAAAAAGACATAAAAGATATATCATACACACATATAGAGAGCATAAATGACATTTTAATGAAAGGAACAGGGAAAAAAGTAAATCTTCCTTTTGGTATTGTATGCGAAACTGAATATGAAAAATTAAAGATATATAATGAAAATCATACAAAAAGCGAAGGATATTCCTATATTTTGACTCCAGAACAGAAAATTTACATAAAAGAAATAGGTAAATATGCACTATTATCGTTAAATCAGCAAAAAAAGAATTTTGGTCTTTTTAACGTATGTACTAAAGTATATGACTATGATAAAATCAATACGGACATTTATCTGAGAACACGAAGGGCTGGGGATTATATAACCCTCAAAAATGGTAAAAAGAAAGTTAAAGATATTTTCATAGATTGTAAAATACCTTCAAAGGAAAGAGATGTTTTCCCTGTACTTTCAACAGATGAAAAAGCCATAAGTCTTGTAGGTCTCAGAGATTCAGTTGAATTTTATATAACTGAAAATACAAAAAAAAGGGTGTATTTTTACATTTGGGAGGAAAAAGAGTTATGAAGGAAAAAATAGAAACCCTGATTTCAACATCTGCAATTGAAAAAAGACTTGATGAGCTTGCAGAAGTTATAAACAGTGATTATAAAGGTGAAGAAATATATCTTGTATGTGTTTTAAAAGGTGGAGTATTTTTCATGGTTCAGCTTTCAAAGAGACTTACAAGTCCTGTTTCACTTAACTTTATGGATGTTTCAAGTTATGGTGATGGAACTGAAAGCAGTGGACATATAAAGATACTTATGGACCTTGATGAGTCTATTGAAGGTAAAAATGTTCTTATAGTTGAGGATATTATCGACTCTGGAAGAACTTTAAGTCATCTTGTAAATCTTCTTAACAGCAGAAACCCAAAGAGTCTCAAAATTTGTACACTTCTTGATAAGCCTGATAGAAGAGTTTCACAGGTTGATGTTGCATATACAGGATTTACAATTCCAGATGCTTTTGTTGTTGGATATGGTCTTGACTATGCTCAGAAATACAGAAACCTTGATTATATAGGTGTAATTTCTTTTGAAGAGGAATAAAAGTTTTATTTTATAAAACATAAGCGGTACAGATTTTTAAATCTGTACCGTTTTTAGGTGAAAAAAATTAATATTTTTAATGTATTTTTTTATGTACATATTTTGTAGTTATATAATTGATAAAATATATTAATTTTGTTAATAATAAAAATGTATTGTGTATAAGTATTTTTCTGATTTTTTACGTTTATGTTTATGGAGAATTCTAAGGGATAATGTATGCAAAACCTTAGTTGTCTAAGTTGCAATTACAATTTAAACGTGTTAAAATGAAAAGACATTCTTACAATCAGTCTAGGAGGGAAATAATTTTGAAGAAATTTGGTTCTACAATTGGTTTGTACGGACTGCTATTTGTAATTATTTTAGCAGCAATTTTCGCTACAAACAAAAGCTTCGGTCAGAAAGAACCTGTTGAGTTTACATACAGTGACCTTACACAGAGTATAGAAAACGGAAATGTAGTGGAGCTTCAAATTCAGAATAGTTCTGAAATAACAAACTACGGAACAGCCAGAGCAGAGCTTTCTGATGGAACAGAAGTTATAGTAAATATTCCAAGTGTTGATACATTTATGGACTATGTCCAGAGTGAAAATACAGATGGCTCCATAAATATAAAAACTCCAAGTATTCCTAAGACAAGTCTTCTTATGGCAATACTTCCAACGATTATAATGGTAATACTTATGATTATACTTTTTACATTCATGTTCCAGAAAATGAATGGTGGCGGAGGCGGAAAAATGATGTCCTTCGGAAAAAGTAAAGCAAAAGTTACCATTGATGACAAAAACAGAGTTACATTTGAAAATGTTGCAGGTCTTGATGAGGAGAAAGAAGAGCTTAAAGAGCTTGTTGAGTTCCTCAAAGAGCCTAAGAAATTTGTTCAGATGGGTGCAAGAATACCAAAAGGCGTTCTTCTTGTAGGACCTCCGGGAACAGGTAAAACTCTCCTTGCAAAGGCAGTAGCCGGTGAGGCATATGTACCATTTTTCAGTATTTCTGGTTCAGACTTCGTTGAAATGTTTGTCGGCGTCGGTGCATCAAGAGTTAGAGACCTTTTTGAACAGGCTAAAAAGAATTCACCTTGTATTGTGTTTATAGATGAGATTGACGCCGTTGGACGTCGTAGAGGTGCAGGTCTTGGCGGTGGACATGATGAGAGAGAACAGACACTTAACCAGCTTCTTGTTGAGATGGATGGTTTTGGTGTAAATGAAGGTGTAATTGTTCTTGCAGCAACAAACCGTGCTGATATACTTGACCCTGCTATTCTTAGACCAGGACGTTTCGACAGACAGGTTTATGTTGGTAGACCTGACGTTAAAGGTAGAGAGGCAATACTTAAAGTTCATGCTAAGGGTAAACCTCTTTCACCTGAAGTTGACCTTAGTGTAGTTGCTAAGACAACATCAGGATTTACAGGTGCAGACCTTGCAAATCTTTTAAATGAGGCAGCTCTTTTAGCTGCTAGAGCTAACAAAAAAGTAATAGAAATGGCTGATATACAGAGTGCCTTTGTAAAAGTTGGTATTGGTACAGAGAAAAAGAGCAGAGTTACTTCAGAAAAAGAAAAACTCATCACTGCATACCATGAAGGTGGTCATGCAATACTCTTTGAGGTTTTAAGCGAGTTAGACCCTGTACACAGCATATCAATTATACCAACAGGTATGGCAGGCGGTTATACTATGCCTTTACCTGGTGAAGATAAAATGTATATCACAAAGAAATATATGGAACAGGATATCATAAGTTTCCTTGGTGGTCGTGCTGCTGAATATATTATATTTAAAGATATAACAACAGGAGCTTCAAACGATATTGAAAGAGCCACAGCCCTTGCAAGAAGTATGGTAACAAAATATGGTATGAGCGATATTTTAGGACCTATACAGTTTGGAAATGACTCTGATGAAGTGTTTATAGGCAGAGAAATGGGACACTCAAGAAATTATGGTGAAGATGTAGCTGCAACAATAGATAAAGAAGTAAAGAGAATTATTGATACAGCTTACGAGGAAGCTATAAGACTTATTAAAGAAAATATTGATGTTCTTCATGCAACAGCTAAAATACTTGTTGAAAAAGAAAAAATCACAGGTGATGAATTTAGACAGCTTTTTAAAGAGGCAAAAGAAGCTAAAGAGGCTAGATTAAATGTTGTTGAAAATGAAGAAAAAGAAAAAATCAATATTTTTGATGATACAACAGAAGAAAATAATGATTTGAATACAGATGACAAAAAGGAAGGAGAATTTTAAATGGAATACAATGTAAATTGCGGAATAAGCATGGAAATTGAAAGAGTTGTAACAAGCACAGATACAGCTGTACATTTTGGAAGTGGAGAAGTTACAGTTCTTGCAACACCTGTTATGATTGGTTGGATGGAGGCTGCTGCTTTAAATGCAGTTAAAGCTGTTCTTCCAAAGGGATATGACACAGTAGGAACAAGTGTAAATGTTTCACATATGGCAGCAACACCAGTAGGAATGAAAGTAAGAGTTGTTGCTGAAGTTATAGAAGTAAATGGAAGAATGCTTACATTCAAAGTTAAAGCATATGATGAAATTGATAAAATAGGCGAAGGAACACATGGCAGAGCGATAATAGAGACAGCTAAGTTCCTTAACAAGGTAAACAACAAGGGCAAATAATAACTTTGGTTATTAGGGCGGAGTGTTCTCCGCCCTTTTTGGATTTTATTTATTAATTATTTTTAGGGGGAATTTAAAATGGCAGTTGATTTAAGAGGAAGAAGTTTTTTAACATTAAAAGACTTTACAGCAGAGGAAATTGAGTATCTTGTAGACCTTGCAAAAGATTTAAAAGATAAAAAGAAAAAAGGAATATTTGAAAAAAATCTTTTAAACAAAAATGTAGCTTTAATATTTGAAAAACCTTCAACACGTACACGTTGTTCTTTCACAGTTGGAGCTGTTGATGAAGGGGCACATCCTGAATATTTAGGAAAAGATGATATACAGCTTGGATATAAAGAGACTGTTGAAGACACAGCAAGAGTTTTAGGAAGAATGTTTGACGGTATAGAGTTTAGAGGTTTTTCACAGGAAACTGTTGAAAAATTAGCTGAATACAGCGGTGTTCCAGTATGGAACGGTCTTACAGATGAAGACCACCCTACACAGGTTCTTGCAGACTTCCTCACAATAAAAGAAAAATTTGGCAAACTTAAAGGTATTAATTTCGTTTATGTTGGAGACGGAAGAAATAATATGGCAAATGCTCTCATGATTGGCTGTTCAAAAATGGGACTTAATTTTGCAATAGGTTCACCAGAAAGCCTTTTCCCAGAAGAAAACCTTGTAAAACTTTGTGAAGGTTACGCAAAAGAAAGCGGAAGCACAATAAAAATAACATCTGATGTTAAAGAAGCTGTTAAAAATGCAGATATAATATATACAGATGTATGGATTTCTATGGGTGAAGAAGATAAAAAAGCTGAAAGAGTTGCTCTTTTAAAAGATTATCAGGTTAATGATGAACTTATGAACTCAACAGGCAATGAAAACACAATATTTATGCACTGTCTCCCAGCTGTAAGAGGATATGAAGTTACAAATGAGGTTATAGAGGGAGAAAAATCTGTTGTATTTGATGAAGCTGAAAACCGTATGCACACAATAAAAGCTGTTATGGTTGCAACTCTCAAAGACTGATATTAAAAAGCATTAAGCGGGCTTTATATTTTATAAAAGTCCGCTTTTTTTAAAAATTCTTTTATAACTCTTTTAGTTAGGAGGAATATTATGAACAATAAAATACTTGATATTTTAAAAAATACTGAAGGTTATATTTCAGGAGAAGAAATAGGAGAAAAACTTGGAGTATCAAGAACAGCTGTATGGAAAGCTATATCAAAACTTAAAAAAGAAGGATATAATATAGAAGCTGTAAATAACAGAGGTTATCATATTATTGATGATGTGGATATTATAAACGAAAAAGAAATACAGGACGCTATTCATACAGAAATTTTAGGCAAAAAAATAATATTTAAAGATACAGTTACATCAACAAATGATGTTATAAAATATATTGCCGAGAAAGGCGAAAAAGAAGGAACAGTTGCTGTCTCTGAAATACAGACAGCAGGCAGAGGAAGAATGGGGAGAAAATGGGAGTCTGAAAGGGGAGATGGACTTTGGTTTTCAATACTTTTAAGACCAGATATTGACCCAAGAAAAGCTCCTATGCTTACACTTTTAGCTGGTCTTTGTGTCTGTCGTGCTGCAAGGAGAGTTACAGGACTTGATGTTTCTATAAAGTGGCCTAATGATGTTATTATAAATGACAAAAAAATATGTGGCATACTTACAGAGATGAGTACAGAGATACAGAAAATAAATTATGTTGTTGTTGGAATAGGTATAAATGTAAATACAGAAAACTTCCCAGAAGAACTTTCAGATGTGGCAACATCCCTTAAGAAAGAAGCTGGTAAGGATTTTTCAAGAAAAGAACTTCTCAACGAGGTTTTAAAAGATTTTGAAATGTATTATAACAAGTATGTAAAATATGGAGATTTTTCAATATTTACAGAGGAATATGAAAAAATGTGTAATACAATAGGCAGAGATATAAACGTTATAGGTAGAGAAACATACCCTGCAAAAGCTGTTGGAATAAATGAAAGCGGAGAACTTATTGTTGAGAGAGAAAATGGAACTAGGGAGATTGTTTTTTCCGGTGAGGTTTCTGTTAGAAGGAGGTAATTATAAAAATGGATGAAAATATACTTGCAGCGGCAAGCTGGGAAAAGCAGAAATTTTATTTTTCAAGTGAATATGACGCTATTCCCCAGTCTATAAAACAAGATATACAGATAATGTGTGTTACAATGGCAGAAAAACTTTGTTGTACATTTATAATGCGTTTTGATGAAGATGGAAATGTATATTTTGAGACTGTAAGAGGTGAAGATGACTTTGATTTTGATGAGATAGGAGCAGAACTTGAAATAAAAAAAATACAAAGAAAAGATAAAGAACTTTTAAATGCCCTTCGTCTTTGGTATCTTATATACAAAACAGATAAAGGCGAGTCTGTCAGAGAAGAATTACTGAGAAATGAATAAAAATTTTTTGAGTGCAGAATACAAAATCTGTACTCTTTTTTTAACAAAATTTTATGGTTAAATTTTTCACGTAAAATTTAAAAAAAATATTGTAATATGAGTATTTATTGATATAATGTATTAAGAATTAGGATATATTAAGCGACAGAGTAATTTTTTTATTCTGCCGTTTTTTTAAAAAAGGAAGTGTTATATTTGATTCTTGTTATAGATATAGGAAACACAAATTCTGTACTTGGAGTTTATGAGGGTGAAAAACTTATTGCTAGATGGAGAATGACAACTACAAATACAAGAACTGCTGATGAGACAGGACAGTTTATACATTCTCTTTTTGATTATTCAGATGTTTCAGCAGACAGTATAGATAATATTATAATATCATCTGTTGTTCCTGATATAATGTATTCAATAACTCAAGGTATACGCAGATATTTTAATATAGAACCTATGATAGTAAACCCTTCGATGGAAACTGGTATAAAACTTAATATGGACAATCCAAGGGAAATGGGAGCTGATAGAATAGTAAATCTTGTGGCAGCAAATGAAATATATAAAGGTCCTGTTCTTGTAATAGATTACAGTACAGCCACAACTTTTGATGTTATAGATGAAGAAGGAAATTTTATAACAGGTATAACAGCTCCTGGAATACAGGTTTGTGCTGATGCTCTTTATGAGAGAGCTGCTCAGCTTCCTAAAATAGCCATAGAAAAACCTAAGTCTGTAATAACAAAAAATACAGTAGGTTGCATACAAGCTGGTCTTGTTTTTGGTCATATAGGTGAGACTGTATATATTGTAAATAAGATAAAAGAAGAACTTAATATGCCTAATTTAAAGGTTGTTGCAACAGGAGGTTTGGCAAGGGTTATTGACCCTGATGGCAGTATTTTCGATGTTTTAGACCCATATCTCACATTAAAAGGTCTTAGAATACTTTATGAAAAAAATATCGGAAATAAATCTGAAATCTGAGGAGTGTAATAAAAAATGCTTTTGGTTGTAGATGTGGGAAATACAAACACTGTTTTAGGTGTTTATGATAATGATAAACTTATAAAAAGTTGGAGAATAACAACAGGAAACAATAGAACATCTGATGAAACAGGAATACTTATACATTCTCTTTTTGATAATTCTGATGTTCCGGCAGATAGTGTTAAAGCTGTTATAATATCATCGGTTGTGCCTAATATTATGTATTCTCTCACTCAGGGAATAAGAAAATATTTTCATATAGAGCCTATGATAGTAGGGGCAGGTATGAAAACAGGAATAAAAATAAAACAGGATAACCCTAAAGAGGTTGGGGCTGATAGAATAGTAAATCTTGTAGCCGTTAAAGAGCTTTATGGAGGACCTGCCATAGTAATTGACTATGGAACAGCAAATACATTTGATGTTTTAGGAAGAGACAGTGAGTTTTTAACTGGTTTTATATCACCGGGAATACAAATTTGTGCTGATGCTCTTTATAGAAAAGCTGCAAAACTTCCTAGAGTTGAGATAGCAAAGCCAGATTCTATAATAACAAAAAATACTGTTGGCAGTATACAAGCTGGTCTTGTTTTAGGTCATATAGGTCAAAGTATATACATAATTGATGAACTTAAAAAACAGCTTAATTTAGAAGATGCAAAAGTTATTGCAACAGGAGGATTAGCAAAAGTTATTGACCCTGAAGGAGAAATATTTGACATATTAAATCCTGTTCTTACTCTTGAAGGTTTAAGAATACTTTATAATAAAAACAAAAAATGAAAAAATGTACCGCCGGAATTTTATTTCGGCGGTTTTTAAGTGATAATGGAAATGGAGAAAAAATATGAAAATAGGAAATGTAGAACTTAAAAATAATATATTCCTTGCACCTATGGCGGGAGTTACAGACCTTCCTTTCAGAATACTTTGTAAAGAAATGGGCTGTGGTCTTGTATATTCTGAAATGGTAAGTGCTAAAGGAATACTTTATGGAAGTAAAAACACTGAAAAACTTCTTGAAGTTGATGAAAAAGAAAGACCTGTGGCAGTACAGCTCTTTGGAAGTGACCCTGAAATATTGGGAGCTATGGCAAAAAAAATTGAAGATTACAATATAGATATAATTGATGTAAACATGGGTTGTCCTGCTCCTAAGATAGTGAAAAATGGTGAGGGAAGTGCTTTAACACTTAATCCGGAAAGAGTTGGAGAGATTGTCCATTCTCTTGTAAATTCTCAAAAGAAACCTGTAACAATAAAATTTAGAAAAGGTTTTGATGATGACCATATAAATGCGGTAGAGATAGCTAAAATAGCCGAAAAAGCAGGTGCAGCAGCTGTTGCAGTCCATGGAAGAACAAGAGAACAGTATTACAGCGGAAAGGCTGACTGGGATATTATAAAGGCTGTAAAAAATGCTGTTTCAATACCTGTAATAGGTAATGGTGACGTAAATACACCACAGGACGCAAAAAGAATGTTTGAATATACAGGTTGTGATGCCATAATGGTGGGTAGAGGTGCACAGGGAAATCCTTGGATATTTAAGAGAGTATTACACTATATGGAGACAGGAGAAATTTTACCAGAACCAACAGCTTTAGAGAAGGTTGAAAAAGCCCTTAGACACGCTCGTATGCTCATAGAGTATAAAGGTGAGTATATTGGTGTAAGAGAGATGAGAAAGCATATATCATGGTATATAAAAGGCTGTCCGGGAGCAGCAGAGCTTAGAGGCAAAATAAACATGGCGGAGACCTATGAGGAAATGGAAAAACTTCTCTATGATAAACTTTGTAGATAATAAATAATAATTGATTTAATATTTCATATACTTTTAAAAAACGGTTTTTTGGAGTGATTTTATGATAGCTGTTTTAATGTATATGAAAAATGAAGATAAAAATAAATTTGTGCCTTTTTATGATAAAGTTCCCTATAAATTGAGGGAATATATAATAAAAAAGCGTAAACCTTTTATAGGTGAAATAATAGAAAATTATGGAACAGAAATAATATATTGTGTTTTGCCCCTTATATATGGTGAAAAAAAGAGTAACTATGAAAGATGGTATAATACAGTATATAATGCCCTTGAAAAACTTGGAGAGATAGGTGTAACAGGGGCAGTTTTGCCGGAAGACGATGTTTTTTATAGTTCTGTACCTGTTTTGAGAGGTCGCACAGTAAATGCCATTATGACTTTTAAAATGGCTAAAAAAGCCCTTAAAATTAAAAATATAGATATGTCCAAAGCTGAATTTGTTGTTGTTGATGGCAACGATAAACTTACAATTACAGCTTTAAATTCTCTTATTGATAATGTAAATTATTTATCAGTTTTTACAGATAGAGAGTATTTTTTTGATGATATAAAAGAAAGAGCAGAGGCTGAAAGAGGACTTATAATAAATACATTTTCAAGTGCTAAAAATCAGATTTTTAAAGATGCTGATGTAATAGTAAATTGTAGCAGTGATATGGAAAACCATGATTATTATTATAAGAGAAATTCTATATACATAGATATTGTCAAAAATCATAGTAAATCAATTAGAATAGCATCAAAAAGAGACGATATGATGTTTATTGACGGTTTAAGTCTTAAAACTAAAAATGGTATTTTAAAATCACAACTTTATGAAGGACTTAAAATTGAAAATAGTGATATTTTTAAAAATTATATTGAAAATTATGATAATTTTTATGAAGTTATAGAAGAATTTAATGATGAAAATATTTCTTTGTCATCACTGTATTTTATGGATAAATATATACTGTAAAGTTATGTAAAAAATTAATGAAAGTGTGATTTTACAAGGCTTTTAGGCAGTTGGTATGTTGACAATGGTGCTAGTTTTGGGTATAATTCAATTTAATGTTTTTAATGAAGTCATAGAGAAAAAATTTCGCTGTGGCCTACATCAAATTAAATTTTTGGTGGTTTTAGTAAATATTATGAGGAGTGATTAAACGTGGCTGAAAAGAAAGTAGTTTTAACATATGACGGTCTTAAGAAAATGGAAGAAGAACTTGAAAACTTAAAGACTGTAAGAAGAAAAGAAGTTGCGGAAAAAATAAAAGAAGCTAGAGGACAGGGTGACCTTTCAGAAAATGCCGAGTATGACGCTGCAAAAGAGGAACAGGCAGAAATAGAGGCTCGTATTGTTGTTCTTGAAAAAATGCTCAGAAATGCAGAAGTTATTGATGATGATGAGCTTTCAAACGATGTTATAACAGTAGGAAGCCGTGTAAAACTCTATGATATAGAATTTGATGAAGAAGTTGAATATTCAATAGTTGGTTCTGCTGAGGCTGACCCTATGGAAGGAAGAATTTCAAATGAATCACCTGTTGGCTTAGGTCTTTTAGGACATAAAGTAGGAGAAAAAATTTCAATAGAAGCTCCTTCTGGAATAGTTGAGTTCAAAGTTCTTGAAATTAAAAAGAACTAATAATATTACTGTTTTTTAGAAATTGGTTAGGAGGAAAAAGAAGTGTCACAGAATAATGATACAAAAGAAGAAATTCAGATGACTCAAGAAGAAGTAAACGAGCTTATAAAAATAAGACGTGAAAAACTTGAAAAACTTCAGGCAGAGGGAAAAGACCCTTTCCAGATTGTAAAATATGATGTAACAAAACATAGTGATGAAATAAGAGCAAATTTTGAAGAACTTGAAGGTAAAGAAGTATCTATTGCCGGAAGACTTATGTCAAAAAGAATTATGGGTAAGGCTTCATTCTGCAATATTCAGGATAGAAACGGAAATATGCAGAGCTATGTAAGTAGAAATGATATTGGCGATGAAAATTATGCTGATTTCAAAAAATATGATATCGGTGACATCGTTGGTATAAAAGGAACTGTATTCAAAACAAAAACAGGTGAAATTTCAGTTCATGCAACAGAAGTTACACTTCTTTCAAAGAGCCTTCAGATTTTACCTGAAAAATATCATGGACTTAAAGACCAGGAAATTCGTTATCGTCAGAGATATACAGACCTTATTGTAAATCCTGAAGTTAAAGATACATTCCTTAAACGTTCAGCTATAATAAAAGAAATAAGAAAATTCCTTGATGACAGAGGTTTCCTTGAAGTTGAAACACCTGTACTCCAAACAATACCTGGTGGTGCAGCTGCTAGACCTTTCATAACACATCACAATACTCTTGATATTGATATGTACTTAAGAATTGCTCTTGAGCTTCCATTAAAGAGACTTATTGTTGGTGGATTTGAGAGAGTATACGAAATTGGTCGTGTATTCAGAAACGAAGGTATGTCAATAAGACATAACCCAGAGTTTACAGAGATAGAGCTTTATCAGGCATACACAGATTACAAAGGTATGATGGAGCTTACAGAAAGTCTCTTTAAAACAGTAGCACAGAATGTTTTAGGTAAAACAACTGTAAACTATGGCGGACATGAAATTGACCTTGGAAAAGACTTTGAAAGACTTACAATGGTTGACGCTGTAAAGAAATTTGCCGGTGTTGACTTTGATGAAATACCTGATACAGAAGCAGCAAAGAAAATTGCTGATGAAAGACACGTTGAGTATGAAAAACATCATACAAAAGGTGATATATTAAATCTTTTCTTTGAGGAGTTTGTAGAAGAAAATCTTATACAGCCTACATTCATTATGGATTACCCTGTTGAGATTTCACCTCTTACAAAGAGAAAACCAGATAAACCAGAATTTACAGAGCGTTTTGAGCTTTTCATAGTAGGTCGTGAATATGGAAATGCATATTCAGAGCTTAATGACCCTATTGACCAGAGAAAACGTTTTGAACATCAGGAGGAACTTAGAGCAGCTGGAGACGATGAAGCTAATATGATTGATGAAGACTTTATGACAGCTCTTGAATATGGTATGCCTCCAACAGGTGGTCTTGGAATTGGTGTAGATAGAATGGTAATGCTTCTTACTGAGTCAGTATCAATAAGAGACGTTCTTCTTTTCCCAACAATGAAACCTTTACAGTAATATAAAAAATTAAGGCAGTTTTTTAAAAAACTGCCTTTTTTTATTATGGATAATAAGGATTTGGTTTGAATATAAGTGCTATTATATCAATAATAACTCCTATCCCCAAAAGTCCTCCTGTACATATATATAATATTCCCATAAGTATTTTTTCTTCATAAAATTTGTGTATTCCAAAAACACCTAAAAATATACATAGAAAAAGTGATACCCATTTACTTTTTGGACTTGGATAACTCATAATAATACACTCCCTTCTAAAAAATAATACGTATAAAAACAAAATATTGTTTTTTATTATAATATAATTATATAATTAAACGTATATTAAATAAATTAATTTGTTTATGTTAATTTTAAATATTAATCAGGAGTGTGAATTTATGAAAAAAATATTTGTGTTAATTATTTCTATTATAGCTATTTTATCAGGCTGTGGAAATTCATCAAAAGATGAATGGAATTCAGGTGTTGAAACATCAGGAACAGAGAGAAACTCAATTACTACAATGAGGGCAAATAATAAAGAATATACTCTTTCTTTTAATCTTCCTGAAGATATTTCACAGTACATAGATTTTAAAATAGAGCCTATTGAAGGAACAGTAGTTGGTGGAACAATGACTACAATAAATTTTGAGAAAGATGATAAAACTGCTGTGTTAGGAACATTTAAACTTTATAATACAGGTGATTATGATAATATAAAATCACAGGAAGAAAGTGTTGATAATGTAGTTATAAGAAATGAAGAAGAAGGTATGAATGTTGTTTTAACATATAAGGCTATGGATAGTATACCTTTTGATGAAGGCACAGAAGAATATAAACTTATAGAGAATTACTCTCTTGCAATAGGAGATATTTTATCAAGTGTAATACTTGAATAATTTTAATACAATCTAAAAAAACAGCTCTGGATAAAAATCTAGAGCTGTTTTGCCTTTTTTTGTAATAAAAACTTAATAAATTTAATAGTAAATTTTTAATTTAAAGGTTGTTTTTATGATATAATTATTATAGTTAACGAAAAATTTGTTAAAAAATAGGCAAACTTTAAAATTATTATACATAATATTATTTATGCATATATATTTATAAGCGATATATAAAATTAAAAAACACAAATTTTTATTTATAAAATATTTAATATAGATGGGGTATGAGATATATGGATTATATAAGTGATGCACTAAACAGCATAGGGAACATGACTATAAACACTTCCCTAACAATAGGTATTATAGATATTCTTGATATAGCTATAGTTGCTTATCTTATTTACAAAATAATATTCTGGATAAAGGAAACAAGGGCATGGACTCTGTTAAAGGGTATACTTGTAATATTTGTATTTTATATATTTGCCTCTATCCTTAAACTTAACACTATAACATGGATACTTACTAATACAATATCCGTAGGAATAATAGCTATTATAGTTGTTTTCCAGCCAGAACTTAGAAGAGCATTAGAGCAGCTTGGAAAAGGTAAAATGTTTGAGCTTTTTATGAAAGATGAAAATAAAGATGATGAAAAAGCCAATGCAAAAACAATTGATGAGATACTTAAAGCTGCCGATAAAATGGGAGCTGTAAAGACAGGAGCTCTTATACTTATAGAAAAAACTGTACCTCTTGGAGAGCTTGAAAGAACAGGAATACCTATTGATGCTATTGTAACAAGTCAGCTTCTCATAAATATATTTGAAAAAGATACCCCACTTCATGATGGAGCTGTAATAATACGAAACAATAGAGTTGCCGCAGCAACTTGTTTTCTTCCTCTTACAGAGAGTAATGATATAAGTATGGAACTTGGAACGAGACACAGAGCGGCAATCGGTGCCAGTGAGGTTTCTGATGCCTATGTAATAGTAGTATCTGAGGAAACGGGTTATATATCTATGGCAAAAGACGGAGTTCTTTACAGAAATGTTAGTATAGAAACACTTAGAGGAATGCTCTCTACTCAAAGTGGAAAACAATCCATAAAGAAAAAATTAGTTTTGTGGAAGGGAAGACAGTCAGATGAATAAAATAAAAGAGATGATAATGAAAGACATAGGCTGGAAACTTCTTTCCGTGTGTATTGCAGTTGGTCTCTGGTTTATGGTAATAAATATAGAAAATCCCATAGAAAACAGAAATTATACAACTCAGATAAAGTTTGAAAATGAAGAGGCTCTTGCAGAACAAGGACTTGTAATAACAAACCTTGAAGAACTTAAGGACACAAATGTTACAATAAAAGTAAGAGGAGAGAGAATGGCTCTTGATAGACTTTCTCAATATAGAAACTATATACAGGCTACTGTTGACCTTAAAAAAGCCACAGCAAGTGCAGGAAATGGAGAATATGTTTCACTTTATATAGAGGTAAAACTTCCAAGTAATGCAGGAGATGGCTTTGAGATAATGTCAAAGGACCCAGCTTTTGTTCCTGTAAAAGTTGAAAATCTTGTTTCTGTTGAAAGAAATGTTGAGGCTGTTGTAAATGGTCAAGCAGGAAGTGGATATGTTGTTTCAAAACCTGTTGTTACACCTGAAACAGTAAAAATATCTGGTGCAGAGTCGGCAGTAAACATGGTTAATTCTGTAGAAGCTGCTGTTACAATAGATAGTCCAGATAAAGATGTTACAGTTAATGCAGACC
Source organism: Tyzzerella sp. An114 (assembly GCF_002161055.1). Lineage (GTDB taxonomy): Bacteria > Bacillota > Clostridia > Lachnospirales > Anaerotignaceae > Fimicola > Fimicola cottocaccae. Next base: position 98,254 of record NZ_NFLT01000004.1, read on the forward strand.
TTGTAGCTTATGATAAAGATGGAAATGTTGTTTCTGGAATAACTTTTAGTCAAAATCAAGTTAAAGTAAAAGTTGGAATAAGTAAGAGTAAAAGAGTTCTTGTAAAGGCTACAATACAAGGAACTCCGGCAGAAGGTTATACTGTTGAAAACATATCTTGTGACCCACAATATATTGATATTACAGGCACAGACAGTGTTTTACAGGAGATAAGTGAAATAACACTTCCTGTTGTCAATGTAAATGGAAGAACTGCAAATGTTGAAACTGTATATGATATAGATGATATTTTACCTGAGAATGTTAAACCTAAAGATGGTGTAGAATCTGAAATCAAAGTTACAGTTTCTATAAGTACAGAGACAACAAAAGAGCTTATAATAGACTTTTCTAAAATAAATATTGAAGGAAAACCAGCAGAAGGACTTCAAGCTTCCTTTGTACCTGAAAATGTTCATCTTACAATTAAAGGTTCAAAGAATGCTATTGATAGTGTAAATGAAAGTGAAATCACAGGAACAGTAAATGTTGATAACCTTACAGAAGGAACTCACGTGGTTGAGGTTGAATTTAACCTGCCAGATGGTGTTTCTATTGTAGGTGGAGCATATAATGCTGAAGTTTCTGTTTTTGGAAATTCTAATAATACAACCGAAAATAATACAGAAATTCCAGAAAATACAGAAAATACAGAAACCGAAAATTAATTTTAACAAGGTGCAGAGAAAAACATAATATACAGTTGGAAAATGTGTTAAATGCTGTAATATTAGGTTTTACTGCACCTTTTAATATTTACTTTTATAATAGTGTAATGGTATAATAACGAAAGCAGTTTTAATTAGGGGAAAAAGAGTATTTTGAATAAATATATGAGTATTTCGGAAGGGAGAAATAATAAATGGGAAAACTTTTTGGAACTGATGGAGTAAGAGGTGTTGCAAATACAGAGCTCACAGGTGAGCTTGCATATAATTTAGGTAGAGCAGGAGCGTATGTACTTACAAAGGAAACTGCTCATGCACCAAAAATACTTGTTGGTATGGATACAAGAATTTCAGGAGATATGCTTGAATCTGCTCTTGTAGCTGGTATATGTTCTGTTGGAGCTCATGCTATAATAGCTGGAATTGTGCCAACACCTGCTGTTGCATATCTTGTAAGAAAATATAAACTTGACGCTGGTGTTGTAATATCAGCTTCACATAATCCTGTTGAATATAATGGTATTAAATTTTTCAATAATGAAGGATATAAACTCAGAGATGAGCTTGAAAATGAAATAGAAGACCTTCTTCTTAAAATGGAAGAAATTCCAGTACCTGTTGGAAAAGATGTAGGAACAAAATCAATAGCTGAAGATGCTCTTGATGATTATATAGATTTTCTTACAACTACAACAAACACAAAATTTAATGGAATAAAAGTTGCTATTGACTGTGCTAATGGTGCATCATATAAAGCTGCTCCAATAGCTCTTTTAAATCTTGGTGCATCTGTATCAATAATTCATAATGAGCCAGACGGAACAAATATAAATAAAAACTGCGGCTCAACACATATGGAAGATATATGTGAATTTGTTGTTGAAAATGGCTGTGATATAGGTTTTGCTTTTGATGGTGATGCAGATAGATGTCTTGCTGTTGATGAAAAAGGAAATCTTATTGATGGTGATAAAATTCTTGCAATATGTGGTTATAATATGAAGAAAAAAGGTGAACTTAAAAATGATGCCATTGTTGGTACAATAATGAGTAATCTTGGTCTCACAATAATGGGAAAAGAGCATGGAATAGATATTGAACAGGTTAATGTTGGAGATAGATATGTTCTTGAAAGAATGCTTGAAAAAGGATATAACCTTGGTGGAGAGCAGTCAGGACACGTTATATTCCTTGATTACAACACAACAGGAGACGGAATTACAACAGCTATACAGATGCTCACAGTTTTAAAAGAGTGTGGACTTAAAGCTTCTGAAATGGCTGAAATAATGGAGTCAATGCCACAGGTTCTTGTTAATGCAAAGGTAAATAATGCAAAGAAAAATGATTACATGGAAGTTGCTGAGATAAAAGAGCGTATTGATGAACTTACAGCAAAATTTGCTGGAGAAGGTCGTGTTCTCATACGTACATCAGGAACAGAGCCTCTTGTAAGAGTTATGATTGAAGGAAAAAATCTTGAGGTTATGAAAGCAGAAGCAGAAAGTCTTGCAGCACTTATAGAAGAAAAACTTCAGTAAATAAATGAGGGTATTTTAAAAACAGGGCTTTTTAAAATGCCCTCTTTATATTTTATAAATTTTTAAAATATAGGAGATGATTATTATGAGAATGCTTATAGAGCTTTATATAACATTTTTCAAAATGGGCTGTATTGCATTCGGCGGAGGATATGCCCTTTTGCCTATAATACAAAGAGAGATTGTGGAAAATAAGAAATGGGCAACAAATGAGGAAGTAATAGATTATTTTGCAGTAGGACAGTGTACACCGGGAGTAATAGCTGTAAATGTATCAACATTTATAGGTTATAAAAATAAAGGAATTATAGGAAGTTTAGTTTCAACTTTGGGATTTATATCACCTTCAATAGTTATTATAGCTGTTATAGCATCTTTTCTCAGTGAATTTTCACATCTTGCCATTGTAAACAATGCTTTTGCAGGAATAAGAGTGTGTGTCTGTGTTCTTATATTTAATGCTGTAATAAAAATAGGAAAAACGGGAGTTAAAGACAGTCCAACTCTTATAATATGTCTTATAGTATTTTTTATAGCTGTTGCAACAAATGTTTCACCTATCATTTCTGTAATTTGTTCAGCCTTTGCAGGAATAATTATAAAATCAATAAAAAAGGGGGAAGATAATAAATGAGTGAATTGATAACACTTTTTATAGAATTTTTTAAAACAGGTCTTTTCTCAATAGGTGGAGGAGCTGCCACAATACCTTTTTTATATAATATTTCTGACAAAACAGGTTGGTACACATACACTGATTTGGCAAATATGATTGCTGTTTCAGAGTCTACACCGGGAGCAATAGGTGTTAATATGTCAACATATGTAGGATTTATAACTCATGGTGTTATAGGTTGTCTTATATCAACATTTGCTCTTGTTTTGCCAAGTATAATAATAATAGATATTATTGCTGGAGTTTTGGAAAAATTCCAATCAAATTCTTATGTTAATAAGGCTTTTTATGGTCTTAGACCAGCTTCAACAGGTCTTATTGCAGCAGCTTGTTTTGAGATTGTTAAAATATCTCTTATAAATATAGAAGGATTGTTTTCCGGTGGAATTATGGAGTTTTTTAGATTTAAAGAGATAGTTTTAGCTGTTGTAATATTTATACTTATAAAGAAATTTAATAAACATCCCGTATTTTATATAGCATTTTCGGCAATAGTGGGAATTATATTCCAGTTTGCCGCTTAAATATTTTTTGAAAGGAAGATTTTATGGATAGCAGAATAGAAATTTTAGCAAAAAATATTGTCAATTATTCTTGTAGTGTAAAAAAAGGCGAAAATGTTCTTATAAATTGTAATGGAACAGCACCTATTCCCCTTGTAAAAGCTCTTGTAAAAGAGATATATAAAGTTGGAGCTAATCCTTTTGTTGAGATAAGAACAAACTCTGTTGAGAGAGAACTTTTAATGGGAATGACAAAGGAACAGGCTGAAATAGAAGCAAAATTTGCCTGTGAGAAAATGAAAGCCATGGACGCTTTTATAGGTGTGAGAGGAGAAGAAAACGGAGCAGAGCTTTATGATGTGCCTTCTGAAAAAATGGAGATATATAATAAATATTATCAACATCCAGTACACCATGAAATAAGAGTTCCTCACACAAAATGGGTTGTTTTAAGATACCCTTGTGGAAGTATGGCACAGTCTGCAAAAATGAGCCTTGAAGGTTTTGAAAATTATTATTTTGATGTATGTAATTTAGATTACAGCAAAATGTCAAAGGCTATGGATAGTCTTGTAAATATTATGAATAAAACTGATAAAGTAAGAATTACAGGAAAAAACACTGATATATCATTCTCAATAAAAGATATACCAGCTGTAAAATGTGCGGGAGAGTGTAATATACCTGACGGAGAAGTTTATACTGCACCTGTAAAAAATTCTATAAATGGCACTATAACATACAATACACCTTCTGAGTATGACGGTTTTACATTTGAAAACGTTAGTCTTACATTTGAAAATGGAAAGATAATAAAAGCTACTGCCAATGACACAGAGAGAGTAAATAAAGTTTTTGATACTGATGAAGGTGCAAGATATGTAGGAGAGTTTGCTATCGGTGTAAATCCATATATAACAAAACCTATGAACAATATTCTTTTTGATGAAAAGATTATGGGAAGTATACATTTTACACCGGGAAACTGTTATGAAGATGCACCAAACGGCAATAAATCAGCTATACATTGGGATTTAGTGTTCATACAGACTCCTGAGTATGGCGGAGGAGAAATATATTTTGATGATGTTTTAATAAGAAAAGACGGTATATTTGTTTTGCCAGAACTTCAATGTTTAAATCCTGAAAATTTAAAATAATTTAAAATAAGTTAAATATGCAAAGAAAAAAGGTATCCATAAAAGTCTTCAAAAACTTTCGGATACCTTACTTTTTAGTCTTCAAGCGTTTCGATATAATTAATCACTTCTTTAAGAACATTTTTTTCATTGGGTCCGTCAACACGCACAGTCACATCCATACCTTGCTCCAAGCCAAGGACTAGCACGTTCAAAATGCTCTTGGCGTTGGAAATAACATCATCCTGAACTAAATGAATTTTGCACTTAAATTTGTTGGTAAAGTGTGTGAACTGTGAAGCGGACCTTGCATGAAGACCAGTTGGATTTGAAATCCTTGCTACACCTTCCACCATAATATCTCGAAACCTCCTGTTTAACTATTATTTACCTATAAATATAGTATCATACAAGAATTGGATTTTCAATAATACACAATAATCAAAACATGAATTTTAACAGTTTATATATATAAATGCAAGAGCTTTTTATCATTTTGCATAAAAATTGTATTATTAATTCAAAATACAAATTATATTGATTTTTCCTTTAATTGCATTTTGTCACTAAAACATATATAATATTTTTCAGAAATCAAATCTTTTGGAGGGATTATTTTGGAAAAAGAAAAATTCTATATAACTACACCGATATATTATCCAAGTGATAAACTTCATATCGGTCATTCATACTGTACTGTTGCCACAGATACAATGGCAAGATATAAAAGACTTAGAGGTTTTGATGTAATGTTCCTCACAGGAAGTGACGAACACGGACAGAAAATTGAGCGTATTGCAGAGGCTCAGAATACAACACCTAAGGCTTATACAGATAAAATCGTTGCTACATTCAAAGATTTATGGCAGAAACTTGACATATCTTATGATAAATTTATCCGTACAACAGATGATTATCATGTAAAGGCTGTTCAGAAAATATTTAAGAGACTTTACGACCAGGGAGATATTTATAAAAGTGAATATGAAGGTTGGTACTGTACTCCTTGTGAAACATTTTTCACAGAACATCAGCTTGTAGACGGAAAATGTCCTGACTGTGGACGTGAAGTTGAGAAAGTAAAAGAGGAAAGTTATTTCTTTAGACTTTCAAAATATCAGGATAGAATTATTAAATATATGGAAGAAAATCCTGAATGGCTTCAGCCTGCAACACGTCAGAATGAAATGATAAATAATTTCTTAAAACCAGGTCTTGAAGACCTTGCAGTAAGTCGTACATCATTTACATGGGGTATTCCTGTTGAATTTGACCCAGGACACATTGTATATGTTTGGGTTGATGCCCTTTCAAACTATATCACAGCTATGGGATATGGTTCAGATGACGACTCATTATTTAAAAAATTCTGGCCCGCTGATGTTCACGTTGTAGGTAAAGAGATAGTTCGTTTCCATTCTATAATATGGCCTGCAATGCTTATGGCTCTTGACCTTCCACTTCCTAAAAAAATATTTGGTCATGGCTGGCTTGTAATTAACGGAAATAAAATGTCAAAATCTGTTGGAAACGTAGTAGACCCATTCGTTCTTGTTGAAAAATATGGTGTAGATGCTATACGTTATTTCCTTTTAAGAGAGATTGCCTTTGGACAGGACGGAAACTTCTCAAATGAGGCTCTTATACAGAGAATTAACTCAGACCTTGCTAACGACCTTGGAAACCTTGTTTCAAGAACAGCAGGTATGATTGAAAAATATTTTGGTGGAAAACTTCCAGCAGAACAGAAAGAAACAGAGTTTGACGCTGACCTTATAAATGTTGCAAAAGAAACAGCTGAAAAAGTTGAAGAAAAAATGGAAAAAATGCTCTTTAGTGATGCATTAAATGAAATTTGGACACTTATAAGAAGAACAAATAAATATATTGATGAAACACAGCCTTGGATACTTATAAAAGACGAGACAAAGAAAGATGTTCTTGCAAATGCTCTTTATAATGTAGCTGAAAGTATAAGAATAGTATCAATAATGATACAGCCATTTATGCCAAATACTCCAGCTCTTATATGGAAACAGATAGGTATTACAGAGGGTGAAATGACTGCATGGGATACAATTAAGACATGGGGTCTTTTAGACCGTCAGGTAGCCGTTTCTAAGGGCGAAGCAATATTCCCTAGAATTGACATTAAAAAAGAGCTTGCAGAGCTTGAGGAGGCTATGAAAGCGGCTCAGGCAGCTTCTGTTGCTAATCAGACAAAAGAGGCTTCTAAAGAAGATAAAAAAGAAGAGGAAAAAGAGGAAGAAAAAGTTCCTGAAATAACAATTGATGACTTCTTAAAAGTACAGCTTAAAGTTGGAGAAGTTATATCATCAGAAAAAGTTCAGAAATCCAAAAAACTTTTAAGAAATGTTGTAAAAGTTGGAGATGAAGAAAGAGTTATATTCTCAGGTATTTCTCAGTGGTATACACCAGAAGAAATGGTTGGTAAGAGAGTTATAATTGTTGCCAACCTTAAACCAAGAAAAATGATGGGAGAATACTCCTATGGTATGATACTTGCAGCAGAGGACAGTGACGGAAACCTCTCCCTTGCAACAGTAGACAAACCAGACTTTGAAAGCGGAGTCGAAATAGGCTAATATGTATTTTGAATCACACGCTCATTATGATGATGGACGTTTTGATAAGGATAGGGAGGAGATTTTAAATCTTCTCCCTTCCTGCGGTATAGACTATGTTATAAATGTAGGCTGTGACATGGAAAGCTCAAGAAAGAGTATTGAAATGGCTGAAAAGTATGACTATGTTTATGCAGCTGTTGGTGTTCATCCTCATGATGCTGAAAATATGAAAGAGTCTGACTTGGACGAACTCCGTCAAATGTCCAGTCATAAAAAAGTCGTTGCCATAGGAGAAATAGGTCTTGACTATTACTATGACAACTCACCAAGAGATGTTCAAAGATATTGGTTTAAACGTCAACTTGAACTTGTTAAGGAAGTTAATAAACCTGTAATAATTCACTCAAGAGAGGCTTCAAAAGAGACTTTTGACATAATAAAAGAAAGTGGAGTAAGAAAGGGTGTAATACATTGTTACTCAGGTAGTGCCCAGATGGCAAAAGATTACATTAATATGGGTTTTTATATTGGAATTGGAGGAGTTATAACTTTTTCTAATGCTAAAAAACTTGTCGAAGTTGCGGAGACTATACAATTAGAACAAATACTTATAGAAACAGATAGCCCTTATTTGTCACCTATTCCTAATAGAGGTAAAAGGAATGATTCCAGAAACTTACAATTCGTAGTGAAAAAACTAGCAAAAATTAAAGATTTAACACCTGAAAAAGTTGCAAATATTACAAAATTAAATGCAAAACAATTGTTTTTTAAATAAATTGTTGCGTAATTGTTACAGATGTGTTAATATAATTACTGTAATTAAGATAAAGATATATCTACAATGATATGTCTTTATTTTTTGCAGTATTTATGACACTGAGCACGTTATAAAAACAATACTGTAGAGAGGCATTTTAAGAAAGTAATGTCAGAAATAAAAACTAGTAGGATAAGGATTTTAAAATATTTTGCGGTAGCTCTTTCCCACAAAAAAAGTCCGTAAATGTTTTAAAAAAATCCAAGGAGGATAATAAATAATGACTAAACGACTTAGAGTAATGGCTATCGTAGTATTTATATTGGCAATGTGTACAGGAACAGCATCTGCATTTTCACCTGAAAGTTCAGCCGACGACAATAATATGCCTGTAATAATTAACATTGACGGTGTTCCAAGAATGGTAAGCACTGAAGAAGCAACAGTAGGCGAACTGATGGCAAGTATAGACGAATTTATTGAAGCAGACTACAAACTTGAAAATGTAAGCGAAACAACAGCTCTTTGCAGTAACATGATAATAAATGTTGCTACAATAACAGAAAACATTATAACAAAGACAGATGCGATACCTTTTACAGTTGAGTATCGTGAGACAGATGCACTTGATTACGGTGTAGAAAGAGTTGTGCAGGAAGGTAGCGAAGGTGTTCTTGAAACAACAATCAAAGAAACAGTTTCAAAAGATGAAGTTTTATCTTCAGAAGTAGTTGAAGAAAAAATTGTTAAAGAACCAGTGACAAAAATAATTGAAAAAGGAACAGCAAGAAATATTGATGGATACACATACAAAGATGCGATAAACGTTAGAGCAACAGGTTATACAGGCTTTGATGCAGGTTGTAATGGTATAACAGCATCAGGAACAGTTGCAAAAAAAGGCGTTATTGCAGTAGACCCTAGAGTTATACCACTTGGAACAAAAGTTTATGTTCCGGGATATGGTGTTGCAGTTGCAGAAGATACAGGTGGAGCAATAAAGGGAAATAAAATTGACCTTTGTTACAACACAAAATCAGAAGCTTTCTCTTGGGGAGTAAGAAACGTAACACTTTACGTTTTAGATTAATTAAAAATACACATTTAAATGCTATGAGGGTGCGGAAAAAATTTTCCGCACCTATTTTTTTGTCTTTTTATAAAAAAAGAAAAACACCGTAGCAAATACAACAATATAAAATATGTTTAATATGTTTAAGATATTGTATTTGTAGAAATTAACATAATATTTTTGTCTTTAATGGTTTTTATAAGTTTTTTTTGGTATTATATCAAAAGATATTTTATTTATAGGGAGGTTAAAAAACTTGATTAAAAGATTTACAGCATTGTTTATAGCCCTTGTTGTTATGGTTTCAATGTTTTCCGGCTGTTCTTCAAATAATAGTGAAAGCAGTACAGGTTTTAAAATAGGAATTATGACAGGCACTGTTGCCCAAGGAGAGGAAGAATACAGAGCCGCTCAAATGTTAAAGGAAAAATACGGCGATATGATAGAATGTGTCACATATCCCGATAATTTTGTTAAAGAACAGGAAACAACTATTGCAAATATGATGCAGCTTGCTTCCGACCCTGATATAAAAGCAATTATAATGTGTATAGGTATTACAGGAGCTTCCGCAGCCTTTGAGAAAGTAAGAGAGGAAAGACCTGATATATTACTTATATGTGGAAACACTGTTGAGGACCCTGATATGATTTCCAAGATTGTAGATGTACTCATACACCCTGATGAAGTCAATATGGGTTATACAATACCAGAACAGGCGAAATCTATGGGAGCAGAAACTTTTGTCCATTATTCATTCCCTCGTCATATGTCATCACCTCTCTATAAAGAGCGTTTTGAGATTATGAAAGCAGAGTGTGAAAAATTAGGTATAAATTTTGTTGAGGAAACTTGTCCTGACCCTATGGGAGATTTAGGAATTTCAGGAGCTCAAATGTTTATACTTGAGGATATACCTAAAAAAGTTGAACAGTATGGAAAAAATACTTGTTTCTTTAATACAAACTGTTCAATGCAAGAGCCTCTTATAAAAGCTAGCGTTGACGCTGGTGCAATAGTAGCACAACAATGTTGTCCTAGCCCTTACCATGGTTATCCAGGAGCTTTGGGAATATCTGTTGATGAGGAACATTCTGGAGATACAGAATATATTATAAATGCTATACGTGAAAAAGTTGCAGAAAAAAATGGTACAGGAAGATTTTCAACTTGGGAAACACCTGTTAATATGACTATAATAGAGTCTGCTGTGGAGTATGCTATAAAATATTGTAACGGTGAGACTAATGGCAAAAATGACCCAGAGGCTTTAAAATCAGCCTTTGACGCTGTGGCTGGTACTGATAAGGTTAAAATGTCAAACTATAAAAGTCTTGTTACAGGGGAAGAAGTTCCAAATGTTTATATGATACTTGAAAATTATGTTAATTTTTAAATAAAAATGGGGGCTAAAGCCCCCTATTTTAATTATAAGGTGATTGTATGAATGTTATTGAAATAAAAAATATTACAAAAAAATATGGTGAAAATGTTGTTTTAGATAATGTTTCATTTTCATTAAATAAATGTGAAATACATGCTCTTTTAGGAGAAAATGGTGCAGGAAAATCAACTCTTATGAATATACTTTCGGGTATGCCTGTTATAGAGAAAACTGGTGGATTTTTAGGTGAAATATTTATTGAAGGTGAAAAAGTAGTTATAAATAATCCTAAAGATGCAGTAAAGTATGGAATATCTATTGCTAAACAGGAATTAAGTATTATAGATGATATTACTGTTTTGGAAAATATGTTTTTAAATGATGAAATAGTACATAAAAATTCAAAAACTCTTGATATAAATTCTATGAGAGATAAAACAACTAATATTATTAAAAGTATGAAGTGTGAATTTAAAGCTGATGATATTTGCAAAAATTTATCGGTTGGAGAAAAACATTTTGTTGAGATAGGTAGAGAGATAAAAAAAGATAATATAAAAGTTATTATATTTGATGAACCAACAGCTTCTTTGACAAATGATGAGAGTAAAATTTTTGGAGATATTATAAGAGATTTATCTAAAAAAGGAATTTCCATAATATTTATAACTCATAGATTAGATGAGGTTATGGAGTATGCTGATAGAATAACAGTTTTGAGATATGGAAAAAATGTAGGAACATTTAATAAAAATGAAGTGACAGAAAATGAACTGGCAAAACTTATGGTGGGACAAGAAGTTAATCCTATTGAAAACTATAAAAATAAAACATCAAATAATATTGCACTGTCAATAAAGAATTTGTCAGCAGAAAATGGAAATGAATTTATAAAAAACTTGTGTCTTGATGTTTATAAAGGTGAAATAATCGGCATAGGCGGAATGACAGGACAGGGAAGAAATATAATTGGAGATGTTTTGGGAGGAATTATAAATTCTACTGGTGATATATTTGTTAATGGTGTTAAAGTCAAAAATGGAGACAGTGAAAATATATTAAAAAATGGAATTGCTTATGTATCATCAGACAGAAAAGGTACAGGTCTTTATTTGGCTGGAAGTATATATGAAAATATATGTTTAAGTGCCATGTATATAAATGGAAAATTTATAAAAAAAATAGGCTTTATAAAGTTTAATGATAGAAAATCAATGAGAGAATATTCAAAAAAATGTGTTGATAAATTTAATATAAAGTGTGAAAACATAAATCAACCTGTAGGAGAACTTAGCGGAGGAAATCAACAGAAAGTTTGTATTGCAAAAGCTCTTGCCTTAAATCCCAAAATACTAGTGGTTTCTGATGTGACAAGGGGTGTTGATATAGGAGCAAAAAACAATATAATAGACAGTTTAAAATATATATGTGATAAAGAAGGACTTACTATAATTATGATTTCCAGTGATCTTAAAGAGCTTAGAAGTGTTTGTGGAAGAATTGCAATTATAAATAATGGAAACATAAGTGAGATAATTAATTCTGATGAACCTTCTGAGAGATTTGGAATTGCTATGTCCTATGGAGGTGAAAAAAATTGACAATAAAAAATAAAAAAAATATGCTTGTTTCTTTATATGTATTATTTTTTATAATATGTATTTTTATTATTTTTGGAAAAAACACTTTTTTTGATTTTTTAAATCGTGTTGGAATGAACGGTATACTTGTACTTGCTATGGTTCCTTCTGTATGTTGTGGAGCAGGTCTTAATTTTGGCATATCAATGGGAATACTCTGTGGACTTCTTGGAGGAGTAATTTCGATAGAATTAGGTTTTTCAGGTGTAAGTGGTTTTATTTTTGCTGTGGCTTTATCTGTTGTTTTTTCTACATTGACAGGAATAGGCTATGGGAAAATATTAAATGGAATAAAGGGCGATGAAATGACAGTGGGAACTTATGCAGGCTTTTCCGCTGTGTCCCTTATGTCAATAGCTTGGGTTTTACTTCCCTTTAAAAGCCCTGATATGGTTTGGACAATAGGAGGAAAAGGACTAAGAACAACAATATCTCTTGAAAATAGTTTTGGAGGGATTTTAGGTATTTTTGGAAGTATAGTATTTTTTGTGATTATGTGTGTTCTAGTCTATTTATTTTTACATACAAAAACAGGAATTGCTATGAAAACTGCTGGAATAAAACCTAAATTTGCCCTTAACTGTGGTATAAAACCAGATAAATATAGAGTTTTGGGAATAACTCTTTCAAATATACTTGGAGCATTAGGAATACTTGTGTATTCATCAGGTTATGGATTTATACAGTTATATCAATCGCCTCTTATGATGCCTTTTTCAGCTGTTGCAGGTATACTTTTAGGTGGTGCTACAATAAAAAAGGCTTCTGTTTTTAATGCTGTAATTGGAGTATGTATTTTTCAACTTTTAATAACACTATCAACTCCTGTTATAAATAGTATATTGACAGACTCATCTCTTTCTGACGCTGTGAGAATGACAATAAGTTATGGTGTAATATTGTATGCACTGGTTAGACAGGGGGGAAGAAGATTAAAATGACATCAATAAAAAATATATTTAAAAATTATACTGTACCTTGTATATTTATATTTTTGGGAGTAGTGGGATTTTTAATATCAGGTCTTTCCTTTAGAATGGTTTTAAATGATATTATAGAAAGACTTGGAAGAAATCTTTTTATAGTTTTATCTCTTATAATACCTATAACCGCCGGAATGGGTATAAACTTTGCTCTCACTATTGGGGCTATGGCTGGGCAACTGGCTATTATAGCTGTTGTTATAATGAATATAGAAGGCATTTTTGGAACTTTCACAGCCTTTTTAATATCCCTTCCAATAGCTTTTATATTTGGTTTGTTTATAGGAATACTTATGAATAAAACAAAAGGCAGAGAGATGATAACAGGGCTTATAGCAGGATATTTCTTTTCAGGTATATATCAGCTCATAATTATTTTAATACCTGTAAATAATCCTGTAATAGGTGTTGAAGGTGGCAGGGGTATAAAAAGTACCATAGACCTTGGAATTATAAAATACAGTCTTGACCGTTTTCCAACATATATAAGAATTATGGGAATAAAAATTCCTCTTTTTACACTTTTTATATGTGGTCTTTTGTGTGTTTTTATATGGTATCTTAGTAAAACAAAATTAGGTCATCATATGAAAATAACTGGACTTGATATAAAAACTGCTGAGGAGAGAGGTATAAATGTTAATAGAGTAAGAGTTATAGCCATAATACTTTCAACTGTTTTTGCAGCTTGGGGACAGATTATATCTTTACAAAATATAGGAACTTTAAGCACATTCGGAAGCCATGACCAAGTTGGTATATATGCAGCGGCAGCAATACTTGTAGGTGGAGCATCAATAAAAAAAGCCGGATTTATGAATGCCATTGTGGGAACACTTCTTTTTTATCTGCTTTTTATTGTTGCACCAAAAGCGGGTACAAATATTTTTAATGACCCTCAAATAGGAGAATTTTTCAGAGTTTTTATGGCTTATGGTGTAATAGTTGTTGCTCTTTATATAAATAATAAAAGAAACAGAGATTATTGACAAATGAGCATATGCACATTATAATAATATTGTGCATATGCTCATTATTCTTTAGGAGGTGGGAAATTGCCGAGAATGACGAAATGTAGAAGGGTATGTTTTGAACCTGAAAATAAAATATTTTATCCCGAAAGTGGAAACAATGATTTTGTTGTTCTCACTGTTGAGGAGACAGAGGCACTAAGACTTGCCGATTTGGAAAATATGGAGCAAAATGTTTGTGCTGACATTATGAATGTATCAAGAGGAACTTTTCAAAGGATACTTTATAATGCCAGAAAAAAAACTGCCACCGCTATAACACAAGGAAAAGGCATAAAAATAGAAGGTGGAAATTATGCCCTTTCAGATAAAAAATGTCTTTGTGGTAAAATGTGTGGAAGATGTAGACATGAAAAATAATTTAAAATATAAATAAAATAAATACCATTAGGGAGGAAATTTTTATGATAATAGCAGTTACATCAAAAGACGGAGAAGTTTTTCAGCATTTCGGACACAGCGAGGAGTTTACACTTTTTGAAGTTGAAAATGGAACAGTAATAGAAACTAAAAAAGTTGCTACAAATGGACAGGGACATGGTGCTCTTGCAGACTTTTTAAATGTTCTTTCTGCTAATGTTTTAATATGTGGCGGAATTGGTGGAGGAGCTAAAAATGCCCTCAGAGAAAAGAGAATTGAAATTATACCTGGTGTGACAGGAAAAGTTGATGAAGTTATAGTAAAATATTTAAGTGGTGAACAGATTGGAAACCCTGATGTTGAGTGTAATCATCATCATGAACACGGTGAAGGTCACGACTGTGGAAGCCATGACCACACTTGTGGAGGACATTGTCACAACTAATATTAAAAAGCCTGATTTTTTAAATCAGGCTTTTATTTTATTTATATATGTAGTTTCCAAATTCTACTGTTGTTGCTTTTATATTGTTGTCTTTCATAAATTGGCGAATTTCATATTCAAAAGCATCACTTTTATCTTCTTCATAGTAATTAAACATATTTTCGAGTTCTTTGTATACTTCTTCATCAATGGAATTTTTATTATTTTCTGAAAATTCTTCATATTTTATCAAAACAGGGTTTTTGTTGTCAGTTATATCAAATGTTAATCTACAAGGTATTTTTTCTAACTTTATAGCTTTAAATGTGTTATCTTCCATAACAAAATATCCAGCTATTGGAGCTACATATAAAGCTTCTTGATTTTCTGCTATTTTTTCAGGTAAATGTATTACATAAATATTTGTTACTGTGTATCCGCCTTCTAAGTCTTTATATTTATCCTCGTATATATTTTGTATTGCTTTATCAACAACACCGAAAGAGTGAAAAGGTTCACCAAAAGAATATCTTTTAAGCTGTTCTTCATAATCATTAAACCATTCTCTGCCACTTTCATATTGAGTTTCTCCAATATCTCCTATATTATAGGTGTTAGGATAGTTTTCACGACATATTTTCATCATTATATATTCTTTGTCACCGTCAGTGGTTGTTCCTCTAAAATAATCAATGAAATCCCAACAAGCTGTCTCGCCCATTTTTAAAAGCTGTGTATAGTTTGGGTGATATTTATATTCAGCTCTAACTCTATCTCCTTTATCTTCTAATATTTCATCAATGAGAGCCACAGAAGAAGTTTTTTCATTCTCTCTTTCTATTACATAATAGTCATTATCTATTCTTTCCCAAGTGTTTTCTATATATTTTTCATAGCTTTCTTTGTCATCAAAGTTTACTTTAAAATTACCGAATTGTAATTGGGCATTATCTCTTGTTAAGGTGTATGTTAATTCTGCACCATCCTCGGCACATATGCGAGATTTTACAAAATCACAGTTATCTATAAGTGTAAGTATCACAACAGAGTTTTTAACAAATTCTTTTTCGTCTATACTATCAATTTTTTCTGTTGCGAAATTCTTTAAAACTCCGTAAGGTTCATTTTCAGTTGTAAAAAGTTCTGTTTCCTGTTGATATACATTTGAATATTCAAGACTATTATATATACTACCAACAGCAGAAGCATTTCCTATGTAAGGAGTTTTAAGGTCATAGAGATTTTGTATATATTGTTCTTGTGTTGTTTCTGTATTTGTTTCTTTTGACTTACAGGATACAAATATACCTCCTGAAACTCCCAACAATGAAAGTACAATCATCAGTATAATTCCTCTTTTTTTGACTTTAGTGTCAAGTATATTTGAAAAACGCATTTTTAATGTTTCTTTATCTGATGAAAAACCTGTTGTGAGTACAGGATTTTTTAATGATGATTTTACAGTGTTAAGTATTGTTATACTGTACTCTTTTCTCTCATCTATTGAACAATTTTTTATAACTGTCTCATCACAGTAAAGCTCCATATCCTTTTCAGCCTGTTTTGTCATAATATATACAAGAGGGTTAAAAAAGTGTATTGATTTTCCAATTATAAGTATAAGTTTGTAAAGTATATCTTTTCTTTTACAGTGTGTAAGCTCATGAGCGAGTATAAGTTTTATACCTGATAAATCTTGAGAATTTATGTATATCTCATTTTTAAAAATGCCTGTACAAAGGGGTGAAGGGAGTATTTTGCATATAAAAATTTTAGGTCTTTTAGTTATATTCATTTCATTACAAAGATTTATATAAATATCAAGTATATTTGCGTCAGATATAGGCTCTCTCCACCTTTTAATCATTCTTTTAAATGATATATGTGAAAATATGTATAATGAAAAACATATAATTACACCTAAAAGCCATATGTAGGGGATAAATGATAATATATTTATTGGTTCTTTTGTCTCTGTGTTTGATATATTTTCTGAAGCTATTGAATTTTCAGAGTATGTATTAGAATTTGTATTATATTCATATACTCCATAATCTAAAGAATTAAAATTTTCTGTACTTTCTTCTGATATTTCTATATTGCTTGGTATGTTTATTATTGGTATTGAAATATTAAAAGGTATAGCTAACCTTATTGCCATAAAAAGCCATACAATATACATAAGACGGTTTGTATATTTGCTTTTAAGTTTTTTTGATATTAAAAGCATTATAACTATAAAAAATGATGAAAATACAGATATTTCAATTACATTTAAAAATATACTTCTAATCATGTTTATCCCCCCTAGTTTTATCCTCTATAAATTTTGAAAGCTCTAAAAGGTCATCTTCTGATATGGATTTGCTATTATAAAGTGAAGCTACAAGTTTTGTTATAGAGCTGTTATTAACTTTTTTGAAGAAGCTTTTGTTTTCAAAAGATATATATTCATCTTCTGTCACTAAAACTGTGTAACATTTGTTTTTGCCCTCTTTATAAGTGTCAAGAAAACCTCTGTCTATAAGTCTGTTTAAAAGTGTTTGAAGGGCGGAAACATTCCAAGGACGATTTTTTTCAAGTATTTTTTTAATTTCTGTTGTGTTTATATTTTTTTCCATAGTCCATATTACTTTCATAATTTCAAGTTCTGTGTCCGGAAGACGTGTTATTTTATTCATAAAAATCAACTCCTACAAATGTATTATATTTATATCATACAATTGTAGGAGTTTTCTGTCAATGTACAAACTATATAATTTTTAAAATTGAAAGCATTAAAAGTGCATTTACAAGAGATGGGGAAACATTAGAGCTTTTGCAGTTTTCCAAAGTATCTCCGCTCATAGAATAAACACTTTTTTGAGATTGTATTTCAGAAACATCTTTTTGTATAATTGAAACTGTATTTATACTGTTAAGTATGTCTATTGCTCTGTCAAATTTTTGTCTGTTTTCGCCTGTTGCAAATTCACGCATTGCCATTAAAAGACCGGCTTCTTTTGTTGGTGTCTGTATGCACTCTTTTTGTGCTGATGATATTGTGTTTTTTATACGTTTTACATACCTCTCATCAAGATTTCTTCTCAATGCTTCAAGAGTACCTGAAAGTTCATCTTTAACAAAATTTTCTGTGTTTATATCTCTTAAAAGTCCTGTTATATTGCAATCTGCCATAAAAAACCTCCTAACTTAAAAGTTTTTCTATATCCAGTATGCCTTTTTTAAATGTTAAATTACCCTTGTATGATGTCTCAATAATTCTTTTTTTAATTTGTTCTGGTGTTATATTTGGCTCTTTTTCAATAAGTAAAGCTGCTGCACCTGATACAATAGGCGTTGCCATGGAACTTCCAGTCATTTCTATATAGTTGTTGTCAATAGATTTAAAATCTTCACGTCCCTTCTGTGAAAAATCAAAGTCAGGTGACATTACCGATATTATATTTTCACCTGGGGCTAGTATATCCGGCTTTGAAAAAGTCTTTAATGATGATAAAAAAGATTTTTCGTAATATATAAAACTGTGAGAGCCAAATTTTTTCTTTATACAAAAATCCTCATAGGAGCCTACTGTTATTATTCTTGGATTAATTCCCGGTATTGTGACTTTTAAATTTTTGTCTATATTATTTCCAGAGGCAGCTATAACTGTTATACCGTTTTTCCAAAGATTATTTACTGCATTCATTAAGGGCATAAAAAGGCTTTTATCCTCTGTACCTATTGATAAATTTACTATTCTTATATTATATTTATGACGATTTTTTAATATCCATTCCATTCCTTTTACAGCACTAAAAGGTGAGCCCTGACCGTTTTTATCAAGGATTTTTATTGAAATTATATTACTTTCTGGTGCAATACCTGAATATTTGCCATATGAAAGATACCCATTTCCGCAAGCTATACCCGTTACATGAGTAACGTAAAATTATATTAACTTAATTTGGTAATGTAATTTTTGTTCATTGACATTATAATATTTTTGATGTATAATTAAAAACATAAAATTTTGTCAGTGAACTAACAAAATTTTACTAATAATATGTGATGGAGGTTGATATAATGAAAAAATTTAAAGCGTTAGCAGGAATAACAACAGCAGTATTAGTATCTTCAATATTTGTTACACCAGCCTTTGCCTTAGACTGGAGAGATGGAGCTCTTAAAAGCTGGGAATTTACTTATGTTGATGGAGGGGAAGGAATTGAATCTGTTACTGTAAGTGACACAAATAATACAGCTAATGGAGAGGTCGCAGAAGGAAGTACAGTAGTAACAAAAACAGGTACTATTATATGGCGTGATAGCTATAAAAATGTTACAACATTTACAGTTGATGTTAAAGATGGCTATGAAGTTTCAAAAGTAATTGAAAATGGCAGAGAAGGAGATTTTGAAAAAACTGATGATGGAGTTATTTTCAAATTTACAAGAGAGGGAGCAGAATTTTGGGGAATAGATGGAAAAGATGTTGATTTCTCTATTGAAACAGAAAAGATAGCTTATACTTTTGTTGATGAAGAAGGAAATACTCTTGGAACAGCAAAATTAGGAGATGAAATAGATTTTGAAGCTCCTGAAAAAGAAGGATATACATTCCTTGGTTGGAAACATGGTTATGAAGTTGTTACAGAATTTACAGAGGATATGATACCATTAGATGGGACAACTATAACTCTTTCTCCTGCATATGAAATAAACAAATATGATATTAAAGTTAATTATTATAATAATAACACACTTGGTGAGTATGGCGGATATATCCATGGTGATAAACCATTAACAGTAGATTATGGCACAGTTATTGACTCAGTTTATTTAAGAGATGTTTTAGGATGTCAAGAATACGATATAGTTGGTTTTGATAGTGTAACAGTTGGTGCTGATACTAAAGAAATTAACCTTGTAAACACAGTTCCTGTTGAAAAAGGAAGCTATGAATATGGCTTTACATATATAGGAAAAGATTCAGGAATTAAATCTGTTAAATTTTCAGTAGATAACGGTGAAGAAAAAAATATTGAATTAAATGAAAAAATAGTTGTTAATACTGAAGGAATTGAAACATTCAAAACTATTAAGTTTACAGTAGAAGTAGAAGATGGAAAAGAACTTGTACTTAAAGCATCAGGCTCAGAAAATAAAGTTACAGAAAATGAAGATGGAACTTATTCATTTGAATTTGTTAGAGATGGAAGTAAAAACGATTTTGGTTCTTTAGAGAATAGCGATATAACAATAAATCTTTTTACACAAAATAAATAAAATGTGTATATTTAAAAAGCACAGCTTTGCTGTGCTTTTTTATTGCAAAAATCTACAATATTTTTGATTATCAATAAACATATTGTAAAAAACGTGGTAAAATAATAACCGCATAAATAATTAATGATAATCAAAAATAAGGAAGTGTTTTAAATGAATGAACTGTTGCTTATTGCTGGTATAACAGCCATAGCGGGAATTGGAGGAACAGGGCTGGGAGGAGTTATAGGAGCTCTTTTTAGAAAGGACTCAAGCCGTACAGTAAGCCTTCTTTTAAGTTTCGCTTCAGGCGTAATGCTTAGTATTGTATGTTTTGACCTTGTCCTTGATGCAATACAGCCTGACAATGCCCTTAGTCAGACTAATATTTTTATAATATTAATATGCATTGCTTTGGGTGTTTTGGTTGTATATGGTCTTAACTATATTATAGACCGAAGAACAAACTGTGAAGTGCCACATATTGATGCAAATCATCCTGAAACTGCTGACGCCCTTGACGAGCTTATACACAGTGACCATTTAATGGTACATATGGAGAAAAAAGATTCTAAAAAATCTCTTTTTGTTGCTGGAATAGTAATGGTTTGTGCAATAGCTTTGCACAATGTACCAGAGGGAATGACAATAGGTGCATCAATGGCAAGTGAAGGCACTGTGGGAGCAGGTTCTGGAATGGTTCTTGCTGTTCTTATAGGACTTCACAATATACCAGAGGGAATGTCTGTTGCAGTTCCTCTTATAAGTGGTGGAATGAGAAAATTTAAAGCTGTTTTAATAACAGCTTCAAGTGGTGCTCCAACGGTTATAGGAGCTATATTTGGATATTGGTTAGGAGACCTTGGACCTTTAAGTTTGGCTGTAAGTTTAAGCCTTGCTAGTGGTGCTATGCTTTATGTTGTTTTTGGAGAAATATTGCCGCAGGCAATACTTATGTATCGCTCAAAACTTCCTGCTTTTTCCGTTGTTTTTGGAATGCTTGTAGGTTTAATGATAATATATGCATAATATTTAAGTATTTTATTGACAGTTAACACAGAGTATTATAAAATATTCCGGTCAAAATGAAAGGTGGAATATTAATTGGAAATACCTCTTTATAAACATGACTATGGAATTATAAAATGTCGTGCAGAAGGCTGGAAGTCTGATTATACAAAAAGCCGTTCTCTGCAAAGTACAGTTAACTATGCTTATTGTATATATTGTATGTGTGTAAATCTTGTATCAGAAGGAAAGACTGATGATAAAGAGCTTTTTAATAACAGTAAAGAGTTAGAGAATATATATTATAATGCTGGTGGTATAATACGTTTTTTAAGTAGTAGGGCAAAAGAAGTATATAATGCTGTAGGTTGTTATTATGCTGAAAGTTTAAATTTTTCATCGGAAAAAGCAGATTATTCAGAAAAACTTGTTATACTTAAAAAAATTGAAAAATTATATAAAAGACATGGAAAAAGTGTGGCTTCAAGCTATGCAGGAGTTCTTGAAAGTGTAATATCATCATCAGATAAAGAAAAGTCTGTTTTTTATATGAATGTTTTAAATAAACTCAGAAAAAATGAAGATAATGAAGGGGTTGATTTTTATTATTCATCAGCAATAATGAAAACAGCCGGATATTACAGCGATGAAGAAATTTTAAAATATATTGAAGAACTTAAAAATATATATTTAAAACGAGGTGAAAGCTGTAAAATAAATTATTATTTTATTCTTTCAAATTATTCCTATGAAAAGGGATTTAAAGAGGGAGAGAAAGCCCTTGAAAGTCTCTTGAATGAATACAGAGAAAAACAAGACAAAGACGCTTTAGGTATATATGCTTTTACAATGAAAAATTTGATATGTAGAGTTGATATAGAGGAAGCCTTTTCACTTACTGAAATATTGGGACAGGTATATAAAGACTCAAAAGAAAAAGAAGTTGCCTTTGAATATGTTCAATCACTTTTTAGAATAACTGAGGAAGTTGGAAAGCCATATATTGATGATTGTATAAAATATATTGATGAAGTTTACAATGAATTTAAAGACGATGAAATAGCCTATTTTTATTCCAGAGGTCTTTTTAATTTATTTTTTGAGACAGGTTCAGAAAAAGGAATAGAAATTCTCGATAAAATATACTCTTTATACTGTAATACAAAAGATGATAGAATTGCTTTTGAGTATGCAAAAGGTCTTTTTAACACTTCAGCAGGTGTAAAGGATATTGAACTTCACAGAAAAGCTCTTTTAAAACTTGAAAATATATTTGATGAGACAAAAAATAATGATATTATGAAGGAATATTTAATGGGACTTTTAAATTCTGTTTATAGAGGTGAAAAAAGCTCCCTTGAGAAACTTTATAATATTAAAAAAATTTGTAATGAAAAATTTTTTGAAAATATATTAAAGAGTGCAGAAAAATATAATCATATTATCGAAAATATAAATAAACCTTCTTTGTGTGATATTAATAAAACAATACCAAACATAAAATATACTGTATCTCTTAAAGATGAAGGAATATGTTATTCTTTTGAAAATTCAATGGATATTTTTGTTTATGATATGAATGATAAAGATGTAAATAACATTGAAAACATTGAGGGTAAAGCTTTTTATATTGAAAAGTGGGTATCTGAAAATATTGATACAATTAAAAAACTTGTGTTTATAGACAGATATGGTTATAGATTTCTTGATACAGATTGGAGTTTTGAAAATGAAAATATATCCTTTGGAAGTATCTCTTATAATGAGGCTTCTGATTGGCTTACGCCTGTGTCTATAAGTGTTTTTTGTAAAGAAGATGAAGTTTATTCCTTTGAAGTTAATTTCAAAGAAAATGAAAAATTTGATAAAGATAAACTTTTTGGAAAAGGTGATTGGGTTAGACCTGAAAATTTTGGAACAGAAAGTTTTTATATTTAAAAAAAGTCTTGGGATTATCCCAAGACTTTTATTTTTATATTGCAAGTGTAGGTGCAACATAAACTCTAGCACCCATTTCAGTATCAAGAGAGTAAAGACCTTTTGCATCAGAACCAAAAAGAGTAAATTTCTTTATAATATCATCAGCGTTCTTTTCTTCTTCACCCTGTTCTTTTACAAACCAGTCTAAAAACTGCATTGTACGGAAATCTTTTACAGAGTATGCAGCATCATATATTGTATGTATAAGACTTGTAACATATCTTTCATGGTTAAGAGTTTCTTTTAAAGGTTCTATAAATTCTTTATATTCTTTGTTAGGTGCATCAATAGTGTCAAAAGTCACTTTTCCACCATTATTCTGAAGGTATGTCATAAAGAGCATTGCATGGTCTCTTTCTTCCTGAGCCTGTATTTTAAACCAGTTTGCAAAACCTGAAAGTCCCTGTTCTTCGTAATAGTTTGACATATCAAGATAGAAATATGCAGAATAAAATTCTTTGTTTATTTGATTATTTAAAAGTTCTGAAACCTTTGCATCAAGCATATAAAACATTCCTTTCTTTATTAAATATTTACTGTATTATAACATAAAAATACATTTATGAGACATATATTTCAATATAATCAAAATTAATATAGGGAGTGAATTTTTTGAAAAGAGCTGCTTTATACTGTCGAATATCTGTTGAGGATAAGGGAAGTTTTGAGAGTGAAAGCATTAAAAATCAAAGAGAACTTCTGGAAAAATACGCTTTTGAAAAGGGATATGATGTTTATAAAATTTATTTTGATGAGGATTATTCCGGTCTTGATGATGATAGACCACAGTTTAAAGAAATGATTTGTAATGCTGAAAAAGGATTTTTTGATACAATAATATGTAAAAATCAATCTAGATTTACAAGAAATATAGCAACAGCAGAAAAATATCTTAATTTAAAATTTCCAGAATGGGGGATAAGATTTATAGGTGTTGTTGATAATGTAGATACTGATTTAAAAGGCGGAAAACGTATGAGACAAATAAACAGCCTTGTTAATGAATGGTATTGTGAGGAGATTTCAGAAAATATAAGAGCTGTGTTTAAAAGAAAAATGGAAGAAGGTCTTTTTATAGGACCTTATGCTCCCTATGGATACATAAAAAATAGATTTGAAAAACATAAACTTGATGTTGATGAAAATACAGCGGAAAATGTTAAGTTTATATTTAATATGTTTATTGAAGGCAAAAATTGTGGTCAGATAGCAAACTTGTTGACAAATAGAAATATTCCAACACCTTCACAATATAAAATATCAAAAGGTCAGGATTTGGGGAGAAAAAATATTAAAAAATATGGGGTTTGGTCACAAAATACTGTTAGAAAAATATTAAAAAATCCTGTATATGTGGGGGATATGGTTCAGGGGAAAGAAAAAAAGATAAGTTATAAAAGTAAAAAGGTTACTTTGGTGTCTTCTGATAATTGGATAATGGTTAAAAATACTCATAATCCCATTGTATCAAGGGAGGATTTTGAAAAGGTTCAGAGTATTTTTGATAAAAATAAAAAATAAAAGTGCGGAAAATCCGCACTTTTTTAAATAAAGCCATTTTTCTTCCAAAGTTTGAACTCATATATTATTAATGAAAGGGCTACTATAAATGTTAAAGTGTCAGCTATTGGTGCTGAAAATAAAGCTCCTTTTAATCCAAATTTTGATGACAGTATCAAAGAAAGAGGAATAAGGAAAAAAGCCTGTCTTGATAATGATAATAAAAGAGCTTTTGAAGGTTTTCCTATTGCCTGAAAAAATGATGATGTCACCATTGGCATACCATATATGAAGAATACAAGCATATAGCTTCTAAAACATACCTTTGCAAATTCTTGATACATAGGAGAGTCATTTACAAATAGATATGCAATTTGGGAAGGAAATACCATATATACAATAAACCAACCTGTTGATATTATAAATGAAAATATAAATGCGTATTTATATGTTGTCTTTACTCTGTCATATTGTTTTGCACCATAGTTAAAACCGTTTATAGGCTGTGTTCCTGATGATAAACCAACAAGCATTGCATGGGCAATTTGATATATTTTCATCATCATGCCGTAACATGAAAGAGCTATATCACTTCCATATATTGTTGCAGCTCCATGTATTTTCATAAGATTATTCATTATGATTTGTAAAGCTGCTGTTGCTATCTGTGTAAAGAAACTTGATATTCCAAGAGAAAGTATAGTTTTACATACCTTTCCTGAAAGTTTCATATATGCTTTTTTAAATGTTATTGACTTAAATTTTGGTATGTATGCAAGACAGAGAAAACCTGCTACAAACTGTCCAAGTATTGTTGCTATGGCTGCACCTTTAACACCCATATTAAAACCAAATATAAAAACAGGGTCAAGTATTACATTTATTAAAGCTCCTGTCATCATACACTTCATAGTATATTTAGGGTTTCCGTCAGCTCTTATTATTGCTGTAAAGGATACATTTATAATCATAAAAGGAAGTCCCAAAAGTATAATTCTTGAATAAATCATTGATGACTCAAAAACTGTCTCTGTTGCACCAAATAGAGTTACAAGTTGTTCAAGAAAAATATTTCCAAATATGAGTATAAATAAACTAAAAAGAATTAACAGAAGAAAAGAGTTTCCAAAACCTCTGTCGGCATAATCTTTTTCACCACGTCCAAGAGATAGACTTGTGTTTGCTGCACAGCCATCACCTATAAGTAAAGCTACTGATACACATATTGTTGAAAAAGGAAAGGCAACATTTGTTGCAGCAATTCCCTCTATACCTACACTCTGACCAACAAAAATCTGATCCACAATGTTATAAAGATAGTTTACCATTAATGTTAGAGCGGTAGGCACAGAGAATTTTTTTAACAGACTTAAAATAGGGTCTGTTCCAAGGGGATTTGATGTTTTTGTCATAAAAATACTCCTTTCAGTCTCTTTAAAATATAAAAAGGGAGAAGAAAAGAATTTTATTTATTTTTATAAATAAAAAACTTTTCTTCTCCCGTCCAGACTTTCTGTCGGCTCCGTAATTTCAACGGATTAGCAAAAAAATTTGCTCGCAGGCTTTACTACCGGTAGGGGACTTCCCCGTTTCTGAAGAAAAATACTTTGTTTAAAATTTAACCTAATTATAATTTCACATTATTTAAAAGTCAATATGGGAAATTTGTACTAAAAGTAAGCATAATATTTTACACGTTACATGGGTACCGTGTCCGTTGTCATCATAGGCATTAGTTTTTCCATTTACAAAATCTTTAAAGGCTATTATACGATTTTTTGGCAGACAGAAATCAGCAACAGGAGAAATTCCGGTGTCAAGTATGGCTATGCCTACATTTTTTCCTGTAAATTGATTTTCATAATTTACTGTTTTTTTTGCTGTGTTCATACATGAATATATTAATTTGTTATATAAAAAAGATTTGTTCATATCTGTTCTCCCAAAAAACATTACTTTACTTTACAGCTTATGAAATACACTGTCTCTGTGACATTAATTTTTCATTTTTGGACAAATTATTGCTTGTCCTTATTAAAAATTTTAAAAAATTGGAATTTTTTTCAAAACACACCCATAAAATTAAATTGTGAAACAAATAAAACTTTAATTTTTAAAAGGAGGATTTATTTATGGGTTGTTTAAGTAATGGTTGTGGAGGAAGTAGCTGGCTTTGGATTATCATTCTTCTTTGTTGTTGTGGAAACAATAACAACAACGGCTGTGGTTGTGGAGGAAGTAATGATGAAATACTTATTTTATTACTTATACTTTGCCTTTGTGGAAATAACAATAATGGTTTTAACATCTGTGAGGCTAAAGAGTAATACTTACATCACAAGAGGCGGAAATTTTCCGCCTCTTTTTTGTATTATAAATAATATTAATTGCATATCCTTTAAAAGAGGGGTGTATCATTATGGATAACAATGAAAGTTCAAATATAAGAGGAATTCTTGAAAATTTTGGTTTTAATACAGAAAATATAAATAACAATGATATTATTGAAGCACTTAGTAAAGCAAAAAAAATAAAAAGTCTTATAGAAATGAATAGCAATGTAAAAAAACAAGAGGAGGTACATAATGAAATAAATACTGATGATAAAAACAATTTTATATATGCGGCAATACCATTTTTGAATGAAGAATATCAAAAAAGTATATATATCGCTGTAAAACTTATTGAGCTTAAAAAGGCTTTTGATATGCCTGTAATATCTATTCAGAGTAAAACAGTTCAAAAAAGTAGCTATGAGAGAAAAAAAGAACTTTTAAGTGTAATAAAAAAATATATGTCCAAAGAGGAGGCAGCAAAAATTGACAGTATTTTAAAATTTATTGAAATGAGAAAACTTATAAATATGAAAGGGGAAATTTTCTTTGAATGAAAATAAAAAAATAGATGATTTTATAAATAGAGCAAAAGGCAGAACTCCTCTTGAGATTATAGGGCTTTTTGCCTCAGAAAGAGAAGAACTTTTATCAGAAAGTACTAAGGAAGATGAGGAGGCACTTATAAACACTCTTATTTCAAATATGAATGAAAAAGAAATGGAAAGAGCAAGAAAATTTCTTGAGCTTTTGAGAGTAAAAGAATAAAAATGTATAAGTATACCAATAATTTAAGAAAAATATAATAATTTTTATTAACTAAAAATATTCATTATGTGCTATAATAAACCTACTTATTTTAAAAAAATGGAGATAATGAATATGTCAGATAGAGTAAAAAGTGAGATTTTCAGCTGGATAAAAACAATACTTTTTGCCGTAGTTCTTGCGGTATTTATAAACATGTTTGTAATAGTAAATGCTACTGTTCCAACAGGTTCAATGGAAACAACAATAATGCCCAATGATAGAATAGTTGCATTGAGGCTTTCTTATTTGTTTGGTGAGCCGGAAAGAGGAGATGTAGCTGTTTTTAAATATCCTGATGACCCAACAGGTGAAACTCTTTATGTAAAAAGAGTTATTGGACTTCCAGGAGAAACTGTTGAAATAAAGGACGGAGCTGTTTATATTAACGGTGAACTTAATGAAAGTGTTGATGAACATATAAAAGAGACATATATAGGAGATTATGGCCCTTATGAAGTTCCTGAAGGTTGTTATTTTATGATGGGTGATAATAGAAATAATTCTCTTGATTCTCGTTTTTGGGAGAATAAATTTGTTGAAGAAGATGATGTTTTAGGAAAAGTTATGTTTAAATATTTTCCAGGATTTAAAATTATAAAATAATAAAAAACCGCTTTAAAAAAGCGGTTTTTTATTTTTCAAGTATACATCTTACAGGGCAACCATCAGCATATTTTATTTTTAAAGGAAGACAATAAAATTTATACTCTCCCTCATCTATATTTTTAAGGTCAAGACTTTCAATAATTGGTATATTGTTTTCAAGTAGCTTTTTGTGAACACAAAAGTCTGTTGAGCTTTCAGACTCTATTGATATATAATCAATACCCACAACATTTATATTTTTTTCCACAAGATAACAAGCACATTCATATGTTAATGAACAGTATTCAGAAAGATAATTTTCTCCATCAAATTTTTCTGAATTTGATGTTTTAAAAATAATAATATCATTTTTTTCAATGTTATATTTTAAAATATCTTCTTTTTCAATTAATAATTTATTAGGTATATGTATAACTTTGCATTTACCACATATACAGTTTAAATCAATTGATGATATATCATTCATATCTTTGAAAAAATGTCTTGGTGCGTCAATATGAGTTCCTGTGTGGCTTCCCATAGTAAAAAGTGATACTTTAAAGGGATTTTCACATACAGATTGTATTTTAAACTCTGGGTCTTCTGGATATACATATGTTTTTTCTGTTATAGTTCTGCTTATGTCGTATATCATAAATTTAAAAACAACTCCTTTATTTTAAAATAATATATAAATACTCTTGTTTTTTTTATGATTAAAGTATAATATTGTTATGTTAATATTATTATAAAGGAGGTTTTTGTAATATGGCAACACAGGTTACAAAATCAACACTTATTGGCGAAATGCTTATGATAGACAGAGGTATAGCTGCTATTTTAATGCAGTCAGGAATGCATTGTGTAGGTTGTCCTTCTTCAGCTGGAGAAACTCTTGAAGAGGCTTGCCTTGTTCATGGTATGGACGTAGATGCTCTTTTAAATGACATCAATGCATATCTTGCAAGTAAATAATTAAAAAAATGGTGTGCTATTGCACACCATTTTTATTATTCTTAAAATTTTATTGAAGTTCTCCCCATTCATCAAAAAGTTCTTCAAGTTTTTCTTCAAGAGCTGTTTTTTCATCAAATATATCTTTTGCCTTTCCTGGGTCACAGCTTATTTTTTCATCAAAAAGCAGTTTTTCAAGCTCATTTATTTTATTTTCTGTCTTTTCAATTTCTTCTTCAAGTTTTTTGATTTTATTCTGTATTTTTCTTTCTTTGGCTTGTTCCTCTTTCTGTTTTTTCCAGTCTATTTTTGTGGAACTTTCAATTACAGGAGAAGGAATTGAAGGATTTGATATAGCAGCCTCCATTAATTCTCTTTCTTTTTCAGCTTTTTTCTCTAAGTAATAATCATAGTTACCTAAATATTCTGTTACACCATAAGGGTTAAGGTCAAGTATTCTTTCAGCTGTACGGTTTATAAAATAACGGTCATGGGATATATAAACAACAGTGCCTTCATAGCTGTTTATAGCATCTTCAAGTATTTCTTTTGAGAACATATCAAGATGGTTTGTAGGCTCGTCCAACATAAGAAGGTTAGCTTCTGAAAGCATTATTTTTGCAAGAGAAATTCTTCCTTTTTCTCCACCGCTTAATGAACCTATTGTCTTAAATATGTCATCACCTGTAAATACAAAGGCTGCAAGAACGTTTCTTATTTCACCGTTAGTCATATTAGGATAAGTGTCAGATATTTCTTGGAAAATTGTCTTTGTCTCGTCAAGAACTTGTTGTTCCTGGTCATAGTATCCTATATTAACATTTGTTCCAAGTCTTATTTCACCATTATCATAATTTACTTTACCTAAAAGCATTTTAAAAAGTGTACTTTTTCCTACACCGTTAGGGCCTATTATAGCTACTTTTTCGCCTCTGCGAACATCGAAACCTACATTGTTAAAAAGTTCTCTGTCTGGGAATGATTTTGATAAATTTTCAGCATGAATAACATCATTGCCACTTGTTATTCTAGGAGTAAGAGTTAAACGCATTTTATCAGGTAAGCTTTCAGGTTTATCAACTCTTTCTATTTTTTCAAGAGCTTTTTCACGGCTTTCAGCTCGTTTTATTGATTTTTCACGATTAAATGAACGTAAAGTCCTTATTACTTCCTCTTGATGTTTTATTTCCTTCTGTTGATTAATATATTGTTTTAACTGTATCTGTCGATTGATTTCTTTTTGTTGTGCGTAATAACTGTAATTTCCTTCGTATATTGTGGATTTTCTGTTTTCTATCTCTATAACTTTAGTAACTATCTTGTCCATAAAATAACGGTCATGGGATATTATCAAAACAGCTTTAGGATATGAACGCAAAAAGTCCTCAAGCCACATAAGAGAGTCTATGTCAAGGTGGTTTGTAGGCT
The DNA here is from genome assembly GCF_002161055.1 of Tyzzerella sp. An114. GTDB lineage: Bacteria > Bacillota > Clostridia > Lachnospirales > Anaerotignaceae > Fimicola > Fimicola cottocaccae. The sequence goes on from NZ_NFLT01000004.1 coordinate 128,911, forward strand.
CGTCAAGAAGAAGTAAGTCTGGTTGTGTCAATAAAAGCTTTCCTAAATGTACACGAGTTTTCTGTCCTCCAGAAAGTGTATTTAATGGTTTTTCATATTCTTCCTCAGTAAAGCCTAAACCATTTAAAACACCCTTTATACGGCTTTTATAGCTGTATCTATCAAGCTGTTCAAATTCTTGTGAAAGTCTTGAATACTGCTCCATAAATTTTGGCAACTCATCTTCAGGAATATCAGCCATTTTGTTTTCCATATCACGTAAATTTTTTTCCATATCCATAATATTATTGAACACAGAAAGCATTTCACTGTATATTGTAGTATCTTTGTCAATAACAAAATTTTGGGCAAGATAACCCATAGATGCATCTTTTCTTATAAATATATCTCCATCATCAGCAGATATTTCCCCTGTTATTATTTTAAAAACAGTAGTTTTTCCAGCACCATTTACTCCTACAATGGCAGCCTTTTCTCTATCTTCTATATTAAATGAAACTTTTTCAAGTATTGTATCAATACCATAGGATTTGCTTATATCCTTACAGGCAAATATCATTTCATTACCCCCTGTTTAAATTTTTACTTAGTATATAATATCAGAAAAAATCAGTATATACAATTAATCCTTTAAATAGACTACATTAAAAATGTAGTCTTTAAAATTCCTTAAAAATTTATTATACATATCATACAATAAATATATGTTTTTAAACAAGTAGAATAAATTATTTAGTTAAAATGACACAATTCAGTATATCATTGACAATAAAATATCATAAGTGTTATACTAAATCTAGAGTGGGTTCAAAAGGGGTTTTGATATTATGGAGAATAACGATAAAAAAATTTCAACGGCAGTAATAAACAGATTACCTAGATATTATAGGTATTTAGGCGATTTGCTTGAGAGTGATATTACAAGAATATCCTCTAAAGAGCTTAGTGCAAAAATGAATATCACAGCTTCTCAAATTCGTCAGGATTTAAACAATTTTGGCGGTTTTGGCCAGCAGGGCTATGGGTATAATGTAGAGTATCTTTACAATGAAATCAAAAAAATACTAGGACTTGACAGAATGTATAATCTTATTGTTGTTGGTGGAGGCAATATAGGTCAGGCTCTTGTAAACTATACCAGCTTTGAAAAAAGAGGGTTTGTTATAAAAGCTGTTTTTGATGTCAATCCAAGACTTATAGGTATGACTATAAGAGGTATTGAGGTTTATGATGTAGATTATATGGAGGAATTTGTAAAGAATAATGATGTAGATGTGGCTATACTTACACTTCCAAGAACTCAGGCTGCAAAGGTTGCCAATGACCTTGCTAGTTGGGGTGTAAAGGGAATGTGGAATTTCTCACATGTTGACCTTCAGGTTCCAGATGATGTTGTGGTAGAAAATGTCCATCTTACAGATAGTCTTATGACACTTCTTTATAAACTTAATGAGGTATACAGTGAGGAGAATGATGTGCTTTCACATCATAAACTTCATGGAGTAAGTGAAAAAGTAAAAGACAAAAACCCAGACTCGGAAGAATAATTTTAAAACAGACCTTTTTTAAAGGTCTGTTTTTTTATTGTCTGAATATTTTTTAAGTATATTGTTTGTTTTTTCACTGTCAATGTTGTTTATTGAAAGGGGAAATTTTGAAGGTTTAGTGTATTCTCTAAGGGGTTTTGAAAGAGTAGCAACATCAAGCCATTTTTCAAATTTAAAACCTGTATTTTTGTTTATACCTTCAATTTCAAAGCCTTGTTTTTTATGAAAAGCAAAACTTCTGTCATTTGGAACAGTTATAAGGGCATAGGCTGTATAATATCCCTGTTCTCTTACAATATCTTCAAGAGCCTTATATAGAATTGCTCCAATTTCTTTTCCTCTGAAATCTTTGTCAATATATATTGAAAATTCACAATTCCAACTGTAAGCAGCCCTTTCATGATGAGTTGAGGCATAAGCATAGCCATATATTTTTTCATTTTCTTCATATACTATGAAAGGATATTGTTTTTGTATATTTAAAAATCTTTTTTTAAATTCATCATAGGAAGGTACAGTATATTCAAATGTTATTGTTGTATTCTCAATATAGTATGAATATATTTCTATAACTCTTTTTATGTCTCTTTCTTCTAAAAGTCTAATTTTCATTGTTTTATCCACCTTTAAAAAAGGGCATTGAAAATCAATGCCCTTAATTTTTTATTTAATTTTTTAACCAAGAAGCATACGGTCGTTTGTTATACTGTCACCGCTTACTTTTTCAAACATACTTAAAAGGTCGCTTACTTGGAGATTTTTCTTCTGTTCTTCTGGAAGGTCTATTATTATTTTACCTTTATCCATCATGACAAGACGATTACCATGTTTTAATGCATCACGCATATTGTGTGTAATCATTAAAGCTGTAAGTTTATTTTCTGCTATAATTTTCTTTGTAAGCTCAAGAACTTTTTTAGCTGTTTTTGGGTCAAGAGCCGCTGTATGCTCGTCTAAAAGAAGAAGTTTAGGCTTTGTCATAGTAGCCATAAGAAGTGTTAAAGCCTGTCTCTGACCACCTGAGAGAAGACCTGTTTTTGTTGTAAGTCTGTCTTCAAGTCCAAGGTCAAGCATTTTTAAATGTTCTCTGTAAAAATCACGCTCAGCTTTTGTTATACCTTTTCTAAGGGTACGACCTTTTCCACGTCTATAAGCCATTGCCATGTTTTCTTCTATTGTCATTCCTGAGGCTGTACCCATTCTTGTATCCTGAAATACTCGACCTATATATTTTGCTCTCTTATATTCAGGAAGATTTGTAACATCGTTTCCATCTATTTCTATTGAGCCTGTATCAGTCATAAACATACCAGCTATGGCGTTTAAAAGTGTTGATTTTCCAGCACCATTACCACCTATTATTGTTATAAAATCTGATTCCTTCATGTCAAGGCTAACGCCTTTTAAGGCTCTTTTTTCGTTTAATGTACCTGGTTCGAAGGTTTTTGATATATTGTTAAGTTTAAGCATTTTTTCCACCTCCGACTATGTTTTTAACTGATTTTTTTGCAAATAATTTTTCCTTTACAACAGGAAGGAAAAGACAAATTGCAAGAACTACTGATGATATAAGTTTAAGGTCTGTTGGCTGAAGACCATTTTGAAGTACAAAAGCTATTATTATACGATAAAGTATTGAACCTAAAACAACAGATATAAGGCTTCTTAATATTGAAGTTTTTCCAAATATAACTTCACCGATAATAACAGAAGCAAGACCTATAACGATTGTACCTGTACCCATTCCAGCGTCAGCATAACCATTATACTGGGCTATTATACCACCGGAAAGAGATATAAGTCCGTTACTTATCATAAGACCAATTATAATCATAATGTCTGTGTTTACGCCTAAAGCACTTATCATACGAGGATTGTTTCCTGTTGCTCTTATGGCAAAGCCTAACTCTGTTGCAAAGAGAAGTACAAGAAGGATTATTATTACTATAACAGATACAATACCAACAATCATAATAGCGTTTGAGTTTGATATTCCCATATCTGTTACAGCAGATATTATTGTTGGTTTTCTTAAGAGGGGAAGATTTGCTTTTCCCATAATTCTTAAATTTACTGAATAGAGTCCTGTCATAACAAGTATACCACTTAAAAGTCCTGGTATTTTAAGTTTTGTGTTTAAAAGTCCTGTAACAAGACCAGCAACAAGACCTATAAGGAATGATACAAAAGTTGCCATAAAAGGATTTACATCATTCATTATAAGTGTTGCAGCAACAGCAGCACCTAAAGGGAAACTTCCCTCTGTTGTAAGGTCGGCAAAGTCAAGTATTCTATATGTTATGTATACACCCATAGCCAATATAGACCATAAAAGACCTTGTGATACTGCGTTTAAAAAAGTATCAAATGATATTAATTCCATATAATTTTCCACCTGTTCTATATTATGTTTTTATATGAAACTATCCGGCATAAGGTATATGCCGGATAATTTTTAAAAATTATTTTGTTGTTTTTTCACCATTTTCAATTACTATTACAGCCTTTTCCATAACTGAATCAGGAATTGTAACACCAATTGTTTTTGCTGTATCAAGATTTACACATATATCCTGAACATCTGAGAATTCAACAGGCATTGTAGCTGGGTCTTCGCCGTTTAAAATTTTAGCTGCCATTTTACCTGTCTGTTCACCAAGTTTATAATAGTCAATACCTAAAGTTGCAAGTCCACCACCGGAAACCATACCGTTTTCACCACATATAACAGGAGTTTTTGATGTGTCTGTTACAGAAGCAACAAGTGGCATTGCAGAAGCAAATGTATTATCTGTTGGAACATATATAGCATCAACTTTTCCAACGATTGACTGAACAACCTGTGAAATATCGTTTGTGCTTGTTACTGTTCCCATTTCATATTTCATTCCTAAAGCTTCAGCAGCTTCTTTTGCATATCCTGCCTGAATTTCTGAGTTAACTTCACTGGAGTTGTAAAGAATACCTACTGTCTCAACATCTGGAAGTATTTCTTTTAAAAGGTCAAATTGTTCTTTTACAGGTGTTTTATCACTTGTACCTGTAACATTTCCTCCAGGAGCTTCATTTGAGTCAACAAGACCTGCTTCAACATAATCTGTTATGGCAGAACCTATAATAGGAATTTCTGTTGTCTCTGTTGCAGCAGACTGAGCAGCAGGAGTTGCTATTGCAAATATAAGGTCAACACCGTCATTTACAAATTTCTGGCTCATTGTTTTAAGGTTTGACTGGTCATTCTGAGCATTTTGAATGTCAATTTCAATATTTTCACCTTCAACAAAACCTTCCTCGGCAAGAGCAGCAATAAAACCTTCTCTTGTATTGTCAAGAGCGTCATGTTCAACAAGCTGAAGAATACCTATTTTTTTCATTTCGGAGTCTGTATTCTCTGTATTTTCAGATGTTTCATTACTGTTTGTTTCAGATGTATCACTTGAACTTCCGCATCCTGCCAGTGAAAATACCATAGCGGACATAGCTACAAGTGAGCATATGGATTTTAAATATTTTTTCATTGTGAATTCCCCCCTGTTTTTATAAAAAAATAAAGATTTTTATGAAGATTATTTTATTGCAGTTGCAAAACAATGTCAATACGATTTAGCAATTTAAAGTGTAGCAATTTGAAGTGTAACGTTATTCTGGGATAATGCACTAAAAATAGCTATTTGTTTTGTGCATATTATTGTTTTAAATAGTTTTGTTTACGTGGTGTCGAAAAAGGTATAAAATTAGAATATAATGATATGGAGGAGGCTGATATTTATGAATAAAAGCAGATTTTCCGTTATAAAGGGTGACATTACAAGAATGAATACACAGGCCATTGTCAATGCTGCTAATACATCACTTCTTGGAGGAGGGGGAGTTGATGGTGCAATACATAGATGTGCAGGACCTGAGCTTTTAAAAGAGTGTGAACTTCTTGGAGGTTGCAAAACAGGAGAGGCAAAAATAACAGGTGGATATAAACTTAAAGCAGAGTATGTTATACATACACCAGGACCTATATGGATAGATGGTTATCATTTTGAAAAAAGTTTTCTTGCAGATTGTTATAAAAATTCTTTAGCTTTGGCTGTTGAAAATGATATAACAACAATATCTTTTCCTTCTATAAGTACAGGAGTTTATAGATTTCCTGTTGAATTGGCTTCAAAAGTTGCTGTACAAGCTATATATGATTTTTTACAACAAAATAATACTATTGAATTAGTTCAAATGGTATGTTTTGATGATAAGACATATAAAACATATAAATCAGCCTGCGAAGAAATTTTTGGATATTAATTAACAATAAATTAACAGTAAGTGTTTATTAATATGTGTGTTATCAACAGTCAAAAGACCTTGATTTTCCAGTTATACACATAGTTATTAACAGTATCAACAGAAATATATGATGAAAAATAGGTGTATAGCATTTTATTTGTTGTTTTTTGTTATATTATGTTAAATTAAGGTCAAATGTAATTTTACACAGAATTTTTAGTATAATAATGAGCATATTGACGAAAAAAGTTTTATACTAAAAAATTTAAAATTAAAAGAAGGAGTTTTAATATTTTTATAGAATATAACTATTATAAAACTTAATATTGAATTTTAAAAACTTTTGGTTTTTGAAATATATTTATCAAGCTAAGCTGTTTTTACAGCTTTTGAAGGGAGTTGTTTTTATGCGTTACAACATCAAAGGAAAAAACATGGACATCGGAGACAGAACAAGAGAAAAGGTTTCTGCTAAGCTTGACAGAATAGAAAAGCTTTTCCCAGCAGACGCTGAGGCTGTGGTTACTTTTGAATCACAGAAGCTTGAAACAATTGTAGAAGTAACAATTCCTATGGGCAAAAGAATTATAAGAGCAGAGGCTGGAGACCCAGACATGATGGCTGCGGTTGATAGCGTTGTTGATATTTTGGAAGGTCAGATTGTTAAATACAAAAAACGTCTTCGTTCAAGAATGAGAAGAGATGTATCATTTAAAGAAGAATATGAAGCTGTTCCAGTTTCAGAAGAAGTTCTTGATGAATCTCCTTTATATAAAATTGAAAAAATTAAACATTTTGAACTTCGTCCTATGGACGCTGAGGAAGCTGTTATGCAGATGGAACTTATCGGTCACAGTTTCTTTGTATTCAGAAATGGTGAAACAGATGATGTAAACGTTGTTTACAGAAGAAAAGACGGTTCTTATGGTCTTATTGAGCCTGAATATTAATTGAATAATAGTAAATTTTAGTGCCGGTTATACCGGCACTTTTTTATAGTTTATAATTAATATAATAAAGAGTTATAAAAAAATCCCACAGTAAAATTACTGTGGGATTTTTACTGATTTTATGGAGGTTTTTATGATAAGAGAATATGAAGAAAAAGATTTGGATATTATAATAAAACTTTTTTATGATACAGTACATTTTATAAATATAAAACATTACACTTATGAACAGGTTAATGCTTGGGCACCTGAAAATATAGACAGAAACTTATGGAATAATTCACTTTTAGAACATTATTCTATTGTATTTGAAGATAATGGAATTATAAAAGGTTTTTGTGATTGTGATAATAAAGGTTATATTGATAGATTATATGTTCATAAAGATTTTCAAAATAGGGGCATAGGTAAAAAACTCATTGAAAATGTGGAAAAATATATTTTGAATGGTGGAGTTTGTGAATTTTATTCCCATGTTTCAATAACAGCCCTTCCCTTTTTTGAAAAAAGAGGCTATACAGTAGTTAAAAAACAGTATGTTAATAGAAATAATATAATTCTTGAAAATTTTATAGTTAAAAAGAAATTATAAAAGTATACATAATAATTTTTTATGTGTAACTATGTGCTAAGTAAAATGTGATTAAATGTTCAATATATGTGGACATATTATAAATATATTTTTTGACAGAACAAAAAATTATTTTTTTTCGTATAATAGTTAAGAAATTGTTAAGAACAAACCTTTTGTGTATTTTTATATTGCATATATAAGGTGGTTTCTGTTAAACTATTAAGATGATAAAAGGATAAAAGAAAGTTTGAGGAGGTCTTTAAATGGGACTTTTGGAAAAAATTTTTGGTAATTACAGTGATAAGGAAATAAAAAAGATAATTCCCGTTGTAGATAAAATAGAGAGTCTCGAAGCGGAAATTTCAAAACTTTCCGATGACGAGCTTAGAGGAAAAACAGAAGAATTTAAAAAGAGAGTTCAGGAACAGGGTGAAAGCCTTGATAATATTCTTCCTGAAGCTTTTGCTGTTGTAAGAGAAGCCTCAAAACGTGTTACAGGTATGAGACATTTCCGTGTACAGCTTATAGGTGGTATTGTTCTTCATCAAGGAAGAATTTCAGAAATGAAAACTGGTGAAGGTAAAACTCTTGTTGCTACACTTCCAGCATATCTTAATGCCCTTACAGGTAGAGGTGTTCATGTAGTAACAGTAAATGATTACCTTGCAAAACGTGACGCTGAGTCTATGGGAGAAATTTATAACTTCCTTGGTCTCACTTGTGGTGTTATATTAAATGATATGAAACCAGATGAGAGACGTGCAGCTTATAATTGTGACATAACTTATGCAACAAATAATGAACTTGGTTTCGACTATCTTCGTGATAACATGGTTGTTCGCCGTGAAAACATGGTACAGCGTGACCTTGTTTATGCAATAATCGACGAGGTTGACTCTGTACTTATTGACGAGGCAAGAACACCTCTTATTATTTCAGGTAGTGGTGATAAATCAACACAGCTTTATAAAGTTGCTGACGCCTTTGTAAAAATGCTTAAAAAAGGACGTATACTTAATGAGGAAGACGCTTTAAATCCTCTTATAAAAGAAGATATTCAGGAGGAAGGAGATTTTGTTGTTGATGAAAAGGCAAAATCTGTTGTTCTTACTCAGGACGGTGTTAAAAAAGCTGAAAAATTCTTTAATGTTGAAAACCTTTCAGACCCTGAAAACCTTGAACTTCAGCATCATATAAACAATGCTCTTAAAGCTAACTACAATATGCACCTTGATAAAGATTATGTTGTAAATGATGATGAAATTCTTATTGTAGACGAGTTTACAGGTCGTATTATGCCAGGTAGAAGATATTCAGACGGTCTTCATCAGGCTATTGAAGCTAAAGAAAATGTTAAAGTTAAACGTGAGAGTAAAACTCTTGCAACAATAACATTCCAGAACTTCTTTAATAAATATGAGAAAAAAGCTGGTATGACAGGTACTGCTCAGACAGAAGAGTCAGAGTTTAGAAATATATATGGTCTTGACGTTGTAATAATACCTACAAATAGACCAGTACAGAGAATTGATAGACAGGACGTTGTTTATCGTACAGAAGCTGCAAAATTTAGAGCTGTTGTTCGTGATGTTATAGAAGCTCACGAAAAAGGACAGCCTGTTCTTGTAGGTACTGTTACAATTGATAAATCAGAAGAATTAAGCAAAATGCTTAAAAGAGAAGGAATACGTCATCAGGTACTTAATGCTAAATATCATGAAAAAGAAGCTGAGATTGTAGCTCTTGCAGGACAGATGGGTGCTGTTACAATAGCAACAAATATGGCTGGACGTGGTACTGACATTAAACTTGGAGAAGGTGTTCAGGAGCTTGGCGGTCTTAAGATTATAGGTACAGAAAGACATGAGTCAAGACGTATTGATAACCAGCTTCGTGGTCGTTCAGGACGTCAGGGAGACCCAGGAGAGTCTCGTTTCTTCATATCAATGGAAGATGACCTTATGCGTCTTTTTGGTTCAGAAAAAACTATGAAAATTGTTGATGCTATGGGACTTGAGGAAGATGACCCTATTGAACATGGTATGCTTACAAAAGCCATAGAAAATGCTCAGAAAAAAGTTGAGGGCAATAACTTTGCTGTTCGTAAACATCTTCTTGATTATGATGAAGTTATGAATGAACAGAGAGAGCTGATATATGGCGAAAGAAGACGTGTTCTTTTCGGTGAAAACTTAAGAGACAGTATAATGTCTATGATTAAAGAGTTTATTAATAGAACAGTTGAGGGCTGTGTAGGTGAAGTTCAGTATGCCGAAGATTGGGATATGAAAGAACTTAACGAGCAGATTAATGCTGTTATTCCTATGGGCTTTGTAAATATCAAAGATGAAAAAGTAAAAGAAATGACAAAGGATAAACTCAAAGAGGTTCTTGAACAGCTTGCTGTTAAACTTTATGAGTTTAAAGAAAAAGAAATCGGTGACGATGAAAAAATGAGAGAGCTTGAAAGAGTTATACTCTTAAGAGTTATTGACCAGAAATGGATGGACCATATTGACGATATGGACCAGATGCGTCAGGGTATAGGTCTTCATGCTTATGCACAGAGAGACCCTCTCATTGAATATAAATATGCTGCTTATGATATGTTCAACGAAATGAGCGAGAATATACAGAAAGACACAATAAAAACACTTTATCATGTAAGAATAGTTACAGAGCCTGTTCGTGAGGAAGTGCAGCGTCCAATGTTCACAAACAGAGATGATTCAGCACAGAAAAAACCTATTGAACGTAAAGAAGAAAAAATAGGAAGAAATGACCTTTGTCCTTGTGGAAGTGGTCTTAAATATAAACAGTGCTGTGGAAAGAACGCATAATTAATTTATAAAGTCTTAAATTTATAAAGTTATTTCTGAGCGGCGTTATTGCCGCTCATATAATATAAATCAAATATTTTTTATTTTAAAAGGAGTTGATTTTAATGTTCGAATTTGAACAGCTTGGTCTTGAGCTTTCAGCTTACGACGAAAAATTAGAGGAAATGGGGGCTTCACTTTGACGTCGCTGGTGCGAAAGAAAAGATAATGGAGCTTGAAGAAATGTCCGCTGACCCTGATTTTTGGAATGATATTGAAAAAAGTCAGAAAGTTTTACAGCAGACAAAGTCACTTAAAACAAAAGTAGAAAGATATGAAAACCTTGTATCAAAATATGAGGATATACAGACACTTATAGAAATGGGCAACGAGGAGGAAGATATTAGCCTTCTTGATGAGGCTAAAGAGCTTTCAGAGGAATTTAAAAGAGAATTTGACGAGCTTAAAATCTCAACTCTCCTTGATGGTGAGTATGACAGAAGTAATGCTATACTTACACTTCATTCTGGTGCCGGTGGCACAGAGGCTTGTGACTGGGTAAGTATGCTTCTTAGAATGTATCTTCGTTGGGCTGATAATATGGGCTTTTCTGTTGAGGAGCTTGACTATCTTCCGGGAGATGAAGCTGGTGTAAAATCTGTTACAATACAGGTTAACGGTGAAAATGCTTATGGATACCTTAAAGCTGAAAAAGGTATACATCGTCTTGTAAGGGTTTCACCTTTCGACAGTTCAGGAAGAAGACACACTTCCTTTGCTTCCTGTGATGTTATGCCTGAAATTGATGATGATATTGATATTGAAATCAATCCAGATGATATACGAGTTGATACATACCGTGCCAGCGGTGCCGGTGGTCAGCACGTAAATAAAACATCATCAGCTATACGTATTACTCATAACCCTACTGGAATTGTTGTTCAGTGTCAGAATGAAAGAAGTCAGCACAGCAACAAAGATAGAGCTATGAAAATGCTTAAATCAAAACTTCTTGAACTTAAGATTGAGGAGCAGATGCAGAAACTTGCAGAAATACGAGGGGATGTCAAAGAAATTGGCTGGGGTAGCCAGATACGTTCCTATGTATTTATGCCATATACCCTTGTAAAAGACCATAGAACAGGGGAGGAAACAGGTAATATTGCCTCTGTAATGGACGGTAATATAGACCCATTTATAAATGCTTATTTAACTTGGATTCATTCATAAGAGGTCTTTTTTATGAAGGAAATAAAAATTACAGAAAAAGAACAAAATCAGCGTCTTGATAAGTATTTGTTAAAATATTTTAATAAAGCACCTAAAAGCTTTATTTACAAAATGCTGAGAAAGAAAAGAATAAAATATAACGGCAAGAAAGCTGAAGGTGGAGAAATACTTTCAAGTGGTGACAGCCTTCAGCTGTACCTTGCTGATGAGACAATGGCAGGCTTTATGGAAGAAAAAACTATAAATAAAGCTGAACGCCGTTTCGGTATAGTCTGTGAAGATGAAAATGTTATTTTTGTCTCAAAACCGGCAGGGGTTTTGACACACCCTGAAAAGGAAAGTGACAAAAACACTCTTATAGACCAGATACTTTATTATCTTTATGAAAAAGGTGAGTATGAACCTTCTGCTTCATCAGTTTTTACTCCTGCTGTATGTAATCGACTTGACAGAAATACAAGCGGTATAATTATAGCCGGTAAAAATCTTATGGCTGTTCAGGAGCTTAACAGAGCTGTTTTGGAACATAAGATTGATAAAAGATATATCGCCCTTGTAAAAGGCGGTTTGAAAGCTAAAGGAGAGCTTACAGCCTATATAAAGAAAGACGGAAACAGAAATATTTCTTCTGTTATGAATAAAGAAGTTGAAGGCGGTAAAAAAATACTCACAAAATACAATGTAATAAACTCTGTAAAGGAATATGACCTTGTGGAGATAGAGCTTATTACAGGTAAATCTCACCAGATAAGAGCACAGTTTTCTGCTATGGGAAATCCTCTTGTTGGTGATAGAAAATACGGAAATGAAAATATCAACAGGTATTTCAGAATAAATTATGGGCTTAACAACCAGTTTCTTCATGCATATAAACTGATTGTAAATATAAATGACGGAGGACTTTCATATCTTTCGGGCAGAGAGTTTGTTTCACCACTTCCGGAGCCCTTCAGCACTATAAAAAAAGATATTTTCGGATAATTTGTAAACTTTTTTTATTTAGGGGAGGCAAATAAATGAAGGCTATTATTTTGGTTGCAGGCTATGCTACAAGACTTTATCCTCTTACTTTAAACACACCTAAGGCACTTCTTGAGATTAACGGTAAGGCGATAATAGATTATATTGTTGATGAGATAAATACAATAGATGAAATAGACACAATATATGTTGTTACAAATCATAAATTTGCAGAGCATTTTGGAAACTGGGCAAAAACTGTAAAATCAGATAAACCTGTTGAGGTTATTGATGATGGTACAACAACAGAGGAAACAAGACGAGGAGCTATCGGAGATATTTTATACACAATAGATGAAAAGAATATTGATGATGAGACTGTTATAATAGCAGGGGACAACTTCTTCACATATAAGTTAAAAGACTATTTTGATTATTATAAAAAAGTTGGCAAAGACTGTGTATGTGTAAAAGAGCTTAAAGACCCTGAACTCTGTAAGGCTTTTGCTGTTGTGCTTATGGACGAAAATGGAAAAGTAATTGAAATAGAGGAAAAACCTGAAAATCCTAAGTCTGACAAAGTAGCTTATGCTACATATATGTATACAAAGGATACAATGAAACTTATTAAAAAATACATTGATGAAGGAAATAAGCCAGATGCACCAGGACATTTCCCAGAATGGCTTTGTAAATTCAAAGATGTATATGCATACATTTTTGACGGTGAGTGCTATGATATAGGAACACCACAGAGTTATAAAGAAGTATGTGAACTTTTCGGTAAATAAAAATATCAAAAAAATTAAGGGCAGACCTTTGGTCTGCCCTTTTTACTGTTCTTTTTTCTCTATAAATTTTTTAAATCCCTTTTCAAATTTAACCCTAGGAAGCATTACCATATGACCGCATTTTATACATTTTATACGGAAATCTATTCCTGTTCTTAAAATTTCCCATTCATTTCCACCACATGGGTGATTTTTTTTCATCTGAACAATATCTCCTACATTAAAGTCCATTTTTTAACTCCTTTTCGCTTTATCTATAAATGTTTTAAAAATATACCTTTGTATACTTTTTTGTGATGTCTGTTCAGGGTGCCACTGTACACCCATAATAAAATTTTTACCTGTATATTCAATGGCTTCTATTATTAAATCATCGCTTTTAGCGGATATAATAAAATTTTTTGGAACTTCACATACAGCTTGATGATGAAATGAATTCACATAAATTCTTTTCTTTTGGAGTATACTGTAAAGTCCTGTGTTTTTTATTATATTCACACCATGGAAGGGGTATTTACCGGAAAAATTCTGAAAATGATTAAAAGTATTAAAATGTTCTTTTTGTATATCCTGATATATTTTACCTCCAAAAGCAAGAGCTATTATCTGCATACCTCGACATATACCCAGCATAGGTATATTTTTTTTAAAGGCTTTACGACATAGGTTTATTTCAAAAATATCTCTTTTTGGAGAAACTTCATTACAATACATAGGATTTTCACCAAAAAAAATAGGGTTAGGGTCTACACCTCCGGAGAATATTATTCCTTGTATATTTTGGAGTATTTCATCAGTACATTCATTGTTGTAGTATGCTGATATTATGGGAATTCCACCTTTTTGGCATACAGCATTAATGTAACTTTCATTTATTTTCAGTAATTTTTTTTCATCTGATGAGGGTACTATAAGTATTAGTGGTTTCATCTCAATCCCCTTTTACTATTGTATGTTATCATAATAATATGCTAAAATAAAGTGAATTTGCTTAAACTAAAAGAAATTTTTGGGGAGATGATTAATATGAAAACCATAGGTATTATAGGAGCTATGGACGAGGAGATTGCTGTTTTAAAAGAGAAAATTGATGTTGTTACAGCTAAAAATGTAATCGGGCTTGATTTCTATATAGGCATGTTTAACGGAAACAGCGTTGTATTTGTAAGAAGTGGCATAGGCAAAGTTAATGCCGCAGTTTGTGCTCAGGTTTTAGCTGACCATTTTGCTGTTGATTATATAATAAATGTTGGAGTTGCAGGTGCTGTGTCTCCTGAATTAAATGTAGGTGACGTTGTAATATCAAAGGATACTGTACAGCATGATATGGATACATCAGCTTTCGGCGACCCTCTTGGAGAGATGCCTAGAATGGCAGAAAGCTATTTTAAGGCTGATGATGAGCTTGTAAAATTTGCCATTAATGCAGCAGAGGAGATTTGTGGACCTGAAAAAGTTTTCTTTGGCAGAGTTGCCAGTGGAGACCAGTTTATAAGTGATAAAGATAAAAAGAAAAAACTTTGGTCAACATTCGGTGCTTACTGTACAGAAATGGAAGGAGCAGCTATTGCCCATGCTTGTTGGCTTAACAAAATTCCTTTTGTAATTATACGTTCAATATCTGATAATGCAGATAATGATGCTGATATGAAATATGAGGAGTTTGTTAATATTGCAGCTAAAAACTCAGGTGAAATTGTTTATAAACTTCTTGAAGTAATCTAAAAAATAACAAACTTTTATATAGTGTTTAAACAATTAAAATTAAGTGTTAATAAATTTAACGATAAATTATAAAAAATATACAAAAAATTAGTGTAAAAATTACTATTGATACATATTTATATAATAAAAAATATGTTAATTTATGTTGAAAAAGATTTTTGTTGATACCTTTGCATATAAATGAGTGCTAAAATTTGGTTAGTTGTTAAGCTTCTTTTTGTTGTTTAATATTAATTTTTTTGATAAAATTTTATTAATGATTTAGTTATTTAAAGTAGTTAAAAATTATTTTATATATGCGGGAGGTTGAAAATATGTCAACAAAAGCTAATTTTAGATGGGACGAAGTAAGAGCAGACAATCCTCTTTTCTCTGCTGCAAGAACAACTATTGAAACTGCTTTTTATGGAAATAACGTTGTAAAAGTTAATTCTCTTAAAGAAGCATATAAACTTGCTAAAAATTCACCAGGTACAATAGTAACAGATATGCCAGTAGAGAGACCAGAGGAAATCGGTCTTGATGAAGATGCAAAAATACTTGTATTCAATGATGGTGCTGTTTTCGGACGTACAGCAGCTGCAAGAAGAATTGCAGGAGAACCAGGTGTTGATGTAAAAGACCTTTGCACAAAAATAAGAGATGCTGTTTATAATACAAGATACAAAAAAATGTATCATGCTCAGGCTTACATCGGACTTGATAAAGACTTTATGGTAAAAGCTCATATGCTTCTTCCAGAAGGTGAAGAAAATCTTATGTATAACTGGCTTCTTAACTTCCAGTACATAACAGATGAATATACAAAGATGTACAAAGACTCAAAACCAATGGAAAATGAGGGAGATATTTATTTCTTTGCTGACCCTTCTTGGAGTCACCCAGACCATCCACTTGGACTTGCGTTCTTTGACCCAACACACAACTGTGCAGCTGTTCTTGGTATGAGATACTTTGGAGAACTTAAAAAAGGTACTCTTACACTTGCTTGGGGTATTGCTAACAGAAATGGTTATGCTTCATGTCACGGTGGACAGAAACGTTATAACCTTGAAAACGGAAGAAAATTCGTTGCTGGTGTATTTGGACTTTCAGGTTCAGGAAAATCAACAATTACACATGCTAAACATGGTGGAAAATATGATGTAACAGTTCTTCATGATGACGCTTTCGTTATTTCAACAGAAAATGGTTCATCTGTTGCTCTTGAGCCTTCATATTTCGATAAAACACAGGACTATCCTCTTATGAGCCCTGATAATAAATATCTTCTTTCTGTTCAGAACGTTGGTGCTACTATTGACGAAAACGGAAAAACAGTTATTGTTACAGAGGACTTAAGAAATGGAAATGGTCGTGCTATAAAATCTAAATTATGGTCACCAAACCGTGTTGACAAATTTGATGAGCCTGTAAATGCTATATTCTGGCTTATGAAAGACCCAACAATGCCTCCAATATTAAAAATTAAAGGTGCTGCTCTTTCATCAGCTATGGGTGCTTGCCTTGCTACAAAGAGAACAACAGCAGAGAGACTTGCTCCTGGTGTAGACCCTGATGCTCTTGTATTTGAGCCATATGCAAACCCATTTAGAACATTCCCACTTTCACAGGATTACCTTAAATTTAAGGCACTCTTTGAGGAAAGAAATGTTGATTGCTATATACTTAACACAGGTTTCTTAATGGATAAGAAAATTACTCCAGCTGTAACATTAGGTTGCCTTGAAGCTGTTATAGAAGACAGAGCTACATTCAAGAAATGGGCTAATTTCTCAGATTTCGAGATTATGGAAGTTGAAGGATTTGTTCCAGATATGAACGACCCTGAATATAAAGCACAGCTTACAGCAAGAATGAAAGACAGACTTGAGTTCATCAAATCAAGAGATGAAGCTAAAGGAGGTTTTGATAAACTTCCTGCTGAAGTTGAAGAAGTTATTGCAAAAGTTATAAGTGAATTATAATATAATAAATAAGAGAGCGTCTTTTATAAGACGCTCTTTTTTATTTTTCTATTGACAAAACAAGAGTAAAAAAGTATATTTAAAATCAGTGAAAATTAATGTATAAATATATGGGAGGAAGTAACATGGAAACAAGAATACAAAAAGCTGTTGAGAATCACAGCAAAGGATATAACTGTGCACAGGCTGTTGTGTGCACATATTGCGACCTTTTTGGAATGAAAGAGGAGGACGCTTTTAGACTTTCAGAGGCTTTTGGAGCTGGTATGGGAAATATGAATGGTCCTTGTGGAGCTGTTTCAGGTTTATATATGCTTGCAGGTCTCAAAAAAAGTTCAGGAAATCTTGAAAATGGTATGACAAAATCCAAAACATATAAACATGTAAATGAACTTGGAAAAGAGTTTATTGAAATGAATAAAACAATGATTTGTCGTGAACTTAAAGGTCTTGATGGAACAGGAATGAAAAGGTCATGTCCTGGTTGTATTGAGGATGCTGCAAAACTTGTTGAAAAGTATCTTTTAGATGATTGATTAATATTATAGCTGTCATATTTTGGTAATGTGACAGCTTTTTTGATGCAAAAAGACAGCAAAAAAGGGGGGCTTTTTTAACAAAAATGTTTGTTTTTATGATATAATTTATCCCATGCAGTATTTTCAGATAGTTTTATAGAATAGAGGTAAAGTATGGATATTTTAAAAAAATTACAGCAGGAATTTAATATACAGGATTTTCAGGCAGAAAATACCGTAAAACTTATTGATGAAGGCAATACAATACCTTTTATAGCCAGATACCGCAAAGAGCTTACAGGCTCCCTTGATGACCAGATTATAAGAGGTATATATGATAGACTTATGTATCTTAGAGGTCTTGATGAGAAACGTGCTCAGATAGTAAAAACAATAGAAGAACAGGGCAATATGACTCCTGAGCTTTTATTAAAAATAGAAAATGCTGAGACTGTTACAGAGCTTGATGATATATATAGACCTTTCAGACCAAAGAGAAGAACAAGAGCTACAATAGCTAAGGAAAAAGGTCTTGATGGTCTTGCTGATATTATTTATGGTCAGAAACTTTTAATGACTGTTGAAGACCATGCAAAAATGTTTATTGATGCTGAAAAGGGTGTAAATACTGTTGAGGAAGCCATTGACGGTGCAAAAGATATTATAGCTGAAAAAATATCTGATGATGCAGATATTAGAAAAATGCTTCGTGATGAGACATTCAAGACAGGTATTGTAACATCAAAGGCAACAGATAGTGAAAAACAGTCTGTATATGAAATTTATTATGATTATAATGAACCTGTAAAGAGTATTGCAGGTCATAGAGTTTTAGCTCTTAATAGAGGTGAAAAAGAAGGTTTTATTTCTGTTTCAATAGCTGTTGATACAGAAAATCTCACATCAAAAATTGCTAAAAATATAATATTAAAAAACAGTCAGACAACAGATATATTAAAAGACACAATTGAAGACAGCTTTAAGCGTCTTATATTCCCTTCAATAGAAAGAGAAATAAGAAATGAGCTTACAGAGAAAGCAGAAGAAAAATCAATGAAAGTTTTCAATAAAAATCTTAAACAGCTCCTCTTACAGCCACCTATTAAAGATAAAGTTGTTCTTGCTTTAGACCCAGGATATAAAGCAGGTTGTAAAATTGCTATTATAGACCAGACAGGAAAAACTCTTGATACAACAGTTGTATATTTTACAATTAATCCTAAAAAAACAGATATAGAGAAAGAAGAATTAAAAAATCTTATAGAGAAATATCATGTTGATATAATAGCTGTTGGAAATGGTACAGCTTCAAGAGAAAGTGAAATATTTGTTGTAAATATGCTTAAAGAAATTGAGAGAAAAGTTTATTATGTAATGGTAAATGAGGCGGGAGCTTCTGTTTATTCAGCATCAAAACTTGGAGCAGAAGAATTTCCAGATATGGACGTTGCTCTTAGAAGTGCTGTATCAATAGGTAGAAGACTTCAAGACCCTCTTGCTGAGCTTGTAAAAATTGACCCTAAATCAATAGGTGTTGGACAGTATCAGCATGATATGAACCAGAAAAAACTTTCAGAAGAACTTAGCGGAGTTGTTGAGGACTGTGTAAACTCTGTTGGTGTTGACCTTAATACAGCTTCTCCATCACTTCTCTCTTATGTTTCAGGTATAAGCAGTGCTGTATCTAAAAATATATTAAAATATAGAGAAGAAAACGGAAAATTCAAAACAAGAAAAGAGCTTTTAAAAGTTCCTAAACTTGGACCAAAAGCCTTTGAACAGTGTGCAGGATTTTTGAGAATACCTGAAAGTGATATGGTTCTTGATAATACAGGGGTTCACCCTGAAAGCTATAAGGCAGCAGAAGAACTTTTAAATATTTTAGGTTATAGCCTTGAAGATGTTAAAAATAAAAATATTCATGGTATAGGGGATAAAGTTTCAAATAAAAAAGAAATGGCGGACAAGCTTGGCATAGGTGTTCCAACTCTTGATGATATTATAAAAGAGCTTGAAAAACCAGGTCGTGACCCTAGAGAGGATATGCCTGCTCCTGTTTTAAGAAGTGATGTTCTTGAAATGGACGACTTAAAAGAGGGTATGATATTAAAGGGAACTGTAAGAAATGTAATAGACTTTGGTGTTTTTGTTGATATTGGAGTTCATCAAGATGGGCTTGTTCATATTTCAGAAATTTCAGATGGCTATGTAAAACATCCTCTTGACGCTGTAAGTGTTGGAGATATAGTTGATGTTAAGGTTTTAGGTGTTGACCTTAAAAAGAAAAGAGTTTCTCTTACAATGAGAGGTATAAAATAATAAGTTCAAAAAAATGCTGTTTTTTAAAAAAAAACAGCATTTTTTTATAAATATATGTAGCACTATTGACTAAATAATATTTGTGTTTTATAATAGCACTGTAAATAATAATAAGAAATTCTTCAGGGCAGGGTGTAATTCCCGACCGGCGGTTATAGTCCGCGAGCTTGGTTTTAAAATTTTAAATTTTTAAAACTTTGTTGATTTGGTGTAATTCCAAAACCGACAGTATAGTCTGGATGGGAGAAGAAAAACATAAATCGATATGCTTTTTTGACATATTTATTTTGCATATCAATATTTGTTTTGCTTTATTTGGCCTGAAGATTTTCAGGTCATTTTTTTATGGTTTTATAAAATTATAAAAAATGGCTTTGAAAATTCAGAAAAAATGGAGGAGATTTAAAATGAGTAGTACAACAGCAGCAGTAAAAGTTAGAAGAACAGACACTTCTAAGGTAGTAAAAATCGGTATGTTAAGTGCAGTTTCAATTGTACTTATGATGTTTGAGATTTCATTCCCTATATTCCCATTTTTCTTAAAAATGGATATAAGTGATATTCCAGCTCTTGTTGGTACAGTTGCAATGGGACCTTTAGCAGGAGTATTAATAGAACTTATAAAAAATGTACTTCATCTTTTTAAGACAAGTACAGCGGGAGTTGGAGAGCTTGCAAACTTCCTTACAGGAATTGCTCTTGTTGTTCCTATTGGTGTTATGTATAAAAAGAACCACACACTTAAAAACTTTGTTATAGGAAGTATTATAGGTGCTTGTGTAATGGTTGTTGTTGCTTGTGTATTTAATTATTACATACTTATACCTGCATTTGCAAAGACTTTTGGAACAGATATTGAAGAATTTGTAAATATAGCAAATGCTGTAACACCTATGGTTGTTGATTTCAAAACACTTATATTCTTCTCAATAGCACCTTTTAATCTCTTAAAAGCTGTTATTGTTGCACCAGTTGCATATTTAGTTTGTAAAGTTTTAAAACCTGTTTTTAATAGATAATATAAAATAAAAAAATAAATCCAAAGCGAAAGCTTTGGATTTTTTTATTTTATTATGAAATTTACAGCTATAAAATACACAAGGGCACAATGTAATATTAAAGATATACCATATATTACATAGAATGAAGTTTTTTTTGTTTTGTGATGAAAAACTCTCATTCCCAATAAACCACCAACACAACCACCTAAAAGAGAGGCAACAAAAAGATTTGCCTCTGGTATACGATAGCGGTGTTTTATGGCATATTTTTTGTCAATGCCCATCATTGCAAAAAGAACTATATTTACTGTAATATAATAAATTATAAGTATTTTTGTAATTATACTCATAATTATTTCACCATATTTCTCCAGTCAAGGTCTCCTCTGTCAAGGGCAAGAAGAAGAATTTCAGCAGTAGCAAGATTTGTAGCCACAGGTATATTGTGAACATCACAGAGTCTTAATATAGAGTTTATATCAGGCTCATAATTTTTGGATGATACAGGGTCTCTTAAAAATATTACAACGTCAATATCATTGTTTGCAACCTGAGAGCCTAACTGCTGTTCTCCTCCAAGATGTCCAGCTAAGTATTTATGAACAACAAGATTTGCTGTTTCTTCTACAAGTCTTCCTGTTGTGCCTGTTGCGTAAAGATTGTGTTTGCATAAAATATGTCTGTATGCTATACAAAGATTTTCCATAAGTTTCTTTTTGTTGTCATGTGCAATTAGAGCTATGTTCATAGTTTAAACCCCCTCGAATAATGATTTTGAATTTCTTAGCCCTATATTTAGGACTAGCCCTATCGAAAGCATATTCATCCACATGGAACTTCCTCCATAACTTACAAAAGGAAGTGGCATACCTGTATTAGGCATTATTCCTGTTGCAACACCAGCATTTACAAATGTTTGAAAAGCGAACATTCCGGCTATTCCGGAAGCTACAAGCTGGCTAAAGAAGTCTCTTGCAGATAATGCAATAAGTATACATCTGAAAATTATAAAAAGGAGAAGTGCTAAAACGAATATACAGCCTATAAAACCAAATTCCTCTCCTATTACTGAGAATATAAAGTCATTGTGAGGCTCTGGAAGATAGCTAAGCTGGTTAAGAGTTCCTTCATAAAGACCTTTTCCATGAAGCTGACCAGAACCTATGGCACTTATTGACTTAAATGTCTGGTAATAAGTGTTGGGATTTTGTGCCGGGTCGATAAAAGCCTCAAGACGTGAAATCTGATGAGCTTTAAGGATTTTATCAACAAACAAATGGGTATCCCTGCTTATATCCCACATAACAACACCTATTACAGGAAGACCTATTCCTAAGCAAGTGGATATTATTTTAAAACTAAGTCCTGCCACAAATAATTCTATAAGAAGTATTGCTATTGAAACAAGGCTGGCTGATAATGAAGGTTGAGCTTGTATCAATATTACAGGAACAAGAGCAAATACACATATTTTAATAAGTGTTGGTATGCGATTTATATCCTCTTTATTTTTTTCTATAAATTTTGCCAAACAGAATATCATTATTATTTTTGTAAATTCTGATGGCTGTATACTTGCAGGTCCTATATAAATCCATCTTCTGGCA
The DNA here is from genome assembly GCF_002161055.1 of Tyzzerella sp. An114. Taxonomy (GTDB): domain Bacteria; phylum Bacillota; class Clostridia; order Lachnospirales; family Anaerotignaceae; genus Fimicola; species Fimicola cottocaccae. The sequence continues at coordinate 151,194 of NZ_NFLT01000004.1, forward strand.
CCGTTTACTTCACGGCCTATTACAAGAACAGCCAAAAGAAGAACTATATTTATAATGTAAAATGTTTTGTAAAACTGTGAAAAAAAAGTATAATCCACATGGCTGGCAAAAATCATAAGGACTATTCCTATGGCAAACCAAGCTATTTGTGAATAAAAAGTACTGGGCGATTCTCCCAGATTGATATGGGTTGCACTTCCTATACATATTATACCAAATACAGAAAGTATACACACCGCAATTATAACCCAGTAATCCAAACTGGCAATGTGTCTTTTTAAGTCCATTCTATACCTCCATTGTTTGGAACATACCCCATTAATATTATAATAGAAATAATAAAGCAGAGCAATAAAAATCACTCTGCCAAAAGTAAATTTTTTGTTTATATCATGCAAACAATTATTGCAAGTTGCCAAAAGATGATGTTCTAAATGTATAAATATATACTAAAAATAAAGAATTGATTATGCAAAACATATAAAATAGTGTTTTTTGTGTAAAAAACAATGCTTATTTGTAATACATTAATTAGTCTTCCTGATTTACTTTTCGCATACTCTTTATAGGAATATTGGCATAAAGCACAGGAACAGTACCGGTATTGTCTTCGGACTGAGTCTGTGTAATCTGAATATCAAGTTCTTCTTCATCAATTTCCATATAGTTTGATATTACTTTTATAATATCTGTTTTAAGCATTTCAAGAACTTGAGATGAACAGTTTACTCTGTCGTGAACAAGAACAAGCTTAAGTCTGTCTTTTGCAACATCTTTTGAGGCATTGCTGTCCTTTTTTTTGAAAAAACTGAAGAAATCCATTTTTAAATACACATCCTTTGTTCTCAGCGACGGAATAATTTTTTGAGTTTTTCTATTATGCTTTCCGGCTCATCTTCAAGAGAAATAAGAGGAACATCTTCTCCCATAATTCTTTTTGTTATATTGCGGTAAGCTTGTCCTGCTTTTGATTCTTCATTTGTAACAGCAGGTTCACCCTTATTAGTTGAAACAACAATACTTTCATCATCAGGAACAACTCCTAATATATCTATTGCAAGTATTTCGTTTACGTCTTCTATTGTCATCATATCGCCACGTTTAACCATGTCAAGTCTTAATCTGTTTAATATAAGAGTTGGGTTATTAAGACCATTTGCTTCAAGAAGACCTATAATTCTATCAGCATCTCTTACAGCAGAGACTTCAGGTGTTGTTACAACGATAGCTTTATCAGCACCAGCAATGGCATTTTTAAATCCCTGCTCAATACCAGCAGGACAATCCATAAGTATGTATTCAAAGCCTTCTTCTTTAAGATTATTACAGAGTTTTTTCATCTGTTCTGGTGTAACTGCATCTTTATCTCTTGTCTGTGCAGCTGGAAGAAGGAAAAGACCGTCATATCTTTTATCTTTAATAAGGGCTTGTTTTAATCTACAATTGCCTTCAACAACATCAACAAGGTCATATACTATTCTGTTTTCAAGACCCATAACCACATCAAGGTTTCTAAGTCCAATATCAGCATCAACAAGGGCTACTTTCTTTCCGGAAAGGGCAAGACCGCAGCCGAGGTTTGCAGTGGTGGTTGTTTTGCCAACACCGCCTTTTCCACTTGTTATTACAATTACTTCACTCATTTATGCTACTCCTCTCAATAAATAGAAGGTATTTTTATACTTTTCTACTTTAATAAATATATATTAACAAAAATTTTAAAAATTTGCACCAGTTTTTTAAAGCAAATTTTGTACAAAAATCTTAAAAAGTAACACTTTACGTCAATTTATTATAAAATTAGTTAAGAGGTTTCACATATATCTGCCCATTTTCTATATAAGCAAATTCGGAAGATTTTTTCCCTTTTATATTTTCTTCAGGGAAAACAGTTATTATATCAGCAATTCTAAGTTGTACAGGAACCATACATACTGCGGCGACAAAAGCATCTCTGTTACCGCCAAAACCTGCATGGGCAATTCCTTTAAGTTGACCTAATACAGTTATATTTCCTGTTGCTTTTACAACAGCACCAGGATTTACATCGCCAACTATTACTATACTTCCTTCAAAACTTAAAACCTGTCCTGAGCGAATAGAGCCTTTATGATATTTTGTGAAGCTACAATCTTTTAAATCTTTTGTAAGTACTGCGGAAGTATTATTTGTATCTGTGTCTGTTTTTAAAAATGATATATTCATATTAAGCTTTTCAGAAATAATTTCTATAAGCTCTTGTTCCTCATCTTCTGATATAGCTTTTCCTTTTAATGTTATACCTGTTGTCACACCTTCAAAAAATTTTGATGAAGCTTCTATTTTTGCAGCGAGAACAGTTTTTATATCATCAAAAGATGCATTTTCTGAAAGTACAATGGCAATTCCTTTGCCAGTACCTTTAAAAACAACACAGTTATCTTTATTCATTTTATTGCCACTCCTTTTTTATTCAGCAAGTATATTTTCCATATAATCATTTTCAGGCTGATAATTAAGTCCCATATACTCTGCTATAACTTCCTTTGCGATAGCTGGTGCAGGAGATACAGAGGAATCTCCAAAAGGAACCATTACAGCAACAGAGATTTGAGGGTCCTCATAAGGTGCAAAGCCTACAAAAAGAGTATGGTCACTTCTAAGGCTTGACTGCTGAGCTGTACCAGATTTTCCAGCTACATCAATAGGAAAATCTCTGAAAGCATTTCTCAAAGTACCTTTTGAGCCCTGTGTAACAAGAAGCATACCTTCATATACTGCATCAAGGTTTTCTTGTTTAAACTCATGAACATTTTCAACTACTTCTTCAACTTCCTTAAATGTTGTACCGTCAGGATTATCTACTTTATCAATGATATGCATTTTATAAAGTGTTCCACCATTTGCAAGAGTAGCTATATATTTTGCCATGTTTGCTGCTGTAAAGTTATTTACAGACTGTCCTATACCAGCACGTATAGAGTCACCATCAGTCCATCTTGTTTGACTTGATGAAGCATCAGGGTTTTGTGATTTTATTGTACGTTCTTTATACTCTGCTGAAGCCATATTAGGTGTTGTCTCACCTATTTCAATTCCTGTATATGTGTTAAGTCCGAATATAGTCATATATTCGTTTAATGTCTTTATACTGTTTAAAGTAGTATTGTCTTGTGCATTTCCCATTCTGTACATTGTCTCATAAAAGAAATAGTTACATGAAACTTCAAGAGCATGAGAAACATTTATAGCTCCATGGGAACCACTTCCAGAAATCCAACATTTAGCATAAGGCCAACCGGCTTTAGTAAATGAAACTTGGTCATATATAGTAGTATTAGGGCTTATTACACCTGTTTCAAGACCAGCTAATGAAGTCACCATTTTCAATGTAGAACCGGGAGCTTTTTTCTCGCTTAATGGTCGGTTTACAAGAGGTGTTGATGGGTCTTGAAGAAGACTGTTATAGTAATCGTTATCAAATGTATTTACAAGTCTGTTGTTATCATAAGAAGGGTATGTTACAAGAGCAAGAGTCTCACCACTGTCAACCTTTGAAACAACAACTGAACCTGTACAAGGGTCAAGACCTGTTTCATAAGGTTTAAGGTCGCCACTTCTTAATTTTTCAAGTACAACTGTCAAAGCAGATTTTGAGCCACTTCTAACACTGTTTATATAATCCTCGTCACCAGTTATTACACCTTGTTCAAATAATATAAGTGTAAGCTGACGGACAGAAATTAATCCTTTTTCTATATCATTTATTATTATTGTTTTTGCAGTTTCTATATCTTCACTGTTTTCAGCAGATAAGGCAGGATTTTCAGCAAGTATTATATCTTTAACAGCTTTCTGTTCGCCTTCTGTTGATGATAAAATTTCTTTAGCTGATATATTGTTGCTCTCAACCATTGTTATAAAAAGCTCTGTTGTTGAAACAGTTTTATCTTTTGAAGAACCTGTTGTAAGTCTTACAATTTGAACATCTGCCAGATATTTTTCAAGGGCATTATAAGCAACCATTTGAAGATTTTTATCTATTGTAAGAAAAACATTTTTTCCACTTACAGGCTGTTTAGTTTCTATTGTGTTTATACGACGACCAAGACTGTCAACCTCTACAAGTATTTCTCCGTCCTGACCGTTAAGATTGAGTTCTTCAACTTTTTCTATACCTATTTTTCCGATAACGTCATTCATAGAATATACATTGGAACCATCTGCTGTTTTGTATTGAGAATATTCATCATATTCTTCAGCGGACATACTTCTTATATATCCTATTATATGAGCAAAATATTCACCATCTGGATAAACTCTAAGTGAGTCTGTATCTATTACGATTCCAGGTAAAGTGTCCTGATTTTCTTCTATGACAGCTATTGTTTTATCACTTATATCCATAGCCGCTGTTACCGGTTGAGATTTTTTATAACGTATAAGATACAGTGAATATCTTAAAGAAACCATATCTCTTTTTATAGTTTCAGGTAAACCTTTTGCTATTCCAAAATAGTCCACAAGATAATCCATTGTCTCATCAGCAGAGTATTTCAGTTCGTCATCTTCCATGCCTACTTCTTTTTTCCATGTCTCTTCTTTTTTCTCATTGCCATCAAACATAAATGTATAAGGCTCTGATTGAGATATAGGAACATCGTTTACAATTTCTTCACCGTTTTCTCTAAGGGTGTTTATAAGATTTATAAGCATAAGATTTCTATCGCTTGACTCAATAGCAAGTGAAACAATTCCTCTTTTTTGACTCTCTGTATATGACGAAGAAATATCATATTTGTCATATAAAAATTCAAGAGTTTCAGAAGCACTTATATCAAGATTAGATTTTGATAATCCGATACTTTCTTTCCATTCTTTTTCTGCCTTTTTATCTCCATCAAATAAAAATTCAGGAGGATTTGTGTCTGATATAGGTAAAGTATTTTCTAATGTAAGACCTTGTGCAAAAATTTGTTTTGCTACTATGTCTATAACATTATTTCTGGAGTCTGCAAAATCTACATTTATACTGTCATCTATTTTTACGGAAAAGGCCACCTGATTGACGGCTAGAGGTCTTCCGTATCGGTCATATATACAGCCTCTTGAAGCAGGTATTGAAACCTCGTTCATTATACTTGTTTTAAGTTCTTGTTGATATTTTTCACCATTTAATATTTGTAGGTAAAAAAGTCTAAATACAAGTATAACAAAAAGAACTAATACACCACAAAAGACTATGAATATTCTGCTTTTAAAAAGTTCGGAAAGTCTTTCAAAAAAACTTTTCATGTAAACCTCCTTTTAAAGCATTTATAATTATGTTAAAAAAGTCTATATCTATATTTTTCTCTCTGTTCAAGCCAGTCATTAACAGCAAAAAGAAGTCTGTATATTATTATTGAAAACACTCCTGTATAAACCATTTCAGGTATTATAAGGTGAATTAAGAAATAAAAATATTCTGTGTTTCCTTTAAAAAGAAAACCTGTAAAATATATTATGTTTTCATATATAAATACTGCCGCAGAGGAAATCATTATTGGAAGAATATAGTTTTCACGATAAAGATTGTGGAAACTTCTTCCACATATATACCCAGTCATCATGCCTAAAAAAGCATAAAATCCGAAAGATGTACCAAAGAATATATCCGTAAGAATACCCGAAAAGCAGCCAACGGCTGCTCCTTCAGTACGTCCCCTCAAAAGGGCATAAGAAACTATTATTATAATAGATGTGTTAGGCATTATATTTACAATTCGTATTGCCTGAAAAAGGGTAGATTGGAGTATTATATTCAAAATAAGTATCAATGCTGTTGATATAACTCTTTCTTTCAATTGGATACCTCCTCGTTATCTGAGGCTTTTTTTGCTGTTTCCTCCATCTCTCCGCTTTCACTTATAACAAGAACAGTGTCAAGATGTTTAAAGTCTACATGAGGCTCTATTATAGCATATTTTGTAAGACCGTTTGAGTCGGTTTTAATCTCCTTTACGGTACCTATGCTTATACCCGGAGGAAATATATCACTGAGGTGAGATGTTATTATCTCATCTCCTTCCATAATTTCCGCATCAGAGTCAATATACTCCATTTTACAAAGACCGTCATTCATAAGAGTATAATCACCCTTTACAATTCCTAAGTCTCCTGTTCTGACACTCATGGCAGATACGGAACTTCTACTGTCAAGGATACTCATACCTTTTGAGTATGTGTATCCTGACTCTGTTATTTTTCCTACAAGACCGCCCTCAGCAGTCAAAACCATGTTTGCTGAAAGACCTTCTTTTGTGCCTTTATCTATAACAAATATATTGTACCAGTTCCCCGGGTCTTTTGCTATTATCTGCGAAGCAGTTGTGTCATAGGCTGCATATTTCTGAGAAATTTCAAGCAGTGAGGAAAGTTTTTTGTTTTCCTCATCCATAAGGGAGAGTCTCTTGTTTTCTCTTTCAAGACGTTCAATTTCGGCTTTAAGTTCCTCGTTTTCTTTTTCAAGGTCTTTTTCATTTTTTATATTTGAAAATTTATCTCCAAAAAATGAAGATACATTTGTAGTAACCTTTTGTAAAGGAGTTATTACAAAGCCGAGAGTACTTTCAAGAAAATTGGCGTTGCCTGTTCTGCCTGCTGTAAGTATAGAGGCGGCAACAAGTACAACAGCAAGAACTGTCAATATTTGTTTTTTATAGTTCTCAAAAAATTTCAATTTAAACTCTCCTTAAAAATAGCCAAAAACAATAAGTCAAAATTAAAATCTTATTTTTCTTGGTGAAACAAGAACAGATTTTAATGTATCAATATGTTCAAGAACAAGTCCTGTACCCATAGCAACACAGTTTAATGGTTCGTTTGCAACATTTACAGGCATTCCTGTTTCTGATGATATAAGCTGGTCAAGACCGCTTAAGAGAGCACCACCGCCAGTAAGTGTTATACCGCTTTCCATAATATCAGCAGCAAGTTCTGGAGGAGTAGCCTCAAGAGTCTGTTTTATTGTTTCTACTATTGAGTATACAGGCTCGTGAAGGGCTTCCATAATTTCAGGTGAAGTTATCTGAATTGTTTTTGGAAGACCTGTTATAAGGTCACGACCTCTTATGTCCATTGTCTGTGGTGTTTCTTTAGGGAATGCAGAACCAATCTGTATTTTGATTTCTTCTGCTGTTCTATCACCAATAGCAAGATTATATTCTTTTTTAATGTAGTTTACGATATATGAATCAAATTCATCACCGGCAACTCTTAAAGATGTACTTGTAACTATACCGCCAAGAGATATTACAGCAACTTCAGCTGTACCACCACCAATATCAACAACCATACTTCCAGTAGGTTCTTCAACAGGAAGTCCAGCACCGATTGAAGCAGCCATAGGCTCTTCTATAAGGTATGTGTCTTTATCTTTTGAACCTGCTGATATAGCAGCTTCTATAATTGCTCTTTTTTCAACTTCTGTTGCTCCTGAAGGAACACATACAACAACTCTTGGTTTTGGTCCAAACATTGAACGAACATAAGCTTTTCCTATAAAATAGCGAAGCATAGCCTGTGTTGTGTCAAAGTCTGCAATAACACCATCTTTCATTGGTCTTATAGCAACAATGTTTCCTGGTGTACGTCCAATCATTTCTTTAGCTTCATTTCCCACAGCAAGAACTTCTCTTGTCTGTGTGTTTATTGCAACAACAGAAGGTTCATTGACAACAATTCCTTTTCCCTTCATATAAACCAGCGTATTTGCTGTACCAAGGTCTATACCCATATCTTTTGTAAACATTAAAAATTTCTCCCTTCAATTTGTAAGATGTTACTAGTATAGTCAGATTTTTAAAATATAAAAAACATACTTTTTATTATGTCATAAAAACTTTATTATAAAAAATCAATACTATTAATGATACCTCTTTTTTATAGTAATTTCAACACTTTGAACCCTTCTCAAATATTAAAAAATTTTTAAGAAGAATAAAAAATTTGTAAATAATCAATAAAAATTTAAAAAAATTGTTTTTTTACAAAAAAATCAACTCAAAAAATATCTTTTTATGTGATTTCAAATGTTGAAAAGGCCCTTTTTAGACATATAAATTTTGTTAAAGATGTAGATATTAAAGTATACTGTGTGAATAATATTGAAATTTTTATGATTTTAGTTTAAAGTTATTTTGTAGTAAAAATATAAAAAAATAGGCAGAACAGTATCTTGTTTTGCCTTTTTATATTTTTATGGGTTTAAAAACCTGCATATTTTAAATTAGGGATATTTTTTGAAGGAGGATTGTTATGAAAAAGTTTTTAAGTATTGCACTTGCTTTGACAATGGTTTTTGGTGCTCTTGCTGGCTGTGGAAACAGTACAAAAGATGAAAACACACAAGGCACAGAGACACAGACAGAAGCAAAAGGTGAAAGTGAAGAAGGCAGTGAAGGTGTTATGCCTACCATAGCAAAAGAAGATATTAAAATTGGTGTTATTCACATTTCAAACCCTGCTGAAGGCTCAGGATACACATATACTCATGACCAAGGTATAGTTGCAATGCAGAATGCAATTGGTCTTGAGGATAGTCAGATTGTAAGAAAAAATGATGTTGCAGATGATGACCCTACTGCTATTGAAACAGCAATGCTTGAGTGTATAGAAGAAGGCTGTAATGTAATATTTGCAACAAGTTGGGGATATATGGATACTTGTGAACTTCTTGCAGAAGAATATCCAGATGTTATATTCTCTCATGGTACAGGCTACAAATCAAATGGTAAAAACTTTAACAACTACTTCGGAAGAATTTATCAATCAAGATACCTTACAGGTATTGCAGCAGGTTTAAAAACAGAGACAGATAAAATTGGATACGTTGCAGCATGGGGAAAAGATAACTCAGAGGTAACAGGTGGTGCTGATGCCTTTGCTATGGGTGTTTATGCAGTAAATCCAGATGCTAAAGTTTATATTAAAACAACAAACAGCTGGTTTGACCCAGAAGGCGAAAAACAGGCTGCTGATGCTCTTATAGCAGAAGGCTGTGACGTTATAGGACAACACTGTGACACTCCAAACCCACAGCTTGCAGCCGAAGCAGCTGGTGTTTACGGTGTAGGTTATAACTCAGATATGTCAAAAGATGCTCCTAAGGCTGTATTAACATCAACAATATGGAATTGGGGTGCTTATTATACATATGCTGTTCAGTCAATAATAGATGGAAAATGGACAGGTGAAAACTATTTCGGTGGAATTCATGAAGGTCTTGTTGATTTAGCTCCTTTAGCAGATTTCTGTGCTGAAGGAACAGCAGAAAAAATTGAAGAAGAAAAAACAAAAATTGAGTCTGGTGAATGGGACGTATTCACAGGTCCAATTGAGACAAATACAGGTGAAGTTATTGACCCTGAAGGAAAAGGTCTTGATGATGCAACAATCACAGGCGGAATTAACTGGTATTTCAAGAATATTGTTGAAAAATAATTGATACCCTAAATTTAAAGGCGGTCTTAATATGACCGCCTTTTTAAAAATATTTTATTATTTTGAGGTGACATTATGTCTAATGAAAAGGCAGTAAGATATGCCATAGAATGTAAGGGGATAACAAAAACTTTCGGAAGTGTTGTTGCTAATGATAATATAGAACTTAATGTGGAATATGGAGAAATACTTGCTCTTTTAGGTGAAAATGGTTCAGGTAAAACAACACTTATGAATATGCTTTCGGGAATATATCACCCTGATAGTGGTACTATATATATTGGCGGTGATGAAGTAAGTATAAATTCTCCTGTTGATGCTATGGGACTTGGAATAGGTATGATACATCAACATTTTAAACTTGTGGAAGTTTTTAGTGCTGGTGATAACATTATACTCGGTGCAAATACAAAGAAAATGAAGCCTAAGGCTTTAAAAGAAGAAATAAGAAATATAAGCAAAAAACTTGGTCTTGAAATTGACCCTGATAAAAAAATATATAATATGTCTGTAAGTGAGAAACAGACTGTTGAAATTTTAAAAGTAGTTTATAGAGGAGCAAAAATATTAATACTTGATGAACCTACGGCTGTTTTAACACCACAGGAGACAGAAAAACTTTTTGCCCTTCTTAGAAAAATGAAAGAACAGGGCTGTGCAATAATAATAATAACTCATAAACTTAATGAGGTTATGGCAATAAGTGATAGAGTTACAATACTTAGAAAAGGAAAGAGCATTGATACTGTAAAAACTTCAGAGACAAATGAAAAACAGCTTACTGAACTTATGGTGGGACGCCCTGTAAGTCTTGAAATTGAGAGAAATGAAATTTCAGATAAGAAAAAAATACTTAAAATTGTTGATTTAACAGTAGTAAAAGATGACGGAACAAAAGCCCTTGATGATATTTCCTTTAATATAAAAACAGGGGAGATACTTGGAGTTGCTGGAGTTGCTGGAAGTGGACAAAAGGAGCTTTGCGAGACAATAGCAGGACTTATGCCAGCAAAAGAAGGAGCTATTTTATATAAAAAAGAAAATATATTGGGAAAAAGCCCTGCTGATATAATAAAACTTGGAATAAGTATGAGTTTTGTTCCTGAAGATAGATTGGGAATGGGACTTGTTGCTTCAATGGGTATGGTTGATAATATGCTCTTAAAATCCTATAAAGATAAAAAAGGATTTTTTGTTGATAGAAAACCGGCAAGAGAGCTTGCTAAAAAACTTAAAGAAAAACTTAAAATAGTTACTCCAAGTGTTGATACTCCTGTAAGACTTATGTCTGGAGGAAATGTGCAAAAAGTTCTTTTAGGTAGAGAAATAGAATCAAACCCAAATCTTTTAATAACTGCCTATCCTGTAAGGGGACTTGATATAAATTCATCATATACAGTTTATGACCTTTTAAATGACCAAAAAGAAAAGGGTGTGGCTGTACTTTTTATAGGTGAAGACCTTGATGTTTTGTTAGAGCTTTCTGATAGAATTATGGTTCTTTGTCATGGAAAAATAACAGGAATTGTTGATGCAAGAACAACAACAAAAGAAGAAATAGGAGTTCTTATGACAGGTGGAAGAATTGGAGAGGAGGAAGAAGATGACTAATCAGACAGCCTTAAAAACAACAAAAGAGCCTTTTGCACGTGTTGTTAAAAAAGCTGAGATTTCAGGGAAAAAGGTTGCTTTATTGAGAATTATGGCTTTTATACTTGCCATAGTTGCAGGAGGAGTTTTTATACTTTTAATAGGTGAAAATCCTTTTGCTGTTTATGGAACAATAATATCCGGTGCTTTTAGAAGTGCTATGGCATTTCAAGGCACTGTAAAAATAATGATACCTCTACTTATAACATCTTTGGGCGTAACCCTTGCCTTCAAAATGAAATTCTGGAATATAGGTGCTGAAGGTCAAATTATTATGGGTGCAATATTTGCTTCATATTTTGCACTTTTCCATGATACTTTAAATCATGGACTTCTTATATTTATAATGTTTGTTGCTGGAATTATAGGCGGTGGCTTGTGGGGTCTTATACCAGCATTTTTTAAATCAAAATTTGATACAAATGAAACACTTTTCACACTTATGCTTAACTATATAGCATTACACATTGTGTCATATTTAAGAGATGGCCCTTGGATGGACCCGGGTTCTCAAGGTTATTCAAAAATTGCTACATTTTCAAAAAATGCAATGCTTGATAGAGTTTTTGGTGTTCATATAGGTTGGATTGTGGCTATAATACTTACTGTTGTTGTTTTTATATACATAAAATATACAAAACAAGGCTATGAAATAAGTGTTGTAGGTGAAAGCCACGAGACAGCAAGATATGCCGGTATGAATGTAAAATTTATAACTTTAAGAACAATGTTTTTAAGTGGTGCTATATGTGGTATAGCTGGAATGATACAGGCAACAGGTTCTGACAAAACTCTTACAACAGCTGTTGCAGGTGGTGTCGGATTTACCGCCATTATAGTTGCATGGCTTGCAAAACTTAATCCTATTATGATATTTGTAATATCATTCCTTTTCAGTATACTTGAAAAGGGAAGTAGTGTTTTACAATCATCCTATGGACTTTCAACAGATTGTGCCGACGTTTTACAGGGAATAATACTTTTCTTTGTACTTGGCTGTGAACTTTTTGTAAGATATAAATTTGTATTCCGCAAAAAAGGAGGTGCCTGATAATGGATATGGTTTTAAATATATTTGTAGCAGCAGTTCTTGCAGGTACTCCACTCCTTTTTGGTACTGTTGGAGAGATAATAAATGAGAAAGTTGGTCATCTTAACCTTGGTGTTGAGGGTATGATGTCAATAGGTGCTTGTGCAGGCTTTATGGTAGGATATATTACAGATAATTTTGTTCTTGCCATTATAGCTTCATTTATTGCAGCAGCTTTATCATCTCTTATATATGCTGTGTTGACTGTAACATTTATGGCAAATCAAAACGTTACAGGTCTTACCCTTACAATATTCGGTATAGGTCTTTCAAACTTTATAGGAATATATATGCTTGGAAAATCTGAAACAGGAACATTAAAATTACCTGAAAATATAACTTCTCAGATGAGAGACATACATATACCTTTTTTGAGTGATATACCTGTAATAGGAAAAATGTTTTTCTCATATAATCCTTTTGTTTATATGGGAATAATAATTGCTATTGCTGTTGGATTTTATCTTTATAAAACAAGAATTGGTCTTAATGTAAGAGCAATAGGTGAAAATCCAGGGGCAGCTGATGCGGCAGGTATAAAGGTTACTAAACTTAAATATATAAATCTCCTTATTGGTGGAGGTATATGTGGTATTGGTGGAGCTTACTGTTCTATGATTATAAACGGTGGTGTGTGGATAAGTAACAACGTTGGTGGTCTTGGTTGGATTGCCGTTGCTCTTGTTATATTCGCATCATGGAAACCTGTAAATGCTATATGGGGCTCATTTATATTTGGTGCTTTGCGTGTACTTAAGTATTATATACCTAAATCAGTATTCCCATTTCCAAATGCATTTTATGATATGCTCCCATTCCTTATAACAGCTCTTGTACTTGTTATAACATCTGTTAAACAGTCTAAAGAAAATAATATACCTGAAAGTTGCGGTATAAACTATTTTAGGGAAGAAAGATAAAATAAAAAGGTGTCATATTAATATGACACCTTTTATTTTTATAAATTTATAATTCTCGTCTGCCTTCAAGAGCTCTTGATAATGTGACTTCGTCAACATATTCAAGGTCTCCACCAACAGGCACACCGTTTGCTATTCTTGTAACTTTAATTCCCAAAGGTTTAATGAGACGGCTTATATACATTGCTGTTGCTTCACCTTCAACATTTGGGTTTGTTGCAAGTATTATTTCTTCCACATCATTATTTTGAATTCTTGTAAGAAGTTCTTTTATTTTTATATCGGAAGGTCCTATTCCTGTCATTGGTGATATAGCACCATGTAAAACATGGTAAACTCCATTAAATTCCTTTGTACGCTCATAGGCTGCCATGTCTCTTGGGTCTTCAACAACCATTATTATATTATGGTTTCTTGTTATGTTTGAACATATAGGACAAGGGTCTTCATCTGTAAGATTACAGCATATGGAACAGTAATGTACATTTTCAACAGCGTCTTTTATAGCGTTAGATAGAGCATAAGCCCTGTCTTTAGGCATATTTATAATATGAAAAGCTATTCTTTGAGCTGATTTTCCACCAATTCCGGGAAGTGAGGCAAATTCCTCTATAAGTTTTGTTATAGGGTCTCCGTAGTAGTTCATATATTAGAAAAGACCTCCACCAAGACCTCCTGTGATTTTTGACATTTCAGAGTTGTACATTTCATCTGCCTGACGTATAGCCTCGTTTACTGCTGAAAGTATAAGGTCTTCAAGCATTTCAACATCATCTGGGTCAACAACCTCAGGGTCAATTTTTATTGATTTTATTTCTTTTTTACCTGAAATAACGATTTTTACGGCACCGCCACCTGATGACATTTCAAGAGTCTTATCTCCTAAAGTCTCCTGAGCCTCAAGCATCTGTTTCTGCATTTTCTGGGCCTGTTTCATGAGATTATTCATATTCATGCCGCCCATACCACCCATAGGGTTAAATCCTCTTGCCATAATTATAAATCCTCCTAAATTTTGTTTTTTTATATTTTACAGTATACTTAAAATAGTTGCAACATTATCATAAAAATCATTGATTTTATAAAAATTATAGAAAATCAGCGTCAGGGAATACATTTGACATGAGACTTTCCCAGTCCTCATCTTCTGGAGATTGACTTTCCTCAACTCCATAAGTTATGTCATGCCATCTTTTATATTCACTTTCTGTTATTGTTGCCAATTCAAATTCTTTTCCTGTTTTTTCATCAAGAATATCTTTTATAATGTTAAGACTATTTTTGACCATATCCCTTTCAAAAGGCTTTTCACAAGATATATATACGGTGTCAGAGTCTTTTTGTCTAAGCTCACTTTTTAAAAGTATTCCTCTAAGAGGCATTTTGAAGTTTTCGCAAAAATCAAGCCACATATTTCTAAGCCTCTTAAAATCTTCGCTTTCTGCCTTTGGTTTAGGGGCTGCTTTAGTTTTTTTAACAGGTTTTGAAACTGGTGTTTCAATAGTTGCAGAAACCTTTATACCATCTTTTACAGCCCTCTCAATGGCACTTATTCTTGCTAAAAGTCCATCATAACTTTTTTCTGCTGAAGGTGTACAGAGTTTTATAAACATAACTTCAAGAAGTACTCTCTCATTATCTGAATATTTTATTTCGTTTGACAATGTTGAAAATGTTTTTATAAGATATATAAGCTCATCGGCAGAAGTATTATTGCTTTGATTTTTAAGTTCTTTTATATTTTCTGTTGACATATCAAGTATATTTGAAGGATTATCAACAGAAATAGCTACAAGAAGGTTTCTAAAATGGTTTATAAGTTCTGATACAAACTGTTTGACATCTCTACCTTCCATTACAACTTCATCAACAATGTCCATAAGTTTTTTAGCGTCTTTATTAAAAATCGCATCAGCTGTTTTAAAAAATACTGTTGTGTCAACAGCTCCTGAAATATCAATAACTTTTTCAAGAGTTATTGTCTCGCCGTAGAAAAATGAAAGACATTGGTCAAGTATGCTCAAAGAATCACGCATTGAACCGTCAGCCAAATGGGAAATATATCTTAATGCGTCTTCATCAGCCTGAACATTTTCATTTTCAAGATATTTTGATAATGTAGAAACAATATCGTCAGAAGTTATTCTTCTAAAATCAAATCTTTGACATCTTGAAAGTATTGTAACAGGCACTTTTTGAGGGTCTGTTGTTGCCAGTATAAATATAACATGGGCTGGAGGTTCTTCCAATGTTTTTAAAAGAGCGTTAAAAGCTCCTTGAGAAAGCATATGAACTTCATCAATTATATATACTTTATATTTTCCTTCCGTTGGTGGATATTTTACTTCTTCACGTATCTCTCTTATGTTATCTACACTGTTATTTGAAGCAGCATCAATTTCAATAACATTTACACTGCGTCCTTGGGCTATGGCTGTGCAAGGATTACATTTTCCACAGGGCTCTCCATCAATAGGATTTTCGCAGTTTATTGCCTTTGCAAATATTTTTGCTGTTGAAGTTTTTCCCGTTCCTCTTGTTCCGCAAAAAAGATATGCATGGGAAATCCTTCCTGTATTCATTTCGTTTTTAAGTGTTTTTACTATATGGTCTTGTCCTATAACACCATTAAATGTGTCGGGACGGTATTTTCTATATAATGCTGTGTATGACATAAATCAACTCTCCAAAAGGATTTTTTAATATTAAACTACTTTGATATTTTATCATATATTTAAAGTTGTGTAATCTTTTTTTGATTTTTTCGATTATATAATGTATTATTATAATTTGTAGGAGATGATAATTTGTGAAAATAACTAAACAGAAAAAACTTAATAGCATAATGTACATTATTACGGTTATATTCTCTGTCATATTTATATTTGCCGGAAATAGGATTTTTACACAGAAATCTGTGTTATGGCAAGGACAAAATGGCTTGGCTGAAAAAGCTAGGATAATTGAGATAAAAAGCATAGATACAGATGAATATTCTCTTGGAGAAGGAACATCTATGTCCACTATAACGGTAAATTTTAAAGCTGAAATATTAAGCGGAGAGTATAAAGGTAAAATAGTAAGTGGTATACAGAATATAGATAATTTTTCACCTTATGTCACAAAACAGATAGAGAAAGGTGACAAAGTTCTTTTAACCCATGATGAGGGGGATAACATTGATATTTCCGGAGATTGGATTTATTCAGAGATGTTAAGAACAGATAAACTTATGATACTTATGGTAGCATTTTTGTTGCTTATACTTTTGTTTGGAGGGAAAAAAGGTGTAAATACAATAGTTTCCCTTGGATTTACTTGTCTTGCTATATTCGGTGTTTTTGTGCCTTCTGTGTTGGCGGGGGCGAATATTTATATAACATCTGTTATAATATGTTTATATACAATAATTATGACTCTTGTAATAGTTAATGGCTGTGATAAAAAAACACTTTCAGCCATTATAGGTTGCTTTTCCGGTGTATTGCTTGCAGGTGTAATTACACTTATAATGAATAAGATTTTACATCTTACAGGTGTTCTAGATGAAACTTCAATACATATAACACTTCTTGATACAGAAAAACCTATTGACCTTTTAGGTATAATATTTGGTTCAATAATAATAGGTGCTATGGGTGCTGTTATGGACGTTTCAATGTCTATATCATCATCACTCTATGAACTTTCAAAAAAAGTTGAAAATGCTGATTTTTATATGCTTATTGGTTCAGGGTTTACAATAGGTAGAGATATTATGGGAACTATGGCAAATACTCTTGTTCTTGCATATATAGGTAGTTCTCTCTCATCTGTTCTTTTGCTTATAATATATAATCCTAATATTTTAAGTCTTATGAATAGAGAAATGGTAGTTGTTGAAATACTTCAAGCTCTTGTGGGAAGTATAGGAATACTTTTTACAATTCCTTTTACATCTTTTATAGCAGCTTTTTTATATTCAAAAAAGAGTAAAAGTAATATTGAAGATAGTAATGTTGATGATGTTGAATATTAAAGAAAGGAAGAAAAGATTTGAAAAATACATTTATATTTGACCTTGATGGTACACTTTTGAATACAATTAACGATTTAGCAGACAGTACTAATTTTGCTCTTGAAAAAAATGGATATAAAAAAAGAACTGTTGAGGAAGTACGAAGTTTTGTAGGCGAAGGCGTAAGAAAACTTATGGTAAGAGCTTTACCAAATGATGTTGATGATAGTGTTATTGACCAGTGTATAAAAGATTTTAAAGAGTATTATTCTAAAAATATGAGAAATAAAACTGCACCCTATGAAGGTATTATGGAGCTTTTAAAAACTTTAAAAGACAATAATATGAAAGTTGGAGTTGTTTCAAATAAATTTGATAGAGCTGTAAAAGAGCTTTGTAAAGATTATTTTGGCGACCTTATTGATATTGCTGTTGGTGAGAGAGAAGGAATAGCAAAAAAACCTGCTCCAGATAGTGTTTTTGAGGCTTTAAGAATACTTGACTCAAAAAAAGAATGTGTTTTATATATAGGAGACTCTGACACAGATATGGAAACAGCAAAAAATGCAGGTGTTGATTCTATTGGAGTTACATGGGGATTTAGAGATAGAGAAGTTCTCATTGAAACAGGAGCTAAATATATAGCTGAGAAACCTTTGGATATATTAGAGATATCAAAAATATAAATCTTATACATAAAGACAGATTATATTTAATATATATGGTTTTTATGCATAAAAAAGTTGGTTAAAATATATTGAAAATCTACAAAGTGAAAAAAAGCTATTGACTTTATGTGATACATAAGTTATATTGTAGATGTATTCAATTTGATAGTTTTTGGATTGTTACTGGGAAGGCAGGCAAAACCAATTTTGATTTATATGAATAGTTTTGTACTTTTATATAAATCAAAATTGGTTTTTTTTTTCCCATAGAAGGTGAGTGCACAGCCATGAAGATTGATAAAATAATAAATAATAATATTGTAAGCTGTATTGACAATGATGGAAAAGAAATTGTTGTCATGGGTAGAGGCATAGGTTTTGGAACAAAAAGTGGAAAAGTCCTTAAGGAAGATAAAATAGAAAAAATCTTCAGAATGGACGATGAAAGTGGTCTTGAAAAATTTAAAGAGCTTTTAAGAAAAATGCCACTTGAACATATAGAGGTTTCAGCAGAAATAATATCTTATGCCAAAAGTGTTTTAAATAGAAGACTTAATGAGAATATATATATCACACTTACTGACCATATAAGTTTTGCTATACAGAGATTTAAAAATGGAATTCAGTTTTCAAATCCTCTTCTTAATGATGTTAAAACATTTTATAAAGAAGAATACCTTATAGGTGAGTATGCTGTAAGACTTATAGAGCAAAAATTGAAATTAAAACTTTCATCGGCAGAAGCTGGATTTATTGCTCTTCACATAGTCAATGCAGAATATACAAGTAATATGCGTGATATAACAGACATTACAAACCTTATACATAATGCTGTTGAAATAGTAAAAGATTATTTTTCCATGAATATGGACGAAGAATCTCTTGACTATCAGCGTTTTATAACGCATTTAAGATTTCTTGCCCAAAGAGTTATAGCTGACAATATGCTTAATAGCGACAATATTGAATTTAATACTCTTATATCAGGTATGTATCCTGAAGAGTATAAATGTAGTATAAAAATCAAAGAATATATTAAGGAAGCGTATGATAAAGAGGTGACGGACGAGGAGACAATATACCTTGCCGTACACATAAAAAGATTAAGAATGATATAGTATTTTAGGGAAAGGGGAATTTTAGAATGTTTGAAGGATTGAAAAAAATGTTTGGAGGAAAAGATACTGTAAAAATTCTTGCACCAGTTGAAGGTGAAGCAGTATCAATAAAAGAAGTATCAGACCCTACATTTAGTGAAGAACTCCTTGGAAAAGGAATAGCAATAAAACCAGCAAAAGGAAGAGTTGTTGCTCCAATTGATGGAACACTTACAGTTATGTTTGATACAAAACACGCAGTAAGCATTACTGCTAATAATGGGGCTGAAGTTCTTGTTCATGTTGGACTTGATACAGTAAGCCTTAAAGGTGAACACTATACAGCGCATAAATCTCAGGGAGATAAAGTTAAAGCGGGAGACCTTCTTATTGAATTTGATATTGATGCAATAAAAGGAAAAGGTTTTGATGTTATAACACCAGTTGTTATATGTAATTCAGCAGATTATCCTAATATGAAAGTTCATACAGGAGCTGTAAAAGAACTTGATACAATAATCGAACTTTAATCATCTATTACTTTATTAATTAATGTATATAATCCGCAGGTTTACGGACTGCGGATTAATATAAAAAATATTATAAGCCAAAAAGGCAGAAGAAAGGGGTATATTATTATGATGAAGTTTTTCCAGAAACTTGGTAAATCTTTAATGCTTCCTGTTGCTTGTCTTCCAGCGGCTGGTATCCTTATGGGTCTTGGATACATACTCGCACCTGGAGTTATGGCAGGAGCGGCAGTTGCAGAATTAAACGGTTACGCAACAAGCGGTGCACTTTATACTATTGGATTTTTCTTAATTAAAGCAGGTGGAGCACTCATTGATAACATGCACTGGCTTTTTGCAATCGGTGTTGCTGTTGGTATGTCAGATGACGGAGACGGAACAGCAGGTCTTGCAGGTCTTGTATCATTCCTTATGATTACAACACTCTTAAATTCTGGTACAGTAGCAGGTCTTACTGGTGCAGAAGCTGACCCAGCTTTCGCAAAAATCCAGAACCAGTTTGTTGGTATTTTAGCAGGTATTATAGGTTCTAAATGTTATAATAAGTTCAAAGGAACAAAACTTCCAGATGCACTTGCATTCTTTAGTGGTAAACGTGCAGTTGCTATCGTAACAGCACTTACATCAATCGTAGCAGCAGCTATATTATTCTTCGTATGGCCAGTATTGTACGGATTACTTGTAAAACTTGGTGAAACATTCTTAGGTATGGGCGCTCTTGGTGCTGGTATCTATGCATTCTTCAACCGTTTACTTATCCCATTTGGTCTTCACCACGCACTCAACTCAGTATTCTGGTTTGACGTTGCAGGTATCAATGACCTTGGAAACTTCTGGGGTGGCACAGGTGTTTACGGACAGACAGGTATGTACATGACAGGTTTCTTCCCATTCATGATGCTTGGTCTTCCAGCTGCTTGTCTTGCTATGTATCATTCAGCAAAACCAGGCAAAAAGAAAATGGTTTATGGTCTTCTTGCTTCAGCAGCTTTCTGTTCAATATTAACAGGTGTTACAGAACCAATTGAATTCTCATTCATGTTCCTTGCTCCTGGACTTTACTTAATCCATGCTTTACTTGCAGGTATTACAGCAGGTATCACAGTTGCTCTTCCAGTTAGAGTTGGTTTCTCATTCTCTGGTGGTGCTATCGACTGGATTTTAAGTTCTTTCACACCATTAGCACAGAACCCATGGATGATACTTCCAATAGCAATCGTTGTTGGTATAATCTACTATGTAGTATTCCGTGTAGCAATCAAAGCTTTCAACTTCAAGACACCAGGTCGTGAAGATGATGACACAGATGAAACAAAAGTAACTCTTTCAAATAACGACTTCACAGAAGTTGCTAGAATAATACTTGAAGGTGTTGGCGGTAAAGACAACCTTACAAGCATTGACAACTGTATTACAAGATTAAGACTTGAAGTTAAAGACCAGTCTCTTGTAAATGAAAAATTAATCAAATCAGCAGGTGTTGCAGGTGTTATGAGACCTGGAAAAACAAGTGTTCAGGTTATCGTTGGTACACAGGTACAGTTTGTTGCTGATGAGTTCAAAAAACTTGCTAGATAATAATTAAAATATTACATAAAAGTTTTTAAGGGTATCCCATTTGGGATACTCTTTTTTTGTTTGTAAATATTGTTATACCCTTTGTCACATATAGATGTTATTATTCGTTTTATAAGTGAAAGGGGTGAAAATATGAATGATTGGAAAACAAGAGAAAAGGCTGAATATTTTGTAAATACATATTCAGATATAATACTTAGGATATGTATTACATACTCACTTTCAAAGGAAGATGCCTTTGATATATGTCAAAACATCTACATAAAACTTATGAAAAAGAATATGGTTTTTGAAGATTATAGAAAAGAAAGGTCATACATAATAAAAATAGCTGTAAATGAATGTAAAGATATACTTAAAAGTAGTAGATTTAAAAAGAATGTATCTATTGATAAATATGAAAATACAAGTTTTTTAAGTAGTCATTATGATGAAATGGAGATTTTGGATATTATAAAAAAACTTCCTGAAAAATATAGAAATATAATATACTTCTGTTGTATAGAAGGTTTTACATCCGATGAAACTTCTGATATTTTGGGGATTTCTCCTTCTGCTGTTAGAAAAAGATTAAGCCGTGCTAGAAATATGATAAAGAAATATATGGAGGTGGATTATGAAGGACTTTAAAAATGATTTTGAAAATATAAAATTCAACCATGAAGAAAAAGAACAGCTTACAAATAAAATATTTGAAGCTGCAAAAAAGGAGGAATTTGTTATGAAAAAAAGGATAACACCTCTTAAATTTATATTAGCAGCCCTTATTGCCACTTTATGTATTTCTGTTGGAGGATATGCAGCTGTTGAATTTGGAAATATTATTAAAACTAAACTTAAAGGCTCTGAAAATGCTATTTCAGAATTTAGTGAAAAGGTTTCAAAAGTTGGAATTTCAAAAACTTGGAATGGTTGGACAGTTACTATTACAGATATTGCAGGGGACAATAAAAATATAATGATAGGTTTTGAAATTAAATCTCCTGAAAATATAAAGTTTTATAAAGATAGATATTATTGTTTTGATAGTATAGATGTTTCTATTGGAGATAATAGTCTTATTGGTTGGGGTTCTAATGGAGATAATTTTGATGTTGTTGATGAACATACCCTTACTGGCATGATAGCTGTAAATGATTTTTGGGCTGAAAAAGGTGAAGATTTTGAAGGTAAGACAGCAAAAATAACATTCAAAGGATTGTACGATGTTATTGTTGAAAATGCTGGAACGAAAGATTATAAAAGATATGAGATTACAGAGGATTTTAAAGATGTAAATAAGCATAAGTGGGTTTTTGATAATATTCCTTTAAATTTTGAAAGTACAGCTATAATAATGACTCCTAATGATGAAGTCGATATATATGGAGGTAAAGCTACTTTGACAGAAATTTCAGTTTCTCCTATTTCTGTTATTGTTAGAGTTGAAGGTGGTAGCTGTGAAAATCATCATTATAGACCTGTAAGTCATAGAGAGACTTATTCTCATTTGCCTTCTGAATGGATTAATGATAAAAAACTTGAAGGACTTGAATATAATGATTTTTGTGACTATGATTTGACTATAAATGTTGTTATGAAAGACGGAAATTCTGTTGATTTTAGAAGTCAAAAGGCAAATTGTGAAACAGAAAAAGATATGGCATATATGGAAAGAATATTAAAATCTGATGAAATTATAGATTTAGAAAATATCGATTATATAGAAGTTTGTGGTAAAAAATATTATATAAATTAAATAGAAAAATCGGGCATATGCCCGATTTTTTTTATTCAACTATCTTTGAAATCTCAAAAAGATTTTCTCCCCTGTAATAAACAGTATCAAGAACTTCTTTTTTAGGTTCAACCATATCTTTTATAAATATACTTCTTATTCCAGCACCATGAGCAGCTTTTAAGCCATTTTCAGAGTCTTCCAATACAAAGGAGTTTTCAGCTTTAAATCCTCCAATTTCAAGAGCCTTTAAAAATACTTCTGGTTCTGGTTTGTGTTTTACTACATCATCACAAGTTATAAAATGGTCAAAGTAATGAAATACATTTTGTTTTTTTAATATCATTTCAACAACATCTCTTTTACTTGATGTAGCAACAGCAAGAGTTTTATTTTTGTTTTTTAATTTGTCAAGAAGTTCTACAAGACCATATTTTAAAGGGACACCTTCAGTTTTATAAATTTCACTTCTTTTTTTAAGATATTTTTCCATAAATTCATAATATGGAAAATCCTTTCCGTATTCTTCAAAAAATCCCTTTGCCATATCTTCATCAGGAACACCTATAAATTGTTTATAAAAATCTAAGTCTAATTTATAACCATTACTTTCTAATTCTTCTTTCCAAATTTTATATGCAACCATTTCGGAGTCTATCATAAGTCCGTCCATATCAAATATAAAATAATCAGCTTTTAAAACCAAAAGTATCTCCTCCTATTTCAATGATTTTTAGTTTTATGATA
The DNA here is from genome assembly GCF_002161055.1 of Tyzzerella sp. An114. Classification (GTDB taxonomy): domain Bacteria; phylum Bacillota; class Clostridia; order Lachnospirales; family Anaerotignaceae; genus Fimicola; species Fimicola cottocaccae. Next base: position 174,650 of record NZ_NFLT01000004.1, read on the forward strand.
TACTATATTAGCTATTATTACAATTAAATTAATATTAATTCATTAAAGATTTTGATAGGAGAATGAAATGAAAATTATAGTTGCTGTTGATAAAAATTGGGCAATAGGTAAAAATGGAGATTTACTTTTAAGAATAGATGAAGATTTAAAAAGATTTAGAGAGATTACAATAGGAAATGTAATTATATTAGGTAGAAAAACCCTTGAGACTTTTCCAAATAAAAAACCACTTGTTGATAGAATTAATATTATAGTTACAAGAAATTCTGTGTATAAAAATGAAAAAGCTGTTGTGTGTAAAAGTATTGAAGAAGCTGTTGAAGAAAGTAAAAAATATGTTGATAAAGATACTTTTGTTGTTGGTGGAGGTCAGATATATAATCAGATGATTGATATGTGTGATACTGCTATTGTTACAAAAATAGATTATGATTTTGAAAATGCTGATACTTTTATTATGAACTTTGATGAGAGTGAAGATTGGTATATATCTGAGATGAGTGATATATTTTATCAACAAAATATTCCTTTCAGATACATTACATATAAAAGAAAATAACGTTTAATAAAATAAATTTTTATAAAAAATGAAAGAATTTTTGAGTTATAAAAGTCTATTATATAAAGGAGGTAATCCTTATGACAGGTGCTGACATTATAGACCAAGAGGCTGATGATAAAGGTCAAATGGAACTTGATGAGCTTATGGATTGTTATGGAACCAGCCTTTTAAGGTTATGTTATATGTATCTTAAGGATTATAGTCTTGCGGAAGATGCTGTTCAGGATACTTTTGTCAGTGTTTATAAAAATATGGGCAATTTTAGGAATGAATGTAGTGAGAAAACTTGGATAACAAAAATTGCTGTTAATGTATGTAAAAGTTATATGAGACGAGCTTGGTTTAAAAGAATTTTTCCAAGTGATACAATGCCTGACAGCCCATATCATGATAATTTTAATAAAAATATTGAGCATGAAGGGATACTTGGTGAAGTTATGAAGCTACAACCAAGATATAGGGAAGTTATATTGTTATATTATTACAGTGAGCTTAAAATCCCTGAAATCTCGAAAGTCTTGGGAATTCCTGAAGGTACTGTGTCTGTAAGACTTAAAAGAGGTAGAGATAAACTTAAAAATGCGTTGGAGGACTGGTATTATGAGTAGAATATTTAAAGATGAAATAGATAATATTCTTGAAGATGTCCGCTTTACCGATGATTTGAAAAAGAGAATAGAGAGAGAAGTTTATTGTGAAAAAAAGTCTGCAATAAGACCTAATATATTTAAAGTGGCTGTATGTATATGTGCTGTATTTGCCATATCTGCCTGTGTTATAGGTGCAACATCAATATTTGACAGAGTAAAAGATAAACTTGGTGATACCTATGAAACAGGTATACTTAAAGCTTTTCCTTCTCTTGAAAATACAGAGGTAAGTGGTATAAAAGTTGATGTTGCTGCTGCAATGACAGATGGTAATTCTGCTGTGGCATATATTGTTATGGAAGATAAATTAAAAGAAGGAAGAATTGACGATACAGCAGAAATAAGAGAGCTTTATTTAAACCTTGTTGAAGGTAATGACTCTATGGGATATTCTGTTGACTCTGTGGGCTATGATAACAATGGTGAAAGTGTTATAATGAAAATCAGTATTGACGGTAAAAATCTTGAAAATAAAGATATTACACTTAATGCTAATGATATTATGTCAAATCTTGAAAAGAGTGATGGTAAAGGAAAAGGGTTTAATATGTTTGGCATAATAAATAAAGATGCCACAGTTATATCAGCCGATAAAGTTGTATATGATACAGACGGAGAAAAATTTCCACAATATATGCTTAAACCTGACGAAACAAGTATACCTATAAATGATGATGGAAGTATTTTAATATCAAACTGTGGAATTATAAATAATAATATACATTTACAGTTTAAATATAAAGGAGAAGTTTCACAACAGGCTAGGATGTTTTTCAGATTTAATGATGGTGAAAAAGATTTTTTTGAAATGCCTATTGTTTATAGAGAGTTTTCAACATCAGAGAAAGGAGTAGTAAAAACTGACGATGAAGAAAGTCGTAATGGTTGGTATTATTGTGAAACTGTTTTTGCTGTTGATGAATTTTCAAATTCAATGAAAAATCTTAGAAATATAAGTGTTTTTCCAGAATATGAGTATTATAGAAATGTAATAAAAGGTTCTTGGAATATATCATTTAAAGTTGATAAACTTGAAAATGTTTTTACTGGCAATTGTGATTTTAAAATGGGTGACGGACGTATAACAAGTTATGCCCTTTCACCTATTGGAATAACATTTAGGGGATATTCTGAAAAAGGCAATATGAGACTTTATGATATAGACCCTAAAGTAGTTATAAATGGAAAAGAAATTGATGTTTATGGTTCTTCAAGCTCAGAATGGAGTCTTGATGAGACTGGAGATATGGAAGAGAATTATGCTCTTAAATATAATTTTGTTGAACCAATAGATGTTTCTAATGCAGAAAAAATAATAATGGGAGCTAATGAAATAATTCTTGAAAAAAATTAAAAATAGCTTGCAACAATGAGGTTTTTATGATAAAATATGTGACTGTAAGTTAAAAATCCTTGCTCTCTACAATGTTGGAGGGCCATAAGTCCAAGAGGAGGTGTAATGTAATGAACAAATACGAATTAGCGTTAGTTATCAGTCCAGCTATCGAGGAAGAAGCAAGAACAGAGGTTGCTGCTAAAGTTCAGGCACTCATCGAAAGATTTGGAGGCAAAATCGAGAAAGTTGATGACTGGGGTAAAAGAAGACTTGCTTATGAAATCAAAAAAGTAAACGAAGGATTCTTCAGCTTTATAACATTTGAAGCTCCAGCAACAGCACCAGCTGAAATCGAAAGCCGTGTACGTATCATGGAAGACGTACTTCGTTACCTCATTGTTCGTAAAGAAGCGTAAGCTAAGGGGGTAATGACATGAATAAGGTCATTTTGATGGGAAGACTCGTAAAAGAGCCTGAAGTGAGATACTCACAAGGAGCAGAGCCGATGGCTGTCGCAAGATATACATTGGCAGTAAACCGCCGTTTTAAACGCCAGGGAGAGCCTGACGCAGACTTTATTGGCTGCGTGGCTTTTGGCAAAGCAGGTGAGTTTGCAGAGAAATATTTTAGAAAAGGTCAGATGGTAAGTGTTATCGGAAGACTTCAGGTGCGTTCTTGGGATGACCAGAACGGGCAGAAAAGATGGTCTACTGATGTTGTTATAGAAGAACAGTACTTTGCTGAAAGTAAATCAAATTACGAGCAGAGAGGTGGGCTTTCTGAAAGTCCTATGTCTTCTAATTCATACCAGCCACAACAGCAAGCACCAAAAAGTGCTCCTGTAAATGATGGTTTCTATCCAATAGACGAAAGTATAGAGGATGACGATTTACCTTTCTAATATAAAAATGTAAAATCTAATAAGGAGGTAGCAGACATGATTCAGAAAAAACGTGGTCGTAGAAAAAAAAGAGTTTGTGCAGCTTGTGCTGACAAATTAACAACAATAGATTACAAAGATATCAGCAAATTAAGAAGATATGTTTCTGAAAGAGGTAAAATTCTTCCAAGAAGAATTACAGGCAACTGTGCTAAACATCAGAGAGCTTTAACAACAGCTATTAAGAGAGCTAGACACATCAGCCTTATGCCTTATACACAGGATTAATAAGCATATAATAAAGGGTGCAGAACTTTTCTGCACTCTTTTTGTTTACAAAGAAAGTTTATGATATAATTAGTTATACTTATAATACTATAATATTTAAAATTAAAAAGAGGTGGTTTTATGATTACTATTTTAAATCGAAAAGAGCTTGTTACAGTTTTTAATATGAAACAACAAGGAGTTATAAGAGAACTTTTAAGAAATGAAGGTATTGATTACAATATAAAAATAGTAGACCAGAAAAGCCCTTCACCTTTTTCTTCAGGTTCAAGAGCACACACAGCCACTTTAGGTGAAAATCTTGAACTTAGCAGAGAGTATATTATATATGTAAAAAAAGACGATTTTGAAAGAGCTGATTATATTTTAAATAAAAATTATAACACTATTTTTGGATAAAATTTTTTAGGAGGAAGTTATGGACTGGCTTGAAATTTTTGTTGAGACAACTAGAGAGGGTATCGAAATTGTAAGTGGTCTTTTATATCAGTGTGGTATAACAGGGCTTATGATAGAAGATGAAAACGATTTTAAAGAATTTATGGAAAATCCAAACAGCAACTGGGATTATATAGATGAGGAACTTGTGGAGATAAAAAGAGAAGCAGGAGTTGGAATAACATTTTTTGTTACTGATAATGCTTCTGGAAATGAAATGCTTTCACAGATAAAAAGCGGTCTTGCTTCATTAAAAGAGAATGAAAAAGAATTTGACCTTGGAACTTTAAATGTTAAATTTAAAAACATAAAAGAAGAAGATTGGGCTAATAATTGGAAAAAATATTTCAAACCTTTCCCAATAGGTGACAAAATTATGATTAAACCTTCATGGGAAGAACTCAAAGAGGAGACAGACAAAATTATACTTAAAATTGACCCAGGACATATTTTTGGTACAGGTACTCATGAGACAACACAGCTTTGTATTGAACATATTGAAAACTATGTTAAAGAGGGAGACAAAATACTTGATATAGGTTGTGGAAGTGGTATTCTTTCAATAGCTTCCCTTCTTGTAGGTGCTTCCTATGCTGATGCTGTAGATATTGACCCTAATGCAATAGAGATTGCCTATGAAAACTCTGACATGAACGATATTCCAAGAGAAAAATATAATGTAATGGCTGGAAATATTCTTGGAGATAAAGAGCTTTATGAGAAATTTGCAACAAAATCTTATGATGTTGTTGAAGCAAATATAGTTGCTGATATTATAGTTGCTCTTTCAAAAATGGTTCCTGCTTTCATAAAAGATAATGGAATATTTATATCAAGTGGTATAATAACAGACAGACTTGATGATGTGTATAATGCCCTTGATGAAAACGGATTTACTGTTCTTGAGACAAAAACTAAAAAAGACTGGGCTGCTATTGTTTCAAGATATACAGGCAAATAAGGAGGTATATAAAAAATGCCTAGATTTTTTGTATCTCCACAAAATATAAAAAATGAAAATATAATTGTGTCAGGAGAGGACGCAAAACATATAAAAACCGTTCTCAGAATGAGAGAAGGAGAAAGTTTAACTGTCTGTGACGGCTGTGGAATGGATTATGAATGTAGTATAAATTCATTTGTTGATAAAGAAATTTTACTTGATATTGTTTCGAAGTCCAATTCTGTGTCTGAACCTGAAACAAAAATAACACTTTTTCAGGGCTTGCCAAAGGCTGATAAAATGGAACTTATAATACAGAAATGTGTTGAACTTGGAATTGATGAAATTGTTCCTGTTTATACAGAAAGATGTATTGTAAAACTTGATAAAAAGGATAAAGAAGCTAAAAAAATTGAGAGATGGCAGAAAATTTCTGAGTCAGCTGCAAAACAGTCTGGCAGAGGTAAAATACCAACCATAAAACCTGTTATCAATTTTAAAGAGGCTGTGGAAATATCTAAAAATTTTGATGGTGCAATTATTCCTTATGAAAATGAAAAAGATAGGGGAATACGTGAGTTTGTAAAAGATTTTCACGGAAAAACTGTGGCTATGTTTATAGGTCCGGAAGGTGGATTTTCAACAGATGAAATAAATCTTTCTGTTGAAAAAGGTGTTTTGCCTGTGACTTTAGGTAAAAGAATTTTGAGAACTGAAACAGCAGGTCTTTCTGCTCTTTCAATACTCCTTTATGAACTTGGCTGAGAGGTGATACATAATGATATATTTTGACAATTCTGCAACAACAAGAATACTTGACTCCTCAGCTGATATTATGAGGGATATTATGCTTAATCAGTATGCCAATCCGGCATCAATGAGCAGAAAAGGTCTTGAGGTTGAAAAAATAATAAGAAACTCATCAAAAACAATAGTTAATATTATAAATGCCAATGAAGATGAGATATATTTTACTTCTGGCGGCTCTGAGGGTGACAACTGGGCTATTTTTGGAACTGCTGAAGGTTATGTGAGAAGTGGAAAACATATTATAACAACTGAAACAGAGCACCCTGCTGTTTTAGAACCTTTAAAAATTCTTGAACAAAGAGGATATGAAATTTCTTTCGTTCCTGTGGATAATATGGGTTATGTAGATGTTGACAAATTAAAAGATATGATAAGAGATGACACAATACTTGTCACAATAATATTTGCCAACAATGAGACAGGAACAGTTCAAGATATTGAGAAAATAGGAAAAGTAATAAAAGAAAAAAATCCTGAAACTATTTTTCATACAGACGCTGTCCAAGCCTTTGGAAAATGTACTATAAACGTTAAAAAAATGAATATAGATATACTTACTGTAAGTGGTCATAAATTCCATGCTCCAAAGGGTACAGGATTTAACTATATTAAAAAAGGTTTAAAAGTTAAACCTCTTATATACGGCGGTGGTCATCAGAGAGGTCAAAGGGCAGGGACAGAAAATGCAGCTGGAGCAGCAGCTATTGCCAATTCTGCCACAGACAGCTATAAAAACATTGATGAACATACAGAATATGTAAGACAGATTAAAAAAGCTCTCTGGGAGGGTATTTCAAGTAATATTCCGGAGGTTTATATAAACGGTGATACTGTTGAAAATTCAAATCCTTATGTTTTAAATGTTGCCTTTAAAGACATAAGAAGTGAAGTTCTTCTTCATGCCCTTGAGGAGAAAGATATATATGTATCAGCAGGTTCTGCCTGTGATAGTAAAAAGAAAGCTTTAAGTCATGTTCTTTTGGCTATGAATATTGAGCCTGACTTGATAGAAGGCTCAATAAGATTTAGTTTTTCAAGATTTAATACAGTTTTGGAAGCTGAAAAATGCGTTGAGGAGCTTACCAAAATAGTTCCTATGCTTAGAAGAGTACAGAGAATGAGGAGATAAAAATAATGGCGGAAAAAGTTCTTATTTTAAAGTATGGTGAAATTGCCATGCGTGGAAATAATAGATATCTTTTTATATCAAGACTTGTGTCTGCAATAAGAAAAAATATTGATGATGAAGGTGATTTTTACGTTGTAAAAGAACAAGGTCGTCTTATAATTGAGTCAAGAGGAACAGAGATTGACTTTGATAGAATTATACCTAAAGTTACACCTATATTTGGTATAATTGCAGTTTGTCCCGGTATAAAGACACAAGACCAAAGTATGGAAAATTTAAGAAAACTTGCCCTTGAGCAGATGAGAGAACAGTGTAGTGATAAAAACTATACTTTTAAAGTTAAAGCTAAACGTGCTGATAAAAGATATCCTCTCTCATCAAAAGAGATTGCAGCTGATATAGGGGGATATGTTCTTGAAAATACAGATAATCTTACAGTTGATGTTCATAATCCAGAAATAGTTTTGAATGTTGAACTTAGAACAGACGCTTATATATATTCAAAACTTATAAAAACTTTTGGTGGTCTTCCTGTTGGTTCTTCTGGAAAAGCTGTTGCTTTGCTTTCAGGTGGTATAGATAGCCCTGTTGCTGCTTGGACAATAGCTAAAAGAGGTGTTGAGATTGAGGCTGTATACTTCCATAGCCCACCTTATACAAGTGAGTGGGCAAAACAGAAAGTTTGTGACCTTGCCGAGAGAATAGCTTGTTTTACAGGTGGAATAAAACTTCATATTGTGCCTTTTACAGATTTACAACTTTATCTTTTGGACAATGTTCCCCATGATAAATTAACAATATTCTTAAAAAGGGCAATGATGAAAACAGCTGAAATTATAGCAGAGAGAGAAAATGCTTTAGCTTTAATTACTGGTGAGAGTGTTGGTCAGGTAGCAAGTCAGACTTTGCAGGGACTTAATGCCATAAATGCTGTTTGTAATATGCCTGTTTTAAGACCTCTTTCCGGTATGGATAAACAAGAGATTGTTGACATTGCAAAGAAGATAGGTACTTTTGACATTTCAATAAGACCTTATGAAGATTGCTGTACAATATTTGTTGCAAAACACCCAGAAACAAAACCTAAAACAAGTGTTATTGATAGAATAGAAGCAAAACTTTCAGAACTTGATGGATTTATAGAAAAAGCTATTGAGGATACAGAGGTTGTTGAATATTGATTTAAAATAAAAAATCAGGCTTATGCCTGATTTTTTTTATTCTTACTAAAATATACAATTAAAGAGCCTACTACTACAAATATACTTCCTAAAAGTGTTGTAGAGCTTAAATTTTCTCCCAAAACAAAATATCCTAAAAGCATTGAGAATATTATTCCTGTATAGTTGTATATGCTTATCTCTCCAGCAGGTGCAAATCTATAAGCGTATGTAATACAAATTTGTCCCAGTGAACCACATATACCTATACATAATGTAAATAGCATATTTTGTGGTGAAGGTATGACAAAATTATTTATTAAAAATGGTATACTGCAAATTATACTGAATGCTGAAAAATGGAGTATTACAGTCATACCGTCAACTTTTCCTCTAAAGTATGAAAGACAAGTGTAGGCTATTGCTGAAAATATTGCTGATAAAAGAGCAGCTGACATAGCCAAAGCTGATGAATGAAATTTAGGACCTGCTGATATAAAAACTCCCGCAAAAGCTGTTATAAGTGCTATAACTTGAGCCTTTGAAATTTTCTCTTTAAAAAATATTAAAGCTAAAACAGTTATTATAAAAGGAGATGTCTTGTTTATAACTGTAACGTCTGCTTGAAAAGCATTTGATGAAGCATAAAAAAGTGTTATTACTCCCAAATAACCGAAAAATGAACGAGCAAAAAGTGCAGGCTGATATTTTTTAGGCCCTAAAAGAGGCTGTTTTGCACGAATACAGACAAATAAAGCTACAAAAAAGCTTACTGTATTTCTTATAAAAACTTGCTCCATAAGAGGTATCTCACCGCTTGTAAGATTTACAAATATCTGCATAAGAGAAAATATAAAAGCAGATAGTATCATTATAAATATTCCTATTTTTTTCTGTGACATTTTTATAAACTTCCTTCTGATTTATTTTTAAACAAAATAAAAACGACACCCCGGAAACTCCAAGTTTTCCAAAATGTCGCCTTTCTACTGCACCTTCAGGGGCTCGAACCCTGGACCCACTGATTAAGAGTCAGTTGCTCTACCAACTGAGCTAAAGGTGCATATTTAATTTATTATTGCTGAATGCAAAAGATATATTACATCATTTTAATATTTTTGTCAACAGTATTTTTAAAAAAATCTTAAAAAAATTTAAGAAAATATTTTGTTTTAAATATAATGATATTTTATGATATACTCTTTCCGTTGGGAGGTATAAGAATGAAAAAAATTGATATTCCAAGTGATGTTTTATATATACTTGAAAGTCTTAATAAAAAAGGTCATGAGGCTTATATTGTTGGAGGCTGTGTAAGAGATGCTATATTAGGGAGAATTCCTGAGGATTGGGACGTGACAACATCAGCAAAACCAGAAGAAGTTAAAATGTGTTTTGAAAAGACCTTTGACACAGGAATAAAACATGGAACTGTTACAGCTGTTATAAACAAAAATAATTATGAGATTACAACATACAGAATTGAAGGAGAGTATGAAGATTGTCGTCACCCAAGTCAGGTGTTTTTTACTGAAAAACTTACAGATGACCTTTTAAGACGTGATTTTACAATGAATGCAATAGCTTATCACCCTGATGAAGGTTTCAAAGACCCATTTGACGGTATTGGTGATATATCAAGAAAAATTATAAAAGGTGTTGGAAATCCTTCTGAAAGATTTAATGAAGATGCTTTGCGTATGCTCAGAGCTGTGAGATTTTCTGCTCAGATAGGTTTTAAAATAGAGGAGGAAACATTAAAAGCTCTTAAAGATAATGTGTCCCTTATAAAGAAAATAAGTGTTGAGAGAATAAGGGAAGAAATATCAAAACTTATAAAGGGAAAATATATTGAAAAAATACCACTTTTGTGGGAAAGTGGACTTTTATTTGAAATATCACCTGTATTGTATGAAAAAATTGTAGGTGAAAAAGATAGTATAATTAAGGCTCTCTCTATGAAACCTTATAATGATATTTTATATTGGAGTGTATTTTTAAAAGGTTTTGACGGTGAAGGTGCAAAGAAAATACTTAGATTTTTAAAATTTGATGTCAATACAATAAAAACTGTATCAAAACTTATTGAGCATATAGATGATGATTTTCCAAAAAATGATTATGAAATAAAAACACAAGCCTGTATTATGGGGGCTGAAAATATAGAAATGTGGTTTAAATTGTATTCACTTATAAGAGATTTTGAAAAAGGCGAAAAAGGTTTAAATGATTATAGAAATATAATTGATAAAAAAGAGTGTATATATCAAAAAGACCTTGCTATAACAGGAAATGACCTTATAAATAATGGCTTTGAGAAAGGTAAAAAAATAGGTGATATACTTTCTAAACTTTTAGATTTTGTCCATAAAAACCCTAATATGAATGAAAGTGAAATACTTATAAAAAAAGCAAAAGAGTGTATTTAATAATAAAATGCCTGTTTACAGCATAGTATGTAAAACAGGCATTTTGTTTTTTTAAAATTTATAATAAACGGGGGGAGTATATATGGACGACATATATTTAAAAATACTTAAGGAAGGATATAGTCTAAAATTTTATGGAGGGAAACGAACAAGAACAGGTTTTGTTTGCCAAACTGATAAGGGACTTAAAGAGATAAGAAAAGGTGGAAATGACTTATTAAGACTTAAGGCAGAATGTGACCTTAGACACTATATGAAAGACAAAGGTTTTAAAATATCTGAATTTGAAATATGTGATAATGGTGATTTTTTTTATGAAATAAATGGTAATAAATATGTTCTTGAAGATTGTATGGAAGGTGAGGAGCTGGATTTTTCTAATTTTTGTCAAGCTATGAGGGGAGCAGAGATTTTAGGCCATTTCCATAATTGCAGTGAAGGTTTTGAAAGTGATGATATGCCTAACGACATGGACAGAATACATGATATTTTTGTAAAGAGATATACAGAATTAAAGAGAATAAGAAAAAGAATTAAAGAAAAGAGAAGATATAGTGGAATTGATATGATTGTGATTGAGAATTTTGATATTGTATCTAATATGGCGGAAAAATCAATAAATATTATTGAGAATTTTGAAGAGAGTATTTTGAATAATAAAAAATATAGTTTAAACACTGTATGTCATAATGCTTTTAAGGGTGATAATGTAAAAATTCTTGAAAATGGCTGTACCACAGTTACAAATCTTGATAAATGTTCTAAAAATTTTACTGTTTGGGATTTGGCGGACTTTATAAGAAGACTTATAAAAACAGAAGTTTTTGATGACAATCAACTTTTAGAGATTATTAATTCATATAAAAATGTTAGAAATATTGATAATAATGATATGAATATTTTAAAAGCCTTTTTGATGTTTCCACAGAAGTTTTTAAGTATATGTAATGAGTATTATAATAAACGTTCTGTATGCATATCTGATGCCATGATGGAAAGATTTAGCAAATCAGCAATGCTTATTAAAAAAAACAGTGGATTTTCGGAAATTTTATGAAAAATATTTAAGAATAACGGGAAAATATGGCAGTTTTCCGTTATTCTGTTTTAAATAAACATTAAATTGATGAACTTATTCTTGAATTTTTTATCATATGGAATTAAAATATTATATGTGAAGATTAAGCCTTTAAGGAGTGATATTATGTCCAAATACAATTTTGAAGATGATGAGGACAAGTATGGCAAAACACAAAGACTTGATTCCATAAATGAAGAAATTAAAAAATATCATTTTAATGAAAATAGCAGTATCACAAATGACAACAGTGAAATAGAAAGAAAACTTGGAGATAAAAATAATTACCTTAATTCTATAAATTCAGAAAAAATACCTAAAAATGAAAATCCTAAAGAAGAATTTAGTGATAAAACTATTGTGTCATCACAAAATGATTTTTCAAAAGATTATGACTCTGATAAATTCGGCGATACTGTTGTTCTTAAAGGAGAGCTTTTTGAAAACAAAAACAAAAATCCTAAACCACCAAAAAAGAAAAAGGGACAATATAAAATTTTTATGGGGATAACCCTTATAGTTGGGATTGTTGTTTTTTTAGCAGTTTTTATATATACTTTTATGTCTTTTAATGAAAACAAAACAGATACAGAAAAAGAAAATATTTTAACTACTGATATTTCAACTGAAAATTCGCCTCTTGTAGTAAAGAGTATTAATGGAAATTCAGATATACTTGTTTGGGATATAAAAAACGAAAAAAACTATTCTGTAAATATTGATAGTGATACAGAGATTTTTGACAGTGAGGGAACAAAGTCTTCTCTAAAAAATATTTTGCCCGGCGATGTTATTAATGTTGAGTTTGATAAAGATAATGAGAAAGTAACTAAAATTACATATCCAGAAGATTTTTTTGTATTGGGAAATTCAAAAGAAGAACCTGTTTATGGTTTTAAACCTTCCGAAAAAGGAGATAGTATTTCCTCTGATGATAAGACATATAAGGTTTCTGATAAAGTAGATGTTTTTTATAAGGGACAGCATAAGTCTGTTACTGATATAGCTGAGGTTGATGCCCTTAAAATAAAGGGTTATGATGATACAGTTTATTACATTGAGATATTTGAACTTCATGGCAGTATAAATATTAAAAATATTGATAAAGTGGAAAACGGTCAAATTATAATTGATGAAAATGAACCCTTAGAACTTAGTGGAATAGAGACTATACCTGTTTTGGAGGGGTCTCATAATATAGTTATAAAGGGTAGCAATATAAATGATTATACAGCGGAAATATTTATTGTTTCCTGTGAAAGTTTTGAAATAGACCTTTCAGACTTTCAAGGTAAAAAATGTGTTCTTATTGTGAAAGCAAATGTTGATGATTACAATCTTTATATAGACGGTATAGGTGTAAGTGACATTGAAAGTCCACAGGTTCTTGATGAGGGACAGTATACAATAAGAATTGAAAAAGAAGGTTACAGTCCTTGGGAGGAGACTGTAAATCTTTCAGGAAGTTCTAAGGAAGTAAATGCAAGTCTTGAGAAACTTCCAGAAGAAAAAATTTCTTTTGTTATAACAACATATCCGGCTGATGCAGATATTTACATTGATGATGAATATGTTGGAAAAAGTCCTATGAATATTTCACTTGAAAAGGGAAGTTATAGATTTGTAGCAAAACTTTCAGGATATAGTGATATTGATAGACAAATTACCGTTGATGAAACTACACAGAGTATAGATTTCAGTTTTCAGTAATTAAAATTTAAAAGTTGGGTACTTTGCGTTTTAAAAACGTATTTACTATAAATTACACGAGAGAGGGGATTTTTACAATGGATTACAAAGAGAAGTACAATCAGTGGGTAAATGATGAATATTTTGATGAGGCTACAAGAAATGAGCTTAAAGCAATAGCTGATGATGACAAAGAAATTCAGGAAAGATTTTATAAAGACCTTGAATTTGGTACAGGTGGTCTCCGTGGTATTATGGGTGCTGGAACAAACCGTATGAACAGATATACAGTAGGAAAGGCTACACAGGGACTTGCAAACTATATCAAAAAACAGGGTGAAGAAACTGTTAAAAAAGGCGTTGCTCTTGCTTATGACTCAAGAAATATGTCAAAAGAATTTGCTGAAACAGCAGGTCTTGTTATGGCGGGAAATGGAATAAAAGCATACATCTATGATGCTTTAAGACCTACTCCAATGCTTTCATTTGCTGTTAGACATCTTGGATGTACAGCTGGTATTGTTGTTACAGCAAGCCACAATCCACCAGAATACAACGGATATAAAGTATACTGGGCAGATGGTGGACAGGTTCCATACCCAAGAGATGAAGAAATTATTACAGAAGTAAATAAAGTTGAAAAATATTCAGATATTAAATTTATGGATAAAGATGAAGCTGTAAAAGCTGGTCTTTTCAATGTAATGGATAAATCAGTTGACGATGAATTCATTAAAAATGTAAAAGCACAGTCAATGAACCCAGAAGTTATAAAAGCTGTTGCTGATGATTTCAAAATCGTTTATACACCTATTCATGGTTCAGGAAATATCCCTGTAAGACGTGCATTAAGTGAAATAGGATTTAAAAATGTATTTGTTGTAAAAGAACAGGAACTTCCAGACGGAAACTTTACAACAGTAGGATATCCTAACCCAGAAGACCCTAAAGTATTTAATCTTGCAATTGAACTTGCTAAGAAAGAAAATGCTGATGTAATCGTTGGAACAGACCCTGACTGTGACCGTGTTGGTGTTGTTGTTAAAAACAGCGAAGGAGAATATGTTGTTCTCACAGGTAACATGACAGGTGCTCTCCTTACAGAGTATATACTTTCACAGAAAAAGGCTAATGGAACACTTCCTTCAAACGGTGCTGTTATAAAAACAATCGTTACAACAGAAATGATTAGACCTATGTGTGAAGAATACGGCGTTAAATTATTTGACGTTTTAACAGGATTTAAGTACATTGGTGAAAAAATAAAAGAATTTGAAGCATCAGGTGATTATACATACGTATTTGGTTTTGAAGAAAGCTATGGTTGTCTTGCAGGAACATATGCAAGAGATAAAGACGCTGTTGTTGCAACAATGCTTGTTTGTGAAATGGCTGCTTACTACAAAACAAAAGGTCTTACATTATATGAAGGTCTTATGGAAGTTTACAAAAAATACGGCTTCTTCAAAGAAGGTATCAAATCTCTCACACTTAAAGGAATTGAAGGTGTTGAAAGAATTAAATATATCATGGATACATTAAGAAACAACACACCTTCTGAATTTGCTGGAATTAAAGTTGAATGGGCAAGAGACTATCAGACAAAAGAATTTAAAAATCTTTTAACAGGTGAAACAGAGGAAGACACACTTCCACTTTCAAATGTTCTCCACTATACACTTGAGGACGGAACTTGGATTTGTGCAAGACCTTCTGGAACAGAGCCTAAACTTAAATTCTACTATGGTGTAAAAGCTGAAAGCATTGAAGCTGCTGAAGCAAAAGTTAAAGCTCTTGATGCTGATGTTGATGCAAAACTTGAAAAAATGTAATTTATAAATTTAAACTCCGTTCTTTGAACGGAGTTTTTTAAAATATATTAAAAGAAGGCGATAGTATGGCAAAAATATATAAAAACATATCAGAACTTGTTGGAAAAACTCCTTTACTTGAAATTTCAAATTTTTCAAAATCTCAAAATGTAGAGGCAAATATATTTGCAAAACTTGAATATCTTAATCCGGCAGGTAGTATTAAAGATAGAGTTGCAAAGCAAATGATTGATGATGCGGAAAAGTCAGGTATTTTAAAAGAAGGCTCTGTTATAATAGAACCTACAAGTGGTAATACTGGAATAGGTATTGCTGCCATAGGTGTTTCAAAGGGATATAGAGTTATAATAACAATGCCTGACACTATGAGTATTGAGAGAAGAAAAATATTATCTGCTTATGGTGCGGAGCTTGTTTTGACAGAAGGTTCAAAGGGTATGAAGGGAGCTATTGAAAAAGCTGAAGAACTTTCAAAAGAGTATGAAAATTCATTTATACCAGGACAGTTTGTAAATCCTTCTAACCCTAAAGCCCATGAAAACACAACAGGTCCGGAAATATGGAATGATACTGATGGAAATGTTGATATACTTGTTGCAGGAATTGGTACAGGTGGAACTATATCCGGTATAGGAAAATATCTTAAAGAAAAAAATCCTAATATAAAAATTATAGGAGTAGAGCCTTACGGTTCACCTTTTATAACAAAGGGAACAGCAGGCCCTCATGGTCTTCAAGGTTTGGGAGCTGGATTTATACCAGATATACTTGATACAAATATTTATGATGAGGTTATGGCTGTAAAAGATGAGGAAGCCTATGAAATGGGACGTGAAATTGCCATAAAAGAGGGAATACTTGTTGGAATTTCATCAGGTGCAGCTCTTTTTGGTGCTGTTGAAGTGGCTAAACGTTCTGAAAACAAAAATAAAAATATTGTTGTTATACTTCCAGATACAGGGGATAGATACCTTTCAACTCCTATGTTTGAATAATTATATATATTTAAGTATTTGACTGTATTCATCACAAAGTTTTTTTAAAGAATATCTAAAATTTGCAGGGCTTGTTGATGGAAGTGATATAGCTTCTATTCCTGTATCCTCTAAACAATATTTATTATAAAGTTCAAAAGCTTTTTTTCCTGTTGTAAATATATATTTAATCTGTGATTTTTCTATTATAGATTTAATATTGTTTGGGACAGGATTTTTTATTGAACTGTCAGAAGCTCCCTCTATATCACAGGAATATAAAACGTCCCAGAGAGCTATATTTTTTGATTTTAAGAGATTTATTTTATCAGTATTATTCTCTGGAAAAGGTGAATTTAAAATTTCAGCCATTATAGTCCAAAAGCGATTTTGAGGGTGACCATAATATATTTGGTTTTCTCTTGACTTTGGTGAAGGCATTGTTCCGAGTATTAGTATTTTGGAATTTTGGTCATATATAGGGGGAATTTGGTGTATAATTTTCATAATAAAAATCTCCTTAAGAATAATAAAAAAGATGTACCATTAATGGTACATCTTTTATTATATACTTTTTATTTTTTCTTTTCATGTTCTTTTGAAAGTTTTACTACAATTCCGCTAAGGGCAAGAACACCAAAAAGGTTAGGTATAACCATAAGACCGTTAAACATATCTGAAAGGCTCCATACAAGGTCTACTTTAAGTGTTGAGCCTATTATAATAAACACTACAACTAATGCTGCGTATATTTTAACAGCACCATGTCCAAAGAGATATTTTACGTTTATCTCTCCGAAGAAATACCAGCCTACTATTGTTGAGAAGGCAAAGAATAACATACATATTGCTATGAATATGTTACCAAAAGAACCGAAAGCTGTGTTAAATGCATGCTGTGCTAAAGGTGCAGCTGTAAGTCCTGTTGATACTGAGTTAGTTGATATAATAACTAAAGCTGTCATTGTAAGTACAATAAATGTATCTATAAATACACCAATCATGGCAACTATACCCTGGTCACATGGGTGGTCAACTTTTGCTCTAGCGTGGGCATGAGGTGTTGAACCCATACCAGCTTCATTTGAGAAAAGACCTCTTGCAACACCATAACGAACAGCATCTTTTACTGTTGCACCAATAACACCACCAGCCATGGCCTGTGGGTCAAAGGCAAGTACAAAAATCTGTTTGAATGAGTTTCCAAGATTGCCAAAATTCATACCAAGTATTACAAGACTTCCTATAACATATAAAAATGCCATTATAGGAACTATTTTCTCTGTTACAGATGCAATTCTGTTTGCACCACCTATAAATATAAATGCTGCTACTATTGCAACAATAACACCTATTATTACAGGATTTATTCCAAATGCTGTTTTGAATGACTCGCCAATAGAGTTTGACTGAACCATATTACCCATAAATCCAAGGGCAAGAATTATTGTTATTGAGAAGAATGTGGCAAGGAATTTTCCAAAACCGCCTTTATATGCTTCTCTTATGTAATAAACAGGGCCTCCTGTTATTTCGCCATTTACTCTTGTTTTATACTTCTGTGCTAATGTAGCCTCTGCATATATTGTGGACATTCCAAAGAATGCACTCATCCACATCCAAAATATTGCACCAGGACCACCGGAAGCAATAGCACTAGCAGCACCGGCAATATTACCTGTACCAACCTGTGCAGCAACAGCAGTTGTCAGTGATTGGAAAGAACTCATACCATCTTTGTTGGCTTTCGCACCATGAAGTGAGAAACCACCGAAAACTGATTTCATACCTGCTTTAAATTTTCTTATCTGTACAAATTTAAGTCTGATAGAAAAATAGATACCTGTACCGCAAAGAAGGATTATAAGAAGATAATCCCAAAGTACACTGTTTACTGATGTGACAATTGACTGTATAACGTCCAAAATAAAACACCCCTGTTCTTTTTTTAAAACATCTTCTTTATATGACGGACATTTGTACGTCATGTAAAGCAGTATAGCAAAAAACAACAAATATTGCAAGTGTATATTGTCATGATTATACATTTTATTTTTATTTTTATTGCTATTATACTATAATAAAAATATAGAGACTTTTATTTTGTGCATAATAGTAATGGTTTTAAAATAAATTATATTTTGATTATGTTAATATTTTTGTATCATATATATTCAAACTGAAAGTAAGGTGAGATATTTGGTATTAAACATAAATGAACATGCTAAGAGACACAAGGGAATATTTTTTATGAGAGAATTTATAAGAAGATATTTTGCTCATGGAGTAGGTAAATCGGCAGCAGCTCTTGCTTATTATTTCATATTCTCTGTATTTCCTTTTATTATATTTATAAGTACCCTTATAGGTTATATGAATATTGAACCAGCATATCTTACAGAGGGTTTGGCAAGATTTATTCCTGAAGATGTAATAAAAATTATAACAACCTTTATAAGCTATGTTACAGAAGTTAGAAATTCTCAAATATTGTTTTTTGGTGCTTTCTTTTCAATATACTTTCCTATGAGGGCTGTTAATGTGATAATGGATTGTATAAACAGAGCCTATGGAATGAGTAAGGGAAGAAATCCTATTTTACATGGAATTATTGTTTTTTTATTTACAATAGTATTTATAATATCAATAGTTATATCTTTACTGCTATTAATTTTAGGTGAAAATGTATTGACATTTATATCTGAAACATTTCATTTTTCAAACCCATATATAAATACATGGAATGTTATGAGATTTATAATATTGGCGGGACTTTTGTTTTTTATATTGTTTATACTTTACTATATAACACCTATAAAAAGATTTCCTAGAAAATATGTATTTGTAGGTACAATTTTTTCTCTTTTTTCATGGCTTGTAATATCTGTTGGTTTTTCTTTCTATGTTGAAAATATTGCTAACTATTCTCTTATATATGGCTCTATTGGAACAATAATAGTTCTTCTTATGTGGCTGTATTTCAGTT
Source organism: Tyzzerella sp. An114 (assembly GCF_002161055.1). Lineage (GTDB taxonomy): Bacteria > Bacillota > Clostridia > Lachnospirales > Anaerotignaceae > Fimicola > Fimicola cottocaccae. Next base: position 193,834 of record NZ_NFLT01000004.1, read on the forward strand.
CCTTGACAATAATAATGGGTGCAGAGTTTGCTCATGCTCTTATGATTGCTGATGAATATTTTGGAGATTTTGAGGATTAAAAAAGAGGTATCTTAAAGATACCTCTTTTTTATTATATTGTCTCAAAAGTATATACTGTTTCTTGATGATATTTTTCACCTTTTTTAAGTATTCCGCTAGGGAAATTTTCTTTATTTACAGCGTCAGGGAAATTTTGAGTTTCAAGACAGAAACCATCTCTCTCATTAAATGGTGTATTATCTTTTCCCTTTACAACATCATCAATATAGTTTCCTGTATAGAACTGTACTCCTGGCTGTGTTGTGTATGCTTTCATAAGTATACCGCTTTTTTCATCAATAGCTTCAGCAAAAAGTCTAAGTTCTCCATAATTTCCCTTTATAACCCAGTTTGTATCATAGCCTTTTCCGAATTTAGTCTGGTCAAAATCAGCATCAATGTCTTTTCCTATTGCTTTAAACTCTCTGAAATCCATAGGAGTATTGTTTACAGGTAAAATTTCTCCTGTTGGTATAGAGTTTATATCGTTTGGTGTGTAGTAATCACAGTAAAGTTTAAGTTTTGTGTCAACCATACTTCCGGCTTTGTATCCTGAAAGATTGAAATAACTGTGGTTTGTTATATTTATTGGAGTATCATCACTTGATATGGCATCATAAACTATTTTTATGCCATTGTCGTCAAAAGTATATGTAACAGTAAGTTTTAATTCTCCTGGATAGTTTTCGTCTCCATCAGGACTTGTTAAATATAAAATAACTGTATTTTCATCTTTTAACTCATAGTCAAATACACGTCTGTCAAAACCTTCTTTTCCACCATGAAGATGATTTTCTCCGTTATTTATATATAATGAATATTCTTTATTGTTTAATGTAAATTTACCTTTAGCAATTCTGTTGGCAACTCGTCCAACAACAGCTCCCATATATTTGTCATGGTCTTCATAGTCTTTTACTGTGTCATATCCTAAAACAACATCAATAAAATCATTATTTTTGTTTTTTACTACAAGGGACTGTATTATACCCCCATAATTTAGTATTTTTACGTATTCCTTTTTACTATTTGATATTTTAAAACAAAAAACATCTTCACCTTTTATAGTTTTACCAAAAAATTCTTTTGTAATCATTATTATTACCTCTTTTAATTATTATAATTATTGTAATTTAAGCTCTATTCCGCCAACAGGTCTTATAGAGAGAACATAGCATTTATCTTTACCAAAAACTTCTTCCATAGATTTTTTAAACTCTGAAAGCATATCGTTTGGAACAAAAGCCTGTATTGTTCCTGCAAATCCTCCTCCATGAACACGATAAGCTCCTTTTCCCTTTAAAAGTTTTTCGCATAACATAAGGGCAAGAGATATTCCCTGCTCACTAGGGTTTATACATGAAAATACGTTCTGTAAATACATATATGAAGAATGTCCCGACTCTATTATTAAATTTTTAAATTCTTCAAAATTATTATTTTTAAGAGCTAAAACTTCTTTAGGAACTCTCTCATCATCATCATAAAAATGAGCGGCACGAAGAATTGCTCTATCTCCATAGACTTCACGAAGTTTTCCTATATTTTTATAAAAAACTTCTTTAGGAACTTCTCTCAAAACATTTTTATTGAAAAACTTTGCAACAGATTTCATTTCTTTAGGAACAGAAGCATAATCAGGAGTTAAATCTGCATGATTTCCGCCTGTGTCTATTATACAAAGAGAGTATCCACAGGAAGCAAAATCAAAATCTATTTTTTCTACAATAGGATTTTCATTATCTTTAAAATCTATTGTTACAAAACCTCCCACAGATGATGCTGTTTGGTCCATAAGACCACAAGGCTTTCCAAAGTAAACATTTTCTGCATACTGTCCTATTTGAGCTATTTTTACAGCTGTTTCTTTACCTTCACAGAACATTTCATTTAATATTGTTCCAATCATAACTTCAAAAGCAGCTGATGATGATAACCCTGAGCCTTTCAAAACATTTGATGTCATATAAGCGTCAAAACCTTTTATATTATAACCCATATTTTTGAAAGATGCACTTATTCCTCTTATAAGTGAAAGAGTTGTATTGTACTCTTTTTTGTTTACACTAAGGTCTTCAAGATTTACAATGTTTAGTTTGTAGCCTTCACTTTTTACTTTTATTATATTGCTGTCATTAGGTGATACAACAGCTATTATATCAAGGTTAACACTTCCAGCAAGGACACGACCATGCTGATGGTCTGTATGATTTCCACCTATCTCTGTTCTTCCTGGTGCAGAAAAAAGTCTTATTTCTCTGTTCTCTCCAAATGTTTTTTCAAAATCTTCAACAGCTTTATAAAATCTTTCGGCATAAAATTTACTTCCCTCATTGTCTGTACAATATATATATGAAAGCTGTTTTAAGAAGCTCTCAGAAAAGAATAAATTTTTATCCATAATTAACCTTCCTTTCCTTAATTTAATATACTATTTTTATTATTGAACAACATTTGTCTATATGTCAATGGTATTGAAGAATTTTATATTATTTTGAAAGAATTATAATATCTGTTGTATATAATATTATAGTAAAATATTGTTGTATTATGAAATAAATCAAAATTAAACAAATAAAAACATTAAAATTCTTCAAAAATATAAAAAGTGTATAGAATTTTAATATAAAAGAAAAGAATATTATATGGATTTTAGAGTGGTTCATAATATATAATATATTCATCAAGAAACGACGGGACAGACTAAAGTTCCTGTTCCCAAACACATTCTGTGTTTAAAATACTTATTTATTTCTAGGGAGGTTTTTTATTATGAAAAGAAGATTACTCGCAATTTCAATGGCCGCTCTCATGGTTGCTGGTGTATTTGCTGGCTGTGGTTCTTCAGATAATTCAGCTGACGGTGGAAATGCTCAGACAACTACTGAGGGCGAAGAAGCTGTTGATGTTTCAATTGGTACATGTATTTACAAATTTGACGATACATTCATGACAGGTGTTCGTAATAACATGGAAGCTAAAGCTAAAGAGCTTGGTGCTGAAATCTCTATAATGGACTCTCAGAACAAACAGCCTACACAGAATGAGCAGGTTGACGGATTTATTACAAAAGGTGTTACAGCTCTTGCAGTTAACCCTGTTGACCGTACAGCTGCTGGCCCAATCGTAGAAAAAGCTAAAGCTGAAGACCTTCCTGTTGTATTCATTAACAGAGAGCCAGAAGCTGAAGTAATGCAGAGCTATGACAAAGTTTGGTACGTTGGTGCTAAAGCTGAAGAATCAGGAACAATGTCTGGTGAAATCATTGCTGAGTACTGGAATGCTCATCCAGAAGCTGACAAAAACGGAGACGGCGTTCTTCAGTATATTATGATTACAGGTGAACCTGGACATCAGGACGCTACATTAAGAACAGAATACTCTGTAAAAGCTATTACAGATGCTGGTATCAAAGTTGAAGAAATCGCTAACGATACAGCTAAATGGGATAAAGTTCAGGCTACTGACCTTACAAAAGCTCTTATTTCATCAAAAGGTATAGATTCTATTGAAGCTATAATTTGTAATAATGATGATATGGCATTAGGTGCTATCGAAGCTCTTAAAGCTGAAGGTTATAACACTGGCGATGCTACAAAATATATCCCTGTTGTAGGTGTTGACGCTACTGCTCCTGCTCTTGAAGCTATGGCTAATGGTTCACTCCTTGGAACAGTTCTCAATGACGGTGAGAACCAGGGTATTGCTGCTACAAATATAGCTGTTGCTGCATCACAGGGTAAAGAAATAAGCAAAGATACTATTGGATATGATGTAACAGATGGAAAATACGTTTGGATTCCATACGTAAAAGTTACAGCTGACAACTATCAGGATTTCCAGTAATAAATTATAATTAAAGACCTTTTGGCGGTTGCTTAATATAGGTTAAATTTTAATGGAACGGTTAAATTTTTAACCGTTCCATATTTTTGGAAGAAGGGGGTTAAGCATATGGGCGAATATGTCCTGGAAATGAATAATATCGTTAAGGTTTTCCCCGGTGTTAAAGCCTTAGATGGAGTAACACTTAAAGTAAGACCAGGAACAGTACATGCTCTCATGGGAGAGAATGGTGCTGGAAAATCAACTCTTATGAAATGTCTTTTCGGTATTTATCATGAAGATGGCGGAGAAATTATATTAGACGGCAAAAAAGAAAATATAAACACTTCAAAACAAGCTCTTGAGCTTGGTGTATCAATGATACATCAGGAGTTACACCCAATAGCATACAGACCGGTTATGGAAAATATATGGCTTGGCAGATTTCCTATGAAAGGTATTGCCGTAGACCATAAAAAAATGTATAAACAGACAAAAGAACTTTTTAAGAAAATTGAACTCGACATTGACCCTGCTGCACTTGCTGGAACACTTTCAGCTTCACAGTTGCAGCTCGTTGAAATAGCAAAAGCAGTAAGTTATAATTCAAAAGTTATTATTATGGACGAACCTACATCTTCTCTTACAGAAAATGAGGTTGAGCACTTATTTAAAATCATAAATCAGTTAAGGTCAGAAGGTCGTTCTATAATATACATATCTCATAAAATGGAAGAAATTCTTAAAATATCTGACGAAGTTACAATCATGCGAGACGGTACATATGTAGGAACTTGGCCTTCAGCAGAACTTACAACAGACCTTATTATAAATCGTATGGTTGGTCGTGACCTTACAAACAGATTTCCACCAAAAACATATAAAACAAGTGATGAACCTATAATGGAAGTTAATAATCTTACAGCTACAAATCCTAAGAGCTTTAAAGATGTAACATTTACACTTAGAAAAGGCGAAATATTAGGAATTGGTGGACTTGTTGGAGCTCAGAGAACAGAGCTTGTTGAGGCTATATTCGGTCTTAGAGGAATAGAGTCCGGAACAATAAAAGTTCATGGTGAAGATTATAAAGCAAAATCAGTTGCAGATGCTAAAAAACATAAAATAGCCCTTCTTACAGAGGAAAGACGTGCAACAGGTATATTTGGTGTTCTTTCTGTTCTTGACAATACAGTTATTGCAAGCCAGAAAAACTATGCACATATGGGAGTTTTACAGGGAGCAAAAAGACGTGAGGCTGCTGTTACATCAAACAAAAAGCTCAACACAAAAACAGCTTCTATGGAAACTCTTATAAAGAACCTTTCAGGTGGTAACCAGCAGAAAGTGCTTCTTGCAAGATGGCTTCTCACAGACCCTGATATACTTATACTTGATGAGCCTACTCGTGGTATCGATGTTGGTGCTAAGTATGAAATATATACAATTATGCAATCTCTTGCAGCTCAGGGCAAAGCTATTATTATGATTTCATCAGAAATGCCAGAGCTTCTTGGTATGAGTGATAGGGTTATGGTTATGAGTGCCGGAAGAAATGCCGGAATACTTAATAAAGAAGATGCTGACCAGGTAGAAGTTATGCGTCTTGCTACGAAATATTTGGAGAGTTAAAAAGAAAGAGAGGGGTAAACAATGGAAGAAAAATCAATGTCTTTTAAAAAGTTTTATACTTCCTTTACTATAATAGGTGCTGTTATTGCTATATTTGGTGTTATTTTTCACTTTTTACAGACATCTAATGGTTGGAAGAAATTATATGACCTTCCTTGGTTTATAGTTATAATAGGTGTATTTATAGCAGGATATTCCATATTTAAAAATTTAACAAACAAAAATGAAGATGCTGTTGTTGATATGTCCAGCAGAGCTATAAAAATGTTCTTTTTGAATAATGGTATTAAAATAGCTCTTGGTATTATGGTTATCATAATTATGATTATAGAGCCTAACTTTATGAAACTTAAAGTTTTAAGAGATATTCTTGCTCAGGCTTCTCCAAGAATGATTATTGCTCTTGGTATTTGTTTCACACTTTTAATTGCAGGTACAGACCTTTCAGCTTGTCGTATGGTTGGTCTTGCAGCTGTTATATCAGCTTCAATGATGCAGAACCCAGATTATGCAAATAGATTTTTCCCAGACCTTCCACATCTTCCAGTTATAGTTCCTATTATACTTGCAATACTTGCTTGTATGATATTTGGTCTTTTAAATGGTTTCTTAGTTGCTCGTTTTGATATGCATCCATTCATAGCAACACTTGCTACACAGGTTATTATTTATGGTGCTTGTTCATTATACTTCGATATGCCTCCAAACAACTCACAGCCTATCGGTGGTATCAGAAGTGATTTCTCAGCTATTGGACAGACATTATTATGGAAGGATAAACTTCCTTCAAATATAGGTGGTATTCCAATACTTATTCCTATTGCTCTTTTATTTATAATTGTAATATGGTTTGTACTTAATAAAACAGTATTCGGTAAAAACGTATATGCTATCGGTGGTAACAGAGAAGCCGCTGTTGTATCAGGTATAAACGTTCCTATGACAATAGTAGGTATTTTCGTTCTTGCATCAGCTCTTTATGGTGTTGGTGGTGTTCTTGAAGCAGCGAGAACAGCCGGTGCTACAAATAACTATGGTGTTGGATACGAGTTGGACGCTATCGCAGCCTGCGTTGTTGGTGGTGTTTCTCTTAATGGTGGTGTTGGTAAGGTTTCTGGTATTATAATCGGTGTTCTTATATTCACTATTATTCAGTACGGATTGCAGTTCATTGGTGTAAATGCTATGTGGCAGCAGGTTATAAAAGGTGTTATTATAGCTGTTGCTGTTGCTATCGACCTTTCAAAATACCGTGGAAAATGATTATAATGCAATTTTAAGAGTATCCTTCGGGATACTCTTTTTGTTGTTTTATGGTTTATGATATAATGTTTTTACAGTAAATTTAAAAGGATTTTTGGGAGGCAAAAATGAGTCTTTATAAAGTTATAATTGCAGACGATGAAGAAGAATTGAGAAACGGTATAATAAGAAAAATAGATTGGTTTGGAAATGGTTTTGAGGTTGTAGGTTCAGCGGAAAATGGTCAAGAGGCCTATGAACTTTGTGAAAAATACCGTCCTGATTTGGTTATTACAGACATAAAAATGCCTTTTATGACAGGGCTTGAACTGGGAGAGAAACTTTACAATAAAATGCCTCATACAAAGGTTGTAATATTTTCAGGCTTTGATGACTTTGAATATGCTCAAAGAGCCATAAAAATAAGTGCCTATGAATATATGTTAAAACCTGTGGACTCTGTTAAACTTACAGAACTTCTCAAAAAAATAAAAGAACAACTTGATAATGAGTTTTTTGAAAAAAGAAATATAGAGCTTTTGCGTGAAAGCTATAAAAAAAGTCTTCCTATTCTTCAGCAACAGTTTTTAACTCGTTTGATAGAAGGTAGAGTTGATAAAGATAAAGTTATGGATTTAGCTATACAATATGAATTAGAGTTGTGGTCTAATTTTTGGTGTGTATCCGTTGTACATGCAGAGTTTAACTCTGATACAAGCACAGGAGAGGTTATAACATTTAAAAATGATATGGAGCTTGTTCCTTTATCTTTACAAACTATTGTTGATGAAAATCTCAAAAATTTTTGCGATTTCAAAAGTTTTTTATATAATGAGGAAGTTGTTATTATTGCAAAATTCGATAGAGAAAATCAGATAATGGATTTTATTGATGAAATGCAAAAGATATGTAGAACATCAAAACATTTCCTTGAAATGTCTGTTTCTGCTGGTATAGGCGTTGTTTGTAATACAATAACCGGCATAAAAAATTCATATAATGGGGCAAAAACAGCCCTTGATTATAGAGTTATAATGGGTGATAAAGCTCTTTATATAAGTGATATTGAACCGGATTTCTCTAAACAGTTACAGTTTGATGAAGATGATGCAAGAATACTTTTGAATGCAATAAAACTTGAAGGCAGTGAAAGTATTAAAAATGCTGTAATGTCTATAATAAATAAATTTAAAGATTATAGAGTTACAAAAAGCCAGTATCAAATATATTTGACAGAGCTTTTATCTGAGCTTTTTAAAATTGTTAGAAGCTATAATCTTGACTCTAAAGAGATTTTTGGAAAAGATTTTAAAGGATATTTTGACCTTGGAGATTTTGAGTCCCTTGATGATTTGGGCGGTTGGATATTTGAAGCCTGTTATAAAATAAGTCTTATGATAAAACGTGAAAGAATGGACTCTGCAAAACTTCTTGCAGACAGAACAAAAGAATTTATAAAAGAACATTATATGGAAAGTGACATTTCTGTTGAAACTTTATGTAATTATCTCCATGTAAGTCCAGCTTATTTTTCAACAATATTTAAAAAAGAAACAGGTGTAAGTTTTATAACATATCTTACAGATTTGAGAATGGAGGAAGCTATAAAACTTTTAAATACTACTGATGATAAAACATATATAATATCATCTAAAGTTGGATATACAGAGCCTAACTATTTCAGTTATGTGTTTAAAAAACATTTTGGTGTTTCACCTTCAAAATATAGAAGTACATCAAAATAAAGGCGGTGATTTTATTGGGAAATAAATTCAGAGATTTTATTGAAAAAATTTCAGGATTTTATAGAAAAAAGAGTATTCAATATATGTTGTCACTGTCTTTTACTATAATTGCAGTTGTGGGATTTGTTTTTATAGGAACTTCATTGATGATACGTTTTTCAACAGCTAACAGAAAAATTACAGAGGACTATAATAAAAGAATTGTTGACCAAGTCAATTATAGTCTTGACTCCTATATAAGAAATCTTATGCAAGTTTCAAATTCTATGTATTATAGTGTTATAAAAAATACTGACCTTGCAGAGGAGTCTCTTGATGAAAAAATGAACCTTCTTTATGAAGCAAATCGTGAGCATATTGTGAGTATTGCAGTTTTTAAAGAGGATGGACAGCTTGTTACAGCCACTCCTTTATCTAAATTGAAAAAAACAGCACAGCCACAGAATGAAGATTGGTTTCAAAATGCCACAGGTCAGATAGAAAATCTTCACTTCTCAACACCTCATGTTCAAAAGCTTTTTGATGATGTGGATTATAAATATAAATGGGTAGTATCTTTAAGTAGAGCTGTTGAGCTTACAACTGGAGGAGAGATTGAAAGCGGAGTTTTGCTTGTAGATATGAATTTTAGTGGTATAGAACAGATTTGCAAAAATGTAAATTTAGGTCAGACAGGTTATATATATCTTATTGGCAGAGATGGAGAAATAATATATCACCCACGTCAACAACTTATATATTCAAATCTTTTAAGTGAAAATAATTCAGAGTTTTCAGATGTGGAAGATGGTAATTATGTGGACATTCTTGACGGTCAAAAAAGACTTACAACAGTAAAAACTTTAGGATATACAGGTTGGAAAATTATAGGTGTAACTCCTATAAATGAGACTTTTGCTGACTCGTCACAGATAACAATATTTATACTTTTTGTTGTATTTTTGGCAATAATACTTCTTGTTTTTGCAAATACATTTATATCGGCAAAAATAGCTGACCCTATAAAAGCTCTTGAAAATTCTGTGAAGGAATTGGAAAAGGGAGCTGAAAATGTGAATATAGCCATAGGTGGTTCCTATGAAATACAACATCTTGGAAAAACTATTAAATCAATGGTTGAGCAAATGCATAAACTTATGGGGGATATAGTTTTTGAACAAGAACTTAAAAGACAAACGGAACTTGACGCATTACAAGCTCAAATAAATCCTCATTTTCTTTATAATACTTTGGACTCCATTGTTTGGATGGTTGAAAATGAAAGATATCAAGAAGCAATTACAATGGTAACATCTCTTGCGGGATTTTTTAGAATAAGTCTCAGTAAAGGTAAAAATATAATAACTGTTAAAGATGAACTTAAACACGCTGAAAATTATATAACAATACAGCATATGCGATTTAAAGATAAATTTACATTTAAAATAAATGCTGATGAAGAAGTTATGGATTTTGTCACAATAAAACTTGTTATACAGCCTCTTATAGAAAATGCTGTCTATCATGGTATGGAGTTTATGGACGGAGACGGGGAAATTATAGTGAACGCCTATAAAAAAGACAATGAGCTTTATATAGATGTAATAGATAATGGTATGGGAATACCTCCTGAAATTGCAGAACAACTTCTGACAAAGGGAAGCAGGGCAAAAGGAAAAGGAAGCGGTGTAGGTCTTAAAAATGTACAAGAGAGAATACAGATTTATTTTGGAAAAGAGTATGGTCTCAGTATAATAAGTGAACCTGACGAGGGAACTTTAATAAGAATACATCTTCCTTGTATAAACATTAATGAGATATATTCTGGGGAGGGTACTAAGTGATGAAAAAAGGAAAATCATACATAATAATATTTTCAATAACAGTTACCTTTGCTTTTTTATATCTCTTTAACTATAATCTTACGGCAGAGAGAAAAGAAAAAGAATATTATAATATTTCTGTTATAACAAGATTTACAGACAGTGAAAGTTTTGAAATAATAAGGCAGGGAATGGAACAGGCTGCAATTGATATGAGAGCTGAAATGACTTATATTTCCCTTGCAGAATATAACAGTTGTGAAGAACAAGACGAACTTTTGAAAAGAGAGTTTAATAATGGAGCTGATGCAATAATAATATCTGCTGCTGACAGTGATTATATTGTGCCTACTGTAAATAGTGTTTCAACAAGAATACCTGTTATATCAATAGAAAGTAATGTAAATACAAAGAATGTAAAAGCTTTTTATTCTGCTGATAATTATAATATGGGAAAAGTTTTGGGAGAAAGAGTTGCTGATGAAATAGGAGAAAATGATAAAAATATTGTAATACTCCAAGGAACGGCAAAAAGTACAAGTATATCTGATAGAGAGAAAGGCATAATTGATGTTTTAAATAAAAATGGAATTAATACAATTACTGTTCCTGTAAAGGATATGAACACATCAAAGCCATATTTTTTCGATAATCTTGTTTTTGAATATAAACCAGATGTTATAATTGCCACAGAGACAGAAGTTTTAGAAAAAACTGCAACATATTTTCAAGGTGTAAATGGTTGGAATGGTCGTATATATGGAGTAGGTATTACAGGAAGAATAGCTTCATATCTTGAAAAAGAATTGATATCTGCAATAGTTGTTCAGAATGAGTTTAATATAGGATACCTTGGTGTTCAAGCGGCTGTTTCATCAATAAAAAACGATAAAATAAAAAATGCGGAAATAGATTATAAAGTTGTAGACAGTGAAAATATGTATACAACAGAATGTCAGAAACTTATATTTCCTTTTATAAGATAGGAGGTTTTCTTTTGAAAAAGTTGTTTGTTTTATATAGGATTATTATTCTGGCATTTATAGCTGTAATTTTCACAGGTTGTGTAAATAACAATGCCCCAAATAATAACAGTACTGTTACAGAAATAAAAATAGGTGTGTTTTTGTATACTAAAGATGATACTTTTATAAGTACATTACAGAGTAATCTTGAAAAGGCTGCAAGAAATAAAGAAATTTCTGATGGGATTAAAATAGTTATAAATTCCTTTGACGGAAAAGGTAGTCAAACAGCACAGAATGAGCAAATTTATAAATGTCTTGAACAGGATTATGATGTGTTATGTATAAATCTTGTTGATAGAACTGTTGCTGCTCCTATAATAGATAAAGCAAAAATAAATAATACACCAATAGTATTTTTTAATAGAGAGCCTGTAAAAGAAGACCTTGAACGTTGGGATAGAGTTTATTATGTTGGAGCTCCTGCCAGTGAGTCGGGAGAAATGCAAGGTAGCATAATAGTTGATATGTATAATAGCGGAAAATATAACATTGATAAAAACGGTGATGGTAAATTACAGTATGTTATGCTTGAAGGTGAACAGGGACATCAAGATTCACTTCTCCGTACAGAGTATGCCATAAAGACAATAACAAATGAGGGAATACAGCTTGATAAATTGGCAAATGAAAGTGCTAATTGGCAGAGAAGTCAAGCTGCCAGTAAAATTTCTCAGTGTATAAATACTTTTGGTGATGATATAGAGGTTATACTCAGTAATAATGATGATATGGCTTTAGGTGCAATAGATGCTTACAAAGCTGAAGGTATAGAAAAACTTCCTGTTATAGTTGGTGTTGATTGTACAGAACCAGCTGTGGAAGAATTGAGAAGTGGAAATCTTGCTGGAACGGTTTTTGGTGATTTTAAAGGTCAAGCACAGTCTATAATTGACTTAAGTTGTGCTTTGGCTCTTGGAAGAAATCCTGAAAATTATGTGGATTTGGAAGATGGTAGGTATGTTATGCACCCATATATTGCCGTAACAATGGATAACCTTTATAAATTGGAATTAAAATAAATATTTGTAGAAATAATATACAGCATGAAAATGCTGTATATTTTTTTATTGAAATTAATTTAAACATTTAATTAAATACTTACGTATATTTGGATAAAATAACATGAAATGTATTAGTATTTTAATTCCGAAAGGAGGATTTTATATTATGAATAAGAAAAAAGCCTTAATAGTTACTCTTGCAGGTGTAGGAGCTTTTGCTACTGCTTTAAAATTATCTAAAATAAAAAATGAAAAGGTAGAGAAAAAAATAACAAATAGACTTTCAGATATAGATGCTCAAGAAATTGAAAGCATGGGAAATGCTTATTTTGTTGGAGGAGGACTTGCTTCAATGGCAGGTGCTGCCTATTTAATACGTGATTGTGGTATGCCGGGAAATCATATACACATTTATGAAGGTATGAATATACTTGGAGGAAGTAATGACGGAGCCGGAGACAGACAAGGTTTTGTTTGTAGAGGTGGAAGAATGTTAAATGAGGAAACCTATGAAAATTTCTGGGAACTCTTTTCTTCAATTCCTTCTCTTGAATTTGAAGGTAAGAGTGTTACAGAAGAAATATTAAACTTTGACCACCTTCACCCAACTCATGCACAGGCAAGACTTATTGATAAAGATGGTAATATACTTGATGTAACTTCTATGGGATTTGATAACAAAGATAGACTTCTTTTGGCAAAACTTATGAAAACACCGGAAGAAAATCTTGATGATATGACAATAGAAGATTGGTTTAAGGAGTCACCTCATTTCTTTGAAACAAATTTCTGGTATATGTGGCAGACAACATTTGCATTCCAAAAATGGTCATCACTTTTTGAATTTAAACGCTATATGAACAGAATGATATTTGAATTTTCAAGAATAGAAACTCTTGAGGGTGTTACAAGAACACCATATAATCAGTATGAGTCTCTTATATTGCCTTTAAAATCATATCTTGAAAATAGAGGTGTAAATTTCCATACTGATTATACAGTGACAGATATTGATTTTGCTGATGGTGAAAATATAATTGCAGAAAAACTTTATATTAATACACCGGAAGGAAAAACTATTATTGATGTTCTTGAAGATGATATATGTATCATGACAAATGGTTGTATGACAGATTGTGCAACTTTGGGAAATATTGACACTGCACCTGAATTTAACAGTAAAAAACCTATATCAGGAGAACTTTGGAAAAAAGTTTCTGAAAAAAGAAGTGAACTTGGAAATCCAGAACCTTTCTTTGGAAATCCTAAAGAAACAAATTGGGAAAGTTTCACTGTAACAATGAGAGGAAATAAGTTACTTAAAATGATTGAAAATTTCTCCGGCAATATACCGGGCAGTGGTGCTCTTATGACTTTCAAAGACTCTAGCTGGCTTATGAGTATTGTTGTAGCTGCTCAGCCACATTTTAAAGCTCAAGAAAGCGACACAACAATATTCTGGGGTTATGGTTTATATACAGGAAATAAAGGTGATTATGTTGATAAACCTATGATGGAATGTACAGGTCGTGAAATTTTGATAGAGCTTATACATCATTTCCATTGGGAAGATAAAATTGATGAGATTATGGAAGATGTTGTTGATGTTATACCTTGTATGATGCCTTATATAGACTCCCAGTTCCAACCAAGAAAAATGAGTGATAGACCTAAAGTTGTTATGGATAATTCCGTAAATTTTGCTATGATAAGTCAGTTTGTAGAGATACCAGAAGATATGGTATTTACAGAGGAGTATTCTGTGAGAGCTGCAAGAATTGCTGTTTATGAACTTATGGGAATTACAGATAAAAAGGTGATACCTGTTACTCCTTACAATAAAAATCCAAAAGTCCTTGCTAAAGCCTTAAAAACATCATTCAGATAAATATAAAACCTTGACGTTTTCGTCAAGGTTTTTAATATTTTTTGACATAAAAAATATTTTATTGTATTTATAAGTGTTAAAAAAATGTAAAAATGTACTTGACATAAAATAGTTTTGTTGGTAATATACTAATATATAGTGTGTTACTGGAATGCAGGCATTAACTATTCAAAAGAGTGTATCTTTATACACATTTTTGGGTATTAATGTCTTTTTTTTTATGTTACGGGCCCGAAAAAAGCTTTAATACCATAATGTTCTTATTAATTATTATTTTGAAAGGAGTAATTTATTATGAAAGACAAAATATTTGGTGTTTTGCAAAGAGTAGGACGTTCTTTTATGCTTCCTATTGCCGTTCTTCCTGTTGCTGGTCTTCTTCTTGGACTTGGAAGTTCATTTACAAACACAACAACTATTGCAGCTTATGGATTAGAGGGTATCCTTGGAGAGGGTACAGTGCTTAATGCACTTTTAACAATCATGAGTAAAACAGGAAGTGCTATATTTGATAACCTTCCAATTATATTTGCCGGTGGTGTTGCACTGGGCATGGCTAAGAAAGAAAAAGAGGTTGCTGTATTATCAGCTCTCATAGCTTTCTTTGTAATGCATACAGCTATAAATGCTATGCTTGTTATCAATGGTAAAATACTTCCAGACGGAACAATTTCAGACGCAGTTTTAAGTGGTACTGTATCATCAATGTGTGGTATAAACACACTTCAGATGGGTGTTTTTGGCGGTATTATAGTAGGTCTTGGTGTTGCCGCATTACATAACAGATTTTATAAAATTGAACTTCCAAATGCTTTATCATTCTTTGGTGGTTCACGTTTCGTTCCTATTATTTCAACAATAACATATCTTTTTGTAGGTATATTAATGTATTTTGTATGGCCTGTTGTTCAGAGCGGTATTTATGCTCTTGGAAGTCTTGTAACAGGTACAGGATATTTTGGAACACTTGTATTTGGTATTATTAAACGTGCTCTTATTCCTTTTGGTCTTCATCATGTTTTCTATCTTCCATTCTGGCAGACAGGTGTTGGTGGAACAATGGAAGTTGCAGGAAGACTTGTTGAAGGTGGACAGAACATATTCTTTGCACAGCTTGCAGACCCAACTGTAACACATTTCAGTGCTGATGCTACACGTTATTTCTCAGGTGAATTTATATTCATGATGTTTGGTCTTCCTGGTGCTGCTCTTGCTATGTATCAGTGTGCAAAACCAGAAAAGAAAAAAGTTGCAGGAGGTCTTTTACTTTCAGCTGCTTTAACAAGTTTCTTTACAGGTATTACAGAGCCTATTGAATTCTCATTCCTTTTTGTTGCACCAATGCTTTTTGCTGTACAGGTTATTCTTGCTGGTGCTGCATATATGATAGCTCATATTCTTAATATTGCTGTTGGTCTTACATTCTCAGGTGGTTTTATTGACCTCTTTATGTTTGGTATTCTTCAGGGCAATGCAAAGACAAGCTGGATGCTTATAATACCTGTTGGTATAATTTACTTCTTCTTATATTACTTTATATTCAAATTCCTTATAAAGAAATTTGACCTTAAAACACCTGGTCGTGAAGATGACTCAGAAGAAACAAAACTTTATACAAAAGCTGATGTAAATGCTGCAAGAGCTGCAAAAGGTTCTGAAAATAATGGTTCAGAAAACGACATGGTTTCAAAACTTATATGTGCAGGTCTTGGTGGAAAACATAATATTTCTGATGTTGATTGCTGTGCTACAAGACTTCGTTGTACAGTTGTAAATTCAGATAAAGTTGATGAAGGTATATTAAAACAGTCAGGTGCTGCTGGCGTAATCAAAAAAGGACAGGGCGTTCAGGTTATATACGGTCCTAGAGTTGCTGTTATACGTTCAAACCTTGAAGATTTCCTTGCAAGTCCTGAAAGTGATAAAGAATTTGTTCCTGAAACTGTTGAAGCTCCAAAAGCAGAGGAGAAACAAGAAGAAACAAAAGAAAATACTATTGAGGAGACTTTTTCAACACCTATAACAGGTAAAGTTTGTGATATATCAGAATCTCCAGACCCAGCTTTCGCAGGAAAAATTATGGGTGACGGTTTTGTTGTATTCCCAGAAGACAATGTTGTATATGCTCCTTGTGATGCTTCTGTTGAAGTTGTATTCCCATCAAAACATGCTATCGGACTTAAGAGTGAAAAAGGTGTTGAACTTCTTATTCATGTTGGTCTTGATACAGTAAGTCTTAATGGTGAAGGATTTACTACATTTGTTGAAGTTGGAGATAAAGTTAAAAAAGGTCAGAAGATACTTGAATTTGATGCAGAGTTTATAAAATCAAAAGGTCTTCAGACTGCTACACCTGTTGTAATAACAAATATGTCAGAAAATCAGAAATTAGAGTGGACAAAGACTGCTGGTAATATATATAATGCTAATGAGGACGTTATTACATTAAAATAATATACAGCTGTTTATAAAGCCTTATAAAATTTAAGGGGTTTTATAAGGCTTTTATTTTAAAGTATAACTTTTTCAAATATTTTATACGGAAGCAGGGGTATAAGTGTATAAAATTCTAAAAGTTTTAAATAACAGCGGTGTGCTTGTAATGAATCTTGATACAAAACAAGAAGTAATATTTATTGGAAAGGGTATAGGTTTTGGAAGAAAAATAAATGAAAATGTTAGTGAGTTTAAAGACTCTAAAGCCTATTTCTTTGAAAGAGAAAATTCAAGAGGAAATTCTATACAAATGATAAAAAGTCTTGATGGTGTATACATTGAGATTGCAGGAGGTATCATTGAGGAAGCGGAAAAAGTTTTTGATAGTGTGGATAATAATATACTTATTCCGTTGGCAGACCATATTGCATTTGCTGTAAAGCGTATAAATGAAAATATGGAAATAAGAAATCCCTTTTCTAGAGAGCTTAGAGTTCTTTTTGAAAAAGAGTATTGTGTGGCTTTAAAGGGTAGGGAAATAATAAAATCTAAACTTGGTATTGATATAAGTGATGACGAGGTTGGATATATAACACTTCATGTACATTCTGCTGTTACAAGCTCAGATATTACCGAGGGAATGGATACAGCTCTTGTTGTGAAAGATTCAATGGATATGCTTGAGAAACTTATAGGTAAAAAACTTCATGTAGAGTCCCTTTCATATGCAAGACTTGTTACACATTTAAAATATATGCTTGCAAGAATGAAAACAGGGGAGAAGCCTAATATAGATATGACAGAGTATGTTAGAGAGAAATTCCCTGAGTCATATGACACCGCCTGCATTGTATGTGATTTTATTTCAAAGAAAATAAAGAAAGAAATCACAGATATTGAAAAAAGTTATCTTGCTATACATATAGAGAGAGTAAAAGGTATTGAATAAAAAAAACCGGTTTTTAAAAACCGGTTTTTTATTTTTAATTAATTTTTCCAAAAATCAAGAATGTCTACACCATTTCTTTTAAGTCCTCTATAAAGTATTGCTAAAGGAAGTCCTACAACAGTGTAATAATCACCGTAAATTGACTCTATAAGAAGTGCTCCTTTACCTTGTATTCCATATCCTCCAGCTTTATCATAAGGCTCGTCTGTGCTTATATAGGCTTCTATTTCGTCATCTGTGAGTTTATGCATATAAACGTCTGTTGCATCAACAAAACTTTCCTCATTTTCTATTTTTCCGTCAGCACCTACAAATATAAGTGTAAGACCTGTATATACTGTATGTTTTCTACCTGATATTGATGAGAGCATTTTTCTTGCCTCTTCTTTTGTTTTTGGTCTGTGTAATATTTTACCCATATCAGTTACTATTGTGTCAGCAGATATTATTACTGTATCAGGCTCAACATCTGTTTTATCAAATACAGCATGTCCTTTTTTAGCAGCAACAGCTTTTACCCATTCATATGGTGAATAATCGTTGTCAACTTCTGCCTGTTCGTCAAGATTGCTTTCTATTGCTGTGAAAGGAACTCCTATCTTTTCAAGAAGACTTTTTCTTCTGGAAGATGCAGAAGCAAGTATAAATTTTTTCATTAAAAAACACCTCTTTTATAATTTCCTGTATGCAAATATTGCTATTATAAGTCCTATTATTCCACCTAGTGTGAACTTTATTGTAAGAGCGAATGTCAGCTTTAAAAAGCCTATATCAAGTATAAGAGGCTGTGTTAAACCTAATTCGCGTCCAAATTTAAGCCAGGTGAGAAAGGGTAATTTTCCAAGGTATTCTCCTATAAATCCACCTAATATTATTCCGGCAAATATTACAAGCAAAAAAAGACATATATTGCCCCTTCCATTTCTCAAAAAAATACCCCCCATTAATATATTTTTATAAAATATTTTAGCAGACTTTTATAAAAAATAAAATGATATTTATAACAAAAAAACGGTGTAAAATACACCGTTTTTTATAATAATTTATTCAGCTTTGTTAGCTTCTGAAACTTCAGGTTTTGCAATATCAGCCTTTGGAGCTGGTGCAGGAGGAGGTGTTGGTCTCTTTCCTGTTATAACTCCTTTAGGACATTTATTTGCACACATACCGCAGTTTTTACATTTGCTGTAATCTATTACTGCTATATTGTCTATTACGTGGATAGCGTCAAATTTACATGTTTTTTCACATATCTTACAAGCTATACAACCTACTGTACAGTTCTGTAAAACAGCTTTTCCAGCATCTTTTGAAGAACACTGTACTTTAACTTTTTTGTTTACAGGAAGTATTTCGATGATATGTTTTGGACATGTAGCAACACATTTTCCACATGATGTACATTTTTCAGAATCAACAACAGCAACTCCGTTTTCAATTTTTATTGCATCGAATGGACAAGCTTTTACACAGCTTCCAAGTCCAAGACAGCCATAAGAACAGCCTTTTGCACCGCCTCCGGCAAGCTGTGAAGCAAATACACAGTCATCCATTCCAAAGTATTCATATTTATTTTTAGCTGTGTCACAGTTACCGCCACATTTTACAAATGCTGCAGTAGGTTCTTTTTCCTCTGCTACAACACCCATAATTTCAGCTATTTTAGCAGCAACAGCAGAGCCACCAACAGGACAAGCATTTACAGGAGCTTTTCCTGCAACAATGGCAGCAGCACAACCGCCACAGCCAGGGAAACCACAACCACCACAGTTAGCACCAGGAAGAGCTTCAGTTACTTCTCCAAGTTTTGGGTCTTCTTCAACTGCGAAAACTTTTCCCGCAAAACCAAGGCCCGCACCAAAAACAAGACCTAAGCCGCCAATACTGAGTATTGGGTTTACAATGTTCATTATATCCATTTGTCTCACTCCTTGTTTTTATCAAATTTTAATTAAGCCCTGGAAACCTAAGAATGCAATTGACATAAGTCCCGCTGTTACAAGAGCAATAGGGAAACCTTCAAAAGCCTTAGGAATGTTGTTATGCTGTATTCTTTCACGGATACCTGCAAAAAGTACGATTGCAAGAGCGAAACCAACAGCACCACCAATACCATTTAATACAGACTCTATAAAGTTGTATTCTTTCTGCATATTAACAACAGCAACACCTAAAACGGCACAGTTTGTTGTTATAAGTGGAAGATAAACACCAAGGGCCTGATAGAGTGATGGTGAACTTTTCTTTAAGAACATCTCAACAAACTGAACTAAAGCCGCAATAACGAGAATGAAAGCTATGTTGTAAAGATATTGAATATTAAGTGGTAATAATATAAGGTTATAAACAAGCCATGACGCAGCACAAGCAAGTGTTATAACGAATATAACGGCAACACCCATACCTGCTGATGTTTCAACTTTTTTAGAAACACCAAGGAAAGGACAGATGCCTAAGAACTGTGATAATACATAGTTGTTAACAAAAATACCGGCTAAAACCAATAATATTAAATTCATCTATTTTCCCCTCCTTTTAAGCAGATTTCTTTTTGTTTTTAAAATGGTTAAGAAGTGCCATAAGACAACCTAATGTGAAGAAAGCTCCTGGAGCCATTACAAAGAGAAGTGTCTTAGGGAAAGCTTCTGGAAGTACACTTATATTGAAAAGTGTACCTGAACCAATGAACTCACGTACAAGACCAATTACTGTAAGAGCTATTGTGAAACCAAGACCCATACCAATACCGTCAAATGCTGAGTCTATTGGAGAGTTCTTTGAAGCAAAAGCTTCAGCTCTACCAAGAATAATACAGTTAACAACAATAAGAGGAATGTAAAGTCCTAATGAGGCATTGAGTGATGGTAAATATGCCTGTAAAAGTAACTGTACTATTGTAACGAATGTTGCTATAACAACGATGAAAGAAGGAATTCTTACTTCATCTGGAATTATTTTTCTAATTAAAGAAATAAATATATTTGAACATATTAAAACGGCTGCTGTTGAAAGTCCCATACCAATACCGTTTATAGCAGAGCTTGTTACAGCAAGTGTAGGACACATACCGATAACCTGTACGAAGGTTGGGTTTTCATCAATAATACCATTTTTAATTATTTTTACTGGATTACCCATTAGTTTGCACCTCCGTTTTCGTTAACCCAATTAAGAGCTTCCTGTGCACCGTCAGATACAGCTCTTGAAGTAATAGTTGCACTTGTTATTGCCTGAACATTACCGCCGTCTTTTGTAACTTTAATTTCTCCAGACATTCCGGCAAACTGTTCATAAAAACTTGGGTCTGTTGATAAAGCACCAAGACCAGGTGTTTCAGAGTGTGAAAGTACACGAAGACCTGTTATAACACCTTCAGTATCAACACCAACCATAGTGCTTACAGCACCACCGAAACCGCTAGGATTTGTTGTTACTACGTATCCTGCTGTTTCTCCGTTAACTTTAGCTTCGCTTACTTTTGATATTGTACCTGATATAGTGTCACCTACTGATGTATCAGCAATTGTTTCAAACTCAACACCATCAACAGGGAAAACTTCAGCCATTGCAGCAGCTTCTGTTTTTGCGTTCTGTAATGCAATAGGTTCTTTTGTTACCTCAGAAACAACACCAAGAAGCATAGCAGCTACTGCTGTTATTATTAATAATATACCTGCTGGTTTTGCTATTCCATTCATGCCTTTTTCGCCTCCTTTGGTCTTGCTCCAAAGATTCTGCCTTTTGTAAATCTATCAATAAGAGGTACACAAAGGTTCATAATAAGTATTGAGTATGAAACACCTTCTGGATAACCACCATATATTCTTATAAGTGATGTAAGAAGACCACATCCGATACCCATTATAATCTGACCTTTAGCAGTAACTGGTGATGAAGCATAGTCTGTTGCCATGAAGAATGCACCAAGTAAGAGACCACCTACAAGAACTTCGTAAAGAGGAACTCTTACACCATTTCTTCCAATAGCACCTGTTAAAATTACTACTGTTACTATGTAAACAACTGGAATTCTCCAAGATATAACTTTTCTGTAAAGAAGGTAAAGTCCACCGATTATAAGGGCTATTGCACAAGTCTCACCGATACAACCGCCTATATGACCTGTAAGAGCTGCCATATAATCGTTCATAGTAGGACTAACTATATCTCCAGATTTTAAGAGAGCAAGAGGTGTAGCAGTTGTTACACCGTCAAGTGTCCATGTTGTCATTGCTGTTGGATATGAAGCAAGTAAAAATGCTCTGGCTGCAAGGGCAGGGTTAATGAAGTTCTGTCCAAGACCACCAAAAAGCTGTTTTGCTATTATAATAGCAAATGCACTACCTACAATTGGCATCCAGAAAGGAGCTGATGCCGGCATATTGAGTGCAAGTAAAAGACCTGTTACAACAGCACTAAGGTCGTCTATTGTAACTCTCTGTTTTGTAAGTTTCTGATATAAAAATTCAAAGAACACTGCTGAAGCAATAGATATAGCCACAAGTACAAGTGCTCTTAATCCAAAGTATACAATACCCATCACAGTTGCAGGAACAAGTGCGATTATTACATCACGCATAATTCCCTGTATGGAATCCTTTGAACGGACGTGAGGGGTAGCTGATACTACAAAGTTACTCATTATGGTTATCCCCCTTTATTTTTTCTCTGCTGCGGCTTTGGCTCTTGCAGCAGCGGCTGCAGCGGCCTTTTTACCCATTTCAATCTTCTTTGTTGCTCTGATTGACTGAGCTAACTGGCGTTTTGCAGGACACTCATAAGAACAGCTTCCGCATTCGATACAGTCAAGTCCGTGATTTTTAACGAAACCGTCACCGTCGCCTAATATAGCACACTGGTTAAGTACAAGAGGTTCAAGTCCCATTGGACAGTGTTCTACACATTTTCCGCATCTTATACAGTTTCTTTCTTCAGGAATAAAAGCTTCTTTCTCTGTGAAGCAGAGAAGAGCTGAAGATGTTTTTACTGTTGCAACATCTGTTGTAAACATTGCAGGTCCCATCATAGGGCCTCCAGCTATGATTTTTACAGGTGGGTCATTTTCTTTAAATCCGCCTGCTGCTTCAACTATATCAGTAAATGTCATACCGATACGTATTTTGTAGTTTCCAGGGTTTTTAACAGCACCGCCTGTAAGAGTAACAACACGTCTCATAAGAGGTCTACCTCTGAAAAGAGCTCTCTCAACAGCTATAACTGTGTCAACGTTGTCAATAATACAGCCTGCTGAAGCTGGAAGTGCACCTGAAAGAACTTCTCTGCCTGTTACAGCATATATAAGATGTTTTTCAGAACCCTGTGGGAATTTTGTTACAAGAGGCTGTACTGTGATGTTTGAAATACCTTCACAAGCCTTCTTCATAGCTTCGATTGCTTTTGGTTTGTTGTTTTCAATACCTATAACACCTTTTGCATTAGGGTGAAGTTTGAGCATTACCTGTAAACCTCTAACAATCTTGTCACTTTCTTCAAGCATAAGACGATAGTCTGTTGTAAGGTAAGGTTCACACTCAGCTGCATTAACTATGATATGGTCAATAGGCTGGTCTTTTGGAGGGTTAAGTTTGATGTGTGTAGGGAAGCCTGCACCACCGAGACCTACAACTCCAGCTTCTTTTATTGTTGCAAGGATTTCTTCATTTGTCATTTTAGTATAATCCTTTGGCTGGTTGAGACCTTCTATTTCCTCCATTTTTCCATCATTTTCAATAACGATGGATTTTACTGTGGCTCCTCCAGGAACAAGCATAGGTCTGATATCTTTTACAGTACCAGAAATACTTGAGAATATTGGAGAAGACATAAATGCTTGTGACTCACCGATTTTCTGACCTACTTTTACATAGTCTCCAACCTGTACAAGTGGTTCACAAGGTGCGCCTATGTGCTGTGACATAGGGAAAAACAGTTCTGAACCTACTTTCGGCATAATAACCTTTATTGGCTGTTCTGCTGAAAGGGCTTTTCCATCTGGTGGATGGACTCCACGTTTAAACGTTAAAGCTTGCATATTATCCCCCTCTGTTCATTTTTTGTACAGACAATATAAATTGGTGGTGGTGTTGTCTGTACAAGACATAAAATATAAAAAAATAACTGCGTGAAATAATCAACAGCTATTATTTTAATACAAAAATAGTTAATTCTCAACAAATTTATTTAAAAAACAAAAATTTCAAATATTTTTGATAAATAATACATATAAATTTATTGACAAAATCAATTAAATTTTTATTGAATATTTTACTGTTAAAAATTTTATTCTCTAAATAACAATATACTATCTTTAGAGTGATTTGTAAATGCATATACTTAAATTTCCTTGAAAAATAAAGGAAAATAAATATTTTGCATACAAAATTTTGGAATTGTTTGGTTTTTTGATAGATGTTTACTTTGTACAGAGATATGACAAGTTATGTTGTTTTTTGGTGCAATTTTATATATAATTAAAAAATACAGTAGAAAAAGCATGAGGGGTGAGGTGTTTATGGATTTAAAACTTGAACTTTCTCAGAAATTAGCTTTGTCTCAGAATATGGTTCTTTCAGCCCAAATTCTTCAGATGAGCAATGCTGAGCTTGTAGAGTACTTAAAAGAACTTTCTGTTGAAAATCCTGTTGTGGAGTGTGATGAACAGAAAAACGATGATAAGTTTGAAAATGTAAAAGAGAAACTTGAATGGTTGGAGTCCTCTGATTTTCAGAACAATGTTTATTATAATGATGATGAAAAAGACAGAGAGGATTGGAATTATAAAGAAATACCGGGAGAAAGCCTTGAGGAGTATCTTTTATCACAATTAAATGTTCTCAATCTTCAAAGGGAAGTATATGTTCTTGCAAAGTATATCATACAAAATATGGACAATAATGGATATGTAAGGGAAAGTGCTGATGATTTATATAGCATATTTAAACCTTTTAATATTGATAAAAAGTGTATAACAGATGCTTTTTCAATTATACAAAGTTTTGAGCCTTTAGGTGTTGGGGCTTCAAATCTTTCCGAATGTCTCCTTATACAGCTTAAAGCAAGAGAAAACAGAAATCCTATTGCAGAAGCTATTGTTGAAAAAGAGCTTGAAAATTTAGGTAAAAATAAAATACCTATAATAGCAAAAAATCTTAAAGTTTCTGTGGAAGATGTTATAAGTGCTGTTTCTGTTATAAAAAGTTTAAATCCAAAGCCGGGAAACAGCTTTATGAGTGATAGAAATCTTAATTATATAGTGCCTGATGTCATTGTTGAAGAAACAAGTGATGGAGATTTTAATATAATAATTGATGATACATATTTTCCTAATATAAGAATAGGGAGACAATATAAAGATATATTATTAACAAATGTTCCAGATGAGGCAAAAGAATATGTTTGTAAAAAAGTTAAACAAGCAGAATGGATTATAAAATGTGTTTCAAAGAGACATGAAACCCTTATGAAAACTATGGAAGTAATTGTTGATACACAAAAAGAATTTTTTAGTAAAAACTCAGGGGAACTTAAACCTATGAGACTTATAGATGTGGCTGAAAAAATAGAAGTTCATGAGTCTACTGTAAGTCGTGCTATAAAAGACAAATATGTTCAATGTAGTCATGGTGTTTATCCTTTAAGTAGATTTTTTTGTAATGGTATAGCTTCAAAAAATAGTAACAGTAAAGATGATATGACAACTGCCGATGCTATAAAATCAAGAATTACAAAAATAATAGAGGGTGAAGATAAAAAATCTCCTTTGAGTGATAGAGTTATAACCGAAATGCTCAACGATGAGGGTGTTGCAATATCAAGAAGAACTGTTGCAAAATACAGAGAGAGTATGGGAATAGCTGGAGCTTCCGGAAGAAAGCAATATTGATATTATTTTATTTATATATTTTTATAAATATAGGTGTCGTTTTACGACACCTTTTTTATTTATAAAATATAGTGTTTTAAAGTATAATTGTATTAAGTAATAGAGGTGATTGCATGAATGATTTTTATTCAATTATAATAGACAGAAATTCTGAAAAACCTATGTATAAACAGTTGGGAGACGGTCTTAGAAAACTTATAGAGGAAGGTGTCATTCCTCCCGATACAAGACTTCCCGCCATAAGAAAAATGGCTGAAAAATTAAAAGTAAATACAGTAACTGTTGTTACAGCTTATAAATATCTTGAAAACTGTAAAACTGTGTATTCAATAACGGGAAGTGGTACTTATGTTTCACCTATACCTGTTAATGAAATTCCAAAACCTGTGGAAAAAATGAATATATCAAATAATAATTTTGAAAATATTAAAAATATTATTAATTTTACAAAATCTTCACTGCCAGAAGAACTTTTCCCTGTGGAAGACTTTAAAAAAATATTTAATGATTTACTTGAAAAGGAAAAAGGAGTAGCTTTCAGAGAGGAAGGTGGACAGGGATATGAACCTCTTAGGAAATCTCTTTCAAAATTTTGTGAAAATTTAGGAATAAGATGTGGAAAAGATAATATACAGATTGTTTCAGGAGCTCAACAGGGTATAGATATAGTTGCAAAGGCTATTATGAGATATGGAGATAGTGTTATTGTTGAAAAACCAGCTTTTTATGGTGCGGCAGCTTCTTTTATATCAAGAGGTGGAAATATTATTGAAATACCTATTGAAAAAGATGGAATGAATATTGATATTTTAGAAAATACTGTGAGAATGTATAAGCCTAAATTAATATATACTATGGCATATTTTCAAACACCTTCAGGGATTTCATATTCCACAGAGAAAAAAAGAAAACTTATTGAACTTGCAGAAAAATATGACCTTTATATAATAGAAGACGATAATATGTATGATTTTAATTATACTGATTTTAACATTGTTCCTTTGAAAGCTCTCGATTACAAAAATAGAGTTATATATATAAAAAGTTTTTCAAAAATACTTATGCCGGGAGTTAGAACTGGATTTATGGTAATTCCACCACGAATTATGGACTCTGTTATAAAGGCAAAATATACTTCTGATATATCTACATCAGGTTTTATACAAAAGGCATTGTCTGTTTATATTGATGAATATGATTGGAAAGGTCATATTGAAACTATAAGGAAATATGGTGAAATGAAATATAAAAAAGCTGTTTATGCTTGTAATAAATACCTTGATAAAAACAAATTTTATGTTTTAAAATCACAAGGTGGTATAAGTTTATGGATAGATATAAAAATAAATATTGATATTGATGTGATATGTAGTGAGCTTTTAAAAAATGGTGTGGCTGTATCTCCGGAAAGCCAGTTTATTAATAGTGGAAAGGGTAGTCATATAAGACTTTGTTTTGTAAATGTGTCAGATGATGACATTGAAAAGGGAATACATATAATAGGAAAGGTTATTGAAAAATTTTGAAATTGTTTTTACATTTTTCAATAATGTAAAAATATTGTTGACAAAATGAGGTTTGCTCTAATATAATCATAAACAGAATAAATATAAAGGTTATAAAAAGAAGGAGTATGCAAAAAAGCGTCCTAAAGAGAGAAAATCCTAGGCTGAAAGATTTTTGGAAAGGCATTTGCAGAAGCAGTCTTTTTGAGATTTATCTCAAACCGTTTCGCTAAAAACCTTTAGTGTAAGGCGAAAACGTACTTTCTGCGTTAAAGAAAAATTAAGCCGGTGTTTTTTAAAAACACAAATAGGGTGGTACCGCGGATAATGCTTCGTCCCTGATATTTTTTCAGGAACGGAGCTTTTTTATTTACTTGAAAAATAAAGAGAAAGGATTTTTTTAATTATGAGAGAAATGGGTTTAAATGAAATAAGAGAAAAATTCCTTGCATTCTTTGAGAGCAAGGACCATTTAAGACTTGAGAGTGCTTCTTTAGTACCTCACAATGACAACAGTCTTCTTCTTATCAATTCTGGTATGGCTCCTTTAAAACCATACTTTACAGGTCAGGAAGTTCCTCCAAGAAGAAGAGTTACAACTTGTCAGAAATGTATTCGTACAGGTGACATTGAGAATGTTGGTAAGACAGCTCGTCACGGTACATTCTTTGAAATGCTTGGAGACTTCTCTTTCGGAGACTACTTTAAAAAAGAAATCATTCCATGGAGCTGGGAGTTTGTAACAAAAGTTATGGAAATCCCTGAAGATAAACTCTATGTTACAGTTTATAAAGATGACGATGAAGCTGCTAAAATATGGCATGAAGTTGTTGGAGTTCCTAAAGATAGAATATTCTACATGGGTAAAGAAGATAACTTCTGGGAACATGGAACAGGCCCTTGTGGTCCATGTTCAGAAATTTACTACGACAGAGGGGAAGAATACGGCTGTGGCAAAGAAGGCTGTACAGTAGGTTGTGACTGTGACAGATATATGGAATTCTGGAACCTTGTATTCACACAGTTTAATGCTGAAGAAGACGGAACATATTCTGAACTTGAACAGAAAAATATTGATACTGGTATGGGACTTGAGCGTATGGCTACAATTATGCAGAATGTAGACTCAATATTTGACGTTGACACTGTAAAAGCTATCCGTGATAAAGTTTGTAAGATTGCAGGCGTTGAGTATGGAAAAGACCATAAAACAGACGTTAGCGTTCGTGTTATAACAGACCATATCCGTTCCGTAACATTTATGACTGCTGACGGTGTTCTTCCTTCAAATGAAGGTAGAGGATATGTTTTAAGAAGACTTTTAAGACGTGCTGCTCGTCATGGTAGACTTCTTGGAATAAACAGAATGTTTATGACAGATATATGTGAAGTTGTTATAGCTAATTCA
Organism: Tyzzerella sp. An114; assembly: GCF_002161055.1. Classification (GTDB taxonomy): domain Bacteria; phylum Bacillota; class Clostridia; order Lachnospirales; family Anaerotignaceae; genus Fimicola; species Fimicola cottocaccae. The sequence continues at coordinate 222,237 of NZ_NFLT01000004.1, forward strand.
GGGGAAGCGTATCCACAGCTTGTTGAAAAGAAAGATTATATCTATAAAATACTCAATGTTGAGGAAAGTGCTTTCTATAAAACAATAGATAAAGGTATGGAAATACTTAAAGATGACATTGAAGAAATGAAATCTAAAGGTGAAAAAGTTATGAGTGGTGAAAAATCATTCAGACTTTATGACACATACGGTTTCCCTATTGACCTTACAAAAGAAATTCTTGAGGAAGAAGGCTTTGAAATAGATGAAGAAGCCTTCAATCAGGAAATGAAAATACAGAAAGAAAGAGCAAGAGAGGCAAGAGGAAAGAGCACTTATATGGGTGCTGATGAAACAGTATATCACAAACTTGATGTTGATATGGTGACAGAGTTTGCTGGATATGATGTTAAAGAAGTTTCTGACGCAAAAATTATTGCTATAATTGCAAACAATGAAGTAAGTGATAGTGCTGTTGCTGGAGATGAAGTATCTGTATTTATCGACAGAACACCTTTCTATGCTGAAAGCGGTGGACAGGTTGGAGACCATGGTGTTATCACAACAGAAACAGGAACTGTTAAAGTTACAGACTGTATAAAAGTTGTAGGTGGAAAAATTGCTCATATAGGTAAAGTTGAAGACGGTAGTATTTCTGTTGGTGATACAGCTAAAGCTACAATTGACTATGCTAAGAGATTAGCTACATCAAGAAATCACTCTGCAACTCACCTTTTACAGAAAGCATTAAGAACTGTTTTAGGTACTCATGTTGAACAGGCAGGTTCTTATGTTGATGCTGAAAGACTTCGTTTTGACTTCACACATTTCTCAGCTATGACACCAGATGAGATTAAAGAAGTTGAAAGACTTGTAAATGAGAAAATATTTGAAAACCTTGATATTACAATAACACAGGAAAATATTGAAGATGCAAGAAAAATGGGTGCTATGGCACTTTTTGGTGAAAAATACGGAAATGTTGTTCGTGTTGTAAATATGGGTGGATATAGCGTTGAACTTTGTGGTGGTGCTCACCTTAAAAATACAGCACAGGTTGGAACATTTAAGATAATTTCTGAAAACGGTGTTGCTGCCGGTGTAAGAAGAATTGAAGCTTTAACAGGAACAGAAGCTCTTAAACATTTCCAGGTTCAGGAAGAACAGCTTAAAACTGTTTGCGGAATAGTTAAAGCTACACCAGATAATATGGTAAAACGTATTGAAACTCTTGTTGCTGAGCAGAAAGAGCTTTCAAAAGAGCTTGAAAAACTCAAAACAAAAATGGCAGGTGGTGCTGTTTCTGAAATTCTTAATGGAAAGAAAGAAATAAATGGAGTAAATGCTGTTCTTGCAAAAGTTAAAGAAGCTGATGGAAACGCTCTCCGTACAATGGGTGACCAGCTTAAAGAAAAACTTGGAAGCGGTGTAATTGTACTTGGAAGTGGTAAAGACGGAAAAGTAAGTCTTGTTGTTATGGCTACTGATGACGTTGTTAAAAAAGGTGTTCATGCCGGAAACATCATAAAAGCAGCAGCTGCTGTATGTGGCGGCGGCGGCGGTGGTCGTCCAAACATGGCTCAGGCTGGCGGTAAAGATGCTTCTAAGATTGGTGAAGCTCTTGTTAAAGCTGAGGAAGTAATAAAAGAACAGATTAAATAATTTGTTTCTATATAAAAAAGGTACACTTTTAAAGTGTACCTTTTTTTGTTGAATAATGTATTTATTTGATATATTATTAAAAACATACTTTATATTATTAGGGGGATTTTAATATATGGGCAACAATGGAAATAAGACTATAAAGGGTGTTATATGTACCATAAGTGGTGCTGTTTGTTGGGGTTTTTCTGGTGCTTGTGGACAGTTTCTTTTTCAGAATTACGGTTTAAATTCAAAATGGCTTACTGTTATGAGAATGGTTTTTTCAGGCATTATAATGTGTACTCTTATGATTATTAAAGAAAAAAAAGAGTTTTTTAATATATGGAAAAATAAAAGGGACTCTATACAACTTTTACTTTTTAGCATTATAGGTCTTATGTTATGTCAATACACATATCTTACAGCTATAAGCTATACAAATGCAGGTACAGCCACAGTATTACAGTATACAGGTCCTGTATTTATAATGATTTATGTATGTATTATGTCTTTGAGACTTCCCACAAAAAGAGAGATACTTGCAATAGTAATGGCTGTATCAGGTACTTTTATACTTGCTACCCATGGCAATATAAATTCTCTTGTAATATCTAAAGAAGGTCTTTTTTGGGGAATAGCTTCTGCTGTTACAATGTTTTTATATACTCTCTTACCTTCAAGAATAATACCTAAATATGGCACAATAAAAATAATAGGATATGGTATGCTTATAGGTGGTGTGTTTTTAGGTTTAATATCTAAAGTTTGGAGTATAGATGTATCTTTGGATTTTGTTGGTTTTATAATGGTTTCACTTATAACTGTTGTTGGAACAATAATAGCTTTTTCTCTTTATCTTCATGGTATAAGTCTTATAGGACCTGTAAAGGGAAGTATGATTGCCAGTGTTGAGCCTGTTTCTGCCGCACTTTTTTCTGTGTTATGGCTTAAAAGTAGTTTTATGTTTATAGATTTTATAGGTTTTGTTTTTATAATGACAACTGTTTTTATACTTTCAAAAAAATAATATAAAAAATCCCTTATTTTAATAGAATTTTTCCTATAAAATAAGGGACTTTTATTATTCTGCTAAAACAAGTTTAGGGTCAACGCTTTCTCCGTTTTGGGCAACACTAAAATCAATATGGTCTCCTAAAAGTACACTGTATGATGAAGGAGTAGCTACAACTCCTATTTTTTGTCCAGATGTTACAGTGTCACCTTCAGATACAGCCGTATCTTTTTCAAGCTGGCTGTATGTAGTTTGCCAGCCGTTTTTGTGGTCAATTACAACAGTTGTACCGTTTTCAATATCTGTGTATATTTTTGATACAGTTCCGTCAGCAGAAGCTGTCACATCGCTTCCCTTTGCCGCTCCTATGGATATACTATCATTTGTGCGATATTGTTCTAATGTTATATCAAATATTGCTTTGTCTATACTGTAATCCATTACTATTTCACCGGCAGCAGGATATTTGAAAAGAGGGTCTTCTGTGTTTACAACACTTGTTTCTGTGTAATCTTCTGACTCAAGAAAAACTTCTTTTTCAGGTTCTGTTACCTCAGTTTCTGTGGATTGATTTTCTGTTGAAACTTCATTGTTTTCAACAGTGTCTTCAATATCACCAACATTTTCAACGTTCTCAACATTGGTTGTGTAAAAAGGTGGTGTATTGTTTACAACTACCTCTTTATGAGGTTCATCCCTTACAATCTCACCTGTATTATTTTGATTTTCTGCATCTTTTTTAAAGCCTATTGTTGAAATTCCTGCTGCTGCAAGAACAACAAGGCAGAATGACACTATTCCTCCATATAATCTGCTTTTTTTCATTATAAACACCTCCGCTTATAGTATTGCCTTAAAGGGAGTGTATTTATACTATTTTAATTCATATTTTTAAAATCTATTCCGCTATAATAATGTTCAAGTATTTCTTTATATGTAGAGCCTTCCTCTGCCATGGCTTCTGCTCCATATTGGCTCATACCTGCACCATGACCATATCCCTTTGTTGTAAATATTATTGAGTTTCCTGTATCTTTCATTGTAAAGGAAGCTGAGCGAAGTCCTAAAACACCTCTTATGTCAAGTCCTGACATTGTCACATTTCCCGCTGTGGCTGATGTTATATATCCTGCAGAGCTTACTGAGTTTATTTTTATTTGAGATATTAAAGGTTCATCGGTGAAAACTATATCGGGATATTTTGATTTAAAAAGATTTTTAATATCATTATAGGATATTTCTTTTTCATATTCATATTGTGGAGCGTAAATATCCCCGCTACTTTCAACACTTTTAAGATAAGGCAAAGGATTTTGCCATATGTTTTCTGAGTTTTCTGTGTATCCTGCACTTGTAGAGTGAAAAACAGCTAAAATAGGCTCATCATTGTAAACCATTATTTCTCCAGCTGTGTCATTTACAGCCTTTTCTATTTTAGAATAATACTCATCAAAATTTTCTCCCCACTGTGATTTTAGTTCTTCCTTTGTTTTGTAAGCCTGTCCTATATCGGAAGGTTTTGGCATAACATCTGTGTTTTGTCCCATAGCTGTTATCTCTCTCAATGCATAAGTTCTTGCACATACAGCCTGTGCTTTTAATGCTTCTATGTCAAAAAGTGCTGGCATTTCTGCTCCAACAACACCTTTTATATATTCCTCAAAGGGAGTTTCTTCTGCTGTTTCTGTTTCAGGGTTGTACACTTCAATTTTTATTGGATTTTCATTTTTAGAATTTTTTGTTGAACTGTCTTTTGAAAAGTGCATAACCGTAAAAAAAGGTATAATAAAAACTGTTATAATTGTATTTATAACCATAATTATAATAATTTTACGCATTAAAAAAGCCTCCCCTATATTTTTTATAAATATATGAGAGACATTTTTATTTTAGTACAGTATGAAAAAGTATATTCCTGCAACAACTGTCATTATAAAGAATAATAATGAAAATCTTGCTATTTTTCTGTCACGTCGTCTGGCTTTTCTCTCAAGATTAGGACAGGGATTTTCAAAGACATATATTCCACCAAGTATGCCTTTTTTTATTTTAAGCTCAAGAGTTTTTTCTTTTCTGAGTATAAAAAACATACGCTTTGAAATTTCAAAGGGGTGTTGTCTTCCGTTGTGAATACCCTCAATATAATATCTTGAAAAAAGTGTACCATAAAATATATTTGAGCTGTAAGACTTGCAACATATAATAATAAGGTCGCTTTTTTTGCCGAATGTTTTGTCTATAAAGTTATAGATTGGGAACGTAAAAATTATTGAAACTAAAGCCCAAAGGGACGTGTCAGCAAAATGTTTCAAAGATGCAGATTTTATGAAACTAAACGAAGGTATAAACTTTGATGATGATGCTTCATAAAATACATAGTATGTAAGGGCAAAAACAATCATATATAGAAATATGAATGTTATATAGTGAAATTTTCTGTCTTTAGTATTCCACATTTTTATGCCCCAAAGACTTTTTATTGATATAAATATCATAAAATAACATATCAAAACTAAAAGTCCGTTTATTTCCATACCTTCTTCATAGTTAAAAACCATACCAAATATGGGGATTGTCCATAATATAGGCACAATCCAAAGACTTCTCTTGTTTACTATAAAACAATCTATTATAAAGTAAACTGTTAGAAGTGTTAATAAACCTAAATAATTCATTACCCCACCTCTAGGGAATTTGTATTACAATGCTCTGAAATAATCAGATTTGAATGTGTTTCTCTTTTCAGCTTCTGTAATCTGAGCAAGAAGACTTTCTTTGTCACGATTGAATGTGCCACCTAAAGGTATATAGTTTGAAGCATGGTTTGCTCTGAAAACAGTTCCCTCAGAGTCTACATTACTTACAAAAAGTTTCATTTCTTCTAAAACTTCCTGTGGTTTTAAAAGTTCGATTTCACCATTTTTGAGCTGGTCGTACATAGGTGTTCCTTCCTCAACAAGAAGTGTCAAAAATCCTACATATTCAGGTTTTATTTCTGTTATTACCTTAGCACTGTTTATTGCGTGTTCTTTGAGATATTTTCTTCCGCCAAGACCTGATATTAAAGTAACTGAAAGTATCATTCCAGCATCTTTTATTTTCTTTCCAGCTTCTATCATTTCAGCCTGTGTTGCACCTTTTTTAACAAATTTTAAAACTTCATCATCACCAGACTCTATTCCCATGTAAACCATATCAAGACCGGCTTCTTTTAAAGTTTTAAGTTCTTCAGGAGTTTTTCCTAAAATGTCTTTTGGTGCACCATACATTGAAATTCTCTCACATTCTGGGAAAAGCTCTTTTACTTTTCCTAAAATATAGAGAAGGTCTGCTGTTTTAACAATAAGAGCGTCACCGTCTGCTAAAAATACTCTTTTTACTTTTATTCTGCTGTAATATTCTCTTGCCATTTGAAGGTCTTCAACAACATCTTCAAGAGGACGTATTCTGAAATTTTTATCTTTATACATAGCACAGAATGTACAAGTATTTCTTGCACAACCTATTGTAAGCTGTATTATAAGGCTTCCCGCTTCACTTGGCGGTCTGTAAACTGTTCCTTCGTATCTCATTATATATCTACCTTCCTTAATTTTATTTTTTACTAAAATATTATATAATCAAAATACGGTTTTTATCAATAAAATATTGATAATATAATAATTTTGTAAAATTATCCTTAGAAATACAAAAGTCCACAGGGTATTTACAAATCTATCCTGCGACTATATAATAAAAAATCATGAATATATAACAAATGAGGAGGTAAATAAATGGTTCAGTTATATAAAAATGGTGTGTATCTTGTAAATGGAACAGATATTGTTGAAGATGATGGATATGCTTTAGAAAAGTTAAAATCACTTATTGGTGAAAATGTACCTTCAAAGGATGAGGCATCAAAAAATACAATGGCTTATGGTATTTTAGAAAATCACAATACTTCCGGCAATATGGATAAACTTAAAATTAAATTTGATAGAATGGCTTCCCATGACATCACATATGTAGGTATTATCCAGACAGCTAGAGCAAGTGGACTTGAAAAATTCCCTATGCCTTATGTACTTACAAACTGCCACAACTCACTTTGTGCTGTTGGTGGAACAATAAATGAAGACGACCACCTTTTTGGTCTTTCTTGTGCTAAAAAATATGGTGGTATATATGTTCCAGCACATCAGGCTGTTATTCATCAGTACATGAGAGAAATGATGAGTGGCGTTGGTAAAATGATACTTGGTAGTGATAGCCATACTCGTTATGGTGCTTTAGGTACAATGGCAGTTGGTGAAGGTGGACCTGAACTTGTAAAACAGCTTTTAAATAAAACTTATGATATAGACAGACCACAGGTTGTAGGTGTATACCTTACAGGAAAACCAGTTCCAGGAGTAGGACCTCAGGACGTTGCTCTTGCTATTATTGGAGCTGTTTTTGAAAATGGTTATGTTAAAAATAAAGTTATGGAGTTTGTTGGTGATGGTATCGCAAACTTAAGCGTTGATTATAGAAATGGTATTGACGTTATGACAACAGAGACAACTTGTCTTTCTTCTGTATGGGTTACAGATGAAAAGGTTAAAGGTTGGTATATGACTCATGGTAGACCTGAAGAATATAAAGAACAGAAACCAGGTGTTTGTACATACTATGACGGATTTATATATGTAGACCTTTCAAAGGTTAAACCTATGATTGCTATGCCTTTCCACCCAAGCAATGTTTATACAATAGAAGACCTTAACGCAAATCTTATGGACATTCTTGACGAGTGTGAAAAGAGAGGAGCAGAACAGCTTGACAGTAGCAAAGTAACATTCAAACTTAAAGATAAAGTTAGAGATGGTCATCTCTATGTTGAACAGGGTGTTATTGCTGGTTGTGCTGGTGGTACATATGAAAATATATGTGATGCAAGAGATATATTAAAAGGTCACTCAATAGGTGATGATGAGTTTGCTCTCAGTGTATATCCTTCTAGCCAGCCTGTATTTGTAAGTCTTGTTGAAAATGGCTCTATTGCTGATATTATGGTTTCTGGTGCAACTGTTCGTTCTGCATTCTGTGGTCCTTGCTTTGGTGCGGGAGATGTTCCAGCAAATAACTGCTTAAGTATCAGACACTCAACAAGAAACTTCCCTAACAGAGAAGGTTCTAAGATTACAAATAATCAGATTGCTTCTGTTGCTCTTATGGACGCTCGTTCAATAGCTGCAACTGCTGTAAATAAAGGTAAACTTACACCTGCAACTGACCTTGATATTGAATATACAAAACCTGAATATCATTTCAATGGTGATGTTTACAAAAACAGATGCTATAATGGTTTTGGAAAACCTGAACCTTCTGTTGATATTAAATTTGGTCCTAATATTACAGATTGGCCTGCTATGAGTGAGCTTACAGATGATATTGTATTAAAAGTTGTATCTGTAATTACAGACCCTGTAACAACAACAGACGAGCTTATTCCTTCAGGTGAGACATCTTCATACCGTTCAAATCCTTTAGGACTTGCAGAGTTTACACTCTCAAGAAAAGACCCTGCTTATGTTGGTCGTGCTAAAGAGGTTCAAAAAGCTGAAAAAGCGAGAGAAAAAGGTGAAAATCCTGCTGAGGCTTACGGTGAAATAAAAGATGTTTTTGCTAAGATAAATGAAAAATTCCCAAGTGCTGATATGAACAAAACAGGTATCGGAAGTACAATATACGCTGTAAAACCTGGTGACGGTTCTGCTAGAGAACAGGCTGCAAGCTGTCAGAAAGTTTTAGGTGGTTGGGCTAATATTGCTGGTGAGTATGCTACAAAGAGATATCGTTCAAATCTTATTAACTGGGGTATGCTTCCATTTATACTTGATGGCGAAATTCCATTTGAGAATGGTGATTATATATTTGTTCCAGATGTTAAAAAACTTGTTTCTGAAAAAGCAACAGAGTTTAAAGCATATATTGTTGGAAAAGATATGAAAGAATTTACTCTTAAAATGGGTGATTTAACAGATGATGAAAGAAAGATAATACTTTCAGGCTGTCTTATCAATTTTTATAGAGGATAAATAATAAAAATAAAACGGTATTTCTTAGAAATACCGTTTTTTATTTATATTAGATTTTTACCTATATTATATCCATATTTAGCTACAATTATATTAGATTTTATAAATAATGATATTAAGCCATATCCAAACATAAAACCTGTTATAAAACGAAGTATATTATTACTTTCATATTTTGTTAACGACTGTAAAAAACCGTCTATAATCATAGGAACCATTATTAAAATACAAAAATTTAATGGTGGAATGTATATGTAAAATAAAAATGCTGACAATATCATTCCAACTAATTCTCCAGTGCATCTTGCACATATTGGAAATTGTTTTCCTTTGTGAAAAAATGAGCGGTCTGCTCTCTTATGACAGCCAAATATTATAGGCAACCATTTGTATATCTTATCTCTCATTTTATTATTTTAATATCCTGAAATACCTATACCTATTGATAATACAAATACAAAAACATACCATATTACACCAATTATTACAGAAACAAGAGCACCTATTCCGGCAGCTTTTGCAGTTTTAGGTTTTGTGTCTTTCCATACAAGGAAAAGAATAAGTCCAGCGATAGGCACACAACAACCTAAAAGTCCCCATAAAAATCCACCATTGTCATTTGTTTCAGATACATTATTATTTTGTGTTGCCCCACATTTTGGACACACATTTGTGTTATCATCAATCATTGAACCGCAATTTTTACAATACATAGAGTATTCCTCCTTAATTTAGTTTTTCCTTATGAAATTAAAACAAGCATAAGGTAATGAAAGTATTATCATAACACCAAGAGCTATTACTCCTGCAAGTTTTGCAGTGAGAACTCCCTGTGTATATGAATATACCATATCTCCATCAAGTATTCCATACATTGTGTTATAAATCTGTGAGCCGGGTACAAGAGGAAGTATTCCCGGTATAAGATATATTGTTGATGGAGCTTGTCGTATATGGGATAAAAATCTACAACTTGCTGTTAAAGCTAAAGCTCCAAAAAATGAACCTGTTACAGGGTCACCGTTAAATCCATGAACAACTATACAATATATAAACCAACCTAAAGCACCAGTAAAACCACAAAAAACAAGTTCTCTTTTTGGTGTGTTAAATGTTATTGAAAAAAAGAAACAAGCTGCAAAAGCCACAGCAGATTGATATAATATCTTTGACATAATAAACCTCCTTACATTCCAGCCCAAAGTTTAAGAATTATTCCCACTCCTCCTGCTGCTGCAACAGCAACAAGTGTTGCTTCAGCCACACGAGACACTCCAGAAATAAAGTCTCCGTTTAATACATCACGAAGGGCTGTTGTTATTGTAACCCCCGGAACAAGAGGCATAAGACAGCCTATTATAACTTTGTCATATTCCGAACATATATTATAAGTATAAAAAATAAGTGCAACTATTGTTAAAACTGCTCCACATAAAAATCTTGATATAAAATAAGATATATTTTTCGTGGATAAAAAAAGCATTGTAATTCCAAGAACAATACCTGTTAACATTGAGGTGAAACCGTCTTTTGAATTACCTTCAAACATTAATGTGAAAAAAAGGCAAGTCATACATATTCCTAATACAAACATAAAATTTGTAACAGAAGGTATTTTTTTAATTCTTTCCATGTCTTGCATAGCTTCTCCCAATGTAAATTCCCCCGAAACAAATTTACGACTTAAAGTATTTACTCTGTCAAGACGTGTAAGGTCTGTATTACCTTGTTCTAGACGTTTTACTTTAGTAAGTTTTCCCTTTTTACCGTTCATACTGGCAAAAATTCCCGTAGGGAACACTACCGCTTCCGGTTCTGAGTCTGAACCGGCTGTTGACATTATTCTTGTCATAGTATCTTCAACTCGGTGTATTTCTCCACCACTTTTAAGCATTATTTCTCCGGCATCTACTGCCAAATCTATGAGTTTTTCCTCGTCCAAATTAATTTCTCCTTTACCCAAATTATATTTACAAATAAAGAATAGTTTTAAAATATATATTTGTCAAAGGTTTTTTATGTAAAAAAATGTATGTTTTAGGTAGACATTTGAGTTTTTATATATTATAATCAACTACATAAAATAATATTATTTTTAGCTGGGGGTGCCTCCGTTTTCGGGAGCTGAGAGGATTTTTTCCAACCCTTTGAACTTGATGTGGTTAGTACCAACGCAGGGAAGCAATTGCTTTAAGTATTAGGACTTTTTCTGCGGGAAAAGTCTTTTTTTATTTCTATTTTTTTGAAAGGGTGATAAATTAATATGAAACTTTCACAGAGACTTTATGAAAGTACAAAAGAAATATGGAAAAGCTACCATGAACACCCCTTTGTAAAGGGCATTGGTGATGGAACTCTTGATATTGATAAGTTTAGATTTTTTATGATACAAGATTATATATATCTTCTTGATTATGCAAAGGTTTTTGCATTAGGAGTTGTAAAAGCTAGAGATGAAGAACTTATGAGAAAGTTTGCATCTCTTGTAAATGGTGTTTTAAACAGTGAAATGCATGTTCATAAAACATATATGGAGAGACTTGGTATTACAAAAGAAGAAGTTAAAAATGCAAAGCCTTCAATAGTAAATACATCATATACAAAATATATGCTTCAAGTAGGTCATGACATGGGAGTTTTAGAGCTTCTTGTATCAATACTTTCTTGTTCTTGGAGTTATAAGGAGATTGGTGATAAATTGGCAGAAAATCCTGAGTCTCTTAATCATGAATTTTACGGTGAATGGGTTAAAGGTTATTCATCAGAAAGTTATGCTTTTGATAACAATGAAATAATAGAGCTTGTTGATAAACTTGGAGAAAATTGCACAGAAGAACAGTTTGAAGTTTTAAGAGATATATTTGTAAATTGTAGTAGATATGAGTATATGTTCTGGGATATGTCATATAAAAAGGAGATGTAAACTTTTGCTTGAATTTAAAGATGTAACATTTAAGTATGCAGAAGATGATTTTTATATGATGAAAGACTTAAATTTTTCTGTGAAAAAAGGTGAGTTTGTATCTCTTATAGGTCAAAGTGGTTGTGGTAAAAGTACAATTTTAAGACTTATAAATGGTCTTGAAAAACCTGAAAAGGGTGAAATATTAATTGACGGTAAAAATATAAATACATTAAAAGATTACTGTGCTTTTATGCCCCAAAAAGATTTACTTTTTCCTTGGAGAACAATAGAAAAAAACCTCTGTATACCAATGGAAATAAAAGGTGTTCCCAAAAAAGATATGCATAAAAAATGTGTTAATGTTCTTGAAGAAGTAGGGCTTTTGGATTATATAGATAAATATCCTAAAGACCTTTCGGGAGGAATGAAACAGCGTGTATCCTTTGCAAGAACTATACTTGCTGGAAGTGATATTATGCTTTTAGATGAGCCTTTTTCAGCCCTTGACTCTCTTACAAGAATGGATATGCAAGAATGGCTTTTAAAACAGTGGAAACATTTTGGAAAAACTATTATATTTATAACTCATGATGTGGAGGAAGCTGTGTTTCTCTCTGATGCTGTATACATAATACAGGATAGACCTTTTAAAGATATGGAAAGAGTTGAAATACCAGAGCAATATCCAAAAAGCAGAGAATTTTTAAAAAGACCAGATATAGTTGCTCTTAGAGAGGAACTTATAAAGAAACTTAGAAACAGGAGGGAAGAACAATGAAAAAGAGTATTCCTTCCATAATACTTACAGTTATACTTTTTGCTATATGGCAAGTTATTGCTATGAGAATGAATGCATCCTATATATTGCCTTCGCCTATTGAGATTGTCAAAAAAATATGGGAGCTTAGAGATGTTCTTTTTACAGTTCATCTTCCTGCCACTATGGGTGTAACATCATTGGGACTTGTTATATCAATAGTTTTAGGTCTTTTTTTGGCGATAATTATGGATTTAAACGAAAAAATAGAGAGTGCTTTATATCCTGTTATAATAGCCTCTCAGACAATACCTACAACAGCTATAGCTCCTCTTTTTGTATTATGGTTTGGCTATGGAATATGGAGTAAAGTTCTTGTCACAATACTTATAACATTTTTCCCTATAACAATAACAGTATATGACGGCTTTAAATCTACAAAAAGAGAAATGGAAGAACTTTTAACAACTTATGGAGCTACAAAAAAGGATATTTTTATAAAACTTAAATTGCCTTCAGCTTTGCCATATTTCTTTTCAGCAATAAAAATGGCTGTGCCTTTAAGTATAATAGGTGCGGCTATTGCAGAATGGCTTGGAGCTCAAAGTGGTTTGGGATATTTCAGTAAAAGAATGATGACACAGCTTGACGGTGCCGGAGTTTTTGCTCCTGTTGTAGTTTTAAGTGTTGTTGCTATGGTTCTTGTTGGTATTATTGGTATTATTGAAAATGCACTTATTAAATGGAGAAAGGAAATTTGATTATGAAAAAAAGAATGGTTGCTTTGTTTATGGCAGTTGTGACAGCTTTTTCATTTGCTGGATGTGGAAACAGTGATACAAATTCAACTGCACAAAATAGTGAAAATACATCATCTGAAAAGGGTGATTTGGAAGAATTTAGTGTTGTTCTTGATTGGTATCCTAATGCAGTTCATGGATTTATATATAATGCCATAGAAAAGGGATATTATGCAGAGGAGGGACTTGATGTAAAAGTGTATTTCCCTTCAAATGTAAATGATGCTATATCTCTTTCAGCAGCAGGTAAAGTTGACCTTGGAATATACTATCCTAATGATGTTATAAGAGCTATTGTAAATGAGGATATACCTGTTAAAGCTGTTGGAACAATAGTGCAATCTCCTTTAAATATTGTTGCTGCTTTAAAAAGTAAAAACATAACAACTCCAAAAGACCTTGAGGGAAAAACAATAGGTTATAGTGGTACAGAGTTTAACGAAGCCCTTATAAAAACAATGCTTGAGAGTGTTGGTGGAAGTATGGACAATGTGACACTTATAGATGTTGGTTTTGACCTTATGACATCTATGACAACAGAGAGAGTTGATGCAACAATAGGTTGTCTTGTAAACCATGAGATACCAGCTCTTGAGGAGGAAGGTTTTGAAATGAGCTATTTCTTCCCTACTGATTATGGTGTTCCAGATTATGGCGAGCTTGTTTTTGTTGCAGGAGATAAACTTATAAATGAAAATCCTGAAAAAATAGAAAAATTCCTTCGTGCTTCAAAAAAAGGTTTTGAGGACATGAAAAATGACCCAGAAGGCACTCTTAAAACACTTCTTGAAAATCAGAATGAAGAAAACTTCCCATTAAGTGAGGGTGTTGAAAAGAGAAGTATAGATGTTCTTTTACCACTTATGGAAACTGAAACTGCTCCTTTCCTTTCACAGAATAAAGAAGTTTGGCAAAATGATATTGATTGGCTTAGAGCTGAAGGTCTTATAAATGAAGATACAACAGTTGAAGATTGTGTTGTTGATATACTTAAATAAATAGAAAATAAAAACACCTGATAAATATATCAGGTGTTTTTTGTTGTTTAATTTTTAATTAATTTCATTATTATATAATAAAAGTCATATAGTCACAAAATGTTTATTTATATATATTTATATGTGATATAATTAATTTAATAATCGAAAAATGTCATTTTTTAAACTTTTATGAACAAAGTCTTGTTTTGGACATTAACGTAAAATTTATATATCATATGGTAAAAGGACAGCGTTGCACTGATAAAAATATAGTAAATAAGGAGGAACTATTTATGAAATTAAAAAGAAAAAAGAAGGTGTCATTGATATATTTGTTTATGGCAATAATAATTGCTTTAACAAGTATTCAAAGTGCAGCACTTACAAAAAATTGTTTTGCAGAGGAGAATAAAGAGGTTTCTTATTCTGACAATGCAGTTTTGCCTAGCAATATCAATACAACAGGCTATGATGTTATTATAGTTGCTGACAATAGTGGCAGTGTTTGGAGTCAGCAAGCTATAAGAGACCAAGCATTAAGAAATATTGCAAATCTTGCTGTTGGTTCTGATATACGTATTGGCGGTGTATATTTTGGAGATTATGTTTCAAAAATGTTAAGCCTTACACCAATGGAAAAAGAAGAAGATATTAAAACGGTTATGGATTTTTTTAATATGACAGAACAAAATGAAAATAATCGTGGAACAAATATAGGTGAGGCTCTTGAAGTTGCAAGCACACCTTTTGAAAACCAAAATATATCAAGAAAACCTATAATTATACTTTTTAGTGATGGCATAAATGAAAATTCAAATGGCGATGAAAATTATAAAAATTTGGCAGATAATAAAACTTTAGAACAGGTTAAATTGTTACAGGGAAAAAATATTCCTATATACTGTGTATATCTTCAAAAAGATAGAAATGATGAGGAATATTTAAAAAATCTTGTTGACTATTTTGATGAAAATAATTCCTATGAAAATGAAAGATTTAAAAAGGTTACAGATAGTGAAATAGGAAATCTCTCTGAGGAGTTTGCACATATTTTTTATTCTATTCAAAATGATATGAAATATAGAGAAATAAGTGTTGACTCAACAGGTAAAATGACATTTTATGTGCCTTCTTTGGGTGTTAAAAAACTTCAATTATATCTTGAAAATGATAGTAACTATACTGTAAAACTTAACTCACCTAGTGGAAATAATAATGGTGTCAAAGAGTGGACTAATGAGAAAAGTACATATATTTCAGTTGAAAATCCTGAAATTGGAGAGTGGACTTTAGAAGTTTATGGAGATTTTAAAGAAAATACAAAGGGAACTATTGCATATTACACTTCACTCTATGCTAATGCTGAGATTGTAAATTCAAATGATGATGAAAATATTTACAGAAATCAGCCTCAAAAAATGCAGGTTAGATTTTTTGACCAAAATAAAAATCAAATAGAAATAGACCAAGCAACACAAGTTACAGCTACTATAAGTAATATAAATGATGAAGGCGAAAATAAAACAGAAAGTTTGACTTTTAAAAATGATAATGGAATTTATGTAAGTAATGAATTTGTTTTTGAAGATTATGGAGAGTACAAATATGCAATCCATGTTACTTATGAAGATTTTATTGATTTGTATTATACAACAGATGAAACTATAAAAATCGAAAGTCGTCCTCTTGTTACTCATGATAAAAACGGTGTATTTTTATCAAGAGGAGGAGAAAATGGTAAACAGTTTACATTTAAAACATCAGATTTATATTCTGACCCTGATAATGATAGTGTAAAAATTGAAAGTGTAGCACAGTTAAACGAAGATAATAAAGTTACTGTAATTGAAAAAGACGGTTTTATTACTGTAACATCAGAAAAAGGTGGAAATGTAAAATTTGCCCTTAATATTGTAGATGTTTCCGGTATGACTGCTGTTGTCAATTTGGAAGGATATGTGATTGATTTGAATACAGTTAATTTAATTGGAGGAATTATAATTGCTATTATAGTAATAGTATTAGCGATTGTAATTTATAGAATAACAAAGAAAAGAAGTTTAGAAAAAAGATTATATTCTGGAAGAACACAGGCTGAGGATAACAATAAAAAATTTGAGACTGTTTATAAAAAATATGAAGATATTTTAAAAGATGCTGTGGAATTAAAAGAAAAATTTCAAACAAGTATTGATAATCTTCGTGATTTATGTGAAGAAGAACTTATGGAGGAACAAAAAGAAGATTTTGGAGTAAATAAATATATTAATTATTTATATGAAGTTGAAAAAATTAGTAAACTTAATAATATTGAAGAAAAAATTGAAAACAGAAAATCTATAAATGATATAAATATTGATGATATTTTAAATACAGTTATTCCTTTTAATATATCAGATATTCAAAAATATGTTGATGATGTTGAAAAATATAATGATGATATGGAAGATTTATTATTATCAATGAGAAATGATATAGAGGAGTATAAAAAGAGTGTAGAAGCACTTTCAAGTGAAGTTGAAATTATAAGCAGTACATATTGTGACATACTTGTTATGGTTTCAACAGAAATAAAATGTGACCTTGTTCTTGAGTGGAAAAATTACATAGGTTCAATGGAATGTATTAAAAACGGAGAGTATATACAGGGAAGTTATAGTCTTGATAATGTTGAACTTCTTTCAATGGATAAAAAATTCTCAATTAAAGATATTTTGAAAAATGAGAGCACAGGAATTTTTGTATATGGCTATGAAGATGATGAAAACGGAAAAGAAGGTCTTGAACTTAGAAGTATAAAACCTTTTAGAATTAAAAATGCCGCATCAGGCGGAGAAGGCAAAAAAGTTAATAGAGCAATTTTATTAAAGGGTGAGGAGTATAAACTTACACCGGAATATGCCGGAACATTTTTGATAAAGGTTAAATAATGGAGGTATATACAATGGGAAATAATAAATTAAATTTTTGTCCCTATGAAACAGATATTTCAACTAAAAAATTTAAAAGTATAGATATGACAAATCTTGCCTATGAAATTATTTTTATGAAACCTTATAATTTTGATGTTCTTAGAAATACAATTCTTGCAGGTAAGACAGATATAATTAAAAAAGGTGAAGATGTTAAATTAAAACTTTTATATAATGATAATTCAGTTCATTATATGCTTTGGGCAGCCCCTAAAGGTGGCGTAAGTGGTATTTCAAGACTACTTAAAGCCATAGATGAAAGTAATGAAAAAACTGATATAAATCCGGAAGATGAGTATGAAGGTGTAAATTTTGATGATACAAATATTCCTCTTGAATATGAAATTGAAGAAAGTAGCGGAAGTTATGTTATAAGTTTTGCCACAGACTCTATTTTTGGAAAAATACCTATAATGAAAGCTGTACCATGTTGTCCAAACTGTCATATGAGATTGCCTGTTGGTTGGGTTAATGCTGAAGAATTTTGTCCTATATCTCTTTTAGGTAGAACTGGAGGAGGAAAGACAACATATAAATTGTCTTTAATGGCTAATGAATGGGACGCTTTGAGAAATATAAAAAGTGGTTGGATTATAAATGCAGCCCATGAGACAGCAGAAGGCTTTGATTATTGGTATACACAGCTTTCAAGAGCTGCAAAAATTATGGCAGTTGAAAATGGAGAGTGTCCTCCTAATACACAGACAGAAAAATGGGTTTCACCTTTATTTATGGCTTTAAATATAAATGGACATAAAATGATAGTTGGATTATATGATAATTCTGGTGAAACTTTAAAAGAAATGACATCAATGGACCCAAGAATTATTCTTTTGTCAAATATGTATGCCCATATTTATATTATTGAGCCTGAACAGATGCCTTTAAAACTTAGAGATAATAAAGAAGAAAATTTTGAAGACAAAAAATATTTTGAAGATGTTGAGATAATGACTGTTGAAGAACAGGGAGCTTTTCAAAAAGAAAATATGGGGAAAATGGTAAGAGCTATTGATTTAATTAATCCTCCTAAATCTCAAAAAAATAAAATTGAGCATAAAGAAGATGTTTTGAGTATGCTTAAAAATTATCAGAGACTTTTGCAACAAATGGGTGTTATTGACAGAATGAAAAATCAACATTTATGTGCAACAGTAATTAAATGTGACCTTTTAGAAGGTTTGTCGGAAATGGAAAGTATAAATCATTCACAATTTTTATTTCAACATGGCAGACCAAGTGACATATTTAATTTGAGAAGAGCTAGAGAGGAAATTATTGAAGAATTATTTAAAAAATATGTGTTTATAAGAGATGAACAGTCTGATTTCATTGAAGGGGCTATGGGTTCTTATTCTTATCACTGTGTAAGTGCATTGGGCTGTGATACATATGTTACAAATGAAGACCGTGAAATTATAGAGTTTATACAGGGAAAAGAAGTAAAAGGTATTGAAAATATGAAAATAAATCGTCTTAAAGGTGAGTATAACCCTATTCGTGTTGCAGAGCCTCTTGCTTACTGTCTTGAAAAGAAAATAAAGGAATGTGGTTGGTAAAAAACTTTTGGGGGAGGTTTTTAGATGAATTTTGAACAGGCATTTTATACATGGGGTGAAAACCAGCTAAGTCGATATAAAAGAGGGCTTGGAGTATGTGCAACAAGTAATATGAATTCAAATTTTCTTGATAATTGCCTAGTTCTAGGTTCTGCTTTTCAGTCAGAAACTTCTGATAGAACTGCTGAGTTTACATTGTATTCACCTGAATTTGGTTCTTTTGTTGGTGTTGGTATAAGCCCTAGAGAGGGCGGTGGAGATGGTAGAGTAAATAAATTGTGCCATTTCTTTATACCAAAAGAACAACAAAATATAGAAGAACCTGAAAATTATATTATTAATTATCCATATATAAGAGAAATTAAAGACGGTAAAATACTTGATATGGCAGAAATTGAACCGGCTTTATATGATTATAATGAAATTATTAATAAGTATGGTTTGAAGGGCAAAAAACTTGCCCTTCTTCTTTATAGTATATATCCTTGTATGTTTGGTGAGGTTAGCAATTTAGCTTTTATTATTGATAAAAGTGAATACAGTGAAGATATGTATTCTCAAATTGCTAGAGATATTACCTGGCTTTTAAGTAATCTTGTTCCTGAACAGGGTGAGAAATCTGAAGTTTATAGAAAAAGGCTTTCTTATGGTGTTTATACAACAAAAAATATTGAGGCTGTAACTTTTATTTTTACTGATAATACACTTCTTTGTCATAATAATTTTTATTTGAATGGAAATGAACAAAGTTATTGTGATATTGATATTCCAGAAATTTATTACACTATGGCAGAGTATGCAGAAATTTCAAAGGAAGCTTTTTTTGAATTTATGGATGAAATACTTTCAAATCAATATAATCAAAAACTTCAGTTGAATGATTTGTCAATGCTTTATTATTTTTGGAAACTTAAAAAAGGAAAAGAAGTTTCTCTTTATGATTTAAAAGAAGAAATAAATACACTTTTAAATAAAGCTGAAAAATCAAAATGGAACAGAGAATTTATAATAATGTTTTTAAAACAGGTTAAAAGTCTTGATAATTCTGAAATTGTGAATTTTTGGACTCGTTTTATAATACCTCAAATGAAAGTTTATGATAATATGGGGGATTATGATAAAAATTCTATTGATGAGGCTACTGCACATCTTATATGTGCCATGTTTGATGAAAACAGAAATAATTATAAAAAGTTTTTATTAAACTTAAATGCTACTCAAAGGAAAAAAATATTAAATTTAATATATAGTGAGCCTTGTTCATGTGTTGAAAGAGAGATTGAAAGCATAAATACTGTAAAAGATTTTTTTGATTGTGTTGAATTATATAGTTTACTTGATGAAAATGAAAGATTTGCAAATTGTATAATTGATAAAGCTAAAACATTTTATGAGAATGAAACTGGTTCTGTGAGAAAATCAATTACAGATACAATGATTAAAAGTAATGTTTTTAAGAAAATATGGCTTGATTGGATTACAGAAAAAATAGACAGTTTCTCTACTGTTGAAAGTTATATTGATTATATTAAAAATGAAATTGACAGAATAGAAATTTCTTTTGCACAAAAATATTATTATAAACTTTTACAGTTAGCCAAAGAAATATATGTTTCTGATGATGAAAAAGAAAAAAGTGTTATTTTTTATGAGGAAAGTATTCGCCGTATGTATTCAAGAGGACTTTCAAGGGATACTGTTGAAAGTTTTAAGATTTTGAAAAAAGAGTGGGATATAAGAAAAACAATAGGGCGATTGATAGAAGAAAATTTATATCAGTTAGTTGAGAGAACTCCTTCTACATTGAATTATAGAAAATGTAGAGAAAAATGGATTGATTGTATATGCGATAGATTAGAAAATGAAGAAGATGTATCAGAGCATATATATCAAAAACTTCTCAATAATATGGTTGATATAGTTAATATGACTTCTGATAACAGTGAAGAGTATATTGATAAAAGTATTGTTTCTAAGTATGAAGATGCTTTGTGGATGGCTGCTGGCAAAAAAGATAGAAAAACTTGTCTTGAATGGCGTATGGTTTTCCAAATGTATCAGCTTAGCAAAAATAAATATATTAAACTCAAAATGTTTTGGCAGGATATAAATATTTTTGATGATATGGATATTATTGATAGTATTGTATCATCAAGAAATGATTTGAAAGATATATCAAATAAAATATCATATATTGATGAGCCGGAACAGTGCTATCTCAATAGAAACCTTTATAAAATTTGGAAGGGTATTAAAGAAGACAATATTATTTCAAAAAAATCTTTTATGTTTTTAGATAATAAAATTTGTCAACGTTATTTTAGTCAAATTAAATGTTTTTTACAAAAACAACAGACAGAAATTTTAGAAAGACAATATAATTCAGACTGTAAGTATGCTGTTATAAATTATCTCTATTTACAACAATTTATGGAAGAAAAGAAATTTGTTGAAGAAAAAAATGCTAGAAAGAGATTTAAGGAATATAGAAAGATTATTGAAAGTAATAAATCATTTATAGATATGGTGTTAAACACAAATTATAATTTATATGATGATTGGATTAAAAAACGTGGTAATGAAATTAAATTGTTTTTTAATATGGTTTCATATCCCGAAGTTACATTTGAAAACATTAAAGAGACAAAACAATTTTTAAGAAAAATAAGAGATGTTTTTGGAAAAGATGATATCCCCGAAATAGATAATATAGTGAAAGGGTATGATAATGTTATGGCACAAATAGAAGATGAGTTTTCAAATATTGATTTTCAAATTAAAGAAAATAAAAAATATATTGATGCCATTGATGATGAGATAAATTATAAAATGGAACAGATAAATGATTTGAAAAAAGAAATTGAAAATCTAAATAATGAGCGTATTAAGTATAACAAAAATATTGAAAGTCTTTCTAATAGAAAAACAAAAATTAAAAATGATATTGATGATACACCTTATTGGAGTTCTAGAAGTTATGAGCATAATTTAGATATTGAAAACAATAAAAAAGTTTATGAACATAATGATATAAAACATGAACATATTGACAAAATAGAAAAAATTGAAAGACCTATACATCATAAAGAAGAATTTAAAAAGCCTGATTTTGATATTAAACCTAAAAATCAAAATATTACAGATAGAATTCCTAATGTTATAAATATAGATGAGTATGAATGATTGAGGAATGATTAAAATGAAAGCAGATATACAAAAAGAAGATATGGACTATACAGAGTATATTGGCTGGATTATGTCAATTCGCAGTAAGTACAATTTACCTCAAGAGGAGTTTGGTAAAAAGATATGTCACTTTGTTCAGAAAAACGGTGAGGAAGTGTGTGTTTCCTGTCATAGAAATACTATAAGAAATTGGGAGAGTGGAAGAAGTATTCCTTTGAGTGTTGAAACTTTTGTTTCTTTGGCTCTTGTGGATTATAGCGGAAGTTGTTCAAAGGTTGTGGATATGTCATTGTCAAAAAGGCGTGAAAGATACCGCTATGTTAAAAAAATGATGATGAAATACTGGGGAAGGAGTTTATATTGTAGAAATATAAACGATGCTCTTTTGATTGAGGCTATAAGAGGTGTTTTCTCTATGGAGGAACTTCCTGAAATTAGACGAGAGATGAACAAAATTATTGAAGATGTAACTCTTGAACTTGAGGAAAAAAAGCAGTATTCAATAGAGAAAATGACAGAGAATTTAGAAGCATCTCTTATGAAAGTTGAGACAAAAGATGACTTTATAGAAGTTGTAAAAAGCAATAAGATTTTCTTTTATCTTGGTAATCGTACCGTTGGGGAAAGAATTGTTAAAATGTATGAAACATCTGAAAACACTCCTAAAGATTTAGATTTTAAAGAGGCTGTTTTTCTATATGCTCCAAAATATATGGACAGTTATGGAAAAATATTTTCAAGTGATATAAACGTGTCTAGAAGTTGGCTTTTAGATTTTTGTATTCATATGCGTTTTTCAAGAAAAGAAATAAATGAAGTTTTGGACAATGCAGGTATGATGAAACTTGTGAACACTAAAAAAAGCATGGAGTACTATATAAGAGAAAGCGGAAAGACAAGTATAGGCACTGTTAAATGGTATGAAAATAAAGCTTTCAACAATATTTATGGTTTTGAGATAAGATATATTGATATTAAAAATCTATCCCTTCAATATAAGTTGGCTTTTTTAACTCTTACGGCATGTTCTCTGTGTGGAGAAGACCAAATTTTAAGGCGTGTACCTTTAGATTATTTTTTAGAATATTTTGTTCAGAAAGAAGAAGGCAGACAAATTTTAGAAAACATGAGAAATATACTTAAAAAATATACTGAAAAAGTAAAACATGATACTAAAGGTGTATTTGAAAATCATGTGGCGGATTTACATTGTATTATTGAAAATATAGTACAAAACTTAAAATATAATTTTGAAAATAAATTTTTATGTGAATATAAAGATGAGTTTTCACGATATTTTAATATTCCTCAGTCAAAATATTCAGGTAAAACAGCTCTTGAATATGCAAATAAAATACGTTTTTTCGCCTGTGTAAGCTATTCTGTAATTACAGGTAAATTATATACAGGAAATATTGATGAGAATGATTTTAAAACTCTTGAATATGAACTTGTTGGGTTTGAAAATAAAAATGAAAAAATGAGAAAACCTTATTATTTTATGAGCTTACTTTGGACTATGTTTCTTGGAAGTGAGAAAATACATTGGGATTTTGAGGAAGGTTTTTATATTGTAAGAGAAGATAATAAAAATACTATGGTTATTGATATGAAAGAAATACTTGAAGATATTACAGCTACATGGTGTATTTCTGAAGGATTATAATGCACAAAGTGTCGTTTTTTACAACTTAACTTTTTCATTGTATTATTTTTTTACAAAATAAAAATATACATAGGAGGAGTTAAGTTATGATTGGAAAAATTATTACAGCTATTATTATAGTAGTTATTATATCATTATTTATATTTTTATTTAAAGATTCAAATATTAAAGATTTTTTTAATATAAAAAAAATATTTGCTTCTAAAAAGCCTAAAGTTGTTTTGGCAGATGAGCCTATTATAAAAGTTAAAACAAAAAATGAACCTTATGTTGAATATGTTATGACAAAACCTGTTTTTACAATAGGAAGTGGTTTTAGTTGCGACTTGGTTATAAATGATAGTGATGAGGCAGATTTTAAAGTTAATAAAAATATTTTTGAGAAAAAACATCTCATAATAAGAAAAATAAAAGAGAGTAATGATATATACTTTACAATTACAAATTTAGGAAAAGTAAATACAACAGAATATCTTATGGAAAAAAGATATGTCTATATGGATTTTAAAGATGAAATAGAACTTGAAGGAAGAAGTGCTTTCTATGTAGGTGATGTTAAAATTGTAGTTTTGACACCTGAGACAATTCATTATGTTGAAAAAAGTGATATTGACCACTCTAAAAATAATGAAAATAAAAATAATACAACAAAAATAAAAAAATTAATGACAGACTCAAATAGAGTTTATGATATTGATGATATTGTTGTATAAATTTTTATGTTTGAAAGGAAGTTGAAGCTATGAATAAAAATATTGTTAGCTTTAAAAATAAAACTTACATAGGAAATAATGAAATAAAAACATTAAAACTTTTAGCCTTTTTGGAATTGTGCTTTATAATATATTCTTTTTTTAAAGGTACAGGCATTTTCTTTATACAGATTGCTATTGTGCTTGTACCTATGAGCCTTTTGGGTTGTATGGCTGTGTTTAGATTTGGTGGCGACAAATACCTCCTGATTGTTGTAATACTCCTTCTGAACTTCGGCTTTTTGATACAAATGATGTCACAAGATAATATTTCGGGGATTTATTTCAGTGCTATGATAAAATGTCTCTCCTCATTTTTGATAGCTCTCATAGCCTCTATACTGTTTAAAAAATTTTCAAATATTATTTCAATGGACATTATGATTTATGTTCTCACAGCCATACAATCTTTATTTATAATAGTTTTGTATATTTGGGGAATTACTGTTGGTAATATGGAAGGGGCAGGAGCAAAAATAAATATTGATTTTGGTTTATTTGTTTTTCAGCCCCTTGAAGTTGTAAAAGTTATATATGTTTTTGTTAGTTCTATAATTTTTTGTAAAGAGGAAAGAGTTTATGACAAAATAATGTTTATGCCTAGAGAACTTTATTTTGTTTTATATAATTTTTTAATATCTTTAGCAATGATTAAATTTTCAGAATTTGGAACTCTTTTAATAATGGCTTTAACAGGTTTTATTATGATGATTATATATAGTACAAATAGAAAAACAGTTAAATTATTTTCTGTTGTAATGCCCGTTTTAACTGTTTTAGGAGTTATTGCAATTATATTTATAAATCCAACACAAGGCTGGCTTGGAAAGTTATATGGAAGATTTAGATACTTTTTGACACCGGAAGTTGATTATATGAACACAGGATATCATGGTGTTCAAATTAGAAAAGCATTGACTGTTGGAGGTCTTCTTGGACCTGACTCTAATAGATATATAGTTAATATTCCAAATAGTGAAAGTGATATGGTTTTTTCAAATCTTATTCAACATTGCGGAATAATAATGGGAATACTTTTAATTTTTACTTTTATTATTTTACTTGTAAGAGGAATTGAAATAGCAAGAAAATGTATAGATAGTTATTTTAGCGGTCTTGCTATGGGTTTTACATTATTGATAGTAATTGAAAGTATTGTACATATTGGATATAATATTGGGATTTTACCCATAACAGGTATACCTCTTTATGGTGTATCTCAAGGTTTTACAGCAACAACAACTTATATGATTATGATTGCTATAATACTTACTATATCCACAGAGACTACCGAAAGGAGCAGTTATGATGAAAAAGTATTTGAAAAAAACATGGGAAAAACTTTCAAAGGCTTTTTGCCAGGAAGAAGAAAATTCAAAACAAAAAATCAATACTAGATTACATAAAGTATATTTTGTTTTAGGTTTAATTATGATTATGGAGATTGGTGTATTATATATAAATTCTGGTGTTGTTACAGGAATAAATAAAAAAGCTGATAAATATAAAATAGCTGCCATTACTGAAGCTGATATTAATACAATTGCTGCTGGAGATATATTTGATAGAAATGGAGTTACCATTGTAAAATCAGAAGTTCCAAAAGAAGGTAGTGTTTATAATAGTGCTTATATTGATGATTATGCTTACTCACAAGTTATAGGATATACAGGTAAAACTAAATCTGTAAGAGGATTTGATGTTGTTGAAGAACAAGGCAGAGATTATCGTTTAATGAAGCTTTATAATGAGGAGCTTTATGAAACTTCTAATATTAATGGTAACAAGGGAAGTAGTTTAAATATTACTATTGACCATAACATACAAATGAAAGTTATGGAATTACTTTTGAATGAAATGACTATTGAAGACAGAGGCTCAGCTGTTGTTCTTGATGCAAAAACAGGAGAAGTTTTATCAATGGTATCTTTGCCAAGTTTTAATGTTAATAATATTAATGAAGGTATTAAAACAATGGAAAGTTTTGATAAAGAAAAAGAAATATACTATCCTATAACTCATAAAGGTGCAGAGGTTATGGGTAGTATATTTAAGATTATAACAGATGTAAGTATTATTGACAGTGGACAAGAAAATTTTACAGCTGTTGATAGTAATTTTAAAATAGGTGATACAGATATTGTAAACGATTATGGTTCTGTTGGTGATACTATAAATTATCATGAAGCCACTGTTCGTTCATCAAATGTTTTCTTTGCTAAAGCTGTTTTGGCTGACGGTGGACAGGCTTTAAATGAAACTGCTGAAAAATTTATGATAGGAAAAGATATTGAGTTGGATTTTGGCACTATAAATAGTAATTGGGATTTAGATTTATCAAACAATTTGGATTTAGCATATACAGCCTTTGGTCAGGGTAAAACTCTTTCTTCAACTATTGTTGCTGCTATGATGACACAGGCTATTGCAAATGATGGTGTAATGTTAAAGCCTTATATGATAAAGTCAATAGTGAGAGATGACGGAAAAGTTTTACAGGAAGGCAAAACAGAGGTTTTAAGTGAAGTTACTTCCTATGAAACCGCTAATAAAGTTACAGAAGCTATGAAAGATGCTGTAAAATCATATATAAAAAGTGTTGAAGGTGAAGAAAATAAAGAAATATACAGAAAATATAATGTTGCCGGAAAAACAGGAACAGGACAGCGTGGAGATGAGAATAATACAAATAATGCATGGTTTGTAAGTTTTGCTCCGGCAGATGACCCTAAATATGTTGTTGTTGTAAATCAGATATGTACTACAAAATATGGTATTAAAATGATGGATACAGCTGCCGGTATATATGAATATTTGTTTAATCAAAATTGATTTATATATTATTGATTTCTTGTTTCAAATAGTTTTGTAGACGGTTATTCCACTCTGTAAGGTATTTTAAATAATCAAAATCATTGGATTTTTCAAGGTCTCTTGCCTCCTCTATGATAGTTTTGATTTCCTCCTGTTCCTTACAGAGTGTGAAATCCAAAAGTATTCCAAAATTATATCTAAAAAATTTTAAAGTTTCTTCGGATTTTTCATTCTCTGTGTGGAAACAGTTATTATAATCTATATTTCCAAAATAAAAAAGTCGTGTGAAAAATAATTGTACCGCATTTAATAAAGCTAAAGAATAGGGCAAATCAGGCTTCATACGACGGTCAATTTTTTTCCATGGAGTATTTTTGTTTATAATATATATATGAGTGAAATCTATAAGTTTTATATCAAAGTTTTTATTTGTAATTATTATGTTTTTGGGATTTAGGTCGAAATATAAAACACCTTTTTTTGCTAATATATAAATAGCTTCATAAATCTGTTGACATATATGAGATAGTATTTCAAGAGGAAATATAATTTGAGGACTGTTTTTGTAATTGTTTTGGGCTCTCTCAAGAATACTTTCTAATGTGACACCTTTTATATATTCCATAACAATAAAGGGCGGTTTATCTTTGTTTATACTGTAACCATAATATTTTGGAAAAAATTTATTTCCGTTTAATGAGTGCATTAATTTGTATTCATAAAAAAATGCTTTTCTGTACTCATAGCTATTTGTTTTGCAAAATTTATAAAGTCTACCTTTATTATCAATTGAAAATTTACAGTCATTTGAATATAAATTAATATTTTTCAAAACAATCACCCCAATTATTTTATTTATTCAATATAGCATAATATAGGTGGGTGTTCAAGAAAAGAGGTATAATATGTCAAGTTATAAAATATTTAGCCGAAGCGAAAAATCAAGAGACAAAGAACATAAAGTCAATGAAGATTGTTATATATATACTGAATATTGTTTTATGAATGATGAGAGAATTAAAATTTTGGCTGTTGCCGATGGTATGGGAGGACTTTCTGATGGAGAAAAAGCCTCCTTTCATGCTGTGGAAGGTTTTTCAAAAGAATTTTATAGACTTGTTTTAAATTCTTATATGACAAGCCAATATGATAATTTTTCAATGACACATTATGCAGATAGGCTTGAAGAAATAATAAAAAATGCATTCTGTGAAGCTAACAGAAATGTATGTAAAAATGCTAATCCTTTTGCAGAGACAGGAACAACTTTAAGTGTTGTTGTAATATTAAGTGATTATGCTTTAGTGGCTAATGTGGGGGACTCTCCTGTTTATTATTATAATTCATATACAGATGAATTTAAAATGGTTTCAAAGATACACACTAGAGCTGAAAAAAATGTTGAAATGGGAATTTATGATAGATATTCAAAAGAGTATTACGCCAATAGTCATATAGTTTATAAAAGTTTGGGAGAAAAAGAAGAACTTAATGAAAATGATATATATGTTAATACTATTGGTTATATACGTGAAAAAGATATGTTTATTTTAGGCACTGATGGTGCTTTTGGACTGTTGAAAGAAGGAGAAATATTTAGAGTTATAAAAGAAACAAAATATAGCCAAGCCTTAAAAAATCTTTTTTCTGAAGCTCGTGTTGATAAAAATGACGACCAGACAGCTATTATGTACTGTGTATGTGGGGAGGAAGAATTATGAGCAGACTTTTAAGAGATGATTGTATATATATAGGTTCTGAAAAATACTATCGTCTTATAGAAAATTCCAAAGAAAAAAAGCGTACTTTCTGTACAACATGGTCTGCTGTTGTTGAAGATGTAAAAAGTTTTAAAAAATATTTTTTAAAATATACTATGAAATATGATAAAGAGGGAATTTCTGTTTTAAAAAAAGAAAGTCAGTTTAAAATGTATTACCCTTATATTGAGCATATATATGGAGATTTTTGGGGAATAGATGATGATGATAATGAAATTTATGGCGTTTTAGGTGAATATATAGAAGGAATGACAATGAGGGAGTATAGGGAGAAATATAAAATTATAAGTGATGAAAAAATATTTCGCTATATGCTTCAACTTTTATATTCCGTTAGACATTATACTGATTTTATAAAAGATGACCCTTATGTTCATAGAGATTTAAAACCGGATAATATTATGATAAATACTAAATATGATAAAGCCATGATAATTGATTTTGATTGGGCTCATATTTATAAAAGTACAGATACACAGAGACAAGAAACTATTGGAGGTACTTTTGGATATTCAGACCCAAGAGCTTATCAATCTAACATTACAGATATTAAAATGGATATATATGCATTAGGTAGAGTGTTCTTTTTTTGGCTTAAGGGAAGGGATTATTTTTCAGAAGATGAATGTAAAATGTATAGACACTTTAGTTGTGATGATTTAGCATATAGCTTTGATAAAGAGAGACTTCCTGAAAAATATAAACAAGAAAAGTACTGTAAACTTATAAAAATTATTTCTAAAATGGTTGATTTCCCTGAAAAAAGATATGGTAAAATATCGGACATTATAGATGATATGAAAAAATTCTTGATAGAGTTTTTTGAGGGAATAGAAAATTATCAGTCTATATTTGGAGATAATACAATTTTAAGAATACCGGAAGATAGATATATTAAAGATGCTGTTACAGTGGGATATTGTTGTTCTAGTGATAATAAAAGAATTTCTGTTTCCTTAGAGGAGTATAGAATGCATGATATAATTGTTGAAGGACAAATTATTATGTGTATATATAATATTAAAGGTTCTGTATATTACGTTCCTATAAGTCCTAAAATTGAGAAAAAAACAGAGTATGACGATGATACATACAGAATTTCTGACGGTGATATATTTTATTATGATGATAAAGTGATTGATTTTATTATGTAGTTGGGGGGTATCTATATGAATATAAAAAATATTATAAAAAGTTTTTCAAAAGAGGAAAAAATACTTTATGGAAGTATGTCTAAAAGTGAACAAGAAAATTTTATAAAAAATAGAATGGATAAAAAAGAAAGCGGAAGAACTGTTGATGAAGATGATATAACTGAAAATTCTGATAAGTTTTCAGATGAAAGTTTTAATGAAAATTCCGATAAAAATTTAGATAGTGATTTAGAATGTTTTGAGGAAGATAAAATATTTAATGAGATTTTTTCCAATGATTTAGATTTTAAAGAATTTAATGAAGAATATGAAAATAATGTTGTTGAAAATACAATAAAGTATGACAGTGACTTAAAATATGATGAAAAATCAGAGTATAAAAATTATGAAAAACAAACTGATAATAATTTTGAGACTAAAAATAATATTTATAATGATATTAATTTAGTTTTTGCAATAGATACAACTTTTTCTTTTTCAAAAATATTTAAGGCTGTCTATGCATCTTTAAATACAGTTATGAATTTAATGAAAAATATGAAGGCAGAACACCCTAGTCTTCGTATAGGATATGGTTTAACACTTTTTGGTGAGAGTATAGAACAGAAAAAATATAATGGAAGCTATTTTACAAATGATGAATATGAGTTTTTGGAAAGTTTAAAAAATATTGTATTTTTTGGTGGAAGCTCTGACGGAAAAGAGAACATAAATGAAGGAATTGAAATGGCAATACGTACTGTTGAAAATTATAGTGATGAAAATACAAACAGAGGAATTATAGTTTTGACAGATTCTATGCCTGAAAATATAAAGCCTGATTTTAGAGTTTTAGATAACTGTAAAAATAGAGGTCTTAGATTTGCTGTTGTTTATGCCAATACAAATAAATATATACCTGCTTTTAAACTTATTGATGGTGAGGGAGATATTACAGAAAATCATAAAAATACAGGGGATATTATGAGTATTGAAAATATTTTAACTTTTGATGGTGCTGAGAAAATGAAAGAACTTGTTGCAAGGATAATGTATCAGACATCAGTTAATCATTAGAGGTGATTTTATATGTCATTAGATGATTTTAATGAGGATTATACAATTAAAAATAAAGTTAAAAATGTAGTGGTTTGTATTTATCCTGAAGCTATAAGTGAAACAAATCAAAGTCATATTAATAGAACACTTGAGCAGATACAAATAAATCTTTTAAAATCTTCTAACAGTAATGAAAAAACAGAAATAGCCTTTGTGTTTGGTGAAAAAGTTGTATGTGCTGTTGATTTTAAAGAACTTGATGATAATATAACATACTATTTGGATTATGTTAAAAAGTCCGCTAGCCTTTATCATATTTGGTTTATGGGAATGGCTTTACTTGAAAATAAATATAAAATAGATAAAAAAATGGGAATTGTATCAGAAAATTATTTTTATATTTTAACTGATAGACCTTTTAGAAGAATAGACTCTGCAAATATACTGGCAACTCCTAGATTTCATGATTTTGATAAAACAATTATACTTATAAAAAGTGAAAATGGTGGAGGAGGAAGCCTTGAAGATTATATAGAACAAAATGGTAGAGTTTATATTGATACAGACTATTAATATATTAATAGTATTGGGGGGATATATATGGCATTAAAATTTAAAGCTACGGTTGTTGATAATATAGATTGTTCGCAGTTGATTTTAGGAAAATCAATAGTTGAGAGACTTGAAATTTATTCTGAAAGTGAAGAATATATTATTTTAAGAATTTATTCAGAGCCGGACTTTATGTATGAATATTTAGAAAAAATACATATTAAACCGGGAACTACAATTTTTGAAAATCTTAATATGAACTTTAATGAAAGTATTTATGATTATAAAGAATTTAAAATCAATATTGAGATTTCAAAAGTTGATTGTCCTGAAAATATAATTGAACTTAAAGATTTTAATGTCCATATA
The DNA here is from genome assembly GCF_002161055.1 of Tyzzerella sp. An114. GTDB lineage: Bacteria > Bacillota > Clostridia > Lachnospirales > Anaerotignaceae > Fimicola > Fimicola cottocaccae. The sequence goes on from NZ_NFLT01000004.1 coordinate 254,219, forward strand.
AATTCTTATGAAGATGATATTGAATATAAAGACAATGAAAATACATTATATGATACATTGGATAATACATTAGACAATACAGATAATATTATACTTGAACATAATATTGTAAAAAATATAATTGATGAGTCTGTAAATTGGGAAGAAGATAATAAATATAATATTTATAAAGTATATCCTTTTAAGTCTGACAGCTCCCAGTCTGAAGTTGTAGAGAGTGCCTTTAAAAATGAAATTACAGTTGTAAAAGGCGGAAAATCTATGGGAAAGATTAATGTTATTTCAAATATTGTTGGAACAGCTGTTGAAAAGGGACAGAAAATATTATTTATATCTGAAAATAAATCTAATATTTCGGATTTTAAAAATACTGTTGAATGTATTGGTGGAAATAATTTTACTATTGAATTGAAAGATGATGAAACATTTTTTAATGATTTTATAGAAAATATAGAGCATATATTTAATATTTTAGATAATTGTGAAAGTTATTGTTATGAAAATGTTGGAAATGAAAAAAGATATAATGATACAATAGAGAAAATAAAACAGTACTACGATGTTATGACAAAAAAAGGTCAGTGTGGTAAATCTCTAGAAGAATTATATCAAATGTATGAGAATTACAGTGAAAATGTATTTGATATTAAATGTAATATTGATAGTAGTGTTGATATTGAAGAGGGAACAGATATAATAGAAGGCTTTTCTCAGATATTAAAAATATGCGGTGTCAATGATACAAGATATATGAAATATATTCGATATAATGACATGAATATAGATGATAAAAAAGAAGCCTTTAATATTGTAAAAGAGGTTATATTTGAATGTGAAAAATTAATTTCTGCTGTAAAGGAATTTGAAAAATACATAGGTTTAAATGACACAGTTTCTGATAAAGAAGCTATTAAAAGAACTATACTTTATGCTTCATTAATTTTAAAATGTCCTGTAATAGGTGATGATTTTGATTTTGAAGATATTAAAAATCCAAAAGAGGACTCTATAAAAAATAGAATGACTACTCTTGTTGATATTATAAGCAGAAAAAAATCTATGAAATTAAGCTCTAAAAATGCTGAAAAAGAGTTGGAACAGTATCTTAAAGAAGGCGTTGGAACTGATAGGGCTAACAGTATTTTGGAAAATGATACATCAGATGAGATAAAAGAAGAAATATCAAAAATCAGTATGAAATCATTTATTATGGGTGGAAGAAAAAGTGAGTATGCTGAAAAAAAAGAAAAATATTATTCTTTCTTAAACTTAATGAATGATAAAATTGAAAAAAGACCTGAAAATGAAAAAATTTGTATTAAAGATGTTATAAATAATATTATTAGAGGAAAAGACACTGATATAATAAATAAATCAGTTGAAATTATAGATATTTATAAAAAATATAATAAAATTCAAAGTGTTGCAGAAAAAATGGTATTATCAAATATTGATGATTTTGAAAAAGATTATCCAAAAGAACTTAGACTGGTACTTTTTAAAGAGTTTGAAAAAATTTATAATAACGGAGAAGGTCTTGAGATATATCAAAATTTTAAAGAACAGGGAAAAAATTGTGGTCTTTATGATTTTATGGTTCAGATTGAAAATGAAATTAAAAAAGGTACAATATATTTTGATGATATTGTTGATATATTTAGAAAATGTTGGTGTAGTTCAAATATTAAAAATATTCAAAATGAATTTTCTGATTTAAAAAATTTTAATTTCATTGACTATCTGAACCATAAAATCATAAAGACCACAATTTTTTCCCTGTTCTTTAAAATTTTGATATATCTCAAGACCTTCTCCG
>NZ_NFLT01000040.1 GCF_002161055.1 Tyzzerella sp. An114
TTTATATCTCCATCATTTTCAATTAATGGTTCAAAAGTATTAATCCATAAATATTCTTTTGAAAAATTGCTTATTAAGGTTATAAATTCTTTAATATTATTATTATTTACAAAATATTTAGAACCTAATAATGATAATAATTCTATTTCATTTTCAAATAACTTCTTGTATTTAAAATATTTTAAATAATATATAAATATTTCTGATAAAATATAAATAGTACATATTATTAACGCATATAAAAATACCTTATTACTTACATATAATAAAGGTATACATAATATAAAAAGCATAATAAAATAAAGTATTTTACATATAATCCATACATCTATTTTAGAATTAATTCCATTAACCCACAAAACAGTTTTTATATTACTTTCTTCAAAACTATTTATATTAAACTTTTTTACTATAAAACAGCTTAATTCCAATAAAATTATATTCCAAAAAAATAATATTTTATGTCTATGTCCTAAGAAATATATATTTTTACTTGCATTAGTAATTGGAAAGTATGCTTTGTAAGAAATAATATTATAAAATCCATAAACTAAAATAATTATTCCTAAATATAATAAAACAATTATCATAGCACTATCATCTCCTATTTATAAATAAATAAAAAAAGCAAGGATAGCTCTAAAAAAGAACTATCCTTGCTTTTCAATTTAACATCCTATTTTATAAAATTTGCCTATTAATATCCTGTTTTAGGAAGTTTGCCTCTATTCACTGTTGGAGCATAAATACTTGTTGTAAATGTATCCTCTGCTTTTACTTTTTCCATTAAGTATGTTCCTCCAACTTCAACTCGGTTTACAAACTGGTATCCATTAGGTAAGTTTTCATATGTTTTACAATAAAGGAATGGTCTTTCAACTTCTCTAAAGCCTACATTAACTGTTCCAAACTCAAACTTAATATCTGTTATATATTCTCCAGACATAAGTCCTTTTGTACAATCAATCTCATATACTCTATCTGTAAATAAATTATCCTTTAAAACTCTGAAAGTACCTGTTTTATTTGTTTTATAATAGATTGTATATTTTAAGTTCTGATTATATGTACCTGTAAAAAGTCTTGTTATATATGCAGCATCTGCTGGAAGACTTTCATGAAGATAGAAATTATTAAGTGGTACAATAGATTTATTTTGTATATTATAAATATCATATCTTATTGTACTTCCACCCATTGTTTCTTTATATCCTGATTTCTCAACATTAGTCTTAAGACTTGTACTTTTGTTCGTTCTTTCAATTTCAACTATTTCTCCGTCATCTTCAATTTTGAAATTTATTGTTTCATCACTAAGTAAGAAATACAATGGACTTGTTGTTTCTTTCATCGTATATTCGCCATATCTAAGCCAACCACTTGTAGCATATCCAAAACTGTCGGTTGTAAGAACTTCTACTTTTTTACCATTTGAGTCATATATAGTATAATTAGCACCTCTAAGACCTGCACCTTTAAGAATTCCTGTAATTATATTATTATCCTCAGCAGTTTTATGTATTTTAACTTTACCCATAATAGGTTCATTTTCAACTTCAACAGTTGTTGTTTTACCCCATTTTGTTTTAACAGTCATAAGCCCTTCAATAGGTAAATAACCTTCCAATGGTTGTTCTTCAATATAATATGTACCTTCAATAAACATTTTTGAAATCTCAATTATACCATCACTATCAGTTGTATATTTACCAATAGACTCCTTATTACTATTAAAAATTTCAAATTCAACACCACTTATAGGCTTACCTGTTTCACTATCAGTTTTTTCTATTACTACAGATGCAAGTGGATAGTTTTCCCACTCTATAAGTTTATCATCGCCCCAGTCTAATGTTATTTTTCTTATATTAGTATCTAAAGCATAACCTTTTACTGTATCTGTTTCTCTTATAATATATGTACCTGAAGGGAACATATTTTCAAGGTTAATTTCACCACGTTTGTCTGTTCTGTAACTACCATACGTTTTACCATCACTTCTTACTATTGTAAACTCAACATTTTCAATGGCTTTACCTGTTACATAATCAGCTTTTTCAATTCTTAAAGTAGCATTTTTGTAATTTTCAAATTTAACAGTTGTAGGTTCATATGTTTTAACTTGAACATTTTTACTTATTTCTGTATCAAGATTATATCCTTTTGGTGCACTTACTTCAGTAACTACATACCAACCCTGTTCAAGAGAAGGTATATTTATTTTTCCGTCAGAACCTGTTGTATATTCTCCTACTGTTTCACCACTTATCTTTGCAACCTTAAATTTAGCACCCTCAAGTGGTTTCTGTGTTGTTTTATCTACTTTATATATAATAAGTGAAGCTTTTTGATAATTATATAATTCTATTTTTTGTGGTTCATTTTGTTTGAGATGTACAAGTTTAACTGTATTATCAATGTTATAACCTTCAGGAGCTTTGATTTCTTGCACTTTATATGTTCCTGCTTTAAGGTCTGATATACTTATAATACCACTTTCATCTGTTACATACTCACCTATAAACTGGTCATCTACTGTTGTAACCTTAATAGTTGCTCCTGCTAAAGGTTCTTTTGTTGAACCATCAAGCTTTTGTATAATAAAGCTATTTAATGGCTGATTAAAAAATTCAAGTGAGTAAACCTTGCCTTTTTCAATATATATTGTTTTTGCTGTATTATCCAATATATAACCATCTTTAGTTTTAACCTCTTGTATTATATATCCACCTGTAAGATATGGAATATAAATAGTACCAGTTTCATCAGTTCTATATTCACCATTACTTTCTCCTACAACAGCACCCTTTATATCTGTAATCTTAAATATTACATCGCTTAAAGGTTCTTTTGTATTAGCGTCATATTTCTTTATAAGAAGTCCACCTTTTGGTGCATTTGTAAATTCAAGTGTAACAATAGAATTATCATCTGTAAGACTTGCTGTTTGTATTGTTTCATCAAGTATATGCCCATCATCTGTACTTATTTCAGCAACAGAATAAACACCAGCTTTAAGACCTGTAATAATAACTGTACCATTAATTCCTGTTGTATATGTACCTATTGTTGTTCCACCTGTACCTGTTGCACCACTTAAATATTTAACTTCAAATTTTATACCAGAAAGAGCCTCTCCTGTTTCAGCATCAATCTTACGAATTATAATTGCAGACTTTGGAGAATTTTCAAATGTAATTGTTTTATCTTCTCCAGCTTTAAGAAATACATCAACAGACTCTGTTTTTCTTACATAACCTGAAGGTGCTTCAGTTTCCATAATTCTATACCAGCCTGTTTCTGCATTTTCTATTTTAAATTCTCCACTATCATTTGATGTATAGCTTCCTACTTTAACAACTTCACCGTCAAGAGAACGATTTACTGCTCTAAATACATCAAACTTTGCATTTTTTAATGGTTCTTTTGTTATAGAGTCGATTTTTTTAACTGTTAAATTAGGCTTTGTATCGTTTATAAATGTTAATATAACATCTTTGTCAGGTTCCATTGTTACATATTGTATATTGGGTTCAGATATTTCATAGCCTTCAGGAGCTTTAATTTCAGTAATTACTAATTTTTTAGATACACCATTTTCAATATCTATATCCTCAATAGTAAATGTTCCATCAACTCCCGTTGTGTAAGGACTTCCTTTAAGAGCTTGACCGTCAACTTCTTTAACTTCAAATACTGCTCCTGCAAGACCTTTTTCAGGATCTTTTTTATCAACCTTTTTAACTGTTAAGTCAGGAAGTCTATGATTTACAATTTGTATTTTTGTTGTATTTTCAATCCCTTCTTCTACAACAAGGTCATATTTTTTATTATTAGTTAAATATCCGTCTTTTGGCTGTACTTCTTGAACTTGATAATGTCATGGTTCTATTCCTGTTATTTCTGCAATACCATCTTCATTTGTTGTTACTGGACTGTTTGGTACAGGTGTATCTTCACCAAAACGAAATATATTAAATGATACTCCTTCTATTGGATTACCTTCAATATCAATTTTTTCTATATATATACCAGCTTTTTTGGTATTCTTAATTGTTATTTCTCCAGGCTTTCCACTTTCAGCATACACCTCATAAATCTTATTATTTTCTATATATCCACTTGCTGGAGTAATTTCTCTTATATCAAACCAACCTTCTTCAACACCATCTATTTTTATTTTACCTTCTTTATCAGTTATTCCTGTATATACTTGTTGTGTATTTTTATGAGTTATTTCAAAATATACACCTTCAATAGGCTTTGATGTTTCAGAGTCAATCTTTGTAATCTCAATATATGGCTTTGCTTTATTTTCCATTACAACAACTGTTTCTTCTCCCCAATCAACCTCACCTATTTGTGGTGTAGAATTTAATATATAATCAAACCTTGATGCTATTTCTATCACTTCATAGCTGCCTTCTGGTAAATCTTCGATAGTAACTTCACCATTTGTTCCTGTTTCAACAGTCTGTTCAAAGCCTGTTGTATGATTGATAACTTTAAAGAAAAAACCGGATAAACTTTCCTGTGTGTCAGCATCTATTTTTCTGATTGTTAAACTACCATATGGTTTATTTTCAAATATTAATTTAGGATGTATTTCAGAGTCATTTACTACTTCTACACTTTGTGAGTTTTGACCTACTGTAACACTATAATTAGGTGGTGCTGAAACTTCTGTTACTTCATAAGTTCCTGCTGGTATACCTGTAAATTTTATCACACCATCAGAAAGTTCTACTTTTCCACCATTACCAAGAATAGGTATTGTTGCTCCATTTGAAGCTTTTACTGTAATATTAATGTGATTACAACTATCGGAAACACCATGTATATTAAAAACAGCATCAGCTACTTTTTCTTTTGTATTATAATCAAGTTTTTCAATTAATAAGCTACCATCTCCAGAAACTTCTGGTTCATCTGGTTCTTCTGGTGTCTTTGAATATGTCATTGTGGAAGTATCCATTGATTGAGGAAGGAAGTTATAAATATAACCCTGCCAATTACCTGAAAGCCCTACTGGATTACCTAAATAGCTTACACTACTACTAAAATCTCCACCTACTGTTGTGCCATAAAACATATAGTTAATACCAGTTGAATCGGCAACTGATTTTTTAACCTTAACTGTTACATCATAACCCATAGGTACTTTAAAAGCTTTTTGTGTATCCCAAGAACCGCTTATATTAGTTTGTAAAGAAAGTTTTTTAGTTCCTCCATAAACCTCAATAGTACCACTTTCAACCATACTTATTAAATCATCACCAAGAATACTGAACTTCCAGTAATCTCTTTCCATATCAGTTGTAAAATGATAAGTATTTGATACCCAATCACCTTCAACTGTTGCTGTTTCAGAACCACTTACTGGTGAAAGTTTTGCTGTAAACTTAGGTGGTGTATAAGGATTTGATATGCCTTCGTTATATATTTTCTTTAATGCTTCAAGTACTCTTGTATTTCTTGCTTCATCACCACTTTTAATTGACCATTTATCTAACGAACCACCTACAATAGCTGTATGTATAGCACCATGTGTTGCATAGTATGCTTCATCAACACTTTGACAACCTAATTGTTCCGGTGTTTTATATGGATAGCCTGCTCTTGCAATACCAAGAATTATTTTTTCAGTAGAACCAATACTATCTAATGGATCAATCTGATATTTACCGTCTTGGTGTTGTGCTGTTCCTTTCCATCCAGGATTTTTACAATATGCAGGATATTCTAAAATTGAAGGATCATCTGATACCCATTTTGCAATATGAATGTTACTTACAATATTTCCATTATACTGTAATATATTGTTTAATGGTTTATCTGCTGTAATAGTCATATAGCCACCATTTGCATATAGATAGTCATATACCCCAGAACCTGTTGATGAACGAGCTTTTGGTATAGAATCTGTACCATATATATCTGTATAATTTTCTGCTAAATCCACATCAGTATTTAAAACAGTTTCAGGATAATCATAATTTATAGGTTTTTCTATCTCTTCTATAATAACATCATTTTCTTCATTTGACGTTTCATCTTTAATATAGGTATTACCATTACCTATTGTTATATAATCATTATTAACACTATTATTACCTATATTCCAAAACAAATCATTATAGCTATTAGATGAATTATTACCATTTGGAATAACTAATCCATCTTCATAATTTGCTAAAGTTGGAATACAACAACTAATAACAATACTAGCAGTTAAAAACATAGAAATAATTTTTTTTGCTATTTTCACAAACATCATCTCCTTTTTAGAAATTAAAAAAGAGTTCTGAAATCAGAACTCTTTTAACATTAATATAAAAATATTTAATTATAATAAATAATAATTATTTTATAATTTTTTCAAAACATATGCCTAAATTAGTATGTCTTTCAAGAGAGTGTAATTCTTCTTTTATATATTCCCAAGATTTTTTGAAATCATTAGTTACAGAAAAATCAGATTCTTGAATGAACTTTAAAAAACCATCTAAATCTTCCTTGTATTTTTTAGAAAAAGCAAGTGAATTTTTTTCTTTTTCATCATCTGTACTGTTTAATTTATTATATAAAACATGATCAAGATTTGATGACATATAATAAGCTGTATATGGAATAGAACTCCAAATTTTACTTTCAAAACAAATACGATTAATATTATCTGCTTTTCGCCTATTACGTTCTATAAGTTGTATTCTTTTTGATGTATATATTCCTGTAAGAGTATAAAATGGTTTATCTCTACTTAAATCTTCATGTATTATATCATCAGAAACATATGTTCCATCCATATCAATAAGATGAATAATTTCTTGAAAATCACTATTTTTATAATGATTAGATTTAGCATATTTTTTAACTAAATTAGCTATTTTTATTACAATATTTGTTTTTTGTGAATCTAAATCTGATGTTATATCTCCATGTGTTATTTCAACATATACTTCATTTTTATTATAAAGTCTAGAAAAAATTACACCTAATGCATCATAATCAGATGGACCTTCTACTATAATAAAAACAATTTTTTTACGAGCCAATCATATCCCCTGCCTCTCTAAAAGCTAATGAGATTTCATAATTATTTGTAGTTTCATATATTGGTTCATTCTGCTCACCTAATACAATATCCCTAAAATAAAAATCTCTCAAGTTATTATTATCTTTTATGTTAGCAAGCCTTATATATCTTTTAGAGAGGCAGGGGATATGATTGGCTCGTAAAAAAATTGTTTTTATTATAGTAGAAGGTCCATCTGATTATGATGCATTAGG
>NZ_NFLT01000041.1 GCF_002161055.1 Tyzzerella sp. An114
ATATTTATGGTACTGGAAATGAGCAAAAAACCATAGCTGATGAGTTTAAAAGAGTTTTTATTTCAGCTGGTAAAATAGTTGTACCTGTATTTGATTATGGAGAGGTTGAATTTTTAAAATCTCTTTTTAAAGAAAATGATGTGTTTATAATAATATCGCTTTCAGGAGAAACAAAATCTGGTATAGATATACTTAAACTTATAATTCCAACTAAAATAAACAGAATTTCAATAACACGATTAGCTAATAATACAATATCAAGATTATGTCATTTAAATATTTTTGCTATTACTCAAAACATAAATAATATAAATAATCTAAATTATGAATTGGTCGCAGTTTTTTATATGATTATAGATACTCTTTTTATGAAATATATTGAGTATTCTAGGAGGATAGAAAATGAATATTGATGATTTAATAAATAATAATTATAAAAATTTCACTGAAAATGATAAATATATATGTCAATGTATACTTAATAATAAAAAAGATTGTTGCAGTTTGTCTATTGAAGAATTTGGGCTTAAATTTCATATTTCAAAAAGCTCTCTTTCAAGGTTTGCTCAAAAATGTTCTCTTTCTGGATATACTGCATTAAAATCTATTATACGTATGTCCTATAATGAAAATATAAATGTTGAAAATTCTATTTCTACTATGTTTGAAAGTTATCATAAAATGATTGATTATATAAAAACGAAAAATTGTTCTGAGATTTTTAAAAATATAAAATATGCAAAAAGAATTTTTATTTTTGGTAGTGGATATTCTCAGGCTAAAGTTGCTAGTGAATTTAAAAGAATTTTTTTGCCAGCACATAAAATAATAATCGACGCACATGGAAAAGATATGGCAGAAGCTATAATAAATGTAGCAAGTATAGATGATTATGTAATAATGGTATCTCTTTCGGGAGAGTCTGAAACTATTATAAATATGGCTAAAAAATTACATATTAAAGGTATAAAACTTCTTTCAATTACAGAGATGAAATCAAACACACTTTCTGGAATTTGTGAAGAAAATCTTTATATAAATTCTATAAAAATGTCTATTGATCAAGACTTTATATATAATATAACAACTTCTTATTTTATACTTATAGAACTTTTATATATACAATATAAATTATTTTTAAATGATGTACATATTCCCACATAATGAAACAATGAACAAAGTTTGAACATAGTTTTTTAAAGAGTCACTTCTATTGAATGGCTCTTTTTTTAATGATATTATAACATTGCCGGCAGATAAAGGAGGAATTTAACTTGAAAAAGCTTATAATACTGGACATAGATGGTACTTTAAGAGATTTTGCTTATGGTGTGCCAAACTCAGCTATAAAAGCTGTTAATATGTGCAGAGAACGAGGTCATATAGTTTGTATATGTACAGGAAGAAGTCAAGGCACAATTCCAAAAGATGTTATGGATATGAATATTGAAGCTATTATATCTGGTGGAGGTTGTTATATAAAATATAGAAATAACATTATAAAAGATGAATATATTGATGTGGATATATTAAAAAAGTTTTATGAAACCTTTAAATTAAAAAATAATAATATTGCTTTTGCTTTTGAAAGTATTGAAAAAGTTTTTATGAATAACAGTGCTTATGAAATATTTATGGATATGAATAGAGAAAAAATAGCATTTTTAAACGATAAGCAAAAAGAACATTTTTTTAAGAATGAAAAAATTGTATATGAGGATAATATAAGAGATTTTAATATTGAAAAAGATAATATCCATAAAATATGTATTTGGTCTGATTATAAAATGAATAAAAAATTAGATTTTTTTATAAAAGAAAATAATATTTATAAATCTCAATCAGGAATGTGGCATGAAAATTTTTATAATGAAATTATTAAAAAGGGCTCTAACAAAGGAGACGCAATAAAAACACTTTGTAAATACTTGAAAATAGATTTAAAGGATACAATAGCTTTTGGTGACGGTTATAATGATATAGATATGTTTAATGTTTGTGAAACATCGATAGCCATGGAAGGAAGTCCTTTGGCTCTTTCAAATATATCTACAGGAATGTGTGAAAGCGTTATGGAAGATGGGATATATAATGAACTTTCAAGACGAAATATAATATAAGAATAAAGGGGGATTTTTATGAATAATAAATGGTGGCAAAAAGAAGTTGTTTATCAGATTTATCCTAAAAGTTTCTATGATAGTAATAATGATGGTATAGGGGATATAAAAGGTATAACGAGTAAATTGGATTATTTAAAAAATTTAGGCATAACAATGATATGGATTTGTCCTATTTTCAAATCGCCTATGGATGATAATGGATATGATATATCGGATTATTTCGATATATCAGAAGAATTTGGTACAATGTACGATCTTAGAGAACTTATTGATAAAGCAAAAGAAAAAAATATAAAAATAATACTTGATCTTGTAATAAATCATACATCTGACGAACATCCATGGTTTAAAGAAGCATTAAAAAATCCTGAAAGTAAATATCATGATTATTATATTTTTAAAAATGGAAAAAGTGTTCCTAATAATTGGCGATCTGTTTTTGGTACATCTGTTTGGGAAAAAGTTGAAGACAGAGATGAATATTATTTCCATGCTTTTGGAAAGAAACAGCCAGACCTTAATTGGGAAAATCCAGAACTTAGAAATGAGCTTTATAAAGTTGTTAATAAATGGCTTGATTTTGGTATAGCTGGTTTTAGAATTGATGCTATAACTTTTATAAAAAAAGATCTAACATTTAAAAGTATAGAAGCTGATGGTGTTGATGGTATGGCAAAATGTACAAAAGTTTCGAGAAATCAAAAAGGTATAGATGTTTTCTTGAAAGAACTTAGAGCAAACACATTTTCAAAATATAATTGTGTAACAGTTGCAGAAGCACCAGGAGTTGAATATGATGAACTTTCTAATTTTATAGGTGAAGATGGATATTTCTCAATGATATTTGACTTTAAATATGCGGACCTTGATGTAAAGAGCGGAAGTGAATGGTTTAAGAGAGTTAATTGGACTGTAAAAGAACTTAATGAAAAGATTATGAAAAGTCAAATTTCAATTCAAAAAACAGGTTGGGCAGCCAATTTTATAGAAAATCATGATCAACCAAGAGCAACAACAAAATATTTAATTGAAAATGAAAGAAATAATGATGCAGTAAAAATGTTAGGGGCTATGTATTTCTTTCTTAGAGGAACTCCTTTTATATATCAGGGACAAGAAATTGGAATGATTAATTTTGAAAGAAAATCAATTGGTGATTTTAATGATATATCTAGTATAGACCAATATAAGCGTTCTATTAAAGAAGGATTTGACGAAAAAGATGCTTTACATTTCATAAATTTAAGAAGTAGGGATAACGCAAGAACTCCTTTTCAATGGAATAATAAAAAATATGCAGGTTTTTCAACAAAAAAACCATGGCTTAAAATGAATGATAGTTATATTAATATAAATGCTGAAAGTCAGATAGGTAAAAAAGATAGTATATTTGAATTTTATAAAAGTATTATAAATATAAGACAGAATTCAAAATATTCAGAGTGTCTTATATACGGAAAAATAGAACCAATTCAGACTTCTGATAAGACAATAGGCTATATAAGACATTATAATAACATAAAAATATACTGTTTTTTTAACTTTGATAATAATGAAACAGAAGAATATTTTGAAGGAAAATATAATGAAACAGTTCTCAATAATTTAGATTGTGAATTTATAGAAAATGGAAAATTAAGATTGATGCCTTTTCAGGCTTTAATGTTTACTACAATATAAGGAGGATTATGTTATGGGTGGAAATAATAAATATTTAGATATAGCAAAATCAATTGTAGATATAGTTGGGGAAGATAACATTGTTTCTGTTACACATTGTGCCACAAGACTTCGTATTATTGTTAAAGATAGAGAAAAAATTGATGATAAAAAAGTTGAAAAAATTGATGAAGTAAAAGGTGTATTTTTTACATCAGGACAATATCAAATAATACTTGGTACAGGTATAGTAAATAAAGTTTATGCAGAAGTAGAAAACCTTGGACTTAAAACACTTTCAAAAAAAGAACAAGATGAAGCTGTAAAAAGTCAAGAAAAAGGAATAAAACGTATTATGAGAATATTGGCAGATATATTTGTTCCTATAATTCCTGTAATTGCTGCAACAGGTCTTTTCTTGGGACTTAAGAGTTGTATATTTAATGATAATGTTCTTTCTCTTATAGGTGCTTCAACAGCTGATATTCCAGCATATATACAAACTCTTGTTACAGTTCTTACAGACACAGCTTTTGCGTTTCTACCAGCTATAATAACATGGTCAGCTTTCAGAGTATTTGGTGGTACTCCTGTAATAGGTCTTGTAATAGGACTTATGCTTGTCTCTCCAGCTTTACCAAATGCTTATTCAGTAGCTGATCCTAAAAGTGGAGTTGAAGCTATAATGGCTTTTGGAAAAATTCCGCTTGTAGGTTGTCAAGGAAGTGTACTTACAGCTATTGTTACAGGCTTAATAGGTGCAACTCTTGAGAAAAAACTCAGAAAAATTATGCCTAATGTCCTTGACCTTATATTTACACCGTTTTTTGTAATGCTTATAACAATGCTTGTAATTCTTCTTGGTGTTGGTCCTATTATGCATGTAATAGAGCTTAATATGGTAAATATAATAGAAAAACTTATAAATCTTCCTTTTGGAATAGGTGGTTTTATAATAGGCTTTACATATCCTTTGGCAGTTATAACAGGACTTCATCATACATATGTAATGATAGAAACATCTTTATTAGCAAATACAGGATTTAATGCTCTTATAACACTTTGTGCAATGTATGGTTTTGCAAATGTTGGAACTTGTTTGGCTTTTGCTTTAAAATCAAAAAGCAAAAGAATAAGACAAACTAGTATTGGAGCTATGCTCTCTCAACTTTTCGGTATAAGTGAACCTGTTTTATTTGGTATACAACTTAGATTTAACTTAAAACCTCTTTTTGTTATGCTTTTAACATCTGGAACAGGAGCAGCACTTCTTTCTATATTCAATATACGTTCAAATTCATATGGTCTTGCTGTCCTTCCATCATATCTTATGTATATATATGAAGGTCACCAACTTTTAATTTACTTTATAATATCATTAATATGTGTATTTATGAGTTTTATACTTACATACCTTTTTGCTATACCAGTAGAAGCTATGGTTTTTGATGATAATATATAAAAAATAAAAGACGAGAGTTTTCTCGTCTTTTTTATGTTAGAATATTATATATATTATAAAATAAGGAAGTGATTTTAATGTATATTTTTAATGAGAATATCATTATAATAGGTAATAGTTGTATTAAATATAATATTGTTATTCCTAAAAAAGTATTATATACTGTCTATTGGCTTCATGGCTATAATGGAAATTGTTTTGAATTTTATGAAAACTATGACATTAAAGAGCTTTCAGAAAAATATAGTATTGCGATAGTTACGCCTTCTGTGGGAAATAATTATTATATAGATAAAGATAATATATGTATTTCAAAAATTGTATCAAAAAATTTAGTTGATGAAACTCGTTATAAATATGATTTACCAAATAAAAGAGAGAATACATTTATAAGTGGTGTTTCTATGGGTGGATATGGGGCTTTATTAATTGGTTCAAAATATGCTTCTGTTTTTGGAAAAATAGCATCAATATCTGGCTCTTTTATAGTTGATGATATATTAATAGGAAATCCAGAAGTTGTAGGTTATAACAACTGTGGATTTTCTTATTTTAGTGACATTTTTGGAGATTTATCTGAACTAGAATTTTCATATAATAAAAATCCTTTGTGTGCTGCTATAAAATCACTTAAAGAACATAAATTGCCAAATGTATTTCTATCTTGTGGAAAAGAAGATATACTTTTTAAAAGAAACGAAAAAATAAATAAAAAATTAATTATGGAAGGTGCTAATGTTAAATGGTATCCTCATAATGGCGGACATAATTGGCGTGATTTTGCAATAGACGAAACTTTTAAATGGCTTAGTAGTAATACACATGATTAAATTATATAAATAAAAAGCAGTATAAAAATAATCATATACTGCTTTTATTTACATAAAAAAATTATAGTAAACTTAATATTGCTGTTTAGGATATACCATGTTTTCTTCTTTAATATTCATAAGAATTTCATCATAAAATTTTTTACATTCTATTTGTGTTATAACAAGATTATGATCAAGATAATTGCCACACATATATGATTTTGTAGCAGGTATTTCTCCTTTAAAATTTATAATATATTGATAACATTCTTTCATTTTTTCAATTATATTATGTGGTTCAAGGTCACCTTTAAATATAGCGTACATTCCTGTTCTGCAACCCATAGGTCCTATATATATTGTTTTATCAGCCCATTCATTATTGCTTCTAAAATATACTGCCATTAAATGTTCAAGAGTGTGCATTACAGATGTATCCATTACAGGTTCTCTATTAGGCTCTTTCATTCTTATATCAAATGTTGTTAAAATACCATCATTAATAATATCCTTTCTTGAAACATAAATACCTCTTAAAAGTACATCATGATTAATTCCAAAGCTTGTTACGTCCATAATTATTCCTCCTTTTAGTTTTAAAGATATTTTATAATAATTATGTTTTTTAGACAAGGTTTAATTTTATTTTGAAATATATCTTAAGCTGATGTAAAATAAAATATATTTATTAAATCTATAAAAAAGGTGAGTTATGAGAAATTTTAAATTATTAATACAGTATGATGGTACAAGATATAATGGCTGGCAAAAACAAGGTAATACAAAAAATACTATTCAAGGTATTTTTGAAAATATAATATCAAAAATATTTGGTTGTAATATTGAAGTAAATGGTTCTGGTAGAACAGATGCAGGAACTCATTCTAAGGGTCAAGTTGCAAATTTTAAATGTGAAACAGATATGAATACTTATGATATCTTTACTGAAATTAATAAATATCTTCCAAAAGATATATCTGTTTTAAGTTGCGATGAAGTTAATTTGCGTTTTCACAGCAGATTAAATGCAAAGTCAAAGAAATATATGTATATAATAGATAATAGTTCTGTTCATGATGTTTTTTTAAGAAACTATGCTTTTAGAGTTGAAGAAAAACTTAATATAAATATAATGAAGGAAGCCTCAAAACAATTTTTAGGTGAACATGATTTTAGGGCTTTTTGTTCAAATAAGAGATACAAGAAATCAACAATTAGAACTATAT
>NZ_NFLT01000042.1 GCF_002161055.1 Tyzzerella sp. An114
GTTCTTTAATCAGATAAATAATAAGTATAATAGAAAGAATATAAAAAATAGAAAATGATATGATACTACAAAAAGATTTTGTTATATCATATATTTGTTAAACTAATCTAGTTAAAGCTATTAAAGGTGTAATAAAGTCAGATATGAAAATTATTTAGTAACCAAAACTTATTGAAAAATCTAGATAGAATTTATGAAAAATATAACTAAAAACTTCACGATAATTAAGTTGATATTCGACGTCTGAACGCTTATAATAGGTTTGAATTTAATAAGAAGAAAGGAGAGGAAGGATGGATTATATTACTGTAAAAGAAGCATCTGAAAAATGGAATTTATCAGTTAGACGAATTCAGACATTATGTAATGAAAATAAGATCCCAAATGTTAAGAAATTTGGAAGAGAATGGGCAATTCCTATAGATACAAAAAAGCCTCATGATTCTAGAATTAAAACAGGAAAATATATAAAGTCTGAAAAAAATAACACAAATATTAGTATGTTTGATAAAAAGAATGAAGAATTTTAAATTTCTTGTTATATGTGTTAGTTGTAATATAAGAAATTTCTCAAACTATGATAAAATAACTTTAAATTAATTAGATTTCATAAAAAACTAAAGATAATTAAGTAAATTAAACTTGTTAATAAATTTGTTCTATACATAAAATGAGTTGCAAAAATCGTTTATTCCAAGAATTATTTAAGATACAGGTAAATGTTAATATTATACTTATTATTTATCTGATTAAAGAACTTTGAAAACTTTCAAAGTAAGACTACAATTTAATATTAAAGAAGGTAAAAGAGAAAGATGAATGTTGATAAAATATACATGACTTCAAGTGAGAATATGACAGAAATTAGAGATAAAAGTATTAACTTAGTTGTAACTTCACCACCATATAATATAGATATTCAATATGGAAATAAAACCTATAAAGGAAAAATTGTTGAAAGTAAAGGAGTCAAATATAATGATAAAATGAGTGAAACTGATTATAGAGAAATGCTTAAAAGAGTTTTTGAAGAATGTAAAAGAGTGATAAAAGATGATGGTTCAATATGGATAAATATAAAAAATAGGTTGATAGATGGAGCAATTGTTACACCATTTTGGATACAAGATTTCTTTGAAGATATGTACTTAAAAAATGTGATAATTTGGAATTTTGACTGGGGTGGATCAACAAATAAGAGATTTGCACCAAGATATGAATATATATTTTGGTTTGTAAAAGATAAAAATAAATATACATTTAATTTGGATGATGTTAAGATACCAGCATTAAACTACAGACCAGATAGATATAAAAGTCAGTTGAAAAATCCTACAGATGTTTGGAGAATATCAATGGTGTCAGGAAATTTTGATGAAAGAACAGGACATCCTGCACAATATCCAGAACAGCTTATTGAAAGAATTATTTTAACTGGAACAAATCCTGGAGATATAGTACTTGATCCTTTTATGGGTAGTGGAACAACTGCTGTAGTTGCAAAAAAATTAGGAAGACATTATTTAGGGTATGAGGTAGTAAGGGATTACTGCAATATGGCTAATGAAAGATTACAAAGGTTGGAGGAACAAGGGTAATGTATGATTATAGAATAGGAGATTGCCGAGAACTACTTAAAACAATTCCAGATAAATCTGTAAGATTAGTGGTGACATCACCACCGTATAACATAGGAAAACCATATGGTAAATACAAAGATAAAATAGCTCTTAATGAATGGAAAGAACTGATTAATGATGTAACAAAAGAGGTATATAGGATTTTAACACCAGATGGAGCATTTTTCCTGAATCTTTCGCCCGTTCCAGTAGGAGATTCAAAAGAGATAGTTCCACTTCCTTTTATAGGATATCAAATCCTTAAGAATAATAATTTGTACTTAAGAAATATGATAACATGGACATTTAATAATATGCAAAATTGTACAAATCGATTGTCTGGTAGATATGAAAATATATTATGGGGTGTAAAAGATTTAGATAACTATATTTTTAACTTAGATGATGTACGAATTCCTTATATTACAAAAGGAGATAAGCGACTTGCAGAAGGAGGAGGTAGAAATCCAACAGATGTATGGTATTTTGATAGAGTAAACAATATGACAAAGAAAAAATTGAATTTATCACATCCAACCATTTATCCACTTCCGATGATAGTTCGAATTGTAAAAATGGCAACTAATCCTGGAGATATTGTATTAGATCCTTTTGCAGGGAGTGGAACATCGCTAGTAGCTGCTAAGATTATGGGAAGAAATGCAATTGGCTTTGAATTGGATGCGAAATATAAAGAAGAATGTGAACGAAGATTGAAAACAGAAGGTACTATACCAGCTAGCACTTTTGATGAGTTATATGAAGATGCTGAGAAAGTGGAACGTTTTCAAAATGCACAGTCAAAATCGGTAGAATTAGCAGAACAACTTAAATTTGATATATAATGTTAAGTGTATATAGAATCATATACAAAATGACCTCAAAGTGGTATAATGTACATATATTTTGTGCATTATTCCTGGAGGTGTATATAGATGCTATATAATGAATTAATTGAGGTGTCAAAGCCTAGATTTGAAAAATTTTTTAAAAATGTAAAAATATTTGAAAATCAATTTTGTTGGAATGATTATAATGCTAAATGCTATGATTATTTCTATAAAACTAATACATATGATGAACTAGCTACAGTAGCAGATGCTAAGAAATGTATTCCAGAAATGAAGGACATATGTAAAAAATGTGGAAATTATTTTATCCCTAAAAGAAATGAGAGTATTCCTAAGTATGATGTCATATTAGGAAAGCAAATGGAAGAGGAATTGATGGATTTTCTAAGTAAAAAATTACAAACTAAAGTTTGTAGAGGTGATCTTGAGAATAGAAGTTATCCAGATTGTAAAATTCTCAGAGAAGATGGAAGCATAGCTGCTTATTTTGAAGTGAAATATCATGCAGCCCCTTTTGTATATGCTAAACGATTTACTGGAAGAGAATGTTATGAAGGAAGTGCTACATTAGATTACAAGAAAATGAAAAAACAGCTTGCATTAATAGAAGAGGAAATTGAAGTTCCAGTTTATTATGTGCACTGGATAGATTATCCATGTCTTAAGGGGATTTTTTATGAAAACTCTTATATGATTAAAGAGCATATGGAACAACAGCATGCTGAATTCGAAAGAAAAAAACGTGAGGGTGATGATAAAAAGTCTATTAATGCTCGTTATTTTTCAAAAATCTATTCATATCTATTGGAATTAAAGAGTTTTGAAGAAATGTTAGAAGAGTTTAAATTACTACTCTAGGAGGCAAGATTTTGAAAGATTTAGAAACATATGAAGAACTTATATATAAAATAAACAACAAGTTAAGTAAAAATCTAGATTATCAAAATAAAATTAAACTTGATAGTTTTTTAGACAACTCAATTTTACAAGGTTCTCATTCAAGACTACATCTTCAAATTGAAAAAGTAATAGGTGAAGAAATAAGTTTATGGGTTAAGAAAAAAAAAAGATTAAATATATCTTGTTGGGAGCCTAATAAAGACCTTTATCCACAATATATGCTATTAGGAACAGATCGAGGAATTTTAGCTTATATTGAATTTTTCTATCACAATTATCAAGGAAAAATTGAAAAAGATATAATAGAAAAACAGGCAGTATTATATAGATTATCTGAGTTAAAGGAAAGGATTTCAGTTGTTGATTCAGATTTAGATAGGCCTGTTTTTTATATTCATATACTAAATTATTATAATTATAAAGATATTGTTTTTGAAACTACAGAAATGATAAAAGATAAAATTTTTTCTGGTAATGTAATTATAAAAAAAGAAAATGATGAAGACTACTATTTTGCAGATTTGAGAGAGATGGGTTCATTTGATGAGCTAGTAAACATTTTTGAAAATTTGAAAAAGAATAATGTTAAATTCTATTAATTAATTACAGTCCCTGAAACAGGTATATAGCCTTTGGGGGCTGTATCTTGTGCAAAAGGAGAATGTTAATGAAATATTTAGATGTACATGGAAAGAGGCTTCCAGTGCCTTCTTTTTTTCAGGTATATAACTATGGTGGAGGTAATGGAGATAAGGATAGAGAAATAGTTTATTCAGAATTTACAGGGGATACACCTGCATTAATAAACTATTATTATATTAATAATAGATACCCGCATATTTTTCAAAGTCATGCATTTGATGATTTGTCAGGATATTCTAAAATTGGAGATGTATATAATGACATTAGAAAAATGCTAATTCAAGATAAGAATGAGATATATTCTAACTATATTAGTGTTCCGTATGATTTTAATGATAAGGTTTTTCTTTTAGATTCTGGTGCAGCTAATATTGTAAAAAAGATAGCAGAAGAAATTGATTATGATGTGTCTAAATTAGATGAAGTAATTGTTCAGCACATGAAAGATTATTATGATTTTGCTGATAAACTTCATGTTGATATAGTAGTTGGTTTTGATTTAGGTGGTAAGTATACAGAAAAAGATGGAGAAAAGTCTAATAAGAAATTATGTGATTTTCTTGCTACAATTGACTCTGAAAAAATCAATAATTTACTTTTAGAAGAAACAATCAAATATCTTGCTTCAAAACCTAATTTTTATCCATATGTATTAGCAACAATACATGGAGCTTTACAAACAGACTATGAAGCATGTGTTGACTATATTTTATCCTTGGAGAACACATATTTATATAAATTCTGGGGATTTGCATTAGGTGGAATTGCAAGCTATAAGCAAGTAGATGCCTCATGGTATGATGATATTAATTTCAAAAAAACAAAGAAACGTGGATTTGTTGAAACAGTAACACCAGCGAGAGCTTGCCGATTAGTTAGAAATAAAGTTGGAGATAGACCAATTCATGCACTAGGATGTGGAGGATATCCTAATATTGCTATGAATTATTATTGTGGAGCAACATCATTTGATGCAGCTTCTCCTGTTAGAAGAGTAGGAGATGGTAATTTGGAGTCTACCAAAATGGTATATAATCCAAATCCAATTCCTGGTTCTAGTTTTAGTAAATATTTTGTAGGTGGAATTAATTATGATGGAACATTAAGATCTGAGCCTTGTTCGTATGTTAAATTAAATGAAGTAAAAGATAGTATGCCTTTATGTGGTTGTCCAGCATGCCTTAGTGCAGGTTCGGTTAAAAATATTAAAGATTTATATCATATGAAAGCTCAAGATGATGAAGCTTGTTATTACAGTAGACAATTAATGGGACTACATGCAGTAAGACAGCATAGAAAATTGTGTGAGGTAATTTCTAATTATCCTGATATGAAGTCTTTTGTAGCTGCTTATCCAAGTACTTTAAATACTAACTTAGAGATAATATATAACCAATTATAAAAAAGAAAAACATACTTCTGGTAATAAATCAAAACTTGTAAAATTATGTTTTAAGTTAATGGAAGTATTTTTATTTATTTTTATAGAAAGTATATTAGATGTAGTAGAATAGGATTATCCAACATTCCATATTTCTATTGCTTGTTTTATATGCAAACTATAATCTAGAGATTTAATTTTAAATGAGCATAATGCTTCAAAATGGCTTACAAAAGAAACATTGTATAGTGTAGACTGGTTGCCCGAAGATAAAGGTTTGATTAGTAAGATAGAAAAGTATTTAGATAAATAGCATCTCTTTCACCAGTAGAAATATAGTTTTTGGTGAGTCCTGTTTTTTCTGCAAACTGTTCTTGGGTTAACCCTATTTTTTCACGACATTCTTTAATTTGTTTACCAATATGAGCATCAATCATAATATATAACTCCTTTCTATATGGTTAATAATAATTGTATTGATTAAAGATATCGATATACGGAAAGGTTAATATATATACTATGTATAAAAATTATAGTTTGTTATTAAATTTAATATAAATTTTCAAATATATAAGAC
>NZ_NFLT01000043.1 GCF_002161055.1 Tyzzerella sp. An114
CAGAGGTTTTTTTAAAGGATTTTTAGGATTAAAAAAATTCGATTTTCATAGATGACATGGCAAAAATTAGGTGAAAAATCGATTTCAAGCGATGTGATTTTAAATTCACATCGCTTTTTTTGTATCTTGAAATATATGTAAAAATTTAACAAATTCATTTTATAACCATTTTTTAAAAAAATATTTCGCAAATTATGACAAAAAACAACAATAATAATCATAATAAGTGATTATGTTGTGTTTTATAAAATAAAAACTTAATATGAGTGATTTTTATATACTTGTAACATAAGGGGTGGTGAGTAACTAAAATTTATTTTATGGCAGTACAAATTAAAATGTACTGCTTTTTTTATTGCCATTAATAAGGAAGAAACAAGGAAGGAAAAATTTTTATGAGAGAGCAAGAAATCAAATTTTTAGAGGTAAAGCCACATAAGTATCTAAAAGAGTTTATGTTGAAAAATTTACTTGAATTTATGCAGTAGATAGTGAGAAAATTAATTGACATAATATGTATAGAGAAATATTTATTTAATATTTTGATTATATTTTACACCTATAAACCATATTGTTACAATTATAATATAAAATAAATAATATGGTGGTGAAATAGAAATGGCTTGGAAAAATTTTATATTTACAGATGAAGAAGCAAATTCTTTTTTAAATATTTTTAATAGTATTATAAAAAATGATTGTATAGAATATGAAAAAACATATATACAATTAGGAGAGTATAAACAAGGGCAATTAGGTTATTTTTTTTCAATAATTTTAGCAGAACAAGGTCCTAATTCAGCTTATGATACTTATTGTTTAGATTGTTTATTGGGAAAAAGTTATATAAAAATACCTTTCAAATTTTTGGGTTGGGCAGGAGAAAATAAGGATTTAGGACCTGTATATGAAATAAATACATTATGTCTGGGAGATATAAAAACAGATTTATTTTATACTGATGATGATATTCAAAATGATAGTCAGGAAGCTAATGAATTAGCTCAACTTATTTTAAATAATTCTAGTGGTTTAACTGATTTTCGTGTAATAAAAATAAAGTATATTAGCTGTATATCAAATGGTGATAATATTGAAGAAAGTAAATGGGGTATTGTTTTTAATTTAGATAAATCAAAAATTAAAAATAAAATTATTGTTAATGGTAATATTTTTAATAAAGAAAATTCGGAAAGATATATTTTTGTACTTCCTAAGACTGGCGAATTTGAATGTATGCTTGGAGAAATATTTAATTTAGATACATTTATACCACTTGCATATCATAGATTTTGTATGAAATGAGAGTATTTATTTTAAAAATTGAATTTATATTAAATATCTATATAAATATCTATATAAAGTTGATTTTAAATAGATATTTATGTTAAAATATAAAATAAATAATATTTATATAGATAAATGGGGTGATTAAATGAATGATATTGAAATAAGTGGTTTAATTAAGGAATGGATTACTCATAAAATTAATAATCCTAAATATAAAATTGAAGAATTTATTTTAGATAAATATATAGATATTAAAAAATCTTCAACAGACAATATTGAAGAATTAAAAAAATCATTTTTAAAACGTATAGATATTTGGAAAGAAAATAGTTATGATTTTGAAGAGTTTGTAGGTAAACAAAATTTATATATATCAGCATCACAAGAACAAAGTTCTGAAATGTTGGATAATGTAATTAATGAATTAGATATGGATATTAAAGAACAGTATCATTATATGTCAAATATAAAAATGTTGATTTATTCAAGTATGGTAGAGAAATTAGATGACTCTTTAAAATCTGAAATAAGTAATATATTAGAAGAAAACTATAATAATGAGTGGGAAATGGCTGATGAAGGGGTTTCCGAAAAAGAATTACAAGATATGTTTTCTGAAACATCGTATTTACTTAGCTATATTGGAGTTGATTATAGTTCCCAAACCAGAAAAATTCTTGCAGAAATAGGAGTTGGTCATTCGGCATATTTTGAAAATAAAATTTCAGGAGAATACAGAAATGATATTTGTATTTTAACAAATTTTATTATTTCAGAAATGGTTTTAAATGATGAAAAATTTGAATGTACTGAATATGAAAAAAGAGATATTGTTGAAAAAGTAATTCCTGTTTGTGTATCATCTATGTCAATGGCTGAAAATGAAACTGATGACAATAATTATATAAAAATTGCAATTACATATTTAAGCAATATATTTTCTAATAGAAGAATTAATTTTTTGGTTAAAGCTATGTTAGTTTTAGTATCAGTTAAAATATTTATAAATATAATAAAACTAATTATTTTAGGTCAAGTTATTTGTCTTACCATAGGAAATATTTGGAGAAGTTGTAATTCTGTATTTAATTCAAGAGATATTAGTGTAAATAAATTATTTAATAAATTTATACTAAGAAAAAATGTTATAAATACAGAAGAATTAAATTATAACAATTTAGATACAATGGTTTTGTGTCAGACAGAAGAAAAATATGATATTGAATAAGGAGCATTAAATAAATGTACAATAAACCATTAATGTTTACAGTAGGTATGCTTGCTGATATGACAGGAGGAAATAAACAATATCTTAGTAAAAAGGTTAAAGAGCTTATATATAATTCTGAAATTAATATGCAAGCAGAATTAAAATCAAATAGAGAAGGATATAGAATTCCAGAAAGTGAAGTTATCAGATGTTTTGATAATATTACAAAAGAACAAATTGATGAATATAAAAGAAAGTATTATGCTATGGATACAAGTCCTAAAGTTCGTAAGTTAAATGAACAAAAAGAACAATCCGAAAATTTTTTCTTACAGAAAGAAAACGAAATTTTAACTGAATGGAAAATTCGCTTGGCTAGTGCAACTCAAGAAGAAAAAAATAGTCCCCAAATGTATGAATATCTTGAACAAGAATTAAATAAAATTCAACTTTTAAAAGAAGCTAAACTTAAAGAATATGTTATGTTAGAAATGTTTATTGAAAACTGCGATAAGATGATTGATAGTATACAAAATAAACTTAAAAATAAAAACTAATAATAAATAATAAAAAAGGGGGAGTAATATTATGATTAAATTATTAATTACAGGTGGAAAAAGTAGCGGAAAAACAGTAGCGGCTTGTTGTGCATACAGACAATTATCTAAAGCTAAGTTTGAAGATAACAATATGGGTGATTTTGGTATAATTGTCAGAGAAGGAGTCGATGTAACAGAATTAACAAATATGTATAATGGAATGTTAGATAATAAACTTCCTGAGGGTAGTATAGAAAATCATATATATGATTTAATACTTACAAGAAAAATGAAAAATATATGTAATTTTCTTTGGTTAGACTATATGGGAAATATGACAACAGATTTTGAAAGTTCTGATATTCCTGAAGATGAACTTAATGTATTTGATGAATTTTTAAATGAAGCTGCAATTTTAGCATTTATTATTCCTGGAAATGTATTAGATGATTTTATTCATGTAATTGATAAGGATAATGGTATGCAAAATATAGAAAGAGCAAAACTTACAAATGCTATTGGCGAAAAAATAGGACAAGTTATAACACTTGTAAATAGAGCTAATGAATTAAACCTTAAAAAATATGGAAAAGAAGATAATAGACCTATAATATTTTATGTTACAAAATCTGATAAAGTTAAATGTGATGATTCTAAAAAAATGGATTATTTGTATAAATTACTTGATGGATATAATTTACTTATAGAAGAACGTAAAATATTAGGCTGTCATTCTACTATTGGTAAAAATTTAGTATTAGATGAAAAAACAAATGAAATTATTAAAGGATTTGACCCAGTAGGCTTTGAAATTCCTGTTATGCTTACTGTTGGATATGCTTTATCTGAAGAAGGAAGAATATGGCAACAAAATGAAGCTGGTAAAATAGATGTACGAATTTCAGAACTGAATAATATTTTATTTAAACAAAAATCAAGTGAAGAAAAAATTAAGAAAAATCCTTTAAAAAGATTAGCCGGAATATTAGGTCGCAGTAAAAATTTAACTGAAATTAATTATGATATTATTAATACTCAAAATAATATTAAAGAAGCTGAAAAAGATAAAACTAACTTGTTAAATAGTAATAGTTTATGTCAAAATTCAAATGCTATTTTAGAATATTTACAAAGTAAAAACTATGAAATTCTTTATGTTAATGAAAAAGGTGAAAGATGTAATTTATCTGAATTTTTTAAATGATTATAAAATATTTTAAATACTATTATATTTGTATTTATAAGGGGTTGTAATAATGGCAGTATATGGTTGGATACGCTCTAACTTAAATACAGAAGGAGATAAAGGAGATTATTTAGTTAGATTTTGCAGTTCTGAATTAAAAGAATATAAAGATATTTTGTGGAAACTATCAAATAGAATGTTATCTACTCAAAACAGAAAATTAGATGAATATAAAGAAAAACAAAGAACGTGGTTTGCTGGTTATTTAGATAAAGAACAAAGTATTTATGCAATAGCACTAAGTGGAAAACAAGAGGATATATTAAATATTGAGTATTCAAAAAGAGAAGAAACTCGTGGATTGTATAGTGTATTGGTTTTAGCTTTTACAGATGAAGATGCAAAAAAAGTATATATAAAAAATGATAATATATTTAAACCTTTAAAAGATATACTTATAGAAATTATCAATAATAAAGATATATCTAATAGAGCCATAGAGCAAGATTTTTCAGATTATGTAGAACTAATAAATTCAAATGGTGACTATGATAATTATAATATAATGCAATCATCAGAAGATTTAGATTTAAAATTATGGAATTTAAGTCATAAAAGAAATGTTATAACAGGAGTATTAACCAAATCTGACGGCATAAAACTTTTTTCATTATTTCCAGATGCAATTATTACAGTAGCAGAAAATATT
>NZ_NFLT01000044.1 GCF_002161055.1 Tyzzerella sp. An114
GACTTCATAATTAGCTTCCGTAAGATTTCCGTATTGTAATGCTTGTTGTATTTCTTCACTTTCTTCTTTCCAACATCTTATTTCCAAACTATTACCAACATTGACAAAATATTTCACAAGTTCTTGCCACCAGTGTGAAGATATATGAGAGTCTATCATCTGCAACCTAATTTCGCCCATACAATCGCACTCCTCTGCCAAATTCTAATTTATCACTCTTTTTTACTTTCCAAACAAGCTATATGCCAGCATAAGAAACACTAAAATATTGCAAACCATACCGCCCCAAAACAGGTACAACTTCAAGCCCTCATATCTGAAAAAGCTGTTCTTACTTTCCTCCAGCTCCCGGATCTTCTGCTTCATCACGCTCGTAAGTGTATCAGACTGCTTCTCAAGAAGCTTTGTAGCCCTCTGTATAGCCTCTATATTCGCCTGTAACGCCTTTCTAACCTCTTGGACGGTGTTTTCCTTAACCTCATCTTTCAAGCTCCCAACCTCGTCCGATATAGCGTCTTGAAGCAACTCGTTGCTGTTCTTCAGCAGCTCTACGCTCTGCTTCAGCTCGCTGATGAGCTTCCTGTTCTGCTCTGCGTCTCTCTGCCTGTTCTGCTCTGCCCTTACTTGTTCTTGATTTGACTGCTTCATCAATTCCTCGCAGTTCTCGCTCGACATCGCCAACGCTTCTTTGAGCAGACTGTTTTCCAGCTCTGTCCGGCTCTGTCGGTTTAACTCTTGAAGCTGCTCTCTTGGACTGCTCTGCTTCTGCTGTTCGTGCATTTCTCTCAAACTCATGCTCCATGCTCTCCTTTCCGAAATCCATATTGTAGTATTTTTCCAGCTTGTTATCTCTGATTTTACAAGCCTTTTCTCCTGCCTGTTCCCTGGCTAAGTCGGTATATGTGATGTACTTATGGCTGTCCTGCCAGTCCACTCCGTACCCTCTTTCATTCATCAGCCGGATAAATGTTTCCCGGCTGGTCGCTGTTTCCTTACAATCCAGCACCGCAAGGGCAATATCCTGCACATAGCTTTTGACCTTTCCCTGCTCTGCCTGTTTCAAAAGCTGGTAGGTGTCTTTGCTCCATGCCACCGTTTCTTCCCGTACTTCTCCAGCAAATGTCTTTCCTTTCTCCGGCACATGCAAGCCCTGTTCCCGGCTCTGCTCGTTGCACCGTTCCTTTAAGTCTTTAAGGTCGTGCTTACTCCATTGGAGCTTATGACCGTTCTCATAATTTACGGAATTAACAATAAAGTGCGTGTGTATATGCCCCTTGTCTATATGCGTGGCTATCAGAACTTCATGCCCTTTCCATGCCTTTGTATGCTCTGCCAGCTCGACAGCGTTCTTGTGAGCCTGCTCCGGGGTTATTTCCTCGTCCTCATGGTAGGATTGCACATAATGCTTATAGGTTCTTCCGTCCGTCTTGCCCCACAGCTCCTTTGTGGCTTGCATTTCTTCCTTGACCGTCTCCGGCTCACAATGCAGACCGCTGACAAGCTTCTCCTCTGTCTTTTCTTTTTTCGTCACATAATCTATTGCGTGCCCTATGCCCGCCTTTGAAGATACCGCCTTAATGACTGCCATACTTTGTTCAGCTCCTCTCCATGCTTCCGCACTTCCGCTTCACTCGGCAACATTCCCCCCTCATTACACCGCTTTGCTATTTGGTTGAGGTTGTTCCCTATCCGTTTCAGTTCCGGGATAAGTTCTTTGATACCGTCCGTATTCACGATCTGCTTCTCCAGCACACAGGAAAGGATATACTCCTGCTGGTTCTTTCCACTCTCTAAAATCTTCTCCTGCAACTGCCGGTATTCTTCTTCACTTACTCGGAATGATAACTGCTTTGGTCTTGTCTTGTTCATACCCTTACCACTCCATATCCATGACATCAAGCAAGTCAAAGAAACGCTCCAGCGTCTTATTTTCCTTTTCTGCCGGGTTCTGTTTTACATATTTATCAATTACTTTCATCAGCTCCTGCACCTCGTATCTGTACTCAAACTGAATTTTATCCATTTCTTTTTTCATGCCTTTGACCTCTCTTTCTTCGGTGCTACCACCGTCACACTATGAGCCTTTCGGCTCTCTGAAAAGGGGGATTGAAGGGGGGCTTGCCACCCTCACAAGTTCTAAAATGGTAACACTTTAGGGAACTTGCAATATATCCGCTACACATATTATAGCATGATAGAAACTCTATATCAAGCGGATATATTCGTGCGTATATTCTGCCAAGAATATAGTGGAGCTTACTTCCTCTTGGGCGACTTTGGAAGTGTAGGAGGAAGACAGTCAAGGGCTTGTTTTTTATCTGCAGTATGAGCTTCGGCTTGCCGATCAGCGAGTACAGCAGATAAAAAATGGTCGCAGACCACCCTTTACTTTCTTCCGCCGGAACGGACAATGAAGCACAGGGGGGGGAAGTAAAGGAACGGACGGACAGCCGTTTTCCCCTCCGGCATTATAGCCAACAAAAAAGAGTATCAAGGGTAAACGCTGCGGTCTATGACCGCCCTTGACACTCTTTTCCTTATGGCTTTGATAATAAACAAGGGGAAATGGCTTCTTGTGGCATTTCTGCCACTATGGTATAATGGGCGACGCTACCACCCCTATACAGGTACAGAAAGGGGGTGTGCCACCATGAGTATATTTTCGTCTTTCTTACTCTCTGTCTTGGCAAGTGTAGTCGCCTACTACATCTGCAAATGGCTGGACGGAGATAAATAGGCGGTAGCCAGCCTAAGGCATAAGCCACCTTGCCACAACGGAATAGAAAAGCCCCGGAGGTCGCAACTCCGGGGCTTTTTGCGTGCCACAATGAGCACTTTCGTCTTTCTTGCCTACTGGCATTATAGCATATGCCTTTCGGCATTTCAAGTATGCCCTACTTCCACCACTTATAAACCGTATGCTTTGCAAGTCCTGTCTCTCGAATGCAGTCCGCTTTCTTTCCTGCCGGGTGGCTCTCCTGCCATTCTCTGACTGTCCGCTCTGCTGTTGGTCTGCCCTCTTTTACTACTTCGCCTATAACTTTCATATCCTCTTTTTTTCGCCTTGCAAGATATAAATGAGCCTCTTGTTTTCTGTAATTTCGCTTATTTGCTGGTATCGTAACCTTTGTGTTGTCCTCTATCCATTCCCGGCTTGCTATCGTTGACAACCTTTTTCTGTCCCCTTTCAATGCCCGGAGAGCGTCTTTCACATCTGCCCGGCTGAAATGGTTGTCCTCGTCCTCGGTAAGGCTCTCTAAATGGTCCAAGAACGCATAGGCGTCTCTCCGTATCTTCTGCTCGGATATGCCACACTTCAAGCCATAAGAGCACAACGCCATAATAGAAAAGTAACGCCCTCCGGCTTTCACTTCCTCGGTTATTTTCCGTTTCCACCACTCATATAAAGCTTCGTTACATACCCACGTACCGCCCTGCTTCTTACTTTTCTGCTTCGGCTCTCCCTGCACGATCCGCTTCTCATACCATTCCGGGTACAGCTCCTTTGCTTCTTCCAGCGTAACGGTACTTTTTCTTCTCGGCTTCTCGTACAACGGAGCAAGGTCTACCTTACAGCTCGGTATGCTGGCTTTTATGTCCTCCAGCGTGTAACGGTTCTCTGACAGCTTATAGGCTTTTACTGGGAAATCTGCACCCAGCTTCGACTGACTCCCCACACACCGGAAACCTTGATAAATTCCGGTTATATCCGGGCTGTCCGGACGGATAGAGCTGGTATCATTCCATAGCCGCCGGATAAAGGCTTCTTTCAGCTCCGCAAGCACTTCTTCCCGGTTTCGATACAACTGAACCGGCTCCTGCAAGAAATAGTAAAGATGTACCCCCTTGCCGGAGCTGACAAGATAAGTCGGACGAAGCTGCACACCATTCCCAAACTGCTTCAACAGGTTCTTTAACTGCTGTTTGCCTACATAATCCACATCCACCACCACCGCAAACAGCTCATGAGCGTTCTCTTTCGTGTGTGACTTTCCGTAAAAACTAATAGGCGGTATCAGCCCAAACCTATCTCCTATGACCTTATCCAGCATTTTCAGACTATCATCAATTACCCACTGCCGGGTTCTTCCTTTGCCGGACGGTCTAATCTGTGTCGCTATAATATTACCTTTTCCGTCCCCCGGCTCTTGCTGCAGACTACCAGTCGGAAACAACTCTCGATAGAAATCATGAGGACTTACTTCCGGGTATCCCCTCTCCAGCATAAGAGCTTCTTTCTCCCGATAAGCAGACTTCCACTCATACCCTCTTTTATCTCTCCTTTTGGTGTATTTTGCCATAGTCTTTTACACCTCACTCCCTCTCGCCTTGACCGCTAATCTTATCAATAGGTTTTTGCACCTTTTTCTCTCAAGTATAAGGGAGTGCCTTTTTGGTGTCAATACCTACACCTCACTCCCTCTCGCCTTGACCGCTAATCTTATCACTACAGTATTTTACCTTTTTCTTCGTACCGACAAACTAGAATTATTAGTTTATAGCGATACTAAAATCATCTTCTGTATATGTACTCATTGCATTTTTGAAAAAAGTAATATCGTCATCAGAAACACCCATTACATATATTTCTGTGCCATAATGAGCACTGCAAAATCTACGCTGTCCACTATCAACATTGATTGTGAAATATTTTGTCATTTTGTTGTATATGCTTTTGTCTTGTGGATTTTCTGATAATAGTTCTGTTAAAAATTCTTTTGTAACTATGCCTTTAATAGAGACTTCATAATTAGCTTCCGTAAGATTTCCGTATTGTAATGCTTGTTGTATTTCTTCACTTTCTTCTTTCCAACATCTTATTTCCAAACTATTACCAACATTGACAAAATATTTCACAA
>NZ_NFLT01000045.1 GCF_002161055.1 Tyzzerella sp. An114
CAAATAATGTTGCAGATATTCAAAAAATGAATGATATCCTATTGAAACATGAAGAATATTATATGAAAAAGTCAAGTATGTATAAAATTGGTGGTACAGTATATGGTAATTTGTTTGAGATTAGACAAATTGCATATGATTATTATCTATTCTATAAGAAAAATCATTTGATGTTGGATTGGTTTAATAATGTTGAAAAAATGTTGATACCATATATAAAAGCTATATTTTGTACATATTATCCAGATAAATTTTAAGGTGATATTATAGGATCTTTTCTAAGAACCTATGTAGAATCTTATCCAATAGAATTAGTTGATGTGGATATGATTGTTAAACATGTAAAACTAAAGAATTTAAGAAGTATTGTGTCATATTATAAAGTTAATTCAATAGATTTATCTAATAAAATTGATATTTCCGTATTATTTGAGGACTTTTGTAAATCAATGAAGAAATATTGGAGTATAAGAATGATAGATCAATTAGAATCATTTAGTTTTTTACTTTCATTATGTAAATTAACTAAGCAACAAAATATAAGAATTACTAAAGCATTTCTTGCATTATTAACACCTTCTGATAATGAAAATATTCGAGTAATTATAAACAACATAAATGCATTATGGATTTATGTGAATAAACATTTTGATAAAGCAATTAAAGATTATGTTGGATTGTTAGAACTTTTAATTAATCATGAAATTTCTTTAGGACTAACATCGCATCCTGATGCATATCCAAATTTGGTAAATAAGTTGTCAGAGATATCTGATAAAAATATATATATCCGTTGTTGTGATGAAATTAATAGAATAGAGGATGAGCGTAAGAAGACATTTTTTGTTATATCTTTTATTGTTTTATAGGCTTTACTATATTGAGCAGAAGCAATATCCAATAACGAATTCAATCTATCGTAAATATCTTCATTTATATATAATAATGAACGTAAACATGTATTATTAAATTCATATATAGCTAATTCATAATAATTTTTATTTGTAAATTTTCGATAATCAACAGATTCATATTGTTTTTTTAAATCATTCATGATATTTGATAATTCATTCATATTATTATTAATCAAAGAATAATAATATGCTTTCTCAGAGTTTGAAGGAATTTTTTTTACTTTTTCCATAATTTCATCATACTTATTATAAAGAGAAAGTTTATATAATCTATCATCCTCTTGAACCTCTTCTTCAAAAATTATTTCATCACTATTATCTCCATCTTCTAGTTGAATTCCTGATATTCCAGACTTCATTAATAAATTACATAAATCGTGATTTTTTGTTAATATTTTAAAATTGTTATATTCTTCTACATCTTTAAAAATCATTACTGGCGTTATTATTCCATATAAACTCTCGAAACGAAATGTTTCTATAATTGTTTTATAACTAATGAAATTAAAACAGGAAACACCCTCATTAAGTTTTTCTAATGAAGTATTTAGTTGCTGTAACTTATCATTTGTATATGCTAAAGTTTCATTATTTATATAATTCAAGAAAGTATACAATTTTTTACCAATACTATTACTTATTTTCATACATTTTGAATTTTCTATCATGTAATCTGTTACTTCAGATAAATCTACTAACTCAATACCTTTATTTTTCCAATATTTAATATCATGTAAAGGATCTTTTATTTGATCTACTACTAAATAATGGGGCTGTCGATTTTCTACATTCTTTTCTTTGACAAAAAAATCAATATAGTTCATAATAAGTTTTAAATTATTATCATTTAATGAATATCCCACAAATAGAAATGTCTTATCTATTAAAAGAGACTTTATAAATGTTTCTATTATAATATGTTTTTGGGAATAGTTTAAATAATCATCTTCTTTTAATACTATATTTTCTATATCATCAATATCACCATGCATCTTAATAATATAGTTTCTTCCTTTTTTTGATAAAATATCATCATCTTTTGTAATTATTGCATACTTTGAAACTCTTGGATCTTTTACATCCTCTAATAAGTGATCATAGTTTGTGGTAATTATATGTTCTGGCTGTAATTTTATAATAATTTCATCTATAATATTAGATTCATATTTTTTATTAAACTTATCTTTTAAAAATTGATAATAAGGCTCTTTTTCTTCTTTTGAGTCACCAAAACTTTCATAAAAATGTTGTGGAATACGCAAAAAATCTTCTGATGAAAAATCATATTTGAATTTACAGTTAAAACTATCTATACCACATAATTCGATATTCTCACCACATTGACCACATATTATATTTTTCATCTCACATGATGCACATTTATTTTCACCAATTTTATCAGCAATTTCCTTCACTAACTCCCACCAAGAACATACTCCAGAATTTTTAGAAATCCCAGAACCAACAAAAATTACAAGATTATCATTTGAATTTATTTGTTTAATTTTTTCTATCTGTTTTATCATTTTAGTCATTAATATTACCTCACTTAAAAATTATGATTTATAAACATTTTTACAAATAAACAATATCTACTAACTAAATTCTAACATCGTAAATTTTATAATCATAAGTATCCATAAAAAACTTTTGATACTGCTGGAACAATAAAATCCATATTTTAATAAATGATATAATCAATTAACAATATTCTGTATTAAATTTTATTCATCAGTCTATTTTAGTGCAATAAATTCAATCAAAACTTTCCTATAACCTTTCTTTCAATATTTACAGAAAATTGTTATGTTTTTTTAAAATATTATTAACTTAATACATATCAACATATTCTCTCTTTAATCTAATATCATACAGCATATACAATTATTCCTTTTTCAAGATAATAGTATATTTCTGAATTATAATCATAATATACTCATATCTCTAAATCTATCAATTCAAAATAGAAAATACTACCACAATAATAGTTATTTTCTTTGAAACAACATAAAATTATTGTATTATAAACCTTATTAACATATATAATAAAAAATTTTTCTTTTTAAACTATGCTAACTTTATCCATTATTATACATCTTGTTTTTTTAACATTTTTTTAATAAATTAGCAAATATATTATTAGCAACTATTACATTAACAGTAAATAATTCTCCTATCATATTTTTCACAACAATTATTTCTTCTATATTTTTATATACACTATTCTCATCATACATATCATCACAATATAGTAACTGTGTATTATCAGGATATGAAATCAAGCTTCTATATTCAATATCTGATAGTACTGGTCGATGGTCAAACCTACTATTTGGCTTATTATTCTGAATACTATATGTTCCAATTACTGGTACAGATAATTGTATTCCTACACTTTTTATACTTTTTAATACATACTCCATCTTATCCTTTGCAAAGTAGTTTCTTTCATTCTCCAAATTTTTAAGTTATTAATTTTCTTTAATTTGCCCTATAACCAATTTAATATATTATTTTTTGCACTCGTTAATTATTCATCATCGTCCTCAAATGCCTCCTCACTTTCTTCTATACGTAATTTCAAATATTCAATAATTGCTTGTTTCACTAATGGTATATCTATTATAATCTTTATTCTATTTTCCAAATTTTTTTATAAAACTCCAAATATGATGCTCGTTTTACTAATTTGCTTTCTTTATTATTACAACGTTGCAATAATATCCTTTTAGGTATCAAATATTTCTCAATGCTATTA
>NZ_NFLT01000046.1 GCF_002161055.1 Tyzzerella sp. An114
TCCTATATTAGCATAGGCTTTACTAAAGTTTGGATCTATTTTTATAACTTCTGTAAAGTCATTTATTGCTTCTTCATATTTTCCAATTTTACTATATACAAGCCCTCTATTAAAATATACTTTTTTATAATTTGGATCTATTTCTATTACTTTTGTATAATCTTTTATTGCTTCTTCATTTTTACCAAGTTCATCATATAAACTGCCCCTATTATTATAGGCTTCTTTATATTTAGGATCTATTTCTATTGCTTTATTATAATTTTTTATTGCTTCTTTATGTTTACCAATTTTATCATATGTTATTCCTATATTACAGTATGCTTCTTTATAATGTGAATCTATTTTTATTGCTTCATTAAAATCTTCTATTGCTTCTTCATTTTTTTTAAGCTTACCATAACTAATCCCTCTATTATTATATGCCTCTTTATAATATGGATCTATCTTTATTGCTTCATTAAAATCTTCTATTGCTTCTTCATTTTTTTCGAGTTTTTCATATATTAATCCTCTATTATTATATGCTTCTTTAAAATTTGGACCTATTTCTACTGCTTTTGTATAATCTTTTATTGCTTCTTCATTTTTTTCGAGTTTTTCATATATTACTCCTCTATTATTATATGCTTCTTTATAATCTGGATCTAGTTCTATTGCTTTTGTAAAATTGCTTATTGCCCCTTCAAAATCCTTATTTTTATAACATTCTATTCCTAAATCAAAATATTTTTTAGCTTCTTCATTAATATTCATAATTACACCTCTACCTCTGCTATAATCTTATCAATCTCATCTCTTAAAACCTGCTCCCTTGCCACTATTTGGGCTATATCCTCATTAAGTTTTACAATGTCTATTTTCTCCCTTGTGTCCTCTGCCTCAACATATGTGCTTACAGATAAATTATATTCCTGCTCTTTTATTTCCTCATACTTTGCAATATATGAAAAATGCTTTTCCTCTTTTCTCTCTGCAAATGTATAAACTATTTTTTTAATATTATCTTCTGTCAATTTATTATTGTTTGTTACTTTTATACATTCCTTTGTGGCATCAATAAAAAGCACGCTGTTATCAACTTTATTCTTTTTAAGTACCATTATACAAGTTGCAATACTTGTACCAAAAAAAAGATTGCTTGGAAGCTGTATAATACAATCAATAAAATTATTATCAATCAAATATTTTCTTATTTTCTGTTCTGCTCCCCCTCGGTACATTATCCCTGGAAAACATACAATAGCAGCTGTTCCGTTTTCTGCTAACCAACAAAGACTGTGCATTATAAATGCAAGGTCGGCTTTGCTTTTTGGTGCTAAAACTCCCGCCGGTGAAAATCTTGGGTCATTTATAAGTAATGGATTGTCGCTACCTGCCCATTTTATTGAATATGGTGGATTTGATACTATAAGTTCAAAAGGCTCATCGTCCCAATGCTGTGGATTTATAAGTGTATCTTCACAGGCTATACTAAATTTATTGTAATCTATATCATGTAAAAACATATTTATACGACAAAGGTTATATGTTGTTATATTTATCTCCTGTCCATAAAAACCATTACGAACAGCTTCATGACCAAGGACTTTTTCAGCCTTCAAAAGTAAAGAGCCTGAACCACAAGCAGGGTCATAAACTTTATTTATTTCTGTTTTTCCTACTGTTCCAAGTCTTGTTAAAAGTTCTGAAACATCAGCCGGTGTGAAAAATTCTCCGCCGGATTTTCCTGCATTTGATGCATACATTGTCATAAGATATTCATAGGCATCTCCAAAAGCGTCAATGTCATGGTCTTTTACATCACCAAGGTTCATATTGTTGACACCTTTTAAAAGTTTTGCAAGATTTTCATTTGTTTTCTGTACTGTTGCACCAAGTTTATTACTGTTTACATCAAAATCATCAAAAAGACCTGAAAAATTATCCTCTGACTGGCTACCCTTCGCCGAATTTTCAATATTACGGAAAACTTTTTCAAGAGTTTC
Source organism: Tyzzerella sp. An114 (assembly GCF_002161055.1). Classification (GTDB taxonomy): domain Bacteria; phylum Bacillota; class Clostridia; order Lachnospirales; family Anaerotignaceae; genus Fimicola; species Fimicola cottocaccae. The sequence continues at coordinate 1,989 of NZ_NFLT01000046.1, forward strand.
GTTTAAATTCTCGTCATTGTCACAGTTTTTACATACATTACAAAAAAGTTCACTTGGCAATATAAAAAAGCCCTTTGAATTGACAAGGTCGTCCCTTATTTCTTCAGCGTTTTCATCTGATATTTTTGAATAGTCAAAATCAGTATCACCTGCGTCAATCTCTCCAGCATTGATGTAGTTAGCTATGTTCTCAGATATATAACGATAAAACATTGTACCAAGTACATAAGACTTGAAATCCCAACCGTCTACACTTCCTCTTAATTCGTCTGCTATCGCCCAAATGGCACGATGAAGTTCATCTCTTTCCTGTTCTTTCTTTGTATCTATCATTGTTTTTTCTCCCTATCATATTAATTTAGATAGTATAATAATATCATTGTTTTTATTTGTGTTCAATGTTACTTTTTTTTACAAAAAACAAACAGTCTTAATAATTATATAAATAAGACTGTTTGTTTTAAATATAAAAGATTTTAAATTCAAATTTTTAAATTTATAGAAAAATATTTTTTATCTTTTTTAAGCAAAAATTCTCCATATTCACTTCCTGAAAGTATATTATCATACTGTGGTGGAATTATTACATCTCCACTAACACTTACTATACCAAATTTTTTATTTTTTTCTACGAGTATTAAATCCTCTGATAATTCATTATTAAAATATATATTCCCTGTATAGTCCCAAAAATCTCCACCAATAAAATTACTATTTTTGTCTATAAGTTTAACTATATTACTTCTATAATCACTAACACTAGCTCTACCAAAGGCAAAGTCTGTAACATAATCCCATTTGGGTTCAATTACAACATTTCCATTTATATCAACAAATCCCCATTTATTATTCATTTTTACAGCTGCCATATTATCTGAAAAACTTCTACAATCACTAAATAAAAAATCACAGTTATCAAATTTCCATTATTATCAATAACAGCATATAAACCATCTTTTTCAATAAAACTACGATTACAGTTAAAATCATTTAATATTTTATAATTCGTATTTTTTATCTCTTTTCCATATTTATCAATTAAATAATTTGTTCCATTTTTATTAACAACAACTACACCATTTTTAAAATTATTAAGCTCTTTATAATCCTTCTTAAAAACAGCAATAATTTTTCCATCTGTATTTATGTACCCTGAAATACCATTATAAGCTTCAAAAATAGATATACCTTCTGAAGGTTCAAGTATTTTTTTATATGATATTTCTATTTTTTCGCCCTTTTCTGTTTCAAATTCAATATCAGCCTTTGAAACTATTTTGCCATTTATATCAATAAAACCATAAATATTTTTATCTGAATTTACAGCACCTAAAACCCCTTCGGAATATCCACTTAAAAAATCCCAAGTATTATCACCTATTAAATTTCCATTTTCATTAATTAAATTATATTTATTATCCTTTTGTACTATAAAATTGTTTTTATCACTTTTTAATATATTGTCATATTCAACAGGAATAATAACATCTCCATTATTATTTATAACACCATATTTTTTATTTTTATTTACTATATAAT
>NZ_NFLT01000047.1 GCF_002161055.1 Tyzzerella sp. An114
ATTATGAATTTCTACAATAAAATTTTCTAAATTATCATAACTTTCAATATTTATATAATATTCAATCCAAGGAAAATCATATAATAATAATGTCTTTAAATCTTCCATAATATATTCAGTTTCTCCATAAAAATAAATATTTTTTATATTTTTTAAAATAGATTTTCTGTCAGAAATTATAAAATCATCATAAAAATCTATCAAACACTTATCATCTTTAATATAATTTTTAGATAATGTTTTAATAAGTCTTTTCATTGTATATTCAAAATAATCTAACTCAAAAGGAGTTATGATATAGTCAAATATTCCAAAATGTATATAGTCTTTCAAAACATTAAAATCTATTTCTTGACCTATTATTATAATTGGTATATTAAGATTTTTTCTTCTTATATACTTAATATATTCCAAATTATTATTATTGTTTAAATTTAAAAAAATAACATCTTTATCATGAAAAATATTATTTTTAATATTTTCTAAATTTAAACTTAATAAGGTTATATTTATGCCATAATCTAAAAAGTTAAAATCAAAATCTGTATCAGAAAATAATACACCATTAATTTTCATATTATTTCTCCTTTCAATTTAAAATTATATTTATTTTTATAAATAAAAAGGTGTTTTGCCCAATAATATATGACAAAACACCTTTGTTTTAGATTAATGATTAAATAATATGTGGATAACTATACTATATTATGTTTTTATTGTCAAGTTTTACTATATTCTATATATAAAACTAACTGCTGATACTCTAATATTTTTATATTGTTAAAACTCTTTAGTTATATTATCCAAACAAGTTATTTTATTTAAAAATCTATATTTATTTCCAATATTTTTTCTTGTCTTCCTCTGTTATTTTTCTCACAACTCTACAAGGATTTCCAACAGCTATAACACCTCTTGGAATATCTTTATTAACTACACTTCCTGCTCCTATTACACTTCCACTTCCTATTGTAACATTTGGCAATACTGTTACATTAGCACCAATCCAAACATTATCTTCAACTGTAATTGGATATGCATATTCTAATCCTTTATTTCTCTGTTCAACATCTAAAGGGTGTCCTGCTGTTGAAAATATACAATTAGGTGCAACAAAAACATTGTCTCCAAATGTAACCTTTCCACAATCTAATATAACAACATTGTGATTTGCAAAGAAATTTTCTCCTATATGAATATTATATCCATAATCACACCAAAAAGGTGCAACTATACAAAAATTCTCTTTTGTTGACCCAAAAAGTTCTCTTAAAATTTCATTTTGTTTTTCTGTTTCTGATGGACGAAGTTGATTAAAGTCATAACACATATTTTTTGCTTTAACTCTTTCTTTAAGTAAGTCAACATCATAATTAGCATCATACAACATTTGTTTGCTCATTTTCTCTTTTTCTGTCATAATTTATCGCCTTTCTTATAAAATAATATTATATTTTTTTTACTGAATCACGTTCTTTAATACTTACTGAAATATGTATATTTTTATTTTCAATATGTTTTTCTTCTATTATATTAATAAGCATTCTAACAGCCTTTTCCCCTTTTTCATTTATGTTCTGATTAATAGTTGTTAAAGCAGGACTACTTAAAGATGATAAATATACATCATCAAATCCTGTCACAGAAATATTTTCTGGTACACATATATTTCTTTTTTTTAAACCATTAATTACTTCAAAGGCTATATTATCAGATGAACATACCACAGCTGTACTGTTTTTATTTTTAATTTCATCAAAAAATTTTTCTTTATTTAAAGGGTCTATATAAACATGATTGTTAGTTGTATATTTAATTCCTATTTCTTTTAATGCTCTTTTAAAACCTTTAAGTCTTTCACCGTCAACTGTTTTTATAGGATTACCCTTTTTGTTGGTTTCATCAACAAATATAATATTCTTATGTCCTTTATCTATAAGATATTTTGTTATTATATATCCGCCTTCTTCATCATTTGTTCCTACATTGTAAAAATCATCATTTTTATAATATCCATCAATTACAACAACAGGCTTTTTTGATATTTTTCTTAAATTATTATATGTTTTTTCGTTTATACCAGCAAATATAAGACCATCTACACTCCATGTTGAAACAAGATTTTTTATCTCCTCTGGTTTATTTGAAGCATATAACATCATATAATATCCATTTTTTCTTATTTCATTTTCAATAACACCTAAAAGTTCTGCTGTAAAAGGGTCTTTAAGACTATTATCTTTAACATTCATGAAAGTACATATTACACCAATTATTTTTGAACGCTTTTCAGAAAGTATTCTGGCTCCCATACTTGGTACATAATTAAGTTCTGTTATTATTTTTTCTATTTTTTCAATAGTTTCTTTAGAAACCTTATTTCTTTTACCTTTTATAACATTTGAAACAGTAGCTGTACTTACTCCTGCTCTTTCTGCTATATCTTTTATAGTTGCCAAAATACCACCCTCTTTTATTTATTTATAAATATATAACAATAAA
>NZ_NFLT01000048.1 GCF_002161055.1 Tyzzerella sp. An114
GATTTAGCTAATGCTCTTACAGTTCTTTCAAAACACAATGATAATGATAAAGTAAAAGAATTTATTGAAACATCAATAAATAAACTTTCAAATAACAGTTCAAGAGATATGTATACAATAACAGCTATTATAAAGGCATTGTATACAAATAATATTGATTGTATGGCAGATACTAGATTTGATATAGAAAATAAAAATATAGTTGAATTTATGTATGATGAATACAATTATATATCACAAATAGCAGGTTTTGATAAAGATATTGATATTGAATTTATTGAAGCAGAATATACAAATGTTGCATTTCATATTTTAGAATATAATGGAATATTTAAAGTTGAATCAGTTGAACCGGATACTGTTTCGTTATCTTCAAATGACTATAATTATATAAATAATTTAAGTGATGTAAAAAATCATTGGTCAAAAGAAAGCTTTATAAGTTTAATTGAAGATGGAGTTATACCTTACAGTACAGGTCAAAATTTGTATCCTGATAATTTTATTACAAAGGGTGAATTTGTATATTATATGTGTAATAAAATGAATTGTCAAGAAACTGAAAATAACTATTTTCCGGAAAATATTGAAACTGAATACAGAGATGAAATAAATGCTTTTATTAATTGGTATTTGAGAAAGAGTTATTACCCTGAACAGTATGCAGAAAGAGAAAGTTTTATAAATACATATTTTAATGAGAATTTTAATCCAAATGAATATATAACAAGGGAAGAAGCTATGTTTTTTGCTGTTCTTTGTGAAATTTACGGCGATTATGATTATGTGCCAGATGAAAATATGGATTATAGTGACTGTGATATAAAATATAAAGAGTATGTTGAAATATGTGTAAATAAAGGCATAATAAAAGGTAAAAATGGTATGGTTGCACCTAAAGATAATCTTACAAATGCAGAAGCTGCTGTTATATTAAATAGGGGAGCAAATCGTTTCCCTACTATTAAGTCTTATATATAAAGACATAAAGATTGTTATATAAAATATAAAGAGCATGTTAAAATTTGTACATGAATTATGGAAGAAAATATGAAAAAGTTAACAAGTCTTATACTTATAGTAATATTAGTTAGAAAAAATATCATATATTGTTGATTATGAAGGTAGATCTTCGAATAGTCATGTACTTTGTCTTATACGAGATAATATAAAATCATTTGAAAATGAAAATGGTGAAATTAAATGAAAATTTAAACCAGTAGATAATGTTAAGCCATCGAGAAAACATTAATTTTAAAATTTATTATATAGTAGATAATAGATTAAAGATTAATATTGATTAATATTTTAAGTGTAAAAAAGAATAAATTATATAATAAATGAATTTAAAAGTATCCGAAAGGATACTTTTTTTTCGCTTAAAAATAGTAAAAAATATATAAAAATAAATAAAATTTGTAAATTTTGTATAAAAATAAAATTTAATAGTGTAAAAATAAAAATGTTGCATATCGTGAAGTTAATATTTTGTGAACAAAAATAGTATAAGATACATTTTTGCAAGGATGTGGTAAGTTATGATTGTGTATAAAGAAGAATTACACACAAGAATTAAACTAAACACATCTTGCAGGGTGAAGTATGCCCTTTTTAATGAATATGTTGACTGCAAAGGCGGAACTTTTAATAAGTTCTGCCTTTTTTTTATTTCTAAAAAAATCAGAGGTCCTCCGTTTTGGTTTGAGTTTGCCAACAAATACAAATTCAAATCGGAGGAATCAAAATGGAAGAAGAAAGAAAATACTACATAAAATTAGATGATAAACAATTATTTGAAGTAACAAAGAAAGTATATACAGTTTACCATCAAATGGAAAGAAAAGAACGTTATCAGGAAGAAAGAGATTTAGAAAAAGGCTTAATTCATTATGATAGCTGGGATACAAAAAATATAAACGGACAAGATTATATAAGGTATACAGAAGAAAGTGCTGAAGAAACAGTAATCAATAATATGAGATATAAAGCTGTAGTATCTTTTATCAATGAAAATGATAAAAAGGATATATTGAAATTGAGTTTATTAGGAAAAACTGAAAAGCAGATTGCAGCTATTTTAGGAGTAAGTCAAGTAAGTATAAATAAGTCAAAAACAAAACTTTTTTTAGCTTTAAAAAAATATTTGAATAAAAATTTTTAATATTTAATTTATTATCATCCCCCTTGATTAAAAAGGGGGATTTTTAAATTTAGAATTTTATATAAAAATTCAATATATTTGTCCTGAAAAATAACTAAAAAATATAGTTTCAATAAATTGTTTTATTGTGTAACTATACGAAAATAAAAAAGTTTTATGATTTTGGTTATAAAAAGGTCTTTTTTTCGGCTTATAGGTGAAGGAAAAAAGTTGGACTTCGTGAACCTTAAAAATTTAATATCCAACAATATAAATACATTACCCTGTTCAGCCTGAAAAGGTAAAGCAGTACCATACAGTACGCCAAGACGATTTGTTACAACAGAATGTTGAGT
>NZ_NFLT01000049.1 GCF_002161055.1 Tyzzerella sp. An114
TGAACAAATAGAAAATATATGGTCAAGGATTGTTGATAAAATCAATGAAAATCCAAAACTGTTGGAGTGTAAAGAAAATAGCTTAAAACAAAACTCTGGAAGATATCAGGCTTTAGACAGAGAAATAAAAATGGCTGAAACAGACGAAAAAGAATATTCACAAGAAGAATTAATTAAACTTATTTATAAAAGGGCGTCTGTTATGTATGAAATGTCAGATTATAAAGAAGAAATTGAAAAAATAGATATAACAGCATTATATAAAATTACAGTTTATAAAAATGGGAAAATAAAAATTAAACTTAAAAACGGAGTAGAAATAGAAGAAAAAATTTAGGAGTGAGATTTATGGCAAATCGAAGGATATCAGTTATACCAGCAAAAGTTGATACTAATAAAAATGTGCAACCAAAATATAAAAAATTAAATGTTGTAGCTTATTGTAGAGTCAGTACATTACAAGAAGAACAAGAATCAAGCTATGAAGCACAAATTGAATATTATAAAAAACTTATTAATGAAAACCCAAACTGGAATATGGCAGGTATATATGCTGATGATGGTATATCAGCTACAAATACCAAAAAAAGAGATGATTTTAATGCTATGATAGATAGGTGTATCAAGAAAAGTGATGAAATTGATATGATTATTACAAAATCAATATCAAGGTTTGCAAGAAATACTGTTGATAGTCTTATACACATACGAAAACTTAAAGAAAAAAATATAGCTGTATACTTTGAGAAAGAAAATATTAATACATTAGATTCGTCAGGAGAATTACTTATAACAATACTAAGTAGTCAGGCTCAGGAAGAAAGCAGAAATATTAGCGAGAACGTAAGGTGGGGACTTAAAAGGAAATATGAAACGGGAGAAACCCTTGTAAGTAGGCTTTTAGGGTATAAAAGAAATAAAAATGGTCAGCTTGAAATCATACCAAAAGAAGCAGAGATTGTAAAATTTATATTCGCTGAATTTATGGAAGGTAGTAGTTATAATAAAATAGCAAATAAACTAAAAGAAAAAGGCTATAAAACAATACGAGGTAAAACAAACTGGGGTGTTGCCTCTGTCATACGAATTTTAAGCAATGAAAAATATATTGGTGATACATTATGTCAAAAAACATATACAGTAGATTTCCTTACAAAAGAACGTAGAACTAATAATGGTGAGGTTAATCAATATTATACTGAAAATAGTCACAAAGGAATTATACCAAGAGAATTATTTTACAGAGTGCAAGAAGAAATGGAAAGACGAGCTAATTCAAAAAATAAAGCACCAAATAAAAATGAAACTGACAGAAAATGCCGATATAACAGTAAATATGCTTTAACAAGTATATTTATATGCAAAGAATGTGGCACACCATACAGAAGACAGGTTTGGTCAAAGTATGGTGAGAAAAAAGCTGTTTGGAGATGTGAAAACAGACTTAGAAACGGAACAAAGTATTGCAAAAACTCACCTACATATGATGAAAAAGTTCTTCAAAAGGCTATTATGAATGCCATAAATAAACAGCTTCAAGATAAAAATAAGTTTGTAGATAGTTTCAGAAAAAATGTTATAAGTGTAATTTCAAAAGATACTACAACAGAATATGATTTAGAAATAAAAGTATTAGAAAAACAGCTTGTAAATTTAATAAAAAACAATACATATGAAAATACAGAAGAATATGAAACAGCCTGTAAAAACATAACAAATCGTATTGAGGAACTTGAAACTAATAAGATAAAATCTTTAGGTGGTAGGGATAAATTAAGTAAAGCTGATGAATTTATGGATAACACAAATATTTATATGACAGAATACGATGATGTGCTTGTAAGAAGACTAATAAGGAATGTGATTGCTGTAAGTGAAAATAAAATTGAGATATGTTTTCAGAATGGGAATATAATAGTTGAAAATATATAAATCTCATATATTGATAATGATTGTTTAATCTGTTATCATAAACACAAAGTAATATATTAATATTGAAGGGAGAAGAATATGAAACTGTCTTTAAAGAATATAGGCAAAATAGATACAGCCACAGTTGAAATAAATGGAATAACTGTTATTGCTGGTGAAAATAATACAGGTAAAAGTACAGTTGGAAAAGCATTATTTTCTATATTTAATAGTTTTTATGATATTGATAAAAGAATTTCTTTAGAAAAAATTGATAGTGTAAGAAATATATTAGATGAAATGATTAGATATGTTGATCATTTTAATATAAGTAAGCCTGTTTATAATAGAAAAATTAAAGCTATATCACATATAATTGTTTCTGAATATGAAAAAAATACATTCTTAAAACCAGAAGATATTTATAATAT
>NZ_NFLT01000005.1 GCF_002161055.1 Tyzzerella sp. An114
GATGATGCGTTCAGGGGACACACCCGTTCCCATTCCGAACACGACGGTTAAGACCTGAACGGCTGATGATACTTGGTGGGAAGCCGCCTGGGAAAGTAAGTGGTCGCCGGGATTAATAACGGGGTGTGGCTCAGCTTGGCTAGAGCGCCTGATTTGGGATCAGGAGGTCGCAGGTTCGAATCCTGTCACCCCGACTTCTTAAAAGTTATACAAGCTTTTAACTTATGGTGGGTATAGCCCAGTTGGTTAGAGCGCCAGATTGTGGCTCTGGAGGCCGTGGGTTCGAATCCCACTATCCACCCTTTACTTTATGGGTCATTAGCTCAGTTGGTAGAGCACTGGACTTTTAATCCAGGTGTCCCGGGTTCGAGCCCCGGATGACTCACTTTTAACTTAATATGCAGTCGTGGCGGAATTGGCATACGCGCTAGACTAAGGATCTAGTCCGGGTTTCTGGGTAGGGGTTCAAGTCCCCTCGACTGCATCAAGTTATATTATATGCGCGAATGGCTCAGTGGTAGAGCATCGCCTTGCCAAGGCGAGGGCCGCGGGTTCGAATCCCGTTTCGCGCTTTTTACTTACCTTTAAAATCCTGTAAATTTACCATATATTGGGCTGTCGCCAAGCGGTAAGGCACAGGACTTTGACTCCTGCATTCGTTGGTTCGAATCCAATCAGCCCAGGTTTCTTTTAAAAAACGAAGGTTAAGTTAATAATGGGGTATCGCCAAGTGGTAAGGCAACGGATTCTGATTCCGTCATCCGCAGGTTCGAATCCTGCTACCCTAGTTTTTAATTATTAAGTTGCTGCCGGGGTGTGGCTCAGCTTGGCTAGAGCGCCTGATTTGGGATCAGGAGGTCGCAGGTTCGAATCCTGTCACCCCGATTTCAATTTTTTAATTCATTTAATTTAATATGCAGTCGTGGCGGAATTGGCATACGCGCTAGACTAAGGATCTAGTCCGGGTTTCTGGGTAGGGGTTCAAGTCCCCTCGACTGCACTTTACAAACTATATTTTTTATAAATGTAGTTTTTTTATTTATATGCGATGGGGTATCGCCAAGCGGTAAGGCAACGGATTCTGATTCCGTCATCCGCAGGTTCAAATCCTGCTACCCTAGTTTTGTAACCACAAGGTATATTTGCCTTGTGGTTTTTTTATTACATAAATTTATTATATGAAACTTGAGAGGAAGTGATTTTTTGGTAATAACAGATTTAACTATGGATGAAATGTATTTTATTAATAAAAATATTGATTATGTTGATTTGAATTCTAAAAATATAAATAATTGTAAAGGGTGTTTTTGTTGTTGGGTAAAAACTCCGGGAAAATGTATAATTCGTGATGATGCTGTATCTATATACACTAAAATAGCAAAAACTGATTTTATTGTTTATGTTTCAAGGGTGAAATTTGGCTGTTATGATACTCCTGTCAAAAATCTTATGGAAAGGTCTTTACCAGTTCAAAAGGCTTTTATAAGACTTTATAAAGGAGAAACTCATCACTTCCAGAGAGATGTTGTTCCTAAAAAAGCTTTTATAATAGCTTATGGTGCAAAATCTGATAGTGAAAAAAGAGTTTTTGAAAAACTTGTTGATAGAAATTCAAAAAATATGAGTTTTTATGATTATGAGATAATATTTACAGATAGAGAAAATGTTGAAAATGAAGTTAAAAAGGTGGTGGAAAAATGGAAAAAATGATTATTGTAAATGGAAGCCCTCGTGCTGCTGTTTCAAATTCAAAAAAATTAATAGAAATATTTAAAAATATTAACTCTAAAAAATTTAATATTACTGAGTTTGTTTGTCGTAGGGATAATGATAAAATATGTGCTGAATTTGAAAATACAGATAATGTTTTGTTTGTTTTTCCTCTTTATACAGATGGTGTTCCTTCTATACTTCTTCAGCTTTTTAAAGATATTGAAAAAGCTGAAATTAAAAATAAACCTAAAATTAATGTTATTATAAATTGTGGTTTTATGGAGCCTTTTCAAAATGATACAGCTGTTGAAATTGTAAAAATATTTTCAGAACAGTGTGGTTTTGAATTTGGAAGTGTACTTTGTATAGGTAGTGGTGAGGCTATAATGGATACACCTTTTAAATTATTTGTTAATATGAAAATAAAAAGTTTTTCAAAGGCTATTGTTAAAAATAGTAAAAAAACTTTTAAAGTGACAATGCCAATAACAAAATCAATGTTTTTGAAGGCTTCTACTTCCTATTGGCTTAAAAAGGGAGAAAAATTTGGTGTCAGTAGAGAAAAAATGGATACTATGGATATAGAAAAATAATTGTAAAAATTATAAAAATACCTTATTTAATCCTTTGTACTATTAAAAAAAAGTATTTTATGTTAAAATATTTTAAGTATACAGGAAGGAATGAGATTTTGTGGAAAAATGTATGTCTTCTCGAATTTGCCATATATTTAATTTTAATCTTAAAGATGTTTGGAATGTTATCACTGATATTAAATCTTGTGATTGGCGTAGTGATACTTTGCATATTCAGATTACAGAGGGTGGCAAAGGATTTATTGAATACTATAAAAATGGAAATGTAAATATTTTTAAAATACTTGAAAAAAATAAATACAGATATTATAAACTTAAAATTATAAATAAAAATTTTAAGGGAATATGGGAAGGTAGTTTTTATCCTCTTAAAAATAACCGCACTCAAATTGTGTTTTCCAAAAAAATATATGTTGAAAAACCTATAAAAAGATTTTTGGCAAAACATTTATGGAATATAAGAAATCTTCAAATTCAATATATAAAAGATGTTGAGAGAAGACTTATGGAGATGAAATGCCATGAATAAACCTAAGGTATGTATTCAACTTTTGATTTCATTTGCTAAAGTTGGAACATTTGTTGTAGGTGGAGGCTATTCAATGGTTCCTGTAATGAGATATGAGATTGTTGAAAAAAGAAAATGGATAAATGATGATGAAATTCTTGACTGTATGGCTCTTGGACAATCTCTCCCCGGTGTAATAACTATAAATACATCTGTTTTTATAGGTTATCGTGTATGTGGAATTATGGGAGTTTTGGCGGCGTCTTTAGGTATTGTTTTTCCTGCATTTCTTATTATAACTTTATTTGCCGCAGCCTTTGAGAAACTTGAAAGCATGGTTGTTGTACAAAAGGCTATGGCTGGAGTTAGAGCTTCTGTATTTGCTCTTATATTGGCTTCTGTACTTAAAATGTTTAATTCTTCTGTAAAAAATATTTTTCAGATGATTATATTTTTAGGTGTTTTTGGATTTATGATGTTTTCTGATATATCTCCTGTTTTTGCTATTATAGTTTCAGGATTGTTAGGCTATATCTATTTTCTGAAAAGGGGTGAAAATAGTGATTGAGTCCCTTTTTATTATGTTGATTTTTATGAAAATAGGTTTTTTCTGTTATGGTGGTGGCTATGCCATGATGTCTTTTTTGCAGGATTATGTTGTAAAATATAATTGGATGTCAATAAAAGATTTTACAGAAATAGTTGCTATATCACAGATTACTCCCGGTCCTATTGCTGTAAATTTAGCAACATTTGTTGGATTTAAAAATACAGGAGTTTTAGGTGCAATACTTGCAACATTTGGAATATATTTTCCGTGTGTTGTAATGAGTGTTATTGTTTCAAAGTTTTTTAGAAAATTTTCTGAAACTAAAGCTGTTAAAAATATAATGAATGGTATAAAGCCGGCTTCTGCTGGTCTTATAATGGCTTCAGCTTTTTCAATAGGTATTCAGGAAATATTTTCACAGACAGAATTTAATGGTATATATAACTATATTAAATCCTTTAAGCCTTTATCTTTTATTATATTTTTAGTGTCTTTTATATTACTTTCAAAAACAAAAATAAATCCTATTTTTATAGTAATTGCTTCGGCTTTTGTTGGGATTTTTATATTTTAATAAAACAAAAGGAATGATTTTAAATGCTAGATATAGCTCTTCTCGGCACAGGTGGTATGATGCCTATGCCGTCAAGATTTTTAACTGCAATGATGGCTCGTCTTAATGGAAGACTTCTTTTAATAGACTGTGGTGAGGGTACACAGGTCACCCTTAAAAGTCTTGGTTGGGGTTTTAAGGCTATTGATGTAATATGTTTTACTCACTATCATGCAGACCATATATCAGGTCTTCCCGGTATGCTCCTTACAATAGGAAATTCAGGAAGAATAGAGCCTTTGACACTTGTAGGACCTTCTGGTCTTAAACATATCGTTGAAGGTATTATGCGTATTGCTCCGGAGATACCTTTTCCAATAGAATTTGTTGAAATTGATACTCCGAAGGAAGAACCATTAGTTATAAATGATTTTTATATAAATATAGCACAGGCTGACCACACAATAAAATGTTTCGCATATAGAATTGATGTGAGAAGAAAAGGTAAGTTTGATGTTAAAAAAGCATCTGCTTTAAAAGTTCCAAGAAATCTTTGGTCTTTGATACAGAGAGAAGGACAAATTGAATTTGAAGGAAAAATTATTACTTCTGATATGGTTATGGGTGAACCTAGAAAGGGAATATCTGTGTCATACTGTACAGATAGCCGACCACTTAATTCAATTTCAAAATTTATAAGTAACTCTGACCTTTTTATATGCGAAGGTATGTATGGCGAAAATGAAAAGAAATCTAAAGCTATTGAAAATAAACATATGCTTTTTTCCGAGGCGGCAAAACTTGCCCTTGAGGGAAATGTTTCTGAGTTATGGCTTACTCATTTTAGTCCTTCAATTTCAGAGCCTGAGCTTTTTCTGGATAATGCAAAAAGCATTTTTGAAAATACTCTTTTAGGTGAAGACAGAATGTGTAAAACTTTGTTTTTCCCTGAAAAATAACAGACTGAAAAATATATTTAACGTATTATAAAATGAGTTGGATTTAAGGCTCAAAAAGGGGTAGCTATGTTGAAAAAAACTGACGATTATGAATTAGTAAAAATGTCCATAGAGGGAAATAATGACGCATTTGCCGAGCTTTTAACAAGATATAAAAATCTTGTTTATTCTGTTGTCTTAAGAATGGTTAATGACACAGAGGAGGCAAATGACCTTGCACAAGAAATATTTATAAAGGTTTTTAAAAATCTTGATAAATATCAGCCTGAGTTTAAATTTTCAACATGGCTCATAAGAATAAGCACAAATCATGTTATAGATTATAGAAGAAAGAAAAAACATGAGACTGTAAGTATTGATGATATGGTATATGATTTACCTGAAAAAGATACTCCGGAAAGTAAATATATAGAGAAAGAGGAAAAAATGAGTATTGAAAATGCTCTAAACTCTTTACCTGATATGTATAAAATTCCTATTGTGCTTTTTCATAAACAGGGACTTTCCTATCAGGAAATAGCTGATATAACAAAAGAGCCTTTGTCGAAAGTTAAGAACAGAATTTTTAGAGGAAGAAAAATGCTTAAAGACATTTTGACAGGAAAAGAAGGAAGGTGACAAAAAAATGAAATGCAGTGAAGCTGAACAACTTATGATGAAGTATATGGATAGTGAATTATCCGAAAAAGATGCTAAAGAGCTTAACAGTCACCTTTTGGTGTGTAGTGAATGTAAAGAAAGTTTTTATATTTATGATTCTCTTATGGGAGATTTAAAACTTTTGCCTGATTTTGAAGCACCAGCTGACTTTGAATACAATGTAATGGCTCAGATTAAGAAACTTTCTGATGAGGAATATGAAGTTAATTACTCTGTACGAAGTAAAATTGCAGGAGCTATATGGGGAACATTTTCAATTTTATTTGGTACAGGAACTTTACTTGTACTTTATAGAGAACCTTTAATGACATCACTTATAAATAATCCTTATATTGGTGATAGTGTTGCAAAACTTATACCTGTTTCTGTTAAAATTGCAGAGCAGGGCGAAATTATAAAAGATGCTGCCGATACTTTTTTAGGTATTGCAGGAAGTACAATTGCAAATTCAGTAGGAATTATTTTTGCTATACTCACAGTTATATGTGCTGCCCAGTTTATTATTCTCAGAAACAAAAAGCACACAAAATAAGGCTGATGATAAATGAATGATAATAACAGATTTCAATTTTTTAACAGAATAATTATATATGCTGCACTTGTTGCAGGAATACTTTTTTTAAGACTTATTGCTGATTATCCTTCAGGCATTGTAAATTTCAGTGAAGGTATTGTTATTATAGCTGAAAGAATAGTTATAGCCCTTGGACTTGAAGAGATTGTTTTAACCCTTGGAAAATTTCCCGGAATGGCACTTATTTTCGTTTCGGGAATTTTTCAGGTTGTAATAGGTCTTATTTTGCTGTTTATATTTAAAAATAAGGCTGAACAAGGTACAATGATTATTATTAAAAAGCCTGTTAAAGTTATAGGTTTTGGAAATGTTATATATATATTGGCTTTGGCACTATTCTTTTTATTTACAATATCTGTTGTTGGAATACCTGTTGCACTTATTATAGGAACTATAATTTATATTATAAGTTTTATAGGAAGTGTTCCTTTAGCTATATTTTTTGGATATAATATATGTCAAGCTTTGAATGTTTCTGGATATACATATATATATTACATGATGGGTAGTTTTTTTATGGTTCTCTGTAAAAGTATATACGCTGTTGGTGGAGCTTTTACATTTTATATTTTTCCTGTTTTATCAATAGGAATTGTAGCTATAATGATACTTAATAGGTTTATATTTAAAATGTCATATAAAATAGAGTTCCCAACAAAAAGAGACAATGAACGCTTTGACAGAAAGAAGATAAAGGATATAATAACTAAAGGATTATAAGTTTTATTTTTTAAAAAATTCAGGAGGGAAAAATGATTAAGGATAAAGATGACGTTTTGATACTTGCCATTGAAAGCTCTTGTGATGAGACAGCAGCGGCAGTAGTAAAAAACGGTAGATATGTACTTTCCAATATAATTTCATCACAGATAGATTTACATAAACTTTATGGTGGTGTTGTGCCTGAAATAGCTTCAAGAAAACATGTTGAGAATATTGATGCTGTTATAAAAGAAGCTTTAAAAGAGTCTGACACTACTTTTGATGATATTGATGCAATAGCTGTAACATATGGTCCGGGACTTGTAGGAGCTTTACTTGTTGGACTTGCAGAGGCAAAAGCTCTTGCCTATGCTCTTAAAAAGCCTCTTGTAGGAGTGCACCATATTGAGGGACATATTTCAGCAAACTATATTCAAAATATAGACTTTGAACCACCTTATGTGGCTCTTGTTGTTTCAGGTGGACATTCTCATCTTGTTTATGTTGAGGACTATGGAAAATATGAGATTATGGGACATACTAGAGATGATGCAGCAGGAGAGGCTTACGATAAAGTTGCTAGGGTAATTGGAATGGGTTATCCAGGAGGCCCTAAAATTGATAAGGCGGCTAAATTGGGAAACCCTGATGCTATACAGTTCCCTAGAGTATTTCTTGAGGAAGACAGCTATGATTTCAGTTTTAGTGGATTGAAATCTGCTGTTTTAAACTATGTTAATAAAGAAAAAATGATGGGACATGAAATTGTGCCAGAAGATGTTGCAGCTAGTTTCCAGAAATCCGTTGTTGAGGTTCTTGTGGCTAAAACAATAAAAGCTGCTAAAGAAAAGGGTACAGGAAAAGTTGCTCTTGCTGGAGGAGTTGCTTCAAACAGTGCTTTGAGAGAAGCTTTAACAAAGGCTTGTGAAGAAAACGGACTTTATCTCTCAATACCTGCACCTATACTCTGTACAGATAATGCAGCTATGATAGGTTCTGCCGGATATTATGAATATATAAAAGGTATAAGAGATAATCTTGACCTTAACGCTGTTCCTAGTCTTAAATTAGGAGAAAGATAAAAAATAAAAAGTACCCTTATCATAAGGGTACTTTTTTATTTTTAAAATTTAAAACATTCCGCCGTCTATTGTTATTATTTGACCGTTTATAAACTCTGATTTTTCAGAGGCAAGAAAAACTGCTAATTCTGCAACTTCATCAGAATTTCCAAAACGCATAAGTGAAATTTCATCTGCCAGTTCTGCTCTTTCTTCATCATTCAACCATGCATTCATTTTTGTATCTATTACACCGCAGCTTATAGCATTTACACGAATACCGCTTGGACCAAGCTCTTTAGCCATTGCCTTTGTAAATGAATTTACAGCACCTTTTGATGCAGAGTATACAGCCTCACAGGAAGCTCCTTTATCTCCCCACATTGAAGATATATTTATTATTACTCCTGATTTTTCTCTAACCATATAGGGTATAGCAATATGTGTACAGTTAAATACTGAATTTATATTTACAGCCATAACTCTTTCCCAGTCTTCTGGTTTCATATCAGAGAAAAGTCCCATATATGATATGCCTGCATTATTTACAAGTATGTCTATATCTCCAATAGTTTCAAACATATCTTCACATTGGGAGTAGTCTGATACATCAGCCATAAATGTTCTACATATACCGCCTTTTTCTGTTATTTCATCAGCCACATTTTCCATTTCGTAGCCGCTTTTTGATGCGTTTAATATTACTTCACAGCCTTCTCTTGCAAAGGCTAAAGCTATTGCCTTTCCTATACCTCTTGATGAACCTGTTACAAGCACTCTTTTTCCTTTAAGTTTCAATGTTTATACCCCCTTTGATAAATAGATTTTATAATATAAAATATATAATATCAATTATATGTAGACTTTTTTCTACTAAAAATAGTATAATTATTTGCGAAGATTTTTTAAATTTGTAATTTTATTTGAAAGGAAGTGTTTTATTTGATTGACTTACTTAGTGAGTATGAGCTGAATTTTAAACAGCTTTTTAATATGGCAATGAAAATTTATAAAGATAATATTAAAACTTTTGCTTTTATACTCTTTATAATATTTTTTCCTATAAGCCTTGTTCTTGGAGTTATAAATCAATTTATGGTTGGCTCTCTTATGGATATAAATTTTGATGTCTTGGCAAGAAATATACAAAATATAGGTATTGAGGCTTTTCCTAAAGATTATGTATTATATAATATACTTTATATTGTTGTTAAATATTTTTTTGAGCCTTTAGGTTTAATGGCTGTTGCTTTTGTAGTTTTAAACTATGTTTATGGAAAAAATATAAATTATAAAGCTGCTGTATCAAAATCTTTTGAAAAGGGTGGAATGTTTCTTATAGGAGCATTTTTATATATTATTTTAATATTTTTAGGTTCTATTCTTATTTTTCCAGCTTTATATTTTGGTATAGCTTGTTATTTTTATCCATATTCTATAATTATAGATAACAGTAATCCTTTAAGTGCTATTTTTAATAGTATGAAAACAGTAAGAAGAAAATGGTTTAAAACTCTTTTTTATCTTATAGTAATATATATAATTCAATATGGAATTTCAAATGCCTTTACCTATATAGTGTCAACTATATTTGGTGATAATATATTTTTTGCTAGTGTAGTTGGAAATACAGCTATTGCTTTTATAAACATTGTTTTTTATTGTACACTTTCATTGTTGTACATAAATAGAATGATATTAATTAAAAAATCTGAAATTTTAAAATAAAAAAAGCTGGGTAAATCCCAGCTTTTTATTTTTTATAGAACACTTTCTTTTAAAATACCTGTCTGATAAGCATATAAAAGATTTTCAAGGTCAGATATTGTTTTTTTAATGTCTTTTCCTATATCTGTGTCAACTACTCTTATTCTTTCATTTGAATATTGTAAAGCCACTGTTGATGAATGTATGTCTTTTTCTTGTTCAATGGCAATTTCCATTGATTCAAAAGGTTCATGGGATACAAGAAGTAAACCGTGAGAATTATATATAAGTGTGTATCCTGCTATTCCAGTAACTTTTTGATATGCCTTTGCAAAACCACCATCAATTACAAAAAGTTTTCCATTTGCTTTTATTGGGCTTTCTCCCTTTGAAACTTTTACAGGAACATGTCCATTTATTATATGAGATTTTTCAGGGTCCAGACCAAATTCAGATAAAACCATTTTACATACTTCTTCTTTGTTTCTTAACTGATAATAAGGATTTGTTATTTCTTTGTGAGACTCTTTATCATCTATAAAATATCTTTCAAAGGTTGTCATTTTTTTCTTTCCAAAAAGAGGTGAGTCCTCACCACACCATAAATACCAAATAAGGTCTAAACAAAGTCTTTTTGATGGTGTATGTGGTTTGCTGAAATATCCTTCACGAACTGTTCTATCAACAGCGTCAAGGTATTCACGACCACAATATTTCTTTCCACGGAAATTTACAGATTTTAATGTTCCGTCTGGGTTCATTGGTATTCCACCATGGAAAAGAAGATTTGAGTTGCATATATTATACATACTTCCGTTGCTGTAAAGTGTTCTTATATGTTTTTGAAGTTTTGGACTGTTTACAAATGAAAGTTTTATTTTATCAATAACTTCTTGTTCTTCCACAGTAAGCTCAAAAGGTTTCTTTGGGTCTATTGTTGGGAAGTTTGTGTCGTTCATTTTATATTCTTTTCCCTCAATAATAATTGTGCCTTTTTCATAATTTATTTTATCTAAAAGAAGGCGGTTATCCATCATAAATTCAGGGTGTCTTTTTATTATGGCTGCTTCTTCTTTAAATTGTATTACAGATATTGCCTTATGCATTTTTGCTATAAGATTTGACTCTTTATCGCTTATATATGTATCAGCAGAAACTTTTGGAGTAAATGATGTACAAGGGTCATCAGCATATTTTTCCATAGCAAAAGTAGCAAGAGGAATAAGATTTATACCATAATCCTCCTCAACTGTTCCTAAATTTGCATATCTTGCCTGTATTCTTATTACATTACATATAAGAGCTTGACAACCAGCAGCAGCTCCCATCCAAGACATATCATGATTTCCCCATTGTATATCTACATTGTGATAGTTTTCAAGTATATCCATTATTTTTGCAGCGTCTGGTCCTCTGTCATATATATCGCCTATTACATGAAGACAATCTATCGCTAAACGCTGTATAAGTTCAGCTATTGCAACTATAAATCTGTCTGCTTGGTCAAGTCTTATTATTGTGTCGATTATTTCGCTGTAATACATTTGTTTATTACTTCCCACACCATCTTCATGGAGAAGTTCTTCTATTATGTAGGCAAATTCTTTTGGAAGAGCTTTTCTTACTTTTGAGCGTGTATACTGTGAAGAAATAACTTTACATATTATTACAAGTCTGTAAAGTGTTATTTTATACCAGTCTTTCATGTCTGTTTCTGTTTTTGCAACTCTGTCAATTTTTTCTTCAGGATAGTATATAAGTGTTGCAAGAGCTTTTTTTTCGCTTTCTCTTATGCTT
This sequence comes from Tyzzerella sp. An114, assembly GCF_002161055.1. Classification (GTDB taxonomy): domain Bacteria; phylum Bacillota; class Clostridia; order Lachnospirales; family Anaerotignaceae; genus Fimicola; species Fimicola cottocaccae. The sequence continues at coordinate 11,381 of NZ_NFLT01000005.1, forward strand.
GTTCCGAAAATAGTGTTAATATGATTTTTTATAACTCCCGATGCGTTTTTTAAAACATGATTAAAAGACTCATATTCTCCATGGATATCAGAAACAAAGTGCTCTGTACCTTTAGGAAGATTTAATATTGCCTGAAGATTTATTATTTCAGAGCTTGCCATGTTTATGTTAGAATATTTGTGTGATAAAAGTTCAAGATACTTTATATCATACCTTGAAAAATTTTTTTCCATATCAAAATTCCCCCAATCAAAAACATATTTTTAAGTTCATTAAATTATGTGTTAATTATAATAGAATAATGTAAATTTTACTATAATTTTTTGTTATAATTTACAAAAATAGCATTTAGAATATTATTTCACCTATATATTTAATAATAATATATATACCTCTATGTAAAAAATATAAACAAAAATTTTATGTATTTGTTATAAGGTTAAATTGAAATTTCTTTTTAAGGATTTAAAAATAAATTTATGATATAATCAACTATGTAATTAAAATATAAGGCGGTAAATTTTTATGAATGAAAAAGCGTTTAGAACACTTGAGTTTAATAAAATTATAAAAAAACTTACAGATATGGCTGTATCTCCTATGGGAAAGGAAAAAGCTGCATCTTTAGAGCCTTCTGTGGTTGTTAGTGATATTGTAAATTGGCAGAAAGAGACAACAGAGGCTGTTTCTATGGCTATGAGAAAGGGAAGTCTCTCTTTAGGTGGTCTTAGAGAAATTCGTCCACAGCTTAAAAGAGCCGGAATGGGTGGAACATTATCAATAGAAGAACTTATGAACATAGGCGAATTTTTGTATGTTTGTAGAAAAGCCAAAAATTATTCAAAAAATGAAAATAAAGCTGAAAGCTATGAAATTCTTGATGGACTTTTTATGCTTATAGAGCTTTTACCAAAGGTTGAAAATGAGATAACAAGATGTATTGTTTCTGAAAATGAAATCGCAGATGATGCTAGTGTAGGTCTTAGAAATGTAAGAAAAGAAATTCGTGTGTCAAATGATAAAATCCGTGACCAGCTTAATGGTATAATAAATTCTTCTGCTTACAGAAATATGCTTCAGGATTTTGTTATAACAATAAGAAATGACAGATATTGCGTCCCTGTTAAAGCTGAATATAGAAGTAGTTTTCCAGGAATGATACACGACCAATCAAACACAGGTTCAACAATATTTATAGAGCCTATGAGTGTTGTTCAGTTGAATAATAAAATAAAAGAGCTTCAAGCTAAAGAAAAAGAAGAAATTGACAAGGTTCTTGCGTATCTTTCAGAAATGGTCACTGAAAATTGTCCAATTCTTGAAGCTAACCTTGAAGTTTTAACACAACTTGACTTTATATTTGCAAAAGCAAATCTTTCAATATCAATGAGAGGAACACAGCCTGTATTTAACACAAAAGGTTATATAAATATTAAAAAGGCAAGACACCCTTTACTTGATGATAGTACAGTTGTACCTATTGATATATATTTAGGTAAAGAGTTTACAACACTTCTTATAACAGGACCTAATACTGGTGGTAAAACTGTTGCTCTTAAAACATTGGGACTTTTTACACTTATGGGACAGTCTGGTCTTCATATACCAGCTTTTGATAACTCTGAATTAGCTGTATTTGACAATGTTTTTGCTGATATAGGTGATGAACAGAGTATTGAACAGAGTTTATCAACATTCTCAGCACATATGAGCAATATTGTAAAGATACTTGAGGAAGTGACTTCAAATTCTCTCGTACTTTTTGACGAACTTGGAGCAGGTACAGACCCAACAGAGGGAGCGGCTCTTGCCTTGGCTATTATACAGTATTTATTTAAACAGGGCATAAGAACTGCTGTTACAACTCATTATAGTGAGCTTAAAGTTTATGCACTGTCAACAGATGGTGTTGAAAATGCTTGCTGTGAATTTAGTGTTGAGACTCTTAGACCAACATATAAACTTCTTATAGGTATACCGGGAAAAAGTAATGCTTTTGCCATATCAAAAAGACTTGGACTTCAAGATTATATTATAGATATGGCTAAAGAGTTTATTGATAAGGAAGATGTACGCCTTGAAGACGTTATAACAGACCTTGAAATAAGCAAGAGAAGTGTTGTTTATGAACAGGAGAGAGCTGAAGAATACAGAAGAGAAGCTGAAACTCTCAAAAAAGAAGTTGAAAAACAGAAACAAAAAATAAACGACCAGAGAGAAAAAATACTTGCTAAAGCTAGAGAAGAAGCAAAACTTGTATATATTCAGGCTAAAGAGGAAGCCGACAGAATTATAAAAGAGCTTAATAAACAGTCTAAGGCAAAATCTACTCAGAAAATGAATGAGGAGAGACTTAAACTTAAAAATAAAATTGGTGAAATGCAAGAAAAATCATCAAAATCTATTGGTAAGAAAGTTAATCATAAACCTTTAAAATCTCTGTCTGCTGGTGATAAAGTTTATGTTATAAGCTTTGACCAATATGGAACAGCTCTTTCAGCTCCTGATAATAATGGAGAAGTTATGGTTCAGGCAGGTATAATGAAAATAAAAGTACCTCTCAAAGAACTTATGATGGATGATAGAGAAGAACCTAAAAAACAAGATAACAATGCAAGAAGAATTACAACAAGAGTAAAATCTGGAAAGAGTCAGTTTATATCACCTGAAATTGACTGTCGTGGACAGACTGTTGATGAAGGTCTTGGAAATATTGATAAATATATTGATGATGCCTATTTAGCAGGATTAAAGAAAATTACTATAATACATGGAAAGGGAACAGGTGCTTTAAGAAGTGCTGTTTGGAAATATTTAAGAACAAATCCTCATGTTGTAAGTTTCCGTCAGGGAGATTTTACAGAAGGAGAACTTGGAGTTACTGTTGTTGAGCTTAAATAACTCTTTTTAAAAGGAGGAATTTTATGAACGATAAAGTTAAAGTAATGGTTGTTGATGATGATAAGCATATTGCAGAGCTTATTTCTTTATATCTTATGAAAGAGGGATATGATACAAGAGAGGTTTATAATGGTAAAGAGGCTCTTGAAGTTTTTTCACAGTATAATCCTAATATTGTCATACTTGATATAATGCTTCCGGGACTTGATGGTTATCAAGTTTGTAGTGAAATAAGAAAGAAAAGTAATGTCCCTGTAATAATGCTTACAGCTAAGGGGGAGACTTTTGACAAAGTTTTAGGTCTTGAGCTTGGTGCTGATGATTATATGGTAAAGCCTTTTGACTCAAAAGAGCTTGTGGCTAGGGTTAAAGCTGTACTTAGAAGATATGAGCCTAAAGTTAATACAGAAAATGAAGGTGAACTTAAATTTGACAATCTTATTATAAATTCACTTAATTATACTGTTAATTTTAATGGAAATGATGTTGATTTCCCACCTAAAGAATTTGAGCTTTTATATTTTCTTGCCCAGCATAAAAATCAAGTTTTTACAAGAGAACAACTTCTTGATAAAATTTGGGGCTATGAATATATAGGAGATACAAGAACTGTTGATGTTCATATAAAAAGAATACGAGAAAAAATAAATGGTGATAATAAATGGGAAGTAAAAACCGTATGGGGAGTAGGTTATAAATTTGAGGTGAAATGACAATGATAAAAAAGTCAATACTTACAAAACAACTTTTCATATATATAGGAACCCTTTTTATAAGTTTTCTTACTTTAGCAGGAGTTTTGACTGTTGCCTACTCTAATTATTATATAAATCTTAAAGAAAAACAGCTTATAGACCATGGAAAGAAAATTTCACAGAAAATTTATGAACAGTATGCAATAAATTTTTTTACAGGAAAATTTGATGCCAATGATTTGGAATATCAACTTCAAGTTATGGAAGAATATCTTGACGCCAGTGTGTTTTTTATGAACAGAGATGGAGTTATAGAGAATGTTACTCCCGGTATAAGTAGAGATTGGGTAGGTCAAACTTTTACTGATGATGCAATAGCAGGAGTCCTTGATGGAAAAGTTGTAACTGTAAAGGGAAAATTAAATGGTATGTTTCCAGAGCCTGTTCTTACTGTGGGATATCCTATATTTATAGGTAAAAAGGTTATAGGTGGAGTTTTTATGTGTACATCTATACCAGAGATACAAAAATCTATACAGGGAATGTATGGAGTAGGAGCTCTTTGTCTTGGTGGAGTTATGATTATAGGGGCTTTTCTTGTTTACATATCTACAAGAAGAATTACAAAGCCTCTTTTAGAAATGAATGAAGCTGTAAAAGTTATAGCTGATGGAAATTTTGAAAATAGACTTGAAGTTAAAACAAATGACGAAGTTGGACAGTTGGCTGAAAGTTTTAATAATATGGCTGAAAGTCTTGATAAGCATGAAAAAATACGCCGTGACTTTATAGCTAATATATCCCACGATTTAAGGTCGCCTTTGACTTCAATACAAGGCTTTATAGGTGCTATGCTTGATGGAACAATACCTGTTGAGAGACAACAACATTATCTTGAAATTGTAATGGAAGAAACTGAAAGACTTACTAAACTTACAAATGATATTGTTGACCTTAGCAGAGCTCAAACAAGCAATCTTACACTTGAACTTACTGAGTTTAGTGTAAATGAGCTTATAAGAGATAGCATTGATAAACTTGAACCTAGATTTAAGGAAAAAGATATATCTGTTGATATTATCTTCTTTGAGAAAAATACAATTGTAAAAGCTGATGAAGATAAAATCAGAAGAGTTTTCCATAATCTTGTTGATAATGCTATAAAATTTACTGGAAATGGTGGAAATATACAGATTGAAACAGCATCAAAAAATAATGGTAAAATAACTGTATCTGTAAAGGATAATGGAAAAGGCATAAGTGAAGAAGACCAAAAATATGTTTTTGATAGATTTTATAAAGCTGACGCCTCAAGAGGAGAGGACAAAAAAGGCGGAGGATTAGGTCTTTCAATAGCAAAACAATTTATACTTGCCCATGGTGAAAATATAGGTGTTAAAAGTGAAGAAGGAAAAGGAACTGAATTTATTTTTACACTAAAAAAGGCTATTTGATTTGTATAATTTATATATTGTTTAATTTGTGTTCATATAATGTTCAAAAATATGCCCTATAATTTAAATATAGAAATTAATAAGACAAAAACCGAGAGAATAAATAATCTCGTTAAATAGGAGGTATATATTATGGACGACGAAAGAAACTTATTAAATGAAAATAATACAGATAATGAAATAAAAAACGAAAGTGAACCAAAAATGGAAGATACAAATGAAAATAAAGAAGAACCAAAGAAAATTTATATGAATGTTGAAAGTGATGATGGAAAAAGAGAAACATTTTATCATGAGACAGTGAAAGAGGAAACTAAAAAACGTAGACTTAAAAATAACTCATTCAAAAAGATAATAGCTGCTTGTCTTGTTGTAAGTATTGCAGGAGGCGGAAGTATTGGAGCAGGATATTCAGTTATGCAGAATTTATTGCAGAATAAAACTGAAAGTTCTTCTTCATCAACAAATAATAATGGAACAAAAACAAATGTTGCAACAGCTCAGACAATTTCAAAATCTTCAGACGATATTGTTTCAATAATAAAAAGTGTAAAACCTTCTGTTGTAAGCATTAATACAATAGCACAAAAAACAACAACATACTATGGCAATATATCAATACCTTATGAAGCTCAAGGAGCCGGTTCTGGTGTAATATTCTATGAAGATGATGGAAAAATCGCTATTGTTACAAACTATCATGTTATAGAAGGAGCAACAAATATTTCTGTTTCAATCGAAGGTGCTGAATCTGACGTTATAGCACAGGTTGCTGGAACAGATAGCAAATCAGACCTTGCAGTAATAACAGTAAGTAAAGCTGACCTTCAGAATGTAGGAATAAGTAGTGTCACTGTTGCTACATTTGGAGACTCTGACAGTCTTGAAGAAGGTGAAAGTGTTATTGCAATAGGAAATGCCTTAGGTGAAGGAATATCAACATCAGGTGGTATGATTAGTGCTAAAGAAAAAACTATACAGGTTGACGATGTAAGCCTTGAAGTTATTCAGACTGATGCAGCTATCAATCCTGGTAACAGTGGTGGTGCTCTTGTTGACCTTAATGGAAATGTTATTGGAATAAATACTGCAAAAGCATTTGAGGAGGCTGTTGAAGGAATGGGATATGCTATACCAAGTAATACTGTTGTACCTATCATAAATACACTTCTTACAGAGGGAACAGCTCCAAGACCATATCTTGGAATTACAGGAAGTGATATAACAGATAGTCTTGCAAATCTTTATGGACTTCCAGTAGGAGTTCTTGTAAGAGATGTTGTTGATGGTGGAAGTGCTGACAATGGTGGAATACAGCCAGGAGATATAATAACAGACTTTGCAGGTAAAAAAATAATGTCAATGGATGACCTTGTTGAAGTTCTCGCAGAACAGGAAGTGGGAAGTCAGGTTGATGTTAGAATAATAAGAAATGGCGATACTCCTATGAACCTTAAAGTTACAATACAAGATGCTAATCAGGAGAATGAAACAAATAAATCTACAACACCTACAAATGATAATTCAGGATTTAATTTTTTAATGCCAAGAATAAATAATTAAAAATTTATATTATCACAAAAAACACCTCTAATTCTTTGAATTAGAGATGTTTTTTTGTGTTTTTGTATATATTTATGATTTTTATTATTAATATATTGTTAATTTGCGTCATATATAATTATTTATTGTTTGGTTTTTTGCTAAAACAATTTTAACAAATATTACTTTCAAGTATTGTGAATAATTAACTATTGTAATATAAAAAAATTTATGATAACATTTTATCAAGTTAATATTTGAGTTTCGGAATGTTACTGGTAGAGCAGGCGTAACCGTGGTTTATTTACATCGTCATAAAAAGGCTGTGTTTATAAGTCATGGTTTTTTTTTATTCTGTTTTAGTTGTAATATGTCTGACAATATTCTCAAATATAATATCTGTATAAATTAAGTTCGGATTATACAGAGTGAAAATTAAACGAACATAGGGGTAAAAGAAAGGAGAGGTTTTATGAAGTTTAAAAGAACGTTAGCGTCTACATTAGCGGCTGCTATGGTTTGTTCGTCTGTTCCTACAAATGCTTTTGCATCAGATACAGCCAGCGGTGTTCTTGACGATAACTATGAACTTTATCCTAATGTGCAGGAAATCACTTATGATGACAGTGTTGTGACACTTCCTGAAATAGTTAATGCGGTTTTTGAAGAAGGAATTGATGAATATACTGTTGATAGAGCAGAGTATGCTCTTGGTGCTGCTGGAATAAGCATGAATACAGTTGATGCTGCAAATCTTGAAAGTAAAAATGTTGAAGAAGCAGTTACTTATGAGGAACCTGTAAAAGAAGAAACAAAAGAAGAAATTGTAACAGAGGAAGTTTCAGAGGAAACAACAGAAGAAGTTGAAAATACTGATGCAGTAATTGAAGCTCCTGCAAATGAAGATACAGTTACAGAAGCATCTTTAGAAAAAGATACTGAAGAAGCAGTTGTATCTGAAGATAAAACAGAAGTAACAGAAGAAGTTGACTCAGGATTTACAGTTGAGCCAGAAGGAGAAATAACAGAAGAAGTAGACCCAGGATTTACAGTAGACCCAGAAGGAGAAACAACAGAAGAAATTGACCCAGGATTTACAGTAGACCCAGAAGGAGAAGCGACAGAAGAAATTGACCCAGGATTTACAGTAGACCCAGAAGGAGAAGTGACAGAAGAAATTGACCCAGGTTTTGGAGTTAACCCAGATGATGTTGTAGACCCAGGATTTACAATAGACCAAGAACTTGAATCTACTCCAGAAAAAATGATTTTAAACGAATTAAAAGCTGGAGAAGATGTACAGTTATTAGTTGGTATATATGGAAATGAAGATAACACAGTTGATGACTGGTTCAATGAAAATGTAAAAGATGCAGATTACACAGTTCTTGAAAAAACAGATTCATATATGCTTGTTATAAAAGGCAACCAGATAGCAGTTCTTGGACGTGATACAGACGCTGCTTTCTATGGTCTTACAACACTTAAACAGATAATGACACAGATAAATTCATCTACAAGAGAAGTTCGAGCTCTTTCAATTAATGACTGGGCAGACATTGCATCTCGTGGATTTATCGAAGGTTACTATGGTGAGCCTTGGAGTGTTGAAGACAGAGCAGAGCTTATGAGATTTGGTGGAGAAATAAAACTTAATTCATATTTCTATGCACCAAAAGATGACCCTAAACACAATTCTAGATGGCGTGAATTATATACACAAGATGAACTTGAAAGATTAGTAAAACCTCTTGCAGAGGCTGGAAATGCTTCAAAATGTCAGTTTGTTTTTGCTCTTCATCCATTTATGTATAATCCTATAACAAATTCAAATTATGATGAAACTATTAAAATATTAAAAGCAAAATTTGAACAGGTTATGGGTGCTGGTGTTCGTCAGATAGCTGTACTTGCAGACGATGCTGGAAATCAGGGTTCAGATTTATATATTAAACTTATGACAGAACTTGTTGATTGGGTTTCATCAGAAGAAATGCAGTCAAAATATCCTGGACTTAAGACAACTATTCCTTTCTGTCCTGTTGAGTATATGTACAATGGTGCTTCTTGGATGTCAAATCTTCCAGAGGAAGTTCCTGTTGTTATGACAGGTGGAAAGATTTGGGGTGAAGTTTCTGATAATTTTACAAATGTATTCTATAATAATGTAAAACGTGGACCATATATGTGGATTAACTGGCCATGTACAGACAACTCAAAACGTCACCTTATAATGGGTGGATTTAAAGATTTCCTTCACCCAGGAGTAAACCCAGAAAAAATTCAGGGTATAGTGCTTAACCCAATGCAGCAGTCAGAGCCTTCAAAGGTTGCTATATTCGGTAATGCTTGTTATTCATGGAATATTTGGGAGGATGGAGAAACAGCTGACCAGGCTTGGTATGACTCATTCAAATATGTAGACCATGAAACATATAAAGAAACACCAGAGTCAAAGGCACTTCGTGAAATTTCAAAACACATGATTAACCAAAACATGGATAGTCGTGTAAGAGTTCTTCAGGAGTCTGTTGACCTTAAACCAAAACTTAATGAATTTAAAGAAAAACTTGCAAATGAAACTCTTACAAAAGAAGACATTGAGTCAATGCGTAAAGAGTTTACTAAACTTCAGGAGGCAGCTGCTATCTATAAAGAAAGTGGAAATGAACGTCTTGCAGGTCAGATGGTATACTGGCTTGATACATGGCAGAATGTAACAGAAGCTGCTGATATATTCTTAAATGCACTTGAAGAATATTATATAAATGACAATGCAGGAGTAGTTCCAGAATATTATGTTGCTGGACAGGCACAGTTGGAAGAAGCTGAAACACATGGTTTTAGTTATATAGACCATACTGAATATGCTGAAGTTGGTGTACAGCATATAATGCCGTTCTTAAGAACAATACGTGATAAAATTGCTATTATAGCTGAACTTACTGTTGACCCATCAAAAGTTATTGCAACACCAATAACAAATATTGAGGCAACAACAAAAGGAACAATTTCAAATATAATTGATGGTAATGAAAAATCAGAAGTATACTTTGAAAAAGAAATAAAAACTGGCGATTATATAGGTATTGTTTATAACCGTCCAATAGCTATTGACAGTGTTCTTTTTGCAACAGGTCGTTCAGGAAACATGGCTGACACATTTAGCACATGTAAACTTGAGTACACAGAAGATGGTGTTGAATGGAAAGATGTTCCTGATGTAACTTTCTCAGGAAGTAAAACTGAAATGAAAGCTGAAAACCTTGGTCTTAAAGCTAAAGGTATCAGAATGACAGCCACAGCAAACAATGCAAAATGGCTTGGTGTAAGAGAAATATATATAAATAATTTACCAGTAGAAGCACCAGTTGATGAAGTAAAACCTCTCAGTGGAACTGTTTACAGAACAAGTGGATATACTGTTTACAGTGGTGCAGAGAAAAACCTTACAGACGGTGATGACAGTACAATAGTTTGGTACAATCCTTCAACTTCAAAGAAAGATACTTGTCTTGTTGGTGATTATTTAGGTCTTGACCTTGGTTCTGTTAAGAAAGTAGGAAAAGTACATATCGTTGTTGGTGACGGAAGTGGAGATAAATGGGAAACATATCGTCTTGAATATTCTGTTAACGGCGAAGAATGGACTAAAGTTAAGGATATAACAGGAAAAGCAACTGGAAAAGATACAACAGATGTTGACCTTGAAGGTGTTGAGGCTAGATATGTTCGTATTGTTAACACTAAAGAACGTAATGTATGGGTTAAATTCTCAGAATTTGATGTATATGAATATGTAGAAGATAAAACAGAAGTTATTCATTCAGAAGCTTGGAAAATACATCAAGGTTCCCTTGATAATTTATTAGATGGAAAAGACAATACATTTGTATGGTTTGACCCAGACGGAACACCAAACAATCCAGAACATCCAGATGATAGTCTTGTAGGCGATTATATAGGACTTAATCTTGGAGAAGTTAAACAGATTGGAAACGTTCGTTTCGTAATTGGAAATGGTAATGGAGATAAATGGAAAAAATATCACCTTGAATATTCTGTTGATGGTGAAACTTATACACCTGTAAAGAGTTTTGAGGGAAGCCAGTCTGGTTCAGATGTTATTGAAGTTAACCTTGGCGGAATTGAAGCACAGTATGTGCGTATGGTAAATGATGAGATAGTTGATGCTTGGATTAAATTCTCAGAAATAACAGTTAATGAGTTTAATCCTGAAACTGACACAGCAAAACATGCTATATCAAATAATGCTGATGTATTAAAAGGTGTTTGTGGAGTTGTTTCAGAAAATGAAGCTACAATATCAAAAGCATCAGAAATAACACTTAATCCGGGAGACTATGTTGGTCTTGAACTTGAGCGTATAAGCGGAATTGGTTCAATAACTGTTGATAAGACAGGTGGAGAAACACTTACACTTAAAGCAGGTGCAAACCTTGAAGAAATGAAAGCTTATACAGAAGGCAAAGTAAATGCTCGTTATGTATATATCCAGAATGATACAGATGAAGTTGTAACATTCCACCTTAATGAACTTAAAGTTACAGTTGAGGAAGCAACAGGAATAGTATTTGATAGCATAAGCTCAAATCTTCCTCTTGCACCACAGTGGAATCAGGATGACGCTATAAAAACTGGTACAACAGGAAACTGGTTTGACGGAAATGTAAATACAGGTGCAGTGTTTAGCCGTTATCAGGTAAAAGATGGTTGGATAATGTATGACTTAGGTCAGACACGTGAAATAAGAAAGATTGAAGCTCTTATTCCAGACACTAACCAGAACTATATTCGTGATGGTTTAATTGAAGTTGCAGCTGACAAAGATGGAGAATGGACAACAGTTGTAACAATGACTGACAATAAAGAGGCTACTGAATGGGATTCAAGTACAGCTGGTTCAATCGGTTGGGGTCAGGCAAGTAGTAATTATCCAAACTTTAGAAGTTTTTCAGGAGAACTTGAATCACCAGTAAATGCACGTTATCTCCGTGTAAAACTTACATCAAATTATTCACATAGATTTATTGGTCTCAATGAAATAATAATAAATGATGGTGAATATGTACCTGTTAATGGAAATCCTACTTTTGTAGTTGACCCAGCTGAGGTTTCTGCTGATTTTGTTCCAGAAAATATTATTGACGGAAGCATAACAACAGCATTTAAACCTAATATGACAGGTCGTGAAACAGGAAGCCTTGTTTACAATCTTTCAGATGTAACTCATATTGACCAGATTAATGTACTTCAGAGTAGCTCAGCAATAAGTAATGCAAAAGTATATGTGCGTGGTACACGTTCAAACCCTGCTAATATTGCTACTCTTTCAGAAGAAAATGACAACTGGGTACAAGTAGGAACTCTCACAGAGCCTCTTACAACTGTTTATACATATATGTTTGACAGTATCTATTCAATTAAACTTGAATGGGAAAATGTTACACCAGTATTCTATGAAATTGTTACAGTTGCAAATGGTGCTCTTGAAATAGACACAACACAGCTTAGCAAACTTTACGCTTCAACTGGAGAAATTAAAGATGAAAGTTACTATGATGAAGAACTTCTTAAAGCATATAAAGATGCTAGAGCTCATGCAGAAGGAATTCTTAATGGTACTATTGAACCAAAAACACAGTCAGAGGTTTTAGAGGCTTATGACAAACTTAATGCTGCATATAAAGAACTTATAAACAGCATTACTGAACTTGATATTGCTAAAGCAGAATTGCAGAAAGTAATTGATAGCTATGATGAGACACTTTATACAAAATCATCATGGACTGCATTTATTGAAAGTGAAGCTTATACAAAAGCAATTGAAGCTCTTAAAGGCGAAGATATAGAAGCTGTTAAACAGGCTGCTATTGATGTAGTTGAAGAAGCAAAAGTTACTCTTAAACTTAGCGGAGATACAAAAGCTCTTGAAGCTATGGTTAAAGAGGCTGAAAAATTAAATAAAGATGATTATACATCAGATACATATGCTAAACTTGAAGAGACATTAAAAGCAACAAAAGACGCTCTTGCAAAAGGCGACTTATCAGAAGAAGACGTTGCAAAATTACTTGAAAATCTTTCAAATGCAATTGAGGGACTTGAAAAAGCTCCTACTGAGGAAAGCAGTTCTTCATCAGGTGGTGGACACTACACTGTAAAACCAACAAGACCTGGTGAAACAATTAAAGATGATGATGTTCCTCTTGTTGAAAACCCAGATGACAAAGAAGATGCTCTCTTTGCAGATGTTACAGAAAATAGCTGGTTCTATGAAAGTCTTGAATTTGCTGTTGAAAATAACCTTATATCAGGTATCAATGGAAAATTTGAGCCAAACTTAAATACAACAAGAGCAATGCTTGTTGCTGTATTACATAGACTGGATAACAATGCTGAAGCAACAAAAGATTTAGAGTTTAAAGATGTAACAACATCAGATTGGTTCTACAATGATATAGCTTGGGCTGTTGAAAGTGGTATCGTATCAGGAATGAGCGAAGATACATTTGCTCCAAATGATAACCTTACAAGAGAACAGCTTGCAGTTATGATTTATCAGTATGCTAAATATAAAGAAATGAATACAGAAGTTACAGAAGACCATGTTGCAAAATATGATGATGTATCATCAGTTTCAGAATGGGCTAAAGAAGGAATGAACTTCTGTATTGAAAATGGTATTTTCTCAGGAAGAACAGATAAAGAACTTGCTCCTAAAGCGTTTGCTACAAGAGCAGAACTTGTTTCTGTAATTGACAGATTTGTAAATGAAAAATAATTACTTGCTTTATAGTGTTATAAATGTCTGAATTCTCCCCCCAATAAGAAGCAGATTATTAAAAAAATCCTATATATAAAGCAAATATTTATAAAGAGAAGCCGCAGGAATTATTTCCTGCGGTTTTTCTGTTGTCTTGACATAAATAACATTAGATTTTAAAATTATAAAAAGAATAGGAGTGATAATATTGAAAACAGTTATAATTTATGGCACAAAGTATGGAACAACAAAAAAATGTGTTGATTCTCTTTGTGAAAAAATAGAGGGAGATTTTGACCTTGTTGAAATTTCAGAAGCTGATAAAAAAACAATAAAAAATGCAGATAGAGTTATTATTGTTACACCAATATATATAGGAGATTTTTATAAAGGTATTAAAAAATATTGTAAGAAAAATATTGAAGAACTTCTTAAAAAAGATGTATATATAATGATGTGTTGTTCAACAAAAGATGAGTGGCTTTTAGGTGGATATGTAATAAAAAATACAAGTCCTCTTTTTATGAAACACGTAAAAACATTTATGAGTGTGGGAGGAGCTTTAAACTATGATAATCTCACATTCACAGAGAAAAAACTTATAGATTTTGTACTTAAAAAAGGTCAAAATAATAACCGTCAAGAACTTAAGTATATGAACAATGTTGAAGAAGATAGAATACAGAAATTTGCTGATATTGTAAACGGTAAATGTGAAGCATAAATAATATATTTTCCGAAGTTTCAAACTTCGGATTTTTTATTCTAAAATTTATATTATATACTATATTTTTTGGAGTTAATAAAGTATAATAAGATGTTAATGTAGTTGATTTTGTTTTGAAAACGGAGGATTTATATGCGATATATAAATGAAATAAGAGAAGGAGAAAATGTAGTTGAGCATTTTTTATGTAAAAGCAAACAGACTTTAAAATCTCGTGCTGGTAAAAGCTATCTTTCATTAAAATTACAGGATAAAACAGGAACTGTTGATGCTAAAGTTTGGGAACTTAATAATGATATAAAAGCTTTTGAAGAAAATGAATTTATAAAAATTGATGGTACTGCAATAGTATATCAAAATGAAATACAGCTTAATGTAAAGAAAATAAGAAGAAGTCTTGAAGGCGAATATGACCCTATGGACTATATTCCAAGTACAGAAAAAAATATTGATGATATGACAAAAGAACTTATTGGTTATATCAATACAATAAAAAATACTTTTATTAAAAAACTTCTTGAAGATATTTTTATAAATAATACTACAATAAGTAAAAAAATTAAATACCACTCAGCAGCAAAAAATATACACCATGGATATATGGGAGGACTTGTTGAGCATACTCTTTCTGTAACACAGATTTGTGATTTTATGGCACCAAGATATAAATATGTAGATAGAGACATACTTATTGCTGCCGCAATGCTCCACGATATAGGTAAAATATATGAGCTTTCAGATTTTCCAGAAAATGATTACACTGATGATGGACAGCTTTTAGGACATATTATAATAGGAACAGAGCTTATAACAGAGACAGCTAGAAATATAAATGGTTTTCCTAAAAAACTTGAGAGTATTTTAAAACATTGTATACTCTCTCATCATGGTGAATACGAATATGGTTCTCCACAGCTTCCAAAAACAATAGAAGCCTTTATTCTTCACTGTGCCGACAATATGGACGCAAAAGTAAAAGTTATTGAGGAGATGATTGATACTGACAGTACAGCGGGAAGTTGGGTTGGTTATCAGAAAATGCTCCAGAGAAATATTAGAAAGTCTGATTATTAATGTCTGAAAAACTTAAAAATTCAAGAACAACTATTTCGGCATCAGAGATTAACAGATTTACCTATTGTAATTATCAGTGGTATTATGAAAGGCTTTATGGAAGTAAACAACTTAGAGAGCTTAAAGGGGAAAGAAATAAAAAAATCGGAGTAGAAAATACCTATTCAAATTTTAAAAGGGGCACCGACTTTCACAATGAAGGTTACAGAAAAATGATGGCAAGAAGAAAATTAATAAGAGGGTGTATTATTGCGATAGTGATAATAATATTATGTACATTTATATATTTTAAGGTGAGACAAGGTGTTTAAAGAATTAAATTTTAATATTGATATAGTTTTTGGTATATGTATTGCTGTAATAGTGATACTTTTGTATGTAAGAATTAAAAATGGCGGATATATAAAGAAAAAATCATCTTTAAGTATGCCGGGATATGTTCTTGTATACACAGACCAAAGTGCAGATAAAAAAGAAAAAAATGTTGAATACAGTAAAATATTATATTCTGAAAAATATGATATCCAGGGAAAGCCTGATTATATATTTAAAAAGGCTATTGGAAGAAGTCTTGTTCCTCTTGAAGTTAAAAGTGGAACAATAGGAAGTGATGAGCGACCTCATAAAGGTGACTTGTTACAGCTTGCATCGTATTTTATTATAATTGAAGATGTTTATGGTGTTAAACCAAGATACGGAAAACTTGTTTATAGAGATTATATGTTTAAAGTTAGAAATACAAGACGTATAAGAAAAGAAGTTATTAAGACAGTAAATTCTATGCGTAATATGATGAAGACTGGAAAAGGTGAGGCGAATGCTTCCTTTGTAAATTGTCGTTATTGTCTTTGTAGAGGAACAGTTTGTAAATATTGTAAAAAGGAATGATTTTATGAAATTTGAACCTCCTGTAATTAAAAATGAAATATATGAAATGCATATAGATGATTTAGGCACAGAAGGTCAGGGAATAGGAAAGATTGATGGATTTACTGTGTTTGTTGAAAATGCTTTGCCATCAGAAATTATAAAAGTGCTTATTGTTAAGGTTAAAAAAAGTTTTGCCTATGGAAAACTTATTGAAATAATAAAACCTTCAAAATATAGAGTTGAACCTTTTTGTCCTAAGGCTAAAAGATGTGGAGGCTGTCAGCTTCAACATATGAGTTATGAAGGACAGCTTGAATTTAAGAGAAAAAAGGTTTTAGATTGTATTGAAAGAATAGGCGGTTTTGAAAATATATATGTTAATAAAACCATAGGAATGGAAAATCCTATACGTTATAGGAATAAAGCTCAGTTTCCTGTTGGTATGGGCAAAAATGGTATAGAAGCAGGATTTTATGCTAAAAGAAGTCATAATATAATTGAAACAGAAAAATGTTTTTTACAACATGAAATAAATGATAGTATTGTTGCTATTGTAAAAGAATTTATGACTGAAAATAATATAAAACCTTATGATGAAAAAAGTCATACAGGTGTTGTAAGGCATATACTCACAAGAATAGGTTTTGAAACTGGCGAAATTATGGTTTGTATTGTGGGAAATTCTAAAAAAATGCCTTGTGCTGATAAACTTGTTGAAAAACTGAAAGATTTTGAGGGTATGACAAGTATTGTTTTTAATGAAAACAGAGAAAAGACTAATGTTATATTAGGTAAAAAAGTTACTACATTGTATGGAAAAGATTATATTGTTGATTACATTGATAATATAAAATTTGAAATATCTCCTCTTTCATTCTTTCAGGTTAATCCAGTACAAACAAGAAAACTTTATGAAAAAGCTCTTGAAGTTGCTGACATTAAAGGAACTGAAAATGTACTTGATATATACTGTGGTATAGGTACAATTTCACTTTTCTTTGCAAGAAAAGCTAAAAGTGTTTTGGGGGTTGAGATAGTTCCGGAGGCAATTCTTGACGCAAAAAGAAATGCCAAAATAAATGGATTTGAAAATACACGTTTTGAGGTTGGAAAAGCTGAAGAAATTATTCCTAAACTTTATAAAGAAGAAGGAATATATGCAGATGTTGTTGTAGTAGACCCTCCAAGAAAAGGCTGTGATGAAGCTGTTCTTGAAACTATATCAAATATAAAACCTAAAAAAGTTGTTTATGTATCCTGTGATCCAGCAACTATGGCAAGAGATTTAAAATATCTGTGTGATAATGGTTATAGTATTAATGAGGTTTGGCCTGTTGACCAGTTCTGTCACACTACCCATGTGGAAACAGTTGTTTCGCTTTCGTATATTTTATAAAATATTTTTAAATAAGGTGATTTATTATGAGTTTTAATCCAGGGCTTTTTATAGGACAAAAATTAAAAAATTGTGAGATAATAAATATATTTAAGTGTGGAAATATGGGTGGGATGAGACGTTCTTTAACTACAAATACATTAGTGCTTATATCTGATTATACTAAAGATTTGTATAAGGATAAATGGATTGGAGAAGTTTTGCATTATACAGGAATGGGCAAGAGTGGTGACCAAGATATAAATTGGTCTCAAAATAAAACTTTAGCACAATCTAAATATAATGGAGTTGACATTCATCTTTTTGAAGTTGTAAATAAAGGTGAATATATTTATCGTGGACGTTTTGAACTTGAAAGTGAGCCATATACAGAAACACAAAAAGGTGATGATGATATAGACCGCAATGTTTTAATATTTCCAATAAAATCAGTAATTGATTTATAATTTATAAAAGTTTATTTTTGGTATTTTTATGGATTAAATATAAAACTTATTTAAAATATATATAGTTATTATTTGTTAAAAAATTAGTGGTATTAAATTCTTTTGAATTTAATACCTTTTTATTTGGTTAAAAAACATATAAAATGTTTGAAAAAACAATATATTTTAGTGCATTGTAACATAAATTTAATATTACAAATTGTTGACATTTGGATTAAAATACCTTTTTTATG
Source organism: Tyzzerella sp. An114 (assembly GCF_002161055.1). Taxonomy (GTDB): domain Bacteria; phylum Bacillota; class Clostridia; order Lachnospirales; family Anaerotignaceae; genus Fimicola; species Fimicola cottocaccae. The sequence continues at coordinate 29,506 of NZ_NFLT01000005.1, forward strand.
ATAAAATTAAATATAAGCATAAACAACCATTTTTGCTATGGTATTTATATAAAGGAGGTATGAACTATGAAATATAATGTTAAAAAAGCGATTTCGTTAATTATTGCAACGTCCATGTGTACATCTGTTACTGTTAATGCTATGGCGGCAAATAATGTACATAAAAATTCTATTTCAGCAGTTAATACACTGATATCAGGTGTTGCACAGGTTGGAGATGTAACTTATAACACATTACAGGAGGCTGTAAATGCAGTTCCTGAAGGTGGAACAGTAAAACTTCTTGGTAATATACAAATTAGTGAGAACCTTAATATAAATAAACCTATGACTATTGATTTGGGAGGCTTTGAGCTTTCTCTTTCAACAAGTATTGAGATTGCAAATGTAGCTTCTGGAGCGGTAACTATAAAAAACGGCTCTATAAAAAATGAAGGATATTCAAACTCAATAAATGTAAACAGTAGTAATAAATTTGAGATTAATGAAGTTAAAATGAATTGTGTTGCAAATGCAATTTATTGTAATGGAGTTAATGAGATTATAGTAAACAACTGTAATATTGATGTTAAAAGTGGAACAGCTATAAGTATTTCAAATAATAATACAGGTAATTTATATGTAAAAGGTTCTACAATAACAAAAACAAGCTATGGAACTTCTCCAATAAATATGTATTATATTGATAAAGCTACTTTTGAAGATTCAACTATAAAATATACATATAATAATGACGCTTCTGACATATTTTTATATGGAAGTATAAATGCAGATACCAATACTCCTAAATCAACTCTTGAACTCATAAACACAAATATAATACGTCAATCTGAAACAGCTTCAAGTGGTGGAATTGAGTTTAAAAATACAAGAACTATAATAAAAGGCGGAGATATAGACACTACTAAATCCGCAATTAAAATGGGAACAAATTCAACACTTGTTGTTGATGATACAGATATAAAGGGAAATACTATGTTTTATACTTTCCCTGAAAACATGGATAATATAACTGTTACAAATAGTTATATCGAAACTAATGGATTTTATAATGGAGTTTTATCACCTGAACAGAGTCAGAAAGTTAATGATGAATTAGGCGGTATTCCTTCAGCTGGAAATCCTGTAAATCAGAGATTAAGTCAAATTAATATGGATTTTAATGGAGAAACAACATTTGACTATGGTGAAAATGTTGTATTTAATGTAGCATTTACAAAGACAGACGCAAGTCAGCCAAATCCTAAAGGAAAAGTTCAGTTCTATATTGAAAGTGAATTGCCTGAAAATAAATTAGGTGAAGCAGCAATAAATAATAGTCAGGCTACTTTGACAGTAAATGACCAAAGATTGACAGCAGGAAACCACAATATAATTGCTGTGTATGACGGAAATGGTGTTTTTGATAAAGCCACAGCTACAACAGAGATAACTATAAATTCATTAGCTGTAAAAGATGCTGTCATAACTCTTAGTGGTGCAGAAAATCTTATTTATGACGGAAAAGAAAAAACACCAGCTGTAACTGTAACTTCTGATACTATGACAATTACTCCAGATAACTATGATGTTTCTTATATAAACAATAAAAATGCAGGAACAGCAACAGTTGTTGTAACATTTAAGGGGCAGTATTCAGGAGAGATTACAAAAGACTTTAATATAAATAAAGCTCCTTTGACTGTTATAGGTGCAACTATATCACAGAAATATTATGATGGAACAAATAAAGGAACTGTTGATACAGTTACTTTTGATGGAGTTGTCAATAATGACCAATTAACTATAAATACAGATTTTAATGCAGAAGCTGTTTTTGATAATGAAAATGTGGGAACAGGAAAAACTGTTGATGTTACTGTTAGTCTTAAAGATACAGCTTCAGCAGGAAACTATTATATTACAAATAACAAAATACAGCTTACTAATCAGACAATAGAAAAAGGCACATATCCAAGTGCAAATGTGCTTAGCCCTGAAATACTTGTTCAGAAAAATAATGGTTCTCAGGTAAGTGGAGAAATAACAGTAAATTCATTCTTTGTAGATGTTCCGGAGGGTGCTGTAATATCAGGTGTTTCACCAGCAGGAGCTACAATGGTTAATCCTGTAAAAATTGAAAATGGAAAGATTTTATATACTGTAAATTCTAATATTACAAATGATATTACAGAAGATTATACTGTTACAATATCATCACCAAACTATAATGATATAACAGCAAAAATTTCATTTAAAACAACAGACAAAAGGATAGCCAATGTTACAATGAGTGGACAACCTGAAAGTGTAAGCTATGGAAATCAGTCATTTACACTTACAGCAGTTGCAAAGGGTAGTGACGGAAATAATCTTACAGGTGGAACATGGACATGGTCAAGCAGTGATACAAATATATTGACAGTTGACCAGACAGGCAAAGTTACTGTATTAAAACCATCTGATAAACCTGTAACAATAAAAGTTGAATATTCAGACGGAGATTATACAGGTTTTGCAGAATATTCAGTTATTGTTAAAAAAGCAGTTCCTCCATTTTCATTTGAATATGGAAGCATGACAAAAGAACCGGGTTCTGCTGCATTTACAAATAAACTTGTTTATCCTGATTATATTAATAGTGGTGCAATAACATATACAAGCAGTAATACAGCCGTTGCAGATGTAAATTCAACAACAGGTGAAATAACTGTTAAAGAAAAAGGAACAACAGTTATAACAGCAAATCTTCCAGCAACAGACAATTATGAGGCTGTAACAGCTAAATTTACTTTAACAGTTGGAAGTAGTTCATCAGGAAGTACATCAAAAAGATACAGTGTTTTCCTTGATGAGGGAAAAGGTGGAGATGTTGAGTTAAATCATACAGATGCAAGCCGTGGAAGTACAATAATAATAGATGTAACTCCTGATAAGGGCTATGAACTTGATTATATTAGAGCAACAGACAGTGGTGGAAATGAAGTTAAAGTTGAAGTTTATAATGGTGATAGATATTCATTTATAATGCCAGATTCAAATGTACGTCTTAAAGTAAGATTTATGAAAGAAGAAATTGAAGATGAAGAAGATGACAAGAATGATGATGACAATGAAGAAGTAGAAGAAAATGAAATGAAGTTTACAGATGTATCAAAGGATAATTGGTTCTATGATGCAGTTAAGTTTGTATATGATGAAGGAATTATGAATGGTACAAGTGAATATACATTCTCACCATATCAGACTGTAACTCGTGAAATGCTTGCAGTTATAGTTTATAATATGGAAGGTCAGCCAGATTATAGGGGAACTATAAAATTTACTGATGTAAATGAAAATGCATGGTATTATGACGGAGTTTCTTGGGCTGCTGAAAATGGTATTGTTGCCGGATATGGCAATGGAATTTTTGGAACAGGAGATATGCTTACAAGAGAACAGCTTGTATCAATACTTTATAGATACACAGATATGAAGGGAATTGATACACCTACTAGCGGTACTGCTATAAATGGATTTTATGATAAAAATGAAATTTCAGATTATGCAGTAAATTCAATGAAATGGGCAATAGGACAGGGAATTGTAAGTGGTGACGGAACAGGTCATCTTAATCCTAAAAAAGGAGCAACAAGAGCTGAGATAGCTTCAATTCTTATGCGTTACTATGATAATGTTCTTGAGTAATATTTTTTAAAGGCGGTTTTTAAACCGCCTTTTTTTATTTTATATAATCAATATATATAAAAATGAAAATGGTTTCTTATATAACATATTATAAAATAGGTTAAATCTGGTTTTATTTTAAAAAATACTAAAATTTATTGTATATTTTATATAAAAATATTATAATTAACATATCTATAAATAACGAATATATGCATTAAAAACTGTGAAACAGTATGAAAACGTTGACATGTTTTATTAAAAAAATATATAATAAATATGCGATAAGGAAGGGGGACTTTTGAATGTCTAATATACGCGACGTCGCAAAAATGGCCAATGTATCTGTAACAACTGTTTCTCGTGTTTTAAATAATACCGGTTATGTAAATATAAAAACGAGAAACAAAGTATTACAAGTAATAAAAGAACTTGATTATCATCCCAATGAAATGGCAAGAGCTTTTTCCAGACAGAAAAGTTATCTTATAGGACTTATTATTCCTAATGCTGCACACCCATTTTTTTCAGAAATAATAAGAAATGTGGAATTATGTGCATATAAAAACGGATATAAAATACTTGTCTGCAATTCTTTAATGAATGTAGATAAAGAAGTGGAATATATAGATATGTTAAAACAGCATCAAGTAGATGGAATTATAATGGCAAGCCAGACTATGGATGTTGAAAATTATAAAAATCTTAATCTCCCTATTGTAGCAATAGAAAGAAAAATTTCGGACAATATACCCTATGTCTCCTCTGATAACTATACTGGAGGAGTTATGGCGACAGAACATTTAATTGAATCCGGCTGTAAAAAGCTTATACATATATCAGGAAATCTTAAAATCGAGATGAAAGCTAATGATAGATGTCTTGGTTTTGAAGATGTTTGTAAGAAAAGAAATATACCATATAACATTTTTGAAGTTGAAGCTAGTCTTATTGAGAATTTTAATTATGATGATGTGGTACAAAAAATTCTTCTTGAAAATCCTGATGCTGATGGAGTTTTTGCCAGTGCTGACTTGATAGCGGCGGCTGTTATACGTGCTTGCAGTCAGCTTGGAAGAAAAATACCGAAAGATATGAAGGTTGTAGGATTTGACGATACAATAATTGCATCTATAATGCAACCTCCTATTACATCTGTTAGACAACCTATTGAATCAATATGTAGCTATGCTGTAAATTCAATACTAAATCAAATTGAAGGAAAGATAGTTCCAAATAAAACAGAACTTCCGGTAACACTTATAAAAAGAAGAACAACATGACGGACATAATTAATTAGGGCAAAGATTTAAGCACCAGGCAAACTGTTTTGATAGTATAAAACAATACTGTAATTTTAATTTTTAAAAAAGGAAGGCAGGATGTTAAAATGGCAAGTATTAAATTTGAAAATGTAAAAAAAATATATCCTAACGGTGTTGAAGTAGTTCACGGATTTAACCTTGATATTAAGGACAAAGAGTTCGTTGTATTTGTAGGTCCTTCAGGATGTGGAAAATCAACAACACTTCGTATGATAGCAGGTCTTGAGGATATTTCATCAGGTAATCTTTCAATAGGTGGTAGAGTTGTAAATAATCTTACACCTAAGGAAAGAGATATTGCCATGGTTTTCCAGAATTATGCCCTCTATCCTCATATGACAGTAAAAGAAAATATGGCATTTGGTCTTAAACTCAGAAAAGAGGATAAAAATGTTATTGAAGAAAAAGTTATGAATGTAGCAAAAATACTTGGTCTTACACAGTATCTTGACAGAAAACCAAGTGCTCTTTCAGGTGGACAGAGACAGAGGGTTGCTCTTGGTCGTGCTATGGTTAGAGAGCCACAAGTATTCCTCTTTGACGAACCTCTTTCAAACCTTGACGCAAAACTTAGAACTCAGATGCGTGTTGAGATAGCTTCACTTCATAAACGTATCGGAACAACATTCGTTTATGTAACACATGACCAGACAGAAGCTATGACAATGGGTGATAGAATTGTTGTTATGAAAGACGGATATATTCAGCAGGTTGACACTCCTATAAACTTATATAACAAACCATGTAATCTTTTCGTTGCTGGATTTATAGGAACACCTCAAATGAACTTCATTGATGCTAAGATTGTTAAACATAATGATGACTACTATGTAGCTTTTGGAAACTATGAAATTAAAATTCCAAAGGGAAAAGTTAATGATAAATTTGAAAAATATATTGGAAAAGCTGTTGTGGCAGGCATAAGACCAGAATGTCTCCATGAAGAAAGCATATTCTTTGATGAAGATAAAGGAAATGTACTTAATGCAGCTGTTGAATTTACAGAAGTTCTTGGTTCAGAAGTAATTCTTCATCTTGATTGTGGTAATAACTGCAAATTTATGGCTAAAATACCTAACCGTATGAAAGCATCTGTTGGAGAAAATATAGTTATTGCCATTGATACAAATAAAATTCACCTCTTTGATAAAGAAACAGAAGTTGCTATATGTAATTAATGTGCTTATTTTTGGGGAAAGGGTGAATTAATATGAAAAAATTTTTGAAAAAGGTTGTGCCTTTATTTCTCACAACTGCAATGTGTGCAGGACTTCTTGCAGGTTGTGGAGAAGAAAGTGACGGACGAGTTAAAATAGAAGTTATGCAGTACAAAAGAGAGGCAACATCAACATTTGAACAACTTGAAAAAGAATTTGAAGCACAAAATCCTGATATTGATGTTGTTATAACTTCTCCAAATGATGCTACTGTTATTATAAAAACAAGACTTATAAAAAATGATGCACCTGATATTATAGGAATTGGTGGTGACCGTGCTTTTGCCGATTTCGTTGAAGGTGGAGTTATAGATGACATAAGTGATTTTGAAGGTCTTTCAAAGGTTAAACCTGAATATCTTCAGATGACAAAAGACCTTGAGCTTATACCTAAAGAAGGTTATTATGCAGTTCCTTTTGCTGCAAATGCTAATGGTGTTCTTTACAACAAAGATATGTTTGCTGAACATGGTTGGGAGATACCAAAAACATGGGACGAATTTATAGCACTTCTTGAACAGATAAAATCAGAAGGTGTAACACCTATATGTTTTACACTTAAAGAAAGTTGGACTGACCTTGCAGCTTGGAACTCTATTGATGCATCAATAAACAGTCCAGAATTATTCCAGAAAGTAAATGAAGGTGAGACAACATTCTCAGAGGCTTATGGTTTAACAGCAGATAAATATCAGCAGCTTCTTCAGTATGGACAGGACGACCCATTTGCTTATGGTTATAATGACGGTTGTGTAGGCTTCGGTGGTGGTGAATCTGCTATGTTCCTTCAGGGAAGCTGGGCTATTCCACAGATACTTTCTTCAAACCCAGATATGAATATAGGCTGTTTCCCAATGCCTGCTACAAACAATGTTGATGATAATGTACTTACATCAGGTGTTGACCTTTTATTCTCAGTTATGGAAGGTACAGAACACAGAGAAGAATGTTTAAGATTTATTGACTTTATGATACAGCATGACTCTGTTGCTGCATACACAAGCGAACAGCAAGCAGTTTCATGTATAGAAGGAGATTTTGAATATGCAAAATCAATAGAAGAACTTGCTCCATATTTTGAAGCTGGAAAAGTTCAGGACTTCCCAGACCACCATTATCCAGCAGAAATGCCAGCAGGTGACATGATACAGGGCTTCCTTCTTAATGGAGATAAAGAGACTTTCTTAAATAATTTTGACACAGAATGGGTAAAAACTAACCGTGATATTATAAATAAACTTAAAAAACTTGAAGAACAATCATAAGGGGGCTTGTATCACATGAAAGATAGAAATAAAATATATTTGATGATTGTTTTACCTATGGTTCTTTTGTTTTTCGCATTCCACACATTTCCTCTTTTAAGAGGTTTTGTATACAGTCTCACAAACTCAAAAGGCTTTGGTACATATGAATTTATAGGTCTTAGAAACTATGCAGATTTATTTGTTGATGAGCGTGTAAGAAATTCTTATCTGTTTACATTTAAGTTTGCTATTGTTTGTACAATAGTTGTAAATATTATAAGTATGATACTTGCTCTTGGACTTAACAGTAAAATTAAATTTAAAAGCACATTTAGAGGACTTTATTTCCTTCCAAACATACTTGGAGGACTTATTATAGGTTATATCTTTAACTTTATATTCACATTCATTCTTCCAAGTATCGGTCAGGCTTTAGGTAGTGAAGTTTTAAGCAAGAGTATACTGGGAAGTGTAAATCTTGCATGGATTGGTATCGTAATTTGTGTTGCTTGGCAGGCAATAGCTTTTAACACTATTATTTATATTTCAGGTCTTCAGACAATACCAGCAGATGTATATGAAGCAGGATACATTGATGGAACAACAAAATGGCAGCAGTTCTGGAAAATAACTTTCCCTCTTATTGCACCATTCTTTACAATAAACGTTGTTCTCTGTATGAAAAACTTCCTTATGGTATTTGACCAGATTATGTCCCTCACAAATGCAGGACCTAATCTCTCAACAGAGTCAATATCAATACTCATATATAAAGCAGGTATAAGCGGAAGCCAGTTTGGTTATCAGTCTGCTAACTCTGTAATTTATTTCATAGTTATAGTTGCAATTTCAGTATTCCAGATGAAAGTATTAAATAAGAGGGAGGTACAGTTATAATGGTAAACGCTGCAAAACCTAAAAAAGTAAAAGAAAAAAGCAATATTCCTGTTACAATACTTCTTGCAATAGGTGCACTTACAATACTTTTTCCACTGTATCTTACAATAGTAATTGCCTTTAAGTCACCTGACCAAATGAGTAATAGTGCTATGAGTCTTCTGTCACTTCCTACATCATGGAGCCTTAGCAATTTTAAAGAAGCCATAATTACAACTAATTTCCCAGTTGTTCTTATGAACAGCCTTATTATTACAGGTTTTACTGTTGTATTTGTAATAATAACAAATTCACTTGTTGCCTATGCAATAGCAAGAAATATGCACAAACGTTTTTACAAACTTGCATATATGTATTTTATAAGTGGTATGTTTGTTCCTTTTGCAATATTAATGTTACCTCTTGTAAAACAAACAAGTATACTTCATATGGACAATATACCGGGAATTATAATACTCTATGTAGTATTTAATATGTCAATGAATACACTTTTATATGTTGGTTATCTTAAAAATATACCAATAGCTCTTGAAGAAGCAGCTTATGTTGACGGTGCAAGTACATGGACTGTTTTCTGGAAAATAATATTCCCACTTTTAAAGCCAATGCATGCAACAGTTGCTATTATGACAGCTCTTGCAACATGGAATGATGTTATGATGCCTCTTGTAATATTAAATGGTAATGATGCATATTCAATGACACTTCCTATGGCACAGCTTCTTTTCCAGACAAAATTCGGTACAAATTATAATGTTGCCTTTGCTTCATACCTTCTTGCACTTCTTCCTATACTTATATTCTACTTATTCGCTCAGAAGTGGATTATAAACGGTGTAACAAATGGTGCTGTAAAATAAATTTTTATTTATTAGATTATGAAAGGATTGATTTTTTATGGAAAAAACAATATGCCTTAAAACAATTTCAGATGTAAAAAATTTTGTTAATATAGTTACAACTTGCAGTTATGATGTTGACCTTATAAGTGATAAATACGTTATTGATGCAAAATCAATAATGGGAATTTTTAGTCTTGATTTATCAAAACCACTTAAAATGGTTCTCAACAGTGAAGATTGCGATGATATTTTAGAAAAATTAAAAGACTTTATTTGTGAATAAACATAGTATTTAGAAGGGATTATTGATATGGGCATAATATTTGATGAAAAAAACAGAATTTTTCACTTGACAAATGGAAGTATAAGCTATGTATTACAGATATCAAAAGATGGTTATATAAATCATCTTTACTTTGGAAAGGCAGTCAGAAGTTATAAGGGAAGCAATTCCCTTATAAACTATGACAGAGGATTTAGTCCTAATCCTGAAAACCATGCTTTAAACAGAGTTTTCTCTCTTGATACACAACCTATGGAGTATCCTTCCTATGGTTTAGGAGATTTCAGAAATCCAGCTTATGTTGTACAGCTTGAAGACGGCTCTACAATAAGTGACCTTAGATATGTATCTCATAATATATTTGAAGGTAAAAAGAAATTAGAAGGACTTCCAGCAACATGGACTAATGAACCTTCTGATGCTACAAGTCTTGAGATTATTACAATGGATACTGTTACAAATCTTCAAGTTGTTCTTTCCTATACAATATTTAATGATTATGATGCTGTATGTAGAAGTGCAAAATATAAAAACTGTGGAAAAAATAATATAAAGATATTGAATGCATCAAGTATGTGCCTCGATTTCAGAGAAAGCAATTTTGAATGTATATCCCTCTATGGTGCACATATAAACGAAAGAAACGTACAGAGATTTAAACTTAACCATGGTTGTCAGAGTATAGAGAGCAAAAGAGGTATGAGCAGTCATCAGTATTCACCTTTTACAGCTCTTGTAAGAAAAGATACTAATGAAGACTTTGGTGAAGCTTACGGAATAAGTCTTGTATATAGTGGTAATTTTGCAATCAAAGTTGAAGTTGACCAGTTTGACCGTACAAGAGTTACAGCAGGCATAAATGATTTTGATTTTACATGGCTTCTTGAAGAAAATGAGGAGTTCCAAACTCCAGAATGTGTTATGGTGTATTCTGATAAGGGCTTAGGGAATATGTCAAAAACATTCTATGGACTTTATCAAGACCATTTAAGCAGAAGTATTCACACAAAGAAAGAGCGTCCTATACTTATAAACAACTGGGAAGCTACATACTTTGATTTTACAGAAGAAAAAATACTTCAGATTGCAGAAAAGGGAAAAGAACTTGGCATGGAGCTTTTTGTTCTTGATGACGGTTGGTTTGGAAAGCGTAACAATGATGATTGTTCTCTTGGAGACTGGTTTGTAAACAAAGATAAAATACCAAGTGGAATTGACGGACTTGCAAAGAAAATAAAATCAATGGGAATTGATTTTGGTATATGGATAGAGCCTGAAATGGTAAATGAAGATAGTGAGCTTTATCGTAAACACCCAGACTGGTGTATACACGTTAAAAATCGCCCTCATACTTATGGTAGAGAACAGCTTGTTCTTGACCTTTCAAGAAAAGAAGTTAGAGATTATGTTGTAGAGGTTATAACAGACGTTATAAAAGATGAAAATATATCTTATGTAAAATGGGACGCTAACAGACATCTTACAAATATAGGTTCATTTACACTTCCAGCTGATAGACAGAGAGAAACTGTTCATAGATACGTTTTAGGTTTATATGATATTATGGATAGAATAACATCTGCAAGACCTGATATACTTTTTGAAGGTTGTAGTGGTGGAGGCGGAAGATTTGACGCCGGAATATATTACTATATGCCACAGACTTGGACAAGTGATAATACAGATGCTATATGTCGTTTGAAAATACAGCATGGAACAAGTCTTGTTTTCCCTCCTGTTTCTATGGCATCTCATGTTTCTGTTGTTCCTAATCATCAAGTTGGTAGAATAACACCTATGTCAACAAGAGGAAACTGTGCAATGTCTGGAAATCTTGGATATGAGCTTGATATTACAAAGCTTGATGAAAAAGACCAAGAAGAAGTAAAAAAACAAGTTGCTTTTTATAAAGAAATAAGAAATACAATACAGTTTGGTGATTTTTATAGAATATTAAGTCCTTTTGAGGGAAATGAAACAGCATGGAATTTTGTTTCAAAAGATAAAGATGAGGCAATATTAATGTATTTCAAAGTATTGTCAGAGCCTAACTGTAATGTTACAACAGTAAAAATGAAAGGTCTTAATCCTGACTTTATATATGAAAATGAAGAACTTGGAAAGTTCTACGGTGATGAGCTTATGTATAGTGGTATTGCTGTTCCAATACAGAAAGAGGACTTTGCAAGTAAAATGTGGGTGTTTAAAAAAGTTGCGGAATAAATATAATATATTTTCGTCAGTATTTAATTTTAAAACTGTTTGTTTATATAAATATTTTGATAAAAATACATTTTTACCCAACTGATGCATTTAAAATACTGATGATTATTTTTTAAATATTCCTTAAACATAATTTTTTTAGGCGGAGTAAAATGCTCCGCCTTTTAAAGAAATAAAAATCGGAGTGATGGTATGGAAGCCTTTGAAAATAAGCTTTATAATTATTATAAATCAATTTATGGTGAAAGCGGAGAAAGTAGACTTAGATATAGTCAGCTTCAAGAGATAATTGAAAAAGCTAAAAAAGAGAGAAAAGACGAACTTAAGATACAGGATAAAAAGGGAAGTAGTTGGTATTTATCTGAAAATATGGCTGGTATAATGCTCTATGTTGATAAATTCAGCGAAAATCTTAAAAAGTTTGAGAGCAAAATAGATTATCTTGCAGAGCTTGGAATTACATATGTTCATTTTATGCCTCTTTTAAAATCTAGAGAGGGCAACGATGATGGAGGATATGCTGTTTCAGACTATCTCAATGTAAAAGAAAGTCTTGGGGATATGAGACAGCTTGAAAGAGTAATAGGTCTTTTAAAGAAAAAAGGAATAAGAACTTGTATTGACTTTGTTTTAAATCACACAGCAAAGGAACATGAATGGGCACAAAAATGTAAAATGGGTGATGATGATTATAAAGATATGTATTTCATGTATGATAATGATGAAATACCTAAAATGTATGAAAAAACTCTCACTCAGATATTCCCACAGGTTGCTCCGGGAAACTTTACATATTATGATGATATAAATAAATATGTAATGACAAGATTTTATGAATTTCAGTGGGATTTGAACTATAAAAATCCTCAGGTTTTTAATAAAATAACAGAGGTTTTATTAACTCTTGCCAATAAGGGTATAGACATTTTTAGACTTGATGCAATTCCATATATGTGGAAAGAACTTGGAACAGTTTGTATGAACCTTCCACAAGTGCATACACTTCTTAAAATGATGGAACTTATTGTTGAAGAAGTTTGTCCTTCTGTAATATTCTTAGGTGAGGCTATTGTTGAGCCTAATGAGATTGTAAAATATTTTGGAACAAAAAATGAAAGAGAATGTCATGTAATGTATAATGCTTCAATGATGGTTCTCTTATGGAACAGTCTTGCCACAAGAGATGTAAGACTTATGGAAAAATCTCTTTCAATAGACTATGGCACACCTTCTGACGGAGTTTGGATAAATTATGCTAGATGTCATGATGACATAGGTTGGGGCTTTGAGGAAAGTGTTCTTCGTGAGCTTGGACAAGACCCTTTCCTTCATAAGAGATTTATGATTGAGTATATGGAAGGTAATTTCCCTGAAAGTTTTGCAAGAGGTGAACTTTATGAGTTTAACCCTGTAACTCTTGACGCAAGAAATAGCGGAACAATGGCTTCAATGTGTGGTCTTGAGCAGGGTATAAATAATAAAGATGATTATCAAAAAGAGCTTGCTATAAAAAGAATTCTTCTCTTAAATGCTATGATAATATCATATACAGGTATACCTCTTTTATATAGTGGTGATGAAATAGGTGCATTGAACTATTATGACTATAAAAATAATCCTGAGGAGTCTGGTGACTCAAGATGGCTTCATAGAGGTCCTATGGATTGGGAAAAAGCTGAGAGAAGAAAAGATAAAACAACAATAGAAGGTATAATATTCAACAAAATAAAAGAAATGCTCTATATCAGAAAGAACAATAAAGAGTTTTCATCTTTAATTCCTTCTAAACCTGTATTTACAGGAAATAAAGGTGTTTTTGCATTCCATAAAGAAGATAAAATGCTTGTACTTGCCAACTTTACAGAGCATGAACAGAGAATTGATGCAAATACTGTAAATTGGTTTGGACTTCCTAATGTTACAGAAGATATGATACAAGGTAAAAAGGTTAAACTTGAAGGTACTATTGTACTTGGACCTTATGAATATCTCTGGCTTAGATAATAAAAAAGGCTGTATATATTAAAAATATATACAGCCTTACTGTTTTATAAGACCTTATACCTAAAAAGGCAGAATTAACGGGTAGTTGTTTTGGACTAGTGTATCAGTATTAAGGTTTTAGTATTAGAGGTTTTTGTCTTTGAAAACGATTATCGCTTAGAGATTTTATAAGCTTCAAAATATCCTCTTTTTGCTTTGTACAGAATTACAGTTCACCTGTACTGGAACTGGTCTTAATAAAACAGTTTTTATGCAAAATACTCCTCAAGAATTTCTTCAAGAGAGTTATTCACATCAAATATTGGTTTGTAGTCAACTTCTGTGCATATAAGGGTTTTTTCTATTTTTTCTGATGTTTCATAAGAATTTTTTGACAATTTTTTCTTTAAATTTTTAACTTTGTTTCTGTCAAAGTTTATTGTTGTTATTGCCTTTATATCATAATGATATGTTGCTTCTTCTTTGTAATCAATTTTATAAACGTATCCACAACCGGAATTTTTTCTAAGTTCCTCATGGGCTTCTGTCTGTATCATAGCTGATAAAGTGCTCATAAGTTCATGTATTGCAACATTCATTTCAATAGCCTTATCAATACTTATATCAGTGTTCTTTTTTGCCTCTGCTATGGCAGTACAGAGTTTGTCTTTTTCACAGATGATAGTATATGTAAAATCTATAAGGTCATTTATTGATATATTTTTAAAATTTTGGCTTTCCAAAATTTCTTCGTCTTCCATTTCTGGAAAAGCTGATTTTTTATAGTGTATATATTTTGTTTTTGTTATATATTCAGGGTAGGAAAGTATATGGTTTAATCTGTGGAGTATATCATTAAATTTGTTTTGGTATCTAAAGGCTTCTTTTAAATTCATATATATCAGTCTCCTTTGATTTTATACACATAAGTAACTTTAATATGTTTGTATTATAATACTAATTTAGTTTTAATACATTAAACTAAAAGTTCAAATTTTTAAAAAAAATAACAGTATCCTCTGCTACAAGGATACTGTCTATTGGTGTATCTAAAAGTCTACTAAGTGCAAAAAAATTGTCAATACTAGGTAGTGTTTTTCCCCACTGCCATTTATATATTGCTTGTGGCTCACTAAATCCGAAAAAGTCCTGAAGGTCTTTTACTGAGAAGCCCTTTTCTATTCTCAGACGCTTTATATTTTCGCCTGTTGCCTTAAGATTAATCTGTACAAAACCGTATGTTTTCATTGATATACCTCCGTTTTACACTGAAATAATACAATATTTTGGCAAGTGTTTGGGACTGATAGTATTTCTATTTTAATATATTGTAAATAATAAATCAATAAACTTACGGTTTAAAAAATTAATTTATACATTGAAAAGATTTTCAACCTGTTCATCAGTAAGTTCCATATGATAGAAAAGATTGTAAAATTCTTTTATTGTATCATTACTTATACTTTCTGAAGTTTCAGGATAAAGTATTCCTTTTACCCATTCAATTCCTATTATACGGTTAGGTCCCATTGGACGGTCTACCCATGCAAAAGGAGATTTTGGAATGTTATAAACTTTATTGTTTTTAACAGCTTGAAGATTTGCATATATAGGATTTGAACAAATATCTTCCACAGCCTGAGAACCTGTAAAAGATTTTTTAGGTTCGCCATTTACAAATATATATTCAGGGTCCCAACTTAAAAGCTGTTCTGATGAAATCTGTACTCTTGAACCACTTTCAATTTCAACTTTAGCTACATTATCAGCTTTGAGTATTTCAAAAACTTCTGCTGACACAGAACCTTCCGGAGCTGTCTCAAGAGAGTTTTCGCCATTTCCGTAATAAATAGTAGGCGGATTTTCAACAGATATTTCCAAAGCATTTTTAATTACATCTTCACAATATTTTGCTAAAGTTTCACATTTTTCTTCTTCTCCTAAAATATCACCTAATAAACGATAAGTTTCAGGCGTATCCTTCAATGCATTACTTAATATAATAACAGGTATACCTAATTGTTCTGATAATTTATCAGCCTTTTCAATATCAGCTGTTTTTGTACTTCCCATTTGTATACATACTTCTGGTGCATCTTTTATTATAGCTTCGAGATTTACACTGTCACCCATACCATAAACAGTGAGGTTTTGATATTCAGGAAGTATATATTCTTTTTCATATTCATTAAACTCATAATTCCAACCTAAAAGTTTGTCAGGATTTACTGTGTATAAAGTTATTGAACCTACTGGGTCTGTACAGTAAGCCTTATTAATTTCACTTTTAATTTCAACACTGCGTCCTGCCATATCTGTTATAGTTACAGTTTCTGATTGTACACTTTCATTCTGTGTATTTTCTGAATTTGTTTTGCTTTCCTGTGCACAGCCAAAAACAGAAAATGCAAAAACAACTGCTGTGACTAACACTGCAAATTTTTTCATAATATTCCTCTCCTTATTGGTTTAATAAACTTGAATTTAATTTTAAAAAGCGTTATACTTTTTCAAGGATAAAGATAGCACAATATTATTTTTGTGTCAATAAATGGATTTGTAGAATTTAAAAAGGAGAATTTTTATTGAATTTTAAACCTAAAAACTGTATTGCTTACAGTGAAACTAATAAAAGATTTTCGATAGTATTTACTATTATGATTTTAATATCTGTTTTTGTTATTATTTCATCTTTTACAGTGGGTTATTATAAAATACCTGTAAAAGATATAATACCTGTAATTTTTAAAGGTGATACTAATTCTAACAGTTATAATATTATTATGAATATAAGATTACCAAGAATTATTGCTGCTTTTTCAATAGGAAGTGCATTGGCTGTTTCAGGAAGTGCCTATCAGGGTATGTTTAAAAATCCACTTGTTTCTCCTGATATATTAGGAGTTTCTTCTGGAGCCGGACTTGGAGCATCTTTAGCCATAACAATGGATTTACCTTACTTTTATGTTCAGATTACAGCTTTTATTTTTGGTATTGTATCTGTTTTATTATGCTATTTTACAGCCCATAGAGTTCAGTTTGGTCAAACGATAAGTCTTATACTTGCAGGTATGATGATACAGGCTTTAGCGAATGCCTTTACAACACTTTTAAAATATGTTGCAGACCCTAATAATACTCTAGCTGAAATAACATTTTGGCTTATGGGAAGTCTTACAAAGGTTGATAGAGAAAGTCTTTTATTTTCAATAGTACCTATGATAATAGGCTTTATTATACTTTTTTCAATGAGATATAGATTGAATGTTTTGACTTTGGGAGATGATGAAGCTAAAAGTATGGGAATTAACCCTAAAAAAACAAGAATTATAGCTGTTGCAGGGGCAACACTTTTGAGTGCCTCAGCCGTGTGTCTTGGAGGACTTATAGGTTTTGTTGGTCTTATGGTTCCTCATGTTGCAAGACATTTTGTAGGACCTCAATATAAAAGACTTTTGCCTGTGACTTTTTTAATGGGAGGTTGTTTTCTTTTGATTATGGATAATATAGCCCGTTCGGCTCTTACTATGGAAATACCTTTGGGAGTTATAATAGCTTTTATAGGAGCACCTTTCTTTTTATATCTTATAGCAGTACAGGGGGCTGGAAAACAATGATACTTGATGTTAAAAATCTTTCAAGCGGATATACAAAAAAACTTTCTATTAGAGATGTGTCTTTTAAATTTGAAAGTGGAAATGTTCTCTGTGTTTTAGGTCATAACGGCAGTGGTAAATCAACTCTTTTTAAAACACTTTTAGGATTTATACCTAAAGAGAGTGGAGGAGTTTATATAGATGGTGAAGATATATCTCTTTGGAATAGTAAAAAAACGGCGGAATATTTCTCATATATACCACAAAATCATAATCCTGTTTTTGGTTATAGTGTTGTTGATGTCGTTGTAATGGGTAGAGCTGGAAAATTGGGATTTATGTCATCACCGGGAAAAAGAGATTTTGAAAAAGCTGAAAATGCTCTTAAAAGAGTTGGAATATCATATTTAAAAAATAGAAGATATACAGAACTTTCTGGAGGAGAGCGAAAACTTGTACTTATAGCAAGAGCCTTGTGTCAGGAAGCTAAATATATGATTATGGATGAGCCTACTTCTGATTTGGATTTTGTGAAATCTCAACTTATATATGACATAATAAGAAGTCTTGCTGATGAAGGCTATGGAATAATACTTTCAACCCATGCACCGGATTATCCTTTTTCTGATAATGATAGTCTTCTTATATTAAAAAAAGGTAGAACTGTGGATTTTGGAAAGGCTAAAAATGTTTTTACAGCCAAAAATCTTGAAAAGGCTTATGATATGCCTATGGAGATACTTGAAACTAAAGACAGTAAAGGTAATAAAAAGCGTATGTGTGTTGTTGTAAGAGGTTAGTATATGAAACTTTATGAGACTATAAATATTAAAAAGGGTGTTACTGCTTTTATAGGTGGTGGAGGTAAAACATCTATTATAGATAAAATATGTCATGAGTTGTATTTAGAAGGAAAAAGTGTAGTTTTTACAACAACAACACATATTTTTCCACCTGATGAAAAGTTTTATGGAAAACCTATTATAAATCCTTCTGAAAAATATATTGAAGAAATATCAAAACAAAGAATTTGTGTAGTTGGGAAAAGTATTGATGATAAAGGCAAACTTACAGGAGTAAATGAAAATATATTAAAATATTTGGAAAAATATTTTGATTATGTTTTAGTTGAGGCTGACGGTAGCAAGAGAATGCCTTTAAAATTTTGGTCAGACCATGAACCTGTCATACCACAAAATTGTAATAATGTTGTGGCTGTTTTAGGTCTTTCTGCTGTTGGTAAAAAGGTTTGTGATTGCTGTTTTAGATATGAGTTAAAAAATATTGATGGTGATTTAGTCGTTACACCAGAATTTATATATGATTATATTTTAAAAGATATTTTGAAATATACTAAATCTACATTGATTTTAAATCAATCAGACAAAAATTATGATTGTTCTTTGAAAATAGCGGATAATGTTAAAGAAAAAGGATTTGAAAATATAGTTATATCGTCTTTGATTGAAAATAATTGGGAAAGGAGAATTTAAAATGATTGTAGTTATAAGAGGGGCAGGGGATATTGCCACAGGAATTGCTTGGAGACTTTGGCAATCTCATTTTGATGTTATTATGACAGACCTTGAAAGACCAACAGCCATAAGAAGAACTGTTGCTTTTTCAACAGCAATAGATGAGGGAGAAATGGTTGTTGAAGGTGTTAAGGCTGTAAAATGTAGTAATGTCAATGATATAATGGCAGCTTTAAAAGATAGAAATGTGGCTGTAATAGCTGACCCTGATTTGAATATATTAAATGATATAAAATGTCATGTTCTTGTTGATGCTGTTCTTGCAAAACGTAACTTAGGTACAAAAATTACTGATGCACCTGTTGTTATAGGTGTTGGACCGGGATTTACAGCAGGAAAAGACTGTCATTTTGTTATAGAGACAAAGAGAGGTCACAATCTTGGTGTTGTTATTGATAAGGGAGAGCCAGCGAAAAACTCAGGTGTTCCAGGAAATATAGGTGGATATACAAAAGAAAGAATTATACGTTCTAACTGTAAAGGTGTATTTAAACCCTTAAGAAAAATAGGTGATATTGTCAAAAAAGATGATGTTGTTGCAGAGGTTTCAGGAAATCCATTGAAAGCTGAAATTGACGGAATGATTAGAGGTATGCTTTTTGAGGGTATCGAAGTTACAGAAGGCTTTAAATGTGGAGATATTGACCCAAGAGGAGAAAGTGCCCAGTTTACAACTATTTCAGATAAAGCTCGTGCAGTAGGTGGAGGAGTTCTTGAAGCAGTTATGAGAAAATACGGAGGATTATTAAATGAGCGCTAAGACAGTTTGGAATGAGGCTGTAAAAATACTTAAAAATGGAAATGAGACAGCCATTTTTAGAAATATTACAAAAAATAAAATTGAGATAACAGAAGTTTTAGAAGATAAAGGTTGTAAATTATATAAATCTGAAAATGATGATTGTTGTTATCAACCGCTTTGTACAAAGCCATGTTTAGTTGTTTGTGGTGGAGGTCATGTGGCATATTATACTGCGAAAATAGGAAATATGATTGATTTTGATGTTACTGTAATTGATGACAGAAAGTATTTTGCTAATAAAGAAAGATTTCCTTTTGCCAATGTAATATGTGATACTTTTGAAAATGCCCTTAAAAAAGTTCCAAGGGGAACAAACACTTATTTTGTAATAGCTACAAGAGGTCATGCCCATGACTCAATATGTCTTGAAAGTGCATTAAAAGGTGAATTTGGATATGTTGGAATGATAGGAAGCCGTTCAAAAATAGCCTATGTTATGGATAATATGAGAAAAGCGGGAGTTAGTGAAGAAAAAATAAAAATGGTTCATTCTCCTATCGGTCTTTCAATAGGCGGAGTTACACCAGCAGAAATTGCTGTTTCAATAGGTGCAGAACTTGTCCAAGTTAGAAGTAGCAAAAATCAGGGGGTTTTTGTTGGTGATGATGTTATAGAAAGTATAATTTCAGGCAAGGCAAAAGCTGTTGCAACAATACTTTCACAGAAAGGAAGCAGTCCAAGGGGAGCAGGAGCTGTTATGACTGTAAACTATGACGGCACAATAAGCGGAACTGTTGGCGGTGGAGATGCAGAAAGCAAGACAATAGAGGAAGGCAAAAATATTTTAAAGGGTGAAAGTAAAATAATAGATTATGACATGAGTCCAAAGACAGCCAGTGAATTGGGAATGGTCTGTGGTGGTCATGTTAAAATACTTGTAGAGTCATTGGAGGAATGAATATGAGTTCACAAATAAAAATGACAAAACTTGCAAAGTGTGCAGGTTGTGGTGCTAAAGTTGGAGCGGGGACACTTTCTCAACTTTTAGGTGGATTGCCTGTTCATAGAGATGAAAATTTAATTGTGGGTTATGACACAAACGATGACGCTTGTGTTTATAAAGTTTCTGATGATTTGGCTATTGTTCAAACTCTTGATTTTTTTCCTCCTATTGTTGATGACCCTTATACTTTTGGTAAAATAGCGGCGGCTAATGCTTTAAGTGATATTTTTGCTATGGGAGCAGAAGCTAAACTTGCTATGAATATACTTTGTGTATCTACAAAAATGGAAAGAGAAGATGTTCATGAACTTTTAAGGGGTGGATATGAGAAAGTATATGAGGCTGGAGCTGTAATTTCGGGAGGTCATACTATACAGGGAGAAGAACCTAAATATGGTCTTTCTGTTACAGGATTTGCCCATCCTGAAAAATTTTTAAAAAACAGCAGTGCAAAAGAGGGAGATGTTTTAATACTTACAAAACCTTTAGGTATAGGAATTATAACAACAGCTGCAAAGGCTGATATGGCAGAAAAAGAAGCCTATAAACAAGCTATTGAAAATATGTGTACACTAAATAAAACTGCAAGAGATATTATGATGAATTTCAATGTAAATAGTTGTACAGATGTTACAGGTTTTGGACTTTTAGGTCATTGTTGTGAAATGGCGGAAGGTAGCGGAAAAACAATAGAAATATTCTCAAACTCTGTTCCTAGACTTGAAGGAGTTCATGAACTGGCAGAAATGGGAATATTGCCTGAAGGTATGTACAGAAACAGAGAGTTTGCCGAAAATCGTGTTTATAATAAAGTGGGAATAGACCTTGCAACAGAGGACATTTTTTATGACCCTCAAACATCAGGAGGACTTCTCATATCTGTACCAGAAAGAGAAAGTAGTAAACTTTTATCTATGTTAAAAGACAATGTCCCTTGTGCTGAGATTGTTGGACAAGTTTTAAAAAGACAGGAATATGATGTAATTCTTGGGAGGTAAACCATGAAAAGAATTTATATGGATAATGGTGCTACAAGTTTTCCTAAAGCTCCCAATGTGGCAGAAGCTGTTTATAAATATATGACAGAAAACGGTTGTAATGTAAATCGCTCCAGCTATGAGAATGCAGGGGAGGCAGAGGATATTTTGCTTGATACAAGATATCTTTTGTGTCATCTTTTTGATTTTGACAAGCCTTCAAATGTTGTTTTTACATCAGGAATTACAGAAAGTCTTAATTGTGTAATAAAAGGTCTTTTAAAAAAAGGTGACCACTGTATAGTTTCAGGCTTTGAACATAATGCAGTTATGCGTCCATTAAATAGTATTGGAGTAGAGTGGTCAGTGGCTGAAATTTCAAAAAATGGACATTTTGAAAATATTGAAAGTCTATTTAGGGAAAATACACGTCTTGTTGTTATGACACATAGCTCAAATGTTTTTGGAAATGTATTACCCCTTGAGGAAGTAGGGGAAATATGTAAAAAGAAAAATATTCCTTTTGTAATTGATACAGCTCAAACAGCAGGTCATATAAATGTAAGTTTTAAAAATCTTAACTGTGATGTACTGTGTTTTGCAGGACATAAAGGTCTTTTAGCTCCTCAAGGTATAGGCGGAATGATTATGACTGATGAAATGGCAAAAAAAATTCCTCCAATTATTGAAGGGGGAACAGGAAGTGTATCTCATACAATAGAAACACCATTTTTTATGCCTGATAAATTTGAAGCTGGAACTATGAATATACCAGCAATTTATGGTCTTAATGCTGCTTTAAAATATATTATTGATACTAAAGTTGAAAATATAGAAAAAACAGAAAATATTTTAAGAGAAAGATTTTTAAAGGGTATTTCAAATATAAAGGGATTACATATTGTAGATTGTGAAAATACAAAACATACACCTGTTGTGTCTTTGGTTTTTGATAATATTGATATGGCGGAAGTTTCTTATATTTTGGAAAAAGACTTTTTAATAGAAACAAGGTGCGGATTACACTGTGCACCTATTGCCCATAAAACTATGGGAACATATCCACAGGGAACTGTTAGGTTTTCTTTTGGATATTTTACAACAAATGATGAAATAGATGCTGTTATTACAGCTCTAAATAAAATTATAATATAAAATACGGGGGTTAATATGAAAGAATACGGAAAAATTATAATTACAGGGGCGGTTGTTGGAATTATTGCTGTAATTCTTACTGTTATGGGAAATCCGGGCAATATGGGAT
Organism: Tyzzerella sp. An114; assembly: GCF_002161055.1. Classification (GTDB taxonomy): domain Bacteria; phylum Bacillota; class Clostridia; order Lachnospirales; family Anaerotignaceae; genus Fimicola; species Fimicola cottocaccae. The sequence continues at coordinate 52,288 of NZ_NFLT01000005.1, forward strand.
TTTGTATAGCTTGTTTCTTGAGAGATATGGCAGGCTCTGTTAAACTTCACACAGCTCCTATTGTACAGTACTTTAGACCTGAAATAGTTGGTCTTGTTGTGGGAGCATTTGGTGCATCTATTGCATTTAAAGAGTTTAAACCTAGTGGTGGCTCATCTCCTATCACAAGATTTATATTAGGATTTATTGTTATGGTTGGAGCACTTATGTTTTTAGGCTGTCCCCTCAGAATGATGCTTCGTATTGGTGGAGGTGACCTTAACGCTATTATAGGTCTTGTTGGTTTTGTTGTGGGAATACTTTTTGGAATATTTGTGCTCAACAAAGGTTTCTCATTAAAGAGAGCATATACTCTTGAAAAGCCTGAGGGTGTTGCATTTACTGGAATTATGGTGTTTATGTTTATATTGTTTATTATGGTTCCATCACTTTTTGTGTTTAGTGAAAGTGGACCGGGTTCAATGAGAGCACCTGTTTTAATTGCACTTATTGCAGGACTTATTGTAGGTATACTTGCTCAGAGAACACGTCTCTGTATGGTAGGTGGTATTCGTGACGCTGTTATGTTTCAGGATTTTTATTTAATAAGTGGATTTATAGCTATTGCTGTTTTTGCTTTTATAGGAAATGCAGTTGCAGGAAAACTTATGATAGGCTTTGCAGGTCAGCCTGTTGCCCATACAGATGGACTTTGGAACTTTTTAGGAATGGCTCTTGCTGGTTGGGCTAGTATACTTTTAGGTGGTTGTCCTCTGCGTCAGCTTATACTTGCTGGCTCAGGCAATAGTGATTCTGCTGTATCTGTATTAGGTATGATTGTAGGTGCAGCTTTTTGTCATAACTTTGGTCTTGCATCATCAACAGATGGACCAAGTGCCAATGGTCAGATGGCTGTAATAATAGGATTTATTGTTGTTGTAATTATAAGTGTATTGAATATAAAGAGAAGGGGAAATGAATAATGGATAATTTAATTGACGCAAGAGGTCTTGCTTGCCCTGAGCCTGTTATAATGGTTCAGCAGGCTGTTAAAAAATCAAATGATTTTCAGATAATAGTTGATAATAATATTGCTGTACAAAATATAACACGTTTTTGCAATAATAAAGGCTTTTCAATAACAAAAAAAGATGAAAATGGAGAGTTTATACTCCATATAACAAAGAAATGAGGATTTTTATTTTATGGAGTATATAGCTACTTTTTTTACTCATTTTGGTGCAAATCAGTTTTGTAGAACTCTTAAAAAAATTAATATAAAGTATCGCATGATGCCTGTTCCGAGAAAACTTTCATCAAGTTGTGGAACTTGTGTGAGATTTTTCTCTGATGATATAGAGTTTTCTAAAAACAGTGATGATATTGAAGGATTATATAAAATTGAAAATGATGATTATATAGCTGTTTTTATAAATGAATAGCAAAGAAAAGAAGCGACTTTTTAAAAGTCGCTTCTTTTCTTTTGCGCAGGTTATTTATCAAATTTTTGAGTCTTGTCATATTTTTTAACGTTTGATGCAATTACAAATACTGTAATTGTACCACCTATAAGTATGAATATATTTGGAAGTCCCCCTAAATTGGAAACCATTTTTATTCCGTCTATGCCGGCTATTGTAAGCATTATATATGAGAGTACAGCAAATATAAGTCCCCACATAACTTTTAATAATACAGGAGCTTCCTGTTCTTCTGGAGATATACCTGTTGTTGATAAAGCTGCTATTGAGTTTGTTGTAGAGTCCATAGCTGTTATCATTGAAAGTATAAGTCCGGCAAAGAATATAAATATAATAATTTTAGCAAAAGGAAGTGTGTTAAATATTGCATATATAACAGCTTCAGCACCTTGTGTGTTTAATATGTTTATAAGGTCAATTTGTCCTGAAAGCTGATAATGTATTGCTATATTTGAAAATACACCACACCATATTATATTGAATATAACAGGTATAAGGAAATTTATTTTTATAAGGTCCTTGATTTTATAGCCTACACCAAGTCTTGCAAGGAAACAGGCTGATATAGGTGCCCAACTTCCCCAACTTCCCGCATAAAATACAGTCCAGTTTTTTGCCCAAGGGTCGTTGGCATAAGCACCTGTGGTGAGGAGTTTTTGTGGAATGTGTGAAAGAGTTCCACCTGTTGCTTCAAGGGTGCCGTCTATCATAAATACGGAAGGACCTAATATAAACAGTACTATAAGAAGTATAAAATATATAACTACATTTATGTTTGAAAGAAGTTTAATTCCTTTATGTATTCCTGAAACTGATGATATTATAAAACAAGTTGTTGTAACAGCTATTATTATAAACCATGCTTTTGATTGGCTCTGTATTCCTGTAAGTTCTTTTAATGCACCACCCATATTTAAAGTACCTGTGCATATTACACCTAAAATTCCAAGTCCCATAGCAAATAATAAAACTGTATCAAGAATTTGAGTAAATTTTCCTGAGTCTGTTATATTTATATTAAGTTTATCTGTAATAATACTAAGCTGTGAAGCAACAGAAAAAGGCTTTTTCATATTAAAAAATGCAAAAGCAAAAGCTATTACAGGAAGTGTATACAATGAATAAGGATGTATTGACCAGTGAAGAACCATTGTCTCCATGGCAAATTTTGCAGCCTCTGCTGAGTTAGGCTCTATACCCACAGGAGGTGCTGACATATGATATATTGGTTCAACAATTCCCCAAAAAAGAGCGCCAGCAGCCATAGCTGTGCAGAGTGTTATTGTTGCCCAGTTTCCCTTTGACAATATTGGTTTTGCATCTTTTCCTCCAAGTATTACATCACCAAGAGGAGAAAAATAGGCAACACCTATGGCTATAAGACATATAAAACTTGTAAAGCTGTATGTCCAACCTAGATTTTTAAGTACCCAGCTGTTTGCAGCACTTGCCATGTTGTAAAATCCTTCTTTGTCTATTATGCTGTAAATGAGAGAACCTATTAAAAGTATAAATGCTGGATAAAAAGCAACTTTTCTTATGCGGTTTTTTTGAGGTGTTTTTTTCATTGTATTTCATCCCTTTCTTACAAAAAATATAAAAACACGACAAAAAGACGCACAAATCACCTTATGATTTGTGCGTCTTTCTTCTCTGCATCTAACGCTTATAGTATATATATCAAATAATTAGTATTGTGTCAATAAAAAATTAAAAAAATATATCAAAAAAATTTAATTAGCCTTAAAAATTACTATATAAATGTGAAAAACAAAATGTGATTTATTTAATATGTATACTATATTGTTAGGTTTTTGAAATTTATTTAAAAAAATAAATAAAAACTATTGACAATATAAAATGCCATTGTTATAATTAGCTCAACTTAATATTTAAGCGTCAGATTCAAGGAGAAAGACGAGAGAATATACTTTTTTATAGAATAAGTATGTTTTGTCGTCTTTCTCCTTTTTTTCGCTCTTATTAAGAGATTGGTGTGACGTCACTTTTATAAAAAACACTTTAATAAAAAAATTAAGAGTATATGGAGGTTTTATTTATGCATCAGATTAACGATTTTCATATGGGTTTATTTTCATTAAAGGGTAAGAACGCAGTAGTTACTGGTGGAAACTCTGGACTTGGTCAGGCTTTCTCAACAGCTCTTGCAAAAGGTGGAGCTAATGTTCTTGTTGTAAGTATTGTTGATGACGGCGGAGAAACACAGAAACTTGTTGAAGACTGTGGAGTTCAGTATAGATTTATAAAAGCAGACATCACAGCAGACGGTGAATGTAAAAAGGTTATTGATGAGTGTGTAAATACTTGGGGAAGCATTGATATCCTTGTAAACTGTGCCGGAATGAGTATTAATATTGAGGACGTTACAAAATTTACAAGAAAAGAATGGGACAAAATGGTTTCATTAAATCTTACAGCAGCTTTCGAGATGACACATGAAGCTTGTAAATACATGATTAAACAGAACAGCGGAAAAGTTATAAATATCGGTTCATTATATACATTCTTAGGTGGACAATGGTCACCAGCTTATGCAGCAACAAAACATGGTATTGCAGGTCTTGCAAAAGCTATGTGTGATGAGCTTGCACAGTGGAATATTCAGGTTAATACAATAGCTCCTGGATACTTTGCAACAAAACTTACAGAAAAAACAAGAAGCGACGAAAAACGTAATAAAGAAATTCTTGCACATATTCCTGCTAATAGATGGGGCGACCTTTACGACCTTATGGGTGCTTGTGTATTCCTTGCAAGTGATGCTTCAAATTATGTAAATAGTCATGTCCTTACAGTAGATGGCGGATTTCTTATGAGATAACAGAATTTATATTAATTTATTTGAAAGGGGAAAAGTTATGTCACCTAAGAATAAAAATAACAAGTGGTTGACTTTTACTATTATATGTATGACTTGTGGTGTTATAACAGAACTTCCATACTTAAGATGGGCGTTATATGAACCACTTAGAGAAGCATTAGGACAGAATAATACTCAATTTGGTATGTCAATGAGTCTTTTTGGTACACTTGCTGCTATACTTTATATTCCTGGTGGTTGGTTGGCTGATAGATTTTCTCACAGAAAACTTTTTACAGTTTCATCAATAGGCTGTGGTATTTTGGGACTTTGGCTTTCAACAATGCCTTCATTTGCAGCAACAATGGTTATCCATGCTCTCTGGGCTGTAACAAACATAGGTATGTTTTGGCCTACAATGACAAAAGCTGTATCACTTCTTGAAGAAAAAGACGGACAGGGAAAAATATTTGGTTTCTTCGAGGGTGCAAGAGGTGTGTTTGTACTTGTAATGTGGCTTGGACTTATGCAGGTGTTTGAAAAAATGGGTGGCATAACAGCTGTTATAATTGCTCTTTCTATATTATCAATTGCCTGTGGTGTAATTTCATTCTTCTTTATGGAAGACAATGTTGGAGAAGGGACATCAAGTAATGAATCAGTAATAAAAGATATGCTTACAGCTATAAAAACTCCTTCTGCTTGGATTGTTGCCCTTGTAATATTTACAATTTATGCTACATATTCATCATCATCATATATGCAGGCTTATGGTCAGAATATACTTGGAATGTCGGCAGTTGCAGCGGGATATGTTGGTATACTTAGAAAAGACGTTATTCGTCTTGTTGGAGCACCTTTAAGCGGCATTATTTCTGATAAAATGGGCGGAAGATGTACACTTCTTATAGGAATATTTGACATACTCTTTATTGCATCACTTATAGTTCTTCTTGTTCTTCCTGTTGGTGCAGAATTTACTGTAATAACAGTAATTGTAATGGTTATAAGCTCATTTGCTATATACGGCATGAGAGGAATGTATTATGCAATTATAGGTGAAATAGGAACACCTAAAAAGATTTATGGTGCAGTTGCGGGATTTGCAATGTTTATAGGTTTCCTTCCTGACGCATTTAATGCTACACTTTGCGGATACTGGCTTGATGCATATCCTGGAGCACAAGGATATAGATTTATATTCATATATATGCTTGCAACAATGGTTGTTTGTCTTGTGCTTGTTGGAATACTCTTAAGATATATAAAGAAAAATAAAGCTAAGATTGAAGCTAACAACAGAGAAATGGCAGAGTAAAGGAGAAAATATAGTATGAAATATGTTATCGGTATAGACGGAGGTACTCAAAGTACCAAAGTCGGAATATATGACCTTGAAGGAAACCTTGTTTGTGAAGAAAAAGTTTTACTTCGTCCTCTCTATGTTCCAGATGCAGACACAGCAGAACACCCTGATGATGACCTTTGGGACTCTCTTATAATAGCCAGTAAAGGTCTTATGGATAAATTTAAAGGGGATAAAAAAGATATTATAGGAATAGGCTTGGGAAGTATAAGATGTTGCCGTACATATCTTAAAAAAGACGGAACTTTAGCATATCCTGTAATAAACTGGATGGATAAAAGACTTGCAAAACCTTTCCAAAATGATATTCCAGATGTTGCATATATATCAACAACAACAGGCTATTTAACAGTTAGAATGACAGGTGAATTTAAAGATACAGCAGCAAATTATGAGGGTATATATGGACCATTTGATAAAAAAGAATGGAAATGGAGCGATAATCCAGAAGACTATAAAGAGTATAACATAACAAGAGATATGCTTTTTGACCTTGTAATGCCGGGAGAAATACTTGGATATGTTACAAAAGAAGCTGCCGAAGCTACACATCTTCCGGAAGGCTGTCCTGTAATAGCAACAGCTAATGACAAAGCGGCAGAAGGTCTTGGAGCAGGAATACGTGATGATGGTTCTTGTCTTGTATCTCTTGGAACATATATAGGCGGTATGGTTAGAGGTAAAGAATACAATGACACAGCTGTTGATTATTGGTCAAATCTTTCAGCTATACCTCATGAATACCTTTATGAGACAAGTGTAGGAATAAGACGTGGAATGTGGAGTGTTTCATGGTTTAAAGAACTTCTTGGAGAGGAACTTGAGAAAAAAGCTGAGTCTTTAGGAATTAGTGTTGAAGAAATACTTGAAAAAGAAGCAAAAGAAGTTGCTCCAGGAAGTGAAGGACTTATAACTTTGGGAGAATTTTTAGCACCAAACAATATGCCTTACAGAAAAGCAATGTTTATAGGTTTTGATGGAAGACATAAGAGAGCACATATGTATCGTTCAATACTTGAAGCAATAGCAATGACTATGAAAATGAGTGTTGATGCTATGTGTAAGGAAATGGGAATGAACCCTACACAGGTTATAGTTTCTGGTGGTGGCTCAAACAGTCCGTTGTTTATGCAGATTTTTGCTGATGTATTTGGCATAAAGAGTGTAAGAAATGTAGTAAATAATGCGGCCGGTCTCGGTGCAGCCATAAATGCAGCAGTAGGTGTTGGGGCATATCCTGATTATGATACTGCTATGGATAAAATGGTAAGAATAAGAGATAGTTTTGAACCTAATCTTGAAAATACAAAGATTTATGACAAAGTTATAAACTATATCTATAAAGACATTAAAAATTATTCAGACCCTGTAAACAAAAAAATATATGAGATTTTTGGATAATTTTAATTTAAGATACTAAAAAATATTTATATAAAGCGGAGGTTTTTAGTTATGAGTTTATCAAGAGAAGAAATAGTTGCTGAATTAGTTAAAATTTGTGGTCCAGACGCAGTTGTAACAGACAAAGAAGTTCTTGAAGAAAGTACATATGACAGATTTAGAAAATATGAGGGATATCACAAAGTATTTGTAAATCCACTTCCAGCAGCAGTTGTATTTGTGGAAAATAAAAAACAAGTTTCAGAAATACTCAGATTTTGTAATGCTAATGGTGTAAATGTAGTTCCAAGAACAGGACATTCTGCAACAGAAGGTGGACTTGAACCTATTGTTGAAAACTCAATTATTCTTGACGGTTCAAAAATGAAAAAAATCATAAATGTTGATACATACAATATGCAGGTAACTTGTGAATGTGGTGTTGTTCTTGAAGACCTTGAAAATCATGTTAGAGAATTAGGATATACAACAGGACATTCCCCACAGTCAAAACCAATCGCTCAGATGGGCGGACTTGTAGCTACAAGAAGTATTGGACAGTTCTCAACACTCTATGGTGGTATTGAAGATATGCTTGCTGGTGTTGAAGCAGTATTTCCAGACGGTACAATATGTAATATAAAAGCAGTTCCAAGACGTTCAGCAGGTCCAGACATTCGTCACGTTGTACTTGGAAATGAAGGTGCTTTATGTTTCATTACAGAAGTAACTGTTAAACTTTTCAAATACTTCCCACAATATCATGTATGTATGGGATATACTCTTGATGACATGATTACAGGTTTAAGAATTATGCATGATGTTATGACAGAAGGATATAGACCATCTGTTGCAAGACTTTATGACGCTGAAGACGGAAAAGAGCATTTCTCACACTTTGCACCTGGAAAATGTGTAATACTTTTTGTTACAGAAGGCCCAGAAAAAATTTCAAAGGCTAACGCTGAAGGTATAAGAGAGATAGTTGCTAAATATAAAGAGTGTACAGAAGTTGACAGCAAACTTATTGAAACATGGTTTGCAAACCTTAACTGGGACGCTGCAAGAATTGAAGAGGAAAGAAAAGAAGTTCTTCAGACAAAGAATGTTTGCTGTACAACAGAAATTTCTGCAAACTGGAGTGCAGTAGAAGAAATCTATAAGATTTGTAAAGAAAAAGTTATAAATGAAATTCCTGATATTACAGTATTTGGAGCACACGCTTCACACTGTTACTCAAACGGTATAAATCTCTACTTTGTATATTGGTACAATGTAGTTGACTGTGCACCAGAAGAAGAAATTTACAAATATCACTTACCAATTAAGAAAATCATATGTGAAGAAACTATCAAAGCAGGCGGTTCAATGTGCCACCACCATGGTGTTGGAAAACACAGAGTACATTGGATTGACAAAGAACACGGTTCAGCACTCTATATGGTTAAAAAGCTTAAAGCAGCATTCGACCCTAACGGCATAATGAACATTGGTACAATATTACCATACAAAAAATAATGAAAATATTAGTCTGTTTTAAAATAACAGCAGACCTAGACCAGCTCTCTCAAAAGGATTATATAGCTGACACCTCTATGAGAATAGATACGTCCTTCGTAAAAAACATGATTAATTGTTTTGACGAGAGTGGTCTGGAATTTGGATTGAGACTTTCCCAAGAGGCGGAAAGTCTCAATCTGTATAATGAAAAAAGTGCATTGACTGTTGGAGGAGATAAAACAGAAATTTATCTTAAAACATTAAATGCACTTAAATATGATAATGCCATTAGAATTGATTGTGATGCTGATATAACTTTTAATCCCAAGTTTACGGGAGAAGCCATAGCTGAATATGTAAATAAAAATAAACAGGATATAATTATAATGGGCTGTCAAGCACCGGAGGGCAATAATTTTTCAACTCCTCAAATAGTCTCAAATATACTTAATATACCTATGGTTGCTAATGTCACTGATTTGCATTTGGTGGGTGAAAATAGTGTGAAGGCGACAGTTGAGTCTGGTGGAAATGTATATGAATATACAGTTAAAACACCAGCAATTTTTGTAATGGGAAATGCAGAGGTTAGTAAACTTCAAGTTCCTACTCTTAAAGATAGAATGTCTTTTGGTAAAAGAGATATAAAATATTTTGAACTAAATAATTGTGAATATGGCGAAAATCAAAGTACACTTGTGTCTTTAGAACCTATAAAGAGAAAGAGAAGTGGAAAAATAGTATCATTACAGGGAAAAGAGGCCGTAAAAGAGCTTTACTGTGAATATTTAAAAGAGAGGCTTGATAATATATGAAAATACTTATTGTTATGCAGGTATATGATGAATTTTCATTATTAGATAATATAAAAAAATATAATAGTATATTAAACTTCTCTTTTATGGAAAATGTTAAGACTGAATGTGCTGTATTTTCTGAATATAATTTTTCAACAAATATATTAGAGAAATATATTCAGAATAAAGTTTATTTTAGGGCGATTGATTGTATAATACCTGAAATAATTAAAAATGACATTGAAAATATACAGAATAAAGAAAATTATGATGGTATTATAATATTGGAAAGCAGTATGTCAAATTATGTAGCTGTGTTATTGGGAGAAAAACTTAAATATAACTATGTGACAAACGTTGTTGACTTTTACAGAAATGAAAATGGTATGTATTTTAAGAGATTTTCATATAACAATAATGTTTACAGCACATTTGAAATAAAAAATAAGCCTTTTATTGTTTCTCTTAAAATGATTAAAAATTCAGCCATAAAAAATAATATAGACATTCCTAATATTATAGAAATAGAAAATAAAAATATACCTGATTTTATTATTGATAAAAATATAATAAAGAGGGCAGATATAAAAGAAAACTCTGACATACTTATTGTGGCGGGAAAAGGTGTTAAAGATAAAAAATCTGTTGAGAAAATAAGACAGTTTGCAATAAGTAAAAAGTTTTTATTTGGAGTTACAAGACCAGTTGCCATGAACGGTTGGGGCAAATTAGGAGAGATAGTTGGAGTTTCAGGAGGAATATATTCACCTAAAATATGTATTACAATAGGTGTTTCAGGTTCAGCTGCCTTTTATGTAGGGATAGAAAACAGTGATTATATAATCTCTGTAAACTCTAATGATAAAGCTCCAATTATAGATATGTCAGATGTTTCAATAATTGATGATTATGAGAATGTAATCGATGATTTATTTAATATTTTTAAAATTTGTTAAAAATTTTATACAGCATTATGTTTTTATAGTATACTGTTATAATATAGAGTAATAAATGGTTAATATAGTATAATGTAAAAAAGGGAGGAGATGCTGTATGAACAAACTTTCAGATGTCATTGAACTTCTTGAGGATAATCCTGTAATATTGGGGATTAAAGAAGATGGGGATATAGCTCTTTCTAAAAGTTGTGATTCAAATGTCGTTTTTGTTCTTTATGGTGATATTTCTGATATAGGAAGAATTGTAAAAGAACTTAAAGACATGGGAAAAACAGTTTTTGTAAATGTTGATATGGTAGATGGTTTTTCAAGTAAAAGCTCTGTAATTAAGTTTATGAAAAATAATACAGAAACAGACGGTATAGTAAGTTCAAAAGCTGCAATGCTTAGAAATGCCAAAGAAGCAGGTTTTTTGACTGTCCATAGATTTTTTATACTTGACTCATCATCTTATAGAAGTATTGGAAAACAACTTGAACTTAGTCAAGCTGATTTTATAAATGTTGCTCCAGGCTGGACAAAGGTTGTTGAATGGACAAAAGAGGAGTATACAAAACCAATAATAGCATCTGGTCTTGTCTGTGATAAAAAAATCGTTATAGATAGTCTTAAAGCGGGAGCTATTGCTATATGTAGTACAAATCATGATGTCTGGGATTTGTAGAAATAAGAAAGCCGTTAATTTTAATTAACGGCTTTCTTTGTGTTTTTATTTAATTATATTCATTTTGTCAATATTTGATAATATTGTAGCTATTTCAGCACGTGTTGCTGTTCCTTTTGGATTAAATGAACCGTCTGGACGACCATTTATAATTCCTAAAGTTTTCATTGCATTTACTGCCTCTGTTGCCCATGAACTTATATCATTATTGTCTGTAAACTCTGTCTGTGCAGTTTCAGGAATTTCAACATTTTTATATTTAAGGTAGTTGTAAACCATAACTGCAAGTTGTTCTCTTGTTATATCTGAGTTTGGTGCAAATTCGTTTTCTGTTATACCATTTACAATGTTATTTTCTTTAGCCCAACCAACATATGGAGCATAGTACATATCTGTTGGAACATCTGTGAAATCTGTTGCTGTTGATACAACATTAGCACTGTCAAATCTTCCTAATACAGTTACAAGCATTGCTCTTGTCATGTTGTTATCAGGTGCAAATTCATTTTCTGTCATACCTGAGAACCATTTATTTGTGTATGCTTTGTTTACTGCTTCATAGTACCAAGAGTCTTTGTTTATATCTGTAAATACTTCATCAGCAGAACCAGAATTTGTTCCTGTTTCTGGTGTATTTTCTTCTGGCTGTGTATCTTCAGGATTTGTCTCCTCAGGTTTTGGCTGAGATGGTTTTGATGAGCTTGAACCGCCTGAACTTCCAGAGCTTGAACTTCCTGAATTGCCATCAACTGTTGTATCAATTGATATTGAACTGTCAACAGTTTCACCGTTTCTCTGTTCAAATGTTTTTGATACAAGAATTGTTTTATCTGTATTTACACTTAAATCAACTGTCTGTGATGATGAAGATTTCATTGAAAGTGTACCAAATGTAAAGTCTTCACCAAAAGATAATGGTTCATTTGAAACTATATAAATTGATATAGTTCCATTAGCTTTATTAAAAATACATTTCTTTAATATAGCCTTTGAAGCTTTTTCACTCCAATTCATTGTAACATCAGATATTTTTGAAGGGTCAGATACTTTAAGCTGTGTCTGTGCAGCTATAAATGAATGACTATCTGTGTTTTTAAGTGTTACAGTTGCTTTCTGTGTACTTTCTTTTTCAAGTATTATATTTGATGAAAGAGTAACAGCCTCTGAGTTTCCTTCAAATATTAAATCTGAGTCTTCTATTATGGAAGGACTTTCAATAGTTTCATTAGTGCTTTCTTCTGTATCTGTTGTAGGAACTTCTGGCATAGGTGTTACTTCAACAACATCAGAAGGAGTTTCTTGTGAATTAGTTTCATCAGAATTTACACCAGAGTCTACATTAGAACCTGTATCAGAATTTTCGTTTTTATTTGTATCACTTTCAGCAGGTTCCTCTGTTGGATTTTCGTTAGTTTCTTCTTCAGCAGGTAATTCATCTGTTATTCCAGCATCTTCGTTATTTTCTACATCTTCATTGTTTTCTGTATCTTCGTTAACAACAGGAGGAAGTTCTTCTTTTTCTTCTTCCTCAACTAAAGGAGGAACTTCTTGTGGTAATTCTGGAACTATTTCATCTGTAACAGTGCTTTCTATTTTTAAAGGAGGAAGACTTTCAGGTACATTTACATAGAGAGTATCACTTACAAGTCTTTGTCCTTCAAGAGTTTCAGCATTGTCAACTCTGTAAAGCTCAGCTTTAACACTTCCTATTGATGATATATCAATTGAGTCATCTATTTTGTAAACCCATGTACCACTTGAAACTTCTCCGATATTTCCGTTTTCTGGCACTTCTGCAAGTATTACAAATTCACCATTTATAATGTTTCCGTTTTCATCTTTAAGAAGAACAACGTTATAAGCTGGGTTTCCTTTGTATGTACCTGTAATTACTGTTGAACCAGTTGTCATAACTTCATCTTCACCATGACCATATTTGAAATCTTCTGAAAGTGTTCCCATTCCAGACTGTAAAAGTTCAACATTATCACCAGTAGGGCCTAAAATGTCAAGCTCTGAGAGAGAAACAGTTGAGTTATTTACAACAAGTTTGATATAAGATGCATCATATATATACATACAAGGGTCATTCTCTTTATTAAAGTATATTGTTTCTGTTTCTTTACCAGAGAATGTTCCTGATTTTGCAAGTTTCCAGTCTTTTTTGTCTGTACTTACATATATACTGTAATCATCTGTTGAAGGTGTCTTTGAAGAATATTTTAAAGCTGTAACCTGTTCTGTATTTCCAAGGTCAAGTATAATTTCAGCTTTTGTGCTAGAAGTTGTACCTGTGTATGTGTTTGAATAATTATCATCAATAACATCTTTTATTGCTGATATTGTTGCATCTTCACAGTATCCAGAGTCGTGTCCTGCTTCTATATGCTGGTCATTATCTGAAACCATATTTGTGTCAGCACTCCAACCATCTTTTCCGATACTTCCGTCATGAGAAACTTTTACAGAACCGGCTTTTGATACAGATGTTGTATTTAAAAGTCTGTCATATCCAACAACTTCATATTCATAAACTCTGTTGTTTTCTGTCTTTATTGTGTCTGTATAGCTTGACTGGTCAGCTGATACAAAAGCTACAACTTTTCCATTTCTTATGATTTCATAGCCAAGCATAGCGTCATCATTAGAGTTTGTATTGTTAAAGTTTATAGTAACCTGTTTACTGTTATCTGTATAATCAATAGATGAAGTTACTTTTGTTCCTTCAATCATGCCACTTCCACCTGAAAGGCGATAGCTTCTTGAATTATCGTCAAGGTACTGTATTTTTTTATCTTCTTTTTCAAATTTATTTGCATAAGATATTGTATCTTGGTTTGGTACAAGTCCCCAAGCCTCAAAGAATGGTAAAAGGTTCTTTTCAGCTGCTGCACAAGCAAGACGCATAAAGTTGTTGTCCATATCACTGTTGAGACTTAAACTGTTAGGAGCAGATTGTGGGTCTCTTGTATAACTGCTCACTCTTGCATAGAAAAGGTTGTCAAACTGGTCTTGGAATGTATCAAATGTTTTGTAGTTATAGTAGTTATCATAGAACATATGTAACTGCCAATACATTGCAAGCTGTGTGAATACATCATCAGATTTTCCTTTTGTGCCTGATGTAACGTGTTTATATACAGCATCATATCCGAAACGAGCTGTTGAGTTTGTATCATCAGACTGAGCAAGCATTGAGAAATAGTTGTTTGTAACTTCTAAATTAACATATTTTGATGAGTTTATAACGTGTCCAATTTCGTGGGCAATTCCCCAACCAGAATACTCACCGGAAATATATTTACCATTTTCGTCAGACTGTATAGGAGTTGTTCTGAATAAATCAGGTACAGAATCATACTCAATTCCTATATGCTGTGTTGCTGCATACATAAATGCACCTGCAAACATTTTGCTGTAACGAATATTAAGTCTCTGAGAAGGATATCTATTAGTTTTTGTTTCATTCTCGTTAAGTCCTCTATGCTGATAGAAAAGGTGTACTTCTTGTTCCATAGCCTCAATAGCTTTAAGAAGCTGTTCAGCTTTATCACCACTGTTAAGACCAGCAAGAACCTGTGTAGCAGGGAATGAGAACATCATATTATCCATTACAATGTCTGTAAAGTTTAATGTACAAAGTTTAGGGTCATATCCATATTCTGAATGATTTTCATTATGTTTTTCTTCAAGAGAAGATACATGGCTTTCAAGTTTTGATACATAATCCTGTACAAGTTTAAGTTTTTCTTCTCTTGTTTCAGCTTTTGTTACATCAAGGACAGGGATATTCTGTTCACTTCCAAGACGGATAGAATACTGTTTTGCATCTTTCTTTCCAGAGTATCCTACATAGAGAGAACCGCCTCTCTCATTTGATGTTGTGGAAGGTGATGTTATTGTTATTTCGTTTCTTCCTGTTTTTAATGTTGTAACTTCGCTGAGCCATTTGTTATGCTCACCGTGAATTTGTGTTGAGTAAAGTTTTAAGTCTGTTACTGTTCCATCAGCAACTCCCGGACTACCTACATAGAGTATTATTTTATCGCCTTCTTCAGCAGAAATTCCAAGAGGCTGAAGATTGCTTAAACTCATTGCAAAATCAAGATGACCATCTCCAGCTGATGTTATTGATGTATCAACATTTATTATTGTTGCTGATAAATTTCCTTCATTGATAAGTGTTTTTGCTGCATCAATATCTTTCTGGAGAGAAACTTTGTCTGGGTGATATTCGCCATTTCTAGAGTCTGGTGTGTTAAGTCTTTCTTCAAGAGCTTCAATATCAGAAAGTTCAACACCTTCTGCCAACTCAATATGCATATTATCAGCAAAAAGAGCATCTATGTCATCTTCTAAGCTGTCATATTCATATACTTTTATTTCTGAAATAGCAACCTTCATGTCAGGATACCATATACCAACATTAAGCTGGAATGTATCTGTTGTTACAGGCTCTGTAAGTTTAACATCATAGTATATATTGCCGTTTTCATCAAGTTTCTTTGTAAGATGTTTTACATCTTTTGTAACCATGTTGCCTTCAGCATTTTTATAGTAAAATTTTACACCGTCATACCATGTTTGGCTAACATGTGGAGCAAATCTTATTGTGTCAAATGTATACTGCTGAGTAAGCTCTATTGTAGAACCTTTAGGGCTAGCATAGTGAGAACCACCATCATAATGGTTAACTAAAGTATATGTTGAAGGGTCATTGTCTACTACCGCATTGTCTCCGCCATATACTGTTACTAATGGGTCAGTTGAGTTTTTAACTGATTTAATATTGTCTGTTAAAACTCCTGGTTCGTCGCCTGTGTTAATAAGTTTATATTTTGGCATTATAGTTGCAACTGAACTTGAAACAGTAGCCTTATTTATTTCAGAAGGATTACTTTCTCCGATTTTGTTTACACCAGTAATATATATATTGTATGTTTTGTTTGGAGAAAGATTTAAAATTTTATAGCTTGTAGAAGTTATGTTTGTTACAACTTTATATTCACTTTCTTCTTCAAGTTTATAGTAAACATTGTAGTAGTCTGTGCTGTCCATTTTCTTCCAGCTTATAGATATGCTTTCAATATCACCTTTAACTGTTACACTTTCTGGAGGAGCTGGAACTTCAGTAGGGTCAAGTGTTATTGTGCGAGGTTCAGAATATTTACTTGTCCAATCTCCGTTTACAGACTGAACCATAACTGTATATGGAATACCTGTTTTAAGTTTTTCATCAAGTCTTGTAACAGTAAGGCTTGTTGAGTCTGTTGAAAATACTTTGCTACTTCCGTTACCACTTACAGACACATTATAGGATGAAACATTAGTCTGTGGAGTCCATTCTACTATAAATGAGTCTTTACCAAGAGCTTCAATACGTGTGATTTCAGGAATATTAAGCTCTGGTTCTGGTATTCTGTTTTCCATACCATTTACAAACTCAACTTTTGCTATATCAACAAGATTATTTCCGCTTGATGCAGTAACTTTGATTGTTACTTTTTTGATTGCAACCTGTTTTCCAATATTTACAACAACTGTTCCATCAGCTTCTATTGTTGCTGTTGCACCACTATTGCTTAAAAGTCTCATTCCCTTTGACTGTACAATTGTAGCTTCATAATGATTTCCTTCTGCATCTTCAACATCAATAGTTCCGCCTGTAATAAGGTTTGATGAGTCTTTTGGTGGCTCAATTACAAAACCATCAGATAATGCATTGTCTGATTTTACTTCAATATCAATCTGAACAGGATTTTCTTCTGTTATTTCACTATTATTTTTTGGTGCAAGAGATACTGTTGATGCAGTGTCAGATGTTATATCTGAAATATTTCCTGTAACATTTGTATTTTCATCTGCTGAAGCTGTAAGAACTTCTGGCATAATTGTTTTTACTGTATCTGTATCAGTGTTTCCACCTTTATTTATAGCTATATATGTTAAGTCTGAAATATCTACTTTACTATCACCATTAAGGTCATATTTAGCTTCAGAAGAACCATTCTCGATAGCTGATATTAAAGTGTCTGAGTCACTTTCGTTTACAGTGCCATCACCGTTTATATCACCGATAGCCATAATACCTTTCTGGTTTTCTGATATTGATGAATTGTAATTCATACGGTTGTTATCAAGTGAAAGTGTTGTTATATATGAGCTATCTATTTTAATCTGTTTTGTATATGTAGCGTAGTTTTCTGATTTTATTGTTAAAGTATATTCTCCCGGTTTAACTTCTTTTTCAACATGAATATTGTTTGATGAAGGAGTAACTGTATCAGTAACTGTATTTTCATTGTTTTTAAGTTCTATTGAAAAATTTTGATTTTTTGTTGGCATTGATAAATTCATATCAAGTACGAATTTTCCGTTTTGTGTATCAATATTGTTTAATTCTGCTGCAAGGGCAGTGAAAGGCTGACTTCCTACAACAAAAGATAAAACAATTGGCATAATTTTATTTTTTTTCATAGTACCCTCCCAAATTTTTAAAAAGTTATATTTTAAATAAAAAATTCTTTTAAATCTATAAAATGTAATTTTGTTGTTATAAATATACCATATAAAAATTTAATTAGCAATATTTTGTAGCGTAAAAAAATCCACATAAAAAGTTATGTTTTTTATACAATTTTGAGTTTTATTCGATATAATGTAATTTTATAACAATATGATAAAATTGAAAATTCTTATTTTTATGGATTTTTTATAAAATATAATATATATTTTCTTAATATATAAGAATATAAAATTATATTTTAGATATTTAATCAAATTTTAAGGTTTGTTTAAGGTATGTATGATAATGTTTAAATATAAAGGAGGTAATAAAAATGAGATTGCTTTTGGCTGAAGATGAAAAAGAGCTTTCAAAAGCCCTTACAGCTATACTTGTACATAATAATTATTCTGTTGATGCTGTATATAATGGTAGAGAGGCTCTTGAATATATAAATTGTGAAAATTATGATGGTGTTATATTAGATATTATGATGCCTGAAATAGATGGAATTACTGTTTTAAAAAATATAAGAGAAAAGGGGAATAGTGTCCCTGTTATAATGCTTACTGCAAAATCTGAAATAGATGACAGAGTTTTGGGGCTTGATTGTGGTGCTGATGATTATTTGACAAAACCTTTTGCTATGAAAGAATTGCTTGCAAGAATAAGGGCTATGACACGAAGACAAGATGAGATTACAAATTCTGTTTTAAAATTTTCAAATATATCATTAAATCGTGCTACATTTGAATTGTATTCTGATACAGGTTCTTTTAGATTGGCAAATAAAGAATTTCAAATGTTAGAAATGCTTATGACAAATCCAAGACATCTTATATCAACAGAAAGATTTATGGAAAAAATATGGGGCTATGACAGTTAAGCTGAAATAAATGTTGTTTGGGTGTATATATCCTATCTTAGAAAAAAATTATCAGCTATAAATGCAAAAGTTAATATAAAAGCTACAAGAAATGCAGGGTATTCTTTGGAGGAGTTTTTATGATAGAAAGACTAAGAAAGAGATTTATAATTATAACAATGATTTCTGTTACAATTGTAATAACCCTTGTAATGTCTTGTATAAATATATCAAACTATATGCAGATAAATAAACGAGCTGATGCAATGCTTCAATATATAGCAAATAATGATGGTGTGATACCAAGACATGATAAAAACTTTTATGAAAAAAATAATAATGAAGATTATGATATACCTAAAATTACACCTGAAACTCCTTTTTCAACTAGGTTTTTTACAGTTAATATAAATGATGATGGAGTTATAAGTACTATTGATACAGGAAATATTGCTGCTATAACATCTACAGATGCAGAAAATTATGCTTATGAAATATATAATAAGGGGGATAAAGTAGGATTTTTTGATATATATAGATATTCCGCCATTGATAGTGAAAATGGAATGCTTATGATTTTTCTTGACTGTCAAAAAGATATAGAAACTTTTAAAACCTTCCTTATAAATAGTATAGTTGTATCTATGATTTGTATAGTTGCTGTTTTTATACTTGTTGTTGTACTTTCAAAGAAAGCTATAAGACCTATTGCAGAAAGTTATGAAAAACAGAAAAGATTTATAACTGATGCAGGTCATGAAATAAAAACACCTTTAGCTATAATAAGTGCCAATACAGAGGTTATAGAACTTACTTCCGGTGAAAATGAATGGACAAGAAGCATACAAAATCAGATAAAACGACTTACAAAGCTTACATCAAATCTTGTTTCTCTTGCCAGAATGGACGAGGAAGGACAGAAAATAGAAATGTCTGATTTTTCATTTTCAGAACTTTTAATTGAAACAGCAAGTCCTTTTGAAGCAGTTGCAGCCTCAAAAAATGTTAATTTTAAAGTTGAAGTTGATGACAATATTTTTATGTATGGAAATTCAGAAAATATAAGACAATTAATTTCAATATTACTTGATAATGCTTTTAAGTATGTTTCTGATTGTGGAAATATAATTTTAAAACTTAATAAAAAGGGAAAGCGTATAAATATGAGTCTATACAACGATACAGACAATATACAGAAAGGAAATCTTGATATACTTTTTGAGAGATTTTATAGAATAGATAATTCAAGAAACAGTGAAAAAGGGGGATATGGTATAGGTCTTTCAATAGCTAAAGCTATTGTTGATATTCATAAAGGTAAAATACATGCAGAAAGTGTTGATGGAAAATCAATAGAATTTACTGTTAGTTTTTAAAAAAGACTGTGCAATAATATGCACAGTCTTTTTTAAGTTGATTTAATGTATAAGATATAAAATTGTTTTGAGGTGATTTTACAATGGAAAATATAACTTTTGAAGATAGAGAATTTTATAAAGATGAACTTTCAAATTTATTGTTGGCTGAAAAAATTGTATTAAACAGAATAGAAGAACATAGGAAATTAATTTATAAAAAAAATAATGGTATTGATTATATAGAGCATTATAAATCAAGGATAAAAAGTGCAAAGAGTATTAAAGATAAATTGAAAAAAAGAAATCTTCCTGTAAATTTAGAGTCTGCTTTAAATATTCTTAATGATGCTGTGGGTATACGTATTATATGTAAATTTATTGATGATGTTTATAGTGTTTATAAATGGATTGAAAATGATGATTTTTTTACAGTTATAAATGTGAAAGATTATATAAAAAATCCTAAATCTAATGGATATAGAAGTTTACACATTATTGTGGCTGTTAATATAAATGATAACAGAAGTATAAATGTTGAAATACAAATAAGAACAATAGCTCTTGATTGTTGGGCTAGCCTTGAACATCAGATGAAATATAAAAAGAATATTAAAAATCAAAAATTAATAGAAAAAGAATTGAAAAGATGTGCTGATGAGATAGCTTCAACAGATTTATCAATGCAAACTTTAAGAGAGGTTATATTGGAAAATTAAAAATTTTAATTATATTTTAATTGTGTTTTAAATTTGATTTTAAGTTGATTTTAGGTAAAATTGATAAACTCTTTTTGTAAAAATTAAGAGAGGAGAGTTTATATGGGGTATAAGAATACATTTGAAAGATTTGAAATAAAATTTATTTTAAACTTAAACCAATACAATGAAATAAAAAATGTTTTGTATAAATATATGAAGGGGGATGAATACGGAAACAGTACAATATGTAATGTATATTATGATACACCGGATAAACTTATAATAAGAAGGTCTTTGGAAAAACCTGTATATAAAGAAAAATTAAGAGTTAGGAGCTATGGTGTATCAGATAAAAATAATAATGTTTTTGTTGAACTCAAAAAGAAATATAAGGGTATTGTTTATAAGAGACGTACAGAGATGACACTTCAACAGTCAGAATTATATCTTGGTGGGGATATAAATTTTGAAAAATCTTCTCAGATAATGAATGAGATTGATTATTTTATAAAGTTTTATAAAAATATAGAACCTTCTATTTTTATATCTTATGAAAGAGAAGCGTTTTTTGGAAAATATGATGATAGTTTTAGAATAACATTTGATAGGAACATAATATGGAGAGATTATGACATTTCTCTTGATAAAGGTGTTTATGGAAACAAACTTATTGATGAAAATACTGTGCTTATGGAGGTTAAAACATCAGAGGGAATACCTCTTTGGTTATTAAAAATACTAAGTAGAAACCATATATATAAAACATCTTTTTCAAAGTATGGAAATGCTTATAAATATATTATTAATAATAATTTAAAAGGGGGAACAAAGATTGCTTGACACAATTTTTAATGGGGTATTTGATACAACCTTACAAGTAAATGTATCTATTGATAAATTTATGATTTGTATTATTTCATCAGTTATATGTGGTATTGTAACAGCTTTTGCATATACAAGAAAAGGAAGATATACATCAGGTTTTGTTGCAACTCTCGCATCATTACCACCTGTCGTATGTGTTGTTATAATGGCTGTAAATGGTAATATAGGTGCTGGAGTTGCTGTTGCTGGAGCTTTTAGTCTTGTAAGATTTCGTTCTGTTCCGGGAACTGCAAAGGAGATATGTGCTATATTTGTGGCAATGGGAACAGGTCTTGTTTCAGGAATGGGATATATTGCATATGCTATTTTATTTTCGGTTTTGATGGGAATACTTACAGTAATATATTCAAATATGGATTTTGGTGCGGAAAAATCAAAGAAACGTGAAAAAACAATGTCTATAACAATTCCTGAAGATTTGGATTATACAAGTATATTTGATGATATATTTGCAACATATACAAAAAAATATGAGCTTGTAAATGTGAAAACGACAAATATGGGAAGTCTTTTTAAATTGACATACAATATTATACTTAACAATGAAGATTGTGAGAAAAAACTTATAGATGCAGTTCGTGTTAGAAATGGAAATCTTGAGATAGTTTCATCATACAGAGATATGGGAACATATGAGTTATAGGAGGAATTTTTTATGAAGAGAAAGCTACTTACATCTGTAATGATTATCACTTTTTTGATATCATTATTTACAGGTTGTAATGGTAATACAAATAGTAATTCGGAACAAAATAATAGTAATCAGGTTGAAACTTTGGAAAGTGAAAATGCAGGTATACTTGATACATCAAATATGTTTACAGATGAAGATATGAACATATCATATGATGAAAGTACAGCTTTAAAAATAAATCTTTCTGATATAAATTCTATTGAAATAGGAAATGGAGTTTCTGTTGAAAATGGAGTTGTTACAATTTCATCAGGTGGTACATATATATTAAGTGGAAGTTTATCAGAAGGACAGTTAGTTGTTGATATAACAAATAAAGATGATGTTAAAATTGTTTTGGATAATGTTGATATAACAAGTAGTTCATCTGCACCTTTATATATAAAAGAGGCTGGAAACGTTTATGTTACAATGTCTGAAAATTCAGTCAACACTCTTTCAAATACAGGAGAATTTTTAAGTGACGGAGAAAATAACATTGATGGTGTTGTATTTTCAAAATCAGATATAACATTTAACGGAAATGGTATATTAAATATAAATACAAATACAGAATATGGTCATGGCATTGTGTCAAAGGATAGTGTTATATTTACTAGCGGAACATATAATATAAATTCCTCAGGTCATGGAATTTCAGGAAAAGATGATGTAAGAATTGCTTATGGTGATTTTGTTATAAATTCAGGTAAAGACGGAATACACAGTGAAAATTCAGATGACGCTTCAAAAGGTTATGTTTATATTGTTGATGGAACATATAATATAAATTCTGGATATGATGGAATAGATGGTGTATATACTGTACAGATAAATTCAGGTGAATTTAATATTGTATCTGGTGGAGGAAGCGAAAACACAGAAATTACTTACAGTGAAAGTGGAGATACGGCCAGTACAAAAGGTATAAAATCTGACGAAGATATGTTTATAAATAATGGTAAATATAATATTAATTCCTATGATGATGCAATACATTCAAATGGAAATATATTTATAAATAACGGAACATTTAGCATAATGACAGGTGATGACGGTATTCATTCAGATTTAGAAGTTACTGTGAATGGTGGAGATATAAATATATCAAAATCATATGAAGGAATAGAAGGTCAAACAGTAAATATAGAAAATGGAAATATTTATATTATGTCTGATGATGACGGTATAAATTCAGCCGGCGGAAATGATTCATCAGGAATTGCTGATAGACAAGGAAGAATGAAAGATAGTTTTGCTGTAAATGAAAATTGCAATATAAATATAAAGGGCGGAAATATAACAATAAATGCTGAAGGTGACGGCATAGACTCCAATGGAAATCTTTATATTACAGGTGGAGAAACATATATTTATGCTTCTGAAAGAGGAGGAAATGGAGCTTTAGACTATAATGGAGAGGGCACAATCACAGGAGGAATTGTTGCTGCTTCTGGTATAAGTGGAATGATGCAGAATTTTGGTGAAAATTCAACTCAAGGCTCTATACTTTTATCTTCACAAAGTATGCAAAGTGGAGTTGTCTCTGTTACAGACAGTAATGGAAATAGTATTATAGAGTTTCAACCAGAAAAACAATATAATAGTATTGTTGTAAGCACTCCGGATATTATTGACGGTGGAACATATAATATAAATATGGGAACAGAAAATACAAGTGTTACAATGAGTGGTCTTATATATGGAAGTGGTGAAAATATGGGAGGTCATGGCGGTAGAGGTATGAGCCCTAACGGACAAATTCCAGAAAAAACAAATGGAGAGAGACCGGAAGGAGAGCCTAAAGAATTTAATGGAGAAGAACCAAAAGAGCCTCCACAGATGAGAGATAATGCTAATGCAAATGATACACAACAATAAATTTAATATTTCGGTTTAACATAATATTTTAAAAAACATACTATATTATAAAAATATATATTGGTGATACTATGAAAGATACTGCTCTTAGGCTTTATAGTGAAGGTTATAGTTGTTCATTATGTATTTTTAAGGCGGCAGAAATTAAATACAATGTAAAAGTATCTGATGATTTTGAAAAAGGTATAAATCTTATAAATAATGGTTTTGGATTTTGTGGTATGTGTGGCGTTGTAATATCTGCTGTAATAGTTTTGGGAATGATACTTGATGAATATGAATGTAGAGAATGTAGAGCGAAATTTTTTGATATGTTTTTTGAAAAATATAAATATACCGACTGTGGAAGACTTTCGGAAGGTAGAAATGATTGTTGCCACATTATAGAATTTGTGTGTGACATATTAGAAAATATCATAAGTGAGTATAAATGAAAACCATAAGGGTATTGTCAAAAAAATACCCTTATGGTTTTATATATAATGCATAATTATGCTAAATATATAATAAAAAATATGGAGCTAAACGAAATAGTTGTTAAATTGTACAAATTTTTATACAAAAACAACTTTTTTGGCTATTTTGTATAATTTTTTGAAGGTAATATACTATGATTTTACATAATGACTATAAATAAAGTGTTGAATTTTTTGGAAGACAGTAGTATACTAACCATAGACTTACTTAAGGGTGATTTAAGTAAGTATTATTTTTAAAGCACGTGGGACATAAAATATACAATAGGGACATATTATGTCCCGACAGGGGTGAGTTTATGGAAAATATAGTGTTTATGATAGAAAAATTAATACCTGACCAAATGGAAGTATTTGCAAGAAGATATAAGGTATTAAAAACAATAAACATTTTCCAGCCTGTTGGAAGAAGAACAATAGCCTCATATCTTGATATCACAGAGCGAACGGTTAGAGGTGATATTGAGAAACTTGCCGAAAAAGGCCTTGTTACTGTTTCAAAGGTGGGTATAAACATCACTGAAAGCGGGATAGAAATTATTAATGGACTGGAGGATACGGTAAAAGAATATAACGGTCTTTCGGTTCTTGAGAAAAAAGTTGAAAATATTTTGGGGATTAAAAAGGTTCATATAGTGCAAGGTAATTACGATGAAAATCCAGGGGTAAAGATTGAAATCGGAAGAGTTGCCGGAAAAGTGCTTATGACAGTCGTAAATGAGGAAAGCATAATTGCTGTTACCGGGGGAACAACAGTTGCTGCTATTGTTGATGGTATAAGTGAATATGCTACAAAGAAAGCAGGAATGGTGGTGCCTGCTAGAGGTAGTGTTGGAAGAATAATAGAGCTTCAGAGCGATACTCTTGCTGCAAGACTTGCCGAAAAACTTTCAGCAGGGTACAGACTTTTGAATATCCCCGACACTATGAGTTCACGGGCTTTAAATGAGGTAATGAATGAGCCTTCTATAAAAAAGACAATGTCAAGTATGAACAAAGCGGATATATTAGTTTTCGGGCTTGGGGAAGCCTTGGAAATGGCTAAAAAGAGAAGGGTATCCGATGATGTTTATGAAAAACTTGCTGAGAAAAAAGCTGTTGCCGAGGCTTTTGGATATTATTTTAACGGACAAGGGGATGTTGTCTATGAATCAAATTCTGCTGGTTTAAGTTTTGATGACCTTTGCAGAATACCATTTATACTTGCAGCAGCAGGTGGAAAAAAGAAGGCACAAGGAATAGTGGCAGTCTGTAAAAACCTTCCAGATATGACAATAGTCATTGACGAAGGTGCTGCAAAAGGTATTTTAGAACTTAAAGAAATAAAGTAACAATTATTGCTGATTTTGGTTGCTTATGCTAAAATACTATTAGGCTGTGTACTGTTAAAACACATTTTTATGACAGCTCGGATAGACACAGTATTATAATTAAACTTGCGGAGAAGGTATTTTATTTATTTTTCGCAGTAAAATAATATTAGGAACTCCTTGTACAAGCTGTTCCAAAAATGAATTTTAATAATTCATAATTTTATTTAACCGGAGGGAGAAAACATGTTAAACAAAAAATCAGTAGACGACTTAAATGTAAAAGGTAAAAAGGTACTCGTAAGATGTGACTTCAATGTTCCAATCATCGATGGAAAAATTACAGATGAGAACAGAATCGTTGCTGCTCTTCCTACAATCAAAAAACTTATAGCTGACGGCGGAAAAGTTATTTTATGCTCACACATGGGTAAACCAAAGGGAGAACCAAAACCAGAGCTTTCACTTGCACCTGTTGCTGTAAGATTATCAGAAAAACTTGGTGTTAATGTTGTTTTTGCTAAAGATGACAACGTTGTAGGCGAAAATGCTAAAAAAGCTGTTGCTGAAATGAAAGACGGAGATGTTGTTCTTCTTGAAAACACACGTTATAGAAAAGAAGAAACAAAGAACGAAGAAAACTTCAGCAAAGAACTTGCTAGCCTTGCAGATGTATATGTAAACGATGCTTTCGGTTCAAGCCACAGAGCTCATTGTTCAACTGTTGGTGTTACAAACTATGTAAGTGAATCAGCTGTTGGATACCTTATGGATAAAGAAATCGCTTTCCTTGGAAACGCTGTTGAAAATCCAGTAAGACCATTTGTTGCTATACTTGGTGGTGCTAAAGTTTCTGATAAAATCAATGTAATTAACAACCTTCTTGATAAAGTTGATACACTTATCATCGGTGGTGGTATGGCTTACACATTCGCTGTTGCACAGGGTGGTAAAGTTGGTAAATCACTTCTTGAGCTTGACAAAGTTGACTATGCTAAAGAAATGATGAAAAAAGCAGAAGAGAAAGGTGTTAAATTACTCCTTCCAATAGATACAGTTATTTCTCAGGAATTTAAAAACGATGCAGAAACAAAAGTTGTTCCTACACTTGAAATCCCAGATGATTGGGAAGGTCTTGACATTGGACCAGAAACAAGAAAACTTTATGCTGATGCATTAAAAGGTGCTAAAACAGTTATCTGGAACGGACCTATGGGTGTATTCGAAATGCCTACATTTGCAAAAGGTACAATAGCTGTTGCTGAAGCTATGGCTAACCTTGAAGGTGCTACAACAATCATCGGTGGTGGTGACTCTGCTGCTGCTGTTAACCAGCTTGGATTTGGTGATAAGATGAGCCATATCTCAACAGGTGGCGGTGCTTCTCTTGAATTCCTTGAAGGAAAAGAATTACCAGGTGTTGCAGCTGTTAATGACAAATAATTAAAATAATACTTATATAATCACCATTTTGAAAGGAAGAGAAAGTCTTATGAGAAAGAAAATAGTAGCAGGAAACTGGAAAATGAATAAAACTCCACAGGAAGCTTTAGCTCTTGTTGAACTTTTAAAAGATAAAGTTAACACAGATAAAGTTGACGTAGTATTCTGCGTACCTGCAGTTGACCTTATACCTGTACTTGATGCAGTTAAAGGAACAAATATCGCTATCGGAGCACAGAATATGTTCTACGAAGAAAGCGGAGCATATACAGGTGAAATCTCTCCTTCAATGCTTACAGAAATCGGAGTAAAATATGTTGTTATTGGACACTCTGAAAGAAGAGAATATTTTGCTGAAACAGATGAAACTGTAAACAAAAAAGTTAAAAAAGCTATCGAGCATGGTATAACACCTATCATGTGCTGTGGTGAAACACTTGCACAGAGAGAACTTGGTATAGCTGTTGATTTCATCAGAACACAGATTAAGAGCGGTCTTGCTGGTGTTAGTGCTGATGATGTTAAAAAAGTTGTTATCGCTTATGAACCAATCTGGGCTATTGGAACAGGTAAAACAGCTACAAGTGAACAGGCTGAAGAAATCTGTGCTGCAATAAGAACAGTTCTTGGTGAAGTTTACGGTGCTGAAGTTGCTGACGAAGTTAGAATTCAGTACGGCGGAAGCGTAAACGGCAAAAACGCTGCTGAGTTATTCGCTATGCCAAACATCGACGGTGGACTTGTTGGCGGTGCAAGCCTTAAAGAAGAATTTTCACAGATTGTAAATTACTAATTTACTATATGAATTTGTTACGTAAATCTTAAAATACACGATTTACGGTATTTGGGGCGGACGTAATTGTCCGCCCTTATTTTTAGGAGGAATAAAGAATGAGTAAAAAACCAACAGTTTTAATGATACTTGACGGTTTTGGTCTTAATGACAAAACTGAAGGAAATGCAGTTAAACAGGCAAATACACCTGTTATTGATTCTATCGTTGCAAAATATCCTTGTGTAAAAGGATATGCAAGTGGTCTTGCAGTAGGTCTTCCAGACGGACAGATGGGTAACTCTGAAGTTGGACATCTCAACATGGGTGCAGGAAGAATTGTTTATCAGGAACTTACAAGAATAACAAAAGCTATTGAAGACGGAGATTTCTTCACAAATGAAGCACTTCTTGATGCTGTTGAAAACTGCAAAAAGAATGACTCAGCTCTCCACCTTTTCGGTCTTTTATCAGACGGTGGTGTTCACAGCCATAACACACATCTCTATGCACTTTTAGAGCTTGCTAAAAAACATGGTCTTACAAAAGTTTATGTTCATGCTTTCCTTGATGGTAGAGATACACCTCCTGCATCAGGTATAGATTACCTTGCAGAACTTGAAGCTAAAATGGCTGAGATTGGTGTAGGTAAAGTTGCTACAATAAGTGGTAGATACTATGCTATGGATAGAGATAAACGTTGGGAGAGAGTTCAGGTAGCTTATGACGCTATCGTTCTTGGAAAAGGAAATACAGCTCCAAGCGTTAAAGAGTGTATTGAAAAATCATATGCTGATGAAAAAACAGACGAGTTCGTTATACCTACTTGCATAGTTGACGGTGAAGGAAAACCAGTTGGAACAGTTAATGACAATGATTCAATAATATTCTTCAACTTTAGACCTGACAGAGCAAGAGAAATTACAAGAACATTCTGTGATAAAGATTTTGACGGATTTGTTAGAGAAAAATATCCTACTGTAAAATTCGTTACATTTACAGAGTATGACGTAACAATCGAAAACAAAGAAGTTGCTTTCAAACCACAGAAACTTACAAATACACTTGGTGAATATATTTCATCTCTTGGACTTAAACAGTTAAGAACAGCTGAGACAGAAAAATATGCTCACGTTACATTCTTCTTTAATGGTGGTGTTGAAGAACCAAATGAAGGTGAAGACAGACTTCTTGTTCCTTCTCCAAAGGTTGCAACATATGACCTTAAACCAGAAATGAGTGCTGTTGAAGTTACAGATGGACTTGTTGAAAAAATCGAAAGCGGAGTTTATGACCTTATAATCGTAAACTATGCTAACCCAGACATGGTTGGTCATACGGGAATTATGCCAGCAGCTATAAAAGCTGTTGAGACAGTTGACACATGTATCGGACGTGTTCTTGATGCATTATTAAAAGTTGACGGTCAGATGTTTATCTGTGCTGACCATGGTAACAGTGACCAGCTTGTAGATTATTCAACAGGTGAACCTTTTACAGCTCATACAACAAACCCTGTACCATTTATACTTGTAAACTATAAAGAGGGTGTAGGTCTTAAAGAAGGCGGAAAACTTGCTGATATAGCTCCAACACTTCTTGAAATGATGGGACTTCCACAGCCTGCTGAAATGACAGGAGAAAGTCTTCTTATAAATAAATAATTTATAAAAAATAAAGCCACAGATTATTCTGTGGCTTTTTCATTAAAATCTACCGTCAGTGTTATATAATTTTATAGTCTCAGCTCTTGTACAAAAATCTAAAATTTCAAAGTCTATTTCTTCTCCAAAAATTTCAACAGAAAGTTTTTTAAGCCAAAATATAATTTTTTCCGGTGTAACACTTTCATTTTCATTAATGAATATATGAGCATAATTTGGTTTTAATGGTTCGCTTTTAATTTCAAATATTGTTGAATTTTTTAAATCACAATCATTTATTGACCTGTATTCGTAAGGGTAATATATTGATGATATAAAGTAATCAATTTTATTTTGTTTTAATAATTTATATTTTTCTATAAATGTTGTATATTCTTTTGAGCCTTTTTCTATATATTCATTTTCTTCAATCATATTTTCAAGACCTTTAATATTATAAAAATCTAAATTGAAAAATACATCATCTTCATTTTTTTCATTTAATATTGAAAATTCAACACCATTAAGATTTTTTATATTAAATTGTCCTATGTTGTAATAAAAATACCAGTAATCTGTATGATAAATTATTATGTATTTTTTCAAAATAAACACCTCTTTTCTTTTACATAATAATACTATTTTTATATATTTTATTGAAATGAACTTATAGTTTAATTTTTCTGAATATATAAAATCTTTGGTGGAAAAATACTTAAGAAAGGAGGAGATATTTTGAAAAGTTATATTGAAATTACAGACGTTTTTGCAAGAGAAATAATAGACTCAAGAGGGAATCCAACTGTTGAAGTTGAAGTTATAACAGAAAATCAGTATATAGGAAGGGCTGCTGTTCCTTCAGGAGCATCAACAGGAGCTTTTGAAGCCTGTGAACTTCGTGATGGTGGAAAAAGATATAAGGGAAATGGTGTTTTAAATGCTGTTAAAAATGTAAATGATATAATTTCAAAAGAAATTATAGGTATGAATGCCCTTGACCAGAGAGCTATCGACAAAAAAATGATAGACCTTGATGGTACACATAATAAGTCAAAACTTGGGGCTAATGCTATTTTAGGTGTATCTATTGCAACAGCTAAATCAGCAGCTTGTGCCTTAAAAATTCCTTTATATCAATATTTAGGAGGATTTAATGCTCATGTAATGCCTGTTCCTATGATGAATATTATGAATGGTGGAAAACATGCTGATAATACAGTTGATATTCAGGAATTTATGATAATGCCTGTTGGAGCTATGAGTTTTTCAGAAGGATTAAAAATGTGTTGTGAAGTATATCATACTTTAAAAGGTGTTTTAAAATCAAAGGGACTTTCAACAGCTGTTGGAGATGAAGGAGGATTTGCACCTGATATTGCCACAGCCGATGAGGTTATTGATATAATAGGGGAGGCTGTGGAAAAAGCCGGTTATAAATTCGGTAAAGATATAAAAATTGCTTTAGACCCTGCCAGCACAGAGCTTTATAACGAGACTGACGGAATGTATCATTTCCCAGGAGAAAGTAAAATGGCTGGAAAAGATATTGTTAGAACAACTGATGAAATGATAGAGTTTTGGAAGAAACTTTCAAACAAATATCCTATTGTTTCAATAGAAGATGGTCTTGCTGAAGAAGATTGGGAAGGATGGAGAAAACTTACAAGAGAACTTGGAGATAAAGTTCAGCTTGTGGGAGATGACCTTTTTGTTACAAACACAGAGAGACTTAAAAAAGGTATAGAACAGAAAGCGGGAAATTCTATACTTGTAAAAGTAAATCAGATAGGTACTTTGACAGAAACTTTTGAGGCTGTTGAAACTGCCCAGAAAAATAATATGACAGCAGTAATTTCTCATCGTTCAGGAGAGACAGAAGATACAACTATTGCTGATATTGCTGTTGCCGTAAATGCTGGTCAGATTAAGACAGGAGCACCATGTAGAAGTGATAGAACAGCTAAATATAATAGACTTTTAAGAATAGAAGAAGAACTTTTTGGTTTATCAGAATATTTGGGAAACTGTGCTTTTAAACAGCATTAAAAAAAGAGGACTTTTAAAAGTCCTCTTTAATTTTTTATTATTTATTTTACAATCTGGAATGCTCTTGTAACAGGAGCAGCCTGATAGTTACCACCTAAAGTTACAATAGTCTGTGTATATTTTCCAGGTTCTGTTGGTGGAGTTGTTGTGCTTGAGTAAAGTCTCCATTTGCTTGTAAGTCCTGAATAAAGATATTTTACTTTTGCACCGTCTTCTGCTGTTTTACGAACTCCGTCATGCCATACATCAGCTGTAAAATCATATGTTTTAGCCTGTTCAACAGTTATTTTTGAAGGTATATCCTGATTGTATATAAGTTTTGTTCCACTCATACGCATTTTTACAAGGAGCATACCCATTCCTACACCTGTTTCATAGTTAGGGTTGTTTGCTACTGCAAATACTGTGTAAAGTCCAGCCATGTCAGGCTCACCTAAAGCAATCTTTATGTCATTTGTGCTGTCTGGAAGTTTTCCTATAACTTCTGTAAGTTTTACAAGAGCGTCAAGGTCAATTCCCTGAGATTTTACAAAATCAGCAAAGAAAGGAATTGTATTTGCAGCATTTACAAGTTTTGATACTATATCGTTTAATTCACCAAGAGTGATACCGTCCTGCATTTTTTCTGTTAATGTTTCTTCACCTATAAATGCAAGAAGCTTGTCTATAATTTCTATAAATTTGCTGTCTTCAATACCGCTTATCTGAAGATATGCAGTGGGAGCAAGACTGCTTGTAACACCGCCATATACTGTGTATATATCAAATTTATCATCAACAGAAAGTGTTACAAAATCATCAGGAAGTTTTTCATCAGCATATTTATTTGTAGTTTTAACTTTTACACTAACTTTTGCTTTGCTGATTGCAATATCAGTTTCAGCAGATGAATTTGTATGTGTTGAATTTCCGTTAAATGTTACTTTTATTTTGTATTCTCCAGCACCAATAACAGGATATTCTAAAAAGTTTACAAATCCTCCTTCAAGTGGAGCCCAGTCGTTTTTAATAAGCTGGTCAGAGCCGAGTATTTTTGCTGTTGCATAGTACTCAAAATTAAACATATCAATTGATACGCTGTCTTTTGAAGGAAGTGTTGAGTTTTCCCAATCAATAACATTGTTGAATATTTCTGTTTTCATTGCTTCAACATCTTTGTTATATGTAAATGATGAATTTGCTTTTAATACAACGCTAGATGCTGCTCTTTCAAATTCATTTACATCAACAGTTACTTCAACCTGTGAACCTTTTCTATCATCAGTTTCAGGGAGAGTAAGTCTTATTTTTTTGTCCTGTTCAGGTTTTAACTGTGTTAATCCTGTAAAATCATCAGAATTTCCTTCAAGAGGATACCATGAAAATGTTCCTTTGTGTTCAAAAGTAATATCATCAACAGTTAAATCACTTGGATTTGAATTTTCAACATCTACAACAGCATTAAAAATGTCTTCTCTAAGTCTGTCATAGTTGTATTCTGATGAGTTGTAATCATTAACATAAAGACTTACTGAATATTCTCCGCCCTTTACTACTATGTTTGAAGGTTCTTTGTTATATTTTGTAACAGTTACTTCATCTGTTGTTCCTTCAATTCTTATTTTATAACTTCCATCTTCATTGTCTGAAAGAGCAGGGTGAGTAAATGTTGTTGGAATAAACATAACTTTCTTTTCACTTGTAAATCCATTAACGCTACCCCAAGCGTCATTTTTTGCTAATCCTGTGCTACTCTTACCTTCACAGTAATATTCCCATTCTAAATCCTGTGCAGAGAAATCCTCTTTGTTTACAACAAGAGCATCAAAAAGAATTTCTTTTACTGTGCTTTCATCAGCACCATCAGGAATTATAACTTCACCGTCCTGAAGCTGAACATCTACTTCTTGTGTTTCAACTTCGTTAACTGTCATAGTCATAGGAACCGCTACGTCTTCTATAACTTCAGGTGCAGCAATTATATCTTCTGTTGGTTCTGTTACTGTTTCTGTCACTTCTTCAGCTGTCTCATCTTCTGTAATTGTTTCTTCAACTTCGTTAGTTGTAGGTTCATCTTCAACAACTGTATCTGTGTTTTCATCAACAATTACTGTTTCTTCGCTTGTAATCTCATTTGTATCTACTTCATCAGCAAAGACAGTAGCATAACCTGAAGTACAGGAAAGAGCCATTGTTAAAGCCATGCATAATGATACAAAACGATATTTGTAAGCATGTTTTTTCATAAATAAAACCCCCCGTAAAATTATAATATGTTAATAGAACATACTAATAAAAATATAATACAACATGTAAAAAAATTCAAGTTAATTATTTTTTAAACTTAAAATAAAAAACATACCTTTAAAGGTATGTTTTATAACTTATTTTTAATTTTATAATAATATAAAAATCCTGTAATGTCAGCTAATATCCAACCAATTGGTATTGCTGTCCATATTCCATAAAGACCTATTGACTTTATAGGTGAAAGTGTATATGCCAAAATCACACGCATTCCAAGGGATATTACTGTTAATATTACAGACATCATTCCCATTCCAAGACCTCTATAAAGACCATACAATATAAATAAAAGACCTATTCCAAAATAGAAAGAACCTTCTATTCTCAGATATTCAACACCTGTCTGTATTATAATATTTTCTTCAGCCTTTACAAATATAAGCATTAAATTTTTAGCAAATATAAAAACTATCACTGATATTATAATACTGAATATTACAGACATTTTTACAGCAGATTTAAGACCTTTATGTATTCTGTCTTTTTTTCCAGCCCCCATATTTTGGGCTATGTATGTTGAAAAAGCGTTTCCAAAATCTTGAACAGGCATATAAGCAAAAGAGTCTATTTTTACAGCAGCAGCAAAGGCGGCTGTAACTGTAACTCCGAAGCTATTTACAAGACCTTGTATCATAAGTATTCCGAAATTCATAACAGATTGTTGTAAACTTGTAAGGGAAGAATAATTAAGTATTCTTTTAATCATATTTTTTTCAAATTTAATATGATGTTTTTTAAGTCTTGTGTAGGGAACTTTTATAAATGAATATAGTGTTATAACAACAGCTGACACAAACTGTGCTATAACAGTTGCAAAGCCTGCACCAAATACACCCATATTGAAAATGCATACAAAAATATAATCAAGAATAATATTTAGTATGGCTGATATGGCAAGACATATAACAGGTATTGTTGAGTTTCCTATACTTCTTAAAAATGCTGAAAAAAAGTTATACACAAAAACAAACATTATACCGGAAAATATTACTGTAAGATATTCTTTGGTCATATCATAAATGACTTTATCTATTGAGAGAAGAACCATTATTTTATCAGTAAATATAAATACAATTATATTTAATATAAGAGCTGTAAAAAATATTGTTATAAAAGACATAAAAAAGCTTTTTTTAAGATTTTCCGTATCTTTAGCACCATAATACATTGAAAATAGGACTCCGCTTCCCATGCAGAGTCCTATTATTACAGATGTTATAAATACCATAAGTGAAAAAGAAGTACCTACTGCTGCAAGAGCGTTGGAGCCTATGAATTTTCCTACAATAAATGTATCAGCAATATTATAAAATTGCTGAAGAAGATTTCCAAGTATCATAGGTATAGCAAAAATAAGCATTGCTTTTGTTTCATTACCTTTAGTTAAATCTTTTTCCATTTTTATAACCGCCTTTAGTCAAGAGTTTTTATATATTTTTTATGTAATCTCATATACATTAATATACTCATAATAAGAGCAATAAATTCAGCAATAGGGAAGGCTGTCCAAACAAATGAAAGACCAAATAATTTTGACATTATATATGCAACAGGTAAAATAACAAGAAGCTGTCTTGTTATTGATATTAAAAGACTATATACAGCTTTTCCCATTGCTTGGAACACTGATGAAAATACAATGCTGACACCGGCAAACATAAAGCTTGTACTTATTATTCTTAAAGCTGGTGTACCAATTTCAAGCATTTCACTGTCTGCATTAAATATAAGTAAAAGACTTTCAGGCATAATTTGAAAAAGTATTGTACCAGCAAACATTATTGCAACTGAAACTATTATACTAAGTTTTATTGTTTTAACAATTCTTTTTCTTTTTCTTGCACCGAAATTGTATCCTACAATAGGTATCATACCATTTGTGAGACCAAATACAGGCATGAAAATAAAGTTCTGAAGTTTAAAGTAAGCTCCATATACAGATACAGCACTCTGTGAGAACATCATAAGTATTTTATTAAGACCTATTGTTAATAGAGATGTTATAGACTGCATTATTATTGCAGGGATACCTACAACATATATATCTTTTATGGCTTTTCCGCTTGGACGAAAATGTCTCATGTTTATATTTATTTTATCATTTTTCTTTGTATTTACATAGAGACCAAAAAGCATCGCTGCTATCTGACCTATTACTGTTGCAATGGCTGCTCCAGCAACACCTAATTTTGGAGCACCGAAAAGACCAAATATAAATATAGGGTCAAGTACAATGTTTATTATAGCACCTGTTCCCTGAACAATCATATTATAAAAACTGTTTCCTGTTGCTTGCATAATTCTTTCCATAGCAAGCTGAACAAATACACCAAATGAAAAAATTGTACATATTCTCAAATAATCTGCACCCATTTTTATTACATCAGGACTATTTGTAAATGCAGCTATAAATTTTTCCGAAAAAAAAGCTCCGAACAATGCAAAGGCAATACCGCTCAGAACACATACAAAAATACCATTTTCAGCTGCTGCATCAGCTTCTGAGAATTTATGCTCTCCCAATCGTCTTGATATAAGAGAGTTTATACCTACTCCCGTACCTACTGAAACAGATATAATAAGCATCTGAATTGGGAAGGCAAGAGTAACTGCTGCGAATGCATCTGTACTTACCATTGAAACAAACCAGCTATCAACAACGTTGTACAGTGCCTGTATAAGCATTGAAATCATTATAGGAACAGACATATTTACTAAGAGTTTGCCTTCAGGCATAGTCCCCATTTTGTTTTCTTTACTTACTTCCAAAAAAACACACCCTTTCAAAAATATTTATAGTTATTAAAAATTTTAAAATATTTTTAATAACATATCAAATAATTTATTTCCTATCTAAATAGGAAAAGATTTGTCGTTTATGAATTATAACATAACAGTATTAATAAGTATATAGTACTTATGGTATAAATAATTTTTTTAAGCATATTTTTTATTATAGATTTATATAAAAGGGGTTTTGTGTTATGCAAAATACAAAAAACGTCCAAAAAAGTGAGATTAAAAGTTTTTCATCATTAATGTCAGTTATAAAACCGCAGATAATAGCTTTTCTTTTTACAGCTGTTGTTTTTATAGCTCTGGCAATTATTCTTACATATACTGATTTTGATGAAAACAGAGTCCCTTTGGTGTCTCTTATATGTACAGCTTTGTCAACACTTATGGCAGGTTTTGACACTGCTTCTAATTTTGGCAAAAAGGGACTTTTGTGGGGAATAATATCAGGGATTATATATATGGCAATACTTTTTGTTATATGTATATTGTGTGGAGCCGATTTTCAATTTAATTCAGGAAAAATAACAATGATTGGAATAGCCATAGCAGGTGGAGGAATAGGCGGAGTTTTAGGTGTAAACAGAAAATCAAAGAGTTAAAATTTATATGGTAAAAATAAACTTTTCAAACCAATTTATATATGGTATAATATATCGAACATAATATATAATGCGGTAGAAATGCCTGCATTATGCTCCTATTTTAGGGGCAATCCTAATTTAAAGGGGGTAAATGTGATGAAGCATATTAAAACTTTAAACACAGCTATGCTCAAAAAAACAGCTGCAACAGGTGGTTGTGGTGAGTGCCAGACTTCTTGCCAGTCTGCTTGCAAAACATCTTGCACAGTAGCAAATCAGTCTTGCGAAAACAAATAATTATGTTTGGAAAATAAAATTGCCGAAAGGCAATTTTATTTTTGTAAAAAAATATTTTTAACACCTATAAATTTTGGAGGGATACACTTATGATACATAAGTTTTCTATGGATGGTATAAACGTTGTTATGGACGTTGATAGTGGTGCTGTTCATATTGTAGATGATGTAGTTTATGAAATAGTTGACAGCTTTAAGGAAATGTCAGAAAAAGAACTTTTTGAAAAATACAGCGAAAAGTTCACAGAGAAAGAATTAAATGAAGCTGTTGAGGAAATAAAAGAGCTTGAAAAAAATGAAATGCTTTTTACAGAAGATGATTATGAGTTTGTTCTCCCTAAAGTTACAAACAGAAATCCAGTTGTAAAAGCTCTCTGTCTCCATGTTGCCCATGATTGCAACCTTAAATGTAAATATTGCTTTGCTGAAGAAGGTGAATACCATGGAAAACGTTCTCTTATGAGTTTAGAAGTTGGAAAAGCTGCTATTGATTTTATAATCAAAAATTCAGGAGCAAGAAGAAACCTTGAAGTTGACTTCTTTGGCGGTGAACCTCTTATGAATTTTGATGTTGTAAAAGAGGTTGTAAAATACGGTCGTGAACAGGAAAAATTACATAATAAAAATTTCAGATTTACAATAACAACAAACGGTATACTTCTTGATGATGACAAAATGCAGTTTATAAACGAAAATATGCATAATGTTGTTTTAAGTATAGACGGAAGAAAAGAAGTTAATGACAATATGCGTCCAAAGGCTGGAGGACAGGGAAGCTATGATACAATAGTTCCTAAATTCCAGAAATTAGCTGATAGTAGAAATCAGACAGACTACTTTGTAAGAGGAACATTTACAAAACACAATCTTGACTTTGCCGAAGACGTAATGCATCTTGCAGATTTAGGATTTAAACAGATTTCTGTTGAGCCTGTTGTAGCTGAAGATACTATGGACTATGCTATAACAGAGGAAGACATTCCAAAAATATATGACGAGTATGAAAAACTTGCAAAACTTATATATGAGAGAAGAAAAGCTGGAGATTGGTTCAATTTCTTCCACTTTAATATTGACCTTAAAGGTGGTCCATGTGTTGTAAAAAGACTTGCAGGCTGTGGTTCAGGTACAGAATATCTTGCCGTTACACCAGAAGGAGACCTTTATCCATGTCATCAGTTTGTTGGTATGGAAGAATTTAAAATGGGAACAGTTTATGAAGGTGTTACAGATGAAAAGAGACGAGAAGAATTTTCAGCTTGTAACGTATATTCAAAACCAGATTGTAAAAAATGTTGGGCTAAGTTCTATTGTAGTGGTGGATGTGCTGCGAATGCTTATCAATATGGCGGAAGTATACTTTCACAGTATAAAACAGGTTGTGAGCTTCAGAAAAAACGTATTGAATGTGCTATATATTTAAAAGCAAAAGAAGCTCTTTCAGAGTAAAAAATTATTTTTTAATAGACCTTTAAGAGGTCATATACTGTAAGGAGGAAATATAATGAAAGGTAAGAGTATTTTTTCACTTTTCATAACTCTTGTTGTTACAGTGGTGCTTGTGTTTTTATGTGTTTTTGGTGTAGGAAAGGACTCAAAAACTCTTAGTATGGCTAATATAAAACTTGGACTTGACCTTAGTGGTGGTGCAAGTATTCTTTATGAAGCTGACAAGGCTGACGTGACAGAGGAGGAAATGGCATCTGCTGTATCACTTATACAGGGACGACTTGACAGAAAAGGTTGGACAGAGGCTGAATGTTCAAAATCAGGAGATAACAGAATACTTGTTGAAATTCCTGGAGTTGATGACGCTGAACAGGCGATAGCTGAATTAGGACAGACAGCACAGCTTATGTTTATGGATATGGAAGGAAATGTTCTTTTAACAGGTTCTGATGTTGCTGACGCTAAAAAAGAAGTTGCTGATGTTGACGGAAATGGTGTTACAGAGCCTTATGTAAGTCTTAAATTTACTGAGGAAGGAACACAGAAATTTGCAGAGGCAACAAAAAATAATATAGGAAAACAGATTGCCATAGTTCTTGATGACTCTATTCAGAGTGCACCTACTGTAAACAGTGAAATTACAGATGGAAATGCTATGATAACAGGTAATTTTACACCAGAAAGTGCAGAGGAGCTTGCTGCTCTCATAAGAGCTGGTTCTTTACCATTCAATCTTAATGTAATACAGATGAAAAATGTAGGTGCAAGACTTGGAGCCGATGCTCTTGAGACAAGCCTCAATGCTGGTTTTATAGGTATTGCTATTGTACTTCTTTTTATGATAGCTGTATATAAAGTTTCCGGTTTCGCAGCAGACTGGGCACTTATAATATATGTAACTCTTGAGCTTATAGCTTTAAATGTATTTAATGTTACACTTACACTTCCGGGTATTGCCGGAATTATACTTTCAATAGGTATGGCTGTAGATGCCAATGTAATTATATTTGAGAGATTGAAAGAAGAACTTTTAAATGGAAGAACTTTGCGTTCTGCTGTTGACTCAGGATTTAAGAGAGCTTTCCCTGCTATATTTGACGGAAATATAACAACTCTTATTGCTGCCGGAGTTCTTTTCTGGCTTGGTACAGGTACTGTAAAAGGTTTTGCCCAGACACTTATGATAGGTATTGTTATTTCAATGTTTACAGCCCTTGTAGTAACAAGAATTATAATAAAAGGTCTTATGGGTGTTGGAATTGTAAATCCAAAACATTACGGATTAAGAATTAAATAAGGGAGGCTTTGGGAATGGATATAATTAAGAATAGAAAGAAATTCTTTGCAGTCTCTCTGATAATAATATGTATAGGAATTGTAACAATGATTATAAATTCTGTATCCGGAAAGGGTGCATTGAATTATGATGTTGAATTCACTGGTGGTACATCAATGGATATTGATATCGGAGGAGATTTTAGAAATAGTGATATTTCCGATATAATAAAAGATGTAACAGGTCAGTCTGCACCTCAGGTTCAGAGAGTTACTGGAACAAATGAAGTAAGTATAAAAATGCAGTCAATAGACAGTGAAACAAGAACTGCTCTTATAGAGGCTCTTAATCAGAAATATACAGACATGGAAGTTCATGATGTTTCTGATGTTGGAGGAACTATAAGTGGAGAAATGCAAAGAGCTGCTCTTTTAGCTATACTTGTATCTTGTGGAGCCATGCTTGTATACATATCAATACGTTTTAAAGATTTCAGAGCTGGAGCAAGTGCTATATTTGCCCTTGTTCATGATGTTCTTGTTGTTCTTGCATTCTATGCAGTTTTAAGAATACCTGTAAATAACTCATTTATAGCTGCCATACTTACTGTTTTAGGTTATTCTATAAACGCTACAATAGTAATTTTTGATAGAATAAGAGAAAATAAAAGTAATTTCAGAGTAAATGAAACAGCAGATAAAATAAATAAAAGTGTTATACAGACTCTTGCTCGTTCTGTAAATACATCTTTAACAACTCTTTTTACAATAGGAACAATATATATACTTGGAGTACAGTCTATAAAAGAATTTGCTCTCCCACTTATAATAGGTATAATAAGCGGTGCATATTCATCAATATTCCTTGCAGGTGCTGTGTGGTATATGCTTATTCCTAAAAATGAGAAATAAAAAAAAGTCCCTTTTTAAAAAGGGGCTTTTTTGTTGTTTTCAAAAAATAATTTTGTCTCTGAAATTACAACAGGACTTAATGCTAAAAGACCTATAAGATTAGGGAAAGCCATAAGAGCGTTTGTTATATCCGCCAAAAGCCATATAGGTTTTAATGATAAATAAGGTGCAACAGCGATACATATTATATAAACAATTTTAAATAAAAAAGAAAATTGAACGCTGTTTACAAGATATAAAAGACATCTTTCACCATAGTAGCACCAGCCTATTATTGTTGTAAATGAGAAGAATACAAGACCTATTGAAACTATATACATTCCTATATTTCCCGGAAGACCACTGTTATAAGCTGCATTTGATAAAAGACTTCCGTCAAGAGATGATGAGTCTAAAAGACCTGATGATATAACAACAATTCCTGTCATTGTACATATTATTATTGTTGTAAAAAATACACTTGTCATTGAAATTAATCCCTGACGAACACAAGAATTTGTTTTTGCTGCGGCAACAACAATAGGAGAGCTTCCAAGTCCTGCCTCATTTGTATATATACCACGAGCAACGCCTGTCCTAAGACCCGTCATTACAGATATTATAACTGTTCCTGAAGTTCCTCCAAGCATTGCATGAGGATTAAAGGCTGACTCAAATATAGATTTAAATACAGAAGGTATAACAGAAGCATTTATAAAAAGTATTAAGAGAGAGCCTAAAACATAAAATATTGCCATTATAGGTACAATAAACTCTGCCACCTTTGATATTGAGTTTATGCCACCAATAACAACAGCAGCAACTGCAATAGTAACAATTATGCCTACAATCCATACAGGCAAATTAAAAGCAGAGCTTGTTGATTCTGTTATAGCATTGACCTGAGGGAATGTTCCACAGCCTAAAAGAGCTGTTATTATTCCAAATACAGAGAAAAGTTTTGCAAGCCAAATCCAGTTTTTGCCTAATCCATTCTGTATATAGTACATAGGTCCTCCGGCTATTTGACCATTCTCATCAACAGTACGATATTTTACAGCCAAAACACCTTCAGCATATTTTGTTGTCATTCCAACAAAGGCTGAAACCCACATCCAAAAAAGAGCTCCGGGACCTCCTGTTCTCAAAGCTGTTGCAACACCAACTATACTTCCCGTTCCTATTGTTGCTGCAAGAGTTGTACATAGAGAGCCGAAGGCTGAAACGTCACCTGTGTCATCGTCAATGCCTTCTTCTTTTTGAAATATATATTTTATTGCTCGTGGAAGGTGGATTATCTGAAGAAATCCAAGTCTTATTGTGAAATATAAACCTGTACCAATTAACAAAATAAGTGTAGGTGGGCCCCAAACTATCGTTTGTATAGATGATAAAATGCCCATTATACTATCCATATAAATCCTCCATTCTGGTGAAAAAACGTAAATTTTTTGTATATTGCTATAATATTAAAGTATAAAATAACGAGCGTCCTATATATTTTAATATAATATGTCAATAAGGGCAATTAAAAATATTTTTAATGATTTTTAAGTAAAATTTATATAAAATGTATATTCAATGCCTTTTCATAATTTGTTATTATCTTTATAGACTGTTTTAAAGGAGATATGTGCTTTGGATAGAGAAATATTTATTTTTTTGTATAATATAGGAATGAAACATAAAGTTTCTACAAAATATACTTCCAAAATTCTCCCAAGATTATTTATTGTTTTATATTCTTTAGGTATTATTTTTCTTTTTATATCAAAAAGTCAAATGATAATAAGATTTATGACAGTACCTCTTTTTACACTTTTAAGCGTAAGTGTTATAAGAAAAGTTGTAAAAAGAAAACGTCCTTTTGAGACTATTGAGAATATAGAGCCTCTTATTTCTCATGGAAATGGGGAGTCTTTTCCCAGTCGTCATACAGCAAGTTCATTTATAATTGCTATGGCTTTTTTATATATAAATCCCATTATAGGAATTTTTATGATTGTACTTGCTTTTTTTGTGGGAATATCAAGAGTTATGGCTGGAGTTCATTATCCTTCTGATGTTTTTTTCGGTGGGATTTACAGTTTAATTTTGGGATATATAGGATTTTTTATGATTTAATAGGAAAATGGTGAAAATATGAAAATACTTTTAACTGCTGTAAATGCAAAATTTATACATTCGTCACTGGCTATAAGAAGTCTTAAAAAATATGCTTATTGTTATAGTGACAATATTTTTTTGAAGGAATTTACAATAAATCAAGACACTAATTTTATACTTGATGAGATATATAAAGAAAAACCTGATGTTTTGGGATTTTCATGTTATATATGGAATATGGGTGTAATAAGTGAGCTTATAGAAAATGTTAAAAAAATACTTCCTGATACTGTTATAATATTAGGTGGACCGGAGGTTTCTTATGAAGCTGAGGAAGTTCTTTTTGAAAATAAATCCGCTGATATTATAATAAGAGGTGAGGGGGAAGTAACATTTTTTGAGCTTTCACAATATTTTATTGACAAAAAAGGTAGTCTTGAAAATGTTGACGGTATAACATACAGAAATGAAAAGGGTGATATAATTTCAACACCTAAGAGAAAAGCTGCTGTTCTTGATGATATACCTTTTGTATATGATGATATTTCAGACC
The DNA here is from genome assembly GCF_002161055.1 of Tyzzerella sp. An114. Taxonomy (GTDB): domain Bacteria; phylum Bacillota; class Clostridia; order Lachnospirales; family Anaerotignaceae; genus Fimicola; species Fimicola cottocaccae. The sequence continues at coordinate 96,026 of NZ_NFLT01000005.1, forward strand.
TTGAAAACAGAATAATATATTATGAAACTCAAAGAGGTTGCCCTTATAATTGTCAATATTGTCTTTCTTCTATTGAAAAGGGTGTAAGATTTCTTTCAGAGGAAAGAGTTAAGTCTGACTTAAAGTTTTTTATAGACAATAATGTTAAACAGGTTAAATTTGTAGACAGAACATTTAACTGTAATAAAAACCATGCCATGATGATTTGGAAATATATAATGGATAATGATAATGGAAAAACAAATTTCCATATGGAAATTACTGCTGATATTATGGACGATGAAATGTTAGACCTTTTAAAAAATGCCAGAAAAGGGCTTTTTCAGTTTGAAATAGGTGTTCAGTCAACAAACCCTGATACAATAAAGGCTATAAAGAGAAATACAAGTTTTGAGAGACTTACAGAGATTGTCAAAAAAATAAAAGCTATGGGTAATATACATGAGCATCTTGACCTTATAGCAGGTCTTCCCTATGAGGATTATAACTCCTTTAGAAAATCATTTAATGATGTTTATGCTCTTGAGCCGGAACAGCTTCAGTTAGGATTTTTAAAACTTTTAAAAGGTTCAGGACTTAGATATGACGCTGAAAAATATGGTATAGTTTATAGAAGCCGCCCAAATTATGAGGTTTTATATACAAAAGAAATTTCTTATGGTGAAATGTCTAGGCTTAAACTTCTTGAGGAGATGACAGAGACCTATTACAATTCAGGAAAAGCTCTTAATACAATAAAATATATTGTGGGTATATATAAAACTCCCTTTGACTTCTTTCAGGATTTAGGAGATTATTGGGAGAGAATGGGACATCATACTGTAAAACACAGTAAAATGGAACTTTTTAAAATAATGTATGATTTTGTTTGTAATAATGATATTTTAAAGGCTAAAAAGGATATTATAAAGGAGCTTTTAAGATTTGATATATTTGCAGGTGATAATGTAAAAACAATACCACAGGAGCTTATGGGACAAAATAGAGATATTAAAGATAAAGTTGCACTGTTTTATAAAGATAGTGAAAATATAGAAAAATATGCTCCTAACCTTAAAGATTTTACACCACAACAAATAGCTAGAATGTGTCATATAGAAATATTTGACTATGATGTTTTTGATAGTGATAATATTGAAAACAAAAAAGATACAGCAATTCTTTTTAATTATTATAAAAAAGATGAAATATCAAATAAACCGGTTTTCTATAAAATTGAATTTTAATAACTTTAATTATGAAAAAAAGACAGGTAAAAACCTGTCTTTTTTATGCAAATGATAATTATGCAAGTTTAGGAGCACCTACTGGGCAAACATTTGCACAAGAACCACATTCGATGCATTCAGCTTCGTTTACTTTGAAAACACCGCCGTCTTCTGCGATACAAGATGTTGGACATTCAGAAGCACAAGCTCCACATCCGATACATGATGAATCAATCTGGTATGCCATTGGAATACACCTCCCTATATTTAATTACAAGTTCATTGTATATCAAAATATAATAATTAGCAAGCTAAATCATAAAAAAATTATGTGGTGTAGACATAATAAATAAAAATCTACAATTAAATTAATTTATAGAATTGTTTTTTTGTATATGATATAATTTAATATGAAAGTTTTTTGTACACATTTTTAAGGTCGGCAAAAAGTGGGGTGTTCAAATGAGAAAATTTATCAGTTTGATGTCATTTATGCTAAGTTTTGCGATTTTTAATGTCAATATTTCGGCAGCTGAAATAAATTTGAGAATTGAGGGGGATAAAAGCACAATATTTGAAAAACAATTTAATGCAGATTACTGTATGGAGGCTTTACAGGATATAGAAAGAATTTATAATATTCCTGTTGTTTTTTCAGGAAATATTTCTGATTACAGTATTTATAGTATCAATGGAATTGATAATGGATATATTGATAAAACATCAAAATGGCAGGGATTTATATTGCATAATGGTAAAATTGTTAATCTATCAGAAAATTTTAATAGGGCTCTTTCTGACAATGACAGTATAGTTATATACTATGGAAATGAAGATACAGTTATACCATATTTGAATCATAATGAAAATGAAAACAGTATAAATATAAATGCTTATAAATTAAAATATGATGATGTAATAACAAATGAAGCCATAGAGGGAGCTGTATTTCATATGCTTTCGCCAGAGGGTGTAATGACTGTTGCTACAACTAACAAAGAAGGAAATGTTTCTTTTGAATTGTCTAAAGACGGTTATTATGTATTTTACGGTGAAATGTATAGTGAAAATACTGTTCCTAAAATGGTAAAAACTGAAACTGTAAAATATTTGAATGGATTTGATAATAGTGAAAAGGCTATAACTAGAGGGGAGTTTGCTTGTCTTTTATCAACATACTATGGTATAAAAGGAACTTCTGATGTTTTATACCATGATGTTGATAATGATAATCCATTTTATAATTATGTTATGGCTTTATCATCTAAGGGAATAATGGTAGGCTATGGAGACGGAAGTTTTGGAGTTGATAAACCAATAAATATTTATGAAGCCTCTGCTATAATAGAGAGAATACAAAATAAATATGTTGCTCCAAATAAAGATATTGAAAATATACCTGATTGGGCTTTAAAAGGTGTAACACTTATGATTAATGAAGGTATATTTGAAAAAGATACTGATTTTAGTGATTGTGTTACAGTGGATATTGCAAGAAAAATGATTGAAAATATTGATTGATAGGTGATTTAGATGATTAAAAGAGAAGGAAAAAATGTTACAGCTTCATTAGAAGATTATCTTGAAGCTATTTATTTTTTAAACAATGATGAGGGAGTTAGAGTTACAGATATTGCAACAGAGCTTTCAATATCAAAACCAAGTGTAAATAGAGCTATAAATACTCTTAAATCTCAGGGACTTGTTACCCATGAACATTATGGTTCACTTTTTCTCACAGAAGAAGGGCTTGATATTGCAAAAAAAATTGCAAAAAGACATTTTATGTTAAAGAAATTTTTAACACAAATTTTAGAAGTTGATGAAAAAACAGCAGAGGAGGAGGCTTGTTTGATAGAACATTGTCTTTCTGCTGATACTGTTGAGAAACTTGAAAAATTTATGAATAAAACGCTTAAAGATTAAAAATAAAAGCCTGAATAATATTTTATTCAGGCTTTTTTTGTTATCTTACAAATTTTCTTATTCCTAAAGTTATAAAGAAGAAAAGTGATGATACAAGAACCATTGTGGCTGATGCGGAAGTATCACCATAGAATGATATTATAAGACCAGATATTCCCGATATAAGACCTAAAATAATTGTTATACCATGATACTGTCTTGTATTTGATGATATATTTCTCGCCGATGCAGCAGGAAGTATGAGCATTGAATTTATAGTGAGTATTCCTATCCATTTTATAGATAACATTACAGCAACGGCAACAAGGGCAACGAATATATTTTCAATTAAATGAGTTTTAATATTTCTGCTGGCTGCCAAAGATGTATTTATACTTACAAGAAGAAGGCTGTTGTATATTATATGCCATATAATTATTGTACATATAAGAACCACCAATATAAGAAGTATTTCTTTTGGTGTTACAGTTAAAATATCTCCAATGAGATATGAAGAATATTTTGAAAATCCTCCGTTTTTTGAGAGTATTACTATTCCCAAAGCCATTGATAATGATGAAAATACACTTATTATTGTGTCTGTGGAAGCTGTGTTTGTTGATTTTACTTTTGTTATTATAAGGCTTAAAAATATTCCAAATGCCAACATTGATATTATAGGATTTTTTAAACCTAAAAGAACACCAATAGCTATACCTGTAAAAGCACTGTGACCTAAAGCGTCAGAGAAAAATGCCATTTTGTTATTTACAGCCATTGTGCCAAGTATGGCAAATAGGGGAGATACAACTATTGTTGCCAAAAGAGCATTTTTCATAAACTCATAATTCATAAAGTCAAAGGGCATAACTATTTCCATAATTTTATATAATGTATCCATTGTTATACCTCCAAATCCATAAATCCAAAAATTTGTTTAAATGAGTCTGTTTTGAAAACTTCGTCAACATCTCCAGATGCAACAACAGTTTTATCTATTAAAACAGCTTTATCAGCATATTTTTTTATAAGACTTAAATCGTGAGATACTAAAAGTATTGCTATATGATAGCTGTCACGAAGTTTTGAAACCATTTTATAAAAAAGGTCAAGACCATTTACGTCTACACCTGATACAGGCTCATCAAGTATTAAAAAGTCAGGAAGAGGGTCAAGAGCTGTTGCAAGAAGAACTCTTTGAAGCTCTCCACCAGAAAGCTCTCCCAGTCTTCTGTCTATAACATGACCACATTCCAATTCTTCCAACTGATTTTTAATTTTTTCTCTGTCTTTTTTTCTGTGACCAAGCCATACAGGACGTTTACTTTTTGAAGCTGTCATAAAATCAATGACACTTACAGGTGTGTTTTTGTCAAAAATTAGATGTTGAGGAACATAACCTATTCTTGGTCTTTTTATTTCTCCATTATTGTGTTCTTTATAACTTATATTTCCTGTGTATTCTCTTTCTCCTAAAATAGCACGAATTAAAGTTGTCTTTCCAGCTCCATTTCGACCTATTAAAGCTGTAAGCTGTCCACAATGAAAATCAAGATTTATATTTTCTATAAGTATGTCCTGACCGCTTACAACAGTTAAATTTTCTATATCTATACGACAGAGACCACAACTGTTATGTGTTTTTGTCATTTAAAAGCCTCCTTTATTGTATTTGCATTTTTCAACATTATTTCAGTATAACTTTCATTTTCTGTATTTCCATAAGTTAAAGGGTCTAGTATATATATTTTTGCCCCTGTCTCACGAGATACAGTTTCAGCTATTTTTAAACTGGCATCATCAGCACAGAGAAGGGCTGTTATATTATTTTCTTTAACTTCATCTATTGTGTGAGCTAAAAGACTTGGGGAAGGGTCTGTGTTTTCATCCATATAAATTTCTGCTTTTATGTCAAAACCATACTCATTTGCAAAATAAATATATCCTTCATGGAATACAGCGGCATTTTTTTCCTCAAAATGAATATCTTTAGTCTCGTTTTTAAGATTTTCTATTGATAATGAAAAATTATCAAGATTTTTTCTGTATAAAGGCTCGTTTTCATAATCAATGTTACATAAGGCAGAATATATATTTTCAGCCTGTATAAGTGCATTTTCTGGTGAAAGCCATATATGAGCGTTTAAATTTCCATGGTCATGTCCGTCATCTTCTGAATGTATGTGACCTTCTTCCTCATGACTGTGTTCATCATGTTCATCATGTTCATGATTGTGACCTTCTCCCTCAAGCATATAAGTTCCTGTTGATGTGTCAACTATTTCAAGATTTGGCAGAGAGTTTTCTATTTCATCAACAAAACTTTCCATATCACCACCATTTATAATAAACATATCAGCCTTTGAAAGTTTTTTCATATCTCCTGATGTCAATTGATAATCATGGAGACAACCTGTTGAAGGTGTTGTCATGTTTGTAATATTAATGTTAGGTGAATTTTTTACTATTTCCTCTGCTATTGAATATATTGGATAAAATGATGTAACAATATTTATTTTATCGTCATTTATATTATTTGAAGATGTACAACCTGATAAAAAAAGTACTGATAAAGCTGTAATCATTGTTTTAATGTATTTCATTTGTCAAAATCATACCTCCTAATTGCAAATGATTTGCGTTTAGAAAATATTTTATTACTAAAATATTTATGTGTCAATTTATTTTTTTCTCAATTATGATTTTGATAACAAATAAAAAAGGCACTTTTTAAAAAGTGCCTTTTTTATATTATAATCTTTCTTTTCCTATAATTTTAACTGCATTAAAAGCTTCTTCCGCTTTTTCTTCTGCTTCTTTTAATGTATTTGCTATTACTGTTAAATGTCCCATTTTTCTTTTTGGTACAGATTTTTCTTTTCCGTATATATGAAGATATGCACCTTTTATTTTGAGGGCTTCATCTGCACCTATAACTTTTGCATCTCCCATATATCCCATAGAGCCAAGTATATTTCTCATTACAACAGGTTTTAAAAGCTCTGATGAACCTAAAGGAAGTCCAGAAACTGCACGTATGTGCTGTTCAAACTGGCTTGTCATGCAGGCTTCTATTGTATAGTGACCTGAATTGTGGGGACGTGGAGCAACTTCGTTTACTTCCACATTTCCTTCTTTGTCAACAAACATTTCAACACAGAACATTCCTACACCTTCAAATATTTCCATAACACTTTTTGCAAGTGCCATAGCTTTTTTTGATGTATCTTCTGATATATTTGCAGGAACTCTTGTTTCAAAAAGAATGTTATCATGGTGTATATTTTCAGCAACAGGGTATACTTCTATTTCTCCATTTATTCCTCTACAAGCAAGTACAGATATTTCCATTGTAAATGGGAAGAATTTTTCTGCCATAAGAGGGAGTTTTCCACCACCAAGAGTTTTGAAACCTTCTGATATTTCATTTTCTGAATGGATAACAAAGTTTCCTTTTCCGTCGTATCCACCTGTACATGATTTTAATAGGAATGGATAACCGTATTTTTCACCGGCATTTTTGATGTCATCTGTTGTTTTTACAGCCATAAATTCTGGCATTGGTATGTTGTGTTCAAATAGAAGTGATTTTTGAGTGTATTTATTCTGTATTATTTTGAGACTTTTTGCAGTAGGGTATACTTTTACACCTTCATTTTCAAGCTGTTCAAGTATATCTGCTCCTATGTGTTCAAATTCGTAAGTTATTACATCTGATTTTGAGGCTAAAAGACGGATAGCTGTTTCATCATCGAAATCTGCTACAATATGTTCATCAACCAAAGTGTGGGCAGGGCATTTTAATGTTGGGTCAAGGACTGTTATGTAAAAGCCCATTTTTTTGGCTTCCTGTATCATCATTTTGCCAAGCTGACCGCCACCAATAATTCCTATTCTTTTTTCAATATTTTCCATTGTCATATTCTCCTTAGAAATTTAATTAATTTGTATTCTATCATATAAGATTTTAAATTAAAACAGCAAAAAAAATATTTATTACTATCAACGATTTTTGTTATTTGTATTAAGTTTTTTGTAGTATAATTAGCTGTAAAAAAATACAATATGGTCTTAATTTTTATAGTTTATAGAAATAGCTTTTTGTGATATACTATATGTTTGTAAAATCGAACTGAACTTTTGTATAGAGAGGTGAAAAAATGGGGGGAAATAATGAAAGTTCTAAAAAGGTTTCTGAAAACAAGCCTAAAAGAACTACTAAAACAACAAACAAAAAAAGTGTAAGCAGAAAAAAAACATCTATGACTTCCCAAAAAAAAGAAGTTGAAAAAGTTAAAACAACAAGTTTTGGAGATACTATTACAGATGAAATTATAATTATTCTTATAATAGTTGCATCAATAATAACTGTAATAAGTCTTTTTAGCAGTAAAATGGGATTTGTAGGTAGTCTTATAAATTCTCTTTTTAAAGGACTTTTTGGCTTTGGAGCTTATATACTTCCTATTACTGTTATAGGTTATTGTGTTTGGCTTTTGACATCAGGAATAAAAAGACGTAAATTGGTTAAATTTGTTGGAATGATGCTATTTGTTATATTTGTTGGTGCGGCATTCTCTGTATTTAATCAAGAAAATTTTGCAAAAGATTTAGGGATAGTAGGAAAAATTTCTCAGCTTTATAAAAATGGAGGATTTTCCAACGGAGGTCTCATAGGTGGTTCAATAGGAAATCTTTTTGCATCAGCCTTTGGAAAAGTTGGAGCTACAATAATACTTATTGCTCTCATTATAATTTCTGCCATATTGGCAACAGGAAAATCATTCTTTAAAGGTGTATCATCTGCTTATTCTTATAATAAGTCTAGAATAAGAGAAAGAGCAGAGAGAATTGAAAGAGAAAGACCTGTTTTTGAAAAATCAAGTAAAAAAGATGCAAGAATAGAAATAAATAATTCACCAAATACAACAGGTACAGCAAAAACTAAAAAGCCTATGCCTGATTTTTTAGTTGAAAAAGAAGGATATGATGATAAACCACCATATATTGAAACTACTGTATTTAAACAGCATACACCTAAAAAGTTTGAGAAGGCTCAAAAAGGTATATATGATTTTAAAATAGAAATGGAAAATACAGGAGATTTTTCATTTGATATGGATTATTCTGATAAAAAAGAGGATAATAATAAAACTTTTGAAAATTCATATAATAATAGTTACAACGATGTTAAAAATAAAGACTTTGAAGAACAAAAAACTGAAGTTGCAGAGATTGAGAAAGAAGTTATTGAAAATATAGATGAAATTAATTCTTCAAAATATGATGAAACTGAAGATAATACAGTTTATTCTAATTTTGATGATGATAGTGCTGTTGTTGAAAAAGCTCTTGCAGAAATGGAGAAAGCTCTTTATGATGAGGAACATCCAAAAACAAAAAATGACAATAAAAATAGTGAAACTGTAAGAGATAACTATAATGAAAAAGTAGCTAAAACACAGGAAACAAATATTTCTAAACCTGTACAGGAAGTTAAAGAAATACCAGAATATGTTTTTCCTCCTATTGACCTTCTTGGAGAAGATAAAAATGTTCAGACTCCCGGCTCAAAACTTGAGATGATGAACAATGCAAAAAAACTTGAGGAGACATTAAAAAGTTTCGGTGTTGATGCAAAGGTTATACAGATAAACAGAGGTCCTACTGTAACAAGATATGAGCTTTCACCTAGTCAAGGAGTTAAAGTTAGTAAAATTGTAAATCTTGCTGATGATATTGCATTAAATCTTGCTGCTGCTGGAATAAGAATTGAAGCACCTATTCCGGGAAAAGCTGCTGTTGGTATAGAAGTTCCAAACAAAGAAACACAGTCTGTATATTTAAGAACAGTTATAGAGTCTGAAGAATTTCAAAATTTCCCTTCAAAACTTGCTTTTGCCCTTGGAGAGGATATAGCAGGAAAGGCTGTTGTAACTGATATTGCAAAAATGCCTCACTTACTTATAGCTGGTGCAACTGGTTCTGGTAAGAGTGTTTGTATAAATACACTTATAACAAGTATTATATATAAAGCTAAACCGGAGGAAGTAAAACTTCTTCTTGTAGACCCTAAAGTTGTAGAGCTTAGTGTTTATAACGGAATACCACATCTTTTGATACCTGTTGTTACAGACCCTAAAAAGGCGGCTAGTGCTTTAAATTGGGCTGTAAGAGAAATGCTTCAAAGATATAACGACTTTGCAGAGTGTAATGTTAGAGATATAAAAGGCTATAATGCCATGAAAAAAGAAAAAGGTGAAACAGACCTTATGCCTCAGATTGTAATTATAATAGACGAGCTTGCAGACCTTATGATGGCAGCACCGGGAGAGGTTGAAGATTCTATATGTCGTCTTGCACAGATGGCTCGTGCTGCGGGACTTCATCTTATAATTGCAACCCAGAGACCTTCTGTTGATGTAATTACAGGTGTTATTAAGGCAAATATACCTTCAAGACTTGCTTTTGCTGTTTCATCAGGTATTGACTCAAGAACTATACTTGATACAACAGGAGCTGAAAAACTTCTTGGAAAAGGTGATATGCTTTTCTGTCTTGTTGGAATGAATAAGCCTGTCAGAATACAGGGGGCTTTTGTAACAGATAAGGAAGTTGAAAATATAGTGGCTTTTGTCAAAAAAGACGGTCACACAGGATATAGCAATGATATGATTGAAGAAATAACATCTTCAACTAAAAATTTATCTGGTGGCGAAGATATGGATGAGCATTTTGAAGCTGCCATTGACCTTGTTGTTAAAAAAGAAAAAGCCTCTGTATCAATGTTACAGCGTCATTTCAGAATAGGTTATAACAGAGCTGCAAACCTTATGGAAGCCCTTGAAGATAGAGGTATTGTTGGACCAGAGGAAGGAAGTAAACCAAGAAAGGTTTTGATGTCTCAGGAAGAATATGAGGAGTTTAAAGAACAGGGCGGATTTAACCCTTGATAATTAAATATATTAAAAAAGCTGTCTTTTTAAGACAGCTTTTTATTTTACAGTAAAAACTTTTTTTATAAATGGTATAAGGGACAATATAACACCTAAAGAAATTATTATGAATAAAATTCTTTTTGATATACTGTTTGTTTCAATAGCTATATTTATTGATGCCCATACTATGACACAATATATTAATAAAATTGGAATTAAAATTAAAATTCGTATTGCAAGAGGTATTTTTTTATATGTACAGCTTTTAAATATACTTGAAAATATAAATTCAATTAAAAATTCAACCATTAAATCACCTCCAATAATAATATATTTTAACTATAATATAATAACATTTGTTATGTCAACTAAAAATACTTCCATTTATTTTTTATTGACAAATTTATTAGGTTATAGTATGCTAGCTTTAGAGAGGTCATATGACTGACGGAAGTGGAGTACCACATGAAGTATGACTTATAATTAGCCGACCGTCTGGGCAACCTAACCCGGATTGTCGGTTTTTTTTGACCTTTCGGAAGTTAGGTAGCAGAAAATATTATTGATTTATTGCCAAAGGAAGGGGAATTTATTAATGAAAACAGACTTACAGATTGCACAGGAATGTACAATGGAGCGTATTGAAAAAATTGCTGAAAAAGCTGGTATTCCTGAGGAGTATATTGAATGCTACGGAAAATATAAAGCTAAAATAAGTGATGAATACTATAATTCAATAAAAGATAAAAAAGATGGAAAACTTATACTTGTTACTGCTGTAAATCCTACACCAGCAGGAGAAGGAAAAACAACAATTACAATAGGTCTTTCACAGGCTTTAAACAAAATGGGTAAAAAGACTATGGTTGCCCTTAGAGAGCCTTCATTAGGACCTTGTTTCGGTGTAAAGGGCGGAGCTGCCGGTGGTGGATATGCACAGGTTGTTCCTATGGAAGATATTAACCTTCATTTTACAGGTGACATTCACGCTATGACAACAGCAAACAATCTTCTTTCTGCTATGATTGACAATCATATTCAGCAGGGTAATGAGTGTAATATCGACCCTAGAAAGATTGTTTGGAAACGTGTTCTTGATATGAATGATAGAGCTTTAAGAGATATAGTTATTGGTCTTGGTGGAAAACCAAACGGAGTTCCTCGTGAGGACGGTTTCCAGATAACTGTTGCTTCTGAGGTTATGGCTATATTCTGTCTTGCAGAAAGTCTCAAAGACCTTAAAGACAAACTTGGTAAAATTATTATAGGTTATACTTATGATGACAAACCTGTAACAGCAAAAGATATCGGAGCTGATGGTGCTATGACAGTTCTCTTAAAAGATGCTGTAAAACCTAACTTAGTTCAGACTCTTGATAATCAGCCAGCCCTCATACATGGTGGACCATTTGCAAATATTGCTCATGGTTGTAACAGTGTTAAGGCTACAAAATTAGGTCTTAAAATGGCTGATTACCTTGTTACAGAGGCAGGATTTGGGGCTGACCTTGGAGCTGAAAAATTCTTTGATATTAAATGTCGTAAAGCAGGACTTAAACCTGATGCTGTTGTTCTTGTAGCCACAGTAAGAGCTCTCAAATATAATGGTGGAGTTCCTAAAGCTGAGCTTAACAATGAAAATGTTGAAGCTGTTAAAAAAGGTATCGTAAACCTTGAAAAACATATTGAAAATCTTCAGAAATACGGTGTTCCTGTTGTTGTCACACTTAATAATTTTGTTTTCGATACAGAAGCTGAAATTAATGTGGTAAAAGAGAAATGTGAAGAAATGGGAGCTACATTTGCCATTGCTAAAGTATGGGAAAAAGGTGGAGAAGGCGGTCTTGAGCTTGCAGAAAAAGTTATTGAGACTATTGAAACAAAAGAAAGTAAATTCCATACACTTTATGATGATGATTTATCAATAGAAGAAAAAATAAATAAAGTTTGTAAGGAAATATATGGAGCGGGAAGTGTTGCTTTCTCTGCAAAAGCAAGAAAAACACTTAAACAGATTGACGAAATCGGTCTTGGAAAATTCCCTGTATGTATAGCTAAAACACAGTATTCTCTTTCAGATAATCCTAGTCTTTTAGGAAGACCTGAAGGTTTTGAAGTTACTGTACAGGAATTAAGAATTTCAGCTGGTGCCGGATTTATAGTTGCACTTTTAGGAGATATTATGACAATGCCAGGACTTCCTAAAAAACCTGCTGCATTAAATATTGATATTGATGATAAAGGAAATATTGTAGGATTGTTCTAATTGGTGTATAATCAAGGACAGAGATTTTTTCTCTGTCCTTTTTTTTAAACATAAAAAGAATTTTGGCGTAAATATTATTGGTAAATATAAATATTTAAGGAGGAGTAAGATGTCTGCTAAAATAATTGACGGAAAGGCTATATCAGCCGACATAAAAAATGAAGCCCTTAAAGAGGCAGAAAGTCTTATTGAAAAAGGTGTTGAACCTTGTCTTGCTGTTGTTCTTGTAGGGAATAACTCTGCTTCAAGAGTTTATGTTAATAACAAAAAGAAAGCTTGTGAATACTGCAAAATAAAATCACTTTCCTATGAACTTCCAGAGGAGACAACAGAGGAACAGCTTCTTGAGCTTATTGCTGAACTTAATGAAAGCAAAAATGTAAATGGTATACTTGTTCAGCTTCCACTTCCAAAACATATTGACGAGACAAAAGTTATACTTGCTATTTCAGAAAATAAAGACGTTGACTGTTTCCACCCTTATAATGTTGGAGCTGTGTTTACAGGTGGTAAAGGATTTAAGCCTTGTACACCAGCAGGAGTTATTGAGCTTATAAAGAGAACAGGCTGTGATATTGCAGGTAAAAACTGTGTTGTTATAGGTAGAAGTAATATTGTAGGTAAACCAGCAGCTATGCTTTTAATGGCTGAAAATGGTACTGTTACAATATGTCATTCAAAAACAAAAAATATGGCAGAGATATGTAAAAATGCTGATATTATAGTTGTTGCAACAGGTAAAATAAACACTCTCACAAAAGATATGGTTAAAGAGGGAGCAGTTATAATTGATGTTGGTATGAACAGAAATGAAGAAGGCAAACTCTGTGGAGATGTTGACTTTGAAAATGTAAAAGAGGTTGCTGGTGCAATAACACCTGTTCCAGGTGGTGTAGGCCCTATAACTATTGCAATGCTTATGAAGAATTGTATTACTGCTGCAAAAATGCAGAATGGTATAGAATAATCAGAATAAATCGGAGGTATGTTTTGAAAGCTAATATATCATTTATTTCCCTTGGCTGTGACAAAAATCTTGTTGACAGTGAGGTAATGCTTGGTCTTACAAAAAAGGCAGGATTTAATATTGTACCTGATGAGGCCGACGCAGATATTATTGTAATAAATACTTGCTGTTTTATAAAAGATGCCCTTGAGGAAAGTATAGAGACAATTATAGATGCCGGAAAATACAAAGAAGATAGATGTAAAGGAATTATTATTGCAGGTTGTCTTGGACAGAGATATGAAAAAGAAATTTTTGAGGAGATGCCTGAGGTTGACGCTGTAATAGGTACAACAGCCTATGAAGATATTGTTGAGGTTGCCGAGAGAGTTCTTAATGGTGAAAAACAGTTTAAGGACATAAAGAGCATTGACCTTGCCTGTGATGATGATAAAAGCGAGCTTAGGGTTTTATCTTCAGCAGGATATTCTGCAAATCTTAAAATAGCTGAAGGCTGCAATAATCATTGTACATACTGTGTTATACCTAAATTAAGAGGAAAATACAGAAGTCGTAAAATGGAAAGCCTTATAAGAGAAGCTGAAATGCTTGCTAAAAATGGTGTTAAAGAACTTGTTCTTGTTGCTCAGGACGTAGCTTTATATGGTATTGACCTTTATGGTGAAAATCGTCTCCATGTTCTTTTGGAGAACCTTTGTAAGGTTGAAGGCATAGAATGGATAAGACTTCTTTATTGCTACCCTGAACATTTGACAGATGAGACAATAGCTGTTATGGCGAAAGAAGAAAAAATCTGTCATTATATAGACATGCCACTTCAACATACTGTTGACAGTGTTCTTAAAAAAATGGGAAGAAGAAGCACAAAAGCTATGATAAGAGAAATTGTCGGAAAACTTAGAACAGCTATGCCTGATATTGCCATAAGAACAACAATTATAACAGGTTTTCCACAGGAGACAGAGGAAGACGTGGAAGAACTTATGGAATTCATAAGTGAAATAAAATTTGACCGATTGGGTGTGTTTTCATATTCACAGGAGGAGGGAACTCCTGCTGCGAAAATGGAAGGTCAGATTGATGATGATTTAAAAGAGGACAGAAGAAACCGTATACTTGAATGTCAGAAATTTATTTCTGCACAAAATTGTGAAAGTATGGTTGGAAAAGTAATAAAAGTTATTGTGGACGGAAAGATACCTGAAGAAAATATATACTGTGGAAGATGCTATAAAGATGCACCTGAAATTGACGGTATGGTATTTATAAAGAGTGATTATGAGCTCTTGTCAGGGGATTTTGCTGATGTGCTTATCACAGAGGCAAGTGATTATGATTTGATAGGGGAGACTTATTATGGAGATGAATTTGCCGAATAAACTTACAATACTTAGAGTTATACTTATACCAGTATTTCTTGTTGTACTTCTTTCTGATTTTATACCAGGTCCATTAAATAGATATATTGCCATAGCTATATTTATTATAGCTTCTCTGACAGATATGCTTGATGGACATATTGCAAGAAGTAGAAATCTTGTTACAAATTTCGGAAAATTTATGGACCCTCTTGCAGATAAACTTCTTGTTAGTGCAGCTATGATTGCTATGGTTGAAATGGGTTCACTTCCTTCATGGGTTGTAATTATTATTATAAGCCGTGAATTTGCCATAACTGGTTTTAGAATACTTGCCATAGAGGCAAACAAAGTTATTGCTGCCAGTTGGTGGGGAAAAATAAAAACAACAACACAGATGATAATGATAATATATCTTCTTATTGGACTTAAAGGTTTTGTTTTCCAAGCAATAGGAGGATTTCTTATAGCTCTTGCTACACTTTTTACAATTATATCTGGTGTTGACTATATTGTTAAAAATATTGAAGTTTTAAAAGGCTGATATTTATATATTTTAAAAAAATTTTAGAGGTGTGTTTTCACACCTCTTATTTTTTTACTTGAAATTATATTTTACTGGTTTAAAATAAAATATAAATATATAAAAAGAAGGTGTATTATTTATGAATGCTGAAATTTTAGCTGTTGGAACTGAAATTCTTCTTGGTGATATTGTGAATACAAATGCACAGTATCTTGCAAGAGAGTTGGCTGATTTGGGTATAGGTGTATATTATCAGACTGTTGTAGGTGATAATCCTGATAGACTTAGAGATACCATATATAAAGCCTTTTCTCGTGCTGACCTTATTATAACAACAGGAGGACTTGGACCAACTGAGGATGACCTTACAAAAGAAACAGGAGCTAAGTATTTTGATAAAGAACTTGTTCTTGATGAAAAAGCTCTTGATGATATAAAAGAGTTTTTTGAAAAAACAGGCAGAAAAATGACAGAAAATAATGTTAAGCAAGCCTATGTTCCAGAAGGTTCAACAGTTCTTTACAATGAAAATGGAACTGCACCGGGAATAATAATAGAAGAAAATGGCAAAATACTTATAATGCTTCCTGGACCTCCAAAGGAAACTATACCAATATTTGAAAATCAAGTTAAACCTTTTTTAAAGAGTAAACAGGAGTATACTCTTGTATCAAGAGTTTTGAGAGTTGCCGGTGTTGGTGAAAGTAAAATGGAAACACTTGTTAAAGATATTATTGAAAACAGTGAAAATCCAACAGTAGCACCTTATGCAAAGGATAATGAAGCTATTTTAAGAATTACAGCAAAAGCTCACAATGAACAGGAAGCTATGGAGCTTATAAAACCTGTTGCCGATGAGATATATAATAGGCTTGGTGATGCCATATATGGGGAGGGAGATACTAATCTTGAGTCTGTTGTAGCAGAATTGCTTATAAATAAAAAAATGACAATATCAACAAGTGAGTCATGTACAGGAGGACTTCTTGCAGGAACACTTATAGAGTATCCGGGAATATCAAGTGTATTTATGGACGGTGTTGTTTCTTATTCCAATGAGTCTAAAATGTATCGTTTAGGTGTTAAAGAGGAGACTTTGGAAAAATACGGTGCTGTAAGCCATGAGACAGCAGCAGAAATGGCAAAGGGTATTGCTGAAACAGCAGGAACAAATATAGGTATATCAACAACAGGAATAGCAGGACCAGGAGGAGGAAGCCCTGAAAAACCTGTGGGACTTGTTTATGTTGGTATATGTATAAATGGAAATGTAAAAACAAAAGAAATGCATTTTGCCGGAACAAGAGAAAAAATAAGAGGTAGAGCTGTTTATGGTGCTCTCAACTGGCTCAGAAAAGAGCTTTTAAATCTTGATGAACAGTAAAAAGGCGGATATTCTCCTTATATTTGCGGCTTTTGTAGGTGGAGCTGGATTTATAGGTATGAAATATCTTCTTGAGGCAGGATATAATACATTTCAGACAATATACGGAAGATTTTTTGTTGCTTCTGTTTTTATGGCTATTGTTTTTAAAAATAATTTAAAAGGAATTACAAAGAATGATATTAAAGGTGGATTTATAACAGGAGTTTTTTTGTTTGGTCTTTTCTTTTTTATGGTTGTTGGTTTAAAATATACAACAGCCTCTGTAAATGCGTTTTTGACAAATGTAAGTTCTGTTATTGTTCCCTTTATATGTTGGATATTTTTTAATGATAAACCTAAATTTTATTCTTTTTTAGCTGGCTTTGTAACTGTTTTAGGGGTGTGGTTTTTATCTTTTGATGGTAATTTTGATTTTGGCTTTGGAGCTTTTATGTCTTTGATAGCGTCATTTTCATTTGCTTTTCAGATTGTTTTTATTGAAAGATTTGTTAAAAATACAAACCCTGTAAATCTTGCAATCATTGAAAATTTGACAGTGTTTATACTTGCTTTTTTAGTTTCTTTCATCATGGGTGAAAAACTTCCAACCTTAAAAAAGAGAGTATTTCTGTATTTTTAATGCTGGGCATTTTCTGTACAGGAATGTATTTTGTCATACAGTCTGTTTGTCAAAAGTATACATCTTCATCAAAAGTTGGAGTTATACTTTGCTCTGAGGCAGTTTTTACAGCTATAATGTCAGCTTTTATAATGAATGAAAAAACGAGCTCTTTTGGAATTTTAGGCTGTGTGTTTATATTTTTAGGTGTCATAATTGCCGAAACAAAATTTTCATTTATTTTAAATATTTTTAAAAATAAATCTGTTGACTAATATTGTTTTTTATTATATAATAAGAACACAAGTTCGATTTTACTATGAAAGGCAGTTGATTATAAGTGGCAGATAAAAAAGGAAACAAAAAGTTTGACTTTGATGATGCTAAAGGTGAAGACAGAGAAAAAGCCCTTGAAGCGGCTTTAGGTCATATTGAAAAACAGTTTGGAAAAGGTGCTGTAATGAAACTTGGAGATAGTGCTTCAAGAATGAATGTTGAAGTAACTCCAACAGGTGCTTTAAGCCTTGATATTGCCCTTGGTGTTGGTGGTATACCAAAGGGAAGAATTATTGAAATTTTTGGACCTGAATCATCAGGTAAAACAACTGTTGCCCTTCATATGGTAGCAGAAGTTCAGAAACAGGGCGGTATTGCAGGTTATATTGACGCTGAACATGCTCTTGACCCTGTATATGCAAAAAATTTAGGTGTTGATATTGATAATCTCTATATTTCACAGCCAGATGACGGAGAACAGGCTCTTGAGATTGCCGAAACTATGGTTCGCTCAGGTGCTATGGATATAGTTATAGTTGACTCTGTTGCAGCTTTAGTTCCTCGTGCAGAGATAGAAGGCGAAATGGGAGACTCTCACATGGGACTTCAGGCAAGACTTATGTCTCAGGCTTTAAGAAAACTTACAGGTATAACAAACAAATCAAAATGTAGCGTTATATTTATAAATCAGCTTAGAGAAAAAATTGGTGTTACTTTCGGAAATCCTGAGACAACAACAGGTGGTCGTGCTTTAAAATTCTATGCTTCCATAAGAATTGATATAAGAAGAACTGATACATTAAAACAGAGTAATGACCTTGTTGGTAACAGAACAAAAGCAAAAGTTGTTAAAAACAAAGTTTCACCACCTTTCAAAACTGCTGAGTTTGATATTATGTATGGTGAAGGCATATCGAAAGAGGGAGACGTTTTAGACCTTGCTGCTGATATTGATATTGTAAATAAGAGCGGTGCTTGGTATTCCTATGGTGAAACAAGAATTGGTCAGGGACGTGAAAATGCTAAAATTTATCTCAAAGAACACCCTGAAATGTGTCATGAGATTGAAAATGCTGTAAGAGCATACTATGACCTTCCTGTTCTTGATGATTTTGAAACAGTTTCTGAAAATGAAATTGATGAAACACCTATTGAAGTTTCAGAGAATGTTGAAGAAAAAGAAGAATTTTAATATAATATTATAAAACTAAAGACACATCACATGGAATTAAAATTTCTGTGTGATGTGTTTTATTTTGCAGAGGTGATTTTTTATGATAGTTACAGCCCTTGAACAGCAAAAAAAAGATAAAAGTCGATATTCTGTATATATTGACGGAAATTTTGCCTTTGGTCTTTCTGCCGCTGATGTTGAATATTTTAAAATAAAAGAAGGTTTTGAAATATCAGAGACAACATATAACTATATTACCGATAGTCTCGTATATATAAAGGCTCAAGATACAGCCTTAAAATTTTTGGGATATAAAATGCGTACAGAAAATGAAGTTTATAAAAAACTGTCTGAAAAAGATTATTCGGAAGATATAAAATCAAGAGTAATGGCTTTTTTAAAAAAATATGGATATGTTGACGATAAAAAGTATTGTGAAGCCTATATAAAAGAATGTGAGAGACTTAAACCTAAAGGAAAGTATTTGATAAAATATGAACTGTCCCAAAGAGGTGTAGATGACAAAGTAATTTATGAAGTTTTTGAAAATATGGATTTAGATGAAATTTCTGGTGCTGTTAAACTTATAAGAAAAAAAATAAAAGACTTCTCTAATGTGGATTTTAAAGAGAAACAGAAAGTTTTTGCTATGTTACAGCGAAAAGGCTATAATTATGATGTTATAAAAGAGGCTTTTGATGAGGCTTCTTCTGATGATTTTTAACTTTAAGAATAAGGGTTTTGTTTTTTGTATATTTTATGATATTATATAAAGGTCAATTTATTTTCGGAGGTGGGAGAAATGTCCTATTATATCGGTGAAATAGTAAAACTTAGGGCGGATTTTTTAAATGCCCACAAAAAAGGTGATTATATACAAGCTATTATTGCGGGTGAAAAGATAATTAAGAAATATGAAGAAAATGGGGACAAGGACAGTATTGATTATTCTATTGATATGTATAATCTTGGTGTTGCCCATGATGATGTAAATAATTATCCTGCTGCAATAGATTGTTATATGAAAGCTAAAGATATAAGAGAAAAGAAAAATCAAAAAACAGTTGAATATGCTAATATTATAAATAACTTAGCTATTGACCTTTCCATTATGGGTAAAAATAAAGAGGCACTTCCTCTTATGGAGGAGGCTATTTTAATTTTTGATAAAAATTATGGAAGTAGCCATATTGATTATATATTAGCTTTATACAATATAGGTAATATATATGCTGATATGAAAGATTATAATAAGGCTATTGATTACCTTAGACGTGCTTTAGTTAAGGCTCAGCGTAAAAATGGATTTTTAAAAAATGATTATGCTGATATTTATTCAAGTCTTGCGAAGTGTTTTGAAAGATTAGGAAATTATCGTGAAGCCATAAGAAATTATACTAATTCAATAGAAGTTATAGAAAATAATCTTGATACAAAAAGTTTTTATTATATGTCTGTTCTTGTATCAGCATCCCTTGTTTGTGAAAAAGCAAAATTTTATGATAAGGCTATAAAATATTCAGAGAGAGCTTTGGAAATAAGAACATCAATAATGGAAGAAAAACATTTGGATTATATTACAAGTCTTAATGCCCTTGCATCTTTATATACAAAGTCAAAAAATTATAAAAAAGCAATGGAAAAGCATGAAGAAATATTGGGCTTAGTAAAAGATATGCTTGGAGAAGAACACGCTTTTTATGCTGACTCTATAAATAATATAGGTGTTGATTATGGCAACATGGAAGACTATGAAAATGCTATAAAATACCATGAAAAAGCCCTTGAAATTAAAAATAAAATTATGGGTGAAGATAGTGCTAATATTGCAGTGACATATATAAGTCTTGGAAATATATATTCAAAAATGAAAGAGAAAGAAAAAGCTGTTGAAGCATATCAAAAAGCCCTTGAAATAAGAAAAAATTATTATGGTGAAGGTAATTTATACTATATAGAAGTTCTTAATGCCATAGGAAAGTTTTATTGTGATTTAGGTGACTATGTGGAGTCCTGTGATTATTATATGAAAGCTATGATGTTAAGAAGCACTATTGCCGAGAAAAGCTCTATGGGTTATGTTAAAAACCTTATGGAGATGACAGAAGTTTTCAGTAAAGCTGGAAAGAAAAAACAAGCTCTTGACCTTATTCAAGACGGTATAACTATAAGGAAAAAAATTTATGGTGAAAAACACCCTAAATATGCAGATGTTCTTTTTGCCAAAGCTGAAATATTAATGAATGGTAAAGACTATGCTAAGGCACAAAGTATTCTTGAGGATATAGTGGTTATAAGAGAAGAAATGCTTGGAAGTGATAGTGTTGATTTTAAAGAGGCTTTAAGTCTTTATGCAGACGCTTGCAGACTTTCGGGAAATTATGATGAAGCTATAAATTGCTATGAGAGAAGTATAGACCTTAATTTTGAACAGGATTATGATGATAAATTAAAGGTTGCAAAAGAAAAAGTTAAAGTTGCCCTTGCTATATTTGGAAAAGGCGATATTAAAAGAGCTAATATGTATTATAAAAAGGCTGTAAGCTACTATACAAGAAATAAAATACCTGAAGATGACTTTTTATATGATAGTGTTCTTGAATGTGTCAGATATAATATAAAGTCAAAGTTTTATAATGAAGCAAATATTATATTAGATAAAGCTGAAAAAATATGTGAAAATATTTATGACAGTAAAAGTAGTAAGGCTTTAGATTTGTATATTTTAAAAGCTCAAATTCTTTATGATTGGGGCAAAGATAGAGAAGCCATTGATTATATTGAAAATATTCTTAGTTTGTTTAACAGTGATAATGATGATGAAAGCAAATCTGTTACAAAGCTTTATATAATGCTTTCAGACTTATATTTAAAGGGTAATGACAATGGGAATGCTCTCTATAATTTATTAAAAGCAGAAAAAACAGCAAAAGAAAAGGATTATGTATCTGTTCAAAATAGTATGGGAGATATTTATTTCTCAAATAATGAATACGATAAGGCAATAAAACGTTTTGAAATTTCTAAAAACTTTATGGAAGAATATAAAATGACTGATACTTTAGAGTATATTCATGTCCATGATATTTTGGGAGATATATATAAAATTAAAGATGATAAAGACAATGTCATAAAAATGTATGAGATTGCTGTTTTAAAAAGAAAAAAACTTGATAAAAAAGATATTGTGTATATAAATGAAAGTCTTATGCTTGGAGAGATATGGTCAGGAAAAGAAAATGACAAAAAAGCATTAGAATATTTCAGTGAGTCAGCGGTGACTATATGTGAATTGAGCGGTGAAGATAAAACTTATGGAGCTGTTCTTATGAGAATTGGCTCAATATATGAAAAACAGAGTAAGTTTGAGGAAGCCTATGGAATGTTTAAAAAGGCTGAACGTATATTGAAAGTGAGAACAGGAGAAAAGAGTGTTGAGTATCTTCAGGCTTTAGGTAAAAGAGCTGATATTGAATATGAAAAAGGTAATAAAGATGAAGCTCTTGATATATATGAAAAACTCTATTTAACAAGTAAAAAAGATAATGTAAAAGATATTTTCGACAAAGAAAAGTATGAAAAATTAAGTAAGCTGTATAAAGATAACAAAGATTATAAAAGTTTGTTAAAATTGAAATTTAGACGATAAAATATGTTGACAGAATAGGGTTTCTATGCTATGATTTACAGGTATGTTAAGCCGCACGAAGAGGTTTGAAATCCTGAAAAGGTCAGGGTACCGAATTCGGCGAGTATATTGCGAGGAGGTGCAGAGAATGTACGCAATTATCGAGACTGGTGGAAAACAGTATAAAGTAGCTGAAGGCGATGTTATTACTGTTGAAAAATTAGGTGTAGAAGCAGGTAGCGAATACAGCTTTGACAAAGTTTTAGTTGTTGCTAAAGATGGTGATGTTAAAGTTGGAGCTCCTTACGTTGAGGGTGCTGCTGTTTCAGCTGCTGTTATCGGTGATGGAAAAGCTAAAAAGGTTGTAGTTTACAAATACAAATCTAAAAAAGGTTTCCACAAGAAAAAAGGTCACAGACAGCCATTCACAAAATTAGAAATCAAAGCTATCAATGCTTAATTTTCTATTATGATAAAAGTTAATATTTATCGTAATAAAAACAATAATATTTATGGATTTAAACTTTCTGGACATGCAGGGTTTGCCGAGGAAGGCTCTGATATTGTTTGTTCCGCTGTTACTGTTTTAGTTTTTAATACTATAAACTGTATTGAGGAATTTACAGATGAACCTTTTGAATGTGACCTTGATGAAAAGAAAGGCGGTTTCATAGATTACAGTCTTCCTGATGTAAAAGAGGGAGGATACAACAAGGACGCTGATATTCTCATTAGAGCAATGGTCAGAGGCCTTATGGATATTCAGTTAGAATATAGTAGTTATATATCGATAAACGACGAGGAGGTGCACTAGATGTTAAGATTAAACCTTCAGTTTTTTGCACATAAAAAAGGTGTTGGTTCAACAAGAAACGGCCGTGACTCTGAAGCTAAAAGACTTGGAGCTAAACGTGCTGATGGACAGATTGTAAGAGCTGGCAATATTTTATACACACAGAGAGGTACAAAAATTCACCCAGGCGTTAACGTTGGTAAAGGTGGAAACGATACACTCTTTGCTTTAGTAGACGGACGTGTAAAATATGAAAGAAAAGGCAGAGACAAAAAACAGGTTTCTGTTTACCCTGTTGTAGAAGCAGCAGAATAATTTATGATAACTAAGGCTTCAAATGATTTCATTTGAAGCCTTGTTTTGTATGAACATTATTTTTTTATATATACTAAATAGATATGGGAAAGAGAGGTGTAATTAAATGTTTGTAGATAGAGTCAAAATCCATATTAAAGGCGGAAATGGCGGAAACGGTTGTGTTTCATTTTACAGAGCAAAATATATTACCCACGGTGGCCCAGACGGTGGTGACGGTGGCCGTGGTGGTGATGTTATATTTGTTGGTGATGGAAGTATGAACACTCTTATGGATTTCAGATATAAGAGAAGCTTTAAGGCTGAGGCGGGAGAAGACGGTGGAAAACTTAACTGTTTCGGTAAAAGTGGTAAAAGTGTTTATATTAAAGTCCCTGTTGGTACTGTTATAAGAGAAGCTGAGTCTGGAAAGATTATGGCAGATATAACAAAAATAGGAGAAGAAAAAGTTATTATAAAAGGTGGAAAAGGCGGTAGAGGAAATCAGCACTTTGCAACTCCAACTCGTCAGGCTCCAAGATATGCCGAGAGAGGTGTTATTGCTAAAGAGTATGATGTAATACTTGAACTTAAACTTATTGCTGATGTTGGTCTTATTGGTTTCCCTAACGTTGGAAAATCAACACTTCTTTCTATGGTAACAAATGCAAATCCTAAAATTGCTAACTATCACTTTACAACACTTACTCCAAACTTGGGAGTTGTTCAAGGAAAATATGGCGATGATTTCGTTCTTGCTGATATTCCAGGACTTGTTGAAGGTGCTAGTGAGGGTATAGGTTTAGGTCATGAGTTCTTACGCCATGTTGAGAGAACAAAAGTCCTTATACACGTTGTTGATGCTGCCAGTGTTGAAGGTCGTGACCCTGTTGAGGATATTGAAACAATAAATAAAGAGCTTTTTGATTACAATCCAGAGCTTATGAAACGTCCACAGGTTATAGCAGCTAATAAAACAGATATTCCAGGTTCTGAAGATTTTGTTCAGGAACTTAAAGATATTTATGAACCTAAGGGATATAAAGTATATCCTATCTCAGCAGCAACAAATAAAGGTCTTGATGAACTTCTTGGTGCTGTTGCTAATATATTAAAAGATTACCCTGAAGATATTGTATTTGAGGAAGAATATGACGAATATGAAGAGGCTGAAATAGATAAAGAGCCATTTACTATTGAGGTTTATGATGACAACTATTATGTTGTTACAGGTGTAGGCGTTGAAAAGATGATTGGTTATACAAATATTGACACTGAAAAAGGTTTCGCATTCTTCCAGAGATACCTTAGAGAGAAAGGCATTATTGAAGCTCTCGAGGAAAAAGGAATTTCTGAGGGTGATACTGTAAGAATTTACGGTGTAGAATTTGACTATTTTAAATAATAATAAAAAAGGTGCCTTTATGGTACCTTTTTTGCTGTATTATGAGGTTTTATTAAATGAGTGCTTTAAATAATAATTATAAATATACCGTATATGCTTGTTATATTGGATATATCGTTCAGGGAATTATAAATAATATAAGCCCTATATTTTTTGTTATATATCAAAAACGTCTTGGAATATCCCTTGATAAAATAGGAATACTTATTGCCTTAAATTTTGGTACACAGATATTGACAGATATAATTGCAGCAAAATATGTTGATAGAATAGGTTATAGAAAAAGTATGATTATAGCTCATATTTCTGCTACAATAGGTATATTTGGCATAGGACTTTTTCCGTTAGTGTTTTCAAATGCTTTTTTAGGTCTTGTTTTTGCTACAATTTTGAATTCGATAGGTGGAGGACTTTTGGAGGTTTTAGTAAGCCCTATTGTTGAGTCTGTGCCTTCTAAAGAAAAAGACAAAGCTATGAGTATGTTACATTCATTTTATTGTTGGGGCTGTGTTGGTTTTATACTTATTTCAACTTTAGTTTTAAAATTTATAGGTGAAAGTTATTGGTATTTTATACCTTTTATGTGGGCAATAATACCTTTTATAAATATTTTTATGTTTTCTTATGTGCCTATAAATACTCTTGTTGAAGAAGATGAGAGAGTATCAATAAAGTTTTTCTTTGGAAAGAAAATATTTTGGATTATAGTAATAATGATGATATGTGCTGGAGCTTCTGAGTTGGGAATGTCCCAGTGGGCTTCATATTTTGCTGAAGTAGGTCTTGGAGTTAATAAAACTGTGGGAGATATTATGGGACCTGTCTTCTTTTCAATTATGATGGGACTTACAAGGCTTTTTTATGGCAAAAAAGGTGAAGTTGTAAATTTAGAAAAATTTATATGTATAAGCTGTTTATTGTGTGTTTTAAGTTATATTATGGCAGCTTTTTCTCCTTATCCTATTATAGGTCTTTTAGGCTGTGGATTATGTGGTCTTTCTGTCGGCATACTTTGGCCGGGAATGTTTAGTATTGCAGCTAAAAACTGTAAAGAAGGTGGAACAGCTCTATTTGCTATACTTGCCTTTGCCGGTGATATGGGTTGTGTTGCAGGTCCTCAGACAGTTAATATTATTTCAAGTATGTTTACTGATTATGGAATAAAGGCTGGATTTATGGGAGCTATTGTATTTCCAATATTAATGATTGTTCTTATGATATTCTCTATAAAAAATAATATTTTCTCATATAATAAAAAAAACACCTGATTTTTAATCAGGTGTTTTTTTATTATATATTTTCTAAAATATCTCCTGAAGTTATAAGGTCAAGATTTTTAACCATATCATCAATAGATACTGACATATCATTTTCAAGCCACCAATTAGCCATAGCTATTGATGCACTTGTATAGTATTCCGCTAAAAGGGCAGGAGATATTTTGAATTTTACATTGTTTTTCTTTTCATTAAGTTTAAAATGATTTTTTAAATATTCTGTTATTGATGACTTAAAAACTTCTTCAACATAATTATTACCTTTGTCAAAAATAGTTTTTGACATTAAAAGTTTGTTTTCTGCTATATATTCAAGAACTCTTTTAAAAAGTAAAAGATAAAATGTTTTAGGTGCATCTGATGATGAAAGATGTTCGTTACACTGTTCATCAAATTTCTTTTGAAGTTCGATTATAATAGTTCTAAGAAGATGTTCTTTATCTTCAAAATGTTTATAAAATGTTGTTCTGTGAACCATTGCTTTTTGACATATATCTGTTACAGATATTTCTGAAAAAGATTGAGTTTTTAAAAGTTCAAAAAGTGCAGTTGTCAAAAAACTGTAAGTTTGCCTTGTCCTTAAATCCATTTTTTTCTCTTTCATTGTTTTATACCCCCTAATAATCTACATTTTTTAAAAATTGAATATTATATTTACAATAAATCCGCTCTGTTTCTTGTATTTTTCTACGTTTAGATTTAGTATATAATAAATAGATACAGATGTAAAGATAATATACACTTGTATATAAAAATCTTTGAAAAGGGAGGATAATATAATGAAATGTTTAAAAAAAGGCTGTTTTAAATCAATTACAGCACTTTTGACAGTATGTATATTTGTGTTTACAGGTTGTGCTAAAGAAGAAGAAACACAAGAGCAGGCTGTAAGAACAGTAAAAACGGAAACAGTAAATATGGAGGGTGTTTTAAATACTTTAAGTTTAAGTGGAAATGTTACACCTGTTGAGACAGTAAATCTTTCTTTTAAACTTGATGGAGTTATTGACAAGGTTATACCTGACGAGGGAAGTTTTGTCAATAAGGGAGATATTGTGGCAAACTTAAAAACTGATGATTACGCATTGCAGAAAAAAGCAGCGGAAGCCGATAAATATTCTGCACAGGCTGGAGTTTCAGCAGCGGAAAGTCAGTATGAAGCAGCTATGGCAGAGTATGAAGCGGCAAAATATCAGGTTGAAACAGAGATACCCTCAAAAATAGCTCAGGCAAAAGCTCAACTTGAACTTACACAGACAAATTATGAAAGAGTTGAAACTCTTTATAATAGTGGAATAGCTACAAAAAGCCAGTTTGATGAGATTTCAGCAAAACTTACAGCTGATAAAGAAACATATCAGCAGGCTTTAGATGCAAAGGGTATTGCAGAAGGTAAACTTGATGCTTCTTTGAAAAAAGTTGAAGCCTATGGAGCACAAATTTCTGCATCAACAGCTCTTGCAGATAAAGCACAAGCGGCAGTTGATAAATCTGTAAATGATTTGGGAGATACAACAATATATTCACCTATGAATGGAGTTGTACTTAAAAAACTTTTTTCATCAGGTGAGACAGTGGCAGCCGGTTATCCTGTGGCTGTAATAGGTAATATAAATAGTGTCTATATAGAGGTTGGTGTGTCTGATAAATATATAAATTCAATATCTCAAGGACAGACAGCTAAAATATATGTGTATGGTACAAATAAAGAATATACAGGAACAGTTGCTGAGATAGGTTCTTTAGCAGACAGTACAACAAGAACATTTACAGTAAAAATACTTGTTGATAATCCTAATGGTGAAATACGTCCGGGAATGGTTGCCAAAGCGGATATTAATATTTCCGGTGAAAATGTATGTCTTGTACCTGTAAATACTGTTATACAGCTTTCATCAGGTTCTTTTATATTTACATATGATGAAAATACAAAAACTGTATCAAAGAAACCTGTCACAACAGGAGATATTATAGGTGATAATATACAGATTATAGAAGGTATATCAACAGGTGATGTCATTGTGACAGAAGGTCAATTCCTTCTCAGAGATGGAGACTCTGTAACAGTTGAGAATGGTAATACAGAGGGGGCTTAAACAATGATAAAATGGAGTGTAACACATAAAAGAATTACAGCACTTTTTTGTATGATAATAATGGCTGTTGGTGCATTTTCATATTACAGTTCAGAGAGACAAGAAAATCCCAGTATAGAAAGTCCAATATGTTCTGTAACTTGTGTTTATCCTGGGGCAAGTCCTGAAGATGTTGAAAAACAAGTTTTGAAACCTTTGGAAGATGAAGTTAATACTATATCTGATATAAAAACTCTTGAAAGCTATGCTATGAACTCGGTAGGTATAATAAAAATTACTCTTGAGGATATGAGTGATGATGATATAGAAAAAAAGTGGACAGAAGTTAAAGACAAAGTTGACAATGCAAAGGGAGAACTTCCTGAAAGTGCCTATGAACCAGAGATTGAAACAGATTTTACAAGTTCTTATGGTCTTATATTAGGTTTGTCATCAGATGAATACAGTTATGAAGATATTAAGACAGCAGCAGACAGTTTGAAATCATCTCTTGAAAAAGTTGAAGGTGTAAAAGAGGTTGCCATAGAGGGTAATATATCACAGCAAGTTGAAATTGATTTGGATATGACAAAATTACAAAGCTATGGCATTTCTCCACAGACAGCAGCAACAGTTTTAAAGGCAAGAAATATAAATATACCAGGAGGAAATCTTGAGCTTGAAAAAATACAGATACCTGTTCAGATTACCGGAGAATATAACGATATTTCAGAGATAGAAAACACAATAATATCAGTATCAAAGGAAACAGGAACTCCGGTATATTTAAAAGACCTTGCAGAAATAAATCTTACATATGAAGACAAAGAGGAAACAGCTTATGTAAATGGTGAGAAAGCTCTTTTTGTATGTGTAAAATATATGGACGGTCTTAATATACTTAAAATAGAGAAAAAACTTCAAAAAGTGATTTCAGATTTTAAAGTAAATGGTCTTTATGCAGATATGAATATGACAGAGCTTTATAATCAGGCACAGTTTGTAAATGAGTCTATATCTCTTTTTAATGAAAATCTTATATCTGCTATTATACTTGTTTTAATAGTTGTATTTATATCAATGGGTATAAGAAGTGCTCTTATAGTTGCTTTCCCTATACCTATTGTAATATGTATTGTTTTTACTTATATGAAAGCAACAGAAATTCCTATACATCAGGTTTCTATTGCTGCTCTCATAATATGTTTGAGCCTTCTTGTGGCAAATGGTATAGTTTCAAATGATAATATGAATGTATACCTTGATAGAGGGGAAAATATTATGACAGCCTGTACAAAGGGTATAAAAGAGGTTAATATACCAATTTTAACATCTACTCTCACAACAGTTGCTTCATTCCTTCCCCTTGCCATGATGCAAGGCTCTGCGGGGAAATTTGTAAATTCTCTGCCTATACTTGTAACGGTGGCGCTTTTAGGCTCTTATATAACAAGTATAACTGTTGTTCCGGCTATGGGTTATATATTCCTTGACCCTAAAAAAATAAAACGTAATGAAAAAATGAAAGCACAGAAAGAAAAATTTAAAAAACTTTTTAGATTGGATAAAGGAAAAGGAGCTTTCAGCAATTTTTATATGAAAGTTCTTGATATAAGTCTTAGAAATCCTAGAAAAGTTCTTGCACTTTTTCTTGCAATGCTTATTGCTACATCAACAATAGTTCCAACAATGCTTATACAGCTTTTTCCTCCTGTTGAAAGGGAGCAATACGTTTTAAATGTCACTTTACAGGATGGTGCAACTGTTGAAAAAACAGAGGATGCTTGTTTGAAAGTTTCTGAAGTTCTTAAAAATGAAAGTTCAATAGATAATTTCTCATATAAAGTTGGCAACGGATATACAAAATATTACGTTTCATTTATGCCTAACAATATTGCAACAAATAAAGCCCAGTTCCTTATAAATGGTACTAGAAGTGAGGCTGAAAATGTTGAGAGAGATATTATAAATAATGTTCCAGGAATTTCTACACAGATAAAATATCTTGAAATAAATCTTCCTACTGATTATCCTGTTCAGGTTAGAATTACAGGAACAGACATTAATGAGCTTAGAAGAATGGCAGAGGAAATTCAGGAGATAGGATATACTGTTGAAGGTACAAAAAATATTGAGAATAACTTTGGATATGATAGTTATAAACTTGATGTTGATATAAATGAAGAAAAAGCAAGTATGGTTGGACTTTCTGCCTATGATATAGCTTCTACTGTCAGAATGGCTGTAAATGGTGTTGAAATATCAGAGCTTAAACAGAAAGATATAAATAAAGATTCATTGCCTATTGTTGCAAAAGTTTCATCTGATAAGAAAACTTCTGCTGATATGCTTGATACTCTTTTCCTTACATCACAGATTACAGGTGATAATATTCCTTTAAGTCAGGTTGCTGATATAGATACTGAAACATCCCTTAATAAAATAGTGAGAAGGGGAGGAGAAAGAACAATAACAATAGGTTCTTTTGTAAAAGATGGTTATAATACAAGAAATGTAATGAAAGCTTATGAGGAAGCTTTAAAAGATTATAAACTTCCTGATGGCTATACAATGGAGTTCGGTGGAGAAAATGAGACAAGTAATGATGCTTTTTCATCAATGAAACTTCCAGCAGTTATAGCTGTTGTATTGATTTATATAATACTTGTATTCCAGTTTGGAGACCTTAGAGAGCCTCTTATAATTATGGCGACAATACCACTCTCATTTATAGGTATTATAATAGGTCTTAAAGTTATGGGTTATCCGATAGGATTTATGGCTCTTTTAGGTGCTATAAGCCTTATGGGTGTAGTTGTAAACAATGGTATAGTTCTTCTTGACTATATGAAACTTGTTCTTAAAGATGAAAAAGATGTCATAAAAGGAATTAAATTTGCCTGTGAGACAAGACTTCGTCCAATTATGGTTGGAATGATTACAACTGTTATATCACTTATACCTCTTATGATTTCCGGTGGTGCTTTGTGGGCTCCTATGGCAACATCTATTGTTTTTGGTATGATATTGTCATCTGTACTTACAATGACAGCAATACCTTGTGCCTTTATAATTCTTCACAATAGGAGACTTAAAAAGGGCAAATTTAGATTTTCATAATATTAAATAAAAATAAAAACGGAAGGAATTTATCCTTCCGTTTTTTTATTCTTCTTCGTGAAGTATTATAAGTACAAATAATAAAAGTATACAACATAGCCATATAGAATTATGACTAAAGTGTTTTATAAGTATTACTCCTGTTGCTGCACCTGCTATAAAAAGTATTATTATTGACATATAAAGTATTGAGTCAATGAGAGCTTTTTTATCTTTTTCAAATAAAAACAGACTTAATTTATCAACAGATGAGCGTAAATTTCCTGTACACATTGTTGTGGCATAGCCTAAACCTGAAAGTTTTCTGAAAGATGCCACTTGTAATGCACATACAAAAGATACAGAAACGTTTATAAATGAGTCTGGAATGTTTTCATCAGACAATCCTATTATGAAAAGTATTATTATTTCAAATAATATTATTATTTGACGCCAGTGTAAAAGCTTTTTTTCTGAAAAATTTCTTTTTATTATCTCTGTAAGAAATATACCAACAGCAAAAGCTAGTATTGGTATAAGATAGTATATAGCTTTTTTAATGTCTCCTGTGGCTATATTTATACCTAACAATACAATATTTCCTGTCTGAGCGTTGGCGAAAACGTTGCCTCTTAAAATATATGTATAAGCATCGAGAAAGCCACCTGTAAAAGCTAAAAGTATTCCTGTCAAAAACATTTCTGATGGTGTGATTTTGGGTTTTATAATATTAGTTTTTTTATCCATTTTTAAGACCTCCGCAGATAAGTTTACTACCTATGAAAAAATTTTACAATATAAATTTATCATTTTGTGAGTTTAATATCTGTGGTTTATAAGTTTAATTGTTATAAACTTTTTAACAATTATAAATTTCAATGTTTAAAATATATTGAATTTATTGGATTTTTTTAAAGTTTAATTATATTAACGCTAATTTTATATATCACAAAATATATAAATTAAGTTTAATAATATAAAATTTTTTGTTTTATACTATTGATTTTATTTTGATGTATAGTATAATGATATAGGTTTAGTTTAGTTAATATAAATGTTTAGTATTTCTAAAGGAGGAAATATGGATATAGGTCATAAAGTAAAACAGTTAAGGGTGCAAAAAGGTCTCACTCTTGAAGAACTTGCTTCCCGAAGCGAACTTACTAAGGGCTTTCTTTCACAGCTTGAAAGAGACCTTACCTCTCCATCTATTTCTACTTTAAATGATATTTTGGAAGCACTTGGAAGTTCACTTTCAGAGTTTTTTATGGAAGAAAAAGAGGAGAAAGTTGTTTTTCAAAAAGGTGATTTTTTTGTTGATGAAAAAGAAAATTATACTGTAAATTGGATTGTTCCCAATACACAGAAAAATTCAATGGAGCCTATTCTCATTGAAATACCTAAGGGAGGACGCTCTTTTGAAGTTTCACCTCATAGCGGTGAGGAGTTTGGATATGTCCTTGAAGGCACAGTAACTCTTGTCTGTGGAGAGAATAAATATACTGTGAGAAAAGGAGAAACTTTTTATATGAATGGCAAAAGTTTTCATTATATTGAAAACAATAAAAAGACAATTGCAAAAATTTTATGGGTGTCAACACCGCCGTTATTTTAGGAGGTAAAAATGCGTAAACTTATTCAATTTAAGAATATTGTAAAGGAATTTGACGGACAGCTTGTACTTAAAGGTATAAATCTTGATATTTATGAAAATGAATTTGTTACACTTTTAGGTCCCAGTGGTTGTGGAAAAACTACACTTTTAAGAATACTTGGAGGATTTTTGAATCCAACAGAGGGAGAAGTTCTTTTTGATAATGAAGATATATCAAAAATTCCTCCCTATAAAAGAGAAATAAACACTGTGTTTCAGAAATACGCTCTTTTCCCACATCTTAATGTTTATGATAATATTGCTTTCGGTCTTAAAATAAAAAAAGAACCTAAAGATATTATTGAACAAAAAGTTATGCGTATGCTTAAACTTGTTGGACTTGAGGATTATGGAAAAAGAAGTGTTACAGAGATGTCAGGAGGACAGCAGCAGCGTGTTGCCATAGCTAGAGCCCTTGTTAATGAGCCTGTGGTTCTTCTTCTTGATGAGCCTTTGGGAGCTTTAGACCTTAAACTTAGAAAAGAAATGCAACACGAGCTTAAAAAGATACAGCAGGAAGTTGGTATCACATTTATATATGTAACTCATGACCAAGAGGAAGCCCTCACAATGTCTGATAAAATCGTTGTCATGAAAGACGGTGAAATTCAGCAGATAGGCTCTCCTACTGATATATATAACGAGCCTGTAAATGAGTTTGTTGCAAACTTCATAGGTGAAAGTAATATAATTGATGGTATTATGTTAAATGATTATGAAGTTATGTTTGAAGATAAAAAATTCCAGTGTGTAGACTTTGGTTTTGAGCCTAATGAGAAAATTGATGTTGTTATACGTCCTGAAGACCTTGACATTGTTGAAAAAAGTAAAGGAAAACTTAAAGGTTTTGTAAAATCAGTTCTCTTTAAAGGTGTGCACTATGAAACTATTGTTGAGACAAAATCTGGTACAAGTATAACTGTAAAAATGGTTGTTCGTGATAAAGAGCCTGTTTTTAATGAGTCAGCTAATGAAAAAATGAGTGCTAATGATTTCTATCTTGATGTTGAGGACGTAAAAGAGCTTACTGATGCTGATATTATAGCAAGAGCAGACGCTCAGGCTTGGAACCCTGAAACAGATGAATGGAATTCAATAACTCATATTGAATATGATATAAAAGCAGAAAACGGAAAATATCCTGTTACATTTAAAACTTCTTCCGGTACAAGTGTTACTGTCAATATGATAGTTAAAGATGAAAACAGAGTTATAAATAAAGAGTATCAGGAAGAAATATATGCTATGAACTTCTTTAAAAACTGTGACGAGATTAAAGAGAGTATTGCTCTTGAAACAGACCTTAAAACATGGGCTAATGCTTCCTGTTGGAGTATGGAAGACGGAAGTTCTGTTGAGATAAGTGACGTTGTTTATACTTTCGACCCTGAAAATATTATTCCTGGAATATATGACGTTACATTCAAAACAGAAGGTCATGAATATAAAGTTGACACAACAGATGAACATAAAGTAGGGGATGAAGTGGGATTATGGTTTAATCCTGAAGATATTCATATTATGTCTAAAAAGGGGAGTTATTAAGTATGAGACAGTTTAAAAGTATGGCATACCCCTATATAGTATGGATTGCGGCAATGATTGTTGTGCCTATGCTTATGATACTTATGTATGCCTTTACAGTTAAAGGTAACGATGTTACTACATTTAGATTTGCATTTGAAAATTTTGGAAGATTTTTTAGTGATGCAATATTTGTTGAGGTATTAAAAAGGTCTCTTTTTATTGCTGTTGTTACAACAATAATATGTATAATACTTGGATATCCTGCGGCTTATATAATAGCTCAAGTTCAAGGCAAGAAAAAAATGATACTTGTTTTACTTATAACATTGCCTATGTGGATAAATATGCTTGTTCGTACATATGCATGGATGGGTATATTGCAGGATGACGGTATACTTAGTACAATACTTTCATTTTTTGGAATAGAAGTAAAAATGCTTCATACAAGTTTTGCTGTTATACTTGGTATGGTGTATAACTTTATACCATTTATGATTTTACAGATACACACATCTTTAACAAAAATGGATAAAAGCCTTATTGAAGCAGCCAGTGACCTTGGTGCTGACAGATTACAGTGCTTTTTGAGAGTGACTTTACCTCTATCATTACCAGGAGTTATAAGTGGAATTACACTTGTTTTCCTTCCTGCTGTTTCAAGTTTCTTTATACCAAAATTGTTAGGTGGAGGACAATTTGTTTTAATAGGAAATGTTATTGAGTCTCAGTTCTTGACATCTGGAAACTGGAATTTCGGAAGTGCTATTTCTCTTATTATGGCAGTAATAATTATGATTTCAATGTATATTACAAAGAAAGTTGATAAGGGAGAACATATGGAAGGAGGTCGTTTTAATTGAACAAAAAGACAGGTATTTTCTCAAAAATATATATATTCATTATAATGGCTTTCTTTTACATACCTATAATATACACAGTTATATTTTCATTTAATTCATCAAGGTCTCTCACTCACTTTGAAGGATTTTCATTACAGTGGTATGAAAAGATGTTTAATGACTCAACTATGATGCAGGCTGTTTTCTATACAATAGCAATAGCAGTTCTTGCCACAGTAATTTCAACTATTGTGGGAACAATAACAGCCATAGGTCTTTCAAAATCAAATAGAATAGTTAAGATAGTTGTTGAACAGATAAATTCATTGCCTATTATGAACCCTGAAATAGTAACAGCTATTGGTTTACTTATGCTTTTTAGTACATTAGCCGTTAAAAAAGGTTTTATGACAATGCTTTTAGCTCATATTATGTTTTGTATACCTTATGTTATATTAAGTATTATGCCAAAACTTCGCTCTCTTGACCCTAATCTTGCAGATGCAGCCTTAGACCTTGGTGCTACACCATGGCAAGCTTTAACAAAGGTTATTGTACCACAGATAATGCCAGGAATTGTTTCGGGAGCACTTATTGCTTTTACAATGTCTTTTGACGACTTTGTTATATCATACTTTGTTACAGGAAATGGAGTAAACAATATATCAATAATGGTTTATACAATGTCAAAACGTATAAACCCTTCTATAAATGCTCTCTCAACAATAATAATACTTATAATAACAGTAGTTTTAATACTTATA
The DNA here is from genome assembly GCF_002161055.1 of Tyzzerella sp. An114. GTDB lineage: Bacteria > Bacillota > Clostridia > Lachnospirales > Anaerotignaceae > Fimicola > Fimicola cottocaccae. Next base: position 131,984 of record NZ_NFLT01000005.1, read on the forward strand.
AATGTTATACCTATTATTAAAGATAAAAAAATGAAAAAGGAGAACGAAAGAATATGAAAAAATTACTTGCTCTTGTTTTAGGTGCAACAATGCTTCTTGGAGGATGTGGAGGAGGAACTTCATCTGATGTTCCAGACCCTGTTGAAAAATACGGTTCTGACACACTTAAACTTTATAACTGGGGAGAATATATGGGCGAAGACCTTATAAATAATTTCCAGAAAGAATTTGGTGTAAAAGTAATAACTGAATACTTTGACTCAAATGAAATGATGTACACAAAAATTCAGGCTGGAGACTCCTATGATGTTCTTGTGCCTTCTGATTATATGATAGAGAGACTTATAGCAAATGACTCTCTTATGGAGCTTGATAAATCATTAATACCTAATGAGGCTAATCTCTATGATGGTGTAAAAAATCTTGCTTTTGACCCAGAGGGAAAATATTCAGTGCCATATTTCTGGGGCAGTGTTGGTATTGTTTATAACAAAAACAATGTTTCAATAGAAGACCTTGAAAAAGAAGGATATAATATTCTTAAAGATGAAAAATATAAAGGCAAAATATATATGTATGACTCAGAGAGAGACTCATTCATGGTTGCCTTAAAAGCTCTTGGATACTCAATGAATACAGATAATGAAAAAGAAATTGAGGAAGCTTATAACTGGCTTATAGAGCTTAATAACACTATGGAACCTTCTTATGTTACTGATGAGGTAATTGATAACATGGCTAATGGTATGAAGGATATGGCTGTTGTTTACAGTGGAGACGCTGCTTATATACTTTCACAGAATGAGGATATGGGCTTCTTCCTTCCTAATGAAGGAACAAATATGTGGTGTGATGCTATGGTAATTCCTAAAAATGCAGAAAATCCAAAACTTGCCCATGAATTTATAAACTATGTTCTCACTTATGATGCTTCATATGATAACTCATACACAGTTGGATATGCTTCAACAAATAAAGATGTATTAAAAGATATGTCATCAGAAGGCGGAGAATATTTTGGAAATGAAGCTTATATTCCTAGAACAGGTTATGAAAAAGATGAAGTTTTCAGAGATAATCAGGTTTTAAAAGAAAAACTTGCTAATCTTTGGATAAAGGTAAAAGCTTCTAACTAATATTTTAAAGAGTATATGAAATTATGATTTTCATATACTCTTTTTTTATATTAAAAAGTTTTTAGCTTAATACTTTTATGATATAATTATAAAAAATTATATTTTGGTGGTAATTATATGAAAAAAGTTATTGAAAAAAGAATAATTATATTTTTTTATATATTTTTTATAGTAATTATTATGACTTGTTCTTTTGTATCTTTTTTTAAAGATATAAATAAATCAGAAGTTGTTAATACAAAAAATCAATTAAAAGAAATATCTGAACAAAGCAGTGTAGCTGTCAAAACAAAACTTAAAAATTCACTTGAATATATAAACGGTGTTTCAAATATTATTTTCAATGAAAATTATGAAGATAAATTTGTAATAGAAAATGTATTAAATGAATTTTTAGATAAAAGTGATTTTGACAGTATATTTATAATTGATAGAAATGGAAATTTTATTTCAACAGATTATACTTTTTCAGATGAATTAAAAAATATATATAATCAGTATGAAGACGATATTTTTATAGTTAATATAGAAGGCAAAAATGCCCTTGTTTTTTCATCATCAAAAAAGTCACAAAATGATGATGTTGTTTATGGTTTGTATACCATTGATGAGCTTGAAGAAATACTTTATATAACAAGTTTTTATGGTGAAGGATACACTCATATATTTAATTCTTCAGGCTCCATTATATTAAAATCACCTCATTATTCTTCAGAATATACAACGAATAATATAATTGAAATTTTTGATAATTCTACTATGAAAAAAGGTTATACTGTTGAAAATTTTAAAAATGATTTAAAAAAGGGTAATGGTGGTTTTATACATTATGTTTATGAAAATATAGATGAAAGATATGCTTATTATATGCCCGTAGGAATTAGTGATTTTTATATAATTTCAATTGTTCCTTCAAGTGCCATTGCAAGATATGCAATAAATATTAAAAATGCAGGGGTTCTTTTGCTTGCCAGTATAATTTCAATATTCGCAATTACAGAACTTTTAGCATATTTTAATAGAAGTAACAGTAATAAAAAAATAATTATTGCTAATAAGCTTATGGAGGTTAATAAAGAAAGATATCTTCTTGCTGCTGATATATCTGAAAGTGCTGTTTTTGAATATATTATAAAAGATAGTACTGTTGTCTTTAAAAATATATGGTACAAAAAATATTTTGATACAGATGTCATTAAAAATATTTCACATCATATATATTCATCAAAATATATAAAAGAGAGTTTTAAAAATGATATTGTAATGTGTTTTAGAGATATAGATAATGGAAAAAAAGAAGCAGAGTGCGAAATGGCTGTCAATGTTGGTGATGAAAAATATGAGTGGTTTAAAATAAAAATGACATCAATATACGATGAAAATGGAAATCCTATAAAAGCTGTTGGAACTGCTCATAATATTACATCTCTTAAAGAAACTGAAATAAAATATCTAAAAATGGGGCAATACAAAAATATAATAATATCAAATGCAATATTTAGTTGCGAAATAAACGTAAGTCAAAATACTGTTAATAATATAAGATATAGAAATAGAATAATTTCAAATGATAACATTAGTCTCAGTGAACTTATACAATCTATTAATAGAAAGTATATTATTGACAATAAAAAATATAATTTTTTAGATGTGTTCAGCATTGAAAGTCTTAAAACTATGTATAAAAATGGAAAAAAAGAAGTGAGTTTAAGATATAAGAGATATCATGAAGATAGCTATACATGGTCTGAAATATTTGTGTATGTTACAGAAAGTCTTGAAAATGGGGATATTGTTGGAATAATGTTTGTTTTAGATATAGACAATACTGTAAAGGAAGAAGAAAAACTTAAATATGATGCTGAAATTGATAGAATGACACAGATTTATAATAAATCCACAACAGAATTTAAAATAAAAGACTGTATAAATGATAATATCAGCGGAATACTTTTTGTAATAGATATGGACGGATTTAAAAATATAAATGATACCTATGGACATATGGCGGGAGATTATGTTTTAAAAGAATTTTCAAAAAAATTAAAATCTATTTTTAGAAGTAGTGATATTGTGGGTCGAATAGGTGGAGATGAGTTTTGTGTATTTGCCAAAAATATAAACAGTATAATTTTTGCAGAGAGAAAAGGCGATGAAATTCTTTCAATTTTTAAATCTGAATATAAATATAATGGAAGTATACTTCCTGTTTCAGGGACAATAGGCATATCAATATTTCCTGAAAATGGAAATACATATAATGAGATATTTTCTAAAGCTGATAAAGCTTTATATCATGCAAAACATCTTGGAAAAGCACAATATTCAATATATGATGAAGAAGATAGAAAATAATAAATAAAAAATAAAAAAAATCGGGGTGACAAGATTTGAACTTGCGACCTCATGACCCCCAGTCATGCGCGCTAACCAAACTGCGCCACACCCCGACATAGTAGTAATATTATCTAACAAAATATATTAAAAGTCAATGATTTTGAAAATGCTCTATAAATTTGTATTTATAGAGCATTTTATTTTTAAAAAATATTTAATTTATACTGCTTTATCGCTGTATATATTAGGCATATTTGGTTCAAATACATATTTTGTAAGCTCAGATATATTTTTAACAGGATTTATATTAATATCAATTTTTTCAAGAGAACTTTGAAAATTATCAAAGGGTATAAAAGCTGTTTTTGCTCCTGCTTCAAAACCGGCTTTTAATTTTTCAAAAACTCCACCAACAGGAAGTATATTTCCTTTTATTGAAATCTCTCCTGTAAATATCATGTCTGTTGGAATAGGAATGTTAAATACAGCCGAATAAAGACCACAATACATAGCTATACCAGCAGAAGGACCATCAGCAACAGTTCCACCTGTAAAATTAATGTGTATATTGTAGGCTTTTAAAGAAATCCCCGTGAAATTTTCAAAACAGGTTATAACATTTTCTATTGATGAGAGTATATTACTTTTCTTTGAAATTGTGCCTGTATAATTTTTAATGGTTTCATTTTCTGCAATACCTGTTGTTATTAAAGAGCCTTCTCCATTACTTGAAATTTCAGCAGATATTTCTATTCCTAAAACAGTACCATTTCCGTTATTTGTAACAGCAAGACCATTTACAATTCCTTTTTCAGATGTTTCTTTGATTTTATTTATTGTATTTTTTATTTTATGAGAGGTTTCTGCTATCCATTCAATATCTTTTGATGATACATAACTTCTTCTTTCTATCTCTGCTATTGATACAGCATTTTCAACTATATTAACAGCCTCTCTGCCATTTGTTGCATAATCTGCTATAAGTTTTTCTGTGTCTTTTTCAAATTTATATCCTGTTTTTTTGAAAGCGTCAGAAACTATAATTTCTATATTATTATGGTCAAGGCTTTTAAAAAATATTTCTGTACAGCGAGAGCGTAAAGCGGGGGGAATTTCTTCTGGTTTTCTTGTTGTTGCACCAACTAATCTAAAATCTGCCGGCATACCATTTTTAAAAATATCATGTATAAATCTTGGTATAGCTTTGTTTTCTTCACTGTAATAGGAACTTGAAAAGAATACTTTTCTGTCCTCAAGAACTTTTAAAAGTTTATTCATCTGTACAGGGTGTAATTCTCCAATTTCATCTATAAAAAGTATACCCCCATGGGCTTTTGTTACAGCTCCTTCTTTTGGCTGTGGAATTCCTGCATTTCCATAAATTCCTGCACCTTGATATATAGGGTCATGAACAGAACCTATTAAAGGGTCTGCTATGCTTCTCTCATCAAAACGAAGGGTTGTTGCATCTATTTCAACAAATTTTGAAAATTTTCCAAAGGGTGATGAATACATTAATTTTGCTTCTTCAAGTATAAGTCTTGCAGCAGCTGTTTTTCCTACACCGGGAGGACCGTATATTATTACATGTCTCGGATTTTTACTGCAAAGAGCACTTCTTAAAGCCTTAATGCCGTCATCTTGACCTTTTATATCATCAAGACTTTTTGGTCTTGTTTTTTCTGATAAAGGTTCTGTAAGTTTTATACTTTTGAGTTTTAAAAGCTTTTCTTCTCTGTCTCTAAAATCACTGTTAAATATTGCTTTACTGTTGTTTGAAAAACGTATATTCTGAAAAAAATACATTCCAGCTATAAATGTAAATATAAGCTGTGATGATATAAGTATTGCTGATATTATTTCCAATATATAACACTCCTTTCAGTATAGGAGTATAGACAGTTTAAATATATTTATACATAAAAAATGCCTTTCCATATTGGAAAGGCTTATTTTATAATTTGAAGTTCTTTTGTATAGCTGTTTAATATTTCGCAGCCATCATCTGTTACAAGAACAAGGTCTTCTATTCTAACTCCAAAACGGTCTGGAATATATATTCCTGGTTCTATTGAAAATATCATACCTGTTTTTGCACAAAACTCTGATTGACTACTTACATCAGGTAATTCATGACATTCAAGACCTATATTGTGTCCTGTTCTATGAGTGAAATATTTTCCATATCCTCTGTCTTCAATGTAACTTCTTGCAGCTTTATCAATATCTTTGAGAGGAACACCGTTTTTTACTTTTTCTATGGCTTTTATATTTGCTGTTTTTACAGTCTCATAAACATATTCTTGTTCTTTTGTTATTTCTTTTAAAAATACTGTTCTTGTCATATCACACCAGTATTTATTTATAGGTAAAAATATATCAAAAAGAACACTGTCACCTTTAGATAAAGTTATATTTTTTGAACCATGATGAGGGTTTGCACAGTTTTTCCCAAAAGCTACAAGTTGAGTTCCTCCCCTTGAAGCTCCTCTTTTCATATAGCCGTTGTTTATAATATTTGCTAACTCTTTTTCTGTGACACCGTCTTTTATAGCTTCAATACCTTCTTTTATAACTTCATCATTTATTTTTGATGAATGACGCATTTTTTCTATTTCATCAGTGTCTTTTATCATTCTTGCTATATCAACAGGCATAGAACCGTTTACAGGAAAAATATCTTTTCTTAATTCCATTATACCTATAAGGAATTTTGAAGGTAAATTTTTGTCAATTCCAACTGCTCCTGATGATAATGTGTAAGCTAAATCAGCCACAGGATTTTCACCATCTTTATGAACAAAATTCTTTATTGATACAGTATCAATTCCAAATATTGCATTTGAAAAAAGTTCTATTCTTCCATCAGTGTTTATGTAAAGAGCTATTAAACGTTCTCCCGGTTCTGCCCATATTCCTGTAAGATAGTATATTGAATGTTTAGAATATACTATTATCTGTTTTAAATTGGAGTTTTCCATATTTTCAATAACTTTTTTAATTCTGTCAGGCTTCATTTTTTTCACCTCGTCTTTTTTCTGTTTCGGTTTTTGAAAATACACAACCACAGTAATCTTGTCTGTAAAGACCATAAATTTCTGAAAGCTCTATGGAACGGCGATAACCATTTTTCTTTTTAAAATCTGAATAAAGGTATTTTATTCCCTTTTCTTCAGCTATCTTTTTTCCTATCTCGTTCATTTTTTCAGCGTTTTTATAAGGGCTTATTGTTAGTGTTGTTGTGAAATAGTCAAAACCGTTTTTTAATGCATAATCTGCTGTTTCTCTAAGACGCATTTCATAACATTTAAAACAACGCTCTCCCCCTTCAGGTATGTTTTCCATACCTTTTGCCATAGCATAAAAATTATCTGTATCATAAACACCTTCAATGAAATTTACAGGATATTTTGTTTTAAGCTCTGATATAAGTTTTTGTTGCTCTTTTACACGATAATTATATTCTTCAGCCGGATATATATTGGGATTATAGTAAAATACTGTTATTTGAAAAAATTGTGAGAGATATTCCAAAACATAACTGCTACATGGAGCACAACAACTGTGTAAAAAAAGTTTTGGAATAGTGCCTTGTTTTTCTATTTCTTTAAGTGTTTTTTCCAGTTCTTTTTGATAATTTATTTTAACATTCATATTATCACCGTTTATTGTTTTGATTTTATAGGTTCTTCTATTATTGAGCGAACTTTTTCGGGAAGCTTTGAAAGTTCATCTTTTGAAAGGTCTGCTGTAAAAATAGGGTCATGGATATAAACATTAACATCAGCCGGTTTTATTATATAATTGTTTCCTTCCATAATTTTATATGAACCGTCTATTGTTACAGGTACAACAGTGACTTTAGGTTTTGTTGCTAGTTTGAAACTTCCAGCTTTAAATTCTCCCATTTTATCACACTTACTTCTTGTGCCTTCAGGGAAAACAACCATTGAGTAACCTTTTTTGAGAAGAGCTATTCCGTCGACTATTGTTTTTGCTGCTTTTTTAATATCTTTTCTATCCATAAAAACACAGTGTATATTTCTCATCCAATGGCTTAAAAGAGGAATATTTTCCATCTCGTTTTTTGCTACAAAACCAGCATTTTTATTTATCATGCCAAGAAATATTGCTATGTCAAAATCACTTTGATGATTGCTTATGAATAGAACATTTCTGTCTTGTGGAATTTTTTCATTCCCATAAACTGTTATATGAGCACCACTGTCTTTTATTCTTTTTAATGCCCATTCATTTGTTACTTTGTATGAAAATTCGTCAAAGGCTTCTTGACCTTCATTTTTAAGTATTTTGTCAGCTTTTTTAAGCTGTGGTGTTTTTAGTATAAGAGTTATGACAAATTTTGCATACCATATAATACTATGAAACATTAAAAAACCTCCTTTTGATAATGATTTTATCATTTTAAAATTTTTTTGGCAACTTTGTTCTTTTATGGTAAACTTATAATGAAAAGTTTTAAAATAACCTTAAAGCTATATACGGTTAAATTATAAATTTGATTGATTTTATGAACATATAATATACTTTGGAATATAGCTTTTAAAAAATTTTTATGATATAATAATTATTTATTAAATATGAGGAGTGATTTGATTGCCTATTAAAATAGCTGACGGACTTCCTGCACAAAAGGTTCTTGAAAATGAGCATATATTTGTTATGACTGAATATAGAGCCCTTCATCAGGATATACGTCCCCTTAAGATAATTATACTTAATCTTATGCCAACAAAAATTGCCACAGAAACACAGATTTTGAGATGTCTTTCAAATACACCTTTACAGATAGAGGTTGAACTTTTACAGACAAGTACATACACTTCAAAAAATACACCACAAGAACATCTTATAGATTTTTATAAAACTTTTGATGAAATAAAAGACCAAAAATATGACGGCATGATTATAACAGGAGCACCTGTTGAGAATATGGAGTTTGAAGAGGTTGAATACTGGGACGAGATTTGTGAGATTTTTGAATGGTCAAAAACTCATGTTCATTCTACATTCCATATATGTTGGGGTGCACAGGCGGGACTCTATTATCATTATGGAATACCAAAATATCAGCTTCCTGAAAAGATATTTGGAGTTTTTGAACATAAACTTTTAAATAGAAAATCAAGACTTTTTAGAGGATATGATGATACATTCTATGCACCACACTCAAGACATACTGAGGTTAAAGCTGAGGATATTGAAAAAGTTCCTGAACTTAAAATTATGGCTGTTTCAGATAAAGCGGGAGTTTATGTTGTTGGAAATGAAAGTGGAAGTCAGTTCTTTGTTACAGGTCATTCAGAGTATGATGTAGATACTCTTGCAACAGAGTATTACAGAGACCTTAATGCTGGAAAAAATCCTAATATACCTGAAAATTATTTTGAGGATGATAATCCGGAAAATGAGCCTGTATTAAAATGGCGTTCCCATGGCCAGCTTTTATATACAAACTGGCTTAACTATTTTGTTTACCAGACAACACCTTTTGATATAAAGAAGGTTAATGAATAAATCTATAAAAATCTGTCGTAAACATGTGTAACGACAGATTTTTTATGTAACGAATTGTGTTCTGTGTGAATAATGACGATTTATGTAATCAAATGTAGTTTAATCTTGTTACATAATATTTTTTAATGTATAATGACTTTACGTCTAAATATGGATTTTATAAAATAGATTTTAAAGAGGTGAATTTAATGGATAAATCAACAGAATTAATGCCTCTAATACCCTTAAGAGGGCTTACTGTTTTTCCTAATATGATTATAAGTTTTTCTGTTGGAAGACAGAAATCCCTTGATGCAATAGAAAAGGCTACTGGCGGAAATGAACTCGTTTTCCTTGCATCTCAGAAAGACCCTTCTGTGGATGCTCCGAAACGTGAAGATATATGCGACATAGGAACTGTTGCAAAGGTAAAACAAATACTAAGACTTCCGGGAAATGTGACTCATGTTATTGTAGAGGGTGTTATAAGAGGAAATCTTGTAAAAGTTATTGAAAATGAAGATTGTGACATAGCAGAAATTATAGAGATACCTCAAGACTCTGATGAAGAACCTGATGTGGATACTGTTGCCCTTATGAGAATGACTTCTGATGCTTTTGACGAGTACATAAAAATGGGCAATAGAATGCAAGCTGGAAATGAGGGTGTTGTAAATGTAATATCTGCAACAAAGCCTGGTCAAATGGCAGACATTATGGCTTCTGGAATTAATATAAATCAATCAGAAAGACAGACAATTCTTGAAATACTTGACCCTGTAAAAAGACTTGAAGCTGTTTTTGAGATACTTAACTCAGAACTTGAAATAGTGAGACTTAAAAAACAGCTTGAGGAAAAAGTAAAAGCGAATATAGATAAATCACAAAAGGAATACTATTTGAGAGAAGAACTTAAAGTTATACAGGAAGAATTGGGAGAGGACTCTGCTTCTGATATAGATAGATATAAAAAACTTCTTGCTGATAAAGATATTCCAGAAGACTCTAAAAAAGTTATTGAAAGAGAAATTTTAAAACTTGAAAGAGGTTCTCAATCATCACCAGATGCAAATGTTACAAGAAATTATCTTGATTGGGTTCTTGATATGCCTTGGGGTGAAAAGACAAAAGAGAAATTTGATATTAAAAAAGCACAGAAAATACTTGATGAAGACCATTATGGTCTTGAAAAAGTTAAGGAGAGAATACTTGAGTATCTTGCAGTAATTAAAAATGCTCCAAACTCAAATACTCCTATACTTTGTTTATATGGTCCTCCGGGAGTTGGTAAAACTTCAATAGCAAAATCTGTTGCCTCAGCTCTTAATAGAAAATATGTGAGAATGTCTTTAGGTGGAGTTAAAGACGAAAGTGAAATAAGAGGACACAGAAAAACATATATTGGAGCTATGCCGGGAAGAATTATAAAGGCTGTAAAACAAGCTGGAACAGATAACCCGCTTATACTTCTTGATGAGATTGATAAACTTAGTCAATCCTTTAATGGTGACCCTTCATCAGCTCTTTTGGAAGTTCTTGACGGTGAACAGAATAATACATTTAGAGACCATTACATGGAAGTTCCTTATGACCTTTCAGATGTGTTATTTATATGTACAGCAAACTCTCTTGACACAATAGCACCTGCTTTGCGTGATAGAATGGAAATACTTGAGCTTTCAGGTTATACATCTGAAGAAAAGAAAAATATATTTAAAAAACATCTCTATCCTAAACAGCTTAAAAAACATGGTCTCAAGAAAAGTAATATAAAAATTACAGAACCGGCTATTGATGAGATTATAGACGGTTATACAAGAGAGGCTGGAGTTCGTCAGCTTGAAAGAATTATGGGTAAACTTTGCAGAAAGACTGTGAAATCAATAGTTTCCGGTGATAAAAAATCTGTGACTGTAAATTTATCAAATATTGAAGAATTTTTAGGTAAAAAGAAAATAAAACATGATAAAATTTTTGATACTCCACAAGTAGGTATTGTAAGAGGTCTTGCTTGGACTCAATTTGGAGGAGATACTCTTTCTATTGAGGTTAATACAATGAAAGGCAGCGGAAAATTTGAGCTTACAGGAAATATGGGAGATGTTATGAAAGAGTCTGCAAAGGCTGCTATAAGCTATATACGTGCAAACTCTGATATGTTCAATGTAGATGAAAATTTCTACAAAGAAAAAGACATTCATATACATATTCCTGAAGGAGCTGTTCCAAAAGATGGACCTTCTGCCGGAATAACAATGGCGACAGCAATGATTTCTGCTCTTACAGGGGCAAAAATAAGAAATGATGTTGCTATGACAGGTGAAATAACAATAAGAGGACGTGTTCTTCCTATTGGAGGACTTAAAGAAAAAGTTCTTGCTGCTAAAAAAGCAGGAGTTAAAAAGATAGTTATTCCTTTTGACAATAAAGAGGATTTAGATGAAATTCCTGAAAATATAAAAGATGGAATTGATTTTGTTTTTGCCAAAGAAATGGAAGATGTTTTAAAAGCGGCTGTTTTAAAAGGAGAGAAAGTATGGAAGTAAATAACGCTTCATTGGCTGCTGTTGGTGTAAAACTTGAACAGTATCCAAAAGATGGAAAACCTGAAATTGCTTTTGCAGGAAAATCTAATGTTGGAAAATCATCACTTATAAATGGACTTCTCAACAGAAAATCTCTTGCCAGAACTAGCTCCAGTCCAGGAAAGACAAGAACAATAAATTTTTATGATGTTGAAAATACATTGTATTTTGTTGACCTTCCAGGATATGGCTATGCTAAAGCTCCTAAAACTGAGATACAGAAATGGGGTAAAATGATAGAAGATTATCTCTATCAGAGAGAGACTTTAAAAAGTATTGTTCTTTTAATAGATATACGTCACGAGCCTGGTGCAAATGATAAAATGATGTATGAATGGCTCAAACATTATGACTATGACATAATAGTAATTGCAACAAAGGCAGATAAAATTAAAAGAAGTCAGCTTCAAAAACACGTTTCTATTATAAGAAAGGCTCTTAATATGTCAGCTGATGAGAAAATAATTCCTTTCTCAAGCATGACAAAACAGGGTAAAGAGGAGATTTGGTCTGTTTTTGATAATATTATAGGTTATAAAAAAGATGAGTAAATAAAAAATCTTTTCAGGGTTATTCCTGAAAAGATTTTTTTGTTTTTACCATAATTTTAAATACAAAATCATCTTCGTTTTTTGTTGCAAAATAGTCTATTACATTTTCCTCGTATATTATATCTTCTGTCTCAATATTGTTTTTATCTATATATTCTAAAAGTTTATCATAGGAATTTTTTATATTATCGTATGAACCGAAATGATATTTTATTATATATTCTCCAGCAGGACGTTTTTTTAAATAGGGTTTTTCTTCTGAATTTAAAACGATAACAAAAATATCCATATATGAGTTATAATCCTTTTGTCTGATTGAAGAAAGACTTCTTGTAGCACCATAAGGATTATTTTGATATATTCCAAGTTCTATACATTCTTTGATTATTTCTGATGAATAAAATATAAAGTCAATATCTTCTAAAGACTCAACAGTCTTTGAAAATAATAAACAGCTTTCTTTTATAACCTCTCTAAAAACATCATTTTTATTATTTTTTGGTATGTTTATAAGCTCTCTGTTTCTTATTTCTATTGAATTTTTAAAACTTTTAATGTGATTTATTTTATTTTCAAGTACACTTATTCTATCTTCAAAAAGATTTATAAGCTTTTTGGGTGAACGATTGTCAATATACTCTTTTATTTCTTTTAATGACATTCCAAGATTTCTAAGCTCTGTTATTATAATAAATGTGTCATATTGCCATATAGAATAATATCTGTATCCATTATCTTTAATTATTTCAGGAGAAAAAACTCCTATATCATCATAGTGAAAAAGTGTATGTTTTGATACATTACATAATTTTGCAAATTCTCCTGTGGTTAAATATATATTTTCTGACATAAAAAATCCTTCCTTGACTATCGGGTTACACTATACTTTATAATACCATAACGGATAAAATAGTATCAAGGAGGATAGTATGAAAACAGATATTTCAAAAAAATTTACTTTTTTTCAGTTACTTATTTTTTCACTTCCTTCAATAATTATGATGATGTTTATGTCATTGTATACTATTGTTGACGGATTTTTTGTTTCAAGATTTGTTGGTACAGATGCACTTTCAGCTATTAATATAGCTTATCCAGCAATAAACATAATTATAGGTATAGGCGTAATGGCTTCAACAGGGGGAAGTGCTATTGTGTCTCTTAAAATGGGACAGGGTAAATTTGATGAGGCAAAAAGGGATTTTTCACTTATTGTAATATCAACAGTTATTGTCTGTATACTTATAAGTATTATATCAGTGACTTTTAGTGAAAAAATTGTTATATTTCTTGGTGCAGAGGGAAGTATTATAAATCTTGCATCTACTTATCTTAAAATATTAATGATTTTTGCTCCTGTAAGTGGATTACAACTTTTATTTCAATCATTTTTTGTTACAGCGGGAAAACCTACTCTTGGACTTATTTTGACAATAGTTGGAGGACTTTTTAATATGGTTTTTGACTATGTTTTAATAGTTCCTTTTGAAATGGGTATTAAGGGGGCAGCTTATGCCACAGTGACAAGTTATTTTATACCGGCTATTGGTGGAGTTATATTTTTTACTATCAATAAAAAAGGACTTTGTTTTACTAAAACACGATTTAAAAGTGATATTTTATTAAAAACATCGTCAAATGGTTCTTCTGAAATGGTGACAAATCTTTCAGGAAGTGTAATAACATTCCTTTTCAACATATATATGATGAAATATGCTGGAGCTGACGGTGTTGCTGCTATAACAGCAGCTATGTATGTTCAATTTCTTATGACAGCTTTTTTCTTAGGATTTTCAATAGGTGTTGCTCCTGTTATATCATATAATTATGGGGCTTTGGAAAAAACTTTCCTTAAAAATACTATAAAAAATTGTATGAAATTTACTGTGTTTGTTTCATGTATTATTTTTTTAATTGGTTTTATATTTTCAAATGAGATTTCAATTATATTCTTTAAAAAAGATACTAATGTTTATAATTTATCACAATATGGACTTAAAATTTTTGCAGTTTCATTTTTATTTTCGGGAATAAATATATTTTCATCAGCACTTTTTACAGCCTTAGGAAATGGCTTTGTTTCTGCTGTAATATCATTTTCAAGAACACTTCTTTTTACAATAGTTGGAATAATTATGCTTTCAATGATTTTTGAAATAATAGGACTATGGTGGGCGGTTCCTTTTGGTGAAATGATTACAGTTTTTGTAAGTATAATATTTATGAGACTTTTGAAAACAAGATATAATATTTTTTAAAAATAAAAAGCCTGAATTTTTCAGGCTTTTTATTTTAATATCTTTTTGTATTCTTCAAAATTTAAAGGTTTTGAAAAATAATATCCTTGTATATAATCACAATTATTATTTTTTAAGAACTCAAACTGTTCTTTTGTCTCAACACCTTCTGCAATTGTTTCCATACCGAGAGATTTTGCAATATTTATTGTATATAAAACTATATTATCCCCACGATTTGTTCCTATGTTTTTTATAAACATTTTGTCAAGTTTAAGTATATCAAAATCAAAAACTTGGATAGATGTTAAAGATGAATAACCTGTACCAAAATCATCTAAAAGAAGTTTAAAATCATATTTATGAAATTCTGATATTATTTCTTTTATTTTTTCTATATTTTGTGATGTGTCACTTTCGGTAATTTCAAATTGTATATACTTGTGTGGAAGACCTATTTTATCAATTTCATTTTTAAACTCTTTTACAATGTTTATATCATAGAGATATGCCTTTGATAAATTTATTGATACAGGAACTATATTATTTCCTTTATCAATCAAATCTTTCATCTGTTTACATGTTTTTATAAAAATTTTCCAATCTATTTGACGTATAAAACCATTTGTCTCGCATAAATGAATGAATTTATCAGGAGGTATTATTGTTCCGTCTTTTTTTCTCCATCTTATAAGAGCTTCAGAACCCATTAAATCCCCGTCAGTTGAATATTTTGGTTGATACCATGGTTCAAACTCATTGTTTTTTAAGGCTTCTTCAAGATTATCTTCTAATTCTTTTATTTCCAACATTTGTTTTCTTATACTGTCATTATAGAAGGCATAAAAAAGGTCGTTTCGTCCTTTTATTGTCATTTTAGCCATATTTGCATAGCTATACATTATTTCAAAAGGTATGTTGGGTTCTTTTATTTCATATATGCCTATTGAAAGTTTTATATATGACTTATTATGTTTTTCTGAAACTATTTGAATTTGTTTTTCTATATTTTCAAGTTTTTGTTTTATTTCTGATATGTCATTATATGTAAATATGGCAACAAATTCATCGGCATACCTGTGTGCTATTATATCATCAGAGTTTTTATATTTAATAAGAATTTTCCATAATATTTTTATTATTTTATTGCCTTCTTCTATACCAAACATTTCATTTACAAGTTTGAATTTATCAAGGTCAATAATAGCAAAAACAGCTTTGTTTTTATATTTTGGAATTAAAGTTTTTGCATCTTCTTCAAATTTTATATAACTGTCTCCTCCTGTTATATCATCTCTATAAAGTACACTAATTACTTTTTTATTATGTTTTAATATTAAAATTACTATTATAAATATACATATATAGAAAAGTAATATAATAGAAAATAAAAGAATATTTATATCATAAGAAATACTATTTGTTTTACTTGAAATAAATTCTAATGGTATAAATGAAATTATATACCAATCATTTATACCTAAAGGTTCATAATATATATATTTGAAATAATAGTTATCATTTGAAGATATATAAGAACCAGATTTATTATTTTTTATATCAGATTTAATTTTATCTAAAAAAGATTTAGCATCATTATTTATTTCTAAAGTTAAGTCAAAAATATTATTTTTGTTTATAAAATTACCTTTTGGAGGTGCAATCATAATTTCACCATCTGGAGAAATTATATATGAAAAATAAGATTTTTCATCTGAGTTTAATTTTATTGTTTTGTCCCAATAATCTGAGTTATAGGTAGCATATATATATCCTATACAATTTTGATTATTATCATATAAAGGTGCAGTATAAGCAGTATTTCGACCGTTTTTAGACATATATATGCCTATATTATATTTTTCCATCTCACTTTGTGCATATTCAAAGCTGTAACCAAAATTTTCGAGAGAATTTACAGTCCCATCTGATTTATAAAATTTACCATCAGGAGTAATAACTCCTATTTCATTAAAATCATAAATTCTTTTTAATGGCTCTAAAGTTTCGACAACATTGTAAATATCAATGTTGTCTTTTTTAGAAATTTCAAGGGCAGCACCTGTTATTATTTTTTCTGTATATTTTACTTCCTTATGCATTATTTCTATATTTTTTAATGAAGCATCTTCTAATGAATCAATAGATTGAGTGTCTATTTTTTTATTTATTGAGTTTGAATATATAAGGAGGGAAGAAGTTAGAGCAATGCTTAAAATCATTATAATTGTAATTATCTTTATGTATTTTAAATAATTTGACAATGATTTACCTCCTCGCATAAAATATATGAATAGAATTATTATACTATAATTATTACAATTAATAAATATTTTTATAAAACTATGTATTTTTTAATGAACAATATAGTTTTAAAAGTAATTTGGAGGGGAAAAAATGATATCTTTTTCAATAGAAAATACAAAAACTTTTATGGCAGGACTTTTGAAAAGTTCTATGTTTGATGATTTTGAAGTTAGAAGTTTTTTGGTTACAACATTTACAACTTTTGAAATACATTGTGATTATAACAGCAATTTTTTTACTGATGTAATAGAGGAAGAAAGAGAAAAAAGAAAAATATGTTTATGGAAAGATATTAAAAATTATGCTTTTGATATTATAAAGGGTGATAAACTTCCTAAAAGTATAAAAATTATATTTTGTGCCGATAGAGAGACTATGGATAGCATATATACAAATTCATCAGCTATGTTTATGAATGTTATTTTTGAAGAAGGTAAACTTAAAATTATAACAGGATTTTCTCCTAAAGAATTTACAATGGATAAAACAGGGGAATATGAGTGGGACAAGTATGTTAAAGAATTTTTACATAAAAATAAAATTATTAGCACTCAGGAGTGATGAGTGCTAAATTTTTCTTGACTTTTATTATACTGGTGCTAAAATATATTTTAGAAATATATTTAGCAAGGAGGAATACCTAATGGAAAAGGGTAATTTATCTATAAATAGTGAGAATTTTTTGCCTATTATTAAAAAATGGCTTTATACAGACAAAGACATATTTGTTCGTGAACTTGTTTCAAATGGCTGTGATGCTGTAACTAAACTTAAAAAACTTATGGGAATGGGTGAAGCTCCTTCTGTAAAAGATGACGAGAAATTCGCTGTAAATGTTGTACTTGATAAAGAGAATAAGACAATAAAAATTATTGATAACGGTATCGGTATGACTGCTGATGAAGTTAAAAAATATATAAATCAGATTGCTTTTTCCGGTGCAACAGATTTCTTATCAAAATATGAGGAGAAATCAGATGAAGAAAATGACATTATAGGTCATTTTGGTCTTGGTTTTTACAGTGCTTTCATGGTAGCTGAGAAAGTTGAAATTGATACATTAAGCTATATTGAAGGTTCAGAAGCTGCAAAATGGATTTGTGAAGGCGGCATAGATTATGAAATGGAGAAAGGCGAGAGAACAGAGAGAGGAACAACAATAACTCTCTATATAGGTGATGACGGAGAAGAATTCCTCAATGAAGGCACTCTCTATACAACACTTAAAAAATATTGTTCTTTTATGCCTGTACCTATATATATTGATACAATTTCAAATAAAGAAGATGAAAAAGAAGAAGAAAAATCAAATGTAATTCATGCAACTCCTGAGGAAGCTGAAAAAATAGCAGAGACAGGAAAAATTGAAGATGAGGAAGAAAAAGAGCCTGTTCCTCTCAATGATGTAAATCCTTTATGGCTTCGTCAGCCTAAAGAGTGTACAGATGAGGATTATAAAAAATTCTACCATGATGTATTTATGGATATGAATGACCCTCTTTTCTGGATACATCTTAATATGGACTATCCTTTCAGACTTAAAGGAATACTCTATTTCCCTAAAATAGTAAATGAAATGGACGCTATGGACGGACAGATTAAACTCTATTCAAATCAGGTTTATATTGCTGATAATATTAAAGAGGTTGTGCCTGAATTTTTACTTCTTCTTAAAGGTGTTATTGATTGTCCTGACCTTCCTCTTAACGTTTCAAGAAGTGCCCTTCAGAATGACGGTTATGCAGGAAAAATGTCTTCTTATATAACAAAGAAAGTTGCTGACAAACTTAATAGTATGTTCAAAAATGAGAGAAAAGAGACTTATGAAAAATTCTGGGATGATATATCAGTATTTATAAAATATGGCTGTATGCGTGAAGAAAAACTTTATGATAAAATAAAAGACTCTCTCTTATTTAAGACTACTGACGATATATATGTTACTTTAAATGAGTATCTTGAGGAGTGTAAAGATAAACATGAAAATAAAATGTTCTACTTTACAGATAAAAATCAGCAGATACAGTATATAAATTTATTTAAAGAAAATGACCTTGTGGCAGTTGATTTATCAACAGCAATAGATAAACCTTTTGTGTCATTCCTTGAGTATAAAAATAATGGAATAAAACTTCAGAGAATTGATGCTGATATATCTGACGTTCTTAAAAATGATGAAGTTACAAGTGATGAGCTTAATACAGAAGTTCAGAACCTTTTTAGAGGAATACTTGGAAAAGAAAAACTTAATGTAAAAATGGAAGGTCTTAAGGCTGAAAATGTTTCTGCTATGATACTTTTATCTGAGGAGTCAAGAAGAATACAGGAAATGAAAGAAGCTTATGCAAAAGATGAAATGATGAGCAAAATGTTTGGAAATATAGAGGCTGAGGAGACTCTTGTTCTCAATAGTTCAAACAAACTTATAAAACTTCTTGTAAATCTTAAAGGTAGAGAGGACAGAAAAGAAGATACAGAGCTTGTTGCAAAACAGATTTATGACCTTGCACTTATGGGACATAAAACACTTTCACCGGAGGAAATGACAGCATTTATTGATAGAAGTAATAAAATACTTGAAAAACTTGTTGAGTTTGAAAATAAATAATATAATAAATAAAAAAGAGACTTCTGAATAATTTCAGAAGTCTTTTTTTTGTAATATTAAATATTTGAAAGCATATAAATTTAAAAAAGGAGTTGGTTTTATATGCTTTCAAGAAATATGTTTTTTTTGAGAGGGGATTTTGATAATAGTAGTCTGTTGTGTATATATAAAGAAAATAATATTGTAAAAATAAAAGAAGGTGAAAGTGATAATGTATGTATATATGACACAGACACGATTTTTAACTGTACAACCGATAAAAATGGAAACATTTATATACTTACAAAAAGTAGTGAAGGAAATATTATTCTTTCTAGGAGAAAAAATAGTATTTGGGAAAGTAGTATTGTTTTTAAAAAGAATAAAAGCATTGAAAATTCATTTTTCTATTTTGAGATTGTAAAAAATATTCCTGTAATGCTTTATACTGTGGCACATAATGAAAAGGGACGAGCTATGTTACTTTATACTTGTATGGATAATGGAAAATGGACTGAACCTGTATTTATAGATGAAATTATAGTACATAGCAATATAAAATTTAATGTGGCATATATTGAAGAAAACCATAATATGATTTTTTATAAAACACCTGAAGGAAGTATTAAGGGTAGAGAAGTTATAATGTATCCTTTTAATATGGGAAATCCTGTGGAGTATATAAAAAATGGAAATTATGTTACAGATATATCTGTTTTTGCTGATAATGACAGAGTTCATATATCATATATTTCAGCAGTAAGAGGAAGAATGGGAGTATATTATAAATATAAGAATGATGCAGTGTCATCAGCTAAAACTTTGTGGGAAGGAAGATTTGCTGATGATGTTATATTGTATAAAAAAGATGATACTGTTTATACTATGTGGCAAACGGGTAAGGGGATTTTTAGAGTAAATCCTGAAGGTATAGGATTTTCAGGAATACAAAGAGTTTACCCTTACGGGCAAGATATTGTTAAATGTAGATATAGAAAACAGTATAAAAAAGGCTGTATACGTTCAAATGAGTGTTATGGATTAATTTCAAAAAAGGGAAGTATTCCTGTATACTCAAAGGAGGATACAGATGTTTTTGTTGAAAAGGAGACTGAAAAAATGATTGAAGCCACAGAAAAAAGAAAAAATACAGATGAAATTAATATGCTTATAAATAAAAATGAGGATAATGAGAGAAAAATATTTGAGCTTACAATGGAAATTGATAAAATACAGAAAAAATATTCAATGCTTTTTTCAGAGTGTGAAAAAGAGAAAAATATAATAAACAAAAAACTTTGTGAATATATGGAAAGAGAAAAGAAATATGTAAATGATATTACAATACTTGAGAAAGAAAACTATCAACTTAATAATATTATAGAAGATATAATTTATAAATAAAATTTATAACAAAAACAGCTGTCTTAAAAGATGGCTGTTTTTTTTAATTTATCAAATAAATACTTTTGACTATTTTGAATGTTTATTGTATCATCAAATATAAAGATTTTTTAGATTTTTAAAGAGGTGTGTTATGCTTTTTAATTCATTTCAATTTTTGGTTTTTTTTATTGTGGTTTCAATAACATACTTTTTGATACCCCATAGACTGAGATGGATACTTCTTTTGGCATCAAGTTATATATTTTATATGGCTTGGAGTCCTGTACTTATAATTCTTCTTGTGTTTTCAACATTTATAAATTATGTTGCAGCCATAAGGATTTATGGTGCAGAGAGGAAAAATAATCAAAGTCTAAAAAAACGATATCTTATGATATGCCTTTTTATAAACTTTGGACTTTTATTTATATTTAAGTATCTTATGTTTATAAATGAAACTATTATGGGTATATTCTTAAGTATGGGTATAGGATACCCTATTCCGGAGTTTAATATAGTTCTTCCTATGGGTATATCATTTTATACCTTTCAGGCTTCAGCCTACACAATAGATGTTTACAGAGGTAAAATAAAGCCTTTGAAACATTATGGAAAGTTTTCTTTGTTTATTTCATTCTTTCCACAGCTTGTGGCAGGGCCTATTGAGAGAAGTCAAAATCTTATTCCTCAGTTTTTTAAAAGACATTATCCCGATTTTGAGAGAACTATAATGGGATTAAAAATAATGCTTTGGGGATATTTTAAAAAAGTTGTTATTGCCGATAGGGCAGCTATTGCTGTAAATACAATTTTTAATTCCTGTGAAAGTTACAGTGGACTTTATTATGTAATAGCCCTTATACTTTTTACATTTCAAATTTACTGTGACTTTAGTGGATATTCTGATATTGCCATTGGTTCAGCCAAAATTATGGGCTTTAACCTTATGAGAAACTTTGACAGACCATTTTTCTCAACAAGAATAAAAGAGTTTTGGAGAAATTGGCATATATCCCTTTCAACATGGTTTACCGACTATGTGTATATTCCTCTTGGAGGAAACAGAGTAAGTAAAATTAAGCATTACAGAAACTTAATAGTTACTTTTCTTTTGAGTGGTTTGTGGCATGGTTCAGCTTGGACATTTGTAATATGGGGAGGACTTCATGGTTTATATCTTGTTGTTGGGGAGATTACACTTCCTTTTAGAACTAGAGTAAAAGAGTTTCTCCACATACAAAATAGTGTTGTAATGAAATTTTTTGAAATTATTATAACATTTGCTCTTGTTGCCTATGCTTTTATATTCTTTAGAGCAAATAGTTTTCAAGATGCTATTTATATTATAAATCATATTTTATGGGATTTCAGAATGTGGCTTGAACCTCAATACTTATATGAGGTTTTCACAAATATGGGACTTAATATTTATGAACTTATTGTTGTTTCATCAGCAATAATTATAATGCTTTTTGCAGAAGCTGTTTTTGGACGAGATATGCATATTAATATATTAAAAAAACCAGCTGTTGTTGAAGTTTTATTTTATTCACTTATAGCGGTTTTTGTATTGACTGCGGGGGTTTATTATAATGCAGGAGAATTCATTTATTTCCAATTTTAAAACAGTCATAAAACTTGTTGTATTTTTAGTTATAGTTATTTTTGCCTTTAATAAAGCCGGTGCAAAATATAAAGAGGCGGCAGATAAAAATGTTGTAAATGCCTTTACACAACAGAGATACAGTGAGTTTTATAATCAAGAACCAAATTCAATAGATATGGTTTATATAGGTTCATCACATTCATATTGTACTTTTGACCCTGAAATTATAGACTCTATACTTAAAACATCAAGCTGGCAAATGGGAACACCTTTACAGCACTATGACACAAGTTATTATGTTTTGAGAGAGGTTTTAAATCATCAAAAGCCTAAAAAAGTTGTTCTTGAGATTTATTGGGATATTTTAAAAGATGAATTTGAAATGAAACAAGCAAATTCATTTTTTGAAGTTTTAAAAAATCAAGAGCTTAAAGACGAGTATATAAATAAGGTTTTTCCTATTAATGAAAGAATAAAATACAGTCTTTTTCCTATAAGATATCAACAGGATTATTTTGCTTATGAGGCTAATGAAATTCAAAATGATTTAGAGGAAAAATATGGTGTTCATAAAAAGGCTTTACCTGAAGTTGAGGGTACAGAGTATTACAGAAGTAGAGGCTATACTTATTGTGATATTATTATGCCTGAAAATGAATATGATGAGACTAACCAGTTTAAAGGATTTGACGGTGAGGACTGGGAGTTTAACAGAACACAGAAAAAATATATTGAAAAAATAATAGAACTTTGTAAAAATGAAGGTATAGAGCTTTATTTTGTTACAGCTCCAGTGGCTAATGTTTCTATGGAATACATAGAAAATTATGATATTGTCCATAATACTGTTGCAGAATTTGCTAAAGAGAATAATATACCTTATATAGATTATAATATTGTAAATAAAGAAGAAAATCTTTTGACTAATGAAAATTTCAGAGATGATGCACATCTTAACCATAGTGGTGTTCAAATTGTTGACAAACATTTTGCTCAATGGTTAATGAATAATTGACATTATATTGTATTTATAATATTATTTATTTCAGATAATTAAGTTTTTTGGGAGGAAGTTTTATGTCTGAAGAAAACAAAAATGAAGTTTCAAAAGAATCTGAACTTGGCGGAACAGGGAACTTCATACATAGTTATATAACAAATGACTTAGGAAGTGAAGGTCTTTGCAAACTTAATACACGTTTCCCACCTGAACCTAATGGATATCTCCATATAGGTCATGCAAAATCAATATGCCTTAATTTTGGTCTTGCAAAATATTATGGTGGAAAATGTAATCTTCGTTTTGATGATACAAACCCAACAAAAGAAGATGTTGAGTATGTTGACTCAATAGAAGAAGATGTAAAATGGCTTGGATTTGACTGGGAAGACAGACTTTATTTTGCATCAGAATATTTTGATAAATTTTATGAATATGCTGTAAAACTTATAAAAGATGGTAAAGCCTTTGTATGTGACCTTACATCTGAGGAGATGAGACAGTATAGAGGAACTTTAAGCACTCCGGGAAAAGAAAGCCCATACAGAAATAGAAGTGTTGAAGAAAACCTTGACCTTTTTGAGAGAATGAAAAATGGAGAATTTCCAGATGGTTCAAAAACTCTCAGAGCTAAAATTGATATGTCAAGTCCTAATATAAATATGCGTGACCCTGTAATATACAGAATTGCACATTCACACCACCACAGAACAGGTGACAAATGGTGTATATATCCAATGTATGACTTCGCTCACCCTCTTGAGGACGCCATAGAAGGTATAACACATTCTATATGTACAATGGAATTTGAAGACCACAGACCATTATATGATTGGGTTATTGAAAATGTTGGTGGATTTGATGTTATTCCAAGACAGATTGAATTTGCAAGACTTAATCTTACAAATACAGTTATGAGTAAGAGAAAACTTAGAGCTTTAGTTGAAGAAGGTCTTGTTGATGGTTGGGATGACCCAAGAATGCCTACTATAAGCGGTCTCAGAAGAAGGGGTGTTACACCTGAAGCTATAAGAGATTTCTGTGAGAGAATAGGTGTATCAAAAGCAAATAGTAAAGTTGACAGCGGTCTCCTTGATTATTGTATAAGAGATGACCTTAAAGCTAAAACAAAGGTTGTTATGGCAGTTTTAAGACCATTAAAACTTGTTATAACAAACTATCCAGAAGGTCAGATTGAATATATGGAGCTTGAAAATAATCCTGAAAATGAAAGCCTTGGAAAACGTACTGTTCCTTTCTCAAGAGAGCTTTACATTGAACAGGACGACTTTATGGAAGTTCCAGCAAAGAAATATTTCCGTCTTGCCCCAGGAAAAGAAGTTCGTCTTAAAGGTGTATATTTTGTTACTTGTACAGATTTTGTTAAAGACGAAAATGGAAATATTACAGAGGTTCATTGCACATATGACCCTGAAACAAAAAGTGGTTCAGGTTTCGATGGAAGAAAAGTAAAAGGTACACTTCATTGGGTTAACGCTGATACAGCTGTAAAAGCTGATGTAAGACTTTATGCACCTATGATGCTTGATAATCCAGATGACCCTAACGGTGATATGATTATGAACCCAGATTCAATAGAAGTTTTAAAAGATTGCTATATTGAGCCTTCTGTAAAAGATGCTAAACCAGGAGATAAATTCCAGTTTATGAGAAATGGTTATTTCTGTGTTGATACAAAGGACACAACAGATGACAAATTGGTATTTAACAGAATTGTATCCCTTAAGAGCAATTATAAACCTTCAAAATAATTTAAAAGAGCTTTGAAAATTTAAAAGTCCAAAACAGTAAATAAGGTTAGTTTTGGGCTTTTTTTATTGAATTTTTTAATTTTGTTAATATATTTTATTAATTAGTATGTGAAATATGCTGTATTTGTCAATAAAAACAATATATAATTATGCATAATATATAAATTAGTCTTTTTTTAATTTCATTTTATGTAAAATAAGTGTGGTTTTAACAAAAAAAGTCTTTTTTTAAAAATTTTATTAAATTTTTAGAGTTAAACGTTAACGAAAATCATTCTAGCCTATTGATATTATGTATTAATTATAATACTATGTATTTGTTGGTAGTACAAAAATAATGCCTTGTCTTTGAGAGGTGGACAAAAGTGCTTTTAAACTGCCATCATATATAATTTATTATTATATTATTTTTTCTAGGAGGTTATTATGAAAAAAATAGGTTTACTGCCACGTTTGATTATCGCAATTATTCTCGGTATCATATTCGGTTCTTTTATGCCAGAGTGGTTCATAAGAGCCTTTGCAACATTTAATGGAATATTTGGTAATTTCCTTAACTTTGCAATTCCTCTTATAATTATCGGATTTGTTGTTCCTGGTATTGGTGACCTTGGTGCAGGAGCTGGAAAAATACTTGCTCTTACAGCCGGAGTTGCTTATCTCTCAACAGTAATAGCTGGTTCTCTTGCATATTTTGTAGACATAACAATATTCCCAACTTTCCTCAAAGAGGGTGCTCTTGTTATGGATGCTGCAAACCCAGAACATCAGCTTCTTACAGGATACATAACAATTGATATGCCACCTATTATGGAAGTTATGACAGCTCTTATATTCTCATTCCTTATGGGACTTGGTATAGCTGTTATAAAAGGAACAGTTATTAAAAATGCTTTTAATGAGCTTCAGGAAATTATATCAAAATTAATTTCAAACGTTATTATTCCTTTATTACCTTTCCATGTTTGCGGTATATTCTCAAACATGACAAAAGCAGGTACAGTATTCCAGATATTAAGTGTATTTGCAAGAGTATTCTTAATAATAATTATACTTCACATTATAATTATAGTAGTACAGTACACAATAGCTGGTGTTACAGCAGGTAAAAATCCTTTCAAACTTATAAGAAATATGATACCTGCCTATATGACAGCCGTAGGAACACAGTCTTCTGCTGCAACAATACCTATTACTCTTGGTCAGACAAAGAAAAATGGCGTTAGAGAACAGGTTGCTGATTTCGTAGTACCTCTTTGTGCTACAATACATCTCTCAGGTTCAACAATAACACTTACAAGCTGTGCTTTAGCAATAATGATGATGAATGGTATGGATTATAGCTTTGGAAATATATTCCCATTCATACTTATGCTTGGTGTTACAATGGTAGCTGCTCCTGGTGTACCTGGTGGTGCTGTTATGGCTGCTCTTGGTATACTTCAGTCTATGCTTGGTTTTGATGAGACTCTCACAGCTCTTATGATTGCTCTTTACCTTGCACAGGATAGTTTTGGAACAGCTTGTAACGTAACTGGTGACGGTGCTATTGCAATATTTGTTGATAAAGTTACAGCAGGTTGGAAAAAAGCTAATAAATAATTAATTTTAAAATTTTAAAGCCGTTCATAAAGAACGGCTTTTTTTATAAATTGTAATTAAAATATATGAATATATATAATCTTTTCATAAATGTTTTTTTGTTATATAATATAATAGTTTTAATGTTTCAGGCTTTTCTAAGTAAGAAGGGAGAATTTTTATGAGCAAAAAAGTATTTGTTTTTTTGGCAGAAGGATTTGAGGAGATAGAAGCTCTCACTCCTGTTGACCTTTTAAGACGTGCTGGTATTGTATGTACTACTGTTTCAATAGGCGATAGCCTTGAGGTTATAGGTTCACATGGTATAAAAGTTGTTGCAGACAGATTTTTTGATGAAGCTGAATGTATGAAAGGTGATGCGGTTATACTTCCAGGAGGTATGCCTGGTACAATAAACCTTTCAAAACATTATGGTGTAAAAAATGTAGTTATAGACTATAATAAGAGAAATAAACTTATAGCTTCAATATGTGCTGCACCTACAATATTAGGTGAAATGGGACTTCTTGAGGGACTTAAATCAACTTGCTATCCAGGAATGGAAAACAAACTTTATGGTTCTGATGTTATAGATGAAGTTTATGTAAAAGACGGAAATTTCCTTACATCAAAAGGTGTAGGTACAGCCATTGATTTTGCTCTCAAAATAATAGAAATTTTGGAAGATGATAATCTTAAAGAAAATATCAAGACTCAGATTGTATACTGATTTCACCGAGAATATTTTTGATAGTTCTATCATCAAAAGAGTAACAGTTTAGCTTTTTACAGGCTCTGTAAACTTCTGATATATCTATATCATAAATATATGATATATTTTCTGGTGAATATTCGGTTTTCAATCCACAGTTCAATTTGCGTGAAAATAGGCGGCAGATTTTACTGCTGCCTTTTATCATTATTGTAAAAAAATCTGATATATTTATTGATGTTATATCATAAACATACATTATATGTAAAAGCTCATCTTTTGAAATATCTAAAATAGAAGCAGTATTATCTATATTAAAGGGTTGTTCTTCTGTTTTAAGATAAATATCTATTTCTTTTAATTTTGGTGATATATTTGAATTATATTCTTTTAGCATTGTACTAGTGCTCATTATTATTTTTGCTCCTTCTTTTTTTAAAAATATTATACTTATGATTAAATAAATTTTCTATCTGTAATATATGGATATATATTTTAACAAGTCAGGCTGGTGGATTTTTATATGAATGCGATACAAAAATATTTTAAATATAGACAGAGTCTTATTGACCAGTATAAAAAAGGGGATATGACAAAAAGAGAATATCTTAAAATGAATTATGATGAAGTTATGAATAATGACATAAGACCTTTTAAAAATATAGATACTGTTGAAAAAGCTTTATATAACTATCAATATTATAATGCCCTTGCAAAGCAAATGAAATCAATTAGCACTGAAAGAGGCATGGATTTTGAACTTAAAAATGATTATAGAGAGAAATCAGATTACTATTATTACAAAAAAGATAAAGCTACAATGAAAGTGTTAAATATGCTTGATTATAGAAATATGGAAGCATATTTTGTAAAGGTACGTTCAAAATATTTAAAAGGAAAGCTTTTTGAGATAGTTATACCTGACCATGATGTTATACTCCACTCTACAAATACTCTCATATTAAAAAATCTTAGAGATGAGGGAGTATTTACTGAGGGAAGCAGAATATCTCTTATAGATGAATATATAAATCATAGATACTAGGGAGGAATTTTGAATGGAAATAGAAAGAAAATTTACTGTTAAAAAAATTCCTGATAATTTGGAAAATTTTGAATGTATAAATATGGAACAATGTTATATATCAACAAGTCCCACAATACGTTTAAGACGTGAAAATGATAATTTTGTTTTGACAGTAAAGGGAAGTGGTCTTGTTTCAAGAGAGGAATTTGAACTTTTGATAACAAAAGAACAGTATGAAAAACTTTTGAATAAAAGAGAAACACCTTTTGTTAAAAAGAAAAGATATAAAATACCTATTAAAAATGGACTTGTAGCGGAGCTTGATATATATGAAGGAGAGCTTTTAGGTCTTTTAACAGTTGAAGTTGAGTTTGAAAGTGAAAAAGAAGCTATTGAATTTATTCCTCCTGAATGGTTTGATAAAGATGTGACTATGGACGGAAGATATAAAAATACAAGTTTATCATTATATGGAATACCAAAATAAAAGCCTTTTATAAGGCTTTTTTGTTGTCAAAAAATAAATATTACAAAAAATTCCAATTTAATATAATAAATATTATATTACAACCATGATAAAATAATAAAAATGGTAAAAAGTGTAAAAAACAAAAATAAACAGTAATTTTATGGTATTTCTATTATATTGCAAAACATATTTTTATAACTTATAATAATCCTTGTAGTAAATATTTTCCAATTTTACAATATAAATGTAAAATGATGTTTAATATAATATATATACTGGAGGGATTATTTTGAATAATGGAAAAATAAAGGTTCTTTTAGCTGATGATAACAAGGACTTTTGCGACATTGTAAGTAATTATATCAATAAACAAGAAGATATGGAAGTTTGTAAAACTGTATATGATGGCATAGAAGCTTTTAATAAAATACAAGAACTTAAACCTGATATAGCCATTATAGATGGAATTATGCCTCGTCTTGATGGACTTGGAGTTTTGGAAAAATTGCAAAAACAGGGAGCCAATATGCCTGTTTGTATCATTATTTCAGCTATAAGTCAAGAAAAAATAACCCAAAGAGCCGTTGAATTGGGTGCATCTTATTATATTGTAAAACCTTTTGATATGGAATCACTTTGTAGAAGAATACGTCAGCTTATGAGTGAAAAACCTGTTATAAAACCTTCTGTTTCATACAATGGCATAAAAATGACAGGAAATACTCAATATGACCTTGAAACAAAAGTTACTAATATTTTACATGAAATAGGAGTTCCTGCACATATAAGAGGTTATCACTATATGAGAGAAGCAATAATAATGAGTGTTAACGATATGGACGTACTTAACTATATAACAAAGGAACTTTACCCTTCAATAGCTAAAAAGTGTAATACAACACCTTCTCGTGTTGAAAGAGCAATACGCCATGCCATAGAGGTTGCATGGAGTAGAGGAAAAATTGATGCCATAGATGCTCTTTTTGGATATACAATAGATAATCACAAAGGAAAACCTACAAATAGTGAGTTTATCGCTCTCATAGCTGATATGCTTAGACTTGAGCAGAAAGCAGTTTGATATTTAATAATAGACGGATATAAAATATCCGTCTATTATTTTTTCTTTTTACTGTCAAAATATTCCACTAGCTCATATATAATATTTATTTCATCTTCATCAAAATTATCAAGATTTATACTCATTTTATTTTCTATTCCAAGTATATAATCGCTTGAAACATGAAAAATTTTTGCAAATTTTACTATATATTGTGTCGTCGGTGTGGATAAACCGCTTTCCCATGCATTTATACTTGACCGAGTAACGTTAAGTTTACGTGCAAGTTCTGCTTGTGAAATACCACTTTTTATTCTTAGTGATTTTATTCTGTCGGAAAGCATTTTAAATTACCTCCTTAAAAGTTTGTATGTATTTATTCTAATAAAATAATGATGGATAATTCATTATCATTATATGTATAGTTTAATTGACAACTTGTTGTTGACAAATAAAATGTATTACTTTATAATTTTAATAAAGATTACATTTTGTGTATAATAGCATGTTTGTTTAATTAAAAGTAATTTTATAGTTTTTTGGAGACTTAATATGATACTATATTTTAATAAAAAATACAAAAAAATAACTTTTTTAAAAAATGATTGCTATGAAAAAAGTTTTAATAGAAAGTTTTTAATTTCTATTATATTTATGATATTTATAATAGTGTCCGTGTTTATTTTTTTATACACAAAAATGATTTATCCTCAAAAAATTTATCTTGAAGCTATTAATTTTCTAAACCAAGGAAAATATATAGAAGCAGAAAGGCTTTTTGATATTATACCTGAATATGAAAATTCTAGTAAAATAAAAGAACAGATGAAATATGAAAAGTTTTTCCTTAAATGTTTTAATAATGCTGATGAGTTTGAAGAACATAATAATGATATTAAAATAAACAATGTTGAGTTTTTTTATGATAATGAAGGAAATTTTTATTGTATAGCTAATTATGTATTAAAACAATCTATGGATAGCAATATGAAAGGATATATTGTTTTTGATGGAGAATATAATTATATTGGAAAATGCTCTAAAATTAATGTAAAAAGATTGAAAAGTGATGATGAAAAGTATATATCAAATCTTATAAATGAAGTTTATAATACATACCAAAAAACAACTATGGGAGTTAATATTGATAGAGTAAATAATTTAATAAAAAGTGGTAATTATGAAAATATACCATAAAAAAAGAATTTCTGTTTTTTTACAGAAATTCTTTTTTTATATATTTACAAAATATAAAATCACAGACACAAACTATAAATTTGCGTATTATTTATTAGACTAAATAATTTAAGGTGATAAAATATGGATAAAAAACTTTGTCTGTCTGAAAATAAAATAATAGGTGGTGTATGTGGAGGTATAGCAGAGTATTTTGATTTTGAACCGTCCCTTGTTAGAATAGTTTGGGTTTTGATGTTTTTTTTAATTTCTGTTTTTATGATAGTGTTATATTTTGTGTGTTGGGCAATATTACCTTCAAAAAAATAAAGAGTATAGGTTTTTTATCCTATACTCTTTATTTTTTTAATGCTTTGTCAAAATCTATTGTTTCTGGCAAAGTTATTTTTTTTATGGGAATTTCTTTATTTGAAATCATAGCAGTAAATATTGAACCGTAAAGTTTGTTAACATTCTTTTTCCAATTAGAACACATAAGTCTTGCCTGTTCTTTTGAAGGTACGGAAACATTTATTTCCATAAGACATACACCTTCACTGTCATATATACCGCATTTTACACTATATTCATTGTTAAGCTCCAAAAAATAGTTTGCTGTGACTTCATATTCAGCTTTTATTCTTTTACCGTTTTCATGAACATATGAAATAATATCATTTTTAGCCGCAGGTGAGATATGCTTTATAAATATGCTAAGAACTTCTGTACCTTCGTCTGTAAGAGAATATCTTGTGGTATTATTCTCTTTTTGTTGGTCAAGAAAACCTGATTCAACAAGCTCCGAAAGATACTGCTGTGCATTGAAATAATTTATGTAGTTTTTTTCAAGAAGAAATTGGCAAATCTCACTGTTTGAGAGAGCTATACCCATTTTTTCAATAAGATATAATATTATAAGCTTATCTTCTGCAAGTCTTCGTAGCTTATTATTAGACATTTTAAAACACTCCCGGTTACATAAAATACATTATAGCTATATTATTATATAATACTTTTAATATATAGACAAATAAATTTCTACATTTTTTTTAATTTTTTTCCTTGAAATGAATTGTTTTTACGCATTTTTTTGTGAATGAGATTTAGAGTTCCTCTTTTATCAAGGCTCCAAAGAGGTTCAATAAGATTTTCACGATTTCCATCACCTGTTAAACGATGTATGACAACATTTTCAGGTATATTTTCAATAGCTTCAATTATAATATCTGTGTATTCTTCTTGACTAAGTATATGAAATCCTTTGTTAATATAATAGCTATAAAGTCGGGAGTCTCTTAAAACATGAAGAAGTTGAAGTTTTATTCCGTCAATAGGGAAAGAGGTAACATATTTTACAGTATTAATCATATCTTCATGGCTTTCATTGGGAAGTCCTAATATTGTATGAACAACAACTTCTATATTTCTATTTTTAAGTTCTTTTATAGCTTTTTCAAAAATATCATTTGTATATCCTCGATTTATAAATTTTGCTGTTTCTTCATTTGCTGTCTGAAAACCTAATTCAACCCATAAATATGTTTTTTCATTAATTTCAGATAAAAGTTCAAGAACATCTTCAGGCAAACAATCAGGACGTGTAGCTATGGCTATTCCGCATATATCATCACAGTTAATAGCTTCATAATATTTCTTTCTAAGGTCGGAAACAGAGCTGTATGTGTTTGTGTAGGACTGAAAATAGGCAATATATTTTGCATTTTTCCATTTTTTCGCTGTCTGTTCTTTTCCTTTTTCTATCTGTTCTCTTATGGGCATTATACGACTTTCTGCAAAGTCTCCAGAGCCCTTTGAGCTACAAAATATACATCCACCAAAACTTTTCGTTCCGTCTCTGTTGGGACAAGTAAAACCACCATCTATTGATATTTTTGCAATTTTTGTTCCGAATTTATTTTTAAGACTATAATTTAAAGAATTATACGGCTTATCGCCCCAAAGCATAATATATACCCCCAAATTTTAAATAAATTATATTATATTCTAAATCCTTTCAAGTATAAAGTCAAAATTTGAATTTTCTTCTCTTATTTTTTGACATAGCTCAACAAGATTTTTAAATTGTATATCTGATTTTAAAAGTCGTAATTCTTTTATAAAATTAACTTTGCATTCTCTCTTAAATTCTTCACAAAAAATTTCTGCTTCTCTTTCTGATTTACTGTATAATGCTGACATAAAAATTTCATGGCTTTTGTCTGTCAAAGAAAAGGGAATACAGTCTTCTATTTCTTCCATAAGTTCTTTTATTGTTTTGTTGTTTATTTTTTCATTTTCCATATAGGAATAAAATGAATTTTCATCAATAAATATTACATTTTGTAGTGTTTTATAAGGATAATCCCATATAAAATTCCTTATTGATAAAAGTATGTCGTTAAGCCTTTCAAATGTTACTGTTTTTTTCATGAAAAGACCTCCTTGTATATAGTAATATTTACACTAAAAAAATAAATAAACTCTGTAATAGGTGGAATTTTGTACGCCGTATAAGGAATATTTATGGAAAGTATAAGACACTTTCTATTGTAAAATTAACTATTTTAGTAATATAATAGACCTGTAATAATTTTAAAAATTATTTTAAATTAAAAATAAAAAAAGAACGGAGGAAGCTTACAATGTCATATATTGATAACGTATTATCAGGAGTTATAGCAAGAAATCCGGCTCAGCCAGAGTTTATACAGGCAGTTGATGAGGTTTTAAACTCATTAAGACCTGTTATTGATGCAAATCCAAAATATCAGGATTTAAACCTTATTGAAAGAATAGTTGAGCCTGAAAGACAGATTATTTTCCGTGTACCTTGGGTTGATGATAACGGCAAGGTTCAGGTTAACAGAGGATACCGTGTACAGTTTAACAGTGCAATCGGACCATACAAAGGAGGACTTCGTTTCCATCCATCTGTAAACCTTGGTATTATTAAATTCTTAGGATTTGAGCAGATTTTCAAAAATTCTCTTACAGGTCTTCCAATCGGTGGCGGTAAGGGTGGTTCTGACTTTGACCCTAAAGGAAAAAGTGACAGAGAAGTTATGGCATTCTGTCAGAGCTTTATGACAGAACTTTGCAAATATATCGGTGCTGATGTTGACGTTCCAGCTGGAGATATTGGTGTAGGTGGACGTGAAATTGGTTTCCTTTACGGACAGTATAAGAGAATTACAGGTCTCTATGAAGGTGTTCTTACAGGAAAAGGTCTTACATACGGCGGTTCTCTTGCTCGTACAGAAGCAACAGGTTTCGGTCTTATTTATATCGTTGAAGAAATGCTTAAAAACGCTGGAAACAGCATTGAAGGAAAAACAGTTGTTATCTCTGGTTCAGGTAACGTTGCTTTATATGCTTGTAAGAAAGCTCAGGAGAAAGGTGCTAAAGTTGTTACACTTTCAGACTCTAACGGCTGGATTTATGACAAAAATGGTATCGACCTTGAAGCTGCAAGAGAAATCAAAGAAGTTAAGAGAGGACGTATCAAAGAGTATCTTGAATACCACAAAGATGCTGAATACCATGAAGGTAAAGGCGTTTGGACAGTACCTTGTGATATCGCTCTTCCATGTGCTACACAGAACGAACTTAACGAAGAAGATGCAAAAACACTCGTTAAAAATGGCTGTATAGCTGTTGGTGAAGGTGCAAACATGCCTTCAACTAAAGAGGCTATTGATGTATTCCTTGCAAGCAAAACACTCTTTGCTCCTGCTAAAGCTGCTAACGCTGGTGGTGTTGCTACTTCAGCTCTTGAAATGAGCCAGAACAGCCAGAGACTTTCTTGGACATTTGAAGAAGTAGATTCTAAACTTAACGGAATTATGGTTAATATCTACAAAGAAATGGCAGAAGCTGCTAAAGAATACGGAATGGAAAATAACTTTGTTGCTGGTGCAAACATTGCTGGTTTCCGTAAAGTTGCAGATGCTATGCTTGCTCAGGGAATTGTTTAATTTAAAATTAATTGAATAGATAAGTAAATTCACTCATATCACAAAAGAAAAGTTTATAAATGTACAAAAGAAAAACCTCTGATATTTTATCAGAGGTTTTTAATATTTTATTTATTATTTGCTAGGTACAATCTCAATCCAATAATTATCAGGGTCATTTATGAAATAAATTCCCATAGCTTCGTTGTTGTAACATATACAGCCCATTTCTGAATGTTTTTTAAAGGCTTCTTCATAGTTGTCTGTTACAAATGCAAGATGAAATTCATTTTCTCCAAGATTATAAGGCTCTTTTCTGTCTCTAAGCCATGTAAGTTCTAAAGAAAAATCGCTTTTTCCGTCACCCATATAAACAAGAATGAAACTTCCGTCAGATGCTTCTTTTCTTCTTACTTCTTTAAGTCCTAAAGCTTCCTCATAAAATTTTATACTTTTTTCAAGGTCGAGTACATTGTAGTTGTAGTGATTAAATTTGAAATCCATAGTTTTAATACCTCCGTTTTTAATTATTTATGTTCGTGGTGGTCGTGACCACAATCGCAGTCGTGATGATGGTGATGTTCGTGACCACAGTCGCAATCATGGTGATGATGATGTTCATGACCACAGTTACAATCATGGTGGTGATGATGTTCGTGACCACAATCGCAATCATGGTGATGATAATCCATTAATCCCCAATCTTCATCTTTTTCTTCTTCTGTTCTGTAATCATAACCATTGTCTGTAAATACCATTCCCGCTTTATCTACAATAAGAACTTTGTGTTCAAAATCAGGAGTATTTTCCATAGCTTCTCTTATAAGATTTATAGCCTCATCAACAGTAAATGCAGGTGGAAGTGATGAGAGAAGTAATTGCATTGAAAGTTTTCTTATTTTTGAAGGAAGTTTTGCAAAGTATTCTCTCATTGTGTTTATAAATTCATCAAATACTTTGTTTTTAAATTCCATACTTGCAGGAGGAAGATTTGTATCTATGTTAAAGTTGAATATTTCATCATTTATATCTCCATAGTACATACTTCTAACAAAGCTATCGCTCATAATACTTTTTGCTGTCTCATCAGAGAGATTTTCAAAAGAACCTACTTTCTCAATTATTTTAAGTTCTTCAGCACTTAAAGCGTTAGCCTTATCAATTATAGGTTCAAAAGCATTTTCAAGTCTTTCATTTAATGTGTCTGTGAAAGCTAAAGCTGTTTCAGAGTCTGTCTCTCCTGTTAATATTTCACATACAGAGTGATAAAGGTCACTGTACTCAAAATTATTTTCTGTAAGTTCATCAAATGTATATGATGTATAGAAAAGTATTATGAGAGAGTTTATATCGTTGAACATCTGAGCAAAATAATCTTCAATTTTGTTAAGTGTGTCAAATACAGCGTTGAAATCTGTATATTCCTCATCAAGTTCCTCATCACTTAATTTTTCAGATACAATATTTTTCTTTTCTGCAAGCCACTGTGCAAGCTCTGGGAAATATTTCCCGTAAGTTTCTTGATTTTCAGGGGCACAGGCAGACTCTATTGTTCTTAAAGCATTTTTAATTGACTCCTCAGACTCACCACTGAAAGCTATATTGAGAGACTCTTTTATAATATCAAAATATTTTTCTCTAGCCATTTTCAGAGGTATACATTTTAAAAGCTGTCCCATAAAGTTTTTCTGTTGTACAGGATTTTCAGCTGTTGTTAAGAACTGTACACAGTCATTGTAAAACATATCAAATTCAATTTTTTTATCTGATACATTATCTTCACGATATTTTCTTACAGCTACTTCATCAGTTACAGGAGATGAATAAATTCCCCATGAAGCAAAATATCTATATATATTTTCATATATTTTTACTATTGATTTTTTTATATCTAAACAATCATCAAGAGAGGCTTTTATAAACTCTTTGTCACCGTTTAATATATCCTCAAGTTTAACAATATAGTGTTTTATACCGTCTTTTATCTCTATAATGTCAGAA
Source organism: Tyzzerella sp. An114 (assembly GCF_002161055.1). Lineage (GTDB taxonomy): Bacteria > Bacillota > Clostridia > Lachnospirales > Anaerotignaceae > Fimicola > Fimicola cottocaccae. The sequence continues at coordinate 168,984 of NZ_NFLT01000005.1, forward strand.
TGAATTTCATAAGGTATTTCGTTTTCGTCTCTTTCCATATCTTCTATGGCACTCATAAGTATAAGTAAAAGACTTCCTACAGCTTCGTTATATACATAGTCAGCAGATATTTTTTTAAGTCTTTCTTCTGTTTTTATATCAACCATTTTGTAGATTAATCTCCTTTCAAAAAATTTGTTTTTTAGATTACAATATATTATAATTCAATATGAATTTAATAACAATATAAACATTTTAATATATAAATCGGAGAAATGGTATGAAAAACAAAAGTATAATGCTTCAAGGTACAGCTTCAAATGTGGGAAAAAGTCTTTTGTGTACAGCTCTTTGTAGAATATTTACAGAGGACGGATATAATGTAAATCCTTTCAAATCACAAAATATGTCCCTTAATTCCTATATAACACCGGAAGGAGGGGAAATGGGTAGGGCACAGGTTGCACAGGCTGAGGCTTGCCATAAACTGCCCCATACAGACATGAACCCTATACTCTTAAAACCTTCCACAGATAAAAAATCCCAAATAATATTAAATGGAAAAGTTTTTGATAGTATGAATGCTATGGACTATTTTAAGTTTAAACCTAACTTAAAACCTGAAATAGAGAAAACATATAAAAGATTACTTGATAAAAGTGATATTGTAGTTCTTGAGGGTGCAGGAAGTCCGGCAGAAATAAATCTTAAGGATAATGATATTGTAAATATGGGTATGGCTGAAATAGCTAACTCTCCTGTAATACTTGTAGGCGATATAGATAAGGGGGGAGTTTTTGCTTCTCTTGTGGGAACAATAATGCTTTTAACTCCTGAGGAGAGAAAGAGAGTAAAAGGTATAATAATAAATAAGTTTAGAGGAGATGTGTCTCTTTTAGAGCCGGGACTTGTTCAGATTGAGGAGATAACAAAAGTTCCTGTTATAGGTGTTGTTCCTATGGTTGATGTTGATATAGATGACGAGGACAGCGAAGCGGATTTCCTTAAATATTCAAAAAATAAAAATGGTAATATTGACATAGCTGTAATAAAATTGCCATATATTTCTAATTTTACTGATATAAATGCTCTTGCTCTTGAAAAAAATGTCAATATAAGATTTGTAAATAGTTGTGAGGAATTGGAAAAACCTGATATAATAATACTTCCGGGAACAAAAAGCACTATGAATGCCCTTGAGTTTTTAAGGGAAAAAGGTCTTTTTTATGAAATAAAAAAAGCTCATAATGAAGGTGCTTTTGTTTTTGGAATATGTGGTGGTTATCAGCTTATGGGTAAAACTATAAATGATGAAAACTCTGTTGAAAGTGATATTAAAACTATGGAAGGTTTAGGACTTCTTAATATTCATACATATTTTGAAAATGAAAAGAAAACTGTTCTTTCTGAGGGTAAAGAGAGTCTTTTTGGTTTAAATGTAAAGGGTTATGAAATTCATATGGGTACAGAGAAAAAAGGAGATAATGTTAAATCCTTTATAAATACAGAATATGGCTTTGAAGGTGCTGTAAGCAGTGATAAAAGAGCTGTAGGAACATATTTCCATGGTATTTTTGATAATGGTGTATTTACAAGAAAATATGTAAACATGGTTAGAAGGTCAAAAAATATTGAGGAATATAATGGGGATATTGTTAATTTCTCAGACTATAAAGAAAGCCAGTATACTAAACTTGCAAATATAGTGAGAAATAGTATTGATATTGATAAAATATACAAAATATTGGAGGAAGACCTTTGATAAAAATAGTAATAGCACTTATTATTGATAGGATTTTAGGTGACCCATACAGTTATCCCCACCCTGTAAAGTATATGGGAAAACTTATATCATTCCTTGATAATAATATGAGAAAAATTTTTAAAACACCAAAAGGACTTAAATTTGCAGGATTTTTGACTGTTATAATAACAGTTTCTGTTTCTTTTGGTGTTTCATACGGTTTAATATATGGTTTTAATAGAGTAAACGATATACTTGGAGATATTGTTGAAATAATACTTATATGGAATTGTATAGCTTTAAGATGTCTTGATAAAGAGATTATAAAAATATATAACTCTCTTAAAGAAAGAGATATTGAAAAGGCGAGACAGCAAGTTTCATATCTTGTGAGTCGCGATACAAATTGTCTTGATGAAAAAGGCATTGTTAAGGCAGCTGTTGAGACAGCGGCGGAAAATATAACTGACGGTATAATATCACCACTTTTTTATATTATGATAGGCGGTGCACCTTTAGGAATTGCCTATAAAGCTGTAAATACCCTTGATTCTATGATAGGATATAAAAACGATAAATACATTGATTTTGGTTTCTTTGGTGCAAAACTTGATGATGTAGCTAATTTTATACCGGCAAGACTTACAGGTTTTGCTATGGTGATTTTTGCTTTTATAACAGGTAAAGACTATAAAAATGGTTATAGAATAATGATGAGAGACCATAAAAAAAGTAAAAGTCCCAATGCCGGCTGGACAGAAAGTGTTGTTGCTGGTGTAATGGGTATTGAGCTTTGTGGACCTACTGTGTATTTTAATAAAACTGTCTATAAAGATACAATAGGGGATAATATAAATGAAATAAATTATGAATATATTAAGACAACAACAGACTTTATGTATGGTGCAACACTTATTGTTGTGACTATGGGAATTATTGTTGCTTTTTTAATTTAAAGGATTGATTTTTATGAATTTTCACGGTGGAAATATATATGATTATGATAATGAAATTATAGATTTCAGTTCAAATATAAACCCTTTAGGTGTTTCGGAAAAACTTAAATATGAGATTTCAAAAAGAATTGATGAGGTATCAAAATATCCTGATATAAAATACTCAAAACTTAAAAGTAATATATCAAAATACCTTAATGTTGATAAAAGTAATATTACTGTGGGAAATGGTGCTGTTGATATTATATATAGAGCTGTAATCTGTTTACCACAAAAAAAGGCTTTTATTATGGCTCCGGCTTTTTCAGAGTATAGAAAGGCTTGTGAAATATCAAATAAGGAATATTTTGAGATACCTTCTTTTGATTTTGATAAAAATTATTTTGATATAGATTTTTTTAAAAGTAAAATAGAGGATAATTCAATTATAATAATATGTAATCCCAACAATCCAACAGGAGTTGGAATTAAAAATACTGATATTGAAAGTATAGTTGAAATTTCAGAAAAAAAAGGAAATTTTATAATTATAGATGAAGCCTTTATGGAGTTTACCTGTGATGAAGCAAAATTCTCTTTTATTTCAAATATAAAAAAATATAATAATGTTTTGATTATAAGAGCTGTGACAAAATTTTTCGGTCTTCCGGGAATAAGGCTTGGATATGGAATAAGTAGTAATTATAAATTAAATGAAAAAATGGAGTATTTCTCAAAGCCTTGGGATATAAATACATTTGCTGTTATCGCCTCAGATGTTATTTTTAATGATATTGATTATATTGAAAAATCTAAAAAATGGATTATTGATGAGAGAGAATTTATTTATAATTCTCTTTCAAATGAAAATAATATACACATATATAAATCAGACTCAAATTTCTTTTTGATTAAAACAAATAAAAATTCAAAATATATTAGAGATGAACTTTTGAAACATAATATATTAATAAGAATACCTGAAGGTTTTACAGGTCTTTTTGATAATTTTATACGTATTGCAGTTAAAGACAGGGAAAGTAATATAAAAATTATAAATGCATTGAGGAGTGAAAGCCTTTGGATAGAGAAGGAAGAATTATAGTTCTTACAGGTGATGGAAAGGGAAAGACAACATCAGCTTTAGGAATGGCTATGAGAGGACTTGGCTGGGGTAGAAAAGTATGTATACTCCAGTTTTTTAAATCTTTGGATTATGATTGCGGAGAGAGAATATTTCTTGAAAAATTAGGTTGTGAGATATACCCTTTAGGTATAGGCTTTTCTTGGCTTAAAAGCGAAAAAGAACAGAGAGAGGCTTTGAAAAAGGCTTGGGATATGTCTCTTTTAAAACTTTCCGATGATTATGATATGGTAATACTTGATGAGATTATAAATGTTTTTTCACAGAAAAATATTAATATAGATGATATACTCACAGAAAAAATGCTTTCTGATACAGTTAAAAAATATAGTTTAAATAAAGATATAATACTTACAGGTAGAGGCTGTCCAAAATCTATAATTGATATAGCTGATACAGTAACTGAAATGGTTAATATAAAACATGGATATGAAAAGGGCATAAAAGCCTGTAAGGGTGTAGAGTTTTAGGAGGAATTATGAAAGTACCAAGATTTGTTATAGCTGGTACAAACAGTGGTTGCGGAAAAACCACAATTACATCAGCACTTATTTCAGCACTTAAAAAAAGAGGTATGCAGGTACAACCCTTTAAAATGGGACCTGATTATATAGATACAATGTTTCATAGTTTTATAGCAGAGTGTGACGGAAGGAATATAGACTCATTTCTTTTTGATGATGATACATTTAGATATATTTTTCAAAAAAATAGCGAGGAAGCCGATATAGCTGTATGTGAAGGTGTTATGGGAATGTATGACGGAATAGGAAAAACATCTAATTCCAGTACAGCCGAAATGTCAAAGATTATAGATGCTCCCGTTATAATGGTTGTAAATGCAAAGGGAATGGCTGTAAGTGCTGCGGCTATGGTTAAAGGGTTTATTGAATTTGATAAAACTGTAAATGTTTGTGGTGTTATACTCAATAATGTTAAATCTGAAACACAGTATGTATTTTTAAAAAGCATAATAGAGGAACACACAGACACAGAAGTTTTAGGATATTTACAGGAAAATGAAAAAATTAAAATAGGAAGTAGACATTTAGGTCTTATTACAGCTAGAGAAGTATCAAGACTTGAAAAGAAAATGGATATTTTAGCTGATGAAGCTGAAAGAACTATTGATATTGATAGAATACTTGAAATTGCAGAAAATGCATCTGATTTAAAATTTAAAAATATACTTTCAAAGGATTTGAAAGATAAATTTAAGGGGCTTAGAGTAGGAATTGCCTATGATATGGCTTTCAATTTCTATTATCGTGATAATATAGATTTTCTTAATTATCTTGGAATTGAGACAGAATTTTTCTCACCTTTAAAAGATTACAGAATACCTAAAAATATTGATGCTCTTTATATAGGTGGAGGGTATCCCGAACTTTTCCCTGTGGAGCTTACGAACAATATTTCAATGAGAAATTCAATAAAACAGTTTGCCGAAAAAGGCGGATATATATATGCAGAGTGTGGCGGTCTTATATATATGAGTGAGAAAATAAAAACTTTTGACGGAAATGAATACAGTATGACAGGAGTTTTAAAGGGTAGCTGTAAAATGGGAGATAAGCTCCGTCATTTTGGATATGTTGAGCTTAAAGATAGAGAAACAGAAATGGAAATTAAAGGTCATGAGTTCCACTATTCTATTGAAAATATAAGAAATAGAACACTTTTTGAGGTTTCAAAAACACGAGGAAATAGGAAAACTGTTTGGAGAAGTGGCTATAATTATAAAAATGTTATAGCTTCTTATCCACATATACATTTTTATTCTAATATGGATTTTGTTATAAAATTTATAGAGAAAGCTATTAAGGAGGTAAAGAATGCTTGAAAAAATAGAAATGATATCACCTTCAGATATTGAAAATAGAAGTTTTCAGATAATATCAGAGGAGCTTGGAGATAAAAAATTTCCGCCTTTCTGTGAAAATATAGTAAAAAGAGTTATACATACAACAGCAGACTTTGATTATGCCGAAAATCTTTATATAAGTGAAAATGCTGTGGGAAAAGGTCTCAAAGCATTACAATCCGGTTGTACAATAGTTACAGACACAACAATGGCTCTTTCTGGCATAAATAAAAGAGTTTTATCATCTCTTGGAGGAAGTGTTAAGTGTTTTATAGCTGATGAAGATGTAAAGGAAGAAGCTAAAAAAAGAGGAATAACTCGTTCTGCTGTGGCTGTTGAGAAGGCTTCTAAAGACAAAAATATAAAAATATATGTTGTTGGAAATGCTCCAACAGCTTTAATAAGTCTTTATGACCTTATAAAAGAGGGAAAAATGGAAGTTCCAGACCTTGTTGTTGGAGTTCCTGTGGGATTTGTAAATGTTGTAGAGAGCAAGGAGCTTTTTGTAAACAGCGAGATACCTTGTATAATTGCCAGAGGAAGAAAAGGCGGAAGTAATGTGGCGGCAGCTATAATAAATGCCCTTCTTTATATTGTTTCAGAAAACAGGAGGGACTGATTTGTTAAAATCTTTGTATACAGAGATAGCCGGCAAAAAATACAGATTAGGCTATACAACAGGTACTTGCAGTGCAGCGGCAGCTATGGCAGCTGTAATGCTTTTTGAAGGCAAAAAAAGTGAAAGTGTTGTAATAAATACTCCTTATGGAATTGATGTTGAAATAGATATAATATACAGTGAAAAAAATAATAATTATGCTGTCTGTGGTGTTGTTAAAGATGGCGGCGATGATTACGATGTTACAAGTGGTATAAAAATATATGCAAAAGCCCAATTGACAGAGGGTGAAACCTTTGTGACAGGCGGAGAGGGAATAGGTATTGTAACAAAAAAAGGTCTTAAATGTAATGTGGGAGAATATGCAATAAATCCTGAACCTATAAAAATGATTAAAAAAGCTGTGTCTAGTGTATCAGATAAAAATTATAAAATAACTATATATGCCCCTGAAGGTGTTGATATAGCTAAAAAAACATTTAATCCACGTTTAGGCATTCAGGGAGGTATATCTATAATAGGAACAACTGGCATAGTTACTCCTATGTCTGAGGAGGCTTGGAAAGAGTCCTGTTCCTATGAACTTTCTGTCAAAAAAGCCAGTGGCAAAAAAAGTGTTTGTTTTGTATTTGGAAATTATGGTGAAGTTTTTGCTACAAAATATTTAGGAATAAATAAGGATTGTATCGTATCTATAAGTAATTTTGTTGGTTATATGCTTGATACTGCTTTAAATATGGCTTTTGATAATGTTCTCATTGTAGGACATACAGGAAAACTTATTAAAGTTGCAGCAGGTATATTTCATACCCATAGTAAAGTTGCTGACGGCAGAATGGAAACATTATGTACTCTTGTAGCTTTAGAGGGTGGAGATTATGAAGTCATAGAAAAAATATATAACTGTAATACCACAGATATGGCAGAAAAAATACTTAAAGATAGTAATTTGTCTCATATATGGCAGAAAGCCTGTGAAATAGCCAAAAAGAAGTGTTGTGACAGAATTTTTAATAAAATGAATGTAGGCTGTATTATGTTTAATAATGAAAATGAGATACTTGGAAAAAGTAAAAACTGGTCTTATATTATAAATGAACTGAGGTAGAATATGAATAAAGTTTATATAATAGGAATGGGCACAGGTGACGAAAGTCTTTTGACTTTTAAAGCTGTAAAAGTCATTGAAGATTGTGATGTTTTGATAGGCGGAAAACGTCATATTGAAAACTTTAAAAATAAAGAAAAAATTGAAATTAAAAATAATCTTTCTGATATTGTAAAATACATAAATGAAAATAAAGATACAAAAAAAATTGCAGTTCTTGCCAGTGGAGACCCTTTTATGTATGGTATAGGTTCTTATATAATTAAAAATGTTAAAAATGCAGTTTTTGAAAATATAAGTGGTATATCATCTGTACAGTATATGGCAGGAAAATGTGGTATACCATGGCAAGATATGTATATTGGAAGTGTTCATGGAAGAAATGAAAATATTTCTTCTCTTATATCAAACCATAAAAAATTGGCTCTTTTGACTGCTAAAAACACAAAAGAAGTTATAAAAGAAATTTATGACAATGGTTTTGATGATGTGTACATATATGTTGGTGAAAATCTTTCTTATGATAATGAGAGAATAACAGCAGGCTTTGCAGAGGATTTGATTTATAATGAATTTTCAGACCTTTCAGTTATGATTATATTAAATAATAATGAAAAGCCTTATAAATTCATATCCGGCGGAATACCTGATGAAATGTTTAAAAGAGGGAATGTTCCTATGACAAAAGAGGAAGTTCGCTCTGTATCGTTGTCAAAATTAAAACTTTTGGAAGATAGTATTGTTTTTGATATAGGTTCTGGAACAGGCTCTGTAACTGTTGAGTGTGGTTTAATGGCGAAGTTTGGAAAAGTTTATGGCTTTGAAAAAAATAGTGAGGCTGTTGAACTTACAAAATCAAATATAAAAAGATTTGGTGTTTATAACTGTGAAGTTATAGAGGGAGATGCTCTTGAAAGTATAAAAAATATTGATGTAGTGCCTTCAAGAGTTTTTATAGGTGGCACAGGTGGAAATATGAATGATATTTTGAATGTTATTTACGATAAATGCCAAAATGTAAAAGTTGTTATAAATTGCATAGCTGTTGAGAGTATTTATGAGGCTTTGAAAGGTCTTGAAAATATAGGATATAACAACATTGAGTGTGTTTCTGTTTCAGTTTCAAGAAATAAAAAAGCTGGAAGCAAAAATATGATGATAGGACAGAATACCGTATATATTATAAGCGGTGAGAAGGGAGACATAAGTGAAAGGTAAATTTTATGGTGTGGGAGTAGGTCCGGGAGACCCTGAACTTATAACACTTAAAGCAATTAATGTACTTAAAAAATGTGATTGTGTTGTAATTCCAAAGGCTGAAGGTCGTGACAGCACAGTTTTTAAAATAGCGAAGGAATATATAAACAAAGATACTGAAATCTGTGAAGTTTCATTTTCAATGGTAAAAGATAGTGAAAAAAGACAGAAAAGTCGTGAGGAAGCAGCTTACACTATATCAAAACATATTGATATGGGAAAAAATGTTGTTTTTATAACTCTTGGCGATATTTCTGTTTATAGCACTTGTATGTATGTATATAAAATATTAGTTGAAAAAGGTTATGATTGTGAGCTTATTCCGGGAGTTCCTTCATTCTGTGCCGTTGCCTCAAAGGTTGGAGAAAGTTTGGGAGAAGATGGAGAAAGTTTTGGAATAGTTCCTTCAGCATTGGGAATAGAAAAGCTTTCTAAAGCTGCTAAAAATTTTGATACAGTTGTAATTATGAAATCAGCTAAAAATATTGATACAGTTAAAGAGATACTTAAAGAAGAAGGTTTTGATAATGTAAAAGGTGTTATGAACTGTGGTCTTGAAAATGAAAGAGTTTTTATGAACAATGATGATATAGAAGGCGACCTTGGATATTTTACAACACTTATAGCAAAAAGAGGTGGAAAATAATGGTTTATATAGTAGGTGCAGGACCAGGAGATACAGAGCTTATAACTGTTAAGGGACTTAAAAGAGTTGAAAGTGCTGATATTATAATATATGCAGGTTCTCTTGTTAATCCTGAAATATTAAAATATGCAAAAAAAGACTGTGAGATACATAACAGTGCATATATGAACCTTGAAGAAGTTATTGATGTTATAAAAAAAGGTCATAGTGAGGGAAAAGACATTGTGAGACTTCACACAGGTGACCCTTCAATATATGGAGCTGTTCGTGAGCAGATGGATATTTTAAAAGAAAATAATATACCTTTTGAAAACATACCAGGAGTAAGTTCTTTTTGTGGTGCTGCCTCAGCTTTACAAGCAGAATACACATTGCCTAGTGTATCACAGACAGTAATATTGACAAGAATGGAAGGAAGAACAGCTGTACCAGAAAAAGAGAGTATTGAAAGTTTATCTAAACATAATGCTACTATGATTATATTTTTAAGTGTTGGAATGATTAGCGAACTTTCAAAAAAACTTATGGAAGGCTATTCAAAGGATACACCAGCAGCAGTTGTATATAAAGCTACATGGGAAGATGAAAAAATTGTAAGAGGAACACTTGCTGATATAGCAGAAAAAACAGAGAAAGCCGGCATTAAAAAAACAGCCCTTGTTATAGTTGGAAATTGTCTTGGAAATGATTACGAGCTTTCAAAACTCTATGACAAGAATTTTAAAACAGAATTTAGGGGATAATATGAATACAGCAGTTTTTTATATTACTGATAATGGCAAAAAAACAGCTCTTAAAATTTCTGAAAAAATAGAATGTGATGTTTTTGATAAAGAAAGTCTTAAAAATATTAAATTCTATTTTGATAATTATGACTCTTTAATTTTTATTATGGCAACGGGAATTGTTGTTAGAAAAATTGCTGAGTTTTTGAAAAGTAAAAAGACAGACCCCGCAGTTATTGTTTGCGATGATAAAGGAAAATTTGCTATAAGCCTTCTTTCCGGTCATATAGGGGGAGCTAACGAAATAGCTATAAAAATTGCTGAAATACTTGGTGGAACTCCTGTTATAACAACATCAACTGATGTAAATGAAAAAATAGCCTTTGATGTGTTTGCTAAAAAAAATAATCTTTATATAAAAAATATAGAGAATATAAAATATGTAAGTGGTGACATTGTAAATGGAAAAAATGTTGGGCTTTTTTCTGATGTTGATATAAAAGGGAATATTCCTAAATATATTATTGAAAATAAAAAATGTGAAAGTAATGTTTTTATAACAGCTTTAAAAAAGGATATAGACAAAAGAGATGTTTGTCTTGTGCCTAAAAAATATATTTTAGGTATAGGTTGTAAAAAAAATACACCTTTTTGTAACATAAATAATGCTGTCTATGATTTTTTGAAAAATATTGATGTTAAATCAATAAAAGCTGTAACATCAATAGATTTAAAAAAGAACGAAAAGGGTATAATTGATTTTTGTAATAATGAAAATATTGATTTTATAACATTTACATCAAAAGAACTTGAAAAAGTAGAGGGAGAATTTTCAAAATCGGATTTTGTACTTAAAACAACAGGGGTTTCAAACGTATGTGAGAGAAGTATAAAATGTTTTGATGAAAATGCTGTCATTATAAAAAATAAAACTATATATAAAGGTATTACTCTTGCATTGGGAGAGATTGACTTTGTATGTAGATTTTAAAGGAATGATTTTATGGTATATAATGAAACTGTTAAGGCGGTATTTAAAAGCCGCCCTAATAGATTTATAGCGAATGTTATATTAAATGGCAAAGATGAAACTGTTCATGTTAAAAATACAGGAAGATGTAAAGAGCTTCTTTTGGAGGGAGCTACTGTTATACTAGAAAAGAGCAATAATCCCAACAGAAAAACAGCCTATTCACTTATAGCTGTATATAAAGGCGATAATATTGTCAATATGGACTCTCAAGCTCCCAATGAGATTTTTGCTGACGCTATTTCTTCTGGAAAAATTGAAGAAATAGGAGAAGTTGATTTTGTCAAGAGAGAAGTAAAATATAAAAATTCAAGATTTGATATATATTACGAAAAAAATGGCAAAAAAGGATTTGTTGAAGTTAAGGGAGTTACCCTTGAAGAAAATGGATTGGCGAAATTTCCAGATGCACCAACGGAGAGGGGCACAAAGCATATTTTAGAGCTTATGGAGGCTAAAAAAGAAGGTTATGAAACTTCTATTGCCTTTGTTGTGCAGATGAAAGGCGTTAAATCTTTTACACCTCATAAGGAGAGAGACAAAAAGTTTTATGATGCTCTTTATAAGGCTTATAATGAGGGTGTAAATATACTCTTATATGATTGTAATGTTTCTGAAAATTCCATTGATATAGATAAAAAATATATGGCGGTGTTATATTTTAATATCCTTAAAAATATATTATAACAATAATATATATGAGGGGACTTTGATTTGAAGGATATTTTAAAAAAAACAACTGCCTTTTTTATTGCTATTATTTTGATGTTATCAAATATCTCCTGTGTTTTTGCTGAAGATAATGCAAATTTGGGACTTACTTCAAAAAGCTATGTTCTTATGGAAGAAAGCACAGGAAATGTTCTTGTTGAAGGTAACAGCCATGAAAAATTGCCTCCTGCCAGTGTTACAAAGGTTATGACTTTACTTTTGATATTTGAGGCTTTGGAACAAGGGAAAATTAAATATGATGACATGGTTACAGTGAGTAGTCATGCAGCCAGTATGGGAGGAAGTCAAGTTTTTTTGGAAGAAGGGGAAACTCAAACTGTAAAAGATATGATAAAATGTATATCAATAGCCTCTGCCAATGATGCTTCTGTTGCTATGGCTGAGTTTTTGGGAGGTAGTGAGGAAGGCTTTGTTCAGATGATGAATGATAGGGCTAAGGAATTAGGAATGAATGACACAAATTTTGTAAATGCCTGTGGTCTTGACGTCGACGGTCATGTTACATCAGCCTATGATATAGCTGTTATGTCGAGAGAGCTTATTAAAAATCATCCTGAAATAAAAGAGTATTCCACAACATGGCAGGACACAATAGTACATAAAACAAGAAAAGGTGAAAATGAGTTTGGGCTTACAAATACAAATAAACTCATAAAACAGTACAGCAAAGCCACAGGACTTAAAACAGGAAGTACGGGAAAGGCTTTGTACTGCCTTTCTGCCACTGCTGAAAATGAAAACATAAAACTTATAGCTGTAATAATGGCAGCTCCAGACCCTACAACGAGATTTAATGAAGCGGTTAAACTTCTTGATTATGGTTTTGCAAATTATGGCATAGAACAGGCAGGAAAAAAAGGTGATATTGTGGCGGAAGTTCCTATTTATAAGGGAAGTGAAAAAACTGTAAGAGGAAAGACTGCTGAAGATGTAAGTATACTTATTAAAAAAGGTGAAGATGCCAAAATAGAGACAAAAACAGAGACTATTCCAAATATTACAGCTCCTATAAATGAAGGAGATAAAATAGGTGAGATTGTATATATTGCAGATGGAAAAGAACAGGGAAGATGTGATATAGTAGCGGAAAACTCTGTTGATAAAATAAATATCAGTGAAATGATGATGAGATTGCTTTCAATATGGTGTAGATAAAATAGATATATTAAAAAGGCGTGAAGATTTCTTCACGCTTTTTTTATAACATATTCTCTATAAATATACCATAGCCCTTTGAAGGGTCGTTTACAAATACATGGGTGACAGCACCTATAATGTGATTATCCTGTATAATAGGGCTTCCGCTCATACCTTGAACTATACCTCCAGTTTCTTTTAAAAGATTTTCATTAGTAATTCTTATAACCATACCCTTTGAAGGATTTGAACTATTTCTGTCTATATCTTCAATGTTTATCTCATATTTCTTAACTTCATTTCCTGATATATTTGATAATATATAGGCTTTTCCTTCTTTTATATCATCTTTAAAAGCTATGGGAATAGCTTCTGTTCCTGTAAAATCTTCTTTTCCTTCAAATATTTTACCGTAAAGTCCACACTCTGTATTTTGATATATTTCACCTATTAAATTTTTGTTGTTAGTTTCACCTATAAGTTCTCCAGGTTTTCCTTTTTCACTTTTGTTTACTCCTGAAATTGATGTTTCTGTTATTTTACCGTTTTTTATTGATAAAAGGCTTTTGGTATCTATGTCATAAACTCCATGACCTAATGCACCAAATCCGCCGGTTTGTGGGTTATAGTATGTCAAAGTTCCTATACCTTGAGTACAGTCTCTTACCCATGCACCTATTTTTTGTTTTCCGTCATCAATAGATTTTGCGGGAGTTATAGTTTCTGTTTTTTCTTCTCCATTTCTAACTATGTTAAGCTTTAAAGCTCCTGTTGTATTTTCTACAATATCTATAAGTTCTTCTTTTTCTGTTATTTTTTGACCATTTACATGGGTTATAAGGTCTCCTGTTTTTAATATTCCTTTTGCGGGTTCACATACTTCATTTGTATTGTTATTTACAAATCCTGTTCCTAAAACAAGTATGCCGTCTGTATCAACAGAAACACCTACTGCCTTTCCAACAGGTACAAGTTTTGTTTCTGGTACAACATCAACATTTACACTTTTTACAGGTATTATTCCCAAAAGAGATATGTCTATTTTTCCTGTACCTGTCTGTATAGAGTTTATTGACACACTTCCTATGTCGGTTTTTATATTTTCCGTCAAAGGTTTGTTTGAAATACTTAAAACTTCTACACTTTCATCATCAACAGATACTTTTGCTGGTATTCCAACGAATAACTTTTCTTCCTGTCCTTCAACAATGCTTATGTTTGATGGTATTGCAAAATACATAAATATGAATGAAAGAAGGGTGAGAAGTGATAAAACTGCAAAGCCTTTTCTTAAAAATCTTTTCTTTTTCTTTAAAAACATTTATATTCACCCCATAACTTTTAATTTTGGTTTCATATATAAGTTTCCCCTATAAAAAAGGCTTATACAGTAAATTTATTAAATAATTTCAAATTTTTTCAGTATGTTTTCAAAAAGTGTGTCTCCGCTTCTTTGCCAAATATCAAATATTTTTTTTGATGAATTATAAATGTCGTTTCTCTGGGCATTTTCAGATGTCTTTATATTTATTTCTTTTTCTTTTTTGCCATTTATTATTATTTCTGCTTTTCCTATAATTGTGTCTTTTTTAATAGGTGCTTCAATACTATCAGGAAGAAGTATATTAATCATTATGTTTTCTTTTTCACTGTCATTTAAAGGCAATGAAAGATTTTCACACATTTCTGTTGATATAAATTCACTTTTTGACATTGTTACAGGAACATTTCCTGTAAAATCTCCAGATTTAACTATATCAACATTTGAAAAATTTTCAAAACCATAATTTAAAATATTTTTAGTGTCAATCCACTTTTGTTCTTTTCCAGTTGTTCCCCAGCCACTTCCCAAAACAACAGAAATAAGTGTCATTCCATTTCTTTTAGCAGCACCTACAAAACAGTGACCAGCTTTTCCTGTAAATCCTGTTTTAACACCTATTGCTCCTTCATATTCTGTCAAAAGACGGTCTTTATTTGTCACATCAAAAGTCCTTGTTCCTTTTACAGTGTAGGCAAGTGTTTTTATAACTTCTCTAAATATATCATTTTTTAGAGCGTAAGCTGTTATTATAGCCATGTCTTTTGCTGTTGAATGGTGATTTTCAAGGTCAAGACCGTTGGGTGTTTTAAAAACTGTGTCAGTGCAACCTAAATCTTTTGCTTTCTCTGTCATAGTTTCACAGAAATTTTCAACAGTTCCACCTAAATGTTCAGAAATGGCAACTGCTGTATCATTGTAAGATGAAAGCATCATAGCATATAATAAGTCTTTTAATGTGTATTGTTCTCCTTCTTTTATACCCATTTTTACTTCCGGTGCAGACTGGGCACGTTTGCTTACAGTTATTGTTTCATCTAGTTTTCCACTTTCTATGGCAATTATTGCTGTCATTATTTTTGTTGTGCTTGCCATTGCTAAAGGTTCATTTTCATTCTTTCCCCAAAGTATTCTACCTGTATCCATATCCATTAAAACAGCACCTAGAGCCTTTACTTCTGCTTGTTCTTTAGCTTTTATATTTAATGAAAATGAAAACATTAATATAAATGATAATATTATTGATACTGTTTTTTTCATAAAAAAACTCCTATCTAAATTTTGATAGGAGTATTTTTTGTAATAATTAAGTTAATATGTATTTTTTAATTTTTTTCTGTATTTTCCAAAGATATTTTTTCATCAAGGGGAGGAAGTTCCTTTACTGATGTAAAACCGAAATATCTTAAAAATTCCTTTGTTGTTCCAAAAAGAATAGGTTTTCCCGGTGTGTCAAGTCTTCCTTTTTCACATACAAGTTTTTTTTCAACAAGTTTGTTTACTGCATGGTCAGAGTTTACACCTCGTATTTCTTCTATTTGAGTTTTTGTTATAGGCTGTTTGTAGGCTATTATTGCCAATGTTTCAAGTAAAGCCTGAGTTAAACCCTGTCTCTGAGGGGATTTATACATATTTCTTATATATTCAAAACAGTTTGGTGAAGTACACATTTGATATGAATTTTCATATTCTACAATCTGTATTCCTCTTTTTTCTGTTGAGTATTTATCAGACAGAGAACGTACAATGGCTTTTGTTGTGGCTTTGTCCATATCTATTGTTTGAGCAAGAACTGATATAGGTACAGCTTCACCAGATATAAAAAGTAATGCTTCTATTACCGCCTCAAGTTCGCTAAGTTTCAATATAAATCACCTCCGTTATTTTTTGTTATTGTTATATCTCCAAAGGCTTTTTCCTGTGTAATAATAACGTCTTTCATTTTTATAAGTTCTAAGAGGGCGAGAAATGTTACAACTATCTCCATTTTTTTTGCACCACTCCTAAATATTGATTTAAAGATAATTTTTGGAGTTATAAAAAGCATATCACGAATATAGTTTATTTTTTCATCTATTGTGTAAAGGTCTCTCTCAACAGATTTGAAAGAACTTCTCACTTTATCCACCTTTGTCTCTTTTCTCTGCATAACTTCCTGAAAGGTATTAAATATATCTTTTAATGTGACACCATTAAAAAAACTGTCTAAATCATCATTTTTTTCAATGTCATCAAAAAGTTTTTCAAATTCTTCATTTTTTTTATAAAGAACTTGGGAGGCTTCCTCCTCATATTTTTTGAAATCTTCAGTTATATTTTTGAATTTTTTATATTCAATAAGTTTTTTAACAAGTTCTTCTCTTGGGTCTTCTCCTTCTTCCTCTGTTTTATCGTTTTTTTGTGAAGGAATAAGCATTTTTGATTTTATTTCAAGAAGGGTGGAAGCCATTATTAAAAATTCGCTCATACTTTCCATGTTTTTGTTTTGAGCCTTTTCTATGTATTCTATGTATTGGTCTGCAAGAGAAGATATTGGTATATCATATATATCTATTTCATTTTTTTCTATAAGATGATAAAGAAGGTCCAAAGGACCTTCAAAAGCATCAAGATGAACTGTTATTTTTTCCACAGAATTTACTCTCCTTTATCATAAACCGGCAAGAAGGCTTAAAATACTCATTAAACCGTTTATTACAGGTGTAAATATAAAGTCTGTTGTTCCTATAAATAAGAAAAGTAAGAATACAGCCTGTATAACTTTTTCATACTGTATATATTGGAAATATTTGTTTGAAGGTATTATGTGAGCTAAAACCTTAAGTCCGTCCATAGGTGAAACAGGCACAATATTATATACAGCAAGACTTATATTATATACAGCAATTTTTGAGAAAAGTGAAAACACAACTACATTTCCTGTTTTTATAAATAAATTTGCCAATATAAGACTTATATAGGCTACAATTATATTTGCTATATCAGGCATAATTGCTGTTAAAAGAGTATCTCTCTTTCTATTTTTATAGTATAAAGATGTTGTGTCAACAGGTTTTCCCCAACCGAAACCACCAGTTGCCAGCATAAGTATAAATCCTATTGGTTCAAAATGTTTAATTGGATTTAATGTTAAACGTCCTTTTTGTTTTGGCAGAGTGTCGCCTAAAATTGTTGATGTTAAAGCCCTTGTAAATTCGTGTACTGTTGTTGCAATTATAATTGCTATTAGTGCAAATAATATAAAAAGAAAACTGTTTATATTTACCATAAATTCAACTCCGTAATATTATTTTTTAAACTTAGACTGTAATAAATATAATATCAAAGTTATCATATTTAGTCTATACCTGTGATTTTAATTATATGTATATACGCATTATTATTAGTTAAATACTAAAAATTTTTATAATAAATTATATCAAAGTATTAAATATTAAAAAATTATGTATTTTATTCTATAATTAGATGATAAAACTATTTTATCATTTATAAGTATTATTTTCTACAATATACTTTCAATAAAAATGGTGTCTGTGTCGATATAGATGTTATATGTGCCGTATATATGGAATTTTGTATTTCTCATGCTTATAATATCTTTTGTAAAATATTTCGCCAAAAAAATAAGAGGAGAGTGGTGTATTAAGGGGGCGTTTTAAAAGGATAAGTTATGTGAAATATTTTATTAATATAGTGTACTTTTTATTTAGGGGGGCTTATAAAATGATTTCTGATAGGTTGATTAAGGTGCTTATTGCCGATAACAATGAGGTTTTTAGAAAAACCATAATTAACTGTCTGGAAAAAGAAAATGATATTAAGGTTTTAGGAGAAGTTTCTGATGGGGAGGAAGCTTTTAAATTTGTACTTAATAATGAAGTTGATATTGTAATACTGGATGTTGTATTACCTAAAAAAGACGGTTTATGGTTTCTTGAAGAACTTGAAAAGTTTGATGGCAAAAAACCAGAATGTATTGTTGTTTCAGCAATGAATTGTGATATTGTTGTAAAAAGAGCTGTTGAAACTGGAGCATCATATTTTTTAAGTAAACCTTTTGAGAGTGGTTTACTTATAAAAAGAATAAGACAGATTTGTCAAAGAGAGGAAGTTGTTTCCGATAGAATGTATTTCAAAGAGTATACAGGAGAAAAAACTCTTGAAATGAGAATAACAGAAGTTTTGAACAGTTTTGGCATATCTCCAAGTATAATGGGATTTCATTATATAAGAACAGCAATAGAAATGGCTGTAGATAATAGAGAGCTTTTGATAGGTATAACAAAAGGAATATATCCGGATATTGCTAAGAAATATAATACAAGTGGAAGTAAGGTTGAAAGGGCAATAAGACACGCTATTGAATGTATTTGGAGGAATGGTTACAGTGATGTCTACTGTCGCACAATAGGAATGTATAGTGTCAAAAAGCCTACTAACAGTCAATTTATATCAATACTTACAGAATATTTTAGACTTGGAATGATAAATGATAAAACAGCATAATAATTTTTTAATAATAAAAGGTGCAGAAATATTCTGCACCTTTTATTTATTCGCCTATTTGAAGTTTTTTGGCTTTTGTCTCGTCAGGATTTATATATACAGACCAATTTTGTTCATATATAACCATACCTGGTTTTGAACCGTTAGGTTTTTTAATATTTCTTCTGAATGTATAGTCAACAGGAACTAAAGTACCGTCTTTGGCTTTACTGTTTAAAACAGCAAGATTTGCCGCTTCAATGAGTGTATTGTCTGGAAGGTCATTTATATCATTACATTTTCCTTCTGTCTTTATTATTACATGGGAGCCGGGTATATTTTTTGTGTGAAGCCATAAATCCCCCGGACCTGCAAAATGGAGTGTAAGGTCATCATTTTGAATATTGCTCTTTCCAACAAATATATCAAATCCCTCTGATGATATATAATGCATAGGTTTTGATTTTTTAATTTTTTGTCCTTTACCTTTTTTAAATGATTTTCTTTTCATATATCCTGCATCAACAAGTTCTTCTCTTATCTCTAAAAGGTCGGAATCGCTGTTTGATGACTCAAGGGAGTTTAATATACTTTCAAGATATATAAGTTCCTCATCATTCTGTTTTTTCTGTATGTCTAAGGCTGCAAGAGTTCTTTTTGCTTTATTGTATTTTGCAAAATATTTTTGAGCATTTTCAGCAGGAGTTTTTACAGGGTCAATTGCTATTTCTATTTCTGGCATATTTTCATCATAGAAATTTATTGTCTTAAATACTGTCATTCCCTTTTCAACAGCATATATATTTGCTGTCAGAAGTTCTCCTTTTACTCGCCAATCCTCTCGATTTTCTATACTTTTTAATGTTTTTTGCTGTATTTCAGATTTTTTAACACAACGCTCAATGTTTGTCAGAATTATTCTTCTCATATCATGGGCTTTTTGCTGTATATGATACATATTGTCTCTCTCAGCATAAAATTCCTCAAGTAAAGCTGATATTGACTCAAAACTTTGCTTTTTAAAGCCTTTTTCAAATTGCGTCATTGGTAAAGATGAAAACTCTGTTATTTTATCTGTATCCTCTGTGTATATTATTTCAGGTGAATAATTTTCTGATTTTATATCATCAAAAACATCACAAAAAGCTTTGTAAAGTCTCTCAATAGAGTTTTCGGCAATTTCACCACAATAAGATGAAGGGTCAAAACCTCCTCTGAAACATATTTCACTTGCCATAACAGGGCTTATTCCTGTGTAGTTTTTATATATAAATCCCTGTAATTTTTGTCCTTCTGTCATTTTTAATAGAGATGTAAATTCATCTATATTTGTGTTTAAAGGATTTTTTTTGTCTTGAGAAGGTGGGAGCATATATTGTTTTCCTGGAAGTACCTCTCTTACAGAGCTTTTATCGTGGGATACTCTTTTTATAGAGTCTAATATAGTTCCGTTTTCATCTATTAATATTATATTACTGTGTTTTCCCATAATTTCTATTATGAGAGTTTTTATACCAATGTCTCCCATCTCGTTTATGCCTTCGATTTTTATATTTATAATTCTCTCAAAATCTGGCTGTTCTATTGATACTATTTTTCCTCCAGCTATATGTTTTCTTAAAACCATACAAAACATAGGAGCTTGTGGTGGATTATCTTTTTGTATTTCTGTTATGTGTATTCTTGGGTGACTTGAATTTGCTGTGGCTAAAACTTTTAAGTTTTTTCCAAGACTTCTAACTGAAAATATTATCTCATCATGAAGGGGTTGATATACTTTGTCTATTCTTCCGCCTAAAAGTTTTTTGTTAAGTTCTGATACTATATTTGAAACGGCTATTCCGTCAAGTGCCATGGATTGTTACCTCCCTTTGTACTTTTTAAGAGTAGTATATCATTTTATAAAAAAATTTAAAAGTGTGTCTTTTCTTCTTGATAAATAGAAGGTGTCTAATATATAATAAAATATAATGCATATTAGAATTCAGATAAAAAAAGGAATGAAACAGTTATGATAAAAAGTATGACAGGTTACGGAAGAGGTGAAAATACAGCGGAAGACAGAAAGTTTACCGTTGAAATAAAATCCGTTAACCATAGGTATAATGACATTTCAATAAAACTTCCACGTTCAATGATATTTCTTGAGGACAAAATAAGAAAGACTGTTGCTAAAAGTATTTCAAGAGGAAAAACTGATGTTTATATTGGTTTTGAAACTCTTTCAACAGATGATGTCTGTGTAAAATTAAATGAGGCTCTTGCAGAAGCTTATGTTGAAAAACTTAATATTTTAAAAGATAAGTTTGATATTGAAAGTAAAGATACTCTCTCATTAGTTGCAAGATTTCCTGATGTTATAACAGTTGAAAAAGTTCAGAGTGAGGAGGATGTTATTTGGGACTCTTTATATCCTGCATTGGAGGAAGCTTTGACAAAATTCATTGATATGAGAACTGTTGAGGGCGAGGCTTTAAAAGTTGATATACTTAAAAAAGCTGAAAATATAAAAGCTCTTATG
This sequence comes from Tyzzerella sp. An114, assembly GCF_002161055.1. Lineage (GTDB taxonomy): Bacteria > Bacillota > Clostridia > Lachnospirales > Anaerotignaceae > Fimicola > Fimicola cottocaccae. The sequence continues at coordinate 190,231 of NZ_NFLT01000005.1, forward strand.
GAGTCTGTAAAAGAGAGAGCTCCTCTTGTTGTTCTCGAATATAAAGATAAATTGACAGCTAGACTTTCTGAGCTTATGGGAATGGTTGACATTGATGAACAGAGAATTGCCACAGAAGTTGCTGTTTTTGCTGACAGAGGTTGTATTGACGAGGAGATTACAAGACTTGAAAGCCATATTGTTCAGCTTAATAATATATTAGAAGAAGGCGGACTTGTGGGAAGAAAACTTGATTTCCTTGTTCAGGAGATGAACAGAGAGTCAAATACAATAGCTTCAAAATCAAACGATATTAAGATAACACAGGCTACAATAGAACTTAAAAGTGAGATAGAAAAAATCCGTGAACAAATTCAAAATATTGAATAAAGTAGGTGATATTATGGACAGCATAAGATTTATCAATATAGGATACGGAAACCTTGTATCAGCAAACAGGGTTATAGCTGTTGTTAGTCCAGACTCTGCTCCTATAAAAAGAATTATACAGGAGGCGAGAGAAGAAGGGCGTGTAATAGATGCTACTTACGGAAGAAAAACAAGAGCTGTTATTGTTATGGATAGCGGTCATGTTGTGCTTTCTACAATAATGCCTGAAACTGTGGGAAGCAGACTTTCTTTAAAAGATACGGAATAAAAGGGGTAATATAATTATGAAAAAAGAGGGCATACTTCTTATAATTTCAGGGCCTTCCGGTTCGGGGAAAGGTACTGTTGTTTCAAAACTTATTGAAAAGGGAGATTTTTGTCTTTCTATATCAGCAACTACAAGACAGCCAAGGGATTATGAGACTGATGGAGTTCACTATTTCTTCCACACAAAAGAAGAATTTGAAGATATGAGAGATAAAGGAGAACTTCTTGAATGGGCAAGTTTTTGTGATAACTATTATGGAACTCCTAAGGCTTATGTTGAAAAATGCCTTAAAGAGGGAAAAAATGTTATACTTGAAATAGAAGTACAGGGTGCTTTCCAAGTTAAAAAACTTATGCCTGAAAGTGTTCTTGTTTTCCTTATGGCACCTAATGTTACAGAGCTTAGAAATCGTCTTAACGGACGAGGAACAGAGGCTAGTGACGTTATAGAAAAACGTGTTGCAAGAGCTATGGAAGAAATGGAGCTTGTAAGTGAGTACGATTATGTTATAATAAATGATACCGTTGAAAAAGCTGAGAAAGCTGTAAGGACAATTGTTTCAGCGGAGAGTATGAAAACTTCACGTAACCGTGATATAAATAAAGTTTTTAAAGGAGAGATATAAATGTTACGTCCATCATATTCAGATTTATTAGAAGTTTTAAATAAAGATGCCAGCAAGGTAGACGCTATTAACAGTAGATATACAATAGTTATTGCTGCCGCTAAAAGAGCTAGACAGCTTATTGATAAAGCTGAACCTCTTACAATGAATTACACTGTTGATAAACCAGTTTCAATAGCTGTAAATGAACTTTTTGAAAACAAAATCAAAATTATTCAGAATTCTGAAAAAGCTGCTGATGCTGAAACTTCAGAACAGGAAGAATTTACAGAAGAATAATTAATATTTTGGGTATCGGAAAATTTTTTCAGATACCCTTTTTATTTTGTAAAAGGGGGTGATTTTGTTTGGAAAAATTCGCTAATATTATAATTAATATAAATCATAGTGATGTTGACCGTATATTTGATTATAAAATACCTAAAGCCCTTGAAAATAGAATTAAAAAAGGTATGAGAGTTATTGTACCTTTTGGAAATGGGAATAAAAAAATAGAAGGCTATGTTATAGATATATGTGAAAATACAGATGTGCCCAGTGATAAAATTAAAAGTATAATAAAAGAGTGTGATGATTTCCCTATATTTTCTGATAGTATGTTAAAGCTTGCTTTTTGGCTTAAAGAAAAATATTATACAACTCTTTCATCTTGTTTAAAAACTATAATGCCTTCCGGTATAGGTATAAAATCTAAGTGGCTTGTTGTACTTTTAGATTATGATGAAAATATTGATGTCACCGAAAGAGAAAAAGAAATTATTGAATTTATATTTGAAAATAATAATGTAGTTTATAAAAGTGATATTGAAACTTATTTCGGAAAAAATATATCTAATATATTAAATAGCCTTAAAAATAAAAAAATAATTGCCATTAGACAGAGTGTTACAGGTAAGAGCTTTGAAAAAAAAATAAGATGTGTAAAGCTTAATTTAGATGAGTCTTTTGATGAAAAATATAAATCGCTTTGCAAAAATAAAAGATGTGAAAAACAGAAAGAAATTGTAAATTTCTTGATTGATTATGATTATATAAAAGTGTCTGAATTGAAAAATCATTTTGATGACTGTAATTATTCTATAAAATCTCTTAAGAAAAAAGGCATAGTTACTGTTTTTTATGAAGTTGAAAAAAGAGATGTTTTTGACAGTGAAAATTTTAATAAAACCTATTTTCCCAATTATACAGATGAACAGTTAAAAGCTATTGAAATATTGGAAAATATGAGAAAATCTCATAATAAAAAGCCTGTTTTGCTTTTTGGTGTAACGGGAAGTGGAAAAACGGAAGTTTATATGTCTATTATAGAGAGTATTATAAATGAGGGAAAACAGGCAATAGTTCTTGTTCCTGAAATATCACTAACTCCACAGATTGTAGGAAGATTTATATCAAGATTTGGAGATAAAGTTTCATTTACCCATAGTAGAATGAACCAAGGAGAAAGATTTGACCAGTGGAAAAAGGCAAGAGAGGGAGAAATATGTATTATGATAGGTCCTAGGTCAGCTCTTTTTACACCTTTTTCAAATATTGGTGTTATAATAATAGATGAGGAACATGAAAGTTCTTATAAATCAGACACAAGCCCTAAATATGACACTGTGGAGACAGCAAAGAAACTTTCAGAGATAACAGACTCACTTCTTGTACTTGGAAGTGCTACACCTGATATATGTACTTATTATAAATGTATGACAGGTGAATATGATATGGCAGAGCTTAAACATAGAGCTAATGACAGTAATTTGCCACAAACTTTTATAAAAGATATGCGTTTGGAACTTGAAATGGGAAACCGTTCAATTTTTAGTAGAGACCTTTACCAAGAAATAAAATTAAACCTTGAAAAAGGTGAACAGACAATGCTTTTTATAAACCGCAGAGGTTTTTCTACATTTGTGTCATGTAGAAAATGCGGTCATGTTATGATGTGTGATAATTGTAATGTTTCCTACACATATCATTCAAAATCACAAAGTCTAATGTGTCACTATTGTGGTAAAACTATTAAAAATCCTACTGTCTGTCCAGAGTGTGGTTCTAGATATATAAAATATTTTGGTACAGGCACACAAAAGGTTGAAGATGAAGTTAAAAAATATTTTCCCAATGCTAGAGTTTTGAGAATGGATATGGATACTACTACAAAAAAGAATAGCCATGAAAAAATATTAAGCTCTTTTGGTAAGGGTGAGGCTGATATATTAATAGGAACTCAAATGATAGCAAAGGGACATGACTTTCCAAACGTAACTCTTGTAGGTATAATTGCCGCTGATATTTCACTTAATTCAGGGAGTTATAAGGCGGCTGAAAATACATTCCAGCTTTTGACACAGGTTTCTGGTCGTGCCGGAAGAAGTGAAAGGGAAGGTAGAGTTTATATACAAACTTATAATTCTGATAACTATGTTATAAGACTTTCAGCGAAACAGGATTATAAAGGTTTTTACGATGAAGAAATAGCAGTTAGACGTATTTTAGACTATCCTCCTTTTGGTTGTTTTTTCAATATTATGATTAGTGGGGAAAAGGAAAGAGAGGTTATAGAGTCATCACAAAGGATAAAAGATGTTATGAGTTATTTCAATAAAAATAATGACTTTATAATACTTGGTCCTGTTCCAGCTTTTATATCTAAAATTAAAAATGAATATAGATTTACAATTACTGTTAAATATTCTGATGAGTATAGACTTAAAAAATTTGTTCTCTATTGTATAGATAAATTTAAAGAGAGAAATGGAAAAACAGGTATATATATAAATATTACAATGAATAGAGTAGTGTTTTAAATTGTTGTTTAAATCAATGTTTTATTGTATACTGAAATACAGTTATTAAATTATTAAAAAATTTTGGAGGAAATATATTATGGCTATAAGACAGATAAGATTAAGTACTGATGAAATACTTAGAAAAAAATCAAAAGAAGTTAAAGAGATAACACCTTCTGTATTAACACTTCTTGATGATATGGCAGAGACAATGTATGAAGCTAATGGTGTTGGACTTGCTGCTCCACAGGTTGGTATATTAAAAAGAATAGTTGTTATTGATATTGGGGAAGGACTTATTGAGCTTATAAATCCTGTTGTTGTTGAAACAAAGGGTTCTCAGATTGGTTCTGAAGGTTGTTTAAGTATACCGGGGGCAAGTGCTGAGGTTGATAGACCTGAATATGTAAAGGTTGAGGCACTTAATAGAAATGGAGAAAAAATAGTTGTTGAAGGTACAGAGCTTATGGCTGTTGCTTTATGCCATGAGACAGACCACCTTGACGGAGTTCTTTATATTGATAAAGCTATTGGAGAAATTGAAGGACTTTAATTTTTGGAGGTAGTGTTTTTATGAGAATAATTTTTATGGGTACTCCTGATTTTGCAGTGCCATGTCTTGATATGCTTGTAAAAGAAGGACATGACGTGTGTCTTGTTGTGACACAGCCTGATAAACCTAAGGGCAGAGGTAAAAAAATGCTTTTCCCTCCTGTTAAGGAGAAAGCTTTGGAATATGAAATTGAAGTTTTTCAGCCTGTTAAAGTTAGAGAGACTGAGGCTGTTGAAAAACTCAAAGAGTATAATGCTGATATTATAGTTGTTGTTGCCTTTGGTCAGATACTTCCTGAAAGTATATTAAATATGCCTAAATATGGCTGTGTTAATGTTCATGGTTCACTCCTTCCTAAATATAGAGGAGCTGCTCCTATACAGTGGTCTGTTATAAATGGAGATAAAGAGACAGGCGTAACAACAATGTACATGGAAAAAGGTCTTGATACAGGGGATATGCTTTTAAAAGCATCTTTTGAGATAACAGAAGATGACACTTATGGCAGTGTTCATGATAAAATGTGTGTTTTAGGTGCTGATGTTTTAAAAGAAACTCTTATTAAAATAGAAAATGGAACAATAGAGAGAGAAAAACAGAACGACGCTCTTTCTAACTATGCACCTATGATTTCAAAAGACACAGGTCATATTGATTGGAATAAAACTTCCGATGAAATCATAAATCTTATAAGAGGTCTTGACCCTGTTCCTGCTGCATGGACTGTATATAATGGTGAAGTATTAAAAATATGGAAAGCTGTAAAATATTACAGTGATAATGAAAGTGGAAAATGTGGTGAGATTTCATATATAACTAAAAAAGGCTTTGTTGTAAAAACAGGTGATGGCTTTGTTCTTGTAACTGAAATTCAGGCAAGAGGTGGAAAGAGAATGGCAACAGATGCCTATATGAGAGGTCATGCTATTGAAAAAGGAATAGTTTTGGAATAAATAATATATTTCAGACTAAGAATAATTTAAAACGTACATCTATTTAAAATAAAGTAATATAACTATACTAATTATATATGTATGTTTTAAATAGGAGGTAAAATATATGTTTATGTATCCATATTCTTTTTCTTATTTCTACGTTCTAATTCCGGCTATGATACTTGCTGTTTATGCCCAGTCAAAAGTCGGAAGTACATTTAATAAGTATTCAAGAGTTTCAAACAGTAGAGGATTTACCGGTGCGGAAGTTGCAAGACAGCTTTTAAGTGCAGCGGGAATACATGATGTAACTGTTGAAAGAGTTGGAGGAAACCTTACAGACCATTATGACCCAAGAACAAAAACCCTTAGACTTTCAGACTCTGTATATGGAAGTACATCAATTGCAGCAATAGGTGTTGCTGCCCATGAGACAGGTCACGCTATACAGCATGATGAAGGCTATGTTTTTCTTAAACTTAGAAGTGCCATGGTACCTATGACAAATATAGGTTCAAATCTTGCTATGCCACTTATAGTTATTGGTGTTTTAATTGGTGGTATGGCTGGTTCTTCTTTCGGTTATACAATAATACAGTTTGGTATAGTTCTTTTTTCTTTGGCAGTTGCCTTTTCACTTATAACACTTCCTGTTGAGTTTGACGCTTCAAAGCGTGCTATTGAAACATTGGGAATGTATAACTTCTTAAGTGATGACGAGTTAAAGCCTGCCAAAAAAGTTCTCAGTGCTGCGGCTTTAACATACGTTGCTTCAGCTGCTGTTGCTATATCCAACCTTTTGAGACTTGTTCTTATGTTTGGAAGAAGAGATGATTAAAAATTTAAAAATATTATGGTGGGGCGATTTTGTCCTACCATTTTTTTTGCCAATATTATAAAAATATTTGCGGTATTTTGTTATTTAAGTTAATATAAGATATGAAAATATTCTGGAAAGGCTTGAAAAATATGATTGAAATTAATCCCAGAGAAGTTGCATCAGAGGGACTTTATAGAATTTTTGAGGAACAGTCCTTTAATAATATGGTGCTTAAAACTTTATTAAAACAAAACGGTGCAATGGCTAAAAATGATAAGGCTTTTGTAACTGAAATTGTAAATGGTACACTTAGGAATATATATTACATTGACTATGTAATAAATGAGTTTTCAAAAACTAAAACTGAAAAAATGAAACCATGGCTTTTGGCTGTAATAAGAACAGCTGTATATCAGATAATATTTATGGATAAAGTTCCAGCTTCAGCAGCTTGTAATGAGGCTGTTAAATTGGCTAAGTTGAGAGGTTATGGAAAACTTTCGGGTTTTGTTAATGGTGTTTTAAGAAATATTGCAAGAAATGTTGAAAATATAAAGCTACCTGATTATGGCACAGCTGAATATTTAAGTGTGAAATATTCTCACCCATTATGGCTTATTAAAATGTGGCTTCATGAGTATGAATATGATTTTGTAAAAGAGTTGTGTGAAAGCAATAATACAGCTCCAGACGTTACAATAGCTGTAAATACTCTTAAAACAGACAGAGAAAGTCTTAAAAAATACCTTGGAAGTAAAGGTGTTTCTGTTGAATATGGAAAGTATCATAAAAATGCTTTACATATAAGAAAGACTTCTGATATATCAGCTTTAGAAGAATTTAAAAATGGTCTTTTTCATATACAAGATGAAAGCTCTATGACAGCAGTAAAAATTCTTGAACCTAAAAAAGGTGAAAAAATACTTGATGTATGTGCTGCACCGGGAGGAAAAAGCCTTCTTTGTGGTGAGTATATGGAAAATGATGGTCTTATATCATCAAGAGATATATATTTCCATAAAATAGAGCTTATTGAAAATTCGGCGAAAAGACTTGGAATTGATATTATAGAGCCTTGCGAAAAAGACGCTCTTGAATTTTATGATGAAGACGTTGAAAAATTTGATAGAGTTATTGTTGATGCTCCTTGTTCCGGTTTTGGAATAATAAGAAAAAAACCTGATATAAAGTTTAGAAGAACAGGAAATGATATTGATGAGCTTATAAAAATACAGAGAGGTATACTTGAGAATGCCTCAAAGTATGTTAAAAAAGGCGGAGTTCTCCTTTACAGTACCTGTACAATATGTAAAAAAGAAAATATAAAAAATGTTGAATGGTTCCTTGAAAATTTTGATTTTGAGGCTGAAAGTATAGAAAATATTTTGCCTGAGGGTATGAAAGAGGACAGATTAGGTTGTGTTTCACTCTATCCAAATGTAAATGGTACAGATGGATTTTTTATAGCTAGATTTAGAAGAAAGGGGAATTTATAAATGTCAAAGGCTGACTTAAAGTCTATGTCTCTTGAAGAACTTCAAATTTTTATGGGAGAGATTGGAGAGGCTAAATTTAGAGCAAAACAAGTTTTTGAATGGCTTCACAAAAAACAAGTTTCAAGTTTCGACGAGATGACAAATCTTTCAAAATCTTTGAGAGAAAAACTTAATGAGACTGGAAAAATAAGTTTTGCTCATGCTGTTGAAAAGTATGTGTCAAAACAGGATAACACTACAAAATACTTGTTTGCTCTTGAGAATGATAATATAATAGAGAGTGTCCTTATGAGATATAGCTATGGTAATGCAGTTTGTATTTCAACACAGGTAGGCTGTCGCATGGGTTGTACATTCTGTGCATCTACTCTTGATGGTGTTGAAAGAAATCTTACTGCGGGAGAAATGCTTTCTCAGATTTATGAGATACAGAAAGATACAGGGGAGAGAGTTTCAAGTGTGGTTCTTATGGGAAGTGGAGAGCCTCTTGATAACTATGATAATGTTTTAAAATTTATACGTCTTGCTAATGACAAGAATGGTTTAAATCTTGGACAGAGACATATAACACTTTCAACCTGTGGACTTATAGAAAAAATGTATCTCTTAGCTGATGAAAGTCTCCAAATAACTTTGGCAGTATCTCTCCATGCACCTAATGATGAAATAAGAAATAGAATTATGCCTATTTCAAAGAAAAACGATTATGAAAGACTTATTGAGGCTTGTAAATATTATTCTGATACAACAAAGAGAAGAATAACATTTGAATATGCTATGATAAGCGGTGTAAATGACAGTATTGATTGTGCAAGAGAACTTTCTGAAAGACTTAGAAATATGCTCTGTCATATAAATCTTATACCTGTAAATGATGTTAAGGAAAGAAATTATAAAAAGAGCAGTAGCGAGACTGTTGAAAGTTTTGCTGAGTTTTTAAATTCAAGAGGTATAGAAACAACTGTAAGAAGAAAATTGGGAAGTGATATTAATGCTGCCTGTGGTCAGCTTAGAAAAGGCTACCTTGAAAAAAGGCAGAAATAAAAAGAAGGTGTTACAATGAAAAGTATTTGTAAAAGTGTAGTTGGAATGTGCCGTAAAAACAATGAGGATTCTGTTTTTTGCGGAGAGAATGGTTTTTTTGACCTTTTCATTATTGCAGACGGTATGGGAGGTTGTAATGGTGGTGAAGTTGCAAGTTCACAAGCCATAGAAGCCTTTTTGGATAGTCTGAGAGACAACAATGATTTTATAAGTGATGAAAATGTTCTTGATGCACTTGTGTCAGCATTACAACATAGCAATGAGGTTGTTTATAGAAAATCTTGTGAAGTTCCTGAACTTGCTGGTATGGGAACAACTATTGATGCTGTTGTTATAAGAAATGGAAAGCTTATAGGTGTTCATGTAGGTGACAGCCGTATTTATATACTTAGAAATGGAAGTCTTAAACGTATAACAGATGACCATTCTTTTGTGATGGAGCTTGTAAGAATGGGAAAACTTACAGAGGCTGAGGCGGAAGTTCATCCGGGAAGAAACATAATAACAAGAGCTTTAGGTACAAGAGACACAATAGAGATTGACACTGTAATAAAAGATGTACAGCCTAAAGATATAATTCTTCTTTGCACAGATGGTCTTACAACAATGATTGATGACAAGAGAATAGAAGAAATACTGTGTTATGAAAAAAGTATAGAAGAAAAACTGGATATATTGGTAAATGAGGCTAATAATGCTGGTGGTTATGATAATATAACAATTATTTTAGTAGAACAGGAGGTGGAGGAATGATTTTAGCAAACGGGACATTGCTTAATGACAGATATGAAATTCTCGAAAAACTTGGTGCCGGAGGAATGGCTGTTGCATACTGCGGTCGTGACAAAATGCTTGATAGATTTGTTACTATAAAAGTTCTTCGTGAAGAATTTTCATCTGATGATGAGTTCAAAGAAAAATTTAAGTTTGAAGCACGTTCTGCTGCAAGTCTTTCTCATCCTAATATAGTAAATGTTTATGATGTAGGAGAATATAACGGTATAAGTTATATAGTTATGGAGTACATACATGGTGATACTCTCAAAAAAGCCATAAAGGAGAAAGCTCCTTTTGATACAATATCTATTGTAAATATATCTTTACAGATGGCTTCTGCCATATCCCATGCCCATAAAAATCATGTAGTCCATAGAGACATAAAACCACAAAATATACTTGTTGGTTCTGACGGTATAATAAAGGTTACTGATTTTGGTATTGCTAGAGCTGCAACAGGTGCTACTGTTGAGACAACAGCTAATGCAATAGGTTCTGTTCATTATTTTTCACCGGAACAGGCAAGGGGTGGCTATGTTGATGAAAAGAGTGATATATATTCTCTTGGTATAACAATGTATGAAATGGCTACTGGTAGAGTTCCTTTTGACGGTGAAAATGCTGTAACAATAGCTCTTAAACATTTAAGTGATGACCTTCCGGACATGAGACAGTTTAATCCTAATTTATCAAAAAATGTTGAGCGTATCATAAAGAAGGCTACTGAAAAAAGAGCAAGTGATAGATATGCAAATGTTGACCTTATGATAGAGGACCTTTTAAAGGTTAAAACAACGGGAGACGCTGAACCGGAAGAAGAAAAACATGATGAAAATAAAATTGAGGAAGAAAATATTATTCCGGTTCCTTCAAGAAGAAGAAGCAGAATGGAAAGAAGAAATGATGCTTCTGATAAAAATAGTAAACTTAGAATTTCAAAAGATACAGGAGATTTTGAGCCTGAGTATGTTGAAGAGGAAGATGATAAAACTGTGCGTTCTTCTTACAGAAAAAATTCTAATAAACCAAAATCAAAAACTGTTTCAGAAAAGAGCAGTATAAAAAGCTCAAAATCAAAACAAAAACCTTCTGAAAGTAAATACAGAAAGAAAAATAATGATGACTATTATGAAGAAGATTATGATAAAGGACAAGAAAAGAAAGTAATAATAGCTGCTGTTATAACAGCTCTTATTATTATCGGAGCAATATCTTTTGCAGGATTTAAGTTCTTGGGAAGTAGTCTTTTTGCAACAGGAGAACCTGTGACAGTTCCTTATTTTGTAGGTGTAAATTATGAGACAGCAAAAAGCACAGCTGAAGATATGGGAATTGAGCTTGTTGAAAAAGGAAAAGATTACAGCAACTATGAAGCTGGTGTAATATTTGCTCAGAATGTTGAAGAAGGGGATACCATAAAGAAAGGTCAGGAAGTTGGCGTTAAGGTAAGTCTTGGATATGCTGAGTATAAAATGCCTAGTGTTGTTGGAAAAGATGAAAATGATGCAACAAATTCAATAAGCGAGAAAACAGGAATTGAGCCTAAAATAACTTATGAGTTCAGTGAAGAAGTTGAGACAGGAAAAGTTATAAGTCAATCTCCTTCTGAGGGAACTACAATTACAGCAAAATCAACTGTAAGTCTTGTTATAAGTAAGGGCGAAGAATTTAAAAAAGTTGCTGTTCCTAACCTTGTAGGTCAGACTGAAGACGGAGCGAGAAAAATGCTTGAGTCTAAAGGACTTATTCTTGGAAATGTGACAAAGACAGAAAGTGAAAAAGTTGCAGAGGGAAAAGTTATAACTCAGACAATATCTGCTGGTGAAGAAGTTGCAAAAAATAGTGTTGTTGATATTGTTATTAGTACAGGAGCACCAAAGGAAGAGGAAAAACCTGAGAATAATGAAGATAATAATAATTCTTCAACAAATAATAATGATAATAATAACACAAATAATAATTCAAGCAATAACAATAATAATAACAACACTGAAACAGATAATACAGAAAATACAAACACAGGAAATAATAATGAGAATACAACTTCAGATGAAAATACAGGGGCTTCATCAACAAAGAATTTCCCTATATATCTTAAAAATGATGGACAGTATGGAGACACAGTCCATGTTAAAGTTGTAAAAACAGGTTCTGATGGAAGTACAACTGTTGTTAAAGACTCTAATCAGTCTGTTTCATCTTTCCCACAGCAAATTTCAATCACTGGCACAGGTAGTGCAACAATAGAATGTTATATAGACGGAAATCTTCTCTGGAGTGAGAATGTAGATTTTTGAAAAGGTGGAAATGAATGATAAGTGGTACAATAATTAAAGGAATAGGCGGATTTTATTATATAGATACTGAACAGGGAGTCTATGAATGTAGAGCCAGGGGTATTTTTAGAAAAGAAAAACTTAAACCTACTGTTGGAGACTTTGTTAAAATATCAGTGTTAGATGAAAAAAATAAAAAAGGAAGTCTTGACTTTATAGAACCAAGAAAAAATATGCTTATAAGACCTAGAGTTTCAAATGTTGAGCAGGCTGTAATAGTTTTTGCTGCTGTAAGCCCTAATATAAATGTTGACCTTTTAGATAGGTTCCTTATACTTGTGGCAGAACAGAAACTTGATGTTTTAATATGTATAAATAAAATCGACCTTGATACTGAAAAGAATTATGAAAGTATCAAAAAGATTTACGAAACTTCCGGTTATAAGGTTATATGTCTTAGTGCTGAAAAGGGGATAGGCATTGAGGAACTTAAAAAAGAACTTAAAAATAAAATATCTGTTTTTGCTGGTCCTTCTGGTGTCGGCAAAAGCAGCCTTATAAATGCTGTTGCTCCAGATTTAAAACTTAAAACCGGAGAGATTAGTGCAAAGATTGAGAGAGGAAAGCATACTACACGCCACGCAGAGCTTATGCAGATAGAAGAACATAGTTATATTGTTGATTCTCCTGGATTTACTTCTCTTTTTCTTGAGCATATACCGGCGGAAGAACTTCAATATTATTTTAAAGAGTTTGAGCCTTATCTCAATGGTTGTAGATACACAGGTTGCAGTCATATACATGAGCCTGACTGTGAAGTAAAAGAACATGTTGGTGAAGAGATACCTAATGAAAGGTATGAAAGATATGTCAACTTATATAATGAACTTAGAAAGGACAGGAGAAAATAATGGAATACAAACTTGCACCTTCACTGCTTTCAGCAGATTTTGGAATTGTAAAAGAACAGCTTGAAATAATGGAAAAAGCAGGAGCTCCATATATTCATCTTGATGTTATGGACGGAGTTTTTGTACCAAATATATCTTTTGGTATGCCTGTTTTAAAATCATTAAGAAAATATACAAACATGGTTTTTGATGCACATCTTATGATTGTTGAGCCTGAAAGATATGTTGAGGAGTTAGCAAAAATAGGTTGTGATATTATAAATATCCATGTTGAAGCTACAAAAAATCCAAAAGAAGTTATATCAAAAATAAACAGCCTTGGTGTTAAATCAGGTATTACAATAAAACCTGCAACACCTGTTTCTGCAATATATGATGTTTTATCTGATGTTGATATGGTTCTTGTAATGAGTGTTGAGCCGGGATTTGGTGGTCAGAAATTTATGCCAGAACAGCTTGATAAAGTCCGTGAGCTTAAAAAGATAAAAGATGAAAAAGGCTATAAATATGATATACAGATTGACGGCGGAATAACTCTTGACAATGTAAGAGAGGTTATTGAAGCTGGTGTAAACTGTGTTGTTGCTGGTTCATCTGTTCTTGGTAAAGAAGACATTGGAAAAGCAGTAAAAGATTTTAATAGTATTTTTGAGGAGTATTAATATGAGAGCTATTGTTTTTGGTGGTGCTGACATAGATGATTACAGTTTTTGTAAAAAATACATCAATTCTGAAAACATTATAATATGCTGTGATAGAGGACTTTTACACGCAGATAGACTTGAGGTAAAACCAGATTATATTGTTGGAGATTTTGACTCTGTTGCAGATACACTTTTAAAGGAATATAGAGAAAAAAACTTTGATATAGAGGAGTATCCTTCCCATAAAAATTATACAGACCTTGAACTTGGAATTAATATTGCTATTGAAAAAGGTGCTGATGATATAATTATTATGGGTGGTATAGGTTCAAGAATTGACCATACTTTTGGCAATATGCATCTTTTATATATGCTTCTTAAAAAGAATATAAAAGCCTGTCTTATAAATGAACATAATTACATTACTCTTACAAATTCTAAACTCAAATTAAAGGGAGACAAAGGCGAAACTGTTTCTGTTCTTCCTTTTATGGGTGATGCTTTCGGTGTAACACTTAAAGGTTTTGAATATCCTTTAAATGACGCTACTATGAAGTGTGGAGAGTCTTTGGGAGTAAGTAATGTTGTTGTAGATGATGAAGCTTTTGTTGAAGTAAAAGAAGGTTGTCTGGCTGTTATGAAAGCTAGAGATTAATTTAAAAAACACAGAGTTATATTTTAACTCTGTGTTTTTTATTTGAATATAATATACCAACAAATTTTTATGGTGGTGGATTATATTGAAATGTATAAATAAAGATGCTTTGGGTTTTATATGTATAGGTTTTGGTGCTGGAATAATACTTGTTGCCTTTGTGCCTAAATGGTGCTTTTTTTGGGGTGGAATATTTATATGTTGTGGAATAAAAATTTTGAATGAATAAATAAAAAAGGCTTCTGAAATTTTCAGAAGCCTTTTATCTCTTTATTATAAAAGATTAGATTGCACGAGTTACTTTATTTGAACGTAAACATCTTGTGCAGATGTAGATTGATTTTACTGTTCCGTTATCTACGATTTTAACTTTTTTTACGTTTGGTTTCCATGTTCTGTTAGCACGTCTACTTACCTGACTACGGTTGATGCTAATTCTATGTCCTGTACGCATACCTTTTTCACAAATTTCACACTTTGCCATTTTAAATGCACCTCCTCGAATTCTTTGTGTGACACAACAAAAGTATTCTATCAGAAAAAAAAGAATTTTGCAACATTTTTAATGTTTTTTTTAAAAAAATTTTATAAAAAATAATTGCAGTAATTAAAGTATTCAATTACAATATAGATTGTATCGTCATAAATAGTTGTTTGTATACTTTGTGAATTAAAATAATGTTTTAAAAAATATGTTTTTAGTGTTATAATAAAGAAAATTATTATTTTGGGAGGTAGATTTATGTCAGCTAAGCTTGAAAATGATTATGGTGTCATTACAATAGAAAACGAAGTTATTGCGAGGATAGCAGGCTATGCTGCCATGGACTGCTATGGTATAGTTGGTATGGCTGCTAAAAATGTAAAAGACGGCATTGTCCAGCTTTTAAAGAAAGAAAGTCTTACAAAAGGAATTAAACTCACAGTCAATGAAAATAAAATTTCACTTGATTTTCATATTATTGTTGAGTATGGCACAAATATTACTGCTATTGCAGATAATATTATAAGCACTGTAAAATATAAGGTTGAGGAATTTGCCGGCCTTGAAGTGGAAAATGTCAACATATTTGTTGAAGGTGTCAGAGTAGACAATTAAGGAGGAGCATTACCTGTGGGTATTACTAGTATTAATGGATTATTATTGAAAAAAATGATTATTGCGGGAGCTAATAAGCTTAACAGTGAAAAACAGCTTGTAGACTCTCTCAATGTTTTTCCTGTGCCAGACGGTGATACAGGTACAAATATGTCTCTTACAGTTATTGCAGCAGCAAGAGAAATTGAAAAAAATAACAGCCTTAACATAGGTGAGATAGCAAAAGCTGCAGCAAACGGTGCTTTACGAGGAGCTAGAGGAAACTCTGGTGTTATAACATCACAGCTTTTCAGAGGTTTTTATAAAGGTCTTGAAGGCAAAGAGGAAGCAAACACAAAAGATATTGCTTTAGCAATAGCAAAAGGTGTAAAGACAGCTTATAAGGCAGTTATGAAACCAAAGGAAGGTACTATTCTTACAGTTGCAAGAGCTTGTGCTGAAAGTGCTGAAAAATATGCTGATGAAATAACAGACATTGAAAAATTTATTGAACAAATACTTGAAGACGGAAATGCTATGCTTCTTCAAACAACAGATATGCTTCCAGCATTAAAACAGGCTAATGTTGTTGATGCAGGAGGAAAAGGTTTACTTTTCATTCTTCAGGGAGCTTATGAGAATATACACACAGAGGGAGAAATTACTGTTGATGAGCCTTTAAAAACTCAGGTTCCAGATTTCTCTGCTATTACATCTGTTGACAATGACAGTATAACTTTTGGATATTGTACAGAATTCTTTATAAATGTAAATAATGCAGATAATAAGATTGTAACAAATCTTAAAGCATATCTTGGAACAATAGGAGATTCTATTGTTTGTGTTGCTGATGATGATATAATAAAAATTCATGTTCACACAGACCATCCAGGACTTGCCCTTGAGAAAGCTCTCACAATAGGAAGTTTAAGTGGTCTTAAAATTGAAAATATGCGTGAACAGCACACAAATATAATTGACTTTGGAGGAAACAAAAAATCAGAAGCTCCAGCTCCTGTTGAAAAGAAAGATGAACCACCAAAGGAAATTGGTTTCATATCTGTTTCTGTTGGTAGTGGTCTTTCTGAAATATTCAAAAACCTTGGTGTTGATGAAATTATTGAGGGTGGACAAACTATGAACCCAAGTACAGAGGATATTTTAAATGCTGTTGAAAATATAAACGCAAAAAATATCATTGTACTTCCTAACAATAAAAATATAATACTTGCTGCTGAACAGGCTGCAAAACTTTCAAAGGATAAAAAAGTTTTTGTTGTTCCTTCAAAAACAATACCTGAAGGTATAACAGCTATGATAAACTTTAATCCTGCTGAAAGTGTTGACAGTAATGTTTCTGATATGACAGAAAGTTTATCAACTGTGAAAACAGCCATGGTTACTTATGCTGTCAGAGAAACTTCTATTGATGATAAGCAGATTGAGGAGGGAGATATCCTCGGTATGCTTGGAGGAAATATTGCTGTTGTTTCAAAAGACTTGATTGAAGGCACAAAAGAGCTTATTGATAAGGCTGTTGATGATGACAGTGAAATGATAAGCGTTTATTATGGAAGTGATGTAAAAGAAGATGAAGCAAATGAAATTGCTGCATATATTGAGGAGAAATATCCTGATTGTGAAGTTGAAGTTCAGCTTGGAAATCAGCCTCTCTACTACTACATTATTTCAGTTGAATAAAATATAATTAAAAATAAATATTTAAGGGGCAGTTTAGCTATATATTTTATTATATTGGCTTATCTGCCCTTTTTTTGGAGGTGAATATATGTTTTTGGAAAGTCCTGTTACAGAGATAAAAAGTATAGGCGAGGAGAGAAGCAGGAAACTTTCAAAACTTGGAATATTTACTGTTAAAGACCTTATTGAACATTTTCCAAGAGATTATGAAGATAGAAGCCAAATAAGAAATATATCTGATATACAGATTAATGAGGAAAATACATTTATAGGAAAAGTTAAGGGTGTTCCCGATGATATACGTGTCAAAAATTTGAGAATGATTAAAGCTAAAATTGAGGACTCAACGGGAAAAGTTACTGCTGTATGGTACAATCAACCTTATATGAAAAAAGCCTTTAAAGAGGGTGTTGATTATATTTTTACAGGAAAAGCAGTTAAAAAATATAGTAGAATAGAAATACAGTCTCCAGAGTTTGAGGTAGTTTCTGAAAATGATACGCTTTCAGGAGGTAGAATTGTTCCTGTATATCCTGCTACCAGTGGTATTTCTCAAAAGATATTGAGAGGTCTTATAAAAGACACTATTGATGCTACGGGAAATCAGCTTTGTGATTTTATGCCTTTGTGGGTGAGAAAACAATATAAATTGTGTGATAGAAATTTTGCTATTCAAAATATACATTTTCCTGAAAACAATGATAGCTTTTTTATTGCCAGAAGAAGACTTGTTTTTGAAGAACTTTTTATACTTCAAACTGCTCTTTTGAGAATGAAAACAGCCTTTAAAGAAAATAAAAAAGGTATTGTTTTTGAAAATACAAAGTGTATAAATGATGTTTTAGATATTTTACCCTTTAATTTGACTGATGCTCAAAATAAAGTTTTGGGAGAAATAATGTCTGATATTAAAGAGGGCAAAGCTATGAACAGACTTGTACAGGGTGATGTTGGAAGTGGTAAAACTGCTGTTGCTCTTGTTGTGGCATATATGGCAATAAAAAATGGTTTTCAGTCAGCTTTAATGGTTCCTACTGAAGTTTTAGCAGGTCAGCATTATGAGTTTTTTTCTGAAATGTTTGGAAAACTTGGAATTGAAACTGTACTTTTGACAGGTTCACTTAAAAAGAAAGAAAAAGATTTAATATTAGATAAGGTTAAAACAGGACAGGCTAAAATGATAATAGGAACTCATGCTGTTATACAGGAAAATGTTGAGTTTTACAATTTAGGTATGGTTATTACTGATGAACAACATCGTTTCGGTGTAAGACAGAGAGGAACTTTAAGTGAAAAGGGAAATAATCCCCATGTTCTTGTTATGACAGCAACACCAATTCCAAGAACTCTTGCCCTTATACTTTATGGTGACCTTGATATATCAATAATAGACCACTTACCACCAGGACGACAAAAAATTGATACTTTGGGAGTAAATTCATCTTACCATGATAGAATATATGGATTTATAAAGAAAGAAGTTGATAGGGGAAGACAGGTTTATATAATATGTCCAATGATTGATGATAATGATAAATTAGATGTTCAATCTGTAACAAGTTATACTGAAAAACTTAAAAATGAAATATTTAGTGAATATTCTGTTGAATGTCTTCATGGAAAAATAAAGCCTAAAGAAAAACAAGACATTATGGATAGATTTTCAAGAAATGAAGTTAATATACTTGTATCTACAACAGTTATTGAGGTTGGTATAAATGTTCCAAATGCAACTATAATGCTTATAGAAAATGCGGAAAGATTTGGACTTGCGCAGCTTCATCAGCTTAGAGGGCGAGTTGGCAGAGGTAATGAGAAATCTTATTGTATACTTGTAAGTGACTCAAAAAGTAAAGTTGCAATAGAGAGAGTTAAAATGATGACAAAATCTTCAGACGGTTTTGAAATATCTGAAATGGACTTGAAACTTAGAGGTCCGGGAGAATTTTTTGGTACAAAACAACATGGTTTGCCTGAAATGAAAATTGCAAATCTTTATAAGGATATGGATATTTTAAAAGAGGCTCAAAAAGCCGCTTTTGATATTATAAAATATGATGAAAATATGGAAAAAGAGGAAAATGAATTGCTTCTTAGAGAGTTACAAAATATCATTAATGTTGACAAAGTTAATATATAATTTCATTTTAGTCATATTATATATTTTATTAATTTGAAAAAAATGATATAATTAAATTCATTGTTGTATTTTAAAGGTTTTTTTGCTATACTCTATTTGTATTTTTTAGATTAATTAAATTTTTTGGAGGTTTTTTATGCGTGTTATTTCAGGAATGGCAAGAGGCCATAAACTTTTAGCACCTGAAGGAATGGATACAAGACCAACTACTGACAGAATAAAAGAAACTCTTTTTAATATAATTGCTCCGGATTTGCCACAGTCAAGATTTCTTGACTTGTTTTCAGGTTCCGGAGCCATAGGAATTGAGGCTTTAAGCCGTGGTGCACAAAAGGCTGTTTTTGTTGATGAGTCTTCAAAATGTAGAGAGATTATAGAACATAATCTTAAACATACAAAACTTATTGATAATGCAGATTTATATTGTATGGACGCTGTTTCAGCAATAAATATGCTTGGAACAAAGGGTGAGAAGTTTGACATAATTTTTCTTGACCCACCTTATAATATGGGATTTTATGAGCCTGTTATTATTGCTATTAAAAATTCCGGTATACTTGATAAAGAAGGATATATTATAGCAGAGCGTTCACCAAAAGTTTCTATACATGAAATTGAAGGTATTACAATACTTCGAGAGAAAGAATATAAAACAACAGTTATGACCTTTATGGCGTTGGAGGATTAATATGATAAAAGCAATATATGCAGGGAGCTTTGACCCTGTAACTCTTGGCCACCTTGATATTATAAAGAGAGCAGCAAAAATTTCAGACACTCTTGTTGTTGCTGTTTTGGAAAATCCAAATAAACACTGTCTCTTTACTGTGGAGGAGAGAAAAAGACATCTTGAAATGGTTACATCAGATATTAAAAATGTAGAGGTTGCTTCCTTTCAGGGACTTTTAGCTGATTTTGCAAGAAAGATAGATGCAAATGTAGCTATAAGAGGGTTAAGAAATGCTGTTGATTTTGCTTGTGAACAGCAAATGCAACTTATAAATGGTAGACTTAATGATAATATAGAAACTATTTTTCTTGCTGCTGATGAAAAACATATATCTTTAAGCTCAAGTGCTGTTAAAGAAGTAGCTGTTTTTGGTGGAAATATTGATTTTATGGTTCCTAGTGAGATAATTGGTTTTGTTGAGGAAAAATATATGAAACGAGGTGTTTAAATGGACGATACAGTTTTTAAATTACTTGATGAGATAGAAGAAATTATAGATGGTAGTCATGCAACACCTTTCTCTGGAAAGGTTAAAGTCGATAAAGACGAAATTTATGCAATATTGTCTGAAATAAGAACTAATCTTCCTAAAGAGATTGAACAGGCTAAATGGGTTATTGAGGAGAGAAACAAAATACTTATTGATGCCCAAAAAGAAGCTGATGAAATGCTTAAAAATGCAGAAGCTCATATAGAAAAACTTATAAATGAAGATGAAATTACAAAAAGAGCTTATGAACAAGCTGCTGTAATAAGTGAAAACAGCAAAAAAATGGCTAAAGAAATGCGTCTTGGTGCTATGGAATATGCTGATGAAGTTCTCTCTCTTGCAGAACAGAGAGTCAAAGACCTTATGGAAGCCATGAAAGAGGAGTCCATAAAGTCAGAACAGTTCTTTAATCAGACTCTCAACATTATATATGAAAACAGACAGGAACTTCGTGGAGTTAAAAAATAATTATTATCTTTTTGTTTTAAAATATATACAGTTTATAAAAGACAGAATAACGACTAAATATGAAAATACTATACATAATATTGAAATGTTATCAGTGCCCTGTATAAATACAGTAGGCACTGTTTTTTGTATGTGTTTTTCTAACAATCCATAAAATAATACAGTATATATCAGTGCAAAAACTGTGTTTAATATTTTTGAAATTATGTATATAAAAGGGCTTAAATCTGTATTTGAAAATACACTTATAGTCTGTAAATTTATAGAAATACCACTGAAAGATATAACTAAAATAATACCTATTATTTTTGAAAATAAATCTATATTACATTGGCTTAAAATATTACAGCCACAAGTCATTTCCATTATGCCTGATACAATTCCCTTTGAATATTCATTTGAAATTCCTGTTATATTATATATTAAATTTGATATATTTGAAAATATTCCCCATATTTCCAATGTACATATTATTACGGAAAATAAAACTATAAATCCACCTATCATTATTATTGTCTCTGATGATGAATATATGCTCTTTTTTAAAATTTCTCCCACAGTATAATATCTGTTTTCTCTATTTTTTAATGTGTAGTTTTTTTTATTTGTTTCTTTTATATCTATAAACTTAAATATAAATCCTGTTGAAATTGATGATATAATTACTATAAATATTATAAAATATCCAGCCATATGAAAGCCTAACATTGATGTTGCTACTGTTCCTGTTATAAAAAGAGGACTGGCATTACTTGAAAATGAAAGTGTCCTTTGAGCATCTTTTCTTGTTATAACACCTTCGTTATATAAATCAGCTATTATTTTTGCACCTGTTGGACAGCCTGAAATTAGCCCCATAATCCATGGAAAAGCACATTCTTTTGATACACCGAAAAGGGGAGTCATTATATTTTTAAATAGTTTTCCGAATGTTTTTGAAAATCCTGTAAGTGAAAGTATTGAAACCCCTGTCATAAATACAAAAAGAGAGGGAATAACATTTTTATACCATAGTATAAGACCGTTTTTTGATGACTCAAGTATTTCTTTTGGAAATATTATAACTGTTATTAATATTGAAACTGTTATAAAAGAAAATACTGACATTTTTATTTTGTTCATAAAAAAATCCCCCTTTCTTATAATGAATATGAAAAAGAGAGAATTTTTATGAATTATATCATAACCATAGGCGTTGAATATTCTGTTTTTAATTGTGAAAAATTTTTGTTTGGACTTAAAGCTTTGTAAATATCTGTTGATTGTATTTCTTTTTCAAGCATTTTTAATCCTCTTTCATTTAAAATTGAATTTGCATTTTTGATATTTGTTATTATAGGTAATTTTGATTTTTTTGACATTTCTTTTAAAAGTATAGAGGCTTCACGTCTAAAGCCTAAGACACGTATATATTGTGAAAAACCATTGTCAATAAATTCTTCTGTGTCTGATTTTTTAATATCAAGAACAGTGTGGAGTAATGCTCTTTGAATTTTTGTATAGGTGTATCGTTTTGATTTTATAAAGTCACACATTTGTGAAAATGTATAGTTTTCAGAAATAGCTTTATATATTCTGTTTTCCAAGCCTTCTGTAATATCTGAAATCTCTGAAATATATTCTGGCGATGACATTATTATTTTATAATTTAAAAAGTGTGATAAATCATCAGCAAAAACAGGGGATTTTCCTAAATTCAAATTTTCTGAATATATTCTTTTGCAATTTTCAGGTACAGCATATAAAGCCTTTTGGATTTGATTTTGTTTTATATACTCTCTTATTGCTGTGGCTGATGCTATTGTACTTTCTATTGTTTTTGAATTGTAATGAGCCTGTTCTCGTTTTATTGTGGAGGCTTTTATATTACTTTTAATTTTTTTTAGTGATTTTAAATATTCTATACCTAATATATTATTAGGATTTTCAAGTATATCTTTAGGTATGTGTGTTATTTTTTCTAAAGCTTTTGAGCGAGCAGAAGGGAAAACAATTCCCTTTGAAAGTTCTTCTTTTATTATGTTTTTAAATTCTTCGGGCTCGTTATAAAGTATATCAGCAACTTTTTCTATATATTCAATTTTTCCCGCCTCTGAACCAAATGATATTGTATCTATTATACCTGTACTGTCCATAATTCTTACAGCGCATTCGGAAAAAAATTCTGCACTGGCTGTGGCAAAATATAAAGGTATTTCTATAACCATATCAACACCATTTAATAGAGCACATTTTGTTCTTGTCCATTTATCGAATATTGCCGGTTCTCCTCTTTGAACAAAATTACCACTCATAATTGCTATTATAAAATCAGATGATGTTTCTTTTCGTGTTTTTTCTATGTGAAATTTGTGTCCATTGTGAAATGGATTATATTCTGACACTATTCCCGTTATTTTCATGTTAAAAAACCTTCCATGTGATAAATTTTTGAGTATTTTTATTTGGTATAATTATTATAACAAATAAAATCTTTTTTGTTCAGTATTATGACTTTTTTCTATGGAAAAAAAGAACTTAAGGATATATACTTTTAATATAGAATTTTTATAAATAATTTTATTATATTAATAAAGCAGGGATTGATTTATGGAAGATGAACTGGATTTATTGAGTTATGTTTTTATTGATGAATGTCGAAATCATATAGCTAAAATAAGCGAAATTCAAATGAATGCAGTATCAAAAATGAATTTTTCTGATTATGAAATGAATAAAATACTGAGAATACTTCACAGTATAAAGGGTTCTTCTTCTATGATGGGTTATATGGGCATAGCACAAGTTTCTCACTCTCTTGAAGAACTGTTTATATATTTTAAAGATAACAGTTTTTCAGATAAAGAGTTTAACTATGTTATAAGTCTTTCAAAAATGGCCTTAAATTATATTAGTACAGAGATAAATAATATTGAGATGAAAAGTATAACCTCTGATTATGGATACAGTATTACAAAATTTATAAATAACTTTCTCATGGAAAAATCTTTTGAAAGTGAAAATTTTTCAAATGATTTTTGTAATTGTGAAGGAGTAAATTTTAAACCTTATATAATCAGAAAAAATGATTTTAGATTACTAGAAAGAAAAGTAAAAAGACTTGTACACATACTTTCAATAGAGCTTAATAAAGATGTTAATGTTATTATGAATGGTACAGACACTGTAATAAGTGATAATATAAATGATAAAGTTTCTATATCTGTTATTCAGATGATTAACAACAGTATGGACCATGGAATAGAGTCTTCTGAGAAGCGTTTAAAGCTAGGTAAAGACCCTAAAGGCACTATTAAAATTGATATAAATAAATATGATGATTTTATAGAAGTTTCTGTAAGTGATGATGGAGCTGGTCTTGATAGAGATGAAATAGCTGCTATTGCCTTTAAAAAAGGTTTTATAAAAGACAGTGAATATACTGACAGTGAAATATATTCATTTATAATGTATCCTGGATTTACAACAAGAAGTAATCCATCACTTTTTTCTGGTAGGGGAATTGGTCTTGATACAGTTAAAGCAGCAATAGGTTCTGTTGGTGGGTGTATAACAATTTTAAGTGAAAAAAATAAAGGTACAAATTTTATTATAAAAATTCCATTAAAATAACTATTATTTGTGTTATAAAAATAGTAAAAGAGACTTGTATACAATAAACCTTTTGTATATAATATATAATGTAATGTATTAGGAATTTTATTGTGCAGGTTTCAATAAAGAGTAATAAAAAATTTAAAATTTATTTTAGGAGGATTTTAAAATGGACTTTTTAAACATTATGAAGGAAAAAGCAAAAAATGATATTCAGACAATAGTATTGCCTGAGTCTTATGAAAAGAGAAACCTTGATGCAGCTGCTGCTGTTCTTAAGGAAGGTCTTGCAAATATTATCCTTGTTGGTGAGAAGGATAAAATTATTGCGGCTGCCGGAGATGCTGATGTATCAAAAGCAACATTTATAAATCCTGATGACTGTGAAGAAATGGGTGACTTTGTTGCTACATTCTGTGAGCTTAGAAAGAGTAAAGGTGTTACTGCAGAGCAGGCTTTAAAAGCTCTCTCAGACCCTCTCACATTCGGTGTAATGCTTGTTAAAAAAGGAATTGCAGACGGTATGGTTTCAGGTGCAATTCATGCAACAGCTGATGTTCTTCGTCCTGCTCTCCAGATTTTAAAAACAGCTCCTGGAACAGATATTGTTTCTTCGTTCTTTGTAATGGTATGTAAAGACGGAACATATGGAGATGACGGCGTTCTTGTATTCGCAGACTGTGCTTTAAATCAGAACCCTAATCCAGCAGAACTTGCTTCAATAGCTGGTGACTCTGCTAAATCATTTGAAGCTTTTGTTGGTGGAGAAGCTAGAGTTGCTATGCTTAGCCATTCAACAATGGGTAGTGCAAAACATGCTGACGTTGATAAAGTTGTTGAAGCTACAAAGATTGCTAAAGAAAAATATCCAAATGTTAAACTTGATGGTGAATTACAGCTTGACGCTGCAATCGTTCCTTCAGTAGGTTCATTAAAAGCACCTGAAAGCTCAGTTGCTGGAAAAGCAAACGTTCTTGTATTCCCTGACATTGATGCTGGAAATATCGGATATAAACTTGTTCAGAGATTTGCTGGTGCAGAGGCTTATGGTCCTGTATTACAGGGTATTGCCAAACCTGTAAATGACCTTTCAAGAGGTTGCTCTGCTGAAGACATTGTTGGTGTTGTAGCAATAACAGCTGTTCAGGCTCAGGTTCTTAAAGCTGCAAAATAATTTTGTTTATTTATTTTATATGGTAAATATTTGACTAAGGAGAGAAGAAAATGAAAATTCTTGTATTAAACTGTGGTAGTTCATCATTAAAATATCAGCTTATTGACGGAGATACAGAGGCTGTTCTTGCAAAAGGTCTTTGCGAAAGAATTGGTATTGAAGGTTCAAGACTTAAACATCAGCCAGCAGGAAAAGAAGACTATGTATGTGAAGAATATATGGAAGACCATACAGTAGCTGTTCAGATGGTTATTGATGCTCTTCTTGATACTGAACATGGTGTTATAAAATCAGTTAAAGAAATTGGTGCTGTTGGACATCGTGTTGTTCATGGTGGAGAATACTTTGCAAGTTCTGTAATTATAACAGAAGAAGTTAAAGAAGCTATAAGAAAATGTTGTGACCTTGCACCATTACACAACCCAGCAAACCTTATTGGTATTGATGCTTGTGAAAAAATTATGCCAAATGTTCCACAGGTAGGTGTATTTGATACAGCTTTCCATCAGACAATGCCTGAAAGAGCTTATCTTTACGCTCTTCCTTATGAATACTATGAAAAATATAAAATAAGAAGATATGGTTTCCATGGTACAAGCCATAAATATGTTGCTCAGGAATGTGCAAAAATGATGAATAGACCAATCGAAGAGTCAAAAATCATTACTTGCCATCTTGGAAATGGTGGAAGTATCTGTGCTGTGAGAAATGGAAAATCAATTGACACATCAATGGGCTTTACACCTCTTGAAGGTCTTGTTATGGGAACAAGAAGTGGTGACGTTGACGCTGCTGTTGTAACATATCTTATGCAGAAAGAAAATCTTACACCTTCTGAGATGGATACTATACTTAATAAAAAATCTGGTGTTCTTGGTATATCAGGTGTTTCAAGTGACTTTAGAGATGTTCAGTCAGCTGGTTCAGAAGGAAATGACAGAGCAAACACAGCTCTTGACATATTTGCATACAAAGTTGCAAAATATATCGGTGAATATGCCGCTGCAATGAATGGTGTTGACGCTATCGTATTTACAGCAGGTCTTGGAGAAAACTCTGGTGTAATTAGAAGAGCAATTTGTGACTACTTAGGTTTCCTTGGAGTACACATTGATTCTTATAACAACAGTTTAAGAGGAAAAGCTATGGAGATTTCAGCTCCAGACTCAAGAATTAGAGTTTATGTAATTCCTACAAATGAGGAATTAATGATTGCAAGAGATACAAAAGAGCTTCTTGACAAATAAACAATGAATATGTATAATATCATAGGTATACGACAATAGGGGTGATTTGTGTGCGTGTAGATATATCGCAGTTGTTTGGTCATAGAGGGAAAAGTATTCCCATAGACCTGTCTATTGATATTAACGATACAGAGGGTTATCCCGATGTTGTTGGATTTCTGGAGCCTGTTAAAATAAAAGGTACCTTGACAAATATTGATGATATTATAGTGCTTGATGCAGAGGGAGATACACTTTTAAACGTTTCTTGCAGCCGTTGTCTTGCACCCGTCAATGTTAAGTTAAACTTTAAGTTATATGAGATGTTTAGTAAGACAGGCAATATAGATGAAGATATCGAAGCTGTTACAGAGGACAGTATTGATTTGTATCCTTATGTAAGGAATGAGGTTTTTGAAAATATTCCTATGAAAATTGTCTGTAAAGATGACTGCAAAGGACTTTGTCCTTCCTGTGGAAAAAATCTTAATGAAGGCAATTGTGATTGTGATACTTCATATATTAATCCTAAATTTGACAGCTTAAGAGCTCTTTTCAACGTTGATGAGGAGGTGTAGAAAATGGCAGTACCAAAGGGAAAGGTTTCTAAATCAAAAAGAGACAAAAGAAAAGCACAGAGCTGGACAATCAAAACTCCTGGCTTAGTAGCTTGCAGCAAATGCGGTGAGTTAATGATGCCTCATAGAGTTTGTAAGGCTTGTGGTTCTTACAATAAGAAAACAGTTATCAAAGTTGACTAATTCTGTCAGCTGTGGGGACAGCAGGTTTTTAACTTGCTGTCCTTTCTTGTAAATAAAAGTATTTTTACAGTGGGTTTATAATTATATCATTATAAAAATAATGTAATTATAAAACTACTGATATATTTAATTTTTGAGAAGGGTTGGTTACAGATGAACAGAAATATCACTGTTGCAGTTGATGCTATGGGCGGAGACAATGCACCTTTTGAGATTGTTAAGGGTGCTGTTGAGGCAGTAAATGAGCTTGGGGTTAATATAAAACTTGTAGGTCAGGAAGATGCTGTTAATGCAGAATTAAAAAAATATAATTATGATAATTCTAAAATTCAGGTTGTCAATGCCACAGAGGTCATAACAACAGATGAAGCTCCTACAACAGCTATAAGACGTAAAAAAGATTCTTCTATGGTTGTTGGTCTTAACCTTGTTAAAAATAATGAAGCAGACGCTTTTGTTTCAGCAGGAAGTACAGGAGCGGTTTTGACAGGAGCAACAGTAATTGTTGGAAGAATAAAGGGTATTGAAAGACCTGCTTTGGGAACTTGCCTTCCTACAATAAAAGGTTTTACATTCCTTCTTGACAGTGGTGCAAATGTTGATTGTAAACCAAAATATCTTGAACAATTTGCAAAAATGGGTTCTGTTTATGTTGAACATGTTATGGGTGTTAAAAATCCTAAAGTTGGACTTGTAAATATAGGTGCTGAGAAAGAAAAGGGAAATGCTCTCACAAAAGAAACTTATGAGTTACTTGAAAATTCATCAATTAATTTTACAGGAAATATTGAGCCTAGAGAAGTTCCTTTCGGTGAAGCTGATGTTATAGTATGTGATGGCTTTGTTGGAAATACTATACTTAAATTTGCAGAAGGTCTTAGTATGGCTTTACTTAAAATTATAAAAGGTGAAATTACAAAGGGTATTTATAAATTTGCAGCCTTGGCTCTC
This sequence comes from Tyzzerella sp. An114, assembly GCF_002161055.1. Classification (GTDB taxonomy): domain Bacteria; phylum Bacillota; class Clostridia; order Lachnospirales; family Anaerotignaceae; genus Fimicola; species Fimicola cottocaccae. The sequence goes on from NZ_NFLT01000005.1 coordinate 218,697, forward strand.
AAAAAACCTTTTGGCAGTGTAAAATCAAGACTTGACTCTGAGGAAGTTGGCGGAGCTCCTTTCTTAGGTCTTAAAGCTCTTGTTGTAAAAGCTCATGGCAGTTCTAAGGCAAAAGGCATACGAAATGCTATAAAACAGTGTACAATTTTTGTTGAAAATGATATAGTTTCAAAAATTGAAGATAATTTATAATTTTATAAAGACAAATTAATAATATGGGATTATAATAATATACAAAAAAGAAACATTTTTAATTTCAGGAGGATAATTATATGGACAGTTCAGTAGTAATTAGTATTATAGCGGAGCAGTTAGGAATTTCAGAATCAGAACTTAATGAGGAAACATCATTTGCAGATTTAGGTGCAGATTCTCTCGACCTGTTTCAGATAATCTCTGCACTGGAAGAAGAATTTGATGTTGAATTTGAAAATGATGATGCTGAAAAAATTAAAACAGTGGGAGACGCAATTGAATTCTTAAAAGCAGCAGTGGAGCAGTAATAATTATGAATGCTTTGGACACAGAGTCCTTTGAAAAAAGGATTAACTACACTTTTAATGATAAGGATAAAATAAAACTTGCATTTACCCACAGCTCTTATGCCAACGAGCATAAAAATTTTGTTTCAGAAAATAACGAAAGACTGGAATTTTTGGGAGATGCCGTCCTTGATATGATTGTAAGTGAGTATATTTACAAAAAATTCCCTAAAATGCCTGAAGGTGAACTTACTAAACTTAGAGCTGGTGTTGTCTGTGAAGGTTCATTGGCAAAAATAGCTAGAGAGTTTGAGTTTGGAAAATATCTTCTTCTTGGTAAGGGTGAGGAGAGCACAGGCGGAAGAAACAGAGATTCCATACTTGCAGATGCTTTTGAAGCTGTCATTGGTGCTATATGCCTTGATGGTGGAATTGAATCTGCTGGTAAGTATATTATGAGTTTTATGGAAAAGGTTATTGATGATATGAAAATTTCTTTCAGAACCCTTGACTGTAAAACACATCTTCAAGAGCTTATACAGAAAAACAGCAAAAGTCCTATAACTTATAAAATAATTGATGAAAAAGGACCTGACCATGATAAAGTTTTTATTGCGGAAGTATATCATGATAAGAAAACTCTTGGTTGTGGTGAAGGAAAAAGCAAAAAAGAGGCAGAACAAAATGCTGCTTTTGATGCTCTTGAAAAACTTGAAAATAATAATTGATATACAGCGGTTTTTTAACCGCTGTATTTTTTTATTTAAAAAATTAAACTTTTTAACTATTGCAGATAATAATATTTGTGATATAATAAGAACGAATGTTCTATAATAAGAGGTGTTATATGGGTGTAATAGGAGGTTCTGACGGACCAACAGTAGTTTTTATATCTTCAAGTTTAGATAAATTTTCAATTTTTTTATTTCTATTTATTTTATTAATTGCTTTAATTATAATATTTGTTTTTTATAAAAACAGGAAATAATATATTTTTGAGGAGGTGTCATTTTGGCTGAATTTAAAATTGTTTCTGATTATAAACCCACAGGTGACCAGCCAGAAGCCATAGAAAAACTTGTAAAAGGATTTAATGAAGGTAAAAAATTTCAGACACTTTTAGGTGTTACAGGTTCTGGAAAGACCTTTACAATGGCTAATATAATTGAAAAACTTCAAAGACCTACATTAGTTATAGCTCACAATAAAACTCTTGCAGCACAGCTTTATAATGAGTTTAAAGAGTTTTTTCCAAATAATGCAGTAGAGTATTTTGTCAGCTACTATGATTATTATCAGCCAGAGGCTTATGTTCCCAGCACTGACACCTATATAGAAAAAGACTCATCTATAAATGATGAGATAGATAAACTTCGTCACTCTGCAACAGCAGCTCTTTTGGAGCGAAGAGATGTTCTTATTGTTGCCAGTGTATCATGTATATATGGCTTGGGAGACCCAGAAGATTATAAAGAACTTATGATTTCTCTCCGTCCAGGAATGGAGAAAGACAGAGATGACGTTATAAGAAAACTTATAGAAATACAATATGATAGAAATGATATGGATTTTCAGCGTGGTACATTTAGAGTAAGAGGAGATGTTTTGGAGATTATACCGGCGGATAAATCTGAAAGTGCTATACGAATTGATTTTTTTGGTGATGAGATAGAAAAAATAACTGAAATTGATATTTTGACAGGTGAATTTATAGGAACAAGAAATCATGTTGCCATATTCCCAGCCTCTCATTATGTTACTACATCTGAAAAAATGAAAGTAGCTATACAGAGAATAGAGGAAGAACTTGAAGAACAATTAAAAAAACTTAAAAGTGAAGATAAACTTCTTGAGGCTCAAAGACTTGAGCAGCGTACAAACTATGATATTGAAATGATGAGGGAAATGGGTTTTTGTTCGGGAATAGAAAATTATTCAAGACATCTTTCATTGAGAGAAGAGGGAAGTACACCAAACACTCTTATAGATTTCTTCCCTGATGATTTTATAATAATTGCTGATGAGTCCCATGTTTCTATACCACAGATAAGGGGAATGTATGAGGGAGACCGCTCAAGAAAAACAACTCTTGTTGATTATGGCTTTAGATTACCTTCTGCCCTTGACAATAGACCTCTTAAATTTACAGAGTTTGAAAGCAAAATAAATCAAATGCTTTTTGTATCTGCAACACCTTCTGTATATGAAAAAGAACACTCTGAAGATACTGTTGAGCAGATTATACGACCTACCGGTCTTATTGACCCTGAAGTTGATGTAAGACCTATTGAAGGTCAGATTGACGACCTTTTAAGTGAAGTGAGAAAAACTGTTGATAAGGGAGATAAGGTTCTCATAACAACACTTACAAAAAAAATGGCTGAAAGACTTACAGATTATATGAAAGAGGCAGGAGTGAAAGTTAGATACCTTCACTCTGATATAGATACTCTTGAAAGACTTGAAATTATACGAGATTTGAGAATGGACGTTTTTGATGTTCTTGTTGGTATAAATCTTTTGAGAGAGGGACTTGATATTCCAGAGGTTTCCCTTGTTGCAATACTTGACGCTGACAAAGAGGGATTTTTGCGTTCTGAAACATCACTTATACAGACAATAGGACGAGCTGCGAGAAATGCTGATGGTCATGTAATAATGTATGCTGATGTTTTGACAGACAGTATGAAGCGTGCCATAGATGAGACTGCAAGAAGACGTAAAATTCAGCAGGAATACAATGAAATTCATGGTATAGTGCCAAAAACAATAAAGAAAAAAGTTCATGATGTTATACAAGCTACAAAAGCTGTTGATGAGAAAACTAAAAAAGGTCTTGAAAAAGACCCTGAGTCAATGAGCATTGATGAACTTAAGAAATATATTAAAAAACTTGATAAAGAAATGAAATTGGCAGCGTCAGATTTACATTTTGAAAAGGCTGCTGCAATTAGAGATGAAATTATAAATTTGAAAAAAATGCTTGATGAATAATTTTTGAAGGTTTTTCAGAAAGGATTGAATATGTCTAAAGATAAAATAATAATAAGAGGAGCAAAAGAACATAATTTAAAAAATATAAATCTTGAGATACCAAGAGATAAATTTGTTGTATTTACAGGAGTTTCAGGCTCGGGAAAATCTTCCCTTGCCTTTGATACAATATACGCAGAAGGTCAAAGAAGATACGTTGAGTCCCTTTCTTCCTATGCAAGACAGTTTTTAGGTCAGATGGAAAAACCTGATGTGGAGTATATAGAGGGACTTTCTCCAGCCATATCTATTGACCAAAAAACAACAAGTCATAATCCTCGTTCAACTGTGGGAACTGTCACAGAGATATATGACTATTTAAGATTGCTTTTTGCAAGAATAGGAATACCCCATTGTCCAAAGTGTGGAAAAGAGATTAAAAAACAGACAATAGACCAAATTGTAGACCAAATTACAGAACTTCCAGAGAGAACTAAAATACAGCTTCTTGCACCTGTTGTGAGAGGACGAAAGGGAGAACATGTAAAACTTTTAAATGATGCATCAAAAAGCGGTTATGCCAGAGTTAGAGTTGACGGTGTTGTCTATGAACTTTCAGATGAAATAAAACTTGAAAAAAATAAAAAACATACAATAGAAATTGTTGTTGATAGGCTTATTATAAAAGAAGGTATGCAAAAACGACTTACAGAGTCAATTGAAAATGTAATGAGCCTTACAGGAGGTCTTCTTGTTGTTGATGTAAATAGTGGTGAAAGTGAACTTACATTCAGTCAAAATTTCTCTTGTCCTGATTGTGGTATAAATCTTTCAGAGATAGAACCTAGATTATTTTCATTTAACAATCCTTCAGGAGCTTGTCCTGAATGTACTGGTTTAGGTATGCAGATGAAATTTGACCCTGTTTTGATTGTGCCTAATCCAAAACTTTCAATATCACAGGGAGCTATAATTGCACCAGGTTATAATTCAATATCAAATTCAGAAAGTATGACAGGTGTGCTTTTTCAATCTTTAGCTGAAAAATATGGTTTTAGTCTTGATGTTCCTTTCGAGGAGCTTTCCGATGAGGCTAAAGATATTATATTTTTTGGAACAAAGGGAGAGAAGGTAAGAATAACATACACAGGAACAAATGGTAAAGGGACTTATGATTATAGTTTTGAAGGTATAATAAATAATCTTCAAAGAAGATATTCAGAGACATCAGAGTTTATGCGTTCTGAGTATGAATCCTTTATGACAAATATAACTTGTCCTAGCTGTAAAGGTAGAAGACTTCGCCCTGAGGTTTTAGCTATTACTATAAATAATAAAAACATTTCGGAAGTAACTGAAATGTCAATAACAGAAATTCAGAAGTTTTTTAATTCTTTAGAACTTACTGAAAGAGAAAATATGATAGCTGAGAGAATACTTAAAGAGATAAACGCAAGAATTGGTTTTCTTGTTGATGTTGGACTTGATTATTTAACTCTTTCAAGGTCAGCCGGAACTCTTTCGGGAGGTGAGTCCCAGAGAATAAGACTTGCAACTCAAATAGGCTCTGGACTTGTTGGAGTATTATATATACTTGATGAGCCTAGCATAGGACTTCACCAAAGAGATAATGACAAACTTTTAAAAACATTAAAACATTTGAGAGATATAGGAAACTCTTTGATTGTTGTTGAACATGATGAAGATACAATGCTTGAATGTGATTATATTGTTGATATAGGACCGGGGGCAGGAAAAGGCGGAGGAGAGCTTGTCTGTGCTGGCACTGTGGAAGATATTAAAAACTGTGAAAAATCAGTTACAGGAGATTATTTAAGTGGTAGAAAGTATATTGAAGTTCCAAAAGAAAGACGCCCTGTGAAAGCTGATATGACGTTAAAAATAAGTGGTGCTTGTGAAAATAATCTTAAAAATATAAATGTTGAAATTCCTTTAGGTATAATAACTTGTGTTACAGGTGTTTCAGGCTCTGGAAAATCATCCCTTGTAAATGAAATACTTTTTAAGAGATTAAATAGAGATTTGAATAGAGGGAAAATACGTCCAGGAAAACATAAAGATATGACAGGTCTTGAAAATCTTGATAAAGTTATAAATATTGACCAATCTCCAATAGGACGAACACCACGCTCAAATCCGGCAACATACACAGGACTTTTTGACCTTATAAGAGAAGTTTTTGCTCAGACAACAGAGGCAAAAATGAGAGGATACCAGAAGGGACGTTTTAGTTTTAATGTTAAAGGCGGAAGATGTGAGGCTTGTTCCGGAGACGGTATTATAAAAATAGAAATGCACTTTTTGCCTGATATATATGTTCCTTGTGAAGTTTGTCATGGTAAGAGATATAATAGAGAAACTCTTGAGGTTAAATATAAAGGAAAAACAATATCAGATGTTCTTGATATGACTGTTGAGGAAGCTTTGGAGTTTTTTGAAAATATTCCTAAAATAAAAAATAAACTTCAAACTCTTTATGATGTGGGGCTTTCATATGTTCAGCTTGGACAGTCATCAACAACACTTTCAGGAGGAGAAGCTCAAAGAGTTAAACTTGCCACAGAATTAAGCAGAAGAAGCACAGGAAAAACAATGTATATACTTGATGAACCTACAACAGGACTTCATACTGCTGATGTTCATAAACTTGTCCACATTCTTCAAAGATTGGCTGAAGGCGGAAATACCGTTGTTGTAATAGAACATAATCTTGATGTTATAAAAACCGCTGATTATATAATAGATTTAGGTCCTGAAGGTGGAAGTGGTGGCGGAATGATTGTTGCTAAAGGAACACCGGAGGAAGTTTGTGAAGTTGAAAATTCTTATACAGGTAAATATTTAAAGCCTGTACTTGATAAAGCTGTTAGAGTTTAATAATTTTATTTAATAGATATTTTTATGTCGTAAAATGTCAAATTTTTATGAAAGATACCTTAATATTTGTAGGGTATCTTTCTTTTTTTTAAAAACTATTGACAAAGACTATTTATAAAAGTAGGATAGTATGTATATAAACAAAAGATTTTCGGAGGGGTAAAATGTTAAAGGATAGTGATTTTGTTCAGAACTTTATTAGTTCGCAAAAAAATTTGATGCAATACTTTGGTTGTGATGGAGATTTTTATGTTAGGCCCCTTGTTGAAAGTTCTTGGACAGTTAAGAATGATGATGATTTTGCAATTCTTTCCTATTGGGACAAAAATGATAAGCGTATAGATGCTGTTGTTGTAAAAAAAGGTGGAAAGCCTATGGTTTATAAAAAAAACGATTTTACAATGATTATAGGCATAGATTGTGTTAAATTGGCATTTATATTTAAAACGGAACTTGAAAGATAATAATATATTTATTTTATACCTTGCGTTATAACGCAAGGTTTTTTACAATTCAAATAAATGTATTTTTTTGTAAATTTTATTTAAAATACTTCTAAAATTAATTTTTTTGAATAAAATTTATTTATCATAAGAAATAATAAAAGCTTTTTAAGCTTTTAAGAGAGGGGTAGAAATAGATGCAGACAGAAGGAATTTTGGAAAACAACTGTGTTAGCATCAGTGGTAATATTGTTGAGGAGTGTGCTTTTAGCCATAAAGTTTATGGTGAAGGATTTTATGTTTTTAAAGTATCTGTTGAGAGACTTAGTGATAATGCAGATATACTTCCAGTTATGATTTCTGAAAGACTTATTGACAGAAATTTACTTAAAACTGGTGCAAAAGTTGAAATTTCAGGTCAATTAAGAAGTTATAATAATTATACCGATAAAAAAAGCAGGCTTGTTCTTACTGTTTTTGCAAGGGATATTCAAATAGTTGATGAATATACTATTAAAAATCCTAATCAAATATATTTAAATGGTTACATATGTAAAGAGCCTGTTTATAGAGAAACTCCTTTTGGCAGAGAAATTTCTGATATACTTGTAGCTGTAAACAGAGCTTATAATAAGTCTGATTACATACCATGTATAGCTTGGGGAAGAAATGCAAGATTTACATCTAAATTATCTGTTGGTTCAAATATAAGACTTTGGGGCAGAGTTCAAAGTAGAGCTTATCAGAAAAAGAAAGATGATGTTATTGAAGAAAAAGTTGCTTATGAGGTTTCTGTATCTAAAATAGAAACTGTTTCTGATGATATTAATAGAGAAAATATAAGAGATTAAAGTTTGTAATGTAATTAAATACATATTAAAAAAGTGTTTTTGGGAATTAAAAAATATGGTTTTTTACATGATTTTTGTTGTAATGTTATAACTATTTTGGTGACTATTCCCATAAGCATTAGAAATATTGACAATTACAATTAAATCTAGTATTATATCCTTGTATTTGTAAAAAATAGAGTTTAACATAACTCGTTTTAAGCTATTTACACAATAGAGGGGGAAATTTTATGAAATCAAAAGTATTTGTTGAATTTCAGGGAGTTCAGTCATCTGTAAAGGATATGGAAGATGCAGTTAAAGAGGCTTGGAAAGCACAGGGCGGTAAAGTAAAAGACATCAAGACAGTAGAAATTTATTTCAAGCCAGAAGAAAAAATGTGCTACTATGTTGTAAACGAAACAGAAACAGGAAGTTTTCCTGCTTAATAAATTTAAAGAGTTAAAATCTATTTTTTTGACAAAACAAAAAGGCAGGTAATAAAAACCTGTCTTTTTATCTATAAGACAGGAGCTGAATTGCTGTGCGTAAAGGAAATATATTTGCATATTATGGTGAAGGTAAAGGTAAAACAACTCTTGCCATAGGTCAAGGTATACGTGCTGTTGGAGAGGGTCTTAGTGTGGTTATGATACAGTTTCTTGATTATAATAATACAAAAGAAGGAATACCTTTAAAAGCCCTTGAACCGGATTTCAGAATATTTAGATTTGAAAAACACAGAGAAAGCATTGACTGTATTGATGAAGATACAAAAAAAGATATTTTATCCGAACTTAGAAATGCTTTTAATTTTACAAGAAAAATAATTGAAACAGGAGAATGTGACGTTCTCATACTTGATGGTCTTATAGATGCCATAGAAAAAGGGTATATAGAAAGACAGGAAATATGTGAAGCTTTTTTAAAGAAACAGTCTTATATGGATATAATTATTACAGGAACAGTTCTTGATGATGAAATAAAAAATGAAGTTGATTATGTATATAAGATATGTACTGAAAAAACTCCATAATATAAAAATATGATATTTATGATATTGAAAATAAAACACCGGAAAATCCGGTGTTTTTTTAATATTATTCCATAACGTTTTTCATTGTATAAAATCCTGCTGGTTTTCCTGCAATATATTTTGCGGCCTTTACAGCACCAACAGCAAAAAGTTCCTTTGAATAGGCTGTATGACTTATTGTTATAACTTCATCACGACCGGCGAATATTACATCATGGTCTCCTACGATTGTACCGCCTCTGACAGCACTTATGCCTATTTCTTTCTGACTGCGTTTCTCACGAACTTGAGAGCGGTCAAATACATATTTGTATTCATTGTTAAACTCTTCGTTTATAGCGTCTGCAAGAGCTATTGCTGTACCGCTTGGAGCATCTATTTTCTGATTGTGATGTTTTTCAACTATCTCAATGTCAAAACCTTCCTCAGCAAGAACAGGAGCAAGCTCTTTTAAAACTTTCATAATAAGGTTTACACCTACTGACATATTAGCTGATTTAAGTATAGCTACGTGTTTTGAATATTCTAAAACTTTGTTGTTTAATTCTTCTGAAAGCCCTGTTGAGCAAAGTACAACAGGTATATTTTTTGATTTTGAATATTCAAGAAGGGCAGGAACAGCAGAAGCTGTTGAAAAGTCTATTATACAGTCAGCTTCTACATTACAATCATCTATATTTTTAAATACAGGATAACCCATTTCAACGTCTCTTGGGTCTATTCCGGCAACTATTTCACAGTTTTCATCGTTGGCAACTATTGATGAAACAACATGACCCATTTTTCCACCACAGCCGTGCATTATAATTTTAACCAATATAAACACCTCTTTATTAATAAAATTATTAAAATATAAAATATATTAAAATTAAGGGCTGCCATGAGACAGCCCTAATATATTTTTTGTCTATTATTTAATTAAACCGTAATCTTTCATAGCCTCTTTAAGTCTTTCAAAGTTTTTATCTTCCATTGAGCAGAGAGGCATTTTGCATTTTCCTGCATTAAATCCCATAAGGTTTACAGCAGCCTTTATAGGGATAGGATTTGTCTCACAGAAAAGGGCATTAATAAGATTAAGTGTATCAAGTTGTAATTTAGTAGCTCTCTTTGAGTCTCCCTCAAGATAGCTCATAACCATATCATGTGTATCTCTTGGAGCTACATTTGCAAGAACTGATATAACACCTTTTCCACCGAGAGAAAGGAGAGGAAGAACTTGGTCGTCATTTCCTGAATAAATATCAAAATCCGGTCCACAGAGAGCAGCTATTTCAGCAACCTGTGAAATATTTCCGCTAGCTTCTTTTATAGCTACTATGTTTTTAATTTTTGAAAGTTCATAACAAGTCTTTGGTGTGATGTTAAGACCTGTACGACTTGGTACATTATAAAGTATTATAGGAATGTTTATGCTTTCAGCAATCATTTTATAGTGCTCTATAAGTCCCTTCTGAGTTGTCTTGTTGTAGTATGGTGTAACGAGAAGTACAGCATCAGCACCAGCTTTTTCACAACCCTGTGCAAGTTCTATTGCATGAGCTGTGTGATTGCTTCCTGCTCCAGCGATAACAGGAATTCTCTTGTTTACTACTTCAACAGCGTAACGAACACAGTCAATCTGTTCTTCATCTGTAAGAGTTGAAGCTTCACCAGTTGTACCACATATAATGATAGCGTCTGTACCATTTTCAATCTGAAACTCAATAAGTTTTTTTAATTCAGGATAGTTGATAGTTTCATCTTCGTTAAAAGGAGTGACAATAGCAACTCCTGAGCCTGTAAAAATAGACATATAAAAGCACCTCCAAAATTAATTACTGCATTTTTGCAATTATTTCCTGAGCAATCTGTACTGCGTTAGTAGCTGCACCTTTACGGATATTGTCTGCAACAACCCAAAGATTTACACCATTTTCAACACTTTCATCACGGCGAATTCTTCCAACATAAACTTCGTCATGACCTGCTGCATTTATTGCAAGAGGGTATACATTGTTTTCTGGGTCATCTTCAACAACAACACCAGGAGCATTTTTAAGAACTTCAATAAGTTCATCTAATTCAAATGGATTTTCAAATTCAACATTTATTGATTCACTGTGACTGTCGAATACAGGAACACGTACTGTTGTTGCTGTAACTTTAAGGTCATCATGGTGAAGGATTTTTCTTGTTTCCCAAATCATTTTCATTTCTTCTTTTGTGTATCTGTTATCCATAAATACATCAATGTGTGGGAGGCAGTTGTTTGCTATTGGGTGAGGGAATTTCTTTGGAGCTTCTCCCTTAAGACCATTTTCAAGGTCTTTCCAACCAGCAACACCAGCACCAGAAACAGCCTGATATGTAGAGTAAACAACACGTTTGATTTTGTATTTGTCATCAAGTGGTTTTAATGCAACCATAGCCTGTATTGTTGAACAGTTAGGATTTGCAATTATACCTTTGTTCCATTCAATATCTTCTGGATTTACTTCAGGTACTACAAGAGGAACTTCTGGGTCCATTCTCCACTGAGCACTGTTGTCAATAACAATACAACCATGTTCTGCTGCTATTGGAGCAAATTTTGCACTTGTTGAACCACCAGCAGAGAAAAGAGCAATATCAATTGGTTTGTCAAATGAATGCTCTGTAAGCTCTTCAACAACATATTCTTTTCCGTTAAATGTAAGAGTTGAACCTGCTGAACGAGCTGAAGCCATTACATAAAAATTTTCAATTGGAAGCTGTCTTTCCTCAAGAACTTTTAAGAAAGTTCTTCCTACCATACCTGTTGCACCTACTACTGCAAGATTTACTTTTTTCATAATAAATTTTCACTCCTATTATAACATATTATTCTGTTACGATAAACACACCGCAAACTTTGATTTAAAATAAAAAAAACCGACATAAACGCCGGTATAATAATTGCCTTATCACAGATATAAACACTACGCTGTGTTAAAATAATCATTATAGTAGCGCTCCACCAAAAATGATGACAGTTCATACAGATATTATCCATAAAAACCAGAAAGAATATTGTAAGGAATAATTCTAACTTCGGCATTGTCCCCTTTTCTTATTTATCATATGCACCTTACTGCATCAAAATAAGTACTTATGAAAAATGCACCTCTACTAAAAAATTATGTTTTGTTTGTATATCGTAACACTAAATTAAGTGTGTGTCAAATGCTTTTATCAAATTTTATGTATATAAATGCATTTTTATTACATGCATATAATTTTGATAAAAAAATCATAATAATAATGTTATTTTGGACAGAATTTTGAAACCCAAAAAATAATATGCACAATTTAAGGAGGTTTTTTTGTGGGTGAAATTAAGCAAAAATACAAAAGTCTGTGTGAAGCGGACAGAATGAAATATGAAGCTGCTGAAGAATTGGGACTTATTGATAAGGTTATGGAAGTTGGTTGGAAAGGTCTTACAAGCTGTGAGAGTGGAAAAATAGGAGGTATTGTAAGCAGTAAAAAAAGGAAAAACAAAAAATAATGGTTATAATGTTGTAATATATTGTTATATTATGTATAATTATAAGGTTAATAGATAATATTGTTATAAGGAGAATTTTTATGGGTGTTTATGAGAGCTTTGCGTCTGTATATGACACTTTCATGGGTGAAACTGACTATGATGGTTGGGTTTCTTATATAGAAAAAATATGGGAAAGAGAAAATCTTTCCCCTGAAATAGTTCTTGACCTTGGTTGTGGGACAGGAAATGTAACTGAAAGACTGGCTAAAAAGGGCTATGATATGATAGGAATTGACCTTTCTGAAGATATGCTTGCTAAAGCTAGAGATAAGGCTTATGAAGAAAACCTTGATATACTCTATCTTTGTCAAGATATGAGAGAATTTGAACTTTATGGCACAGTAAACTGTATATTAAGCCTTTTTGACAGTTTAAATTATATAACTGACGAAGATGACCTTTTAAAAGTTTTTAAACTTGTAAATAACTATCTTCACCCTAAGGGACTTTTTATATTTGATATGAACACAGAATATAAGTTTAAAAATATATATGCAGACAATACTTATGCTGAAACAACTGAAAATGCTGCTTATATATGGGAAAACTTTTATGACGAAGAAGAAAAAATTAATGAGTATTATATGAATTTTTTCATAGAAGACGAGGAAACAGGTACATATGAGAGATTTGAAGAATGTCACTATGAAAAAGCATATAGTATTGACATAATTAAAAATCTTATAGAAGAAAGTGGTATGCAGTTTGTAGCTGTATATGATGCCTATACTTTTGAACCTGCAAGAGAAGATAGTGAAAGAATATTTGTTGTTGCAAGAGAAATTACAAAATGTGAAAATCAGGAGGAAAAATAATGGAAGATTATATTATAAGAGCAACGGCAGCAGATGGAGCAATAAGAGCTTTTGCTGTTACTTCTAAAAATACTGTTGAGACTGCAAGAAGTCTTCATAATACATCACCTGTTGCCACAGCAGCATTAGGAAGACTTTTAAGTGCTGCCGCTATGATGGGTATAATGCTTAAAGGTGAAAAAGACCTTCTTACACTTCAGATAAGAGGAGATGGACCTTTACAGGGTATTGTTGTATCAGCAGATAGTGAGGCTAATGTTAAGGGATATGTTTTCAATCCTTATGTTGAAGTACCGGATAAATATGAGGGAAAACTTGATGTTTCAAAGGCAATAGGAAATGGAAATATAAGTGTTATAAAAGATATAGGACTTAAAGAGCCGTATTGTGGACAGATTGAACTTGTTTCAGGAGAAATTGCTGAAGATTTAACTTACTATTTTGCAAAGAGTGAACAGACACCTTCTGCTGTTGGTTTAGGTGTTCTTATTGACAGAGATACAACAGTTATGGCTTCTGGAGGTTTTATAATACAGCTTATGCCTGATGCTGATGACGAGATAGCAGAAAAACTTGAAGAAAAAATAAACAGAACTCCTTATGTAACAACATTACTTGATATGGGTTATACACCAGAAGATATATTAAAACTTATTTTAGGAGATTTTAATCTTGAAATAAATGAAAAGAAAGAAATGAGATTTTATTGTAATTGTTCAAGAAGTAGAGTTGAAAAAGCTCTTATAAGTCTTGGAAAAGATGAACTTACAAAAATTATAGAAGAAGATAAAAAAGCACAGCTTCACTGTCATTTCTGTAATAAAGAGTATAATTTTAATGAAGATGAGCTTAGAGAAATACTTAAAAGTGCACTTTAAATTATAACTTTTAAATTTTTTATGGATAATAAGGGGGTGAGGTCATAAAAAGAGATTTTGCTGTTGCTGTAAAGGCAATAATAGTAAATAAAGATAAGGTTCTTCTTCTTCATCGCTCAAAAAAAGAAATGGAGAGCAGTTATATAAACAGAAGAGAACCTTGGGATTTGCCCGGCGGAGGGTTGCGTTTTTTTGAAAATTGTCCCAATGGTCTTTTAAGAGAGATAGAAGAAGAAACAGGTATAATTGCAAAGATAATTGAACCTTTTAATGTGTATGATGTTATAAAGTCTAATATACATCTTACAATAATTACTTATATTTGTGAATGTGATACATATAATGTATATCTTAGTAGTGAACATGATGCTTTTTACTGGCTCACCCTTGATGAGGTCAGAAACAGCAATATTCCAAAATGGCTTAAAAGAGAATTTGAAGCTGCACTTAAGAAATTAAAATAAAAAAGAGAATATTTAAGGTTTTTTATCCTTAAATATTCTCTCTTTTTTATATTTTTATATAAGATTATAATGAATAAGCCCTTTTGTTATTCCTTCGTTTTTAACAGTATCTGTGTAGTAATCACCAACACCCTCTAATATATGGTCATATTTACCCATAACTATTCCATTTCCTACACATTCTATCATTTCTTTATCATTGGCACCATCGCCAAAAGCATAAGTGTCTTTTATATCAAATCCACAATATTCAACTACTGCTTTTATTCCAACAGCCTTTGAAAAATGTTTTTTTGCAATGTCAAGACTGTATTCATGAAGTTGTCTGAATGTAGTTAATTTTTCTCCAAACTCTTTATAAAACAATTTTGTTGTTTCTTCCATTTTTTCTTTATCCTTTTCAAATATGAAAACCATTTTGTTTGTATCTTTTATTTCATTTAAGTTATTGTAGTCTAAAGATACAAAGCTTTCTTCTGGAACATTGAAAAGTTTTATAGGTTCATATATTCTTTCAGGGTGTATATCTCCAACATAACATAAATTTGTTGTTTCACAATAATATGTTATATTGTGTTTTTTACAAAATTCAAATATTTTTAATGTGTCTTCAAAATCAAAAGGGCTGTTGAAAACTATTTTATCATTTATTCTTGCACAAGCCCCATTTGAATTTATATAACAATCGAATTTGAAATCTATTTTAGGAAGCTGACAGAAAGGTCTTCCAGAACATATAGCTACCATATATCCATTTGATTTAAGTTTTTGGAATGATTCAAGAGTTTTTTGTGTTGGTTTTGAAATTTTATCACTCTCGTCTACCATAGTACCATCATAATCAAAGAAAACTACCCCTTTATACATTTACAGTTTGTCCTCCTTATATATTTATTACTTAAAAATTATAACATAATAAATATATATTTATAAACAAATGGGGAAATAGATTATATTATATATAATTTTATAGTATATGTGTATTTCTTATTTTAGTTTTATTAATTTTCAAACTTTAATAATAATATTTGTACTAAAATTTATTATATTTCGATATAAAAATATAAAAAATACAAAAATAATTAATTATATAAAATCAGGAAGATGAAGGAAATTTATTGTGTTTATGAAATTAGCTCCATAGAGTACTGATTTTTTATTAAATTTTGAGAGTTTTATTTCACATGATGAGTGACTGTTAGAGCGAACAGTAGCTTCAATTTTGTCAATAATCTCTGGGAAAGTTTCTGTAAATATACTATTTATAACTATAACCTCAGGGTCAAAAAGATTTATAACATTTATTATTCCAGCAGATATGTATTTTATAAAGTTATCTATTGCTTTACAAGTATCAAAATCTTCATGTTTATATAATGATGAAAAAAGTTCATAGGATATGTTAGGAGTGTTTTTTAGCATTGAAATTTCATTTAATACAGATGTCTCAGATGCATAGCACTCAAGACAACCTTTGTTTCCACATACACAAGGTTTTCCCTCAGATTGAACTGTTATATGTCCGAAATTACCTGCTATACCATTGTTTCCTGTATAAAGTTTGCCCCCAAGTATAATACCCATACCAACGTTTGGACGAATATATATTGATACAACATTCATTTTATGTACAGAGAATACATTTTCACCAACAGCAGAGAGATTTGCTGTATTACAAACATAAACAGGCACATTATATATTTCTTTAAGACTTTCTGCTATATTTTCCGGTGGTCTAACATTGTTATATGCTGGTGCAAAAATAACTTTATTATCTTTTACAACACCATGGAATGAAAGTGTTATACCTACTATATTGTATGGTGTTTCTGGAATTTCAGGAAGTATAGAGTCAAGACATTCTTTTATCTCTTTTACATAGTTTGTATATCCGTTGGCATAATCAAAAGATTTGTATATTATTGGTTTTCCTAATAGGTCACAGACCATTATATCTATATATTTTGGTGAAACCTCTATACCAACTGATGAACCTGCATTTCCGTTAAATACAAGCATTGTAGGTTTTCTTCCTATTGAAGTTTTTCTGTTTCCTGTTTCAATTATAAAGTTTTCGTTTATAAGTTCTTGAACTATTGATGATATTGTTGCTTTTGTAAGACCAAGAACTTTTGACAAATCTGCTCTTGATATTGAAGAATTTTTAATAACTGTTTTTATTACAAGATTTTTATTTATATTTCTTATTAGTTCCTTACTTCCAATCATATATTTTACCTCCTGATTATAAATAAATTTTATAAATCATATTAATAATACCATATATAAATGTAAATAAAAATATAATAAATTATATTTTGAATTGTATATACAAAATTTTATGTCTATTTAATTGTGAATTTTTACACATATTAATCTGTTTAAGTGGAGAATTTTTGTATAGATAAAACGATTTGTACTATAAATTTTGTGATTATATAATTTAATTAATATAATACATATTTAATTCGTACTGAATTATATAAAAATAATATATTTGTTTTTTATAATTTTTACAATAAAGTATAAATGCTTATAGTCAAATTGCAAAATGATAGATAAAGTATACCTTGACAAATATTTTGCCGTAATTTATTATTGAGATTAATTGAGACAGGTATTATTTATAAAATTTTAAATAATTATCAAACTTAAATACATAAAAAAACGTATTTATAGATACATTATGTTATTTCTTTAACAATATATTAATCTTAGGACTTATATTAGTCGTTAGATTGGTTATTATATAAAAATAAAGTATGTAAGAGAGGTGATTGGAAATGGCTTTGGAAATTATGAAAAATATCATCGAGGCAGAAAGACAAGCTGATGAGATAAGACAGAATGCTCAAAAAGAAGCAGAGTCTATAAAATCTCAGGCGGAAACTAAATCTTTCGAGATACTTTCACAAGTCAAAAGAAATGCCAAGGCAGAGGAAAAAAGTCTTATAGAAAAGGCTATCGAGGGAACAAAAGATAATGTTAGCCAAATTTTGAAAGAGGCTGATGAGAAATGCAATGAAATAAAATATTCGGCAGAACTTAAAATGGCTCAAGCTGTTGAGGCAGTTGCAAGAAAGGTAGTGGGTGAAGATGGCAATAGTTAATATGAATAAGATTTCTATTGTTGGACTTGAAGCTGAAAAAGACCACATACTTAAATTTCTTATGAAAAAAGGTTTTGTTCAGATTGATGACAGTGCCTGTCTTGCAGATGATGAAAATTATGGTGATGCTTTTGAGAAGGATAGTAGAGAGTCTAGTGTCCTTGATTATGAACAGCGTATGAGTGCTGTTAGTGTTGCCATGGATACTTTAAAGCGAAATGTAAAAATAAAAAAACCAATGCTTGCTCCAAAACCTGATTTTAAAAATATAGATAGCGACTATGCTGAAAATCTTTTTAAAAATGTTTTGGATATAAATAGCATGTTAAAGGAAATAAATGCTTTAAAATCCGAAGAAAATTCTGTAACCAACAACAGAAATACCCTTTTACCATGGAAAAAGTTTGATGTTAAACTTAATGAGTTATCAACCAAATACACAAAAACAATATTGGGAACATTGCCTTTATCTTCTAATATTGATGATATTGTAACAAATATTTCAACGGATATTCCAGAATGTATAATAGTCAATGTTGAAACTGATAAACAGTTTAGATATGTTTATATAACAGCCCATAAAAGTGTATTTGATGATGCTATGGAAGCTGTAAGGGTTTACGGTTTTTCACCTGTAACATTTGGAGATTTTAAGGATATACCAGAAATCGAAATTAAAAATTGTGACAGTAAAATAAAGGAAATTAATGACGAAAAACAAAAACTTACAGAAAGAATAAAATCATTTGGTGATAAAATGGGAGAATTTGAAAATCTCTATGATTACTATATGGTTTTAAAAGATGAAAACAAAATTGTAGAAAATTTTGTTAAGACAAAAACAACATTCTGTATGACAGGTTGGCTTCCTTCAGATAAATCTGATAGCCTTGTAAAGACACTTACAGAAAGCTATGGTTGTTATGTTGAAACAGAAAAGGGAAATCCTAAAGAAGGGTACCCTGTACTTCTCAAAAATAATAGTGTGGTTACACCTTTTGAAGATATTACAAATATGTACTCAACTCCAAGTACAAGAGATGTTGACCCAAGTGGAATAATGGCATTTTTCTATATTATATTTTTTGGAATGATGCTTGCTGATGCAGGATATGGAATACTTATTGCCCTTGCTTGTTTTGTTATTGTTAAGAAAACAAAACTTAAAAAAGGACAGGGAAACCTTATTAAACTTATGGGCATATGCGGTATATCAACAGCTGTATGGGGCTTTATATTCGGAAGTGTCTTTGGTTCAAGTCTTCCGGGAATACCTGTTATTATAAATCCCCTTGAGGACGTAATGACATTGATGGCTATGTCTCTTGTTTTCGGTATAATTCATATATATATTGGTCTTGGTATAAAGGGTTATACACTTTTAAGAGATGGGGACGTTATAGGATTTTTCAGTGACATAATACTTTGGTATATATTTATAACAGGCGTTTGTCTTCTTATAATTCCTGTTGTTGCTGGAGATATTGGAGTATTTTCTGTAATAGGAAAATATCTTGCTATCATAGGTATGGTAGGTATAATTCTCACAAATGGTAGAGCCTATAAGGGAATATTTATGAAGCTTTTTAAAGGAACTTCAGCCCTTTATGGTATTACAGGATATTTTGGAGATATTTTATCATATACAAGACTTATGGCTCTTTGTCTTTCATCAGGTGTTATAGGACAGGTTATAAATCTTTTAGGTGCTATGGCGGGACCTGTTGGAATGATTATTATAGGTCTTATAGGACATTCAATAAACCTTTTTATAGGTGCTCTTGGTGCTTATGTTCATACAAGTAGACTTCAGTTTGTTGAATTCTTTGGAAAGTTTTATGAAGGTGGCGGAGAAGCTTTCACACCTTTTAAATTTAGAACAAAATATACAAGTATAAATGAAGAGGAGATGTAAATTATGGAATTTTTATCAGCATTATCAAATGGTCAGTTTTTAGGTATAATGGGTGCTGCATTAGCCGCATTACTTGCTGGAATTGGTTCTGCAAAAGGAACATCTATGGCTGGTCAGGCAGCAGCAGGAGTTGTTTCAGAAGACCCAAGTAAATTTGGTCAGCTTCTTGTTCTTCAGCTTCTTCCAGGTACACAGGGACTTTACGGATTTATTATAGGTTTCCTTATGTTAACAAAAATAGGTGTCCTTGGTGGAGATATCCCAACATCAGCTCAGGGCTTCCAGCTTCTTGCAGCTTCACTTCCAGTAGGTATTGTTGGTCTTATTTCAGGTATATATCAGGGAAAAGCTGCTGTTGCAGGTGTAGGAATTGTTGCTAAAAAACCAGAAGAACTTGGTAAAGCAATCACATTTGCAGCTATCGTTGAAACATATGCTATCTTAGGATTACTTGTATCATTCCTTGCATTAAACGGTATCCAGATTGGTTAATAAATAATTTTTGAAAAGGAGGAAACACTCCTATGGGTAATGAACAGAAAATAATTGACAAAATAATTTCCGATGCAAAGGCAGAGGCTAATGTAATACTGGAAAATGCAAGAAAAGATGCTGAAATTAAAATAAATGCAGCTAAGGAAAAGGCTGATAAAGAAATGGCAGCATATATTAAACTTGCACAGGCTGAGGCTGAAAAGGCAGCAGCGAAAGAGATTTCCGGTGCGGAAATGTCAGCTAAAAAAATGATACTTGCCAAAAAACAGGAGATTTTAGAGGAGACAATAAGACTTGCCAAAGATAAACTCTTTTCTCTTTCCGGTGAAGAATATGAAAAAACTATAATATCAATGATTAAAAACGCTAAAGAAAAAGGCGAGATAATATTATCAGAGGAAGACAGAAAGGCTTTTGGAGAAAAGATTGCAGAAGAAGGATATAATGTATCTTTAGAAACAAGAGATTTAGGCAAGGGCTTTGTTATTAAAAAAGGTGATATTGAATATAACTACTCTTTCGACTCAATTATAACAGTTGATAAAGAGAGTATTGAACAAAAAGCAGCAGAAATTCTTTTTGGTTAAAGGAGGGATTTTGAAATGGCAAAAGAAAACATTTATCCCTATGCAGTAGCCAAAATCAGAGTTTTTGAAAAATATCTTTTGACAAAACAAAATTTTATACAGATGGCAGAAGCTAAAAATATTGATGAGTGTATAAGAATACTTTCAGAAGCAGGGTACAATAATCAAAATCCATTTGATATAAATGAATTTGAAAATGTACTTTCATTGGAGCTTAAAAAAGTTTATAACCTTATGAAAGAGCTTGTACCAGAAGAAAATTTTGTGTCTGTATTTTTATGTAAAAATGATTATCACAATGCAAAAGTTATTGTGAAATCAGAAATTTCAGGTCGTGACGGAGATAAATATATTATACAAGGTGGACTTATAACTGTTGATACTATTAAAAAAGCCGTTTTTGATAAAAATTATTCTGAACTTCCTGAAATTTTAGGTAGAGCCATAGAGGAAGCCTTTGAAATATATTCAAAAACTCAAAATGGTCAATATATAGATATGGTTATTGATAAAGCTTGTTTTAAATATATGAGTCATGTTGCAAAGGAAAGTAAAAATACATTTTTGATTAATTATGTTGAGAAACTTTGTGACATAACAAATCTTAAAAGCTTTGTTAGAGTTTTGAGAGTTAAAAAGAATTTTGAAAACACATTTGAAAAGGCTTTTGTAAAAGGCGGAAAACTGAGTCTTGATTTGTTTGTTAAAGCTGCAAATTCTGAAAATCCATCATCATATTTTAAAAGCAGTGATTATTCATCTATCTGTAAATTGATGGACAGTAATTTCACTGAATTTGAAAAAACTTGTGATAATTATATTATGGATTATGTAAAGAGTGCAAAATATATTGCCCTTACTTTAGAACCTTTAATTGCATATATCTATGCTAAAGAAACAGAAATAAAAACAGTAAGAATAATTATGACAAGTAAAATAAATGATATAGACTCAGACACTATAAAAGAAAGGGTGCGAGAGGCTTATGTATAAAGTAGGAGTAATAGGCGACAAAGATAGTGTAATGGGCTTTCTGGCACTGGGAATAGATATTTTTCCTGCTACTGAGGGAGACGAAATTAAAAGAACAATCCATGAACTTGTAGAGAAGGAATACGCAATAATATATATAACAGAAAAAGCAAGCCTTCTTGCACAGGAGTCAATAGCAAAATATAAAGATTACCAGTTACCTGCAATAATTGTTATTCCGGGTATAACAGGTAGTATGGGACTTGGCATGAACGAAGTTAGAGAGTCAGCTAAACGTGCTATTGGTGCAGATATTTTGTTTAGTAAAGAATAGAAAAACAAAAAGCAAAAACAACATCTAGATTGTGGGTGAGATAATATGAGTAAAGGCACAGTAGTTAAAGTGTCAGGCCCCCTTGTTATAGCTGAGGGCATGAGAGATGCTAACATGTTTGACGTTGTAAAAGTGTCAGATAAGCATCTTATCGGAGAAATTATTGAGATGCACGGAGATAGAGCATCTATTCAGGTTTATGAAGAAACATCAGGTCTTGGACCTGGTGAGGAAGTTGTATCAACAGGTATGCCTATGAGTGTTGAGCTTGGACCTGGTCTTATATCAACAATATATGATGGTATACAAAGACCTCTTGAGAAACTTTTTGAGGTTTCTGGTACAAATATTCATAAAGGTGTTGAGGTTTATTCCCTTGACAGAGAGAAAAAATGGAAATTTGAACCTTTAAGACAGAATGGAGATAAAGTTTCTTCAGGAGATATTATAGGAAAAGTTCAGGAAACTGACGTTGTTGAATGTCGTATAATGGTTCCTTACGGTGTTAGCGGTACTATAAAAGAAATATATATGGGTGATTTCACTGTTGAGGAAACAGTTGCTATAATTACAGACGAAAAAGGTAAAGATGTAAATGTAACACTTATGCAGAAATGGCCTGTTCGTAAGGAGAGACCTTACAAAGAGAAGAAAACTCCAGACTCACTTCTTGTTACAGGACAGAGAGTTATTGACACATTTTTCCCTATAACAAAGGGTGGAGTTGCTGCCATTCCTGGACCATTCGGAAGTGGAAAAACAGTTACACAGCACCAGCTTGCAAAATGGGCTGATGCAGATATAGTTGTATATATCGGTTGTGGTGAACGTGGAAACGAAATGACAGACGTTTTAAATGAGTTCCCAGAGCTTATTGACCCTAGAACAGGTAAATCACTTATGGAGAGAACTGTTCTTATTGCTAATACATCAGATATGCCTGTTGCTGCCCGTGAGGCTTCTATATATACAGGTATTACAATAGCAGAATTCTTTAGAGATATGGGTTATAGCGTTGCTCTTATGGCTGACTCAACAAGCCGTTGGGCTGAGGCTTTACGTGAGATGAGTGGTCGTCTTGAGGAAATGCCTGGTGAAGAAGGTTATCCTGCATATCTTGGAAGCCGTCTTGCTCAGTTCTATGAGAGAGCCGGTAGAGTTACTTGTCTTGGGGATGATGAGAGACAAGGTTCTCTTACAGCTATCGGAGCTGTTTCACCTCCTGGTGGTGACACATCAGAGCCAGTTTCACAGGCAACACTTCGTATTGTAAAAGTATTCTGGGGACTTGATGCTTCTCTTGCTTATAAACGTCACTTCCCAGCTATTAACTGGCTTACAAGTTATTCATTGTATCAGGACAAAGTTGATGTTTGGGCAGATAAAAATGTTGATGAAAATTTCTCAGAACAGAGAACAGAAGCTATGAGACTTCTTCAGGTTGAAGCTGAACTTCAAGAGATTGTACAGCTTGTTGGTGTTGACTCACTTTCTGACAGTGACAGACTTATACTTGAGACAGCTCGTTCAATACGTGAGGACTTCCTTCATCAGAACTCTTTCCATGAGATTGATACCTATACATCACTTCATAAACAGTATAGAATGTTAGGTCTTATACTTAAGTTCAAAGAGCTTGGTGATAAGGCTATTAAGGAAGGAATTTCAGTTCTTAAAATTATAAAACTTCCTGTTATAGAAAAAATAGGTCGTGCTAAATATGTTGAAGAAAAAAATGTTGATGCAGCCTATGATGATATAGAAAAAGAAATAGCACTTGAAATTGATGACTTAATAAAGAAGGGGGCAGATGAATTATGATAAAAGAATATAGGTCAATTCAGGAAGTAGCCGGCCCTCTTATGGTTGTAAAAGGTGTTGAAGGCGTAAAATATGATGAGCTTGGTGAAATTGAGCTTTCAAATGGTGAAATAAGAAGATGTAAAGTTCTTGAGGTAAATGGAGATACTGCATTAGTGCAGCTTTTCGAAAGTGCAACAGGTATTAACCTTTCTGACAGTAAAGTTAGATTTTTAGGAAAGAGCCTTGACTTTGGTGTTTCACCTGACATATTAGGACGTGTATTTAACGGTATGGGTAAACCTATTGATAATGGTCCTGATATTATACCAGAAAAAAGACTTGATATTAACGGTGCACCTATAAATCCAGCTGCCCGTGAGTATCCTTCAGAGTTTATACAGACAGGAGTTTCAGCTATTGATGGTCTTAATACACTTGTTAGAGGTCAAAAACTTCCTATATTCTCTGGTTCAGGTCTTCCACACGCTAACCTTGCTGTTCAGATTGCTAGACAGGCTAAAGTTAGAGGTACAGACTCAAAATTCGCCGTTGTATTCGCTGCTGTAGGTATCACTTTTGAGGACGCTGAATTCTTCATAAGCGATTTTAAACAGACAGGTGCCATTGACCGTTCTGTTGTCTTTGTAAACCTTGCCAATGACCCAGCTGTTGAGCGTGTTTGTACACCTCGTATGGCTCTTACTGCTGCTGAATATCTTGCTTTTGAACAGGGTATGCACGTTCTTGTAATTATTACAGATATTACAAACTATGCTGAGGCTTTACGTGAAGTTTCTGCTGCCAAAAAAGAAGTTCCGGGACGTCGTGGTTATCCGGGTTATCTTTACACTGACCTTGCTACTATGTATGAGAGAGCTGGAAAGATTAAAGGTAAAGAAGGTTCAATTACAATGATACCTATTCTTACAATGCCTGAAGACGACAAAACACACCCAATCCCTGACCTTACAGGATATATTACAGAGGGACAGATTATACTTTCTCGTGACCTCTATAAAAAAGGTGTTCAGCCTCCTATAAATGTTCTTCCTTCTCTTTCTCGTTTAAAAGATAAGGGTATTGGTAAAGGAAAAACAAGAGAAGACCACGCAGACACAATGAACCAGCTTTTTGCTGCATACTCAAGAGGTAAAGACGCTAAAGAGCTTATGGCCATTCTTGGTGAGTCTGCTCTTTCAGATATAGACCTTCTTTATGCACAGTTTGCTGACGCTTTTGAAAAAGAGTATGTTTCACAGGGATTTAGAACTGATAGAACTATCGAACAGACTCTTGAAACAGGCTGGAAACTTCTTAAAATACTTCCTAAGAGTGAACTTAAACGTATTCGTGATGAGTATCTTGAAAAATATATGCCCAAGGAGTGATGAATTGTGGCAAGATTAAATGTTAATCCAACACGTATGGAGATGACACGTCTTAAAAAACTCCATAAGACAGCTACAAGAGGTCATAAACTCCTTAAAGATAAACTTGACGAACTTATGAAACAGTTTCTTGAGATAGTTAAGGAAAATAAGAGACTTAGAGAAGAAGCTGAGGAAGCTTTGGAAAAAGCCTATAAAAGTTTTGTAATAGCTAGAGCTGTTATGAGTGAAGAATATATGGGCGAAGCTCTTATGATGCCTAAACAGTCTGTAAGTGTTGATGTTTCTCAAAGAAATGTTATGAGTGTAAATGTACCTGTCTTTGATTTTAAGACAGAGGGAAAAGAAAAAGAAATATATCCTTATGGTTTAGCTTTTACATCTGGAGAGCTTGACAGTGCCACAGAAGCCTTTTCATTTGCTATGGAGCCTCTTTTGAAATTAGCTGAGAGTGAGAAAAGTGCTCAGCTTATGGCTCAGGAGATTGAAAAGACTCGTCGTCGTGTTAATGCCCTTGAAAATGTAATGATACCTAACTATGAGGAGACTATAAAATATATCTCAATGAAACTTGAGGAGAATGATAGAGCTAGCACAACACGTCTTATGAAAGTTAAAGATATGATAGCTAAAAAAGCTATTGAAGAAAGACGTAAACAAAATGAGGGCAGTGAACAAAGCTCTGCTGTCTAAAATATTTATAAATATGAAATACATTAAAACACCTGATTTAAAAAATCAGGTGTTTTTTTAATACAAGCTTTGTAACATATATTTGTTATGTACATAGAATGTATAAGGGATTAAAAAATCCTTGTTAGGTGGTTATGTTTATGGAGATAAGCCTTTGTATGATTGTTAAAGATGAAGAGGATGTTTTGGAAAGATGTCTTGAATGTGCAAAAAATATAGCTGATGAGATTGTTATAGTTGATACAGGCTCGAAAGACAGAACAAAAGATATTGCAAATAAATATACTGATAAAGTTTATGATTTTAATTGGTGTAATGATTTTTCTAAAGCCAGAAATTATGCTTTTTCAAAAGCTACAAAAGAATATTTGATGTGGCTTGATGCTGATGATGTTATAAATGACAGTGAAATTAAAAAAATAAATGAACTTAAAAACGAAAAACAAAAATATGATGTTTATATGTTGAAATATAATACTGCTTTTGACGATTATGGTAATCCAACATTTTCATATTACAGAGAAAGAATATTAAAAAATTGTAATAAAGCTGTTTGGTTAGGAAAGGTACATGAAGCAATAGTTCCTTTTGGAGATGTAAAATATTGTGATATATCAATAGAACATAGAAAACTTAAAATTTCGGATAGTAAAAGAAATTTAAGAATATATGAAGATATGAATAAAAATAATGAGGAATTTTCTCCAAGAGAAAAATATTATTATGGTAGAGAACTTTTTTTCAATGAAAAATATGAAAAAGCTATTGATATACTTGAAAAGTTTGCTGATGATGATAAAGGCTGGATTGAAAATAGAGCTGATGCCCTTAAAATAGTAGCATTTTGTTATAAGTATCTTAATAATTATGAAAAATATATAGAAACACTTTTAAAATGTTGTATTATTCATACTCCAAGAGCTGATGTTTGTTGTGAATTGGGAAATTGGTTTATGGAGCAAAATAATTTTTTGCAAGCCATATTTTGGTTTAAAAATGCTCTTAATTGTGAAAAAGATGAATTTTCAGGTGGATTTATAGAAAGTGATTATTATGGATATATACCATGTTTACAGTTATGTGTATGTCTAGATAGAATTGGAAGAACAAAAGAGGCTTTTTATTATAATAATAAAGCTGGATTGTATAAAGAAAATTCAAGAGCTGTTAAATTCAATAATGAGTATTTTGAAAATAAATTGAAACAGGAGGTATAGCTTGTGTATTATGATGATATTGAAAAAGATATGAATTTATATAATAGTAGTTGTAATTCATGTTGTAATAGACATAACTGTTGTAGATGCAATAATTGTTGCAGATGTTTTACCGGTCCGACAGGAGCAACAGGACCAACAGGGGTAACAGGCCCAACAGGAGTGACAGGACCAACGGGGGTAACAGGCCCAACAGGAGTGACGGGCCCAACAGGAGCAACAGGCCCAACAGGAGCAACAGGCCCAACAGGAGTGACAGGCCCAACAGGAGTAACAGGTCCAACAGGAGTGACCGGCCCAACAGGAGTGACAGGCCCAACAGGAGTAACAGGCCCAACAGGGGTAACAGGTCCAACAGGGGTAACTGTTGGGCCTGTTACCCCTGTTGGACCTGTTACCCATGTTGGGCATGTT
>NZ_NFLT01000050.1 GCF_002161055.1 Tyzzerella sp. An114
TGAACAAATAGAAAATATATGGTCAAGGATTGTTGATAAAATCAATGAAAATCCAAAACTGTTGGAGTGTAAAGAAAATAGCTTAAAACAAAACTCTGGAAGATATCAGGCTTTAGACAAAGAAATAAAAATGGTTGAAACAGGTAAAAAAGAATATACCCAAGAAGAATTAATTAAGCTGATTTATAAAAGGGCATCTGTTATGTATGAAATGTCAGATTATAAAGAAGAAATTGAAAAAATAGATATAATAGCATTAGATAAATTTACAGTTTATAAAAATGGGAAAATAAAGATTATATTAAAAAACGGAGCAGAAATAGAAGAAAAAATTTAGGAGTGATATTTATGGCAACTCGAAGGATATCGGTCATACCGGCAAAAGTTGATACTAATAAAAATGTTCAACCAAAATATAAAAAATTAAATGTTGTTGCATATTGTAGAGTCAGTACATTGCAGGAAGAACAAGAATCAAGCTATGAAGCACAAATTGAATATTATAAAAAACTTATTAATGAAAACCCAAACTGGCATATGGCAGGTATATATGCCGATGATGGTATATCAGCTACAAATACCAAAAAAAGAGATGATTTTAATGCTATGATAGATAGGTGCATCAAGAAAAGTAATGAAATTGATATGATTATTACAAAATCAATATCAAGATTTGCAAGAAATACCGTTGATAGCCTTATACATATACGAAAACTTAAAGAAAAAAATATAGCTGTATACTTTGAAAAAGAAAATATTAATACATTGGACTCGTCAGGAGAATTACTTATAACAATACTTAGTAGTCAGGCTCAGGAAGAAAGCAGAAATATAAGCGAGAATGTAAGATGGGGACTTAAAAGGAAATATGAAACAGGAGAAACCCTTGTAAGTAGGCTTTTAGGGTATAAAAGAAATAAAAATGGTCAGCTTGAAATCATACCAAAAGAAGCAGAGATTGTAAAATTTATATTTGCAGAGTTTATGGAAGGTAGCAGTTATAATAATATAGCTAAAAAACTGAAGGAAAAAGGCTATAAAACAATACGAGGAAAAACAAACTGGGGTGTAGCCTCTGTAATACGAATTTTAAGTAATGAGAAATATATAGGTGATACACTATGTCAAAAAACATATACAGTAGATTTCCTTACAAAAGAGCGTAGAACCAATAATGGTGAGGTTAATCAATACTACACTGAAAACAGCCACCAAGGGATTATACCGAGAGAATTATTTTATAGAGTTCAAGAAGAAATGGAAAAGCGAACTAATTTAAAAAATAAAGCACCAAATAAAAATGAAACTGACAGGAAATGCCGATATAATAGTAAATATGCCTTAACAAGTATATTCATATGCAAGGAATGTGGCAAACCTTACAGAAGACAAGTTTGGTCAAAGTATGGCGAGAAAAAAGCTGTTTGGAGATGTGAAAATAGATTAAGAAATGGAACAAAATACTGCAAAAACTCACCTACATATGATGAGAAAGTTCTTCAAAAGGCTATTATGAATGCCATAAATAAGCAGCTTCAAGACAAAAATAAGTTTGTAGATAGTTTCAGAAAAAATGTTATAAGTGTAATTTCAAAAGATACCACAACAGAATATGATTTAGAAATAAAAGAATTGGAAAAACAGCTTGTAAATTTAATAAAAAACAATACATATGAAAATATAGAAAAATACGAAGAAGCCTGTAAAAATATAACAAATCGTATTGAAGAACTTGAAACTAATAAGATAAAATCTTTAGGTGGTAGGGATAAATTAAATAATGCTCAAGAATTTATGAATAACACAAATATTTATATGATAGAATATGATGATGCACTTGTAAGAAAGTTAATAAGGAATGTGATTGCTATAAGTGAAAGCAAGATTGAAATATGCTTTCAGAATGGGGGTGTAGTGGAGGAAAATGTAAGTTTTATTCATTGATAATAATAACCTTATAATTTATAATATAACTATAGAAAGAAGGTGCTTTAGGAATATGAGTAATGATATAAAAAATACTATGACTGCCTACGATAGTATATGTAAACAGTTATTTGCTGAAAAAGATATACTTTCTCGTATAATGAAAGAGTGCGTTGATGAATTCAAAGAT
>NZ_NFLT01000051.1 GCF_002161055.1 Tyzzerella sp. An114
ATATAGATGATATGATTTTTAGAGATTATTATAATACAAATCATCAAATAAATTTAAAAGAAAAATTAAATAGTATTAAATTTAAAAATTCTATTAACATTATTGATGAAATTGTAGTTAATAACAGATTGGATCAAATTTATGAAAAAATAAATTTAGTCTGTGATGGTGATATTATAAAAAATAATAGTAATCCATTGGGTTCTGATTTTGCTTATAAAAAAATAAATACAGATAAATATATAGATTTGAAGAATTTGTCTACAGGTTTAAAAACGTTTGTTATCTTAAAAATGCTTCTTTTAAATGGTATTTTAGTAAATAATGGAACTATTATTCTTGATGAACCTGAGATACATTTACATCCAGAATGGCAATTATTATTTGCTGAAATTATAGTGTTAATTCATAAAGAATTTAATATGCATATACTTTTAAATACACATAGTCCATATTTTTTAAGAGCTATTCAAGTTTATTCTTCAAAACATAATGTTGCAGATAAGTGTAAATATTATTTATCGGAAAATAAAGGTGATATTGCTAATATTTTCGATGTTACAGATGATATAGAGAAAATATATGAAAAATTGTCACGTCCGTTGCAGAGAATGGAAGATGAGAGGTGGCAAGATGAACACAAATGATATTAAAAATATTAAGGTTTTTAAAAATAATATATCCACACTAAAAGAAACATCTTTTGATAAAGATAATAATACTTATATGACAGAGTATGATATACCTGTTATAGATTTTGATGGGGTAAAAGATGATTATATTGAAAATCTTAAATTAACAGAAATTCCAAAATCTAATGATGCCTTATTAAAATTAGCAGAAGATAAATTTGTATTTATAGAATTTAAAAATGGTAGTGTAAAGCCTTTTAATGTAAGAAGAAAAATATATGATAGTACGCTTATTTTTACAGATATATTAAATATAGGTATTAGTTATATGCGTAAAAATGTTGAATATATACTTGTATATAATGAAAGTAAAAATAAAGATTCTATTCAAGAAGATAAAAGAAAAAATATAACTACACCAACTTCTTTTAATACAATAGCAAAGACAATAACTTCTTATTCTGGTGATAACTATGTTGCTTTTGGATTGAAGGATTTTGAAAATTATTGTTTTAAAAAAGTATATACTTTAACAGAAAAAGAATTTGAAGAATATTTAAAATCTATTGGATTATAATGTAATTTTTATAAATTAAGTTTTCAGGCGAAGTGTTAATATAAATACTTCGCTGTTTTATTGATGAAAAAAGAAAGATTTGTAATAGATTAAAATATATATTAAAGTTTTTTTGTTTAAATTAATTATTTTAAGAAAAAAGAAAATATAAAACAATAGAAACTCTTGTAAATAGTTTTTTAGCATATAATAAGGAATAAAAATGATCAAGTTGAAATCAGCTTTGAAGAAGTAGAGATTATAAAATTTATATTCGTTGAATTTATGGAAAAAGTAGTAGTTGTAATAATATAGAAAAGACTGAAGGAAAAGGAATATAAGACTATACAAGGTAAAGGAGTATAGCCTTTGTAATAAGAATTTTAAGTAATGAAAAATACATAGATAATACCTTATCCACAAAATACATGCATATATAGTAGATTTCCTTACAAAAGAAAGTAGAACTAATAATATCAAAGTTAACCAATACTACACTGAAAATAGTCATAAAGGAATTATATCAAGAGAATTCCTTTATAGAGTAAGGAGTTTATGGATAGTGCTAATATCTATATGTCAGAATATGATAATACTCTTGTAAGAAGACTAATAAGGAATGTGATTGCTATAACTGATAGTAAAATTGAGATATGCTTTCAGAATAAGGATGTGGTTGAGGAATACTTATA
>NZ_NFLT01000052.1 GCF_002161055.1 Tyzzerella sp. An114
TGTTATATTCATATCGTTCACCTTATTTCTTCCATAACACTCTGATAGAATGTTCTGTATTCTTCTAATTCAGTTGTTGGTTCAGTTGGTATTTCATTTTCTGATATTTGATACCAATTTAATGGATTGTCATTAACACCTAGGTCAATAGTTTTCCCATAAACCGAACCATTAGTATAAAATTTTCCTTCATCTGCAATCAGTGTCATTTAATCCCCCCTATCTAACAACAGTCCAGTTTTTAGACTGTGCAATTGTAACGTCGCATTCACTAGCTCCGCCACAACCTTTAATGGTGATAGTTTGTGTGTCTTGTCCTGTTAAATCTGCAAGACCAGTTTCAAATATATAATTTAACATTTCAGATGATAAATTAGTACATTCACCGAAACTAATAGTAGATTTTATACACTCGTTTTTTGCAAATGTTATTATTTTCAAATTATTACAACGAAAAAAAGCATTTGAATTATTAGTCGATTTTTCTAAATTCAAATTCTTAACAAATATAAGACTTTTACAATTACTTAAAAGTTCACTTGCAACAGTAGCGTTTGCAAAATTAGCGTTCTCAATATATCTTAAAGAATAACAACCAGTGAATAATTTACTTACGTTGTTACAGATTAATGGATTAAAAGATATTTTTTCCAAATTTTCACAAGCACTAAAAGCAGAATAAAAATTAACGCTTTCTTTTTTATCTTCATCATCTGTTATTTCTACATTAACTAAATTTTTACAATTACTTGCGAGTGAGCTTAACGTTGTTGCATTTTTTACTGAAATTTTCAGTTTTTTTAAAGAGGTACACCCATTTACAAAATCATTCAAGTTATTAGAAGTACTAGTATCAACACTATCAACTTCTTTTAAAGATAAACAGTTTTTAAATAAACTACTCATATTTACATTATTTCCGAATTGTACTTTACCTATTTTTATCAAACTATTCATATTTAAAAATGCACCCTCTGCTCTATCTACATTGGGTAAAATATAATCTCCTAATACTTTTATTCTTTTTTGAGATGATAAATAAGTTCTAAAATCAGTTACAGTTTCAGTAAACTTTACTTTCGGTTCATTTAACAAAGAACCATACTCTTTTTGATAAGGGTAAAAAGTCCAATATCCAGAATTTTTTACAACGTTATTTAATACTATATTTTTCAAATACGTTGCTCTACCAGCAAAGTTTTGACCAAAAGGTGGTAATGCTGGATTTAAAACTTCATTCCTAAAATACAATTCATAACTTTCAATATTAACTAAACATTTACCGTCAATAAATAGTTTTGGATTGTTTGCATAAATAATAAATTCTTTAATGTCTAAGTCGCTTGTCACGTTTAAATTTGTCAGCAAATCCTTATCACATTCAATTTTAATCAGACTCTGTCTGTACCCCCATAAATCAAACAAGCTGTCAGGGTTTACGCTATCCCATGTGAAAGTAAATTCATTTGCCGTACCTGTAACAACAGTATTGTTAATATCGCCCCATGATACAGCACATTTACTTGCTGTATTTATTGTTATAGGTAAATTCGTATCTTCATATATCGCCACCAAAATAAAAATTTGGTCTTTTGTTTCTTCTCTTTGTGGTAGTGGTAGCCATTCAGTAGGTCTGATGTACTTTTCGTTTTCAATAACCTCACCGCCGCCAGTAATACTACTTATCTCACCCGCCATTTCTGATGGCAATAATAAATCAGTTTTGCCAGTCTTTACTCTTATAGCTTCGGCTATATCCTTATAATTTTTATCATCAGTAGTTACTATTCCCATTAATA
>NZ_NFLT01000053.1 GCF_002161055.1 Tyzzerella sp. An114
TTTCATCATATTTTATAATATTACAGCCAGCATATAAACCAGCCGTTGATATAACTTTACAAAATATAAATAACTATGATTATTTTATAAATTATGAAAATAATAAATATATTTTATATATAGATAAAGAACCTATTATAACGTTCAATAGCAAAGAAGAAATATATAAATTAGGTTTAACTTTGAAAAGAGAATGATTAAATGAAAAAAAATATATTTAATCTATTGGGAGTTTTAATACTATTTGTTTGTATAAATTTGACACCAGGAATGTATAATACAGAATTCTTAAATAATATTGAAAACATTAAAATTGAAAAAAATGGTATAGAACCAAAAGCAGATGTTATTTATTATGTACATACAACATTAAATGGCATTAGAATGTATAGATTATGGAATCAGACACAAAATAGATATGAAGGCACATGGTCTATATGTGATTGTAAATAAATTATATCTATACATAAGTCTTCTTGTGATAAAATTTAAAATCACAGAAGACTTTTCTATTATAAGAAAAATGTTAAACGTATTAATCAGTTGTAAACATATCCATTATAAATTACTGCACTTGTTCTACAAGCATCAATAATAGAGAAATAAAATAACAGCTTACAATATTGTATGTAAGCTGTTATTTATTAATTTCCTTAAATAATAAAATACTATATAAAATTTAAAGATTATATTTTAATATTCACATATTTTCTATATAATCACATTAATATTTTATAGAAAAATTCTTATTAAAACAATTTATTTATATTAATGTATCAAAAACAATATTTTTTCTAAGTATAAAGTTGCAATAGCTTCAATAATATTTCTATGATTATAATAAAACTTTATAAATATAAATAAACCCTTATCATATATACTATAATTATCATATAATATATCTAAAATCTTTTCTCTGGTTGATACATCTGTAACTCCATTTTCAATACACTTTAAAACTTCAACACTCGAAAGTAATATTTGACTTGAAAGATTTAATATTTTTTCTGTACATCATTAAGCTTATATTCTAAAAATACATTTTTTACAATTGGAAAAACTACTTTTTTGAAAAACTAATACCATAACCTCTTTCTTTTGAACGTCTTAATGCTTCCAATGCTATTTTTTTATCTAAATGCTTCTTTGGATGTTATACTTGTTAATTGTATATTTAATATTAATACCTAACTTTCTTATAATTGTCTATAATTATGCTGCTTTCTTTTATAAGTTTCTGGCACATATAATCAGAAAAATTACCTATATGTGCTTGTTCGCCTGTTAAGCCAAATTGAAACTTCATCCAATTATAAGCTTCATTTCTTGTCATTATTTTATTTTTCCATATTTCATCAAAAGCTCTATGTGCTTTTATTCTTTTGTTTCTTAATTCACTATCTGCTAATGTACCTTTTGGAATATTAGTACCAGGTATTACTCCTACATACGCATTACACTCTGGATAATTTGAACATACATATAATTTATCAACTCTTGACTTTTCTCCATATACATAACTTCCATCTCTAAGAACTGCTGTTCTGCCACAATAAGGACATTTTATTATTTTATTATTTTTTCTATTACTCTTCATAATATAATTCACTTCCTTTTTACATTAGCCGGCTATATATAAATTTTAAAAAAATTTAAAAATAAAATCTACAAATTTTAAAAATTAATGGCTTAAATTTGTACCCAAATTATGTTAACTAATTTCAAAATACTTAAAAAAAGACAAAAAATAAAAGCCATACAAACAAGCTCTGTTATAATACATATTAATTTAAATC
>NZ_NFLT01000054.1 GCF_002161055.1 Tyzzerella sp. An114
TCAACCAAATCTCCATAGAAAGGAGGTGATCCAGCCGCACCTTCCGATACGGCTACCTTGTTACGACTTCACCCCAGTCACTGGCTTCACCTTCGGCGACTCCCTCCTTGCGGTTAGGTCATCGACTTCGGGTGCTTCCAACTCCCATGGTGTGACGGGCGGTGTGTACAAGGCCCGGGAACGTATTCACCGCGACATTCTGATTCGCGATTACTAGCGATTCCAGCTTCATGTAGTCGAGTTGCAGACTACAATCCGAACTGGGACTGGGTTTTTGTGTTTTGCTTAACGTCACCGTCTCGCTTCACTCTGTTACCAGCCATTGTAGCACGTGTGTAGCCCAAGACATAAGGGGCATGATGATTTGACGTCATCCCCACCTTCCTCCGTGTTATCCACGGCAGTCTCTCTAGAGTGCCCAACTGAATGATGGCTACTAAAGATAGGGGTTGCGCTCGTTGCGGGACTTAACCCAACATCTCACGACACGAGCTGACGACAACCATGCACCACCTGTCACCGATGTTCCGAAGAAAAATCTCATCTCTGAGACGGTCATCGGGATGTCAAGCCTTGGTAAGGTTCTTCGCGTTGCTTCGAATTAAACCACATGCTCCACCGCTTGTGCGGGCCCCCGTCAATTCCTTTGAGTTTCAACCTTGCGGTCGTACTCCCCAGGTGGAGTGCTTATTGTGTTAACTGCGGCACCGAGGATTCCTCCCCAACACCTAGCACTCATCGTTTACGGCGTGGACTACCAGGGTATCTAATCCTGTTCGCTCCCCACGCTTTCGAGCCTCAGCGTCAGTTTCAGTCCAGAAAGCCGCCTTCGCCACCGGTGTTCTTCCTAATATCTACGCATTTCACCGCTACACTAGGAATTCCGCTTTCCTCTCCTGTACTCTAGCTTGATAGTTTAAAATGCAATCCTCAGGTTAAGCCCAAGGCTTTCACATCTTACTTACCATGCCGCCTACGCTCCCTTTACACCCAGTAATTCCGGATAACGCTTGCCCCCTACGTATTACCGCGGCTGCTGGCACGTAGTTAGCCGGGGCTTCTTATTTGGGTACCGTCATTTATTTCTTCCCCATCGATAGAAGTTTACAATCCGAAAACCGTCTTCCTTCACGCGGCGTTGCTGCATCAGGGTTTCCCCCATTGTGCAATATTCCCCACTGCTGCCTCCCGTAGGAGTTTGGGCCGTGTCTCAGTCCCAATGTGGCCGATCACCCTCTCAGGTCGGCTACTGATCGTCGCCTTGGTGGGCTGTTATCTCACCAACTAGCTAATCAGATGCGGGCCCATCCTGTACCGAATAAATCCTTTCTTCCCCGAAAGATGCCTTCCAGGGACCACATGCGGTATTAGTCACCTTTTCAAGTGATTATTCCACAGTACAGGGCAGGTTGCCCACACGTTACTCACCCGTCCGCCGCTAAGTTAATCAAAAGCAAGCTTTCAATTAACTCCGCTCGACTTGCATGTGTTAAGCACGCCGCCAGCGTTCATCCTGAGCCAGGATCAAACTCTTAAATTAAAGTTTAATTCCGCCAGAATTATTCTGACTTTTTTCCAAAAATTACTTTGATGTTTTATCATCAATTTTAATTGACTTGGGTTGTATGTGTTATTCAACTGTTTAGTTTTCAAAGACCAATTTTTTTCAATCTGTTCTTTAACCGAACGAGATTTATTTTAACATCTTTAGTTTATTTTGTCAAGAACTTTTTTCAAGTTTTTTTGACTTAAACCTTTATAATGTTT
>NZ_NFLT01000055.1 GCF_002161055.1 Tyzzerella sp. An114
TATTAGAACCAACTGCTATTGAAAGATACTCTGGAAAACATAATTGCTCATCATTGTATATTTGAGCAGACATATTACCAGATTTTATTTCATTTAAAAAATCATTTATAAAAGACTTTATTTCATCATTATTAAACCTTTTCATATACTGTTTTGGAACTTCATCTAGATACCCAGTTTTTATAAATTTTTTAATACCATTAATACTAAAAATTGTATGAATATGTTTATAGTTTTTAAGTTTTTCGATGTGTTTTTTTATAAATTCAATAATATAATCATAACCATCTTCATCATATACAAATTTTTTATGTAACATTTCTTCTGTCATTAAACTCATTGTACAAGGCTGTGTCATCATACTCATAAAAGTATCATCGCCTATAATATTTTGATATTTAGTTATGAAATCAACAAAATTATCACTGTATGTTATAAGTTCTCTACAACTTTCAATATATTCCTTCAAATTTTTATGATAATATTCGGCTTCTCGTTTTGAACTTAACAACATAACTGACTCACCCGTTACAGAAAAACACATAACATGATTATGTGTAACTAAAAAATACGGAAATGGTTCAACAAATTTTGATGAAAAATTATTTTCATAATAATAATAAACCTTATAAGATTGACCTAATATTATACCTATCGGAAGCACAGATTTTAAATACTTTAAACCATTTATATCTATTTCTTTATCTGCATCAAAAGATATAATGTGTTTTATACTAACTTTTTTATCACAATTTTGTCTTAAATCAGCAACAAAATTATTAAAAAATGACATTGAAGGTGGAATTGTAAATTCAAACCGTGGATTTTCATGTTGAAACTCATAATATATAATACTTCTTAAAATCATATAAACTGTTGTATAACCTGAAAAAATAATATTATTTTCTGTAAAGTTTTCTATATCTTCTATCTTTATATAATTTGATATATTTACACAAGGAAATTTTTTCAAATTTGAAAGTTCATAAAAAATATCTAATATAGCATTATAAGCATTAAATTTTTCTTCTCCTTGGAAAATAATGTTATAATAATATTTCAACATTTTTTCTTCTTTTGGTGTAAGTCTCATAGCTGAACAAATATCATTTAAAGCATTGTAGGAAATAATTCTTTTATCTGAAATAGCTTTATGAATCATTGTTCTATCAACATTTGATTTTCTTGATAATTCAGATACAGAAATATTATGATTTTTTATAAGCTCCTTAAGATAATCCCCAAAAAGTGACATAATACCCCTCCCATAAAAGAATGTCTATGTTTTTTATTTTATCAGAAAATTTAGAAAATTTTGTTTAATCGGCATATATATGTGTGTCAAAAATATCCACAAATATAGTCACAGTTATTGTCACAATTGTATTTATTTGTAATATTTTAAAAATTATAAGTCAAAAAAGAGTTAACTAATAGAATATTAAAAAAAAACAGTAATTTTTTATTTGAAAAATTACTGTTTTTTACTTTTGTTATATTAATTTTAATATTTTTTTCAAATTTATGATTTTTATAATGATTGCCATAACTATAATCTAATCTTGTTTTCTAAGCTCAAAAAATTCTTTAATATAATAAAACTTATATGAAAGTAAAAAAACTAGCAAACTAAAATTTTTAGTTTACTAGTTTTTCAATTTAATATCATTATTGATATTATTTTTAACATATTAAAATTATTATATATTTCTTAAAAACATAATAGAC
>NZ_NFLT01000056.1 GCF_002161055.1 Tyzzerella sp. An114
GGAAAGAAACTTTTAAGAAAGATTATATCAGACAAGTTTCCTGAAAAGTTTGATAAGTATGTTGAGGTATTTGGTGGAGCTGGTTGGGTATTATTTTATAAAGATAAATATGCAAAAACAGAGGTTTACAATGACATAAATAGAGACCTTGTAAATCTTTTCAAATGTGTGAAATATCACCCGGAAGCAATAGAAAAAGAACTTGAGTTATCTTTAAACTCAAGACAAATTTTTAATGAATATAAAAATCAAATGGACTGTATAGGTCTTACAGATATACAAAGGGCAGTAAGATATTTATATCTTATAAAGTCTTCCTATGGTGCAAAAATAAATACATATGGTAGTAAACCAAGAGATATATCAAATACCGAATTTTTAAAAGATGTAAGAAAAAGACTTTCAAAGGTTGTTATTGAGAATAAAAGTTTTGAAAAAATAATAAGTGCTTATGACAATGAAGGCACATTATTTTACCTTGACCCACCATATCATAATACAGAAAATATGTATGATACAGGAGATTTTATTTTTGATGAAGAACAACATATTAAATTGAGAGATATTTTAAAAGATATAAAAGGCAAGTTTGTTTTATCGTA
Source organism: Tyzzerella sp. An114 (assembly GCF_002161055.1). Taxonomy (GTDB): domain Bacteria; phylum Bacillota; class Clostridia; order Lachnospirales; family Anaerotignaceae; genus Fimicola; species Fimicola cottocaccae. Next base: position 603 of record NZ_NFLT01000056.1, read on the forward strand.
TAATGATGATGAATTTATACGTGAATTGTACAAAGATTTTAAAATTGAAGGAATTGAAAGGCAAAATAATTTGTCATTAAACTCTGGCAGTCGATTTAAAGAAGTAGTTATTACAAACTACTAATTACGATTAGTTACAGTATTATTTTTTTAATAATTGTATAACTAAAATAGTTATTTAATAACTTATAAAATATTATTATTTTTATATATGATAGTATTATATCGAATAAAGGTATAAGGGGTGCTATCAATGATAAAAATATATTTATCCACTATATTAGGAAATATAAGAATGACACAAGCAGAACTTGCTAGAAAGACTGGTATAAGACCTTCAACTATTAATGAAATGTATAATGAAACAATAGAGAGAATTAACCTTGATTATCTTAGTAGAATATGTAAAGTTCTTAATTGCGAAGTTGAAGATTTACTTCAATATATTCCTGATGAGGAATACTATAAAAATCATAGTATTCCATATAGATTAAGAAAAAAGCAATTTAAACAAAGTTAAACAGAAGTTTAATACCACTTTAAATATTTAAAAAGCAGTGAATTTTTTAAAAAAAGTCCACTGCTTTTTTTATTATATTTTTTGCCATTCTTAATGCAGATTTTTGCCATTCTTAATGCACCCTTACAAAAGCATAACAGAATGCTTCAACATATGAAAACTGTAAAGAATGCAGAGTACGTGTATGATGACGAAGGGATTACAGAAAAACAAAAAGGTTTTTTTTCCAATTTGTTGAAAGCTTATTTTCAAAGTGAAAACTCTGAAGAACCAGAGCATGACTTTAGAGCCTTTTATATTTATGGATTTCTTCATGATGTTCCAATGCAAAGAACTGCAAAAGCACAAGATGAGTTTCTTTATAAAAGGTGTGAGGATATCTTTGTAGAATACGAAGAATTATTTGAAGGACCAACCATTAATATATGGATAAAGAAGGCATCCTTTGATATATATGAGTTGATGTGTCTATCTATGGAAATAATAAGGAAACATGGCAAAAATCTATCCATTTT
>NZ_NFLT01000057.1 GCF_002161055.1 Tyzzerella sp. An114
TTCATTTGTTTCAGGTTCTTGATAGTGAAATTTTTCTGATGAGTCAGCAAATTTCTCAACAGATTTTTTGAATAGACAATGGATTTTTTCTTGTAAATATGTAAAATCCATTTGCTTTAGTAAGCGAAAAAACATTGAAAGATAGTGGTCAAGAATATAACTTTTGTCATCAAGAGTAAGTTTTAATTCATTGATTGAGTTAAAAATTTCTGAAAACTTATGTGTGTTTTCATTGTGGTTAGAAATAAAATAATTAAAAATATCCATAAAATAACCCCTTTATTTTGAAGTTTGCAGAGCAACTTGTGGTATATAAACTCTGATAGAATGAAGTGTCAAGATATAATTGTTTTCAGAAGAATAAAAACATCAAAAAATGTGATGTGACAAGACTGAAATAATGGCTGTATTAGGGCTGTGTTTGCCTTTGTGTAAAGACTTGTGAAGGAGGTGGGATAATTATACCTAAATAAAAATAAATCCTGTTTAAGGCTATTTTAAGCGAAGTTGAAAAAGATAAAATTAGTTAAAAACAGAATAGGTTAATAAACTTATGCGAACCAAAGGGTTCGCTTTTTTTATGCCTATATTTGCCCTTGTGTGAAGTTTTTATAGAAAGGTGGTGTTATTAATGGGCAAGATATAATAAAGGCAAATTTGGGCAAATATTGAGAAGTTTCAGAAAGGAGGCTTTTATCAAAAAAAGTTAGATAAAAAGAAGCGAAATTTCAAGTGGAATTTCAAGGCAAAAATATGGCTTTGATAGGGGGGATTTGTGAGGAAAATAAAAGTGCAGGTTAAATTTCAACGCTTTGGGCGTTGAAAGTTTCCTCAAATCGCCCGCAGTGCGGGGATTTTTTCGCAACGCTCGTAAAATACGATTAACGCTCGTGTCAGAGTTATCCAAGTTAATAAATTAATATTTACTTAGAAAACAAAGGGTTTTAGGCTAACGCTTATGCCGACTCAAAGGAGGTTTTAAGACATATGAATGAAGAATATAGAAAACAAAGATACACAGTATGGCTTACAAAAGAAGCTGTGGATAAAAGTGATTCAGCTGTAATAATAAAAAAATTTGCAAACAGAAGTGATTTTATAGAAAAAGCAATTCATTTTTATTCAGGATATATTTATCAAGAACAACACTCAGAAATTTTATCTGATGTTATTACAGAATCTATGGAAGGAATAATAAAATCATTAGAAAATCGTTTCGGTAGGTTGCTTTTTAAAATTGCAGTTGAGATGGCAAAACTGGAACAAATGCTTGCAGCGATAAATGAAATGGACGATGAAACAATTGAAAGATTACATAAACGTTGTGTAGATGAAGTTAAAAAAATAAATGGAATAATAAAAATGGAAGATGCTGTGAAATATCAGAGAAGAGATGATAAATAGCTGTAAATATAATTGATAAAATAAATAAAAATTAAATTTAGATATTATAAGGACTATAAAAAAGAACTTTTACTTATCCTTTTATTGATTTGTAAAGGTTCTTTTTTTATGAAAATTTAAGGAGGCATATAAAATGAAATATGATTA
>NZ_NFLT01000058.1 GCF_002161055.1 Tyzzerella sp. An114
AAACTTTTCCTTCATCTGCAACTAGTGTCATTTAATCCCCCCTATCGTACCACAGTCCAGTTTTTGGACTGTGCTATACTTACATCACATTCAGACGCTCCACCTGCACCTGTAATAGTTATTGTTTGTGCGTCTTGTCCAGTTAAATCCGCCAAACATTCAGTAAAAATTCTGTTTAGTTCTTCGGTTGTAAAGGATATACAATTTTGAAAACTGATTGATTTATTGATACTATTTTCAACAATATTAACTTTTTTTAATGATTTGCAATTTAAAAACGCGTCATTATTGCCTGCTGAATTTGTAAAATCTAACAAACCATGTTCTTTTAAATTAATACATTCTGCAAAAATTCTATTTCCTGCTGTAATATCTCCAGTTACATTACAATATACAAGATTACTACATCTATCAAATGCTCTACTAGCATTAGCGTTTATCACTTTAAAATATGGAATATATTCAATATATGCGTTTTCTCTTGCAATTTCTTTTATATTGTTTGCATAACCATTTTCAATATTATTTATTACTAAATATTTAACTCCAGAACCAAACGAACACAATCCATTCAAGTCACTTCCATTTTCACTTAACCAAATATCAGGATATAAAAATAAATGTGTATCATATGCAGTTTTTATTATCCCTTTAAAATTTTTAAGAATTAAAGCTGATAATTGATACATAGCATATGCGTTAAAAGCAGTACAACTTGTACAGTCTAACTCTATAAGTCTTATTTTTTGATTTCCAACATATGAAAAATCTGTTATATTCTCTGTATGTTCTAATTTAATATTTTCTAATTCAGATAAATAACCTAAAACATATCTATATGATGTAAATGTGACATAACCATATGCAATATAACTTATTAATCGTGTATGTTTTATATTATCGTTTATTGTGTTACACGAAACTAAATACATTACAATTTCAATAATATTTTTTGGATAATCAGGATATAATTCATCATCTTTAGCAAAATAAATTTCAGTAATACTGCCTTTGTCCGCCTGTATCTTTATTAGTGACTGTCTTTCTTTGCTTAATTCGTCGAAATATGTTTCCGCTACATTGTCAACAGTAAATTCAAACTTAGCTATTTCATTAGCTGCAAAGGATTGTACCGTATTATCAACATCTCCCCATGAAACTGTAAAAGGTGTGTTGACTGTAAATGCATAAAAACTACCTTCATCAGGTACGGACATTACCATGAATATTTCATCTTTTGCAGTATCGTGTTCGGGTAATGGTATCCATGTAGACGGTCTTTTCCATGCAAATGATGAATAATCTACACTCTCACCGCCGCCAGTAATACCACTTATCTCACCCGCCATTTCTGATGGCAATAATAAATCAGTTTTGCCAGTCTTTACTCTTATAGCTTCGGCTATATCCTTATAATTTTTATCATCAGTAGTTACTATTCCCATTAATA
>NZ_NFLT01000059.1 GCF_002161055.1 Tyzzerella sp. An114
TTATAAGCACCTAAAAATAAATGAAAATTGTAATTTATGCATAAAAATAAAACTTAATATTGTAAAATAAAAATATTATATATCGTGAAGTTTATAATTTGTGAAGAAAAATGACATAAAATACATTTTTGTAAGGGTGTGGTAAGTCATGATTGTGTATAAAGAAGAATTACACACAAGTATTAAACTAAACACATCCTACAGGGTGAAGTATGTCCTTTTTTATAAATATGTTGACTGCAAAGGCAGAACTTTTAATAAGTTCTGCCTTTTTTTTATTTCTAAAAAAATCAGAGGTCCTCCGTTTTGGTTTGAACTTGCAAAAAAACAAATTCAAATCGGAGGAATCAAAATGAAAGAAGATAGAAAATATTACATAAAATTAGATGATAAACAATTGGTTGAGGTAACAAATGATATATATACAGTTTACTATCAAATGAGAAGAAGAGAACGCTATTTAGAAGAAAGAGATTTAAAAAATGGCTTAATTTATTATAGCAGCTGGGATACAGAAAATATGAATGGAGAAGAGCTTTTAGTAGATAAATCAGGTAGTATTGAAGATGTAATATTTAATGATATGAGATACAAAGCGGTAGTGTCTTTCATTAATGAAAATGATAAAAGAGATATATTGAAATTAAGTATATTTGGAAAAACAGAAACACAAATTGCAGCTATTTTAGGAGTAAGTCAACCATATGTAAGTAAAGAGAAAGCAAAACTTATATTAGCTTTAAAAAAATATTTAGATGAAAACTTATAAAATTTAATTTATGTGTTAATCCCTCTTGTTAAAAAACAAGAGGGATTTTTTATTAAAAATAAATTAAAAGATGTGTGAAATTATATTTGATTATTGTGCAATTATACAAAAATAAAAAAGTTTTGAAATTTAGGTTATAAAAAGTCATTTTTAAGGGCTTAAAGGTGAGGGGGTATTGAACCTTTTTAACCTTTTTCGTGAACCTTGAAAATTTAATATCCAACAATATAAATACATTACCCTGTTCAGCCTGAAAAGGTAAAGCAGTACCATACAGTACGCCAAGACGATTTGTTACAACAGAATGTAGAGTGAATAAATTATTAATAGAGATTCGGTTGTCTGTAACATATAAATCCGAGCGATGAATACTTGTATGGGAGTAATCTTTTGGCAAGATTATATGCCACGACATGGACAGGGGGATAATGATACTTCCACCGAGTCTCAGTTATCGCAAAGACGGTGGTCTCCACGAAGGGGAAGGTGAGATGCCTATGAGTGTAGCCTAACACTGTTTATATTGTTG
>NZ_NFLT01000006.1 GCF_002161055.1 Tyzzerella sp. An114
AAATGTTTAAAATAGTAACTAAAAGAAAACTTAATGACGCAGTTACACTTATGGAGATTGAGGCTCCTTTTATTGCAAAAAAAGCAAAAGCAGGACAGTTTATAATCTTCCGTATTGATGACAAAGGTGAAAGAGTTCCTCTCACAATAGCTGATTATGACAGAGAAAAAGGAACAGTAACAATTATATTCCAGAAAGTGGGGCTTTCAACAAAAATGCTTGCAGAAATGAACGAAGGAGATTATATTTCTGACTTCGTAGGTCCTCTCGGTGTTCCTACTGATTATGAAGACTTTAAAAAAGTTGCTGTAATCGGTGGTGGTGTTGGTAATGCTATCGCTTACCCACAGGCAAAAGCTCTCCATGAAATGGGAGTTGAAGTTGATGTTATCGCTGGTTTCAGAAACAAAGACATCGTTATACTTGAAGACGAAATGAGAGCTGCTAGCACAAACTATTACATAACAACAGATGACGGTTCTTATGGTGAAAAAGGATTTGTTACAGACAAACTTAAATCACTTATTGAAGCAGGTAACAATTATGATGCTGTAATAGCAATAGGACCTATTCCTATGATGAAATTTGTAAGTCTCACAACAAAACCTTACGGAATAAAAACAATCGTAAGCCTTAACCCTATTATGGTTGACGGTACAGGAATGTGCGGTGGCTGTCGTGTAACAGTAGGAGGAGAAATTAAATTTGCTTGTGTTGATGGACCTGACTTTGACGGACATCTTGTAGATTTTGACGAGCTTATGAACCGTAACTCAATATATAGAGAACGTGAAGCAGAAACAACAGAGACACATATGTGCCGTATGGAGAAATTAGGAAAAGAGCTTATTAAATAATAATCGGGAGGATTAAAAAATGGCTAACATGAGTTTAGAGAAAGTAAAAATGCCTGAACAGGCTCCAGATATAAGAAACAAAAACTTTAAAGAAGTTGCAACAGGATATACAGCAGAAATGGCTATTGAAGAAGCTGGAAGATGTCTTAACTGTAAACACAAACCATGTGTTAACGGATGTCCTGTTAATGTAAGAATACCTGAATTTATAGCAGAAGTTGCAAAGGGAGACTTCTTAGCTGCATACAAAGTAATAACAACAACAAACGCTCTTCCTGCTGTTTGTGGTCGTGTATGTCCACAGGAAAGCCAGTGTGAGTCTAAATGTGTAAGAGGAATTAAAGGCGAACCTGTTGCTATCGGTCGTCTTGAAAGATTTGTTGCTGACTGGTACATGGAAAATGGTAAAGATGAAATTGAAAAACCTGTATCAAACGGCAAAAAAGTTGCCATTGTAGGTTCTGGCCCTTCTGGTCTTGCTTGTGCTGGAGACCTTGCAAAACTTGGATATGATGTTTCAATATTTGAAGCATTCCACACAGCTGGTGGTGTTCTTGTTTATGGTATTCCTGAATTCAGACTTCCAAAAACAATCGTTCAGAAAGAAATCGACAAACTTTCAGCTATGGGTGTTAAAGTAATGACAAACATGGTTATTGGTAAAGTTCTCTCTATTGATGAACTTATTGATGATATGGGATTTGAAGCTGTATTTATAGGTTCTGGTGCTGGACTTCCTTCATTCATGGGAATTGAAGGTGAAGCTCTTGTTGGCGTTTACTCTGCTAACGAATATCTTACAAGAATTAACCTTATGAAAGCATACATAGAAAACTATGACACACCTATCAAACACAGTAAAGCTGTTGCAGTAGTTGGTGGTGGTAACGTTGCTATGGACGCTGCAAGATGTGCAAAACGTCTTGGAGCTGATGTATACATTGTTTACAGACGTTCAGAAGAAGAAATGCCAGCTCGTCTTGAAGAAATACATCACGCAAAAGAAGAAGGAATACAGTTTAAACTTCTCACAAACCCTGTAAAAATACTTAATGACGGAACTGGAAAAGTTGCCGGAATTGAATGTCTCGAAATGGAACTTGGAGAGCCTGACGCATCTGGAAGAAGAAGACCTGTTGCAAAAGAAGGTTCAAACTTTGTTATTGATGTTGACACAGTAGTAATGAGTATCGGAACATCTCCAAACCCACTTATAAGAAGTACAACAAAAGGTCTTGAAACAAACAGAAAAGGCTGTCTTGTTGTAAACGAAGAAACAATGCAGACAACTCGTGAAGGTATCTATGCCGGCGGTGACGCTGTAACAGGTGCTGCAACAGTTATACTTGCTATGGGTGCAGGAAAGAAAGCTGCTGAGTCAATTGACAATTATTTAAAAAATAAATAATTATTATTAAAAAGAGGATTTTAAAAAATCCTCTTTTTTTTATTTTAAAAAATAAAAATGGACAAAAATAAGTATTAATATATAATATACAGAGAAAGGAAGTGTTTTTTATGACAGACAAACTAAAAGGTTTTGAACACCTTAAAAAGAATATATATGACTATATTTATGAAGGCATGGTTAAACTTGGTTATGACAAAGGAAAATCTGTAACTATATTTTATGAAAAAGGTCTTCTTGCATGGCTTTTAAATACAGACAAAGAAAATATTCCCTCTTTGATAAATGATTTCAAAGAATACTCAAAAGAATATTTGGGAGAAATAATATTTGAAAAATCACAGGATAGATATAAAATAACTGTTTCCTATGAGGGAGTTTTAAAAATAGCTGAAAGCTACAAAGACCACACATTTTTAAAAAAATTAGTAAAAACTCTCCAAAACAGCGAATGTACTATTGATGACATAGAAAATGTTTTTAAAGAAATATCACCGGAATATATAAAAGAGGAAGTTGACAATTCAGAATTTCAATATGTTTTCCACTTTAAAGATAAATCTATTGATGAATTTAGATACTGTTTCTCCTTTGACAGTCTTGGAAAATACTATCACAGACTTTTAGACTATGATTATGAAGCTGTAATACATGATACTTGTATTCTCCATGACCACCATAACAGGGGGTAAGTATTTATGAAAAATATACTTTTAATAACAACAGGAGGAACAATAGCATCAAAAGAGACATCAGAAGGTCTCTCTCCTTCTCTATCAACTGAAACTTTTTTTAAAAACATAAAATCAGAAAAAAATTTTGTTTTTCCACCTGATTGTATTCCTCTTTTTAATGTTGACAGCACAAATATAACTATTGAAAACTGGCAAAAAATAGCTGAAACCGTTTTTTATAATATAGAAAAATATGACGGCTTTGTAATAACTCACGGCACTGACACAATGGCTTACACATCAGGTGCTTTAAGTCTTATGTTAGAAAATATAAATAAACCTGTAATAATAACAGGCTCACAACTTCCTCTTGAAGTTGAAAACAGTGACGCACCTAAAAATCTTTCTGATGCCTTTACAGTGGCTACATCAAACATAAAAGGTGTATTTATAGTGTTTAATGGTAAAATAATATGCGGTGACTGTGCTAAGAAACTTTATACTGAAAATTTTGACGCCTTTCACAGCATAAACAAAGAGTATGCAGGAAAAATAGAAAAGGGGAAAGCTATTATTAATGAAAAGTACACTGTTTCATCAGATAAACCTATTTCATTAAATATAAAAATGGAGAAAAACATATTTGTACACAGAATAACACCCTTTGATAATATATCAAACATTGATAATATTATTAATTCAGGAATAAAAGGAATTGTACTTGAAGGCTATGGAATGGGTGGTATACCAAATATAGAAAATTTAAACTATATTCCTATTATAGAAAAAGCCATTAAAAATAATATACCTGTTGTAATATCAACTCAATGTATATATGACGGTGTAAACTTGTCAACCTACGAAGTAGGTGTAAAAGCTATGAAAACGGGAGTTTTGTCATCAAAAAACTATACAACAGAATACGCCACTTTAAGACTTATGTATTTCTTAGGAAATAACAAAGATTTAAAAGAGTATTAAAAAAGCCCTAAAAAGGGCTTTTTTATTTTTTATTAATCCTCAAAATCAACAGATGCTCTATCTTCACGAAGTTTTTTACATAAAGCTGAATATTTTTTATGTTCAGGGTGATTAAGATAACTTTCCATTTCCTCTTTATTATTAAATCTTGTAAAAAGTATTGTATCAAAGTTACCATCTTTAGGCTCAATATTTTTCTTTATATAGGCATCTTTTATCTGAGGAATATGTTTTTTAAGTTCCTCATAACCATTTATGAGAAGATCTATATTCTCATCCTTTGTTCTACCCTCTGCAAAATCTTTAAGTTTCCACATTACAATATGATTTATCATTATTTTTCCTCCTCTATATTAAAATCTATATAACACTCAAAGTTTCTTTTCCATGGGAAATTATAATCTTTTAATGTTATATTTTTTATTTTAACAGAAAATTCATCTTTTGAAACAGTATCATTTATCATATATCTTAAAATATCTTCATCATTAAATATTTTTTTAAGTCTTTCACTTTTAACCATATCATTTTCAGTTATAACATATTGTTCTGCTATAATCTCTCTTTTTCCTGTTGTTGTATATACTCCGTCCTCAAAAATATGTCTCAAAAGAAGATTTGTGTTTAAAAGTATATTTTCTTTTGAAGGTTCTGAAAGGCTGTAAACTTCACCTTGAGCAATTCCAAGACCAATAGCATTAGCATTTGTATTCCAACCACTGTAACAGCTTAAATTAAGTATATATCCATCTTTAACAAGTGTATCAAAAACAGTATTAACTATTTCTGTCTGTGAATAGTCAAAAAGCTCAATAAGTCCAACATTTTCATTTTTATCAATAAGACTTTCAATTTCTTTTACTGTTTTATCTGGTGAATTTTGAGTTTTATAATCGTATATGAAAATATGAAGGGTATCCCCCTTTTCATTTGCCTTTCTCATTACAAAGTTAGTATAAATTTTTGATATTTCAATGGCATTTTTAACATCATAATCATCAACAGAGCTTACATTATCAGCACCATAAAGTTTTATATCTGTATATTTATTTTCTCTTTTAACCACATCAGAAGCATATATGAGCTGTGGTATCTCGTCCATACCACAAAGTATATTTACATTGTCACTTGTACCTGTTGCCGCCTTTAATGCCTCATTTTTTCCATACTGTTTTTCTATATTTGCATATATACTGTCATTGTCTGATTTCATATAATGTCTTGAAAAACTGTATTTTACAGGACTACCATTTACAGTGTCAATCCAATCTTTATTATCGCTATTATTATTCATATAATATATAAAGTCTGGAAGCTGTAAATCATCATTTCCTATTATTATTTCAGTTAAAAGTCCCGCTCTTTGCCATCTCATAATACTTTTAAATATTTCTGCTGTCTCACTAAAAATCTTTTTATAATTATTCATATACTGTTTGTATTCATCCTTTGAATAAATTTCATCACAGTATTTTAAAAATTCTCTCTCCCAATCAGAAATATTTTCAACACCCTTTTCAAAGGATTTATTATAAACATATCCCCATTCAAGCAAAAACTCAGAAGGTGAAACAACATCATAGTTTATTTTTATATAATCCAAAACTTCACTTTTATCATCATAATTATAAAAATGACCTATACCGTAAAGACTTTTACCGTCATCACTCCATATAGCCCCACCTCTTGAGTCTGGAAGGTTTCTAGGCATAGCTATATTTATATAATAAGAAGGCTTTTTATATGTATTTATAAGACTGTAAAGTTCATCAATGCCCTTTTCAATATCGTTATACTGGCTACTGTTTCTACTACCTACAAGTCCACCTGTAAAATATGTAGATGAATTTATTATAACTGTGGTATCTTTATTATTATTTTTAGCAACAAAACTTTTTATATCTTTTCTTATTTCATTACTGTTTGCAAAATGGTCATTTTTTCCACCACTAAATATATCAAGATTTTTACTTTGAGGATAAATGAGTGTATCTCCATTTATTTCAACAAGATTTTTTAAATACTCATTACTAACAGGTCTACTGTCAATAGGTGCTGTTATAACTGTACCTGCAAAAGCTGTTGTTCCAATTATGCCCGAAAATATAGCTGAAATTAAAATATTTTTTAAAAATTTCATAAATAATCATCTCCAAAATATAAAGGTGCTAAAAATAAGCACCTTTAAAAATTTTTATACTTTTGTCCATTTTAGACTTACAAGGTCTTGTCCTCTTATTGTATCTACAAGTATTTGAGGAAATTCTCTGCTTTTTATATCTCTCATATCAAGAAGGTCTATACCAAGCTCTTTCGCCCTCTTGTATGTACCTGTATTTTTTTGTTTATCCTTTCCAAAGGCAACAATTATATTTTTTGAGAACCAACCGCCAAGGCGTTTTCTCGCTATTACAAGCTCATTTAAGGCGGCTGTGTCAGCTTCTCTAAGTTTACAACTTATAAACACAGGCATAGAGTTGTCCATTATTATTACATCAATTTCATTTCCTGCAATATTTATACCGTCATAGGCGTTCCAATCTATAACAGAGCCTAGTCTCACATCATCAAATACCCCTGACATTTTAGCACTTATATATACATAAAGTTCAAGCCATACGCCAAAACCTATCATATACTGTTTATATCTCTTTTTGACAAACTTAAATCTTATATTTTCCTTTGTCATATTAAGGTCTTCTATAAAACCAAGTTTCAAAAATTTATTTAACATATCTTTGTTAGGACTTACTTTTTTACCATTTTTAAATGAAAGTGAAATCCTACTTTTAAGATTAAGCTCATCAGGCATCATATTTGAAACGGCTATCTGAAAAAATGAACAGGTCGTTTTCCATTCATTTATATTATCAAATATATACCTACACATTTCAATTATTTTTCTGAACTCATTTTCATTAGGTTCATCATGGGAATTACCTAAAAAACAAGCTCCCTTTGCATCTATAAAGTCAGATAATGTAAGTCTTGCTGTTTTAAAAACATCTTTTTTATCATGGATATTTATTATTTTACCTTGAATAATATCAGTATACACAAGTTTAGCTTCTCTACGACTTCCAGCCATATATCCGGCTATCATCATAAGCTCACTTCCACCTGTAAACTCTATTATACAATTTTCATTTCTATCTATGACCTCAAGAGTTTTATAATATATATCATCTATACTTGAGACATTTACAGGAACTCTCTCAAGTATTATATCCGGTATATGATTACTCAGACATTTTTTTAAACTCAGAAAATAACTCATATCTTTTAAACCATTGTCATATATAAACACAACTTTGTCTGGTTTTAGAGATATTGGTGCAAGAATGTTTTTAAGTGTATCTTTGTCAAAAAATTCTATAAGGGTAACCATATTATCACCACCGTAAAAATATTTATTTAATTAGTTTAATTTGTTTAAGTAGTTTAATTATTTAGTCTACTATTGTCTTTTCTTCAAAATCAACATCTTCTTTTGGTGTATTATCTTTATTTTTACCAAAAGCTCCTGCAAAATTCAATTTTGATACAGCTCCTGGAACCATATCTATAAGTCTATTTATTGCATCTTGATTTTTAACACTTACAAGTCTAACATTATCTTTTGTTATGACAAGTATTGCACTTGGAACTATTTTAGCTCCCATTCCTCCTGCTCCTTCTTTTTCACTTTTACCTCCCGCAGCAACTCCCACAGAAACTTCTATAATAGGTAAAAGTGTAACATCTCCCATTGTTATAGGTTCTCCCACAACAGTTTTAGAGGATATAAATTCCTCCATTTTTGCAAATATAGTTTCTATTGATTCATTATATCCATTAGCCATTTTATATCACATTCCCTTTCAAAATATTTTTAATAAGATTAAATACAGGTTTTGTAAATACAAATCTTAAAATATCAAAAATAAGTTTTCCTATTATAATTCTTCCTTTAGCCTTAAAAATCCCTTGAATTTTAAAACCTTCAAAGTAAGGTGTTATATTTACTGATTTTCCATAATAAGATTTACCTGCACCATAAGCCCCCATAACATAGCCTGTCATGGCAGGGTCTCCCAAGCCTATTTCCATATCAACAAATATATTTTTAGGAAGAACACCCTTAAAAAGTCTTTTTATAAGTTTTATAGAGGCTTTCAATATCTCTTTTTTGTCAGGTATATCCATAATCTTTTCAAATATACTTTTCTCTTTCGGTTTATTAACTTTTTTAGATTTTTTAGGCTTTGTTTTTTCAATTTCTTTTTCTGTATTTACTGGTTTTTTATTCTCTTTCTCTGTATTTTCAATTTTATTTTCAATATCAGAAACTTTAACTCTCTTAACAGTATTAGTATTTTTATCTTCACTAATCTTTTCTGGTTTTTCAATTTTTTCTGGTTTTATATTTTCATTTTGTTTTTCACTGTCAGTCTTTTTATATTCCTGTTTTACAGTTTCTTTTTTTACTTCAGTTTTTTTCTCCATAGTCTCAACAGTTTTTGAAACTTTTTCATTTTCTTTTATTTCATCATCACTGTTAAATTTTTTATGAAAAATCCTAAAACTATATTTAAAATCAAAATCATCTGTAATTGAAACTATAAAACGAACTGCCCCAAAAAGCCATTTAACTTCCGCATTTCCTTTAATATTATCATATCTTTCAAGCTCAATATAATATTTTATTGGAGTTAAAAGTATTATAAGAACAATAAGTAAAATAAGAGCAATAATAACACCTATAATTATTCCAATTATTTTCAAAAGACCAAGCAGAATTAAAAGTATATTCATACAATTCTCCTTCTACTGTCCATAAAAAGTATTATTACAGATATTGCAATTCCAATAACTGCCATTATTCCAAATAAAATCAATATTCTCAAAGCTGTATCAATAAAGAAAGGCTCCGGAACTATATTTATAAGAAGGTCGACTTTTGGGTCAAGAAGCCAAAGGTCATTATTAAAAAATATATTATGAAATATTACAAAATATTTTGTAAAATTTGTCGATACAATAAGCGAAACAACAGCAGAAATGACAGCTATAAAAGCTGATGTAAATAAAAACCCCTTTGCCATTACTTTTTTATATTCCTTACATATAAATACGAGTATAAGCCCTGAAATAACTGCAATAAATATACATATAAAACGTATATTTTTACCGCCAACAAAAAGATTTTTAACATCTTCCATATGCAATTTCTCTCTTGTGCTGAAAAATTCTCTCTCAACGCCATTTACTGTTGTATTTACAACAAGGTCATCTCTTTTGCCATCAAGATAGTCCATCATTTCATGGGTAACATACATAATATCATCCATAGTCATTGACACTTCATCAAGTACATTATATTTTGTATATTCATTTTTAAAATATCCGTCAATATCTCCATAGACTGCAATCTGAACAGAAGATATAAGCATTATAAAAATTATTGAAATAGACATCACAAAAGAAAGTAAATATTTTATAAATGTTTTCAAATTATAACTCACCTTCTTTTAACAGTCTTTTTATATCACAAACATTAAAACCTTTATTTACAGAGTCCCTGACCATATATGTAAGAAGGCTTAAAGCTTCTTTTTTCCCCTGAGCAATTCCTGCAATTATATAATTTTTTTTGATATTTTTATCTGTAAAAAGCTCTCTGCTACTTAAAATATCAAAAGTATTATTTGAATTTTCATTAATACATATACAAAATATATTAAATATAGGAATACCTCTTTTTAGAGAATAATAGACAGTTTCCAAATCGTCAACGCCTTCCCCCACATATATATTTTCAATAAAATTCATAAAATTACCCTCCGTAAAAATAAATATACATTTTGATTATATCATAAAACAAATACAATTAATATAAAGGTAAATATTTTGTAATAAAAAGGACGGAAAAAATCCGTCCCTAATTATATTATATCATAGCCTCCTCAAGGAGATTTATTTTATCATAGGGATAAAGTTCCAAAAGCTCCCTATATTGTTCACCGTCTAGGTTTGGAGTTTCAAGATATATTTTAATTTTTTCATCAATATCAGAATTTATAAATTTTTCTTTCAATTTTTCAAAATCATTTTTATCCAAAACCTATCTCTCCTCTTTTTTAAATATTTCAATTACTCCCATAATGGTTATAAACACCCCAAAAATTTTTCTTAAAATATACTCGTCTATTGATGAAGCGATAAAAGAACCTATCAAAGCTCCACCTATACCATATAAAACAAGGGGTTTTATTATTGATTTTTCAATATTTCCTTTTCTATTATGCATAAAAAGAGCTGAAAGAGCTGTTGGTATAAAATATAAAAGATTTATAAATTGACCTTGTTGCTGTGACATTTTACAGAAAAATACAACAGCCGGAATAAGCAAAGCTCCACCACCTATTCCCATACCACTTATTATTCCTGAAAAAAATCCTATAATGATACATTTTATCATAATATCATTCTAACTCCTGCAAATATCATAAACCCTCCAAATATAACATGAAGAAATTTAGCTGATATACAGGGCATAATCTTTGCACCTGTAAATCCTCCCAAAATGCCTCCAATAGATATAAAAATTGTTTCCCATAAAGGAATTTGGGTATTAAATATATATACAAAGGCTGATATTACAGATAAAGGCAATATAAGTGCTATGGCTGTTCCATGGGATTTATGAGCATCTATATTCAAAAATTTTTCCATAAAAGGTACAGCTATTGTTCCTCCACCACTGCCAAAAAGTCCATTGGCAAGTCCTGTTGCAAGTCCTATTAAAATCATTTTTATATTTTTCACACTAAAAACTCCCTTTTCTCTTTTTAGTATTATTCGCTTTTAGATATAAAAAATATACTTTAAACAAACAAAAAAATCCTTCGGGTTTTACCCGAAGGATTACAAACTATATTAAATTAATGTTTTTTTGTCTCATATCCATTTTCACGTAAAAGCTCAAAAAGTTCATCTGCGTGATTATGGTCTCTTGTTTCTACAACAAGATCAACAAGACATCTTCCAATATTAAGGTCTATACCAACACGGTCATGGTTTATTGATATAACGTTTGCGCCTGCTTTTGCAACAACTCTAAGAAGGCTGTTAAGCTGACCTGGTTTATCTGGAATATCTGCTGTAAATGATGTAACACGTCCTGTTTTGTGAAGTGCTTTATCAATTATTCTTGAAAGTATGTTAACATCAACGTTACCACCTGATACTATACACACAACATTCTTTCCGCCAATCTGAGCTTTGTCAAACATTGCTGCTGCAACAGAAACAGCTCCAGCTCCCTCAGCAACGAGTTTATGATTTTCTATAAGTGAAAGTATAGCTGTTGCTATTTCAGACTCTGTAACAGTTACTATACCATCAACATATTTGCTACATATTTCAAAAGTTTTATCTCCTGGCTCTTTTACAGCTATACCATCAGCCATTGTCATAACTGTGTCAAGTTTTTCTATTTTTCCATCCCTCAATGAATTATACATTGAAGGTGCTCCTGCTGCCTGAACACCATATACTTTACATTCAGGTTTAAGCTGTTTTATTGTATAAGCAATACCGGAAATAATTCCGCCACCACCAACAGGAACAAAAACAACATCTGCTTCTGGAAGTTTATCAAGAACTTCAAGAGCTATTGTTCCCTGACCAGCCATTACATAATCATCATTGAATGGGTGTATAAATGTATATCCATGTTCTTTTTGAAGTTTCATTGCTGTTGCATAAGCATCATCATAAACTCCCGGACAAAGAACAACATCTGCTCCATAGCTTCTTGTAGCTTCAACTTTTGAAAGTGGAGCTCCCTCTGGTATACATATAGTAGCTTTTATACCTCTTTTCTGAGCTGCAAGTGCAACACCCTGAGCATGATTTCCGGCAGAACAAGCAATAACACCTTTTGCAGCTTCCTCATCTGTAAGTTTTGCGATTTTATAATATCCACCTCTTAATTTGAAAGAGCCTGTAACCTGCATATTTTCGCATTTAATATAAACATTAGCCTTTGGATTTGTTTTAGGTGATGCAAGTAAAGGAGTTGTTCTTGCAACATCTTTTAATACTTCAGCCGCTTCTTTTACCATATCAAGTGTAATCATAATGCAACTCTCCATTCTTTATAAATTATACATATGTCTTTACTGCAACTACATTTGTATTATAATTGTCCTTGTCTCGAATACAATTAAATTATATGTCACTACGGAATATATGTCAATATAATATTAAACCAATTTTTGAACATTATTTTGTACAATACAATCACCAAAACACATTTATATTATTTTTGTCTTTCATTGAAAAACATTAAAATACCTATTATAGACTTATATAAATTCTGCACAAAAAAAGCAGTCCATAAAGGACTGCCAAAAATATTTTTTAGTATTTTTTAAGTATATTACTAAATTTAGTATATTGACCAAGCCAAGCAAGTTCAACTGTTCCCGTAGGGCCGTTTCTCTGTTTAGCTATTATAAGTTCAGCCTGATTTTTCTTTTCAGTATCAGGGAAATAATATTCATCTCTATAAAGGAAAGCAACAACGTCAGCGTCCTGTTCTATGGCTCCAGACTCTCTAAGGTCTGATAACATAGGTCTATGGTCTGCACGCTGTTCACAGGCACGGGAAAGCTGTGAAAGAGCTATAACAGGAGCTTCCATCTCCCTTGCAACAGCTTTCAATGCTCTTGATATATCTGAAATTTCCTGTTGTCTTGAGTCATTTCTGCCATTTCCACTCATAAGCTGAAGATAGTCTATTATTATAAGACCAAGACCTTTTTCAAGTTTAAGTCTTCTACATTTAGCCCTTAAATCCATAGGAGAAATTCCGGGAGTATCATCTATATATATAGGTGCATCTGAAAGAGGTCCCATAGCTGATATAAGTGTTTCCCAATCCTCGTCTGTAAGGTCTCCTGTACGGAGTTTTTGGGCGTCCATCATAGCCTCTGAACATAACATACGGTTTGTAAGCTGTTCCCTTGACATTTCAAGAGAAAATATAGCCGTAGGAATATTATGTCTTATAGCTGCATTTTGAGCTATATTTAATACAAAGGCTGTTTTTCCCATAGAAGGTCTTGCAGCTATAAGAATAAGGTCTGATTTCTGTAAACCCGCTGTTTTTGCGTCAAAATCAACAAATCCAGTAGGCACTCCTGTAAGTTTTCCTTGATTTACATAGACTTCTTCAATTTTCTCAAAAGATGATACAGCAACCTCTCTTATATGATGAAATTCATCTGTGTGCCTGTTTTGCATTATATCAAAAATGCCTTTTTCAGCCTTTTCCATAATGTTTTCAACAGGTTCTGAAGCACTATAACTCAAAGCTGATATTTCAGAACTCATTTTTATAAGACGGCGTAAAAGTGATTTTTCCTCAACAATTTTTGCATAATTTCTTATATTTACAGAGCTTCCTACTGCTGAGGCAATATTTGCCAAAGCCTGAATACCGCCTACTTGTTCAAAAAGATTTTTTTCTTCAAGTTTATTTTTTACAGTTATAACATCAATAGGTATTCCACTGTGATAAAGTTCCTCTGAGGCTTCAAATATTATTCTGTAATCAATATTATAAAAATCGTCTCCCCTAAGATTTTCCATAGCAACAGAGGCTGCATCTTTGTCCATAAAAATGGAACTTAAAACAGCCTGTTCTGCCTCAGTATCATGGGGAGGTACATTCTGAAACTGGGGACTGCTTTTTACTGGTTCGTCCATTAAAAGTGCCTCCTTAATATAACTTTCATTTATATTAAGCCTCTACAATTTTAACAGTCATTTCTGCTGTAACTTTTGGATGGATTTTAACTTTTATATTTCTTGTTCCAACCATTTTAATAGACTCACCAAGAACCATTTTTTTCTTATCAATTTTTATTCCATGCTGTTTTTCAAGAGCTTCTCCTATTTCTTTTGTTGTTACAGAACCAAAAATTTTTCCATTATCTCCTGTTTTAACAGAAACTTTTACTTCAAGCTCATTTATTTTTTCAGCAAGGGCTAAAGCTTCCTCATATTCTTCTTTCTTTCTCTTTTCATCAGCTTTCTTTTTAAGCTCAAGGTCATTTATATTTGTTTTTGTAGCTTCAACAGCAAGTTTTTTAGGTAAAAGGAAGTTGTTTCCGTATCCTTCACTTACATTTACAAGTTCACCTTTTTTTCCTACGCTTTTAACATCCTGTAATAATATAACTTTCATGTTTATATTTCCTCCTGTAAGTATTCATCTATTTTTTCTTTTAAAAGTAATCGGGCACTTTCTATATTAGTGTCCCTAAGTTGGGCACCGGCAACTCCAAGATGACCGCCACCCCCAAGTTTTTCCATTATAACTTGAACATTTATATCTCCAAAACTTCTTGCACTTAAATGAACAATATCACCTTGTTCACACAAAACAACAGAGGCTTTTATTCCTGTTATATTTAAAAGGTCATCTGCTGCCTGTGCTGCTGTAAGCATTGAATTTTCAACATTAGATGGACATACTGAAATGGCTATGCTGTCATGATATATTTCTGCATCTTTCACTGCCACAGCCTTTGCCTTATAAGCATCAAGGTCATTTTGAAAAAGAAGTCTAACTCTGACACTGTCAGCCCCATTTCTTCTCAAAAATGCTGCTGCTTCAAATGTTATTGCACCTGTTTTGACAGCAAAATTTTTAGTATCAACAGTAATTCCAGAAAGAAGTGCATCAGCTTCAAGATTTTTAAGCTTTACACCTATATACTGTATCATTTCTGTAACAAGCTCTGCTGTTGATGATGCATAAGGCTCATGATATATTAAAACAGCATTTTCTATAAAATCAGTACTTTTTCTATGGTGGTCAAAAACTACAACTTTTTTTGCTTTTTCAAGAACTTGTACATTTTCAACCATACTTTGTCTGTGGGTATCCATTATAACAACAAGAGTCTTATCTGTAATTTTTTCTAAAGCTTCTGCCCCACTGACAAACATTTCATCATAATTATTTTTTTCCTGTATTCTCTGATAAAGTCTTTTTATTCCAACAGAAACATTATCAATGACTATTTGACAATCTTTTCCCACATCTCTTGCTATGGCATATATACCTATTGATGAACCTAAACTGTCAAGGTCTCCATTTTTATGTCCCATAACATATATATTTGATGAATCTGCCATAAGTTCTTTCAATGCATCAGCTTTAACTCTAGCTCGTATTCTGGCATTATGGGATATTTCACCACTTTTTCCACCATAAAAGAGATATTTTTCTCCCTCTTTTATGAGAACTTGGTCTCCCCCTCTACCTAAAGCCAAATCTATTGCTGTCCTAGCATTTTTCATGGCATCATCTAAACTATCGTCACTTATTCCTATTCCTATACTTAATGTTACAGGTATATGCTCTCCAGACCTTAATTCTTTTATTTCATTTAATATTTCAAATTTCTTTTCTTTAAGTTCTTCAAGACTTTTTCTTGAAAGCATAAAAACAAATCTATCTTTCTCAAATTTTTTAATTATGCCTCCTGTTTTTGCTGCAAAATCATTGAGACGTTTTTCTATTAATGCTGTCAATATAGGAACTCTTGATTCATCAATAGACTCTATAACTTCCTCATAATTATCAATATATATGAGACCTGCAACAGTCCTTATATCTTCAATTATTCTTAAAAGCTTTCTGTTTTCAGTAACTTCAACAAGTGTTACAGCATAAACATCTTTTGAACCAGATGCTTTTGAATTATCGGAAACTCTACATTTTTCTGTATATACTTCAAAATATCTGTCATTAAAAGTAACTGTCTGCTTGTTTATATAAAGTTTATAGTCCGAAAAAAAGTCTGTAATCGGAACATCTCCAATTTCTCTATCTCTAAAAATATCCCTAAAACCTTGATTATAAACAAGAATTTTTTTTCCATTATTTATAATTGCATAAGGCAGGGGCATATTTTCTGGTATAGTTATCCCTGAAAGCAGTACTTTATTTGAAATAAGCCTATATTTTTCCTCTTTTGATTTTGTGAGGGCATTTTTTATTGTTTTAACAGAAAAAAATACGGCTGTGGAAGCAACTGCAACTACACATCCGAGAACTGGAGAAATAACAAGCAGGCAAATTAAAAGAATACCTGCTGTAAGAATGAAAGCTGAATAATCATTTTCAATCTCAGCAGCTTTTTTATTCTCTTGTTTTTCTTTTTTATTTACCATAAATATTTCCTCCGAAAAATCTAATATCCCATATTAAATACAGGTATTATAAGACCCAAGAAGTCTAAAAAATGATGTCTTTCTTTCAACCATTTTTAAAGCATCTCTAATATCATCTTTGTTTTCTGCTTCAAGGTCTATAAAAAAACAGTATGTACCCAATTTATGTTTCATTGGTCTTGACTCTATTTTTGTCATATTTATATCCCATATTGCAAAAATATCAAGAACTTTATAAAGTTCTCCTGGTCTATGGCTTGTTGTAAAAACAATACTTGTCTTTTCACCTTCAAGGGACTTTGGTGGTTTTTTTGTAACAACAACAAAACGTGTAGCATTGTTATTATCATCTTGTATATTTTCATGAAGAATTTTCAATCCATATACATCAGCAGAACGTTTTGGTGATATACTGGCAATAAAATTTCCACTTGTAGATACAATTCTTGCCGCCTCAGCTGTGGAACTTACAGCTTCACAGAGAGTATCTTTAAAATTTTCTCTCAAAAATTTATCACATTGAGCTATTCCTTGAGGGTGGGATATTATCCTTTCAAGTTTTTCTCCGTTGTAATCCTTTCTTACAAGAAAATTTTGACTTATTTTAATAACTGTCTCACTTTTTATATAAAGTTTGCTGTCATCAAATATAAGACCGTCTATTGTTGTAGTAACAACACCTTCTATTGAATTTTCAAAAGGCACAACACCTTCATCAACAAAGCCTTTCTCAACAGCATCAAGAACAGCCCTTATTGTGGGGAATTTTACCAGTTCTACATTGTCTAATTTTAATGTATAATTTAAAGCGGCCTGTTCGGAAAAAGTTCCATCTGGGCCAAGATAACCTATCTTCATAAAAACACCTTAACCTTTTAGGAGATTATTTTTTATCAATTTTATATTTTACCATATAAGCTTACTTCTTTACAAGTATTAAGACTAATTACATAGTTTATCCAACAGGTCTTTAAAGGACTTAAAGGAACATTTTTTACAAACATTACAATTTTTTAATACCATAACTATATACAATAAACACTGTTATAACCTTTTGTAACATTAGTAAACTGTATTTCAAAAATTCATACTATTATATCATCACACAATAATATACAAAATATAAATTTTGCACAAAAAATTTTATCCTGATTTTTTGACGATATATTTTTTCAGAAAATATATTTAATTATGGCATAAATTATGCTATATTATATATATAAAATTTACAACTTAGGAGGTTGATATATTTATGGATTTTCAGTTAAAACCGGAATATAATTCAGAAAAAAACTGTTGGGAAATATCTGTGAAGGGTGAAATAGACATATATAATTCTTCAAATATAAAGGACTATCTCTCAAACATCATTCAAGAACGCCCATGTGATGTTTACATTGATTGTACAGAACTTGAGTATATTGACAGTACAGGTCTTGGTGCTCTTGTTGCAATTGTAAAAAAAGTAAAACATTACGGTGGTAATATGTATATTCTGAACACAAAACCTAATGTTGAAAAAGTGTTCAAAATCACAAATCTTGATAAAGTTTTTGTAATGAAATGAGGTGAAAAATAATGCAAGAAAAACATCTGTCAAATGCACCTGAAGTAATAGAATTAACTTTACCTGTTAATTCTGCATACGTTTCATCTGCACGACTTACAGCCTCATCAATATCAAACAGAATGGGTTTTGACATTGACGATATAGAAGATATAAAAGCTGCCGTATCTGAAGCATGTATATTTACAATATCACAGTGTTTGAAAGCTGGAGAAATAAACTTCCATCTTGAATTTTTTATATCTAAAGAAGGTATACTTATAAATCTTACTTCAAATACAAATGATAATGTTGTTAATACTGTTGATGAAGACGAACTTGGTATGAAAATGATACAGACTCTTATGGATGAAGTTGAAATCAAAACAGAAAACGGAAAATTCAAAATCTCCATGAAAAAAAATAAATAATAATATTTATTTTTCTGTTGTTTTAATATCAACTTTTGTCAGGCAGGTGAAAATATGGCTATAAAAAGTATGGAAAAGAGTTTCAAAAGCTCACTCCCTAATGTAAAAATAGCTGTTGATGAAGCTTTGACTTTTGTAGACAGCAATATTAATAATTTATCTAGGGAAGATTTTTTCGATTTGAAACTTGTGCTAAACGAACTTATTATAAATGCTGTTATTCATGGCAATAATCAAGATATAACAAAAAAAGTCAGTATATACATAGAAATACAGCCTGAAAATATAATAAAAACTGTAATCTCTGACGAAGGAAAAGGTTATAACTATGAAGAATTAATATTAAAGGATAATGAAGAATTTTCTCTTGATGAAAATGGTAGAGGAATTTCTCTTGTTGCCGCTCTTATAGACACCCTCACCTTCAATGATATGGGAAATGTAGTTAAATTTACAAAAAAGGTGAGGATTAAATGAAAAAAATTCTTATTGTAGACAACATTGAGCAAAATTTAAAACTTATGAGTGCCTACTTTGTTGACAGTGGTTATGAAGTGATTACTGCCAGTACTGGAAGTTCTGCTTTAAAAAAAGCAAGACTCCTGAGTCCCCATATAATAATACTTGAGCTTAATATGCCTGATATAAGCGGTTACGATATATGCAAGACTTTAAAAAACGACCCTAAAACAAAAGACATAATAATACTTGCTGTAACAACAATAGACAGTCGTGAAACAAGAAACCGTGCTTTTTATATGGGTGCAGATGAATATATGGTAAAACCCTTTGACAGAAGCACTCTAATGACAAAAGTAAAAGGTCTTTTTAGACTTATAGATTTAAATGAAGAACTTGAAAGTCAATATCGTGCTGTTAAAGAAAAAAATCTTCAGTTGGAACTTCAGCTTAAAATGGCTAGACAGGTTCAACAAGCTCTTGTTACAGAATATAATGGTTCAATTAATAATATAAACTTTCACAGTAGATATATGCCAGCTCTAGATATAGGGGGAGACTATTACGAAGTTTATAAAATAAATGACTCTATTGTATGTGTATTTATGGCGGATGTTTCCGGTCATGGAATATCAGCTGCTCTTTTGACATCAATGATAAAGATTATGTTTAAAAAATATATAAGCGAAAAAATGCCTACAAATCTTCTTCTTGAAAATATGAATAATGAATTTTGTAGCATATTTAGTGATAGTGATGTAAGTGTTTATACTTGTGCTTTTATTGCTTATATAGATACTAAAAACAGAATTATTACTTGTAGTAATGCTGGTCATGCTTTACCAATATTTATAACAAATGAAAAAGAAAATAATACTCTTACAATGGAAGAAATAGATATAAGCGGTACACCTTTGGGAATGATAGATAATATGACATATTCTCAAAAAATATTTCCTTACAATTTTAAAGATATGCTTTTATTCTATACAGACGGTCTTTCAGACTCTTTTTACAAAGATGCACCTGATGAATTTCTTATGGATATGCAGCAAATAATAACATCAATGAAAGATGAGTCTTCAGAAGAAATTCTTTCCACAATATTAAAACATATGTATAATTTTGATGAAGATGCAAAATATACAAATGATGATGTAAGCATGATTTTATGTAAAATGTAAAAAGTCAGACATCAATTTGATGTCTGACTTTTATTTTTAACTATTTTTTATGTTATTCTCTCCAACAACGGTTATATATATAATTACACCTGTGCTTTCAAGCTCTGTTGATGATGCTGCAACAAAAAGTTTAACATTTTCTATTCCATTATGTTTATAGAGTAACTGGCTTACAAGTTCACCTTTTCCACCAGTGGAAGATATTCTTTTTATATTCTTCTCTATAAAGTCACCATCAACAAAAAATTCAAATATTCCTTTTCCTTCAACTTCTGCACCTTCAGCCGCAATAATATTTTTAGACAGCTTATTTGCATTTAATATTATACCGTTTCTGTCTGTAAGTACAAGAGCTCTTGTACTGTTTTCCATAAGTTTTTCATTGTATGATTTTACAGTTATAAGATTTTGTTTTAAAAGTTCCATATCTGTAATATCTTTTGATATGCTTGTAAAACCTTGAAGTTCTCCAGAATTATCATAAACAGGTGTTATTGTTGTATCTGCAAAATATCTTGTACCGTCTTTTTTAAACTGCCAACCTCTTGAAGAATAACTTCCTTCAGCCTTTGCAGTCTCATAATAACGCCAAATTCTGTCTGCCTCCTCATCACTCATACTATAAAGTGATGATATATGTTTTCCTATAACCTCAAAAGCTTTATAACCATTTGTATTTTCTGCACCTTTATTCCATATTGTTATATATCCGTCTTTATCAACAGATATAATAGAATATTCCTCAATACAATTTATTATAGTATTAAGAAATTCTGTTCTGTCACTTACCTTCTTTTCAAGCTCATCATTCATATTCTGTATAAGCTGATTTTGGAACTGAAGTTCATTTGCCATTCTTTGAGTTCTCTCATAGGCTATACAGTTATTTAAAGCATATCCCAGATAATTTCTAAGTATCTTTACAAGCTCAATCTGTTCTTCATTGTAATCATACATTGAACCAAAAGAAAGTATGGCTTTAATTGAACCTTCATGAATTACAGGTACAGTCATAATATTTCTTGGAGCTATTTTGCCCATAAATGTACGGTTCTCAAAAACTGTATCTTCCGGTATATCTGTATATACTTTTACCTTTTTTGAAACAGCAGCATTTCCAAGAAAACCTTCACCCATTTCAATGTCAAATTCTTTATAAATATTTTTTGAAAGACCTATTGATTTTTTAAGCTCTAATTTTTCAGTATTTGCATTATATATATAGAATACTCCCCAGTTACTGTTTGTTTCTTCTATAAGTCTTGACAATACCACATCAACAAGACTTTCAATTTCTATATTTACAGCCAATGTATTAACAAGGTCCAAAACAGCCTGAAGTATTCTATTTTTTCTCTTAAGTTTCTTTCTAAGCTCCTCAACAGACTTATAAAGAGCATCAATAAAAGGTTCTTTCTCCTTTTTGTCATACTTTATACTTCCATATGCAGTAGCATTTTTTATGTTTTGTGTGATATTTTTTATTTTTTGCTCATATTTAACTCTGTATCTTATTCTTTCTACAACAAGAACTGCCAGAAGAAGAAGCAATATAATAAAAGCATATAAAGCACCTCTTTTTTCTGGATAAAGTTCATATATATAGAAAAAAGCAAATCCGAAGAATATACCAAAAACAATCAGTATAAACTTCATTATTACATCTCTTATATCACCTTTCAGCATAATAATACCGCCTTTTTTTATAAGATTTACAGAGCCTTCAATACAATTTCAGATACCTGTTCACTGTTATCCACAGAAATAAATTTTATACCTTTTTTTCTACAAAACTCTCCAAGCTGGTTTTGAAAATTTAAAAATTCTTTTTTATAATTTTCAATTATAGAAGGGTTTACAAATATATCTATATCTTCATTAGTTCCTTCACTGTCAACAAGTCTTATGTTTCCATAAATATCAGGTTCTTTGTCAAATTTTGAAAGCGTCTGTATACAGGATACATCCTGTTTTTTGTATAGCAGAAATCCAAGACCCTCTGCATACCCGTCATCAGAGAAAAAGTCCGAAATGATGTACGAAACACCTTTTCCTTTTATATCTGAAAAGGCTTCTTTCATTGATTTTACAACTGCTGTTGTACCTTCATTTTCAATATTATCAAGAAAGTCAACAGCCTCATAAAATCTTGATGCGGAAGAAAGACCAAGTTTCTTTTTTAATATACCATTACCGAAGGCAAATATATTTACTTTATCTGTATTTTTAAGGGCGATAAATGCTATTGCAAGAGCAATTTGTCTACTGAAAATAGATTTTTGAAATTCATCACTCATTGAATTGCTTATATCAACAAAAATGTTTATATCTGCTTGTTTTTCCTCTGCAAATATCCTCATAAACAATCTATCAAAACGAGCATAGCTATTCCAGTCAAGTCTTCTTATATCATCTCCCGGTATGTACTCTCTAAAATCTGAAAATTCCAAAGAGCTTCCCTTTGCTCTTGATTTTCTCATACCACTTAAAGCTGTACTGCTCATTTTACTTGCAATAAACATACTTATGCCCTCAAGAGATGATAAAAAATCCTTTGTAATACTTTTTTTAAGCTCTCCCATATTACATACCCTCTTGTGCTATATTATCAATAATATCATCAGCACTTACACCATCAGCAATAGCCTCAAAATTAAGATACAATCTATGTCTTAAAGCTGGCTTTATAACACTGTTTACATCTTCATAGGACACATTGTATCTGCCATTAATAAGAGCTTGTATTCTAGAAGCTGTAACTATTGCCTGAGCACCTCTAGGACTTGAACCATAACGAACATATTTTTTAACAATATCTGGTGCATTTTCAACTTCTGGGTGGCATTTCATAACAAAATCTATTATATAATCATAAACAGAAGATGCCACAGGAACCTCCATTGCTATTTTTCTCATCTCAATTATTTTTTCTTTGCCAGCAGAAATATTTATATCCTCTTTATTTGAACCTGTTGTGAGAGTAACTATTTTTAAAAGCTCATCTCTTGAAGGATATTCAACATTAAGTTTAAACATAAATCTATCCATCTGAGCTTCAGGAAGTGGATATGTACCTTCCTGTTCAACAGGGTTTTGAGTTGCAAGAACAAAAAACGGTTCTGGCAAAATAAATGTTTTTGTTCCAACTGTAACAGTTTTTTCCTGCATAGCCTCAAGAAGGGCACTTTGAGTTTTTGGAGTTGCCCTGTTTATCTCATCGGCAAGAACTATATTTGAAAATATAGGGCCTTCTTTAAATTCAAAAGAACTGTTGCCTTCTTTATCTTTCGTTACAATATTTGTTCCTGTAACGTCAGCAGGCATAAGGTCTGGAGTAAACTGTATTCTTGAAAACTCAAGTCCAAGAGTTTTTCCAAGAGCTTTTACAAGCTGAGTTTTTCCAAGACCAGGGAGACCTTCTAAAAGAACATTACCTCCCCCAACTATGGCTATAAGTACATTTCTTATTATATCTTTCTGACCTATTATAATCTTACTTGTTTCTTTTTCTATATTTAAAAAATCTTCCGCAAAATTTTTTACTGTTTCGTCATTCATTAAAAAAACTCCCTCCGTATAAAAATCTTCTATTTTATTGATTTGATTATATTGTTAAAAAATTCAAACTTCAATGTTATATGATGTTATGTAAAACAATCTTAAGAAGATTTTAATAATTAAAGAGTACACTACTATATTAACATAATTCTGTATAAAATAACATCAATATTTTAGTACAAAAATATAGAATTATTTTATTTTTCATAGTATTATGTTTAAGTAAAAAACAAAATTTGATTTAAGGGGTGATATTTATACTTAAAAAATTTTCTTTCGACAAAAAATATTTGAAAATCTCAATCTATGTTTTTATAGTGATAAGTCTTCTTATTATATTAGCAAAAACAGTAGATAATCTTTCAGGCGTTCTTGTTTCAATAGTTGCATTTTTAAAGAACGCACAAAAAATCATTTCTCCGTTTATATATGGTTTTTGTATAGCATATCTTGTAAATCCTCTCGTTGGATTTATAGAAAAAAAACTTGAAAAAATCATAGAAAGCAAGCGTATATTGAGAAATACATCAATTTTTATAACATATGTTATTGTATTAGGTTGTATTTTCCTTATAATGAATTACTTTATACCGGAAATAATGCTTAATGTATCAAACTTTATAAATACACTACCTCAAAATGTGTCATCACTGGAAAAGAATGTTTATACATTCTTTGACCAAATAAGTTTTATAGACTCTAAAGATGTTATGGAAGTTTTAAATAAAATATTTGAACCTATTGCAAAATCAATGGAAAACATTCCTTTGATGGTTTCAAAATATTTTAATGGTACACTTACATTCCTTGTAAGCGGTACATTCAACATAGCTTCAAGATTTATAAACATAATTCTTGGTATAGTTATAAGTTTTTATTTGCTTGCAGGAAAAGAAAATTTTATAGCATACTTAAAGAAAATAATATATGCTTTCTTTAAAGAGACAAAAGTAACATCACTTATATACAATATTAGAAGAGTTGATGATATTTTTAAAAATTTCATAGTTGGAAAAACAATAGACTCAACAATAATAGGTATACTTTGTTTTATAGGTCTAAATATACTCAATACACCTTTTATTATACTTATAAGTGTTATTGTAGGTATAACAAACATGATACCTTATTTTGGACCTTTTATAGGCGGTATACCAGCAGTATTTATTGTGCTTTTAACAATGCCTTCAAAAGCTTTATGGGTTGCCATATTTATACTTATACTTCAACAGTTTGATGGTATAATACTTGGACCAAAAATACTTGGTCAAACTGTTGGCATAAATCCTATATGGATTATACTTTCAATAACAATAGGTGGTGCTATTTTAGGACCTTTAGGAATGTTCCTTGGAGTTCCTGTTTTTGCATCAATCAAACTTTTCTTCTGTGAACACGTAGATAAAAAATATGACGAGAAATATGGAGATAAAGATGTTAATGCATTATCTCCACCTAAAATTTGACATAATTTATGGAGGTGTTCGATGAGTAGTATACAAAAAACAAATTTATTTGTATTATTTTTATTTGTATTACAATTTATTTTAGGGCTTTTTTGGTCTTCTTTGATGACAATGGTTAATATGCCTATTGTAATTAATATGATACTCAGTCAGATATGTATGTTTGGAATACCAACTATACTATACTTTATAATTACAAAATCTAATGTTAAAGACACTTTAAGTATTAAACCAATAAGTCCACTAAATATACTTATAATAGTAGCAATATCAATATTTATACAGCCTATAATGACTGTTTTAAGTGCATTAACAACAATATTTTTTCCTAATAATGTTACAACAATGCTTACAGAGACAGCAAAAATACCTGTATGGCTTACTATTATTGCTACCGCTTTAACACCGGCAATATTTGAAGAAATAATTTTTAGAGGAATTGTATTTTCTGGATATAGAACAACAAGTCTTTTAAAGGCATCTATTATGACAGGACTTCTTTTTGGTCTTATACACTGTGATGCACAACAATTTTTATATGCTTTCGTTATGGGAATATTTTTCTGTTTTCTTGTTTATAGAACAGGTTCAATATTCGCTTCAATGATATCTCATTTTACTATAAATGGCTCACAGGTTCTACTTTCAACTATTTTGATGTCATCTATGTCACCAGAGGAATTATTAAAAAGTACAACAAACACTAATATATCAGATATAATAGCATCTCTTATAAGTAGTATATTTTTAGCTTGTATAACAGCTCCTATATTGATACTTCTTATATGGGCATTTATAAAAATAAATAAAAAACCTGAAATTCCTGAAGGTAAAATATATTATAATCTTCCAAAACAAAAACAGGATTTTATCGCCGGAAAACCTTTGGCAGGAATACTTCTTATATATTTTTTACAGGTAATAATAATTCCTTTTGCATATATTATTGTATATGTATTTCAAAATATAACTTAAACAAAAAAAAGGTATGCATAAGCATACCTTTTTATATTCTATTTTTTTCTTTAAGAAGTTTCTCAAGTTCGTCCATAAATGTGTTTATATCCTTAAACTGTCTATAAACAGAGGCAAATCTTACATATGCAACTTCATCAACTTCTTTAAGTCTATCCATAACCATATTACCAAGCTCTTTACTATCAACCTCTTTTTCAAGACGGTTCATAACAGTGTTTTCTATATCATCTGCAATAGCTTCTATCTGGTTCATTGTAACAGGTCTTTTATTACAGGATTTCATCATTCCGTTAATAAGTTTATTTTTATCAAAAATTTCCCTTGTATTATCACTTTTTATGACAGTTATAGGAATAGTATCTACTCTCTCATAAGTAGTAAATCTTTTACCACATTTTTCACAAACTCGTCTTCTTCTTATGGCAGAGTTTTCTTCCTGTGACCTTGAGTCAACTACTTTTGTATCTGGATTATTACAAAAAGGACACTTCATAGACACCCTCCTTACAGTAAATTGTTTAATTACGTATTAAGTATACTTTATACATTTTGTAAAATCAAGTAAAACAATCAAATATATAGTATTTTAAGGCACATTTCTTAGCATATCTTCTGTTTTTCCATCAACAAGTATTATATCGTCACCTATTTTAACAATACAAGACCAAGGTATACAATATTCTTCTTCACTGCAAAATATTCCCCAAAATTTTCCTTCAATAGGTATTATTATGGAAAGTATTCTTGCTGTTTTCGTATCAATTTCCAAATCCCTTATATAACCATATCTCGTTCCATCACAAATATTTATCACTTCTTTATTTTTTAGTTCAGAAAAACGCTCCATTTTTACCTCCAAAAAAATTTTTTCGCTCTATAAATACTATGCTTATGCCCTTTAACGAATACTGCTCAAAAACTGAATATTGACTTTAAAAATCTGTTTTAGTACAATATATTCAATCTTCCCAAAAATTTAAAACTATATATTGTGTTTTTGTTTTTGGGAAACACTAGAAATTTTATCGGGGGGTTAGGAAACATGGTTAACTGTATAAAAAAGAGAGACGGTAGACTTGCTCAGTTTGATATAAACAAAATAGCTGATGCAATATCAAAAGCTTTTGAAGCGTCAACAGGAAAAAAGGAATATTCACTTTGTCTTGACCTTGCAAAACAGACAGTAAAAGAATTTGATACATCAGAAACAGTTGAACCTAATGTTGAACAGATACAAGATGCTGTTGAAAAAGTCCTTATCAAAAACGGATTTGTCTCAACTGCAAAATCATATATACTTTATAGAGCTGAAAGAACTCGTATAAGAAACATGAACGGAAGACTTATGAAGACTTTCGAGGACATCACTTATAAAGATGCAACAGACAGCGATATAAAGAGAGAAAATGCTAATATTGACGGTAACACAGCTATGGGAGCTATGTTAAAATATGGTTCTGAAGGGGCAAAACATTTCAATGAAATGTATGTTTTAAAACCTGAATTTTCAGAGGCTCACAGAAACGGTGATATTCATATTCACGACTTAGATTTCTATACTTTAACAACAACTTGCTGTCAAATTGATATTTTAAAACTTTTTAAAGACGGTTTTTCCACAGGTCATGGAGTTTTAAGAGAGCCTAACGATATTGCAAGTTATTCATCTTTAGCTTGTATAGCCATACAGTCAAATCAAAATGACCAGCATGGTGGTCAATCAATAGTAAACTTTGATTATGGTCTTGCTCCTGGTGTAAAAAAGACATATAAAAAGAGATATTGCCAAGACCTTTCATCTGCAATAGAACTTATATGCGGCGAAGTTACTGGACCTGAAATTAAAAAAATACACAAAACACTTATTGATAAAGGACTTTGGCCAACTCTTGACTACAATGAAGAATATCTTAAAGCAGAAAAAGAAATGCTTTTGGACATAGGAATAGATGAAAGTATTATTGAAAAATGCCAGAAATTCGCCCGCACAAAGGCTGAGGAAGAAACAGACAAAGCAACATATCAGGCTATGGAATCATTAATACACAACCTTAATACAATGCATTCTAGAGCCGGTGCTCAGACACCTTTCTCATCAATAAACTATGGTATGGATACATCAACAGAGGGAAGAATGGTTGTTAAAAACGTTCTTCTTGTTACTGAAGTAGGTTTAGGAAACGGTGAAACACCTATATTCCCTATACAGATATTCAGAGTAAAAGACGGTATAAACTTTAATCCAGGGGAACCTAACTATGACCTTTTTAGATTAGCTTGTAGAGTAAGTGCAAAACGTCTTTTCCCTAACTTCTCTTTTCAGGACGCTCCTTTCAATCTTCAGTATTATAAAGGCACTCCTGAAACAGAAATAGCTTATATGGGCTGTCGTACAAGAGTTATAGGAAATGTATACGACCCTGAAAGAGAAATATCAAATGGCAGAGGAAATTTAAGTTTTACAACAATAAATCTTCCAAGAATAGCAATTCTTGCAGAAAAAAATATTGAATGGTTCTATGAAGAACTTGACAGAAAAATAGACCTTGTTTTTGAACAGCTTCTTGAAAGATTTGAAATTCAAGCTAAGAAAAAAGTTAATAACTATCCTTTCCTTATGGGTGAAGGTGTATGGATTGACAGTGAAAAATTAAACTATAATGATGAAGTAAGAGAAATACTCAAACATGGTACTCTTTCAGTAGGATTTATAGGTCTTGCAGAGTGTCTTAAAGCTCTTATTGGTGTTCATCATGGTGAAAGTGAGACTGCTCAGGCTTTAGGTCTTGAAATAGTTGGTCATATGAGAAGAAGAATGGACGAAATGTCAGAGAAAACTCACTTAAACTTCTCACTTCTGGCAACTCCTGCTGAAGGTCTTTCCGGAAGGTTTGTAAAAATAGATAAAAAGAAATTTGGCATTATAGAAGGTATAACAGATAAAGAGTATTATACAAACTCTTTCCATATACCTGTATATTTCCCTATAAGTGCATTCAAAAAAATACAGCTTGAAGCTCCTTACCATGCACTTACTAATGCCGGTCATATATCTTATGTAGAACTTGATGGAGACCCTGCTAAAAATGTTGATGCCTTTGAGAAAGTTGTAAGATATATGAAAACTCAAGGAATTGGATATGGTTCAATAAACCACCCTGTTGACAGAGACCCTGTTTGTGGATATAGCGGAATAATTGGTGATACTTGTCCAAAATGTGGCAGAACAGAAGATGAAGGACCTAAATTCCAGAGAATAAGACGTATAACAGGTTATCTTGTAGGTACTCTTGACAGATTTAACGATGCAAAACGTGCCGAAGTTAGAGACAGAGTTAAACACTCAATATCAATGAAAGATATAAAATAAAATAAAACAAAATAAAAAGGTCTGCTGTTTTTAAGCAGACCTTTTATAAATTATATTATAAAATTTTTAAAAAGGGGTATATTATGGATATAAGAATTTCAGATGTAGCAAATGACTCCATAGTTGACGGTCAAGGACTTAGACTTACTGTATTTACTCAAGGCTGCCCTCATCACTGCAAAGGCTGTCATAATCCACAAACTCATGATTTTAAAGGCGGAAAAATAGTTGATACTAATGATATTATAAAATTGGCAGAAGAAAATCCTATACTTGACGGAATAACATTATCAGGTGGAGAACCTTTCATGCAGGCTGAAAGCTGTAACGATATAGCTTTAAAAGCAAAAAAAATAGGTCTTAATATATGGACATACACAGGATTTACATTTGAGGAAATATTAAACTCAAATGATAAAAACAAAATTGAACTTTTGAAAAATACTGATGTTCTTGTTGATGGAAAATTTATTGAAGAAGAACGTTCCCTTGAACTTAATTTCTGTGGAAGCAGAAATCAAAGGGTAATAGATATTAAAAAGACTATTGAAAACAATAATAATATTGTATTAAAATCATTTGACTTTTAAAACACGGTTTAATCCGTGTTTCATTTTCAAAAAAGCCCCATAAATCATTAATTTTATAGATTTTTTAAAAATTTTAAAATTTTTTATATTTTTTTCAAAAAAAGTGTTGACAAAAATCAAAATAATTAATATAATAGTTTCGTTGCTGTGAGTTAACAGTAAATTTAATGAGGGTCATTAGCTCAGTTGGTAGAGCACTGGACTTTTAATCCAGGTGTCCCGGGTTCGAGCCCCGGATGACTCACTTTTAACTTAATAAGGGTCATTAGCTCAGTTGGTAGAGCACTGGACTTTTAATCCAGGTGTCCCGGGTTCGAGCCCCGGATGGCTCACTTTTTAAAACAGTCTATTAAAGACTGTTTTTTTGTTTATAGAATAAAAAAAGAACAGTTCTCTTTAAATTAGAACTGCTCTCTACAAACTGTACATATTCCACATTTTTCACTTGTTTCAAATTCCAAATATCTTTTTAACTGCATCAATAGACATTCTTTATTATATAGAAGCCACATAACTTCCCCTAACTTCTCCATTCTATCTCTACAATCTTTAAACTCAAAATTTTCATAATTATAATGGTGTATTTTAACAACATCCCTATTACTATAAAGTATAAAGTACTTTCCATTAGGTTTTACAATGTCTACATGTTCAATCAAAATTTTCATATTTTCAGGTATATTATAATCAACTACAAAATCAAATTTTTTATCATTGATATTTTTTTCCAAACCACAAAATATAACTTCACTTTCAAAATTATTATATGAAACAATAATATTTTCTTTATTAGCTTTTTCTGCTATAATACGGGCACTCTCACTGTCTCTAAAAAACACAACACCCTTTGATTTTTTGTTTTTAATTATAAAATCAAAAAGCTCATCTATTTTATATTTTGTTTTTGAAACACTTATTTCAACAAATGTATTATAATCCATAAATTTTCTCCAAAAAAAATAAAAGCTGACATATTATCAGCTTTTATTATATATTTCAAAATTTATTTTTTCAATATTTCAGCACAAACAGCCATATTTTTGTCACAGACTACTTTAATTTTTTTCTCATAGAGTTTAAAACAGCAATTACAGCAACACCAACATCAGCAAATACAGCAGCCCACATTCCAGCAATACCTAATGCACCAAGAACAAGAACTATAAGTTTTACACCTATTGCAAAAACTATATTCATATTAACAATTTTTATTGTGTTCTTAGCAATCTGTATTCCCTCATAAAGTTTTGATACACAATCATTCATAATTACAACATCAGATGCTTCAATGGCAGAGTCTGAACCTATTCCACCCATAGCAACACCTATATCAGCTCTTGCAAGAACAGGGGCATCATTTACACCATCACCAATAAAGGCTGTCTTACCCTTTGATTTTGACAATATTTCTTCAAGTTTAGATACTTTGTCCTGTGGAAGAAGTTCTGCATAGTAATTATCTATATTAAGCTCTTTTGAAACATCTCTTGCATTTTTATCTGTATCACCTGTAAGCATTACAATATTTTTAACACCTACATTTTTTAATTTCTTTATAGCTTCATAACTGTCAGGCTTTATTATATCAGAAACGTTTAAACTTCCCATAAATTTTCCATTTAATGATATATATACAACACTTCCTGCATAATTATTTCTTACAAATGGAACATTATATTTTTTCATAAGTTTTTCATTTCCGGCAAGTATTTCTCCCTTTTCACATACCGCCTTTATACCCATACCGCTTATTTCTTCATACTCTGTACATTCAAAAATATCAATATTATTATTTTTGCAATATTCAGAAATAGAAATAGCTATTGGGTGATTTGACATTTTTTCAACTGTATATGCCAATGATAAAATATTTTTACTATCAATATTTTCATAAGGCTCAATATGACTTACTTTAAATACACCTTCTGTTATTGTTCCTGTTTTATCAAATACAACAGTCTCTATCTCAGAAAGACTTGTCATATAGCTACTTCCTTTAACTAATATACCATTTTTAGACGCCTCACCTATTCCAGAAAAGAAACCAAGAGGAACAGACAATACAAGGGCACATGGGCAAGATATTACAAGGAATGTAAGAGCTCTCATTACCCAAATTGATAAATCCTTTTCAGGAGTTATTATAGAAGGTATAAAAGCAAGGGCAATTGCTCCAAAAACAACAGCTGGTGTATAAACTCTCGCAAATTTTGTTATAAACTGCTCTGTTTTTGATTTTTTAGCTGAAGCATTTTCAACAAGCTCAAGTATTTTAACAACTGTTGACTCTCCAAAAGTCTTTGTTGCTTTTATTTTTAAAACTCCGTTTAAATTTATTGTACCGCTTAAAACTTCGTCATTTACACCTACACCTCTGGGCACAGACTCTCCTGTTATAGCTGATGTATCAAGTCTGCTTTCACCATATATTACAACACCATCAAGAGCTATTCTCTCTCCCGGTTTTACAACAACAATATCACCTATTGAAACATTTTCAGGAGATGTACTTAATACTTTACCATCAATTTCAACATTTACTTTGTCTGGTCTTAAATCCATAAGACTTCTTATAGATTTTCTTGATTTTTCAACAGCCATATGCTGGAATGTCTCTCCAACTTGATAGAAGAACATTACAAATACAGCCTCAGGTAATTCTCCAAGTATTATTGCTCCTATTGTTGATACTGACATTAAAAAGTTCTCATCAAAGACATTTCCTTTAAATATATTTTTTAAAGCTGTTATTATTACATCATATCCAAATATTATATAAGATAGTATATAAAACAAAACTCCAAAATTATTATCTCTACTAATAAAAGAAGCTAAAATAAATAATATTCCACCTGATATAAATCTGTATTTTATAGGAAACTCAAAAGGTTTTTTTTCAGTATGTTCATGTTCTCCACAACTACAACTTCCATCATGACAATGAGTATGTTCATGACTGTTATTTTCTTTTATTGAAACTTCCACATCAGGCTCAAGTTTATTTACAATATTTTTTATTTTATTGTAAACATCTATTTTACTTCCTCCATCATCAATAGTTATGCTCATTTCTTTATTCATAAAATTAAGTTGTGCTGATTTTACAAAATCAATCTGCGATGAAGCAGTCTCTATTTTTGAGGCACAATTTGCACAATTTAATCCCTTTAATGTTATTATAAAGGGTTTTGATGTATTTATTTCATAGACCTTAACATCTGGTTCATATTTATTTACTATTGTCTTTACAGTTTTTAATGTATTGTCATGATTATCATTTGTTTTTACTTCCATTTCTTGATTTAATATATTCAAAAAAACGTTTTCATCACCAAAAATACTTTTTGTATCTTTTTCGATTTTAGCCCCACAATTTGCACAGGTTAGACCTTCCACCTTAATCTTTATACTATTCATTTTTACACCTCTTTTTTATATTTTTATTTGAACATTCATTCATATATATCTTATTTTTTTAGGGCAGTTTTACTGCCCATAAAATCTATTTTATATAACCTTTTTTATGTCCTATATGGCTTATTCCAGCTTGAAGAACATCTTTTACATGATAATCATCAAGAGAATATATAACAGCTTTTCCCTCTTTTCTAAACTTTACAAGGTCGCTTTGTCTCAATACTCTAAGTTGATGAGATACAGCAGATTGGGTCATAGAAAGTTTTTCAGCTATGTCTCCAACACACATATCTTTTTCAAGAAGAAGATGTAAAAGTTTAAGTCTTGTAGAGTCACCAAAAACTTTGAAAAAGTCAGCAATATCATATATAAATTCTTCATCTTTTTCAATAATATTTTCATCGCTAACATTTTCGATTATGCTGTTCATTTCTTCAATTTCTTTGCTTTTTTTATTTTTTTTACCCTTCGCCATATCATTCTCCTTACTTTATATGAACAACTATTCAACTATTATGTGATAATAGTAATATATTTATATGTCTTTGTCAATAGTATTAAGCCATATTTTTAAGTCTTTAAATTTTTTTGCAGTCTCCATATATCCTTCTTTGTAAAGTTCAAATATTTTTCTTCTGTCTTTTTCAACTCTACCTACATTTATAGGTTCTTCAGGGCGTATTATAAAAACTTTTCCTTCTTTTTCTAACTGTTCGGCAAATTCAACTTCATCATTATAGTTTTTATATCTATTTTCAATGGCATTTGAAAGACCTTTAAAATTTTTATATTTTAATCCTGAAAGTTTATTTGTCACCTTAGAAGGTTTTTTCCTATATCCTTTATTTCTTGTAAGAACTACAATATTATATTCATAACCGTCATCTATTGCTCTTTTTAAAGGAATTGATGAAGATATTCCACCATCCATATAAGCTTTACCGTCTATAATAACCTCATTTGACAAAAATGGAAGGCTACTTGAGGCTCTTACTGCATCAAACAATTTTTCTTGTGAACACTGACTTTTATAAAAATACTCTGGCTCTCCTGTAACACAGTTTGTCACTCCCACAGCCAGCTCTTGTTTTGAATTTTCAAAAGTTTCATAATCAAAAGGCAATAATTTTTCTGAAAGCTCTCCGAAAATAAAGTCAAATCCAAAAATATCTCCTGTTTTCACAAGATTTCTAAAACTTAAATATCTTTTATCTCTCACAAATTTAAGAGCAATATCTTTATCTCTGCCCTTCTGTTTAGCAATATATGTTAAACCATGGCAAGCTCCGGCAGAAACTCCGGCAACATAAGGGAAATACATATTTTTCTTTATAAAGAAATCCAAAACACCAGCTGTATATATTCCCCTCATTCCGCCTCCTTCAAGTATAATTCCAACCTTTTTCATTAAACATCACTTTCTTTCATAATTAGTATTATTATAACAATATACGAATAAATTTTATTTAATATTTCATGTTATCAAAAAAGCACCGTAAAATCGGTGCTTTTAAAAATTATTTTTTAATTTTTATGTCCATAATGTCACAAAATCCCTTTGCAGAGTTTGAGAGTCCTACACCTTTAAGTTTTACAAGTCCTATACTTCTAGGTGGAACAGGTGGATTTAAAGGTATCTCAAATATATTTTCGTTATCAATTTCTTTTGTAAATTCTTTTATTGTAAATGTCAAACCAAGATTTATTTTTACAAAATCAAGAAGTATATCACTGCTTCCAAGCTCTATTATAGGATTAAGCTTTATACCATTTTCCAATGTAAATTTATCAATATATCTTCTTGTATTACTTAAATCCTCAAGAAGTAAAAGAGGATATTTTTCAATATCATCAAGATTTACACCTTTTTCAGAAAGCTCTTTAAATTTTGAACCTCCAACAAGACAATCATGTATTTCAAGACACTCAATAACATCAAAATCATTTGAGTTTTCTATTGGCAGATTTACAAAACATACATCTACATTTCCACTTTTTAATAATTTAAGTGATTCATAGGTTGTTTTGTTTGTAACCTTTATATTTATGTTAGGATAAAGGCTATTAAATTTTTCAAGATAAAGCATAAGATAGTTTGCTATTACAGTGTCACTAGCTCCTATTCTTATTTCTCCCGCCTCAAGATTGACCATCTCAAAATATTTCTTCTCTGCTGTCTTTATAAGACTTAAAGCCTGCTCAAGATATTCATAGAGCATACTTCCTTCCGGTGTTGTTCTTACACCCTTTGTTGTTCTTACAAGTAAAGGACTTCCCATTCTGTCCTCAAGCTGTCTCACAGACATACTTACAGCTGGCTGTGAAATATAAAGTTCTTTGGCTGCTGCTGACATATTTCCCGTTCTGACAACAGCACAATAAATTTTGTATAAATCTAGCGATATATCCAGATTTAAGTGTTCTCCTTTTTGCAAATTAATTCCCCCAAATATAAATAAAATTTATAAAATATAGTAAAAATATTAAAAATACTTATTACTTTTTTTATTATAATAATAATTCTTGGGAAAATCAACACATTTTATTTAAAAAAGCCTATAAAATCAAGGTTTAACACAATTAAAATAAAAATTTTATATGTTTTTCACAAAAACACAATTGTTCATATCATTTTTTTGCATATCCATTTTTCTATATCACTATACACTTTAAACTTATTTTTTTCATTTAATACTTCATGTCTCATACCTTTATATATAACAATATCAGTGTCAACACACTCTTTTTTAAGTTTTCTGTAAACCTCTCTTACTCCTTTTCCAAAGTTTCCAACAGGGTCTTCACTGCCTGATACAAGTAACACAGGTATTCTCTTGTCAAAGCCTTTATACCATTCTTTAGATGAGACTTCTTTTAAAACACTAAAAAGGTCATTATATCCTGCATAGGTGAATATAAAACCACATTTTTCATCTTCAATAAATTCATTAACTACATTATCATCAGAGCATATCCAATCAAAATCTGTATTTTTATTTTCATATCTTGAGTTATAAGCACCAAAAGCTAATTTATTTACAAAATTTCCTCTTTCTTTTCCTTTTCCTCTATCCATTTTAATTGAGCATATTTTTATGCCTGTAGCTATCAAAGGATTACTTCCACTTGTTCCTATAAATACAGCTGATTTTATATACTCTGGATATCTATAAACAAAACTTCTTCCGAGAAAAGAACCCATACTATGACCTATTACAGTTATAGGCAATTTAGGAAACATATTTTTTACCATAACATTAACATGGTGTATATCCTTAATAAGTTTTACATAATTATACTTACCTTCTCCAAAATATCCCAAATCATCAATATTTTTTGCACTTCTTCCATGTCCTATATGGTCATTGCCACAAACAACATATCCTTTTGATGCTAAAAAACAAGCAAAATTTTCATATCTCAAAATATGTTCTGCCATTCCATGAATAAGTTGTACTATACCTTTGTATTCTTTCTTGTTTTCATCAATCCATATACAGCCATATATATTTGAAATTCCATCTGATGAATTAAAATTAAACTCTTTTCTTGTTATCATAAAAATCATCTCCTAAAATTTATATGATATATTTTTGTCTTTAATAATATAAAATATTTTAAATTAAATTACTATATTTTTTTATAACAATAATATACAAACAGTTTAAAAATATATTAAAAAACAAAAAACTGTGATAATATATCACAGTTTTTATAAATTATTTTGTTACTTCAAACCATACTCCACCTGTACCATCATAATTTTCTCCATAAACAACTTTAGGATGTGTATCTGATTTATCAACAAGAAAAGCTATATATCCCTCTGTTGTTCCACCTTTATAAACAGATGCATTAAATCTTGGCTCAGGTTCAACAACAGTTTCTCTTTTATATTCTGAATTTGAACCACTAAATGGAGTAAAATCATATTCATCAAAGTTTACAGCTTTATCATCTTCAACATCTATAACTTCAGCTTTAACATCTATAAGTATATATTCTTTTCCATCTGGTGCTTCATCATTAAACATATTTGCTCTTTTTATCATATTCCAAGCAGATGTTCCTCTATATGCAGATGTTATTTTTAATTTTACAGTATAATCAGTTCCATAATCACTTTCATATTTATAAATTTGTTCTGTTCCAACAGGAGCAGGATTTGTTCTTGAATATTCCTTTGAATTAGTTATAACATTTTCTGTTTCTTCTTTTTTAGTATCTTCTTCATAATCATTTTTTGGTACTTCTGTCATTTTGCTATTAAGTAAAACTGTATTTGTTTTTCCATCCCAACTTACATCTTTTCCAACAGCTTCGCCAACAGCTCTTACTGGAAGATACGTTGTTCCATCATATATAAACGGCTCTTTATCTGTTGATAATTGTTTACCATCTACAAGAATTTTAATATTATTATATGTAACAGGAATATTCATCTGACTTACTTTTGCAAAAGCAACAGGTACTACATTAAATATCATTGTTGCTATAATTCCTCCTGATATCATATATTTAAGTTTTTGAAATTTCATGATAATCCCCCCTAAAATAAATATATTGTAATTATACATCTAATTAATTTATAAAACAATAACCATTTTTTCCAAAAAATAATAAAAATAGCTTAATTTGCAATAAAAAAACAACCTAATTATCAAAATAATTAGGTTGTTTAAAAAAATGGAGATGAGGAGAATCGAACTCCTGTCCGAAGGCCTCTCCACAAAAACTTCTCCCATCACAGTTGCTCTTTTGACATTCCCTCAGATAACCGCCGAACAACAGGCTTTTACCTTCAGTAGCTTCATGTTTCTTTTTCCTCCGCAAAGCTTAGGAGAAAAAGTGCCTCACAAGGTCGACGCTGGTAACTTCAACTGTGAGCAATCGAAGGCCAACGGGCAGCAGCTTAGGCTGCCATTAAAGAATAATCTTTGTCGTTTCTTTTTAAAAATTTTAGGCATTTTGACGCAGTTACCAAGTGCGGATGGCTATTCTCGTTTACAAAACCCCCGTCGAAACCATTGCATCCCCAAAATGCAGTATAATTCTTTTTATATATAAAATCATTATACTGTGAGATTACGAATTTTAAATTCTTTTTCAGCTTCACGACGCTGGTCGTTTTTAGCTATGGTCTGACGTTTGTCATAAAGTTTCTTACCTTTTGCAATACCAATATCAACCTTTACAAGACTTCTATCAAAGTATACTTTTAAAGGAACAACAGTATATCCTGCAATAGTTATCTTACCAAGTATTTTATTTATCTCACTTTTATGAAGTAAAAGTTTTCTTGTACGCAGAGGGTCTTTATTAAATATGTTTCCCTGCTCATAAGGGCTGATATGCATATTATAAATAAAAGCCTCTCTATTTTCAATTTTAATAAAACTTT
Organism: Tyzzerella sp. An114; assembly: GCF_002161055.1. Lineage (GTDB taxonomy): Bacteria > Bacillota > Clostridia > Lachnospirales > Anaerotignaceae > Fimicola > Fimicola cottocaccae. Next base: position 38,555 of record NZ_NFLT01000006.1, read on the forward strand.
CTTTGAGACTACATTTTCCCATTCTCAAAGATTTAACCTCTGTACCAGCAAGTGAAATTCCTGCTTGATAAGTATCTTCTATAAAATAATCATGATAAGCTTTTTTATTTTGGGCAATAAGTCTGCTTCCTTTTTCTTTAGCCATGCATACCACCTCCTTAAATTCACTCAGTGTTTTTTATTATAGCATAATCCTAAAAAAAATCAATATACTTATTATTACAATATAATTACATATTTCGGGCGATAAAATCGCCCGAAACAAATTTTAAAGATACATTTTTTCAATAGATTTTATAAGACAATATAAAGTTTCATTTACAGGTACACTAACTCCTGCTTTTTTAGCAATTTTTATAAGGTCTCCTGCAAAATATTCAATCTCTGTCTTTCTCTTATTTTCAACATCCTGTAATGTTGATGTTTTAAGTTCAGGCTCAAGAGATTTAAGCCTTCTATCATAATCATATACATCTTCAACAGGAAGATAAATACCTAAAGCCTTTGCAACTTCAACAACTTCCATCATAGCTTTAAAAAGCACATCATGAAGTTCCTCTATTTCAAGGAATTTTCCATATCCATTTCCAACAATAGCTGAAACCTGATTTGAACCTATATTTATAATCCATTTTCTCCACTGAGCACTTATCATGTCAACAGGTATTTCATTAGGTATATCAGCTTTATCAAAAACCTCTTTAACAGCTAAAACACTTTTTGAAGGGTTACTATTTTTAGGATTTCCAAATTTTATAATACCTTTATCACTGCTATAAACTCCATCTTCTGTTCTCTCCGCTGTAATATATACAAGCCCAAGAAGAACATCATTTTCAGGAAAAGCCTTTTTAAGTCTATCCCCTGCTGTTACACCGTTTAAAAGTGTAAGTATAACAGTATTATCATCTATAATATTTCTTATCTCGTCAAAGCTATCTTCAAGTTGATAATTTTTAAGAGCAACAATAAGAAAATCAAGTCTTGTTTCTGGATTTTTTGTAGAAAGGACTTTTGGAAAAATAACATCACCATTTACTTTTATACCATTATTTTTAAATCTTTCTCCTCTTGCACCTTCAGCAACAGCATAAAAGTTATCACCAAAAGTTCTTAAAAGCTCTTTAGCATAGACACCACCTATGGCACCCATGCCCATTATACCAATTTTTTCTAAACTCATAACAATATACCTCCCGATTAATTACATTATGTCAATAACTTCAGGCTCGTCAACAAAAATAAAGTCAATATTTCTAAGTTCTCTGTCAACTTTGAAAACCTGAACAAAAACTTTCTGTCCGAGAGAGTATGTTTTTTGAGTTCTCTCTCCCACAAGTCTCATATTTCTATCATCAAAAATATAAAAATCATCATCAATATAGTTTACAGAAACCATACCTTCAACAGTATTAGGAAGTTCAACATATATTCCCCAGCTTGTAACACCAGATATAACTCCCTCATAGATTTGACCGATTTTATCCTCCATAAACTGAACCATTTTAAGTTTGTCTGTTTCTCTTTCAGCTTCTTCAGCAACACGCTCTCTAACAGAACACTGTTTTGCTATTTCAGGCATTTTCTTATTAAGGCTCTTTTCACGTTTAGAAGAAAGTCCATTATTTCTTATACACTCTTTTATTATTCTGTGTATTTCAAGGTCTGGATAACGTCTTATAGGTGACGTAAAGTGACAATAATATTTTGCTGCCAAACCAAAATGTCCCATATTTTCAGCCATATATCTAGCTTGTTTCATACTACGAAGTACAACTCTACTTATAATATGCTCCTCAGGTTTTCCCTCAACATCAGATATAATCTGCTGAATTGATTTAGGGTGAAGCTCATCTTTTCCAGTTCCTTTAAGTCTATAACCAAAATTTCTTAAAAACTCCTCAAGTTTCTGTATCTTTTCATCATCAGGAGTTTCATGGTTTCTGAATATAAAAGGTACTTGCTGCCAGAAGAAATATTCTGCAACAGTCTCATTACAAACAAGCATAAATTCTTCTATAAGATTTGTAGCACTGTTTCTCTCATAAGGCTTAATATCAATAGGAGTCCCCTCATCATCAAGTATTATTTTAGCCTCTGGAAAATCAAAGTTTACAGAACCTCTCTTTTTACGTTTTGCAGACAGTATTTTTCTCAAGTTTTCCATATCATCAAAAAACTCAACAAAATCTGAATACTCCTGTCTTGTAGCCTCATCTTTTTCCTCTATAATCTTATTAACAGCAGTGTATGTCATTCTTCTGTCTGAATGTATAACAGACTCAACTATTCTATGGTCAACAACATTACCTTTTCTGTCAATCTCCATAATACAACTTAATGTAAGTCTGTCCTCATCAGGATTTAAAGAACATATTCCATTTGAAAGTTTATGAGGTATCATAGGTATAACTCTGTCAACTAAATATACACTTGTACCTCTCTTATAAGCTTCTTTATCAAGTGGACTGTTTTCTTTTACATAATGAGAGACATCAGCAATATGAACGCCAAGTTTATAATTACCATTTTCAAGAACTTCTATTGAAACAGCATCATCAAGGTCTTTGGCGTCCTCACCGTCTATTGTGACAGTTTTTATATTTCTTAAATCTTCTCTGCCACAAATTTCATCTGATGAGATTTCACTCTCTATATTTTCTATATAATCATAAACTTCCTTAGGAAAATCAGTAGGTAAATCAAACTGTCTTATTATAGAAAGTATATCAACACCTGGATCATTTATATGTCCAAGTATTTCTACAATTTTACCCTCAGGATTTCTTCTGCCTTCTGGGAATTTTATAATCTCAACAACTACTTTATGGCCTGTAACAGCACCCTTTGTATTATCTTTTGATACAAAAATATCATTGGCAAATTTTTTGTCATCAGGAACAACAAAGCCAAAGCCTTTTCCTCTCTCAAAAGTTCCTACAATCTGTGTCATGCCACGTTCAATAACTCTTAAAACTTCACCCTCAGCACGTTTTCCATGGTCTGCACGCTTTGTAATACGGCACATAACTTTATCTTTGTGCATAGCACCATTAACACTGTCAGCAGGTATAAATATGTCGTTAGGCTCTCCCTCAACAGTGACAAATCCAAAACCTCTAGCATGACTTGTAAATGTACCTGTATAGTAATTTAATGATTTAGGGCTCATTATTTTACCTTTTTTAGTTTCAACAGCCCTTCCCTCATTTATAAGCTCTTTTAATATATTCAAAAATAATTCCATTTCATTGGAAGGCACACTGAGCATTATAGCAATCTCAGTTGGTTTCATAGGTATATAATTTTCACTGGCAATATAATTTGCAATTTTCTCTTTTCTTTCTTCAAATAAATCAAAATTTTCTTCCATAATTATTTCACCTCTTTCGCTAAAATCAACTGTCAAAATATCATAATATTATTATACAACAAAAACAATTTAATAACCATAAATTAAAAGTTTACTTAAATATAATAAAAAAGCCCCAACTTTAAAAGTTGAGGCATAAAATTTAAGCAAAAAAATTAATAAGCAAACATATTATTAAGAATAAAGCTCCACCGATTTTTGTATATCTCTCAAGAGCTCCTTCCATAGAGCTTGCTTTATTTTTACTCCAGTATGAACCACTGTTAGCAGAATTGCCCACAGCACCAAGACCAGCAGAACGGTCAGACTGTAAAAGTATTATTGATGTTAAAATAACACTTAATATACCTAATATAACAGATAAAACAATACCTATTGTACTCATATTTGCACCTCCCCGAAAATATTTAAAATGCTTATAAGCATTAAAATCCAATGTAATTACTTTACCATAAAACCGTTATTTTATCAATAAGAACTTTAAAATACAGAATATATATGATACAATTTATAAAAAAATCAATACTTTTCAAAATATTTTTAAGAGGTGATAAAATGTCTCCACAAGTAGGAATAATAATGGGCAGTGATTCAGACCTTCCTGTTATGAGTGAAGCCGGAAAAATTTTAGACAAACTTGGTGTTTCATATGAATTAACTGTAATATCAGCTCACAGAACACCAGACAGAATGTATGAATACGCAAAAAAAGCCCATGAAAGAGGAATAAAAGTAATAATTGCAGGAGCAGGGGGAGCAGCTCATCTTCCAGGAATGACAGCAGCTTTGACAACAGTACCTGTTATAGGTGTACCTGTAAAAACAAAAGCTTTAAGTGGTGTGGACTCACTCTATTCAATAGTTCAGATGCCACCGGGAATACCAGTTGCAACAGTGGCAATAAATGGAGCACAGAATGCAGGAATACTTGCAGCTCAGATGATAGGCTCTTTTGATGAAACTATTCACGAAAATGTTGCAAAATATAAAAAAGACCTTGAAGAAATGGTTGAGAAAAAAGCTGAAAAACTTGAAAATGTAGGTTTTGAAAAATATCTTGAAGAAATGTAAAAAAAAGAGGTTAACACCTCTTTTTTTATTTATAATGATATAACACTTTCTCTCATTTCTCCTAAAGTAATTCCGCTATCTTTAATTTGACCATATGTAAATTTTTTAAAATCTCTATATCTATTATAATCAATACCTATCTCAATAATCATATTAGCAGGTATCTTTTTTCTAAGAGCATTTTTTATATAAGTCTCATGTTCTTTAACAGACAAACTTAAAAGAACATACAATTTATATTCATCAAAGCTAATTTCAATAGTATAATTATACTTTTCCAAATAACTCGAAAGCCACTTATCAAGAGTATAATAATTAAAAGGAAGAACACCAGACCATTCAGAAAGTACAACTTTTCTTCTATCTTCAAGGGTACCATAAGGCTTATCTATACCAAGAAATTTCTCACGTCTTTTTATACCTTCATCATCAGCAGTTTCAATCCAAAGATTATTCTCATATTTTTTAAAGGCATTATAAAGCTCTCCAAAAATTTTTTCTTCTACATTAAAAAGTTTTTTAAATTCATCTATATCAGCCATAAAAGAGGGAAGATGTTCAATAAGCATATTAAACCGCCTCCTCAAAAGTACCAAGAACAGGAACTTTATTATCAGAAACAATAATATTTTGTTTATTTCCATTTAAAGCAGTATCAGAAACATCAACAACACTGGCAATCTGAAGAATTCTAGCCTCAATATAACTTATTCTTACAACAAGCTCCTCATTTTCCTCCCAAGTACTTCTCAAACTTAAAAAATATTCTTCAAGAGACAACAGGGCTTCTTCCTCAATGTCCTGAAATGAAAAATCATCTTTATATATAATTTTCATAGATATATTAATATTTTCTGCAACAGCACCTTCAACAGTAACCCTATGACCAATAGGAGCAATTCCATTTCCCATACCATTCTGTTCAGGGTCAAGTTCATTTTGAACAGTTTCAACCTCAGCAGGTTTAGGAACACTGTGTTCTCTATCAGTAAAAACAATTCTCACAGTTCCACCACCATAATATACAGGATAAACCTTAACTCCACCAACAACACCAATAGACTTTACTTTATTTTTATAATCTGATATATTTCCTCCAAAAGACTCACTATTAAAACTCTCCATATATCTTTTTCTAAGGGAATTATCGTCCTCCTCGTCTTCACCGTCAGAATATATTTCTTTTATTTGAGCTTTAGCAAGTCCTTCTATAAAACCAACAGGAATAATCTCACCAGAATAAAAATTACCAATATTACCGCTTTTTTCACACTCCAACAAAAAAACACCCTGTGAAACTCTTGAAATTACAGTATAATAAATATCATTATAAGAAAATCTATCACCCTTAGACACATCAAAATAATTATTGTCACTGTCAAAAAATTCACCTACAAGAACAGCTTTAACGGCAGGTTTTCTTATAACACCTCTTTCAGCAACTCTCCTTGTCAAATCCTCACCAGTAGCAGTATCTCCATAACTTCTGTCTTGAAGCATTAAAATATCAGCATACATTTTTGCAGTTTCAGCAGAGTTAGGGGCTAAAGCATCAAAAATAATACTTCCCTGTCTTTTATCAATATTTCTTTCAATCATATTAAGTTTTTTTTCCATAAGTTCTTCATAAGTTTCATACATCAAATACTCACCTCTTTACTCTCACGAATATTTCCAAATATACTCTCAACAGTAAAAGAAACCTCTATACTATTTTTATTTTCCACAAACTGAAAATCAGAAATATTTTTTATTCTCTCATCAATAGATAAAGCATCTTTTATGCGGTTCTCTATCTCTGTAACAGCCAATTTTCTATCCATGCCTATAATATCAGAAAACTCAACACCATAATTCCAATCATAAATATCATATTTATATCTTTCAGTATTAATGATTTTAAAAATAGTATCTTTCAAAGCTTCAATACCATCTTTCTCTCCAACAATTCTATTTTTCAAAAAATCAACAGAATAGGTTTTAGAAGACATTTCACTTTCAGAATAATTATTATTAAAAATAATATTACTGTTTTCAGGCAACAAAAAAACACCTCCTAAACACAGCGTCCCAAAATAACAAACTTCTGTCCACCAAAACATTTTAAAAGTATGACAGAATCACCTATTTTAATTTCATTATCAGTATTACCAACACATTCTCCATGAGTTTCAACATTAACTTTAACATTTTGATTTACAATATTATTAGTTTTATAAATAAATTCTTCAGTAAGTTTCAAACCATTATCAATTCCAATAATAATAGGTGAAACAGATATAACATCACCAAAAACAACAGTATCAGGAACTATATTTTTTGCAGTATCATAAGCAATATTTTTTATAACATCAATGACAGCCATAGTCACCTCCAAAAATCAAAAACCTTTTCCAGAACAATTATATTCCCTCAAAAGTCTTTCCTCCAAAGCATCAAAAATATAATCACAGTCTATATTTTCACATACATTTTTATTTTCATATATATTTTCAACATTTTCATAATTGTTATATGTATTTTCATTTTTATACTGTTCATAAATATTATTATCATAAACACGGTTATATCTTTTATAAATATTCTTAAAATCAAATATTTTTAAATCATCATTATATATATAGCTATTAAAAAAACTATCAAAATGCTCCATATAATAAAAATCATTAAAAACAAAATCATTTTTTGATTTCAAATACTCATAATAAAAATTTTCAGAATAATTTTTAACAATATTATAAAAATCATCAAAATATTTATTATCTTTAAAATAAATATTTTCATATATATTTTTATTAAACTCTGAAACATTAAAAAAATTATTTAAAAAACTTTCTGTATTTTGATAAACATAACCATTATTATTTTCATCAAATTTTTTATAAATTTGACTATTTTTTTTAATATCATCAGAATATAAAGAAAACAATTCTATATCATAATCAAAGTCAAACCAATTATAAAATTTTTCAAATATATCAAAAAAGTATTCAATATAATCCAAAAATATCACCTTTCCCCTTCAATCTCTCTCAAAACGTCACAGGAAGCAAATATAAAAGCCCTCTCATTTCTTCCCATATCAAAAAGATTTTTAGGAGTTATTCCAAAATCTCGGAGAGCAAGGAAAGCATAAGCACTTTCCCCACCCTCCATAATCAGTTTTTTGCTTCTTCTTTAATATCTTCAAATTTTTTATCAAAACCGTTAATCTCTCTAACAGCCTTAACAAGATTTGAGTATTCCCCCGCATAAAGCATTGTTTTTAAAAGAGCCTCACCACCAAAAACTCCATAACTTTCCTGCAACTGAACACTATTAAGGTCAGGATTTTTAACACATCTTACACACAACTTACATATATATTTTTCAACATTATCTTTGACAACACCGTCAAAAAATCCCACAGAGCGTTTTATATCCTCATTTTCTCTTTCAGTAACAGGTGCTATATACCATTTTTGAACATTACCCTTTTCATCTTTAAATCTATCACTGACAAAAACATATTCACCTTTATTTTTTAAAGCATTATCCATCAAAAAATATTTTAAATCTCCCAAAAAATCACCTCTAAAAAATCAAACTCTTATATCAAGTTTTATAATATGTTTACCATTACTAAAAACATGAACAGATTTTTCAACAATCTTAAAATCACTTATACCTATCTCAGAAAAATCTTTCATATCAACAAAAACAGAATTTCCTGCTCTTACAGTAAAATCGTCTGTAAAAGCCTCAACAAAAAGTTTCTTTTTAACATCACCATTTATATTAAAGACACCATCACATAAAGCTTTCATCTGAGCAGTATTCATATCTTTATCAACTTTTTCATAATATTGAAGTCTGCCCCATTTTTTAATATTTTCAATATTTTCAGCCATATAAGAGAGATGAGCATTTTCCAATCTTTCTTTTTTAAAGAGTCTAACAGTATTATATGTATCCTTTGAAATATCCGTCTCATAAGAAAAATTAATTATATTAATTTCATCAGAAAAAACCGTATTACAAATCATATCACTTAAAGGTTTAAGGAAAAGTTTTCCGCAATCATCATAAAAACAATACTCAACACCATTAATCCGTCTTGTTCTATCAAGAGCATTTTGAATAATATCAATAAGTGTTTTACCTTCCTCAACGCGAGGCTCAATAACAACACCTGTATCACACAAACTACCAATCTCAAGACCATAGTCACCACAAACAGTATTTATAACTTGTGTAGCAGTTTTTCCCGAATATATATAAGTATCTTTATTTTTAGACAGATAAAAAATCTGATTATATGCAGTAACATTTATAATTTGATTTTTATCTCTTTTCTTATTAGCAATAAAACCACAAAATCGCATAACATCATCAACATACAATATAACTTTATTCCCCTCAATAAAATTAACAATACCGTCACGAATAACACTAAAGACAAGTATACCTGCAGTCCCTTTTATATATTCCGTCAAAGTGACATCTTTATATAAAATATCAGTAACATCAAAAACAGTACCATTATTATCAATAATAACCCTAATAATATAAATCACCTCCCAAGTTTTAAAACTTGACCAGGATAAATTTTATCAGGATTTGAAATACCATTAATATTAGCAATTTCAAAAAATTTACTACCGTCATTAAGCTGTGTTTTCGCAATTTTCCAAAGACTGTCTCCCTCTTTCACAACATAAGTATCAGAAATATTTTTGCTTTCCCTCTCAACAGTATTTTTAGACACATTACCACTATCATCAATTTTAAGTTTAACAGATTTACAAGGAACAAACTCTCTCAAAGTCATAGTAACTTTAAAATCTCCCTCATCACCGGCATTTTCCAAGACAGTATAATCCTCAATAGTAGCCAAAATATTAGTATCAAAGCTTCTTTTACCGTCAGGAAGAAGTCTTATAACAATAAAAGTAATAGGCTGTCCACTATTTTTAAAACTTCTCAATTTATTAAGATAATGTAAAGGCTCATAAGTTCCATATCCACCTTGCCAAAAACCATTTCTCGAAAGTATAAATTCAAAATCCATCTCCCTAAGAGAGGCGGTTTTTATAACACCCACCTCTCCAAGTTTAATGACTTCCGCCTTTTCGTTTCTGCTTCCAATTTTTATTTTAAAGTATGAAGGGCTTGCAGGAAGCATAAAACTATCATTTCCACATTTAAAATAAAATCTATACATAAGCCCCACCTTTCAATTAAAGTTCACAAAAATTTAAAGCTCATCAAATTTATCAAGAAGGTCAACATCATTAAAAGTAAACTCCATATCTTCTTCAAGAGCCTCTTTCTCAACATCAAGTTTTGTAAAAATGATACTGTCAAGGTTTACACCTTTAAGGAGAACAGTCTGTGAGCCGGTACTGCTAGTAGGGTCTTCATTAGTCACCATAATTTCAAAATATGTATCAATACCCTTTTTAATATAATCAAGCATCATACTTCTAAAAATACTGCTTACATAATAAACAGTCATTTTTCCGGTACCCTTCCATCCTCCCGCTTTATGCTGTTTACCTGTAACACCAAGTATAGGAATTTCTGTTTTTTTCTTTTCAACAGTAGCAGTAATATTTTTAACCTGCATAAGTTCAGTTCTCTTATTATCTATAACAGCAAAGCAAGTACCTTGAGTTCCGTTTATAGTATCTTTTGCCCTAAGTATAGCCATAAATAAATCACCCCCCAATTATACTATTTCAACTTTCATATAAAGTTTTTCCATAGCATCAACAGGCATAACAGATAAATAAACATCAACATCAGTTTTTTCACTTCCCTGACTAACAGTAATATCATCAGAAGTAAAGTCCTCAATAGCACCTAAAGTCATAAGCTGTTCATGGTAACTTATAAGTTCAGATTTAAAAAGATTTCTTCCCTGTTTGTTATTACTCTGTTTACCTAAATAGTATTCGCTAAATATTCTAGCCACATCATTTCCAATAGAATCAAGAACTCTCATAATTCTATTTGATGAAAAATCACTGTTTTTATCTGACGAAAAACTTGTAAATGTATTTATATCTCTTAAAACTCTAACATTTTCACCGTCATTATAAAAAACAAGTTGACCTTCCTCAATAGCCTTTTCATAATCACTTTTTGAATATCTAGCAACAACAGAAAGTTCACCGTCATAAATAGCATTAGTAAGACTTTCATTAACTTCAGCCCCAGCCTCTTTTCCAGAAACCCAATAAACAAGACCTGTTTTCTGTTCTGATGTTTCATTTTTAACAGAAATAACACCCTCACAGTCAGCAGCAGAATAATCATGTAAAACAGTGACAAACTTTACGCCCTCATCGTCTCTCATTCTTTTTGTAAAGGATACAAAAAGTTTTTTAGTAGTTTCATCATCACCATCATATACAAGAGTATTAAAATCATAACACTCAATAAGACCTAAAAATTCAGAATAACTTTCTCCATTAACCTCTGTATTAGTTCCACCTTCAAGATTAATACCAGCTGTAACTTCAAAAACTCCACTTCCCGAAAAATCTACAAAATCATTTGAAACAAGCTCAGAAATATCAGAAACAGTCTGAATATCTTTATAACTTCCATCAATAACAGTGACAACATCATAAAAACTATCATCATCAATATTTTTTCTGACAATAATACTTATATCATTACCTCTAACACCACTATATTTAGCGGTAACAGTAAGTCCTCCAGCAGTAGCAGTAGCTTTTTCACCTTTTCCATTAATTTTATAAAGAACAAGAGTTTTAGCTCCACAAAAAAGTTCTCTTATAGGTGCAAGTTTTTCATGAGTATAACTATAACCGAATATTTTTTCAGCCTTAGTCATAAAGTCACCGGACTCAACAGTAAAAACATCATCGCTACCCCAATCAAGACTCAAAGGAACAGCAACAACACCTCTTTCACCAATTCCGCCCATAGCTCTAGGCTTAGAAACAAAATTTATATAAGCTCCGGGCAAAATTTTATTTTGGGCAACAAAAGCACCTCCACCCAACGCCATAAAAACAACCTCCTTCAAACTTTATTTTTAAGATAATCATTTATAATACATTCCGCCTCTTTTTTTGTATAAAGTTTATTATCCAAAAGACAGGCAGAAATAACATCTTTTGAAAAATTAAAACTTTTACTTTTCAAAAATTCATCTTTACTGAATTTACAATCACAATTCAATTTTTATAACCTCCTTAGATGAAACAGTCTCCATAAGAGGAAAGTCCTCTGTCTCCTGACAACATAGAGTATAGGATACAGTATACCTTCTTTTATTGTCCAGAATATCCATAGCAATTTTATCAGCCAAAACCTTTCTATCTAAAACAGAAATCTCACTTATTCCCGAACCAACAATACTATCAAACTCAAACAAATCACTTTTTTCTCTATCATTAAAAAACAAAATTTCAACATTAACAGAAAGCCTAAAGCGATTTCCAAGCATAGGAATTTTTTCAGAGCTTAAAACTTTAACCATAAAAAAAGGAATATCATCATCAATGACAACTTCATTACTATAAACATCAAAATCAAAAAGTTCTTTAAGTCTTGATATAACACCACGTCTTACATTTTCAATCAGAGAACCACCTCCCTTCTTAAAGCCTTAATCTCTTTATGAGTTATATACGAAACACAATCACCACAAGCATAAAACATAATATTTTTACTATTTTCAAAATTTAAAACTTCAATATAACAGCCTTTATAAACATCAAAATCAACAGGAAAAACAATTGAAACTTCATACTCTTTTTTATAAACATTATTATTGTTAGATAGACTTTCACCCTCATAATTAACACGACAATTAACATCAGAAGCAATTTTTATTTTAGAAAAAACACTTTCACCATAGTCATTAACATTTTTTTCAAGTTTATATATATTGCAAGTATTATTAAGTAGCATTTTGGCATATTCACCGAAAACTTGAGAAAAAGCCACACTACCACCTCAACTTTCTAAAGGGGGAAAGCTCACAAATATATTTTTCAACAGAGTTTAAAAGTTCATCTTTACCAAAACCCTTTTCAAAAAACTCCAAACTTACAAGACCTTCCTTAATACTTTTAATGTCACCTTTTTCAGTGACAGAACATAAAATACTTTTAAAAAAATCAAAAGCAATATTTTTATGAACTCCAAAAAGTTTCTCGTCAAGAGTTTCAATATTACAGAATGATTTTATATACTCCTCACTTCTTCTAAAGGCAAAATCAGCAATATTATTTTTATACTCATCATCACCAATATTTAAAATTTTCAAAAAATCCAAAAATCTCTCATCAAAACTTTCAGCCATAAAACCACCTATTTAAACTATTATTCTTTTGTAGAAACCCATAAGCCCTCAGTAGCGTTATCCATAACCCATATATCATGATATTTTCTATAATCAATTTTCCAAGCATTAGCTTTCTGATTAGTCATAGGGTCAAAAATTCTTGTAACATCAGTTTTTGAAACAGCCACAGGAACATCTTTCACAGCAATAATCCAGTTAATATCCTTAGCCCCTTCAGTAGCATTAAATCCGCCATTCTCCTTGCCACCAGAAACACCGTCAAGGAATTCATATTCAGTTTTAAATCTTAAAGAAGGAACACGTATAATAGGACAACCGTCAATACTTCTAACTTTAATAACAGCATTACCCTGTTTGAACTCACCACTTTCAATAATATTGCTTCCACCCTTAGCCATATCAAGCATATTAGCAGTAAAAGCAGACATAGTTACAATAATTTCTCTGCCATCTCCAACAACGTCTCTTATAGCAGTAATATCACTAAGAAGTTTTTCAAAAATAGTATCTTTAGCCGGTGTATATGTACCTACACGGCTTTTTTCAGTAGCAATAGCAAAAAGTCTGCTATATCTATAAGCATCTATCTCAGGAATAACCTTAGTTCTCTGAAACTCGCCCATAATATTTCCGGCAACAAGAGCAAAATTAGTTTCATCAACATCAGCAGCATCAATCTGAAAAGTTCTTCCTCTATCCTGAGAAAGTTTTCTAGTTTCATAGGATAAAGTAACAGAACCCTGAGCAAAACCTGTATCTCTGTCATAATCTCCCATACCACTTAAAACAATTTTAGGTATTTTAACCTCATCACCCCCCTGATACTTAACTTGTCCAGCATTAGCCTCCATCCAACCAGTTGTAGAGCCCTCAACAAGCTGTGCATCAAGAGCATCAGTAAAAATCTTTGCATATTCAATAGTATTAATCGCCATAAAAAACTACCTCCTTACACTCTAAAAAGTCCCTTTTTAAAATTTTTCTCAACACTGCTTTCACTTTTACCACTTTTCTTAAAACCATTACCATATCTCTTACTTTTTTCTTTTTCAAAAAGATAAGGATACTCCTCCATAAGTTTTTCAATATCAATTCCGCTAACATTACCCTCATCATCAACATGAACATTATCCATATCAACAAGAGCAGATAAAGCCTTAACATTACGACAATTTTTACTTCTCATAACGCCTTCAACAGCAATTTTTTTAATTTTTTCAACAAGTTTTTCATTTTCCAATTTTATCTGTTCTTTTTCATTTTTTATATTTTCATAATCAGTATCAAATCCACCTTTTTCAAGCTCCTCAATAAACACACCAAGTATCTCAACAGCCTTATCCTCATCAATACCGATTTCAGTAATACCATCAATTATTTTTGTCATTCGTTCCTCTGTCATATCCAAAACCATTTCTCCTTTCCTCATCAATATTAAAAATCTCACTATTAACATCATCAACAAAAGGGTGTTTTCCCAAAAGTGTCTTTTCACTGACAATACCCTTTGACATAGCAAGTATTTCCATAGTTTCTTTGTCATCAGTTATAGAATTAAGATTTATATTTATATCCACAATATTCATATCAAAAAACTCACCGTCAAAATAATCATTAGCCACAAACCAAAGGAAATCTTTCAAAGCCTTTTTAAGTCGTGGTATAACACCATTAACCTTAAGATTAAACATAGAATATTGAAATTTTAAAGAAACACCACTAGGAGCACTTCCAAGTTTTTCAGTATCAGTATCAACACCCATACCAAACTGAAAAATATCTCTTTTAATAAGTTTAAGCCAATCAATTCTACCCTGAACGGGAATATCAACCTGTTTAGCCTCAACTTTGCCGCTACTATCACTAATATGAACAGCTTTATTAATCTGTAACTTTTTAGCGATAGCAGAAGCAGTTTCACCTTCATAACCTTCAATAACCCAATAAAGTTCAACAAGGTCAATAAGATTATTAGTTCCTTCACTTAAAACCAAATCATAAGCATCAGACAAACTTTTTATAAGTTCCAAGTCAGTAGTACTTCTGCTATTATTTCTCATAACAACAAAAGGCACTCTCCCCCAACTTTCACCATATTTCTTATTATTTTCAAATCTATACCAATGGGGAACATTAAGACTTTCACCTTGCTCAGGTATAAAAACACCACTATTGTCTTCAATATAATAAGAAACATTTTCACCGGTCCACCATTCAGCTTTTCTCACAAGTCTCTCATAGCCTTTATCAAAGACACGAATATAATAATATCTTATGACCTCTTTTATATCATTCTCATTATCATTATCAAAAACAGCTATAATCTCCTCTGCAGGAACAATACAGTATTTAAGCTCACCTTCACTATCATAATAAATATGTATATATTCCAAACCTTTATTAGAAGCACCAACAACAAGGTCATAAACCGTTTGATTAAAGTAATCATCAGTAAACATAGAAAGTTTTTTTTCAAACTCAGCACTTTTAAGACCTTCCCTAACAGTAATAGTAGGTTCACGACCGGCAATATAAGAAGCTTTTTGGTCAACAAGTATTCTATGAAAAGGATTTACACATTTGTTATTACTTCTATTAGGATTTTTAAAATTAACAATACCCTCATTTTCAAAGCCTTCATCATTAATACGAGTTTCAGAAAAAGGGTGCTCATTAAAATTATGATTTAAAATATCCTGTTCACATCTATAATATTTTTCACCCTCATACATTTTATGTTTATAAACACTGTTCTCATCATCATTTATAATCTCTCTCAATATTTCCCCGTCATTAAGCCTTCCCTCAGCAAAAAGTTTAGCCTTTATAAGGTCCATATCAGAAACAAACAAAAAACTCACACTCCTTAAAAAATATTAGCTACTAAAATCATCTAACAGTAACTTTTCTCATTTCACCCTCAAGAGAATACCTAACAGCATCTATTGAGTGGTTATCACGGTCGGGATATTTAGCTTTAAAACCACCAAAGCCGTCGTTTTCAAACTCATACCTCATAAACTCCTTTGAAGTAAAAGGACATCTTACAGGGTCAATAATAATTTCCTCAAGGGATTGAAGCCATTTAATACCAAATTCAACAGAGTCATGACCTTTTTTAGCAGGCTCCGCCCTAACACCAAACTGACGTATTTCATCAATAGATTTTGGTTCAGCACTATCACAGACAACAACACCCTTATATATATTTTCATCATTTATCAAAGAAGCTGCTTGTATATTAGTCAAACCACTTTTATGAATTTCAAAAAAAATATATAATCTTTTTCTCATTCTGTCATAATGATTTACAGTATAATGTAAAGGGTCACAAGCATAACCCCAGTCAAGACCTCTATGAATTCTGTCAAACAAATTAAGTTCATTGTCAGTAATCTCTCTCAATGTGACATTATTAAAAATTTCTCCCCCAGTTCCAGTAACCTCACCCAAGTATTCGTGCTCATAAATATCAGGTCTAGTTCTTTTAACGTGTTCAGCCTCAGCAAAAAACTGTTTACCAAGCCATTCTTTAGGCACATCCAAATATGTACTGTGATGAACCAGTTTATCATCTCTCACATCTAAAACCTCACTATTAACCCAACATCTTTGACTTTTAGGCGGATTATAGGAATAAAAAACAACAAACTTTTCACCACCACGCATAAGAGATTGATTTATACTTCTAATTTCATCAATACCAGTAAATTCATCAACTTCCTCATACCATATAAATCTAGGATATCCCTTTAAAAACTTAGTAGATTTTATTTTCTTAGGATTATCCCCACCTCTAAATATAATTTTTTGACCTGTATTTTTGATAATAAGTTCAGGGACAGAAACTTTAACCTCCCATTTTTCAGATACTCCCAAAATATCAATAGCCCATCTAAGTTGCTCAAACACGCTATCACGAATATTGACACCAATTTTTCTAAGGGCAACAGCATTTGCATTTTTATCGGTCATCATACCAAGAATTATCTCAACAGATATAAAAGAAGATTTAGTACTACCTCTACCACCTTTAAGCCAATAGTGAGTATGTTTAAAATTCATAATATCTCTATGAACATCATAAAAACCTTTGCCTATAACATCAGAAAGTCTGGTTTCTCTAACTCCAAACAAAACCACCTCACTTTATGTCATCAATAATAACCACATTAACGCCCTCATCGGAATTATCCTCAAAGAGCTGTTTCCGTTTGCTCAAAAGTTCAGCCGCTCTCATTCTCTCACGTATAGAGCCTTCAATATTTTCATTACTTCCTCTCATAACACCTGTAAGAAATTTGAGTATCTCATCACTTTCAGCTACATCTCTCCCGACCTCAGACTTTTCAGAGGATTTTTCCTCAGTTTTAAATTTTTCAATAAACATTTTTACATCTTCATCTTTCAAAAGT
Organism: Tyzzerella sp. An114; assembly: GCF_002161055.1. Classification (GTDB taxonomy): domain Bacteria; phylum Bacillota; class Clostridia; order Lachnospirales; family Anaerotignaceae; genus Fimicola; species Fimicola cottocaccae. Next base: position 55,740 of record NZ_NFLT01000006.1, read on the forward strand.
CTTTTTCCATAACTTTCTTTATATCCAACAGCCTGTGAAGCTTTTTTCAAGTCTCCTCCAGTCTCTGTATAAACCTTGCTGAAAACACGTTTTTTCTCAGAAAAATCTCTCCTCAAAATAATTCCCCCCTTTCTGTATCTTATAATAAATAATAAAAAGTCCAAAAAAGTCCCAACTTTCAAAAAATTTCATTTTCATGATTTTTTATTATCTCAATAAGGTTATCAATAGCCGCATCTTTTATCCTAAAAACTTGAGAACGACTAACATTCATTTTCATAGCAACAAAATTAAAATCATATCCTTTACGATATTTCAAATATAAAAATTCCTGTTCAATAGGAATAAGTTCTTTTATGTACTCGTCCATAATTCTTTTTTCTTTTATAATATTTTCAATATCCAAATAAAGTCTTTCAATTTCCTTTTCAAACTCATTTTTAATTTTTTCAAAATTCCGAACAGTAGTATGTTCTATATCCATAAAATTTTGCGAATATATTTTCACTGTGTTCTCACAAGTCCGTTTAATCCTATTAATTTCTTCCTGTCTCATATCACACATATTCAAAGCACCACCCCATTTCAAAAGTCTCTTTTTAACAATACCTTTTTCACTTTTCAAAGAATTTTCAATATAATATTTATAGTTCTTTTCCACAAAATCCCCCCTAAAAATATACAAACATTTGTTCGTATTTTATAATACACCCATAAAATAAAAGTGTCAATTATTTTCATTTCAAAAAACAGTTTGTTGATTTTTTTAACTTACAAAATTAAAATATTAATGAGGTGAAATAAATGTTTGATAAATATCTTTTCAAAAAGCAACTTGAAACACTTATGGAAGGAATGAACACTGTTGAATTTTCAGAAAAAACAGGATTTAACCGAACATATTTATCAAAATATATAAATTTAAAACTAGACCGTCCCCCATCACCAGAATTATTAAAATCAATATCAGGAGAAAAAATATCATACATGGAACTTATGATTTCATGCGGATATATAGATAAAATAAACATACTAACAGAAGATATAATAAAAATTCCTGTAATAAACGATATTAAAGAAGTATTTAGAATAAATTCAGCTGAAAACATAGAAAAATATGAATATATAAGTAAAGCTGAAATAAATCCAGACTATGAATATTTTTATTTAAAAGTAAAAGAAAACAATATGATAAATGCAAGAATACATGAAGGAGACTTAGTATTTGTCAGAAAACAATATGATGTAGATAATGGAGATATAGCAGTTGTAATGACTGATGATAAAATATCAATAAAAAGGGTTATAAAAAAAGATGATATAATAGTTTTACAGTCTGAAAATCCAGACTATATGCCTTCAATATTTACAAAAAAAGACAATAATACTATAAAAATAATAGGCAAAGTAATTCATGTAAAATTTATTATTTAATACTTTTAAAAAATACTCACTATGGTATAATCAAAACAAATTTATAATTTTTTGCGGAGGTATAAACAATGATTTCATTAAGGGGAACATCAGCATCAGCAGGTTGTGCACTTGCATCTGCTATGAAAATAGACATTGTAGAAGAATTTTCCGAAAATCTTATGATAACATTTGATGAAAAGGTAGAAGAAGAAGAAAAGCTAAAAGCCGCCATAGATGAGTTAGATAAAAAACTAGATAAAAAAATTAATTTCTTAAACTCAAATGGTCGTTCAGATGAAGCAAAATATCTTATTGTACAAAAATATATATTAAATAATAAAATATTAGAAGAATGGGCCTATGAATTTATAGAGTATGAATATTCAGCAGTATCCGCCATAGCAAGGGCAACAAAAAAACAAGTTGAGTTTATAAAAACATTAGACAACGGAAATACAGAAAAAAGAATACCCGATATTATAGAAGTTGGAAAAAGATTAATGTATCTTCTTTCAGGATTAAATTATCCTGATATTTCACATATAGAGGAAGATGTAATACTTGTAGCAGAAGATATTCCAACAACAATGATGAGGTCAGTAGACCATAACCATGTAAAAGGTATAGTATTAAGTAAAGGAAGTACAAAAAGCCACACAACACTTATTTCAGTTGATATGGAAATACCTGCAATAATAGGTTGTGATGGTATTAACAAAATGATTAAAAATGGTGACCAAATATTTGTTGATGGAACAAAAGGAACAGTAGATATAGGTTTAACAGAAGCTGATATTTTTGAATGTCTAAAAAAAATATCAATATATGAAAAAGAAAAAGCAGATATAAAAGAATTTGCCAATATGCCGACAATAACAAGAGACGGAAAAACAATTCATCTTTTTGGAAATGTAATAGATATAAACACATCAGCAAGATATAGAACTGTTGGAGCAGAAGGAATAGGACTTTTCAGAACTGATTTTTTATATACAGAATACGAAGAACTTCCAACAGAAGATTTTCAATTTGATATATATAAACTCATAGCTGAAAGAAATAAAAAAACATCTGTTGTAATAAGGACAATGGATACTGGAGATGACAAAAGTCATACAAACTTAAATTTAACACATGAAAGAAATCCATTTTTAGGATACAGAGCCATAAGAATAGCTTTAGGAAATCCAAGTATACTTTTAACTCAAACGAAAGCCATACTCAGGGCATCAGCTTATGGTAACATAAAAATACTTTACCCTTTAATATCAAATATAACAGATATAAAAGGAGCATTAAAAATATTAGAAAAAGCAAAAGATGAGCTTAGAGCAGAACAAATTCCTTTTGATGAAAATATAAAAGTTGGTATAGTAATAGAAGTTCCATCAGCAGCAATAATGATAGACTCACTTTTAAAGTATGTTGATTTCATAGCAATAAGTGTAAATTCATTAACACAATATATATTAGCTGTTGATAGATTAAATCCAATAGTAGCCCACAGATTTAATAGCTTAGAGCCGGCACTTCTAAAGACAATAAAATACATAAATGATGCAGCAAAAAAAGCAAATAAATTCTGTTATATTTATGGTGAAATTGCAGCAAATCAAAAGAATGTATATATTTTCATAGGTCTTGGAATAACTTCATTTAGTGTAAATCCTACACATGTACTTCCTATAAGAAAATTTATAAATTCAATAGATTTTGAAAGTGCAAAGGAAGACGCAGAGAAAGCATTGAAATGTGAAAGTTTAAAAGAAGTATATGAACTTCTAAAAAGTAAATCTATATAATAAAATTCTATTGACAAAAATATATATGGCTTTTATAATCAAAAATAAATATCGACACTTTCCAGAGGGAAAATGTGATATACATTTAGAATAGATTAGAAAATTTAAGACTAGACGAGAAGAGGAGAGAATTTTTATGAAAAAAAGAATTATGAAATTATTATCTTTAGGTATGGTAGGAGTATTTTTTGCTGGTTGTTCAGCCAGTGCCGCTTCTGATGTTTCAAAAGAAAAAGATGATACATTAAAAGTTGGTATAGTTCAGTATGTAGAACATCAATCTCTTGATGATATATACAGAGGAATAGTTGATGAACTCACAGCTGAAGGCTATGAAGACGGAATAAACATTGAAATAGACTACCAGAATGGTCAAGGAGACCAGTCAAACCTTAAAACAATAAGCAGTAAATTTGTCAATGAAAATTCTGATGTTATAGTTGCAATAGCAACTCCAGCGGCTCAAGCAGTAGCCTCAGAGACAACAGAAATTCCTATAATAGGAGCAGCAATAACAGACATGGTAAGTGCTGGACTTGTTGAAGATATCAAACAGCCGGGAGGAAATGTTACAGGTGTAAGTGACATGGCTCCTGTTGAAGAACAAATTGATATACTTATGCAGTTTGTGCCAAATGCAAAAAAAATAGGCATAGCCTACTGCACAAATGAAGTAAATTCAGAAGTTCAAGTAAAAACAGCTTGTGACTATTTAGAGTCAAAAGGAATAGAAACTGTAATAACAACAGTAACAAACTCAAATGATGTTCTTCAGGCAATTTCAACTCTTGCTGAAAAAGTTGACGGACTTTATATACCTGTTGATAACACAATGGCGTCTGCAATGCCAACAATATCAACAATATGTGAAGAAAATAAACTTCCAATAGTGACAGGAGCAGCCGCAATGGTTGAGCAAGGAGCTCTTGCAACATCAGCTTTTGACTACTATGACACAGGAAAACAAGTTGGAAAAATGGCTGCAAGAATTCTTGAGGGAGAAAATCCAAAAGATATGCCAGTAGAACTTTCAAAGGACAATAAAATATATATAAACAAAACATTCGCTGACATTATAGGCATTGAAATTCCAAAAAATCTTATGGAAGAAGCCTATGAAATATACTAATATATAAACTATAAAACGAAAATATTTTTAGGGTGCAGAAAAACTGCACCTTTTTTAATCATACTATTTGACATATATATACAGTGATGATAATATGTTTAAGATATTAATGTTACTATTACTAATATTAATAATATTAATACCATGGAGGTAAATAAATGGCAGAAACTCTGGTAAATTTTTTTGTTGAAAATCTTGGGGGAGTAGTTTCAAGGGAGTTGATAGTGTTCATAGTATCACTTATGCCAATACTTGAACTCAGAGGAGGAATAATTGCCGGATATGCTTTAGGCATGGAATTTGTTCCAACATTTATAATAGCATTTTTAGGAAATATGCTACCAATCCCCTTCATACTGTATTTCATACAGTTCATATTTAAAGTATTAAAGAAAACACCAATGAGAAAATTTGTAATATGGTGTGAAAACAAAGCAGAAAGCAAAAGTGACAGCATAAGAAAGTATGCATACTGGGGAATATTCCTTTTTGTAGGAGTACCTCTCCCAGGAACAGGAGCATGGACGGGAGCATTAATAGCTAGTATGTTAAAAATGGACCCTAAAAAGACACTTCCTGTAATAGCTCTTGGAGTTATATCAGCAGGAATAATAGTTTCAATACTTTCATTTGGTCTTTTAAGTGCCATAGGAATAGGATAATCTAGGAGGAATAAAATGTCAGAAATGTCACAAAGGACAGAGAGAATTTCAACACCAAAAAGAACGAAAGAGATTATAGAAAAGTATGGATTTTACTTTAAAAAGAATTTTGGTCAAAACTTTCTCATAGACTCAAATGTACTTGACAATATAGTATACTCAGCCGGTGTAACAAAAGATGATTTTGTATTTGAGGTAGGTCCGGGAATAGGCAGTCTCACACAGGTTCTTGCAGAAAACGCTCGTGGTGTTGTATCTGTGGAAATAGACAACAATCTTATACCTATTCTCAAAGATACATTAAGTGCTTATGACAACATAGAAATAATAAATAATGACATATTAAAGGTTGACCTTAACAAACTTATAGAAGAAAAAAATCAAGGAAAACCAGTAAAAGTTGTAGCAAACTTACCCTACTACATCACAACACCAATAATAATGGAGCTTCTTGAAAAGAAGTTAAATGTACAGAGTATAACTGTAATGGTTCAAAAAGAAGTAGCCGAGAGAATGCAAGCAGGACCAAAAAACAAAGAATACGGAGCATTATCAGTGGCAGTTCAATATTATTGTGATGCTTCAATAGACATAATAGTACAACCAAGTTGTTTTATGCCAAGACCAAAGGTTGCATCAGCAGTTATAACACTTAAAATTCTTGACAAACCAAGAATAGATGTAAAGAATGAAGAACTTTTCTTCAAAGTTGTAAAATGTGCCTTTGGACAGAGAAGAAAAACACTTATGAACAGTCTTTTTAATCAAGGCGGATTTAATATACCAAAAGAAGATTTGACAGAAATGATAAAATCCTGTGGACTTGATGAAAAAGTCAGAGGAGAAGCTTTAACCCTTGAAGATTTTGGAAAAATATCTGACAGTATATATGATTACATTAATAAATAACTAACTAAAATAATGCCTTATAAAAGGCATTATTTTTTTTGCATTTTTAATATATCACTCTCATATACATTTAATGTGTATCAATAAAAAGGAGTGGAAAAAATGTACAACCGTAGATATGATAAAATATTAATACAGATGAAACAGGACACTCATGGATTTTCAACAGGAGAAAGGTCAGTTTCAGGAAGCTGTACAATAGAAATTAAAAACAACATAGGTACACTTCGTTTTTACATAAAGGATTTAAGAAAACCAAAATCCATTGATTTTTATTTGTATGGAATATCAGTATCAAAAAATAGTTCCGAAGGTATATTTATATGTAATGTAACACCGGACAAAACGGGATTTTTTGAATATCAAGTTAATTTTGAACCAGACAATTTTATGAACACACAAAAAGAAATAGAAAAAATAAATGTATTTGCTGTAATATCAAAAAGAGAAACAGAAGAAGAACCACTTTTAGTTCCAGCTTGTGGATATACTGACTTAAAAATAAATTGGAAAAACAGATTTAAAATATTTGATAAAAATTCTATCGAAAATATAAATGATGTAATGGAAATTGAGGATTATAAAGAATTAGAGAGTGTTTTTGAAGATAGTGATACTCAAGAAGAAATTGAAGATATATACAAAGAAAAAACAATTTCAGCAGCAGAAAACCCAAATCATAACAATACAATTCATTCAACAGAATGTGTTGCAATTGACAAAATTTATAATCCTGAAAAAATAACATTAATGCCTGATATATCAGAAATATTAAAAATACCCTCAGCAGATATATTTTCAACAATAACAAAAAGATTTAAAGAAGAAATGGAGCTTTTAGAAAAAAACGGAGTATTTACAAAAGAAGATATAGAAAATATAATGTCTTCCGGCAAAAAATCAAATAAATTAAGTAAAGCAAATAAATCAAATAACAAAGAATTAGATATAATATTTAAAGAAAATAAAAAAATAAATCTTCCCAATTCAGAAGTAGATTGGATAATATGTGACATAAAAGAAAGTATACTTTTACCACAAAACAACATATCAGAAATGAAAAATCCTTTTATATTATATAGCTATAAAAAATATGGTCATATAATAATAGGTCGAAACAATGAAAACAATATTTATTACATAGGTATACCAGATTATTATAACAGTGATTACACTTTAACAGCTTCTCATTTAGGATTTAAAACATTTATACATAAAAATACAGATAACAAGGGATGGGGTTATTGGATAAAAGAAATATATTAAATAAAGGTGTTTTCCATATGGAAAACACCTTTAAAAATTTAACTATTAAAATTATTCAATTTCAGCACCTATAAGTTTTACATCTTCATCAGATAATATTTTAAATTTACCTAACTGAATATTTTCATCAAGTTCAAGATCCCCTATTTTAACCCTTTTAAGATAAATAACATTTTTACCAACAGCCTTAAACATTCTTTTAACCTGATGAAATTTACCTTCAGAAATAGTCAAAAGACTTTCAGATATATCACCATTTTTCAAAACACTTATTTTAGCCGGTTTACATTTATATCCATCGTCAATTACAACACCATTTTCAAAGGCATTAATATCATCATCACTAAACATTCCACCCTCAGCTTTAACAAAATAAGTTTTATCAACGTGTTTTTTAGGTGAAAGCATATTATGAGCAAATTTACCATTATTAGTTATAATAAGAAGCCCCTCTGTATCCTTATCAAGTCTACCTGCAACAAACAAATCTTTTTTTCTGTACTCATTCCCAATAAGTTCAAAAACTGTTTTTTCTTTTTTATCCTCATTAGCACTTACATATCCAGCAGGCTTATTCATCATAATATAAATATATTTTTCATATTCCACTTTTTTACCACAACAGAAAACATCGTCATCAGTATCAATATACAAATCACCACTTTTTACAATTTGACCATTGACAGTTATTTTCTTTTTCTTTATAAATTCTTTTATATCCTTACGACTTCCAAAGCCCATATTAGATATAAACTTATCAATACGCATTTTCTCTCCCATAAAATCCCCCTTTAAAAAAGGAAGTCAAAAGACTTCCTCAAAAAATTAAAATACATTTTCATCATTTCTAGGGTTTTTAACTATAAAGTCCCCTACTTCAGTTCCATTCTCCTTAGCAATTTTCTTTGCATATTCTTTGCCTTCATCGTCCCAACAGCAAGGAGAAAGTTTGCCACAATCCTCTTTCAAACCGCAACAATGAACTTCTTTAAAGCATATATTTTCATCATTACAACAAGGCTCCTCATTTTTACACTCATAGCCATTTTCACCACAACAAGGCTCTGTACGATTACAGACAACTCTCTGTTCAAAAGATGTGCCTTTACAGTTTCCACAACTGTCACAGCTATCACAATCATCTCCACCGCAAGCAGATTGCATCATATCAAGAAAATCAGAGTTTTCCTCAGCCGCCTTAAGCATATCAGCAATAGTATTCAAATAGGCTTCCTGAGTAAAATCCACAGATTTTTCTATATCTTCATCACTGTCATCATTGCTGTTTTCATCACTATTCTCTGACTGATTTTCTTCATCATTACATTCAAAATCATCAGAGTCATCTATATCTTCTATATCCTCTAAATCATCAACAGCCTCTTTAGCTTTTTTTCTTTTTTCAGCATAAGTTTTTAAATCATGTTTTAAATCAATAGCCTTATCAGCAATATCATTTACAGTTTTCTTTATAACAGGCTCAGCCTCTTTGGCTTTATCACCAACATTTTTAGCCACTGATGATAAAACATCTCCAGCCTTATTTATAACATCTCCAAGATGACTTAAAGCGTCAGAGTTTCTTGAAGGTTGAGAAAGAGCAACTATAAGTCTTTCAGCCTCATCAGCATTTATAACGCCCTTTTCAAGCATTCTTAAAACAGCCATTCTTTCTTCATTCATAAAAATTCAGCTCCTTAATCGATTTTAAAATCCTCAGGTCTGTCCTCTCTTATACCAAAACTATGGAGAATAATTTGAACTATTCTTTCAGAAGCGTGTCCATCACCAAAAGGATTTTTAGCCTTTGCCATTTTTTCATATTCCTCTTTATTTGTAAGAAGTGTTTCAGTCATATTAAATATAGTTTCCTCTTTAACACCAGCAAGTTTGAGAGTACCAGCTTCAATACCTTCAGGTCTTTCAGTAACATTTCTAAGAACCAAAACAGGTTTACCCATAGAAGGAACTTCCTCCTGAAGTCCGCCACTATCTGTAACTACAAGATATGAGCGGCTCATAAGATTATGCATATCTTTAAGGTCAAGAGGGTCAAGAAGATGAATTCTTTCATTGCCTCCAAGTATATCGAAAACAACATCTCTAACAGCCGGATTTTTGTGAACAGCATATACAACTTCCACATCATCATACTTTTCAACTATACCTTTAACAGCATTACATATATTTTTCAAAGGTTCGCCAAGATTTTCTCTTCTGTGAGCAGTCATAGCAATAACTTTTTTATTTTTAAAGTCTATATTATTAAGCTCATCAACAGTGAATTTATAATCTTCCTCAATAGTAGTTTTAAGAGCATCAATAACAGTATTTCCTGTTATGTATATATCTTTCTCTGGAACATTTTCCAAAAGAAGATGCTCTTTAGCAAGTTTTGTAGGAGAAAGATGAATATCAGTTAAACCACCAGTAAGTTTTCTATTCATTTCTTCTGGGAAAGGCTGATATTTATCATAAGTTCTAAGACCAGCTTCAACGTGTCCAACTTTTATCTGATTATAATAAGCAGCCAAAGCACCAGCAAAAGTAGTTGTTGTATCACCATGAACAAGAACAAGGTCAGGTTTAGCCTCTGCCATAACATCGCTTAATCCCTCAAGAGCTCTTGTAGTAATTCCTGCAAGAGTTTGTCTCTGACGCATAATATTTAAGTCATAGTCCGGTTTTAAATCGAATATTTCCAAAACTTGGTCAAGCATTTCTCTGTGCTGTGCAGTAACACAGACAATACTCTCAATATGTTCATTTTTCATAAGCTCCTTAACTAAAGGAGCCATTTTTATAGCTTCAGGTCGTGTACCAAAAACGCTCATAACCTTAATTTTATCCATAAAAAGCACCTCTTAAAAAAGTATTTTATTATAATAATTTAATCATATATTTTAAAAAAAGTCAAAACATAAACACTGTAATAAAATTATATTTTTTATATAAAAAATCTTAATTTTTAAGAAAAATAACCATTTTTAAAGTATATAAAGTTATAATTTTAATATAATATTCCGAAATTATATTTTTTTATAACTTTTTCATTGACTTTTAAATATAAAACAACTATCATTAAATTATAAAAAAGAGAGGTGAAATAAGATGTTAGAAGGAAATATTGGTGAATTATTGAAACATTCAAGAAAAAGAAAAAAACTATCAGTAAACAGTGTAGTAAATGAACTTTCATCTGTATATAACATAAATACAGCAGTAAAAACCCTTTATGGTTGGGAAGTAAACAGAAGTCAGCCTGATATAAGCACATTTTTAGCTCTCTGTAATATATATGACATAAAACAACCGGATTTTGCTATTTTAGGTCACACAAAAAATTCAACCAAAGATAAATCTTCTTACACACTGCTTACAGGTGATGAAAAAAGACTTATAGATACATTCAGACAGTTTAACGAACAACAAAAAGAATATATATCTCATACATTTGATATGTTAAAAAAATAAAAATCCCTTCATAGAAAAAAGCGATGAAATTATTCATCGCTTTTTTCATTAAAACTATTTTTTTCAAAAATATCAGACAAAATTTCTTTAAGTTTATTATAATCAACAGGTTTAGAAATATGAGCATTCATACCAGCTTCAGAAGATTTTATAACATCATCAGCAAAAGCATTGGCAGTCATAGCTATTATAGGAATATTTTTTGAATATTTTGTATTAATATTTCTTATTTTTATTGAAGCGCCATATCCATCAAGAACAGGCATTTGAATATCCATCAAAATGGCATCAAAATAGTAATCATCTTTTTCATTAAATATTTCAAAAGCTTCCTGACCATTATAAGCCGGAACAGTCTCAACACCTTCAATTTCAAGTATCTCTCTTGCAATCTCCATATTTAAAACATTATCCTCAACAATAAGAAATCTTTTTCCACTAAGGACATCATCATTTTCATTGACTTGCATACTTTCTTCATCAACAAATTCTTTATTGTCAACAACCTCACAAGGAATAATGACAGTAAAAACAGAACCCTCTCCAAGTTTACTTTTAACATCTATCTGACCACCTAAAAGCTGAACAGTATTTTTAACGATAGCCATACCAAGACCAACTCCATTAACTTTTCCTGTCATGGAAGTTTCCTCACGCTCAAAAGGTGTAAAAAGCTTTTTCATAAAACTTTCAGACATTCCTATACCGGTATCACTTATTATAAATTTATAAAGAGAATTGCCATTATCAATAGGATTTTCAATAACCTCAAATGTTATTTTTCCTCCAGGCTCTGTATATTTAACTGCATTAGATAATATATTATTAAGTATCTGTTCAAGTCTCAAAATATCAGCATTTATAATATGATGCTTAAATTCATTATGTTTAAACTCAAAGTCTTTTTGTTGTATATCACATTGTACTTTAAACATATCAGCAGTCTCACATATATGTTCTAAAATATTAACATTAGATTTATTTATATTCATTTTTCCCTGTTCAATTTTAGCCATATCAAGTATTTCATTAAGAAGATGCAAAAGCTGCTTTGATGCCGCTATAATTTTTACAAGACAATCTTTAACCTTGTCATGATTTTCTATATTATTTTCAGCAATTCCCGCAAAACCTATTACAGCATTCATAGGAGTTCTCATATCATGAGACATTCTTGAAAGAAAATCACTTTTAGCCTGAGCAGCATTTTTAGACATTTCCAAAGACTCCTCAAGAAGTTTTTGTTGTTCAAGGTTAGCAACTTTTTCAGAATGAATTTCTTTAAAGGCAAATAAAACTTCAGATTTTTCATGGTCTAGAGTAAAAACTTCAAGACTAACCCACTTTGAACCTTCATTAAAAATTCTTTTATATTCCATATAACATCTTTCAATTTCACCTTTAAGAAGTTTATTAAAATTCTCAACTGTAAATTTTTTTTGAAATTCAAGTTTATAACTATCTTCTATAACTTCACAAGCTTTAATTTTAAACTCATCATAAGTCCTATATTCTCTACCTCTATCAATCTTATTATAAGATTTTATAGCAGTACAAATATCTTGTTCTATATCATATAAAACAACAGCATAATATGTATTTCCAAGTTTCTCAAAATATCCTATTGTTTTAACTGCGGATTTTGCATCTTTATAATTTAAAAAGCATAAGTATATTATTACAATCATAAAAACCACAGATAATGTTATTATAACAATAAATAATTGTGTGGCATCATTTGTTATAGCATTATAATCAATACTAACGAAAGAAGTCCAACCATTATCATCAACATAATAATAATAACGTGTTTTTCCAGTTTCAGTTTCAAGCATTACATTTCCACTGTCACCTTCAAAATTAGAAAGTAAACTTTTAAAATCTTCAGAAGTATAATTTTCAAATTCACATTCAACATCATCTATATTTCCCAAAGGCCTATGATATATAACATTACCATCTTTATCAACAATAGTCTGGGAACCTATAAACTCACCTTCGTAAATATCCTGCCCCATATCTATATCATCAATATATATATCAACAGAGACAACACTTTCTCCATCATTAAGCATTTTTGATACACTTATTTTTTCTTTATTTCTACGTGTATCACGATAAACCCCAGTACATGAAACTTTTCCATTTTTCTCAATAGCATTTGTATACCATGGTCTTTCTGTGGGATTATAATTAGGATTTAAAACTCTTTCATCATCCCATAAAAATTCTCCATTAATATAAGCATACATTCCATATTCTTTATAATCAAAATTCCCAAGCATATTTTTTGTATACTCTTTAAACCACTCATCAAACATTACATTATCATTTTCATAAAGCTGTTCAATGGAGTAAGCAACTTGTTCAACTGCACGTTCATATTTCTCAATAAAAAGCATTTCTCTAAGCATAAGAGACTCAGCAGTTCGCATACCCCATTGGTTAGCATTTTTCATGGCACTTACACCAGTAACAACAACTCCAACAAAAGATATTGCAATAACGGCAATAAAAAGAAATATACTTTGCTTTATAAAGCGTTTATTGACGCTTGCAAGTCTTTCCTTCAAAATTATCCCTCCAATCAACTTATTTTAAAATTAAATATATTGTTCAAGAATTTTCATAAGAACATTAAAATCAATAGGTTTAGGAACATGAGCATTCATTCCCGCTTTCATGGACTTAGCAATATCATCAGAAAAAGCATTAGCAGTGACAGCTATAATAGGCACATTTGTGGCATCTTCCCTATCCAAAGCTCTTATTTTCTCAGTAGCACCGCAACCATCAAGTACAGGCATTTGCATGTCCATAAGTATTGCATCAAAGTATTCATAATCGGAATTTTCAAATATTTCAACAGCCTCTTGTCCATTCCAAGCTTTACAAACATTAGCACCATACATTTCAAGAAGCTCTGTTGTTATTTCCATATTTATTTCATTATCCTCAACAAGAAGTATATTTTTATCTGTTAAATCAAAAGATTTTATATCATTAATTTCTTTAACATTTTCATTATCATTTTTATTTTCATTTTCTCCAAAATGTAAAGGAATAGTTATTGTAAACTCTGTGCCCTCTCCAATTTTACTTTTAACATCAATTTTTCCATTCATAACATTAACAATATTTTTTACAATAGGCATACCCAAGCCAGTACCAGATATATATCCAGAAACAAATCTTTCTTCCCTCTCAAAAGGCATAAAAATTCTTTTCAAAAATTCTTCAGACATACCTATTCCATTATCTTTTATTATAAATTGATAAACACCATATTCACGATAATTTGAAGATGATTGTATAACTGAAATATCTATTACACCATCATCACTAGAGAATTTTATAGCATTTGATATTAAGTTATTTAAAATTTGAGAAATCCTCAAAGTATCACCTTTAAGTTCTTTATTTTCCAAATCAAATATAAGATTTATAGTTTTATTATCATTCTGTTTTCTAAAAACAGATACAATATCACTAACAAGATTTATAATATCAAAATTTTCCTCTTTAAGCTCTATTTTACCTTGCTCAATTTTAGCCATATCCAAAATATCGTTTATAAGAGCAAGAAGATGTTTACTTGAAAAATTGATTTTCTTAAGATATTCACAAACCTCTGAATTTTTTTCAACTTTCATTTCAGCCAATTCAGAAAGACCTATAATAGCATTTAAAGGAGTACGCATATCATGGGACATATTTGAAAGAAAATCATTTTTAGCTTTACTACTTGTCTGAGCCGCAACAAGAGATTCTTCAAGGAGTTTTTTCTGTTCAATCTCTTTAAGTTTTTCTTTATCTATAAGTTTAAAAGCAAGTATAGCTTGATTTTTATGAAGTTCATTATCATCAAAAAGAAGCTGTATATTAACCCACTTATATTCATCAGAAAATTTTCTTTTAAAATCTCCACCAAAATTTTTTATTTTATTATCCATAAGTTTTCGTACATTTTCTATACCAAAACTTTGGCAAAATTCATCTTTAGCCTCTGGCTCAACATACTTTGAGAGAACACTTATAAGTTTAGTATAAGTCTTATCATATCCCATATCATTCAAAACATCTGATGAAGGTTTTATCATACTACAAGTATCATTCTTTACATTTATAAGATATATAGCATAATATGTATTACCTACAAAGTATAATATTTTCTGTGTATTTCTAGCTTCAGTTTGACTTTTATAATTTCTCCACATAAATATGCCAAGTATACTACAATATATTGCTATAAGAATAACACTATTTCTTATTACACCCATAACTGATAATTCCATACTTCTATATGTAACACTAGCTACAGATAACCAACCTGTATCAGTAGATGAAACATAACATAATTGTTCAACATCATTAAAATCTTTATATCTAAATGTAGTATCTTTTTCTCTATATCTAGCTTCCTCAAGAAGTTTTGAAAAATAATTCTCATCATGATTACAGGAACTACCTTCCCAACATTTATGACCTATCATCTTTCCGTTTCTGTCAAAAGACACATATATATTTCCATCATTAAGAATATCTTTTTTAAGTAACTCTCTTATGCTTTTTAGACTGACATCAACACACACAACATCTGTATCATTTATAAGTTTAGAAAGTGTTATAACTTCTTCTCCAGTTTTAATATCAGTATATATATCAGAATAATATACTTTGCCTTTAGAATTTACAGCGCCAATATACCATTGTCTTTCAGTCCAAGGAACATTCCAATCAGGGTTCCATTCAGCACCATTAACTATTACACCATCAAAAACACCATACAAATCAGTGTAAAATAGATTATTTGATGAAACAACATCATTTGTAAACATTTTCATCCATTCATGTATATCATCAATAGACTTTCCTTCTTCTCTCATAGATTGTATTTTATAAGAGCCTATTTCAAGGACAACATTATATTCTGTAAATATTTTATCATCTTTCAATTTATAATTTTCAGCAATCTGTCTACTTATACTTTCAGATTTATTAATAGAAACTTGAACAGCAGACCAAACAACATAAATAGCTACTATTAACAAAATTATTATAAATAAAACATTAGCAAATACTATTGTTTTTTGTTTCTTCAAATTAATAGCCCCTTTCAGTATTTAATATGCTATAAATTATATTACAATAATATTACACTAGATACAATGCTTATTATAAATTACAAAAAAAGACTTCATCTTAAAAAGATGAAGTCCAAAAAAATAATTTATTATTATAATTTATTTATTGTATCCATTATGTAATCAGCCATTTCTGCTGAAGTAGCACCATCAGAACGACCTGTTGTATAAATTTTCTTTTCAACATTAGTACATATATCAAGAGCTTTTTCAAGCTTATCAGCTTCCTCCTGATATCCTATATGAGAAAGAAGCATAACAGAAGCACGAATAATACTACAAGGGTCTGCATAAATATCTCTACCCTCTTTAACCATACGAGGAGCAGAACCATGAATAGCCTCAAACATAGCATATCTCTTACCTATATTAGCACTTCCAGCAGTACCAACACCACCCTGGAATTCAGCAGCCTCATCAGTGATAATATCACCGTAAAGGTTAGGAAGAACAACAACCTGGAAATCCTGACGACGTTTTTCATCAACAAGTTTAGCAGTCATAATGTCAATATACCAGTCATCAGCAGAAATATTAGGATATTCCTTAGCTATTTCATAGAATATCTTTAAGAATTTACCGTCAGTAGCTTTTATAATATTAGCTTTTGTAACAGCAGTAACTCTTGTTCTATTATTTTTTCTAGCATACTCAAAAGCAGCTCTTATAATTCTTTCAGTGCCCTCTGTTGTTGCAACAGTGAAGTCAATTGATATATCATCATCAACAGCAAATCCCTTGCTACCAAGAGTATAAGCACCTTCAGTATTTTCTCTATAAAATACCCAGTCAATGCCCTGTTCTGGAACTTTAACAGGTCTAACATTAGCAAAAAGGTCAAGTTCTTTTCTCATTGAAACATTGGCACTTTCAATGTTTGGCCAAGGGTCTCCAGCTCTAGGAGTAGTAGTAGGTCCTTTAAGAATAACATCACATTTTTTAATTTCTTCAAGAACATCATCAGGAATAGCTTTCATAGCCTCAACACGTTTTTCTATTGTAAGACCGTCAATTTCTCTAATCTCAACTTTTCCCTTTTCAATTTCATCTTTAAGAAGAAATTCCATAATTCTTTCAGCCTGTTTTGTTATAGCAGGACCAATTCCGTCACCACCAGCAACACCGATAATAATTTTGTCTTTTTTGCTATAATCAACAAAATCTTTCTGAGCTTTCATTTTTTCAACTCTAACAAGCTGTTCCTCAATAAGTTTTGCAAACTTTTCCTTTGCCTCTGCAATTTTGTCCATAATACTATTGTCCTCCTTAGTTTAACTATTTACTCTCTTATTTGTTTTCATCTATTTCTTTCATAGCATCAAGTGTAACTCTTTCAAGCTCACCGTCTGTAATAACAGTAACACGACCGTCATTATACTGCTCATTAACCCAATTATACACTATTTCAACAACTTTGTCTTTCTTTTCAACAGCAGCCTCTCCAGTAAGGTGGAAATAACTATTTATCCAATGAGCAATTCCACTTGTACCGGAAGTATTTGAAATAGCAATTCTAACAGGTCTTCTAAGAAGTTTTTCTGTATCAAATATATTATAAATCTCCTCATTTTTAAGAAGACCGTCAGCATGTATTCCAGCTCTTGTAACATTAAAGTTCTTTCCAACAAAAGGAGTCATTGGAGGAATATTATATCCCAATTCTTTTTCATAGTACTCTGCAATATCAGTTATTACAGTAGTATCCATACCATCAAGAGTTCCTTTAAGCTGAGCATATTCCATAATCATGGCCTCAAGAGGTGTATTTCCTGTTCTCTCGCCAATTCCCAAAAGTGAGCAGTTTACACCACTAGCACCATAAAGCCAAGCATATGTGGCATTATTTACAGCTCTATAAAAATCATTATGACCATGCCATTCAAGATACTCAGAAGGAACGCCAGCATGGTTATTAAGACCATACATAATTCCCTGAACACTTCTAGGAAGCATTGTTCCTGGATATGTAACACCATAACCTAAAGTATCACAAGCTCTAATTTTTATAGGAACACCAGTCTCACGGCTAAGCTCCATAAGAGCAGAAGCAAAAGGAACAACAAAACCATAGAAATCAGCTCTTGTAATATCTTCAAAATGACATCTAGGAATAACACCTGTCTCAATACACTCACGAACAACAGCAATATAATGGTCAAGGGCCTGATGTCTTGTCATGTGCATTTTATGGAAAATGTGATAATCAGAACAACTTACAAGTATACCAGTCTCTTTAAGTCCAATCTCCTTAACAAGTTCAAAGTCCTTTTTAGAAGCTCTAATCCAGCTTGTAACCTCTGGGAACTCATAACCCTTTTCAAGACATTTATAAACAGCCTCTTGGTCTTTTCTTGTATATAAGAAAAATTCACTCATTCTTATAATACCTTTAGGACCTGAAAGTTTATGAATAAGGTCAAAAAGGTGAGTCATCTGATTTACTGTGTAAGGTTCTCTTGACTGCTGACCATCACGGAAAGTAGTATCAGTAATCCAAATATTTTCCGGAACGTTCATAGGAACAACACGGTGATTGAAAACAACTTTAGGAACCTCATCATAAGGGAAGAAATCCCTGTAAAGATTAGGGTCTTTAACATCAATAAGTGAAAAGTCTTGCTGAGTATTCTCAAGCAAATTACTTTTTTTGCTATAACCAAACATAATTAATATATCCCTCCAAAAACTAAATCTGAAAAACAGACAGTTAATAATATACATACTACATACATCAGTGTTTTTGTATCAAAAACAAATATCTTTATAATACTGTATATTTTACACTTTTAGTAGGTTTAAAGTCAATATAATGTATATAAATTTATAATTATTCATAAATATAAATTTACATATAAAAACATATATCTTTTCGTCACTATTAAAAATACTGTATATACATTTTTAAAATACTACTGTAAATAATGTAATTAAACAGTCTACATTAGGTTATTTTTAATAAAAATTCAAAAAAATAAAAACGAACATTATAAAATGTTCGTTTTTAAATACATGAGAAATCTATTTTTTTTGAACCTCTATATTCTGCATAGGCTTTACCATTAACCTGAACAATCTCTCTTTCAGGGTATCTAAAAGCAGTAAGTTTTCCTCCATAAACACACCCTGTATCAATATCAATAGTATTATTTATAATCTCAGCCTCTTTAACAGCAGTATGACCATAAACTATAAGAGATTTACCATTATATTCTTTAGCCCAATCATTTCTTATAGGTTTTCCATTTTCATCAAATTCTCCTGTAATGTCACCATAAAGACATCTTGTTTTTATACTTTTTCCAAAATTCCCAATATCCTTTTCTTTAAGGCAACCATGAACAACAATAAGTTTTTTATTATCAAGCATAATATAATGACATCTACCCTCATAGCATTTAATAAATCTGTCCTTAAAAAGTTCTTTCTCGTCAGAAGGAAGATTATTAAACTCTTTTACGGTTTTTTCAATACCATGAGTAAGTTTAACTTTATTTCCTATAAGGTACCTATAAAATTTAAAACAATGATTTCCATAAACCCACATACCACCGCCATAATTAACCTGATTTATCCAGAAATTAAGGCTATCGATATTTTTATCACCTTTGTCTGCTATATCCCCAACAGATACAAGTCTTCTGTCATCAGGGTGAAAATATGCCATACCCCTTTTAACATATCCAAGTTTATGTACAAGTTCAATCAATTCATCATAACAGCCGTGTATATCTCCTATTATATCGAAACGGTTGGTTTTAAGGTTTATGGTTTTATAATCCTGCATGTATTTTTTTATCATTCGTAACCTCCATAAGTAAAAATATATTGTCAAAAGACATGCATGGGATTTTTTAAATAAAACCCCTCACCTCCATAATGCACTATTTTAACACAATAAACGGGATTAGTAAATTGACAATAACAGCCTTATACATAAAAGGCCACAAACAATAATATAATTTATAATAACAACAAGGAGGATTTTTAAAATAATGAGAATAGAGAGATGGAATACAATACCTGAGCAATTTAGATATGACCTATGTGACGAAAGTATATCAAACAATGAAAATTCAGAAAAAACAGAAGAAAAATGTGAAGCTATAATTCCAATCGAAGAACAAACTCAATGTGACAAAGTGTGCAAACCACAAGAAAGAACATCAAACCACATGAATAATTTGATACTTCCTATTTTACTTATTTTAATATTAAACAATAATAATTGTATATAAACCACCATTATGATATTCTTAATAATATCAAAAAAGAAAGTGGTGTTACAATGGAAGAAAAAATATTAAAAGATGTACTAAATGCAGTTTACACAATATGCAAAAATGGTAATGACACAAGCACATCAGAAATTTCAAATCTTATAGGCAATATATCACCAAGAGAAATATTTGACATTATTGAAGAAGCTGACAGCAAAAATTTTATATATGCAGTTTTAATAGAAATGTGCTGTGATGAAGATTATATAATAAAAGGACTTACAGAGGAAGGTAAAAAATTTATAGAAAAATAAATAAATCCGTCAAATTAATATTTGACGGATTTTCATTATTAAGCTCTATAAAATTTATCTTTTATATCTTTTTCAAAGCTCTTTATACACTCCATAAGTTTTGGATTGAAAACTCCACATTTTCCTTCAACAATCATACTTATAGCAGTGTCGTGGTCAAAAGCCTTTTTATATACACGTTCAGCAGTTAAAGCATCATAAACATCAGCCACAGCTACAACCTGAGACCATATAGAAATATCATCGCCCTTAATTCCATCAGGGTATCCCTTTCCGTCCCATCTTTCATGATGATGTCTACAAATATCATAAGCATATTGATATATAGGATTTTTGCTATACTGTGGAATTTTCTCAAGTATCTCACAACCTTTAACAGTGTGAGTTTTCATAATATCATATTCCTCAGAAGTAAGCTTACCTGGCTTATTTAATATAGCATCAGGAATAGCAATTTTACCAACATCATGCATAATTGCAGCAGTTGCAATTTCCTCTATTGTCTCATCATCAAAATCAACATTTTTCATTTTTCCTCTAAGTTTTTTGAGAATAAAAGAAGTAAGGTCGTGCATACGATGGACATGTTCTCCAGACTCACAATCACGGAATTCTATGGCTGTTGAAAGGGTTTCAATAAGTGAATAGTTAAGTTCAATAATCTCTTTAGATTTATTTACAATCTCCTGTTCTTGAATTTCAACAACATGAGTAAGTCTCTCTCTAGCCTGATAAAGCTCAATAACATTTCCTATACGTCTTCTTACAAAATATGGGTTGATAGGCTTCTGTATAATATCAACAACCCCTAAATCGTAACCATATTTCATAGTATCTTCGGAGTTATCTGCTGTTATAAAAAACACAGGGATTTTATTTACAAATCCTCTTTTATTAATCTCTTCCATAGCCTCTATACCGCCCATAACAGGCATAATAATATCAAGAAAAACAGAAGCAATTTTATCTTGATATTTTTCTATTAAATCAAGAGCCTCCGCACCATTTTCGGCCTCAATTATTTCATACTCGTCTTTAAATATTTCAGCTAAAATAGCTCTATTCATTTCAATATCATCAACAACGAGTATGGTGTTTTTTGGTTTCAAAAAACACACCTCCCAACTAGTTTATTCAAGACATGATATAGCATCAATAGCTTTTTGATAAACAGATTTAAGTGTAACAAAAAGTTCACCTATATCATCATATTTTTCATTTCTTACAGCAATAACAATATTGTCACTGAAAGACTGAATTTCAGAAAGACCAAGATTTGCAGCAATACCTTTAAGGGTATGAGCACTAGTCTCAATAGCTTTATAATCTTTATTTTCAACAGCTTCACATAAAGCACTATAAGTTTTATCATTAGGAAATTTTTTAATAAAACGAACAAAAAGCATCTCATTATTTCCAAATCTAGCAACTGTTGTAGCAAGGTCTATATTAAGTATTTCTGATAACTCTTTTAATATCATAGGCATATTTCTCCTTATTGTTAGATTACAATATTAAACTATGTTTTTAGTATACCTCCTGTGTCAAATTATTTCAATATAATTAAATTTATTATAATAAAAAAAGGACTGATTAACAGTCCTTTTAAAAAATTAAAATTCACTTAATACTTTGTCAATAATATTAATAGCCTCATCAATCTCAACACTTGATATTATAAGAGGAGGAACAAAACGAACAACATCAGCTCCAGCTCCAACAACTAAGAGACCATTTTCAATACATTTTTTAACAACTTCTCCAACAGGAACAGTAATCTGTATACCCTGCATAAGTCCCATACCTCTTACATCTTTTATAATTGAATATTTATCTTTAAGACCATTAAGTTTTTCAGTAAGATAAACACCTTGTTTTTTAACATTATCAAGAAGTCCATTGTTAAGTAATTCATCAATAACAACAGTTCCAGCAGCAGTAGCAAGGGAGTTTCCACCAAATGTAGAAGCATGGTCACCAGGATTAAAACCTTTAGCAGCATTGTCAGTAGCAAGCATAGCACCAATAGGAACACCGCCTGCAAGACCTTTTGCAAGAGTGGCAATATCAGGAGCAACACCATAAGCCTGATAAGCAAAAAGTTCACCTGAACGACCTACACCAGTCTGAACCTCATCAAAAACAAGTAAAATATCATTTTCATCACAAAGTTTTCTTACTTCTTTAAAATATTCTTTATCGGCTGGTATAATACCACCTTCACCCTGAATAACTTCCATCATAATGGCACAAGTATTTTCATCAACAACAGCCTTTAAAGACTCAATGTTATTATACTCAGCATATTTTATTCCCGGAAGGAGAGGGTCAAGACCTTTATGGTATTTATCCTGTCCAGTAGCAGTTACAGCACCATAAGTTCTTCCATGGAAACTTTTAATCATTGTTATAATATCGCTACCCTTTTTATTTTTAAGTTTAGCATATTTACGACAAAGTTTTAAAGCAGCCTCATTAGCCTCAGCACCACTATTACAGAAGAAAACTTTATCAAAATCACTATTTTTAACAAGCATATTAGCAAGCTGAATTTGAGGCTCTGTATAATAAAGGTTTGAACAATGTATGAGTTTAGCCGCCTGTTCACTTATCTTTTTAACAAGTTTTTCATTATTACAACCAAGAGAGTTTACAGCTATACCGCCAACACAATCAACATATTTTTTACCGTCTATATCCCACATATAAGCACCTTCACCGTGGTCAAGAGCCACAGGATAGCGAGTATATGTATTCATAACGACTTCTGAGCCTAATTTAACAAGTTTATCCATTTTTTCAGACATACAAAGGACCTCCTTATTTGGAAATCATAGTTCCAATACCTTTCTGAGTAAATATTTCAAGTAAAAGACAATGTTCAACACGACCATCAAGAATATGAACATTTTCAACACCAGCTTCAACACCAGCCATACAA
This sequence comes from Tyzzerella sp. An114, assembly GCF_002161055.1. Lineage (GTDB taxonomy): Bacteria > Bacillota > Clostridia > Lachnospirales > Anaerotignaceae > Fimicola > Fimicola cottocaccae. Next base: position 79,014 of record NZ_NFLT01000006.1, read on the forward strand.
CACTGTACTTTTGGTATCATACCACCAGATATAGTTCCGTCATCAATAAGAGCCTGTACTTTATCAGCTCTTATAAAACTCATAATTGAATCAGGGTCATGAACATCTCTCATAACACCTTCAACATCTGTAAGGAATACAAGTTTTTCAGCTTTTAAAGCACCAGCAATAGCAACAGCAGCATAATCTGCATTAATATTATAAGTTGTTCCTGCATCATCCTTTCCGATAGGAGCAATAACAGGTACAAAATCATTGTTTATAAGAGACTCTATAAGTGATGTATCAACTTCCTTAACATCACCTACACAACCATAGTCTATTCCGTCCTTTTCAATCTTTTCAGCTTTTAAAATTCCGCCGTCCTTACCGCTGATACCAACAGACTTAACACCCTGAAGTTCAATATCTGTAACAATAGATTTATTGAGTTTTCCTGCAAGCACCATCTCAACAATCTGCATTGTTTCAGGGTCAGTAACACGAAGTCCATTAATAAACTCTGATTTAATATCCATTTTTTTAAGGAATGCATTTATATCCGGTCCCCCACCATGGACAATAACAGGTTTCATTCCTACAAGTTTCATAAGTGCAATATCCTTTATAATAGTTTCTTTTATTTCAGGATTTATAAGAGCACTTCCGCCGTACTTTATAACAACAGTCTTTCCGTAAAACTTCTGAATATAAGGAAGTGCTTCAATAAGCACTTCAGCCTTTTCTATAAACACTTTCATTGTGCTATTTTCATTTATCATAATTAAATTCCCCCAAATTTAATTTTTTAAGCTATTTTATTTTATGAACGGTAATCTCCGTTAATTTTTACATAGTCATAACTAAGGTCACAGCCCCAAGCAGTAGCCTTTTCTGTACCCTCACCGATTTTAATATCAACTGAAATTTCTTTTTCTTTAAGAATTTCTTTAGCCTTATCCTCATCAAAAACAATAGGAGTACCTTGTGTCATAAGGTCAATATTTCCTTTATTACTTCTGTAAACAATATCAACCTTAGAAGTATCAAACTGAACACCAGAATAGCCCATAGCACAAAGAACACGTCCCCAGTTAGCGTCCTCTCCAAACATAGCAGCCTTAACAAGACTTGATGTCACAACAGACTTAGCCATAGTTTTAGCATCAGCCTCAGTTTTAGCACCATCAACATTTATTTCAATGAATTTAGTAGCACCTTCACCGTCACGAACAAGCTCTTTTGCAAGTCTTTCATTTATATAATAAAGAGCCTCAGCAAAAGTATTATAATCATCATTTTCAGTATCAATCAAAGTATTTTCAGCCATACCATTTGCAAGAACAACAACAGTATCATTTGTACTTGTATCGCCGTCAACACTAACCATATTAAAAGTCTTAGGTATAGTAACCATAAGAGCTTTCTCTAAAAGTTCCTGTGAAATATTAACATCAGTAGTAATAAATCCAAGCATTGTAGCCATATTAGGATGTATCATACCAGAACCCTTAGCCATACCGCCAATAGTAACTTTCTTACCACCAATCTCAATTTCAACAGCAACTTCTTTTGAATATGTATCAGTTGTCATAATAGCTTCAGCAGCAACATGACCATCTTTTCTTTCATATCCCATCATAGGAAAAGTATCATTTATACCTTTTTTAATAGTGTCAATAGGGAATGTAGCACCAATAACACCAGTTGAAGCAGTTAAAACAGTGTCAGCAGGAACATTTAAAAGTTTTGCAAACTCCTCAGCCATCTGCTGATTTCCCAAAACACCAAGCTCACCTGTACAAGCATTAGCATTTCCACTATTTACAGCAATACCATTTATTTTATTTTTTTTATTTTTTACAATTTCAATATTTCTTAAAACAGATGTTGCCTTAACAACATTTGTAGTAAAAGCACCAGCACAAACAGCAGGAACATCACTAGCAATAAGGGCTAAATCTTTAACACCGTTTTTTATACCAACAGCATTTCCAGAAGCTTTAAAACCTTTAGGTGATGTAACGCCTCCATCTATAATATTCATAATTATTCCTCCTGTGATTATTTATACCCAAAAAATGTATATTCATGTATATAAAATATATAGAGATTATAAACCTTTTTTTTATATTTTAATAGACTAAAAATCTACAAATATTAATAAAAATACAGAGTATTTTTTTATATTTTTACATATATACTGAATATTTATACAACACTATAAATAAAAATACCGCTTTCATCTACATATAATACATAGATAAAAGCGGCAAAAATTATGTTCTTGAACGATATTCACCGTTTATTCTTACATATTCATGTCCAAGGTCACAGCCCCAAGATTTTGCATTAAAATTACCGTCAGAAAGTTCAGCTACAATTTTAATATCTCTCTCGCTCAAAACTTCTGCTGCATAATTTTCATCAAAATTAATAGGTCTACCCTTCTCCATCATAAGAACACAGCCTTTTTCACTTTCAAAAAATATATTCAAATTATCAGGATTAAAATATGCACCAGAGCCACCCATAGCCGCAGCCACTCGTCCCCAGTTAGCATCTTCTCCATAAAGTGCAGTTTTTACAAGGTCATTTGTAACAATACTTTTTGCAAGTATTTTTGCATCATTTTCAGTTTTAGCATTTATAACAGCGGCTTCCATAAACTTTGAAGCCCCCTCACCATCATGAACAATGTCTTTTGCAAATTTTAAATGTATTTTATAAAGAGTTTCTTTAAAAATTTCAAAGAACTCATTTTCCTCATCAATAATAGGATTTCCAGCTTTACCATTAGCAAGTATAACAGCCATATCATTGGTACTTGTAGCACCATCAACACTTATCATATTATATGTTTCTTTTATACTATAACTTAAAGCCTTCTGTAAAAGTTCCTGAGTAATATTAATATCAGTTGTTATAAAAGAAAGAACTGTTGCCATATTAGGGTGTATCATACCAGAACCCTTAGCCATACCGCCTATTCTTACAGTTTTTCCACAAATATTAAGTTCAACAGCTATTTCTTTAAGGAATGTATCAGTTGTAATAATTCCTCCAGCAGCTTTTTTAGCATCATCACGACTTCTTGATAAAAAAGGAACAGTCTCTTTAATACCCTTTGAAATTGTATCCATAGGCATTTCAAGACCTATAATTCCTGTGGCTGCTGTGATAATTTCGTCTTTGTCAGCACCAATTTCAGAAGCGAAAATTTCAGCCATTTTCTCATTATCACGGATACCCTGTTCACCAGTGCAGGCATTAGCATTACCACTTACAGTTATAATACCTTTAACTTTTTTTCCACTTTTAACTATATTTTCATCCCATATTATATGGGCAGCTTTTACAATATTCTGTGTAAAACAACCGGCACAAACAGCAGGAGTATCTGTTGTAACAAGAGATATATCTTTTTTAATACGTTTTATACCTATATGACTTCCAGTAGCCTTAAACCCTCTCGGTGCTGTTATTCCTCCATCAACAATATTCATATATAAACTGTCCTCCTTAAATTATGCAGGGAAAACAGGAACAAGCTGAAGACCTGTATTTTCAGGAAGTCCAAAAAGTATATTCATATTTTGAACAGCCTGTCCGGCAGCACCTTTCACAAGGTTATCAATAGCACCGATAACAATAATTCTTCCTGTTCTCTCGTCAATCTTAAATCCTATATCAAGGAAGTTAGAACCTTTAACCCATCTTGTTTCCGGGAGAACTCCTTCTTTTGTAAGTCTTATGAAATATTCATTTCCATAATATTTTTCATATATTTTTTTAATATCATCATAAGTATAATTTCCTTTTAATTTTGCATAGCAAGTAGCAAGAATACCTCTATTCATAGGAGTAAGATGTGGAGTAAATATAAGATTAATATTTTTTCCACAAGCATATCCAAGCTGTTCCTCAATTTCAGGAGTATGTCTGTGAGAAGCTATTTTATAAGCCTTTATTGTCTCATTAACTTCACAGTAAAGACTTGTTGTATTAAGTCCTCGTCCTGCACCTGTAACACCAGATTTTGCGTCAATTATAATACTGTCTTCCTCTATAATACCTTCAGCTAAAAGAGGTCTTAAAGAGAGTATTGAACAAGTTGTATAGCAACCAGGATTTGCAATAAGACTAGCATTCTTAATATCTTCCCTATTAACTTCACAAAGACCATATACAGCTTTTTTAAGAAGTTCTCTACCCGTATGTTCAACACCATACCATTTTTCATAAACATCAGCGTCTTTAATACGGAAGTCAGCACCAAAGTCAATAACCTTTGTTTTAGAAAGAATTTCTTCATCAACAACTTTAGCAGCAACACCGTGAGGAAGTGCCATAAATATTACATCACATTCCTCAGCTAATTTATAAATGTCCATCTCCTCACAGACACTTTCATTTATATCTCTGTAATTTTCATAAATTTCATTATATTTCTGTCCAACATAACTCTTAGCTGTAAGAGTTTTAACTTCAACCTGTGGGTGCTGCATAAGTATTCTTAAAAGTTCACTTCCTGCATATCCAGTAGCACCTACAACTCCAGCCTTTATCATGGTTATTTCCCCCAATTCATATTTATATATTCATATTTATTTAATAATTATACACAAATTTTAAATAATATGCAATTATTTTTAAAAAGTTATTGAAATATGTAAAAAAAGGTGTATAATAATTCACATAAACGAAAAAGACAAAATTTAACTAAAAATATATATTAGTTTTAATACTATTGTTATTATTTGTCAATGAGAATTTTAGGGGGAAATAGATATGAAAGAAAAAATCGTACTTGCCTACTCAGGCGGACTTGATACAACAGTTATTATTCCATGGTTAAAAGAAAACTACAACGATGCAGAAGTTATTGCAGTATGTGGTAATGTAGGACAGGGAAATGAAACAGAAGGTCTTGAAGAAAGAGCATTAAAAACAGGTGCAAGCAAACTTTACATTGAAGACCTTACAGAAGAATTTATAACAGATGCAATTTATCCTTGTGTTAAAGCAAACGCTGTATACGAAGGTAAATACCTTTTAGGAACATCAATGGCAAGACCAATAATTGCAAAACGTCTTGTTGAGATAGCTCGTAAAGAAGGAGCAACAGCAATATGCCATGGTGCAACAGGAAAAGGAAATGACCAGGTTCGTTTTGAACTTACAATAAAAGCATTAGCTCCAGACCTTAAAATCATAGCTCCTTGGAGACTTGATACATGGAAAATGGACAGCCGTGAAGCAGAAGTTGCATATCTTGAAGCAAGAGGAATTGAAGCACCAGTTAAAAAAGGTGACAGCTACAGCCGTGACCGTAACATCTGGCACTTAAGCCATGAAGGTCTTGAACTTGAAGACCCAGCAAACGAGCCAAACTACGAACATCTTTTACAGCTTGGTGTATCACCTGAAAAAGCTCCTGACAAACCAACATATGTTGAATTAGAGTTTGAAAAAGGTCTCCCTGTAAAAGTTGACGGAAAAGAAATGGGACCAGTTGAACTTCTCACATACCTTAACAAAGTAGGTGGAGAAAACGGTGTAGGTATACAGGATATCTGTGAAAACCGTGTTGTTGGTATGAAATCTCGTGGTGTATATGAAACACCAGGCGGTTCAATACTCTACTATGCACACAGAGAGCTTGAATATCTCTGCCTTGACAAACAGACACAGAGCTTTAACGAAATTGCAAGCAACAAATTTACAGAGCTTGTATACAGTGGAGAATGGTACACACCACTTCGTGAAGCATTATCAGCATACTTTGACAGTGTAAACGAAACAGTTACAGGTAAAGTTAAATTAAAACTTTACAAAGGAAACATTATACCAGCAGGTTCAGAAAGCCCATACTCATTATACAATGAGTCAATAGCAAGCTTCACAACAGGCGAACTTTACAACCACAAAGACGCAGACGGATTTATTAATCTCTTTGGTCTTCCATTAAAAGTTCGTGCTATGATGAAACAGGCAAACGAAAACAAATAATTATTAATAACTATTAAAAAACGGACTGCAAAGGAAATTCCGATGCAGTCCTAATTTGTATAGGGAGGAAAATATAATGAAACTTTGGGGTGGAAGATTTACAAAATCAACAGACAGTTTTGTAGACCATTTTCATTCTTCAATATCCTTTGACCAGAGAATGTACAAAGAGGACATTGAAGGAAGTATTGCCCATGCGGGAATGTTAGGGAAACAGGGTATAATTCCTGAAGATGACGCAAAATTAATACAGAAAACATTAAAAGAAATACTTTCTGATATAGAAGAAGGCAAAGTTGAATTTGACGAAAAAGCCGAAGACATCCACATGAACATAGAGACAATACTTATAAGTCGTATTGGAGATGTTGGAAAGAAACTTCACACAGGAAGAAGCCGTAATGACCAAGTAGCTTTGGACATTCGTATGTATGTTAAAAAAGAAATTGTAAATATACAAGGTCTTTTAAAAGAACTTATGACTGTACTTAACAATACAGCAGAAAAAAACCTTGATACAATAATGCCAGGCTACACTCATTTACAGAGAGCACAGCCTGTAACATTAGCACATCATGTTACAGCATATATAGAAATGTTCAAACGTGACTATGACAGACTTTCTGACACATATAAACGTACAAATGTACTTCCTTTAGGTTCAGGAGCACTTGCTACAACAACATACAATCTTGATAGATACAATGTAATGGAAGCTCTTGGATTTGACAGTGTAACATTAAACAGTATGGACGGAGTAAGCGACAGAGATTTCTGTATAGAGCTTTTATCAGCTCTTTCAATAATAATGATGCATTTAAGCCGTTTCTGTGAAGAAATAATACTTTGGAGCAGTCACGAATTTAAGTTTATAGAGCTTGATGACAGCTATTCAACAGGCTCAAGCATAATGCCACAGAAAAAAAATCCTGACATGGCAGAGCTTATAAGAGGAAAAACAGGACGTGTATACGGCTATCTTATGGGACTTTTAACAACAATGAAAGGACTTCCTTTAGCATACAACAAAGATATGCAAGAGGATAAAGAAGGCGTATTTGCTGCCATAGATACATTAAAAATGTGTCTTCCTGTATTTACAGCAATGATAGACACAATGACAGTAAACAAAGACAATATGCTCCATGCAACAAAAGGCGGATTTACAAATGCAACAGATGCAGCAGACTGGCTTGTTAAAAATGGAGTTCCATTCCGTGATGCTCATGCAATAATAGGACAGCTTGTACTCTACTGTATAAACAACAATACAAATCTTGATGACCTTTCAATAGAAGAATACAGAAAAATATCACCTGTATTCAATGAAAGTGTTTATGATGCAATAAAAGTACAGAAATGTGTTGAGGCAAGAAATGTAGTAGGTGGTCCTTCAAAAGAATATATGTCAAAACTTGTTGAAGAAAACAAAAAATATTTAGAAAATCTTTAATAAACAAAAAACCTCGGATATATCCGAGGTTTTTATTATATTCTAAATATTATTCTTATAACAAAAATAAACAAAAGATGTGCGGGATAGAAAACATAAAAGAACATTTTAGGTATTTTTATATCTGTATTCATTTTTATATATATTAAAGGTACACACAATATAGCAAATATCTCAAATCCTATACAAAAATCTCCTATACATAAGCTTAAAGGGTTGTCCAAAGAACCTGTAAATATAGCACTTATATAGCATAAAATATATAATATCATACCTATGAAAGGCTTGTTCCTAAAAACATAGAATACAATCATAAGAACAAGACCTGTAATGCCATAATCAAAATTAAAAAATAACAAAAGTATTATTGATATTATAAAAAATATAATTTTTCGCTCTTTAAAAGACCAAATACCCAAAAGACTTATAAAAAGTGTAAAAAATATATTAAAGTTAAAAATATTACCTAAAAAATCATTATAATTAAAAGCTAAAACATAAAAAGGCTGTGATATAATAGCAAAAAGACCAATTCTAGCCAAATAATTTTTAATATCGTGAGTGTATAACACACCGACAGTCATACAATAACAAAACAGCGGAAAAGCCAATCTTCCAATCCATCTAAAAACAGGATATTGAGGAAAAAACACTGCTCCAATATGGTCTATAAACATACTTATAACTGCAATAATTTTCAAAAAATCCGTATCAAGATTTGTTTTAAGTCTATCTCCGAACATCATAAGAACCGCCTCCTTATAATAATACATCTAAAATATTATACGAATTAACAGCGGTATAATCTGCATTTTCAATGTCGGAATTTTGTCCATAACCATAAAAAACGCCTAATGATTTTATTCCTGCCTCCTTTGCTCCCTGTATATCATACTTTGTATCCCCTACTATCACAGCATCATCTCTATTTTTTATATAAGCTCTCTCAAAAGCATACTCAATTACTTTAGCTTTTGTATTTCGTTTTCCTTCAACATCACTTCCGCATATATAATCAAAATAATTTGCTATTTTATTATATTCAAGGACTTTAACAGCAAGATATTCAACTTTTGATGTTGTTACAATAAGAGTTTTTCCAGCCTCTTTAAGTTTTTTAAGAACATATTCAATTCCCTCAAAAGTTTCACCCTCATACATTCCTCTAGGAGTATAATTTTCTCTGTAAAATTCAATAGCCTTTTTTATATTTTCATCAGCAACACCAACAAACTTAAAGCTAGCTTCAAGAGGAGGACCTACAAAAGTAGTTAAAACTTCATCAGAAGGTATATCTATATTCATTTTTTCAAGAGCATATTTAAAAGAATTTTTGACACCTAAAGCCGAATCAATTAAAGTTCCGTCAAGGTCAAAAAGTATATATTTAAAATTTTTCATAAGCACTTCCCTCTTTTCAAAATTATGTACAAACATTAAAATTTCCAGAAAAATTATAATTATATTTTTAGCATGATTTTTCCATATATTAAATGGTACAACAACACACATATAAAAATCAATAGCTTCAAAAAATACCTTCAAAATTATAAAATTCAAAGAGATACCATCGTTGAAAACTGACAATTATTTCTATTTATTTTATCATATTTTTAATAAAAATCACCTCTTATGTTTAATAATAATAGATAATATACCAAAAAAATATTATAATAAAAATATAGTTAAAAGTATAAAATTAAGTGGGGGTGTTTATTATGTTAAATAGTTTCAAAAAAAATTCTGCACTTTTAATATCACTTATTTTAATTTTTCCACAGACAGCTTTTGCATATACACAGCCAAATCCTCAAATATCAATAACAAATGTTAATGATATTATAGAAGTTGAAAAGACAAACCCAGACACATTAACACAAGAAAAATATATATATTCAAGTTTAGTAGAACCGCTTGTAATGGTAAACGGTGAATTTAAACCACAGTATAAGTCAGCCTACGACATAACATTAAACTATACTCTTATACCTGTAAATCTATTATCTGAACAGTTTGGATTTACTGTAAGAATTGATAATACAATAATAATAATAGAAAAAGACGGACATAAATATATATTTACAGTTGGAAGTACTCAGTATTTATCTGACGGAATTAGAAAAGAAGCTCCAACAGCTCCATTTATAAAAAACCATGTTCAATATATTCCTGTAAGAACAATATGTGACGAGACAGGTTTAGAACTTTCATTTTTTGCATCAACAGGACTTTATGATAAATTTAGTATAATATCAATAGACTCAAAAATAAAAGATGAGCCTACTATAACAATAACTGACGCTGTGGAAACAGTAAAAACAATGGTATACAATGATTTATATGTAAATAAAGACATGAGAGACCGAATTGAGGAAATGTATAAAATAGATTTTCCTGATAATCTCTCAAAAGACACTATACAAAATTATATTAAGAGTATAAATATAGAATACAAAGGAACTCTTGGAAAATACTATATTATAAATATATTGAAAGATTGTAATGAAGGTTTTCTTATTGACAGATACAGTGGAAAGATATATGGTCTCCATGATTGGAGTGTAGTAATTCTCAATATAAACGAGAGTACTAATACATTCATGTTATATTTCCAATAATAATAAACAAAAGGCATCTTTAAAAGATGCCTTTTTTATTTTTTAAATTAATTTTTCATATAACTATTTATAATACTCCAAGTATTATCCGTTTCAAGATGTCTTTTCCAACCGGCACAACCTGCAAGATTATATTTTTCAACAAGCTCCATTCTTTTTCTCAATGAAAGTTCATCTTCAAGCCAAATTTTATAGGTAGTTCCATCTTTTTCAATAGATGAATAATTTTGACCACTCTCCTCATCATATACTATTTCCATATTATTTTCATTTATATAATTTAAAGCAGCCTGCATTCCCAATGATGAAGAAGAAACAGTTAAATTTCCATCAACATTTTTTTCTTCCCATAATCTTGTATAAAAAGGTATGCCAAGAATAACTTTTTCAGGTGAAACCATATCAAGAGTAGAAGTTATACTTTCTTCTGTCCAACCCATAGAGGCAACAGAACCACTTTCAGGACTAGTTCCCCAATGCTCATCATAAGCCATAAGAACAACATAATCCACAGTCTCTCCTATCTCCTCCATGCCATAATAATAATTCCAACCTTCAGGTCTTGAAAGGTCTACACTTACAGTCAAGCCTTGAGCTTTTAAATAAGGTGTTATCTCTCTTACAAACTGAACAAAATATTCTCCGTCATCACTTCTTATAGTTTCAAAATCTATATTTATTCCGTCAAGCTCATAAAGTTCAGCATAAGCAAGAACCTGTTTAATAATTTTCTCTCTTATTTCAGGGCTACTCAAAGTATTATGAGTTATATCAGGGTCAAAACTGTTTGATAAAAGACCCCAAACTTGATAACCTTGAGAATGTGCCCAATCAACATAACTTTTATCAGCAATATTAGAAACATTACCTTCATTATCAGAAATAGCAAACCACGTTGGAGATATAACATCAAGATTTTCTATTGCTGTAAATTTACTATCATTTTTATTTTGAGATACATTAAAAACTTGGTCCCAAACCATTGTTATTTTACCATTTTCAGGAGTAAATCCCAAAGATACATAATTTTCTTCATTATTTACAAAATTAGTTTTAACAATATCAGTAATATATTTTTCCTCAATATATCCGACATACTCATTAAACCTAACTTTATAAAAACCATTTTCATTACCAAAAATAGTTATCTCACTACCCTTTTTAACCCTCGTTACAGTATGACTTTTTATATCCGGTTCAGAATACATTTTAACATTTTTCTGTAATACAGAAGTTGAAATTTCTTCTCCATAAAAGTCTATTACAGCAGTTTTTTCATCATCAATATACTCTATATTAAGATTATAAAGTGAAGCTGTAAGATTACAAGGAATAAGCATAACTTCATCTTTTGTGATTATAGGCATTTCAAGAGATAAAGGTTCACTATTCACATAATATGTAAGTTCATCAGTGCTAAGTCTTATAACACTATTTTCATTAGTTATAGTCAAAGTATTATCATCAGCTTCAGGAAAGACAGTATCATCAATATATTCTTTTAAAAAATCAACAGAGAAATATTTTTCATTATCAACAATGTATATAGAAAGTTCATCGGGAACAATTTCATCTTTAACAATAACATCTATTCTATTAGGGTCTCTACTTAAATTATCAATAACATTAATACCAAATTTCCCAATCAAAAACACAATACATAATATAATCAAAATAAGTACTATTATAATTTTAAATGGATTAGATTTATTTATTTCATTTCTCCTTCTTTTTAATTCAAATTCACTCTCCATAAGAATACGCCCCTTTCAATTATAGCTATATATATTATAACATCTACATTCTTAAGAACTTCAAATAGTATTATTAAAAATATCTTAAATAGTGACACGTAAAGACCTTTACAGATTAACGATAAAAGTATATTATATTTATTGAAAATTACGTTTAATATCTAATGAAAGGACGAAATTTAATGGAAATAAGAACTAGATTTGCACCAAGCCCAACAGGTTATATGCATATCGGAAATTTAAGAACAGCACTTTATGAGTTTCTTATTGCAAAATCACAGGGCGGTAAGTTTATACTTAGAATAGAGGATACAGACCAGGAACGTTATGTTGAAGGTGCTACTGAAATAATTTACAATACACTTAAAATGACAGGACTTAAACATGATGAAGGTCCAGACATCGGCGGAAATTATGGTCCATATATTCAGAGTGAAAGAATGGGAATGTATCTTCAGTATGCTCTCCAGCTTGTAGAAAAAGGTGAAGCATACTACTGTTTCTGTACAAAAGAAAGACTTGAAAGTCTCAAAGTAAGCAACAAAGAAGGTGACGCTTTCGCAAAATATGACCGTCACTGTCTTTCACTTTCAAAAGAAGAAATACAGAAAAACCTTGATGCAGGTATGCCTTACGTTATTCGTCAGAAAATGCCTAATGAAGGTACAACAACATTCCACGATGTTGTATATGGAGACATAACAGTTGATAACTCTGAACTTGATGACCAGATACTTATAAAAGCTGACGGTTTCCCAACATACAACTTTGCAAATGTCGTTGATGACCATCTTATGGAAATCACACACGTTGTAAGAGGAAGCGAATATCTCTCATCAACACCAAAATACAATCTTTTATATGATGCTTTTGGTTGGACAGCTCCAGAATACGTTCATCTTCCACCAGTAATGAGAGATGCTCACAACAAACTTTCAAAACGTCATGGAGATAAATCTTTTGAAGACCTTGTAAGAGAAGGTTTCCTTGTAGAAGCAATAGTAAACTATATTGCTCTTCTTGGTTGGAGTCCATCAGACAATCAGGAAATATTCTCACTTGATGAACTTATAGAAAAATTCACAATTTCAGGTTTAAGCAAATCACCATCAATATTTGATATAAAGAAACTCACATGGATGAATGGTGAATACATTAAAAACATGGAATTTGAAAAATACTTTGAATTAGTAAAACCACGTCTTGAAGAAGCAGTTAAAACAAAAACATTAGACCTTAGAAAAATTGCTGCACTCTTACAGAAAAGACTTGAGACATTAAACGATATTCCACGTCTTGTGGATTTCTTTGACACACTTCCAGAGTATGGAACAGAGCTTTATATTCACAAAAAGATGAAAACAACAGAAGAAATTGCACTTACAGCTCTTAAAGCTGCTGTACCTGTAATTGAAGGTATTGACACTTGGAACGAAGAAACAATACACGATAAACTTTTAGCTCTTGTTGCTGAACTTGGAATGAAAAACGGACAGCTTTTATGGCCAGTAAGAACAGCTCTTTCCGGTGAGCCTACATCTCCAGGTGGAGCAATAGAACTTGCAGACATTCTTGGAAAAGAAGAGACATTAAGAAGAATTGCTGTTGGTATAGAAAAACTTTCAAAATAATATTTTAAAAAAACAGGCTTATGCCTGTTTTTTTATTGTCAACAAAAACCTTTAATTTAAAAGGATTTTAGAGTATTTATGCACAAAAATAAATTATAAAAATAAATTTATATGTTAAAGTTTTTGTAAAAAACCATTGACAAAGTTAAAAATAGTACTATAATGTACTTGTAATTAAATAACGGATAATCTTCAGGGCAGGGTGTAATTCCCGATTGGCGGTAAAGTCCGCGAGCATTTTTGCATGATTTGGTGCAATTCCAAAACCAACAGTTAAAGTCTGGATAGAAGAAGATAGCAACTTTTTTGTATGTATAATTTTATTTTTTATTTATTTTATATACATTTATTTTTGTTAAAATTTTGCCCTGAGAAAATGTTTTCTCAGGCTTTTTTATTTTTATTTGTATAAAATCTAAAATAGATAAATAGACATACAACCTTATTATAAGGTATTTTTTGTAAGCCCTGAGATTTTTTCTCATGGCTTTTATTGTTTTATTTTGGGGGTGTTTTATATATGGAATACATGAAAAGAGCCATAGAACTTGCAAAAATGGGAGAAGGAAAAGTAAATCCAAATCCTCTTGTTGGAGCTGTAATAGTAAAAAACGGAAAAATAATAGGTGAAGGTTTTCACAGATATTTCGGTGGACCTCATGCAGAAATAGATGCAATAAACAATGCAACAGAAAGTGTTGAGGGAGCTGACATATATGTAACATTAGAACCTTGTTCCCATTACGGCAAAACTCCACCCTGTGCTCTTGCTCTTGTAAAACATAAATTCAACAGTGTATTTATAGGCACAAAAGACCCAAACCCTCTAGTAGCTGGTAAAGGTATAAAAATATTAGAAGATGCAGGAATACACGTTTTTTGTGGAATATGTGAACAAGAGTGTATAAAGTTAAACGAAGTATTTTTAAAATATATAGAAACCAAACTCCCCTTTGTAGTAATGAAAACAGGAGTAACTCTTGATGGAAAAATAGCAACAGTAACGGGAGAATCTCAATGGATAACAAATGAAAAATCAAGAGAATATGTACATAAACTTAGAAACAGTCTTTCCGGAATAATGGTAGGTGTAAATACAGTTATAGCCGACAATCCAAAATTGACATCAAGAATTGAAGGTGGAAGAAACCCTATAAGAATAATAACAGACAGCACATTGAGAACACCTGAAAATTCAAATGTTCTTGATATATCAACAGGAAGATGTATTATAGCCGTTTCAGAGAAAGCGGACTCTGAAAAATGCCGAAGATTTGAAGAAAAAGGAATTGAAATTATAAAAGTCGGAAAAAACCAAGTTGACCTTAAAGAGCTTATGAAAATACTTGGTAATATGGGAATTGACAGTATATTAATTGAAGGTGGTGGAGAACTTAATTTTTCAGCTTTAAAAGAAGGTATTGTTGATAAAGTTATAACTGTTATAGCTCCAAAAATATTAGGTGGAAAGGAAGCAAAAACATCTGTTATGGGAAAAGGTATAGAACATATTTCAGATGCAGTTGAGCTTTCAGATATAACAGTTAAAAATATTTTTAATGATACTGTAATTACAGGTTACGTCAAAAAGAAACAGTAAGAGGTGACATATTTGTTTACAGGAATAGTTGAAGAAATCGGCACTGTTCTAAAAGTAATTGATGGAGAGTGCGGAAAAATAGGAATAAAGTGCAACAAAATAATTGAAGATATGAACATAGGTGATAGTATAGCTGTAAACGGAGTATGTTTAACAGTGACAAGTTTTGAAAAAACTACAAAAAAAAGTTTTACAGCAGATGTCATGGCAGAGACAATGAGAAGAACAAATTTAGGTATGCTTTCAACAGGAAGTAAAGTAAACCTTGAGCGAGCCATGAAAGCCAATGGAAGATTTGGAGGACATATAGTAAGCGGTCATATTGACGGCAGAGGGAAAATAGAAAGTTTCAAGGCAGAAAAAAATGCTGTTTGGGTAACAATCTCAGCAGACAGTTCAATATTAAAATACATAGTCGAAAAAGGTTCAATTGCCATAGACGGTATAAGTCTTACAGTTGCCTATGTTGACAATAATTGTTTTAAAGTTTCATTGATACCTCATACAGGAGAAGAAACCACCCTACTCTCAAAAAAAGTTGGTGATATGGTTAATCTTGAAAATGATGTTATTTCAAAGTATGTTGAAAAACTTTTAGGTTTTAACAAAGAAAAAGAAGAAAAAACAAGTTCATCAATAAGCATGGATTTTTTACAAAAATGTGGATTTTAAGGAGATGTTAAATATGTTTGAATTTAATACAGTTGAAGAAGCCCTTGAAGATTTAAAAGCAGGAAAAATGATACTTTGCACAGATGACCCAGACAGAGAAAACGAAGGTGACCTTATATGTGCAGGAGAATTTGCCACAGGAGAAAATATAAACTTTATGGCAAAATATGCAAAAGGTTTAATATGTATGCCTTTAAGCGAAAAAGAAGCTGACAGACTTGGACTTTATCCAATGGTTGCAAAGAATACAGACAATCACGAAACAGCCTTCACAGTTTCAATAGACCATGTTGACACAACAACAGGAATATCAGCCTATGAAAGGTCTTTAACAATAATGAAAGCCACAGAAGATAGTGCAAAACCTGAAGATTTCAGAAAACCGGGACATATGTTTCCACTTATAGCAAAACCTAATGGAGTTTTAGAGAGAGACGGACACACAGAAGGCACAGTTGACCTTATGAAATTAGCCGGACTTAAAGAGATAGGCGTTTGCTGTGAGATTATGGCAGATGATGGAACAATGATGAGAAAAACAGAGCTTATAGAATTTGCAAAAGAACATAATCTTAAATTTATAACAATAAAAGACCTTCAAAATTACAGAAGAAAACGTGAAAAAATAATGGAAAGAGTTGTTGAAGCAAATCTTCCAACAAAATATGGAAAATTCAAAATTTATGGCTATCAGAACAAAAGAAACGGAGAACATCACATTGCCCTTGTAATGGGAGATGTATCAAAAGGCGGTCCAGTATTAACAAGAGTACATTCAGAATGTTTGACAGGTGATGCTTTAGGCTCTGCAAAATGTGACTGTGGCGACCAGTACGACGCAGCTATGAGAAGTATAGCAAAAGAAGGACGAGGAATTTTAGTATATTTAAGACAGGAAGGACGAGGAATAGGACTTATAAATAAACTCAAAGCCTATGCCCTTCAGGATATGGGTATGGACACAGTAGAAGCAAATGTTGCTTTAGGTTTCCCACCTGATTTAAGAGATTATACAGTTGGAGCACAAATTTTAAAAGACTTAGGAGTAAATCAAATTCGTCTTTTAACAAACAATCCACAAAAAATATATGACCTTGAAGTATACGGTCTTGAAATAACAGAAAGAGTTCCAATTGAAACAGTACATAAACCAGAATGTGAATTTTACATGGAAACAAAAAAACATAAAATGGGACATATTCTTGAAACATTCCAATAAAAAATTTTAAAAATAAAAATATTAATACATAGGAGGTATTTTAAAATGAATATAATAGAAGGAAAACTTATAGCACAAAATCCAAAGATAGGAATAATAGTAGGAAGATTTAATGAGTTCATAGGTGGAAAACTTCTTTCAGGAGCTGTTGACGGTTTAAAGAGACATGGAGTTGAAGATGATGACATAACAGTTGCATGGGTTCCGGGAGCTTTTGAAATTCCTGTAACAGCAAAGAAAATGGCAAAATCAGGAAAATATGACGCTGTAATATGTCTTGGGGCAGTTATAAGAGGAGCTACAAGCCACTATGATTATGTATGTGCAGAGGTTTCAAAAGGAATTGCCTCTGTAAGTCTTGAGACAGAAATACCTGTACTTTTCGGAGTTTTAACAACAGATACAATAGAACAGGCAATTGAGAGAGCAGGAACAAAAGCTGGAAACAAAGGCTTTGACTGTGCAGTATCTGCAATAGAAATGATAAACTTAATGAAAAGCTTATAATTAAATAAATTTATTAAAAGACCATATTTAAAATATGGTCTTTTTTATTTTTATATAAAATATATCATTTTTAAGACATTATTTTAATAAACTTTATATTAATTTTAGTTAGCATACTAAGTTATTTATTGTATATTTTTACTTCATATAAGTTAATAAAATAAACATAATATTTTAGTTAATGTTGTTACTGGGTATTATTAGAAATATAGTTTATAATTAAATCATAATTATTTATGTATACAGTTTTCTGTTTTCATAAATATATTAAATACAAATTGAAAGGAATGATGACAATATGGAAAGTATGATTTATGTTGCACCTGTAATGGGTATTATCGCCCTACTTTTCGCCTTTGTACTAGCCTCAAAGGTAGGAAAAATGGACGAAGGAACAGACAGAATGAAAGAAATAGCATGGTCAATACGCGAAGGGGCAAATGCATTTCTCACAGCAGAATATAAGATACTTATTATATTTGCCATTGTTTTATTTATACTTATAGCAATAGGTATCAATGTTATAACAGCTGTATGTTTTATTGTAGGTGCTATATTCTCTACTTTGGCTGGGTATTTTGGTATGAATGTTGCAACAAAAGCTAATGTAAGAACAGCAAATGCAGCTAGAACAAGTGGAATGAACAAAGCTTTGTCAATAGCATTTTCTGGCGGTGCTGTAATGGGAATGTCTGTTGTAGGCTTAGGACTTTTAGGAGTAAGTGCTGTATATATCATAACAAATAATGTTAATGTTCTTTCAGGTTTCAGCCTTGGAGCCTCATCAATAGCACTTTTCGGACGTGTTGGCGGAGGTATATATACAAAAGCGGCAGACGTTGGAGCAGACCTTGTTGGAAAAGTTGAGGCGGGAATACCAGAGGACGACCCAAGAAACCCGGCTGTTATAGCTGACAACGTTGGAGACAATGTTGGAGATGTTGCTGGAATGGGAGCTGACCTTTTTGAGTCATATGTAGGTTCAATAGTTTCAGCCATAACTTTAGGAGTAATAGGTGTTGCAGGTTCAAAATTTACTCTTGCCGGAGCGGTTTTCCCTCTTATTCTTTCAGCTGTTGGAATAATGTCTGCAATAATAGGAACATTCTTTGTAAGAGGAGATGAAAAATCAAATCCACACAAAGCATTAAAGACAGGTACATATGTAGCAAGTATAATTGTAGTTATATTATCTCTAATATTGAGCAATATGTTTTTTGGTACATTTAATTATGCAATAGCAATTATAGCAGGATTAATTGTAGGTATAATAATAGGAATAATAACAGAAATTTACACATCAGGAGATTACAAATCAGTAAAGAAAATAGCCGAACAGTCAGAGACAGGACCAGCAACAACAATAATAAGTGGTCTTGCAGTTGGAATGGAGTCAACAGCCTTTCCAGTAATACTTATATGTGTAGGAATATTTGTTGCATATTTTTTTGCAGGTCTTTATGGTATAGCCCTTGCAGCTGTGGGAATGTTATCAACAACAGGAATAACAGTAGCTGTTGACGCTTATGGTCCAATAGCTGATAACGCCGGTGGTATAGCAGAGATGAGCGGTCTTGACCATTCTGTAAGAGAAATAACAGATAAACTTGACGCAGTTGGAAACACAACAGCAGCCATAGGAAAAGGCTTTGCAATAGGTTCAGCAGCATTAACAGCCCTTGCTCTTTTTGTTTCATACGCTCAAGCTGTACAGCTTACATCAATAGACATTTTAAATTATAGAGTAATAATAGGTCTTTTCATAGGTGGAATGTTACCATTTCTTTTCTCAGCATTTACAATGCAGTCAGTTGGAAAAGCAGCTTTTCAGATGATAGAAGAAGTAAGACGCCAGTTTAGAACAATACCGGGAATTATGGAAGGCACAGCAAAACCAGATTATAAAAGTTGTGTTGCCATATCAACAACAGCAGCATTAAAAGAAATGCTTGTACCGGGAATTATGGCTGTTATATCTCCTCTTGTTGTGGGAATACTTCTTGGAACAAGTGCCCTCGGCGGACTTCTTGCCGGTTCTCTTGTAACAGGAGTACTTATAGCAATATTCATGTCAAACTCTGGTGGTGCATGGGATAACGCAAAGAAATATATTGAGGAAGGAAATCATGGTGGAAAAGGAAGTGAAGCTCACAAAGCAGCAGTTGTTGGCGACACAGTAGGTGACCCTTTCAAAGACACATCAGGTCCTTCAATAAACATTCTCATAAAACTTATGACAGTGGTTTCTCTTGTGTTCGCACCATTATTTATTACAATAGGTAGTATACTTTAATAAAAAAAGCCATAGTTCCATAGAATTGGAACTATGGTTTTGATTTTAAAGAAAGGAGTAAAACTATGAAATATATTGAAGAATATGAATTTTTTGAACTAGAAAGCCTTGTAAAAAGATTTATTAAGGTAATAGATGTAAATATTACAGGAAATACTCCAGACTTTTATAATATACTAAAACGTATGAATAGAAATGTTGAAATGTGCATAAAAAGCGGCAGTGAATACTCCTATGAGCTTTTAGACCTTGTAAAATGGGATTGGAATAACGCAACAAAGCCAGGACTCGGAATGAAAGCCTACTATATATGGAAAGATAATTATGATGATAGAATAAGGATTAACAATGAGATTAAAAATATTATTGAAGACATCGACAGTATTATATATGGATACTAAAAAATAAAAGTGCACTACAATTAAATTGTAAATGCACTTTTTTTATTTAATCTAAAGAATGTATAAAAAGACCACTTTGAAGTTTAGGCTCAAACCATGTTGATTTTGGAGGCATAATTTTATTTTCATCAGCCACAGCCATAAGTTCTTCCATTGAAGTTGGATACATAGCGAAAGCGGCAACCATTTCACCACTGTCAACACGTCTTTCAAGCTCAGAAAGACCTCTTATTCCCCCTACAAAATCAATTCTTTTATTTGTTCTTATATCATCAATGCCAAGTAAAGGTACAAGCACATTATTTTGAAGTATAGAAA
This sequence comes from Tyzzerella sp. An114, assembly GCF_002161055.1. Classification (GTDB taxonomy): domain Bacteria; phylum Bacillota; class Clostridia; order Lachnospirales; family Anaerotignaceae; genus Fimicola; species Fimicola cottocaccae. The sequence continues at coordinate 99,471 of NZ_NFLT01000006.1, forward strand.
CATCAAGACTTTCTATAACATCACCACTTATAATTTCAGGTTTAGCCTTCATACTATACCATTTTTTATCTGTATAAAAACCAAAAGTATGTTTTCTTGAAGGTTTATATACACCATCAAAAGGCATAATTTCAAATTTTTCTGAAAGTTTATCAATAAATTCGTCTTTTGATAAACCGTTAAAATCCTTTATAAGTCTGTTATAATCAAGAATTCTAAGTTGACTATCTGGGAATAAAACAGAAAGATAATAATTAAATTCTTCTTTTCCTGTATAATTAGGATTTTCTTTTCTTCTCTTAAGTCCCACTTTTACAGCAGAAGCATTTCTGTGATGACCATCTGCAATATATAAATTTTTAACATCACCGAAAAGTTTTACAAGATTTTCTATAACATCACTGTTATTTATAACCCAAACTCTCTGGGCTGTACCTTCATCAGTAACAAAATCATACTGACAAGGGTGAGTATTTTTCCAATTTTCAATAACAGTATCAATATCATAGCTATCTTTATATGCAAGGAATATAGGACCTGTATTGGCATTTAAAGTGTCAACGTGGCGAATTCTGTCCTGTTCCTTATCCTCTCTTGTAAGCTCATGTTTCTTTATTGTACCGTCAATATACTCATCTATTGAAGTACAAACAACTAAACCTGTCTGTTTTCTTCCGTCCATGACAAGCTCATATATGTATAAACAATCCTCGTCATCTTTAACAAGTATTCCCTTATCAATCATACCATAAAGATTTTCTTTAGCTTTTTCATAAACGGCATCATCATATATATCAATATTTTTATCCAAATCAATTTCAGCCTTATCGACATGAAGGAATGAATATGGTTTCCCCTTAACCATTTCCCTTGCCTCATCACTGTTTACAACATCATATGGAAGTGCTGCCACATCTTTTGCATACTCTTTTGCAGGTCGTATTCCTTTAAAAGCTTTTATAGTAGCCATTATTTTTCCTCCTTATATAGACTTTATCTAATAATTTTATATTGTTTTTATTATATTTACAACATAAAAACAGTAAAAATTTAATTTTTAGCAGAAGCAAAAACTCCAGCCATAACAAGGCATATTCCACAAATTTTCATAAAAGATAAACTTTCAGAAAAAACAACTACACCTAAAATAGAAGCCACAACAGGCTCCAAAGACGCCATGACAGAAGCACTACTTGCAGGAACAGAAGTAAGACCTTTAGTATAAGCAAAATATGGCAAAGCACCAGTTAATATACTTGAAAATATAAACTGAAGCCATACACCTTCATGATTTATATGATTTACAAGACTAAAAACATCTGTAAAAGGCAATATACCTATTGCAACAAAAAGAAATGTATATGTAGTTATAACGGCTGAAGAATAACCTCTTTTTATAGCAAACTTTCCAAATATAGAATATAAAGCATATCCAAGACCTGAACATAAACCTAAAATAATACCTTTTAATGATACAGAATTTCCTCCACCTATTCCTGTAACCATACAACAGCCCCCAAAGGTAATAGCAACTATTATTATTTTTTTATATGTAATTTTCTCATTAAAAAGTATTACAGATATAATCATAACAATAGCAGGAGCTGTATATAAAAGTATAGCAGCAACTCCCATACTTGTTTCAATAATAGCATTCATATAGCACATATTAAAAAAAAGATAACTAAAAATTCCTGTTCCTATAAAATACTTTATATCAGAAATTTTTTTAAGTTTAAGTTCACTACTATATTTTATAGAATAAGCTATAAAAGCAACTAAAAAAGTCACAACAGCTCTAACAAAAAGCAAATCCACTGTTGAAAAACCTAAAGAAGTAAGATTTTTTGTAAAAACGCCCAAAGTCCCCCACATAATAGCCGCCAAAAGTATAAGTATATAAGCCATATTTTTTCTCACAAAACTCTCCCCTTTTACATATCTAATACATTAATACTTTCAATAGGGGTTTTATCTATACTTATAACAACATCAGCTATATTAAAAGCTTCATTAATATCATGAGTTATAAAAAAACAAGTTTTACCCTCTGTAATACAATTTACAGTTTTTATAACATCTTTTTTAATATTTTCATCAAGCCCTTTAAAAGGTTCATCAAAATAATATTCGTCACCACCAAAAGCCAAAGCTCTTGCAATAGACACTCTCCTTTTCATTCCACCGCTTAAGTTATTACAAAGAGTGTTCTCCTCCCCCGAAAGTCCCATTTTTTTAATTATATCAACACAAAAATTTTTATCACTATTTACAGCCAACAAATTTTCAACAACTGTAAAATTTAAAAAAAGTCTATCCTCTTGAAAAACAGCTGATTTTCTACATTTTTTATGTATTATGCTACCACAATCAATATTTTCAAGTCCCATAAGTATTCTAAAAAGTGTAGTTTTACCTATACCAGAAGGACCAAAAAAGCAATATTTTAAACCTTCTTTAAATTGAAATGATAAATTTGAAATTACAATTTTATCATCATATTTTTTACATATATTTTTAAGTTCTATCATTATTTTTTAAATTCCTTTCAAAAATCTTTTTTATTAAATATACAATGATTTTTTCAAGAATAATACTTATTATAATAACAGTAAAAGTCCAAGTAAAAAGCTCTAAGGTTTCAAGATATACTTTACTGTCATATATAGCAGAGCCTATTGAAATTTTAGGAGAGCTTATAACCTCCGCTGCAATACCAGATTTCCAAGCCAAACCGGCAGACACTGTACAAGCTGCAGAAATATAAGGTATAAGGTTTGGAATATATATGTATTTCAATTTTTTAAATATATTAAACTCAAATATAAAGGCTGTCTCAATAAGTTCTTTATCTGTCTTTATTAAGCCTTCATATATATTAGTCCACACAATAGGCATTACCATAATAAAAACAATAAACACAGGCACATTATCAGTTTTTATCCACACAAGAGCAAGTATTATAAAAGATGCAACAGGAGTTGATTTTATAACACTAAAAAAAGGATACACAAAATAGTAAAACCATTTAGCTTTATAGGATATAAAAGCCGTTATGACACCTAAAAATATACCTAAAAAATATCCTTTTAATATCCTTGATACAGAATAAAAACAAGTAATCCAAAAATCAGCTTTAAAAAGTTTTTCATATAAATTCATAAACATATCAAAAGGAGATACTATAAGTATCTCCTTTCCCACAGCTTTATATATAAGCTGCCATATTAAAATCCATATGAATATAACAGATATCTTTATAAATCTTTTATTCTGAAATATAGTAGAAATTTTCATCAGGAAGTTTACCTCCTACGGATTTAGGCTCATAGCTATATAAAACCTCATAAAATCCTTCAATACTATTTTTCATTTCCTCATCATCAATATAAACTATATTACAATTTGGAATTGCTTTTAAAGCCAATTCAGCTTTTGGCATAATACCGTATTTAGCAACAAGCTGTGAAGCCTCATCACTATTTTCATTTACAAACTCGATAGAGTCCTCATACTCATCAAGGAAATTATCAAAAGCCTCTTTATTATTATCAATAAAATCTTTTCTTGCAATTATTCCACCCATAGAAAGAACACTACCGTCAGAAACCTTATTCCACTCATCAGTGATATTTAAAGCAATTCTAAGTTCAGGGTCAGCAGCAAGAGCAGCAGTAACATTTGGTTCAGGTATAAGAGCTATTGTAGCATCACCGGAAGTTAAAGCAGTTACAGCCTCAGCGTGTTCAGTTTTATAATCTATATTAACATCAGTAATTCCATTTTTCTCAAGTATATAGTTTATAGCATATTCAGGAACAGAACCCTTTCCAGAAGCAACAATACTTTTTCCTGAAAGGTCATTTATAGATTTAATTGTATCTCCCTTTTCAACAACATATAAAACACCCAAAGTATTTAAAGCGGCAAGTTCCACTTCTCCCTCTGTCTTATTATATAAAACAGCTCCAAGATTTGTAGGAACAGCAGCAATATCAACTTCACCATTTATAATTTTAGCGTTAATCTCATCAGGAGAAGCAACTATTGTAAAGTTATAATCATTATCACAAGTGCCCTTTTCGTCATCCTCCATAAGTTTAACAGCACCTATACCCGTAGGACCTTTTAAAACAGCAATATTTATATTTGTTTTTTCACTATTTTCAACTTTATTTTCTTCTGTAACATTGTTTTGTGTTTGAGTTTCAGAAGAATTATTAGAATTATTATTACTGTTTCCACAGCCAGCTAAAGCCCCCACAGTTAAAAAAGCTGTTAAAAACAATGCTGTAAATTTTTTTAACTTCATAACAAAACCCTCCAAATATAAAATTTATAAATATTTTGATTTATTATAAAAAAATTATACTAAATTAACATTTATTCATTTGATGAAATTATAACAATCTATATAATTAATGTCAAGATTACCCACAAATTAAAAAAGGAGGCAAAAGCCTCCTTAAAATCACTCTAAATCCTGCTTATTCATTTTATCAATTTCATCAATTTTAGATTTTGAATTTTTATCATCAATATAATACATAATAAAAAGAATTGCTGCAATAACAATTGTATAAAGTCCAAAAATTATTGAACAAGCCAAAACACCAATAGGAAAATACAAAGCTCCTTTTGATTTTTTCTTTATCAATTTACGCTGAACCAAAACACATATAATAGGTGTCAAAATCGTAATAATCAAATAAACTGCAATTATTATAGCAGCAGTATTCATTCCACCTGCATTTGTTATAGTTTCCATAAACAACTCCCCTTCCCAAAACTATTTATCTTTAATCTTTTTATATTCTGATATAAGTATTTTTGCAGTATCAAAATCAATTTTATCATTTATAGCTAAACGTTTTATAAGAGCTATATAAGGCTCATTAGCTGTATCTTCACTTATTTTTATTTTCTGAATAAGTCTATCAAGTCTAAGTCTAACAGTAGGATATGTTACATTATATTCTGATGCAATCTCCTTTAAAGAACCTGAAGCCAATATAAATTTTTTAATAAAAACAATGTCCTCATCTTCAAGATTATTCATCCAATCAGGTACAATATTCATACTATATCACCTCTTTCTTTAATAATATTAAGTATAAACTTTAATATTATTAAAGTCAATATTAAACAAATATCTTAATAAAATTTTAATAATAAAAAAACAGCCATAAAAATATGGCTGTTTTTTTTTATTAAATATATATCTCACAATTATTTTCAAAGGAATATATTATACAGTCTTTAACGACTTTTCCTGTTATTCTCTCAAGAGCTTTTTTATAGAGTTTAAGCTGTATTTTATATCTCTTTTTAATTTCATCAACATCAGCTTTATCACTCTTATAGTCTACAAGAACAATACTATCACCTTCATAGAAATAACAGTCAATAATACCATGTATCATAATACTTTCATTCATATCCTTGTATTCATCTGTACCAAAGACCTCAAAAGGTGTAAGACTTAATGTAAAAGGAATTTCTTTAAACACCTTATTACTTTGTCTTATTCTCTTTCCCGTTTCAGATTTAAAAAATCTTACAAAAGGATAATTCTTTACAGCCTTAACCTCATCACTATCAAATATACCTTCATCAAAAAGACTATCTATAAAATTTTGTATTTCCAAAATAGTATAATCCTTTGAAAAATCAATTTTCTCCATAACAGTATGAATAAGAGTACCTCTAGCCTTTTTTGAAATCTCTTTTTGTTTATTAAAATCAGGAATTTCAAAATCCTCATCTGTTGAGAATATACTGTCCTCTGAATACTCACTTATATAGGCATTTCTTTTTATCTCTGATATAGATATATTTGAAGGAAGAACAGTAGCTTTTATATTAGGATAAGTCCAATTCATTCTGTCTCTTATTTCATTTTTATGACCACTGTAATCTTTTTCACTGTCAAAATTTCTAAAATCAAAATCATAAATATTTTCTGTATCATCTTTTTTAATCATGGACTCAATTTCACTTTTATCACGGAAGTATATACTCCAATTTGAAACATCATCAAAAAGCTCTCTGTTAAAGGAAATATTTTCAGCACCAGCAATATTAAATATTTTCTGACCTTCTCTATGTCTAACGAGAGCAGGCACAACCCAATCCATATAATTTGAAGCTTTAAGCATTTTATAAGGTGAAAGTGTAAGACCAGCTCCCAATGTATCAGTAATATATCCCATACATTTTTTAGAAATATCAGATATACTTCCCATAAGTATAAGTTTTTCTTTAGCTCTAGTTAAGGCAACATATAAAACCCTAAGTTCTTCTGATATATTTTCTCTGTCAATTTCTTGAGCAAGTACAAATTTTGTTATATTTGAATATTTAGCTCTATTTTCAAAATCAATATAATCCCCACCAATTCCCAAATCTTGATGAAGAAGGAGACTGTCTCTTATATCAGTTTTATTAAAGTTTTTACCCATACCAGCAACTATTACAACAGGAAATTCAAGTCCCTTACTTTTGTGTATAGACATAATTCTAACTATATTATCATTTTCACCTGTTATAGAAGCCTCTCCCGCCTCAATATCATTTTTTCTTACTCTCTCAATATATCTAACAAAGTGGAAAAGACCTTTAAAGCTACTATTTTCATATTCTTCAGCTTTTTCAATCAAAAGTCTCAAATTAGCCTGTTTTATTTTTCCACCATAAGTTCCACCTACATAGTCAAAGTATCCTGTCTTATTATATATCTCTCTTATAATCTCACTTACAGAAGTATACTCTGACAAATCTCTAAAATATTCAAGTATATCAAAGAAATGTTTAAGTTTTTCAGCTGTTTTATTATTATTTTCATCAGCAGTTATATAATTTTTAGCACAGTCAAAGAAATTTTCACTTTTTCCTGCAAGTTTAATATCAACAAGTTCATCACCATTAAATCTAAAAACAGGAGACCTTAAAACAGCTATAAAAGGTATATCCTGTAATGGATTATCAATTATTTTAAGAAAGTCCATTATAGTTTCAACTTCAACAGTGTCAAAATATCCGGCTGTCGCCTCAGCATAGGCAGGTATAAGTTCTTTTTCAAAAACTTCAGAAAAAGCATCAGTCCAATTTTTCTTACTTCTCAAAAGTACAGTAATATCTCTATACTCTACTTTTCTATATTCCTTAGTTTTCTTATCAAAAACCATATATCCACTATCAATAAGTTCTCTTATCCTCTTTGCAGTGAAATATGCTTCAATCTCAGCAGTTCCCACTTCTGCCACATCATCAGAAATATTTTCACTATTTTTCTTTTCTATAACATGAAGTTCAATATCTCCCCCCACATTATATTCAGTTTCTGGAAAATTTGCACCGGGATATAAAGCTGCCCTGTCATCGTAAACAATCTCACCTAAATTTTTTGTCATAAGCTGACGGAACAAAAAGTTTGTGCCATATAGAATATTATCTCTACTTCTAAAATTTTTAAAAAGGTCAATACGTTTTTCAAGACCTTTACCCTCAACACTGAATTTTTCATATTTATCCATAAATATTTCAGGTTTAGCCAATCTAAAACGATATATACTCTGTTTTACATCACCAACAAGAAATCTGTTATTTTCTCCTATATCTTTTTTAGATATTGCAGACAAAACCATTTCCTGTATAAAATTACTGTCTTGATATTCATCAATAAGTATTTCATCATATCTTTCTTGAAGTTCTTTAGCAACCTTTGAAGGTATAGGATTATCTATTGTAGAACCTTCCTCAAGTAAAATTTTTATACAGAAATGACCATAGTCGTTAAAGTCCATAATCATTCTTTCACGTTTTTCATTATTATATTTTTCAGTGAACACCATCGTTACACGAATAAGTTCTTTTATTACAGGTGCCATTTTTGATATAAGAGAAAGAGAAAATTCAGGTTCAACTTTAAAATACTTCTCTCCCAAACTGACAAAATTATCTTTAGCATCATTTCTCAATTTTTTTACCATTTCGGCAATATCTTTATACTCACCTTTATACATACCTATCTTTTTTGCAAACTCAACATTTTGATAGGCATTATAGCATGATGAAAAAGTATCACCCATATTATTATAAAAATCCATAAGAGCATTATAGTCATCTGTAACAGCATTTTTATAACCTTCAGGACCACTAGGGGAATTAATTATATTAAAAGCCCCCTTAATATCGTTAATTATTCCTTCTGTCTCAAACTTTATATTTTCACATATAAGTTTTCCCCATTTTGTATCATCAATAGAAATATTTTCATCAATATCAAAATCCTCAAGTATTTCATTAGCCCATTTTTCAGGATAAGGATTGCTCTGCAAAAATGTATAAACCTTCATAATAATATCACGAAGTCCCGTATCCTTTGTACCTCCACCATAGCTTTCAACAAGGGCTAAAAACTTTTCGTTATCCTCACTGTTATAAAGTTCCTCGAAAAGTTCGTCCATAACTTCAGATTTTAAAAGCTCTGTCTCCGCAGTATCAGCAGTTCTGACAGAAGGGTCTATTCCTGCAATATTATAATTTTCTTTAACTATTTTAAGAAAAAATGAGTCTATTGTTTTTATATCGGCTCTATTTATATAAGTAAGCTGTTTTTGTAAATGTGGATTTTCAGGGTCCTCATTAAGTTTTTTAATTATGGCATCGCCTATTCTCTCGCACATCTCACCAGCCGCCGCCTTTGTAAATGTAACAACAAGAAGTCGGTCTATGTCAAGAGGATTTTCACCCTCTGTTATAAGGCTTATTATACGTTCCACCAAAACAGCAGTCTTTCCAGAACCAGCCGCTGCTGCCACAAGAATATCTCCATTTCTCTCATTTATAGCCTGCCATTGTTCATTTGTCCAAGTTCCCTGTCCCATTTTAACACCTCTTTATTAATTACCTTTAATTTATTCAACAACTCTTTCAAGTCTTCTACTTATTGAAATATATTTTGTAAATGAATTATAGAATTCGTTAAAAGAATTATAACAGAAATTTTCAATAAAGGCTAATGCAAAGGGGCTAAGCTTATCTCTTTGAAAAACATATTTTGCTATTGTAATGGAAAAAAGTCTTTGAAACTCCATTTCATATTCCATTATACATTTATATAAAAGTCTATAAACTTTCTTTTCTCCCTCATTAAAAAGAAACACATTAAATATATATTTCTCCATAGATTTTGCATCTATAACTTTACTATCAAGTTTAACAGTTTTCAAAGCATTGTGAATTGCCATAACTTTAAAAAACCGTCTTCCTCTCTCCCTATCCATAAGAAATATATTGTCATAGAAAAAATTATTTTCACATTCTGTCTCAACAAAATACTCATATATATCAGCTTCAGTACTTTCTATTGAAAACTCAAAAAAATTCATAAAAAAACTATTTTTTATATTCAAAGCTCTATCCAAATAAAATTGTTTTCCGCTTTCAATACTTTCACGTATAAACTCTGTCTTTTTTGTGCATATATTTAAAAGAGTAAGTATCATTTTTAAAAACCTCCCAAACATTTATAAGACCATTTTAAACACATAAAAAACATCATTCAAATTTTTTGTTAGCGTAAAACACCACTATATATTACAAAGCTACTTTACATTACATAATACATATTCAAAAAAACTTTATAAAACAATAACAAATAAAAAAAGACGGAAAAATCCGTCTTTTATTTTAGAATATAAATATATTTGAGAGATTAAAAAATATAAGAAGAGTAATAACATCAACAACAGTTGATATAAAAGGACCTGCCATAATAGCCGGGTCAATTTTTAATTTCTTTGCTATTATAGGCAATATACAGCCAACAGTTTTTGCAACAACAACGACACAAACTATACTCAGTGAAACAGTAAAATTAATTAAAAAATTCTGATGACTGAATATCATAAGTCTTAAAAAGTTTACACTACCAAGACATAAACCACAGAGAACACCAACTCTCATTTCTTTCCATATTACTCTAAAAATATCTCTTGTTCTTATTTCGCCTAAAGCCATACCACGAATTATAAGAGTAGAAGCCTGACTTCCTGCATTTCCGCCAGTATCCATAAGTAAAGGAACAAATGAGGCAAGTATAACAACAGAGGAAAGTATATCCTCATATTTTCCTATAATACTTCCTGTCAAAGTTCCAGAAACCATAAGTATTAAAAGCCAAAGTATTCTATTTTTAGAAAGTGTCCATACACTTGTTTTTAAATACTCGTCTTCAGAAGGCACAAGACCGGACATTTTTTCAATATCCTCTGTACTCTCCTCATCAATAACATCAACAATGTCATCTATTGTTATAATTCCCACAAGAGCACCTTTCATATCTGTTACAGGCATAGCTATGAGATTATATTTTTTAAAAAGCTGTGCTACATACTCTCTATCATCATCAACATTAACACTTATATAATCATCATTCATAAGATTTTTTATAATCTCATCACCTTTTGAAAATATAAGAGTTTTAAGATAAACAACACCTCTCAAATTTCTGTTATCATCAGTAACATAACAGCTATAAAGTGTTTTTTTGTCCTCACCTGTTACTTTTATTATTTTCATAGCTTCATCGACAGTATTTTTAATATTAAGCTCAACATACTCTACTGTCATAATACTTCCTGCTGAATTTTCAGGATAATTAAGAAGTCTGTTTATAATTTCTCGTCTTCCTGTGTCAGTATTTCTAAGAACCTTTGACACAAGTTCTGCTGGAGCATCTGATAAGAAATCAACAGCATCATCTATAAAAGCATTGTCTATAATATCTTTTAATTTTTCATCAGATATTTTTTCAACAATATCTTCTCTGATATCCTCGTCAATATATGTAAGAACTTCGGCACACTGTTCGCTATCCATAATATTAAAAACAAAAATTCTGTTTTCATCGGAAAGCTCCTCCAAAAATTCTGCAACATTAACAGCATTTGTATCAGCAATTTCTTTTACAAGAGTATCATAATCCTGTGACTGAAAAAGTCTAAAAAGTTCTTTGATAACAAGTAATTTATCCATATATGCCACCATATCTCTTTCCCACAGCATTAAAAAGCCTGTGGAAAACAAATATATAAATGTTTATAGAAGGCTTTTTTTGCTGTGTACAATATTAAATTTTAACGTCAAAAAATAAATATAACTGCACCCATCACAGCCATCCATAAAACTCACCTCACATTTATTTAAACAATATTTAAACAAGAATACCTGCTATATTAAAGAATATAAGTAAAGCAACAGAATCAACTATTGTAGTAATAAGGGGACCTGCCATAATAGCTGGGTCAAATCCGCATTTTTTAGCAAATATAGGCAAAGTACAACCTATTGATTTGGCAACCACAACAACACAAAGCATACTTACTGAAACTGTAATATTTACAAAGAATTGTTCTGGATGCATAACAGTAAGTCTTATAAAGTTAACAATAGAAAGTATTGCACCACTTATTATACCTACACGGAACTCTTTCCATATTACTTTCAAAATATCTTTCATCTCAATTTCGCCAAGGGCCATACCACGAATTATAAGGGTAGAAGCCTGACTTCCTGCATTTCCTCCAGTACCCATAAGTAAAGGAACAAATGTTGAAAGAGCAATAACTTTAGCAAGAAGGTCATCATATAATCCCATAATAGCTCCAGAAATTGTACCAGAAATCATAAGAACCAAAAGCCAAGGTATACGATTTTTTGCCAGTTCAAAAACGCTTGTTTTAAGATATTCATCATCAGAAGGCAAAAGAGCGGACATTTTCTCAATATCCTCTGTATTTTCCTGTTCGATAACGTCCACAATATCGTCTACTGTAATAATTCCAACAAGTCTATTTTCCTTATCAACAACAGGCATAGCTATAAGATTATATTTCTTAAAAAGATGTGATATATACTCCTGGTCATCAAGAGTTCCAACAGTAATAATATCATCATTCATAAGCTCTTTAACTATTGTGTCATCATCAGCTAAAATAAGTCTTCTAAGAGGCAAAACCCCTTGAAGTTTTCTTGAGCTATCTACAACATAACAAGTATAAATTGTTTCCTTGTCAACACCTGTTTTTCTAAGCTGTTCCATAGCCCTTGCAACAGTCATAAGCTCATGAAACTGAACAAACTCAATAGTCATAATACTTCCTGCTGAGTTTTCAGGATAGTTAAGAAATTTATTTATAAGCTCTCTTTTGTTTTCATCTGTATTTCTAAGAACTTTTGTAACAAGATTTGCAGGAGCTTCACTTAAAAAGTCAACAGTATCATCCATGCAAAGCTCATCAACAATATTTCTAACCTCATTATCAGTGATAGATTTCACAATATGCTCCTGTGTGTCAGAGTCCATATATGAAAATACATCAGCTGCATTATCTTTTGTTAAGAGACGGAAAATAAAAAGCTGTTTATCAGCAGGAAGCTCCTCAAAAAACTCTGCAAGGTTTGCAGCATTTTCATCATTAAGCTCCCTTTTAAGTTCAATATAATTTCCAGACTCCATAAGTTTTATATATTCATCAAATACTACTTCCATTTCTTCCACTTATGCCACCTCCGTTTATAGTTTATATTTTCTATCAACAGAGCACATAATATTAGTCAAACAAAAAAACATTTCAAAAATATTGAAATGTTGTGGCGAAATGATTTTCATTTAGACATAAAAAGAAAAAAATCGTACTGGTTAAAGACAGGTCAAAAAAGGGCATACTGATAAAGGCGACCGTCCATGTACGCAGCTTCGCCGAAATTCAAACAATATATTATGTACTCACACAACGGTATACCATCACCGCAACTACTTCCACTGCCGTCCATGACTGTTCACCTCCGAATAAATTACTTTCAAAAAAGTATATAAACATACTTATTATTAGTATATTATCTATTAAAATTTACGTCAACATTATTATACACCAAAAATTTTTAAAATTAGGTTAAAAAAGCGTTTAATTTATATAAAATAAATTTAAGAAAAATTTTATAGACAAAATGTATTTATATTATATATAATGTCATAGAAAAATATACTAAATTAAAGTAACAGGAGGAAATATGGAGAAAATTAAAACTACACTGGCAGAATTCAAAAAATTTGCCTTTAAAGGCAATGTAGTAGACATGGCAGTGGGTGTTATAATAGGTGGAGCATTTAGTAAAATTGTGACATCTTTGGTAAATGATATAATAATGCCAATAGTAGGTATATTCACAGGTGGGGCAGATTTCAGCGGACTTTTTTATGCTGTTGACGGAAACAAATATGCAACAATAGCAGAGGCAGAAGCTGTTACAGATACAATAAATTATGGACTTTTTATATCACAAGTTTTAGACTTTTTAATAATGGCAGCTGTAATATTTGTTGCACTTAAAATCATAACAAGATTTAAGAAAAAACAAGAAGAAGCACCAAAAATAACAACAAAAGAATGTCCTTACTGTAAAACAAACATACATATAGATGCTACTCGCTGTCCAAACTGTACATCAGAACTTTAATAAAAAAGCAGACTAAAAATTTTAGTCTGCTTTTAATTTTATTTTATTTCCAACTCAACAGGACAATGGTCACTTCCCATAATTTCAGTATGAATTTTAGCATCAACAAGTCTATCTTTAAGACTTTCAGAAACAATAAAATAATCTATACGCCAACCGGCATTATTTTTTCTTGCATTAAATCTATAACTCCACCAAGAATAAATACCCTCTTTGTCAGGATAGAAATATCTAAATGTATCTATAAAACCACTATTAATTAAATTTGTAAATTTTTCTCTTTCCTCATCAGAAAAACCTGCATTTTTTCTGTTTGTTTTAGGATTTTTAAGGTCAATTTCATTATGTGCCACATTAAGGTCACCGCAGAGTATAACAGGCTTTTTCTCCTCAAGTTTTTTCATATATAAAAGTATATCGTCTTCCCATTTCATTCTATAATCAATTCTTGCAAGTTTATCTTGAGAATTAGGAACATAGGCTGTAATATGATAAAAGTCATCAAACTCAAGAGTTATAAGTCGTCCTTCATGGTCATGTTCATCAATACCCATTCCATAAAAAACAGATAAAGGCTCTTTTTTAGTAAATACAGCAACACCAGAATATCCTTTTTTATCTGCATAGTTCCAATAACCAAAATATCCTTCAGGCTTAAAATCAATCTGTCCTTCCTGAAGTTTAGTTTCCTGCACTGAAAAAATATCAGCATCTATATTTTTGAAAAAGTCCTCAAAGCCTTTTCCAACGCAGGCTCTAAGACCATTTACATTCCAAGAAATCATTTTCATAAATACATTACTCCTTAAATAAATTATTATTTTTTTAATTTTAACAGAAAAGTATATATTAATCTACATAAAAAAAGTATACTTATTAATAAAGGAGTGTGATAATATGAAAATATCTTTAGGACAAACAAATATAATATGGGAAGATAAAGACAAAAACATTGAAAAATGCAAAACAATGATTGAAAAGGCATCAAAAAATAATTGTGACATAATAGTTTTTCCAGAAATGAGCCTTACAGGATTTACAATGAATACAGAAAAAATGTCTGAAAATTTTGAAAACTCCAAAACAATAAAATTTTTCTCTGAAATGTCAAAAAAATATAATATATATATTGGCTTTGGTTTATCAATAAAAGAAAATGAAAAATCATTAAACAAGTTTATTGTATGTGATGACAAAGGCAATATAATTTGTAATTACAGCAAAATACACCCTTTCTCCTTCGGAATGGAAAAAGACTATTATATGGGCGGAGATAGTGTTGAAAGTTTCTCATTAAAAGGAATAAAATGCTCACCTTTAATATGTTATGATTTAAGGTTTCCCGAAATTTTTCAAATATGTTCAAAAGAAAGCCTTATAATATTTGTAATAGCAAATTGGCCTTCAGAGAGGATAAACCACTGGGATTTATTATTAAAATCAAGAGCTATTGAAAATCAATGTTTTATAGTGGGAGTAAATAGAACAGGAAAGGACATTACATTAAATTATAACGGTCATTCTAGAATAATAAATCCTTTTGGTGAAAGTCTGACAGAATTAACAGAAGAAGAAAGCCTTATAATATATGATATAGAACCTAAAGAAGCTGTTGAATACAGAAAATCATTCAAATTAAAATTAGACCGCAGAGAAGATATATATAAAAAGTATTATTAAAAAAGGGGGATTTTATCCCCCTTATAATTAATTAACCCCTTTATTATATTTACCTGCAAATATAATCTGTCCTGATGTTTTTTCAAATATATAATATGTAAAAGGCTTATCAATATTAATTTCAACAATATTTTCAGGCACATCTCTGTAATATGTAGCTTCTGTGAAAGAACTAGCAGTAGTTCCCTCCTCGTTCACATCAATAATATTATGTTGTGTCAAAGAAGATATATTAATACTTTCATCTGTCATATTTGAAAAATCTGCACTATCTGTAAATATAGTATTTACACCCATATTTTTCAAACTTTCCTCCAAATCAACAGTATTATCAATTCTAAATTTAGGCATTTTAAGTTTTACATATCTATCAGTTGAATTATTGTTTATATTTTTAATGTCATCCGCTGTAATATTATCAGTTGATGTGACAATAACCATTTTATAATCACCTTTGTTTGCATCTTCAACATAATCAAGAACAACAGCCTCAACATTATTATCTTTATAATACTGTGAAGTTGTCAAAAGTTTATTCATAAACATAACATCTGATTTTGTTCCATCAGCATTATTAAAGACACCTTTTTCTGTTGAATTAACATCAAATTTTTCAGTCCAATCAAAATCAATATAAACTGTACTTGTAAAAGAAGTATCAAAATTTTCAAAATCTTTATCAAAACCAGATTTCAAAATAGTTCCATTAGTTTTCTCACTTAAAATTTTATCAAAACTTTCAGGGCTATCAATAGTCAATACATTTCCATTATAATAATTTTCAATATTTTCTTTATACTCATTTTTTATATTTCTATTAAAAGCACTGTTTAAAACAACGGAGTTAAAAACATTTATAGTTCCATATTTTGAATTACTCATTTTAAGTTGAAAATCATTATAATTTTTCATATACTCTCTAAAATCAACAATATTATCCGAACCAACAGCTTTCAAAATTTCGTTTCTAGTTTCACCATTAGAGCCTTCCGCCATAAGTCCCATAACAGTCATAATTCCATAAGGTGAAACAACTTGATTTTCACTATTTGAAATACTATTTATAGTTTTAGCAAAGAATGTTGAATATTTATCTTTATAACTTGAAACAGTTTTTCCCACTGTTATAGGTATATAATTTACACCATTTTCATTTTTAAACCCAACAGAATAATCAAGAGCCTCAAAAAAATCTCTCAAAGGAACGTAATATTTATTATTATAATATTCAATTTTTTTCAAATCTGTTTTAACATCTGTTTTGTTTGTATCTTTATTATAAATCTCAACTTTTCCCTCTGACTTATAATATTTTACTATTTCATTTTTATACTTATAATCAAATGATATAAAATTCTCATTATCAGTAACAACACAATTAATAATACTATTTAAGTCATAAGGATTAATATACAGACTGCCATTAATATTAACTACTGAGTTTGTCACCTCATGGGTAAAAGGTGTAAAATTAATAGCATATCTAGCATCAGCTCCAAAAACTGAAACTGAAGATAATAAAATAGAAGTGGTCATAATAATACATAATAATAATTTTTTCATAAAATCCCCCCTTATATTTTTTTAGACGTAAAAAAAATAGATTTTATTTCAAAAAAAGAGAAACAATTAAAAAATTGTTTCTCCAAAAATTTATTTATTATCAAATTAAAGAACTTTAGCAAGGAAAGCTTTAAGTCTATCACTCTTAGGATTTTCAAAAATCTCATCTGGAGTTCCTTCCTCAACAATCTTTCCATCAGCCATAAATATAACACGTGTTGCAACTTCTCTAGCAAATCCCATTTCATGAGTAACAACAGCCATTGTCATATCATTTTTAGCAAGGTCTTTCATAACTTCAAGAACCTCTCCAACCATTTCAGGGTCAAGAGCACTAGTAGGCTCATCAAAAAGCATAACTTCAGGCTGCATACATAAAGCTCTTACAATAGCAATTCTCTGTTTCTGTCCACCAGAAAGCATTGAAGGATAAGAATCAGCTCTATCTTTAAGACCTACTTTATCAAGAAGCTCCATAGCAAGTTTTTCTGCATCCTCTTTACTTTTTTTCTGAAGTTTCATAGGAGCAATAGTCATATTTCTAAGTATAGTGAGATGTGGGAAAAGATTAAAATGCTGGAAAACCATACCCATTCTCTGTCTATGCATATTTATGTCTGTTTTTTTATCTGTAATATCAACACCATCAAAAAGTATCTGTCCACCTGTTGGAACTTCAAGAAGATTAAGACATCTCAAAAATGTTGATTTACCAGAACCAGAAGGTCCAATAATAACCACAACTTCACCTTTTTTAATAGTTGTTGTTATATCATTAAGAGCTTTAAAATCTCCAAAAGCCTTTTCAAGATTTTTTACATCTATTAAAACATTATCAGTGGTCACTGTTTCTCAATCTCCTTTCAAGTTTTCCTATTGCTGTTGACATAAGAAGTGTTATTACAAGATATATTGCAGCTACACCAAAAAGAGGGAAAAATGCGTCATAAGTTTGACTTCTTATAATGTCTCCACCTTTTGTAAGGTCCTGAATAGCAATATAACCTGAAACAGCAGTTTCTTTTACAAGTACAATCATTTCATTTCCAAGGGCAGGAAGAACATTTTTAACTGCCTGAGGCATTATTATAAGAAGCATAGTTTGGAAATAGTTAAAACCAAGACTTCTTCCAGCTTCCATCTGTCCTTTATCTATTGACATTATACCAGAACGGAAAATCTCTGCAACATAAGCACCAGAGTTTATACCAAAACAAAGTATACCGGCAAGAATTTTATTATTATAACTTGCAAAAACAATAAAGTTTATAATAAGGAGCTGAACAACAACAGGAGTTCCTCTAATTATAGTAAGATAAATACCAAATATAAAATTAAGTATTTTAAATTTGCCTGTCATCTGATGAGTTGAACGAACAACAGCCACAATAAAACCTATAAGAATACCTATAAGAAGTGCAAAAACAGTTATCTTAAGAGTATTTACAAGACCATCTGCAAGGAACATCCATCTGTCTTTTGCAATAAAGTCATTATAAAATTTTGTTGAAACATTATCAAAAAAACCGCCTGCAAGAAGCATTGAGTTTAACATTTATATCCCCCTTTTTCAAATTATTTATAAAGCAAAAATACACCCACCTTAAAGGTGGGTGATTATATTTATCTAAAAAATATTACTCTGCAATGTATTTATCAATGATTGACTGTATTGTTCCGTCTTCTTTAAGTTCTGTAAGAGCACCATTGATTTTTTCAACTAACTCTGTATTACCTTTTTTAACAGCGATAGCATAATCTTCTTCTGTGAAAGGCTCGTCAAGAACTTTAAGCTGGTCATTTCCCTCTGCAAGAGATTTTGCAACCTGGTCATCAATTACAACAGCATCAATTTTACCCTGAGCAACAGCCATTGCAGCTTCAAAACCTTTGTTGTATCTTTCAACGTTCTCTGTAACATCTCCAGCATACATATCACCAGTTGTTCCAAGCTGAACACCTATTGTTTTTCCTGTAAGGTCATCAGCTGTTTTAATTTCTTCATTTGAAGCATTAACAATTATAGCCTGTGAAGCATGGCAATATGTGTCTGTGAAATCAACATTTGCAAGTCTGTCTTCTGTTACAGTCATACCAGCAGCACCAATATCAGCTTTGCCAGACTGAATAGCTGGAATAATTGAATCGAAAGCCATATCTTCAATAGTAACTTCCATACCAAGTTTTTCTCCAACAGCTTTCATAATTTCAACGTCAATACCAACAATCTCCTGACCTTCATAATATTCATATGGAGGGAACTCAGCATTTGTAGCAACTACAAGAGTATCTTTTTCCTCTGTTGTTGTTCCTTCTGTATTAGCATTAGAACTTTCATCTGTTTTACTGTCTGAACTTCCACATCCAGCAATTCCTAAAGCCATAACTGATATAACAGCCATAGCAGCAATTGATTTTAAATATTTTTTCATAAAATTTTTCCTCCCGTAAAATTAAGAAATACACTCATAATTTTTTATTTCATTTATTAAAAGTTATTATACAGTAATATGCATACCATTTCAAGTAAAAACCTTAAAACTGTGTACAAGTGTGAATATTTTTATTGTATAAGTGTATTTTATACAGATTTTATTTAATATCTTACAATTTTAAATGAAAATAAAATATAAAATCATATAAAATAAATAACATATTTTAATGTTGTTCATCAAATTGAATATTTCTGTCAAAAAGTACAGAACCTCTCTTTATTGTTTTAATGACATTAATATTTTTTATATCTCTTTTATCAACTTTCAAAATGTTTTTATCAATAACAATGAAATCGGCATATTTACCTTTTTCAATACTTCCCTTTTTATCCTCCTCAAAGTATTGATAAGCAGCATTTATTGTAACACCTTTTAAAGCATTATAAACATCTATTCTTTGACTTTCACCTAAAACTTCACCATTCTTTGTAATTCTATTTACAGCACACCATATTTCCTCTATAAAATTAGGCATTATAACAGGTGTATCTGTATGCATTGTAAAAAGTATATTTTTATCTGTTGTTGATTTTATTGGACTTATATTTCTTGCTCTATCAATGCCAAAATTCATTTTATGAATATCTCCCCAATAATACACATGAGAAACAAAATAGGAAGGTATAACATGAAGTTTTTTAACTTTTTCAAGCTGGTCTATACCTAAAAGCTGACCATGTATTAAAACAGGTCGTATATCTTTTTCGCCTTTATTTTCAACGGATTTTTCATAACAATCCAAAAATTGTTGACAAGCTCCATCACCATTACTATGTCCCAATATTTGAATATTTTCCTCCACAGCTTTATCAAAAAACTCAACAACTTTATAATCATTGTAAACAGGATATCCCCTATAATCTCCACTATCTTTATAAGGCTCTTTCATAAAAGCAGTCTTTCCCTGTGGAGAACCATCAAGAAATATTTTATATCCGCCCAATTTCAAATTATTTTTATATTTTTTAAGTATGTCATTATATTTTTCTGTTATATCAGAATTATTTTTCATATCTGCATACATAACAACATCAATATCAATCAAATTATCATTTGAAAGTTTATAAAGCAAATCAGCCTCACTGTAAGTTGCAAAACCTTCTTGAGCTGTAAGTATACCATTTTGAATATATATTTTTTCAGCCTCTTTAAATAGCTTTACTTTTTCATCAAAATTTGGTTCAGGTATATTTTTTGAAACATTTATAAAGGCAGTCTCCTCCAAATATCCATTAGGCTCCTTTGAATTTTCAAATCTGCCTATAACTCCACCTTCCGGATTTTCACTGTTTTCATCTATTGAAAATATATTGAGAGCCATTGAATTTGCAACTCCCATATGACCTGATGTATGAGTAATTAAAACAGGATTTTCATTAAAAAAATCAAGAACAGTTTTATCAGGGTGTTTTTTCTCAATCAAAAAATTATTATCATAGCCAAAGCCTATAATCCATTCACCTTTTTTAATATTTCTTTTTAATTTAAAATCTTCAAGTATATTTTTTATATCATCAAAACAATTAGCTTTTGATAGATTACAAAGTCTAAGAGTATTTGCTAAAGAAGTAATATGACTGTGAGGGTCAATAAAAGCTGGACAAAGAGTTTTTCCACAAAGGTCAACCCATTCATCTTTATCATCACAAATTTTTTTAATTTCAGATATTTCACCAACATACTCTATAATACCATTTTTTTCATAAACTCCTTCAGGGTATTCATTTTCACTTAAAGTTATTATATCTCCGTTATAATATATATGTCCCAAAACGCTCACTCCTTTTTATCTTTATTTATTATGTGTAACTATATACGCATATAAACAAAAAAGGTACATATAAATGTACCTTTAAAAAATTTAATTTACTTTTTTGTCAATAAATTCAGGTTTTGTTTTGGAATACATTATTTTCTGTTCACTATAAAGACCATAATATCCAGATAACATATAACTTACACCACAGGCAAGGGCAAAAAATACAATTCCACTTCCTCCAAAAAGCTCTACACTAAGTATTATTGATGACATAGGACAGTTTGTAACACCACAAAATACAGCAGCAAGACCTATTGCCGCAGCAAAAGATGGGTGAAGTCCCAAAATAGCACCAACAACACAGCCAAATGTTGAACCTACAAAAAAGGCTGGAACAATCTCTCCACCTCTAAATCCTGCACCAAGGGTAATAGCTGTAAATATTATTTTAAGTAAAAAAGCCTCCGGCTTAGCTTCACCAATCAAAGCTCTTTCAATAATATTCATTCCTGCACCATTATAATCATAACAACCAACAACCATAGTTAATCCAATAACTATAACTCCTCCTATAAAACCTCTCATAATACTGTCTGGTATATATTTTTTATATAATCCTCCTGTCTCATGCATTACAACACAGAAAAAAATACTAAGTATACCACAAAGTATTGAAAGTATAATAACATTAGTAACAGCCATAATGCCAAAATCAGGCATAACAGAAATATCAAAAGATGTTGGAGGAATACCACAAAGCATAGCTATTTTTGTTCCCATTACAGCGGCAACCATACAAGGCACAATGGCAGAATAATGCATAACACCTACTGTTATAACTTCCATAGAGAATATAACAGATGTAACAGGAGTTCCAAAAAGAGCTGAAAAAGCTGCACTCATACCACACATAGTCATTACACGCTCATCTTTTTCATCAAGTTTTAAAATTCTTCCCATTTTTGAAGCAAGGCTTCCTCCAAGCTGTAAAGCCGCTCCCTCTCTACCAGAAGAACCTCCCAAAAGATGAGTAACAGTTGTACTTATAAATATAAGTGGAGCAGTTTTAAGACGAAGTATATCATTATCTCTAACAGCAGACAAAACAAAATTTGTTCCTCTGTCTTTTTCCATTCCAGATACTTTATAAAGCCAAGCAATAAAAGCACCACCAAAAGGCAAAAGCCATATAAGCCATGGATTTTCAATTCTAAATTCCGTTGCATGTTCAATAGCAAAATGAAAAAGAACACCTATAAATCCCACTATTATTCCAACAAATATTGATATTCCTGTCCACTTTAGAAAAGTATCAAAATTTTCAAGTGATTTTTCAACATATTTTCCTAATCGCATAAAAAAACCCCTTTTTAAATAATGCCTAAACCCCTTATTTTTTAGTATATCATGTTTTAATAATAAAAACAAAAGTGAAAAAAATATCTTATTTTTAACAAATAGCATAATTAAAGACTATGTAATAAATATACAACACAAATTGTATGATTTCTGATACATACATTTGTTTTTTTACCAAAAACACTTACATTATTCAATTAAATACCATCATACTTTCCAAATATTTAAAAAACCTTGTTTTTCAAATAAAAAAACAGTTAAATCAGTTGACTTGAATAGTACATAAGTATATAATTTACAAATATATCTTAACAGTGTTATAAATAATTCTGTAAACAGAATAACTATATAGATATAGTTAAAAAAATAACAAAAAATCGGAGGTTAGTTGGAAATGAAAAGAGTTTATAATTTTTCTGCTGGTCCTTCAATGCTTCCTCTTGAAGTACTTGAAAAGGCACAGAAAGAATTTGTATCTTACGGTGATACTGGTATGTCTGTTATGGAGATGAGCCACCGTTCAAAAGACTATGAAAAAATAATAAACAAAGCTGAAGCTGATTTGAGAGAGCTTATGGAAATACCTGATAATTACAAGGTTCTTTTCCTTCAGGGTGGCGGTTCAACACAGTTTGCAATGATACCTTTAAATCTTATGAATAAAAATAATAAAGCTGATTATGTTAACACAGGACAGTGGGCAAAAAAGGCTATTGAAGAAGCATCACGCTATGGAAAAGTAAATGTTGTAGCAAGCAGTGAGGACAAAACATTTTCATATATACCAAAACTTGATAAAAGTAAATTCGACCCAGAGGCTGATTATTTTTATATAACACTTAACAATACAATATATGGAACAAGATATACCGAACTTCCTGATACAGGAAATGTTCCTCTTGTTGGAGATATGTCTTCAAGCATACTCTCAGAAAAAATTGACATAACAAAATTTGGTCTTTTATATGCAGGAGCACAGAAAAATCTTGGTCCTGCTGGTGTTACAATAGTTATAATAAGAGAAGACCTTTTAGGAAATGCAATGGATTTCACACCTACAATGTTAAAATATGATATTCATGCAAAAAATGGTTCAATGTACAATACACCACCTACATACAGCATATACTTTGCAGGACTTGTATTTGAATGGGTAAAAGAACAGGGAGGAGTTGCGGCTCTTCAGAAAAAGAACGAAGAAAAAGCAAAAATACTTTATGATTTCCTTGATTCTTCAGAACTTTTCAAAGGAACAGTTGTAAAAGAAGACCGTTCACTTATGAATGTTCCTTTTGTACTTCCAACAGAAGAACTTAACGCAAAATTCATTTCAGAAGCAAAAGAACATGGTCTTGTAAATCTCAAAGGTCATAGAACTGTTGGTGGTATGAGAGCTAGCATATACAATGCAATGCCTTGTGAAGGTGTTGTTGCTCTTGTTGAGTTTATGAAAAAATTTGAAGCTGAAAACAAATAAGAGAGGTTTTTTAAAATGTATAATATAAGAACACTTAATAATATATCTGAAAAAGGTCTCAATAAATTCCCAAAAGATGAATTTGAGATTTCTGACAGAATGGAAAATCCCGATGGAATACTTTTAAGAAGTTTCGATATGCATCAAATGGAAATACCTGAAAGTGTAAAAGGTATTGCCAGAGCAGGAGCAGGAACAAACAATATACCTATTGATGAATGTTCAAAAAGAGGTATTGTTGTATTTAATACACCAGGTGGAAACGCAAATGCTGTAAAAGAGCTTGTAATAACAGGTCTTCTTTTATCATCTCGTAAAGTTTCACAGGGTATTGAATGGGTAAAAACTCTCAAAGATGCTGAAGGAGATATATCAAAAGCAACAGAAGCAGGAAAAAAACAGTTTGTAGGTCCTGAAATACAGGGAAAAACACTTGGTGTAATAGGTCTTGGAGCAATCGGTGTACTTGTTGCAAATGTTGCTCAGAAGCTGGGAATGGACGTAATAGGCTATGACCCATATCTTTCAATAGATGCAGCTTGGCATCTTTCAAGCCATGTACATAAAGCATCTTCAATGGAAGATTTAGTTTCTAAGAGTGACTATATAACAATACATGTCCCTCTTAATGACAGCACAAGAAATACATTTAACAAAGAACTTTTCTCAAAAGTAAAAAAAGGTGCAAGACTTTTAAACTATGCAAGAGGGGAACTTGTTGAGACAGAAGCGTTAATTGAAGCATTAAATGACGGTACATTATCATGCTATGCAACAGACTTCCCTATGAGAGAACTTATTGGAATGAAAAATGTAATAACAACTCCTCATCTTGGAGCATCAACTCCAGAAAGTGAAGAAAACTGTGCAGAAATGGCAAGTAAAGAGCTTATAAACTTCCTCAAATACGGAATTATCAAAAACTCTGTAAACTTCCCTAACTGTGATGTACCATACACAGGAAAAACAAGAATTTCAATTGCAAACAGAAATGTTCCAAATATGATTGGTTCAATAACAGCTGTATTTGCAAAAGAAAATCTTAATATCGACAATATGATTAATAAGAGTAAAGGTATGTGGGCATACACTCTTATTGATACAGATAACATTGATGGAAAAGCTGAAAGTGTTATTGAAGAACTTAAAAAAATTGACGGTGTAGTTTCCGCAAGAGTTGTAATTAAAGAAGCTGAATAATAAAAAAAGTCCTGATTACAAATTGTAATCAGGATTTTTTTTATTCAAAAAATCTTTTATATTTTTTAAAAATATATCAAAAAGTCTTCTATGATTTCCTTCTCCAACAAAAGAATTATGAGGGGTAATTATAACATTATCAAAATCCCAAAATTCACTATCAATACTTAAAGGCTCATCATAAAAAACATCGAGAACAGCACCTAATATTTTTCTTTCTTTTAATACACATTTAAGTTCATATTCATCTATAATTCCACCTCTTGCCATATTTACAAACACAGTATTATTATTCATAATATCAAAACACTTCTTATCAATAATACCTTTGGTGTCTGATTTTAATGGTATTAAAGTAATAATAATATCAGATTGTGGAATAAAATTTTTAAAATCATTTATAGAAACACATTTTTCAAAACCTTTAGCAGGGTGTCCGGTAGTATTTACACCTATAACATCAACACCAAAAGCAGTAAGTCTCTTTGAGGTTTCACGACCTACATTTCCTGTCCCTATTATAAGAGCTTTTTTACCATAAAGCTCCATAAGATTTCTTTGTTTCTCCCATAAATGTTTTTCAGCAGACTTAAAAAAATTAAAAGATTTTTTATAAATTTGAAGTATTCCTAAAATAATCATCTCAGCCATAGGAACACTGTATGTATAATCAGCATTATATATTTTAATATTATGTGATTTAATATATTCAATGTCTATTCTATCCATTCCTGCACTTGTAAGCTGTATAAATTTTAAATTACTAAATTTTTTAATATCGTTCCATAAAAATAATCCATTACATACAATCCCATCATAAATATGAGGTTTTTCAACAATATCTTTTTCATATTTATGAAAAAATATCTCAATACCCATATTTTTTAAAATATCAATTTCAAAATCAGATATTTGAAAAACTCCTGTAACAAGAAGTTTCATAGACAGTACCTCCATTACATATTAAACCATAATATAAAAAATATTCATTATCATTAAAATTATAGAAATTACAGGTATTAAAACATACCCCAAATCTCTCATAAAAATATAAAGTTCAGAAGGTTCTCCACCTTTTACCCATAAATATTTTCTTCTCTCAAAAAAGTATAAAGGCTCTGTAATATTAATATAATTTATAATGTTGAACATTACAACAGCCACCAATAAAGGCAAAGCTAATACAGTATATGATTGTTCTTCATGGGCTATTGTTATAATATCAAAAGCTTCAAGACTATTGTTATTATCTAATTTTTCATCTTTATTAGTAGTTAATATTTTCTCACCATTTTTATAGACTTCAATATCATTGACACTGTTAAAATAATATTCTGTCACTTTATTATAATTTACATACTGTATATTATAAGTTCCATCTTGATTATTTTTAACAGTATAATAAATATTTTCACCTTTAAACTCTCTGCTATACTTCACAACATTTTCAGAGACAATATCCTTTTTAAAAAACTCTTCATCTATGTAAATTCCCCTTAAAGAAATACCTATAAAACAATAAATAGCAAAAACAATAACACAAATAATATTTACAATTTTTACTGTCTTCTTGTTAAACATAAGCTTTCACTTCCTTTAAATAAGCTCAAAAAACTTAGCTATCTCCTCACCATGTTCTGCAGCTTTAACTTTAGGATAAGCCTTTATAACTGTTCCTTCCTCATCAACAATAAATGTACTTCTTATAATTCCCATAGAAACTTTACCATAAAGTTTCTTTTCACCGTAAGCACCGAATTTATCAGCAACACTTTTATCTTCATCAGAAAGAAGTATAAAAGGAAGTTCATATTTTTCTTTAAATTTAATCTGGTTAGACTGTTTGTCTGGGCTTATGCCTATAACATTTATACCATTACTTATAAGCATATCATAAACCCTCTGAAAAGACTGTGCCTCTTTTGTACAACCAGGTGTATTACTTCTTGGATAGAAATAAATTACAGTCTTTTTACCTTTTATGCTTTCATTTGTATATATATTTCCATCATCTCCCAAAAGAGAAAATTCAGGTATTCTATCTCCTTCTTTTAACATAAAAATGCCTCCTTTATAATATAGTATTAGTTATTGAACCTATTTTTTCTATTTCACACTGAACCACATCACCGGATTTCAAAAATTTAGGTGGAACGAAGCCCATTCCAACACCGGCAGGAGTTCCCATAGATATTATAGTTCCAGCTTTAAGAGTCATTCCTTTTGATAATTCACTTATTACATGGGCAATTCCAAATATTAAAAGGTCTGTTGAACTATTCTGTCTAAGTTCTCCATTAACCTTTGATGATATTTTTAAAACTGGTGGATTATTAAATTCATCAGCAGTAACAATCCATGGTCCCATAGGTGTAAAACCATCAAGACTTTTACCAAAATACCACTGTTTATGCTGTGTCTGAAGATTTCTAGCACTTACATCATTAATTATAGTATAGCCTAAAACATAATCAAAAGCATCTTCCTCAGAAACATTTTTGGCATCTTTTCCTGTAACAACAGCAAGTTCAGCTTCATAATCAAGACTATCTACAATATCAAAATGGCCATCTATAAAACCACCGTCTCCAACTGCCTCATCAACTCTTTTTGAAAAATACACCGCAAAAGGTCTATCTCCTCCAAAGGCTTCTTTTTTATATCTAGCAGACTCCTCAGCATGAGCCATATAATTTATACCAAGACATATAATATCCTGTTTTGGAAAAGGAATAGGAGCACAAAGTTTTACAGAATTAATATTTAAACCCTCTTTTGAAGCTTGTGAAAGCTTTTTAACACTATCAATAACATTTTCATCAGCAAAGTCAATAAAAGAGCCTATATCATCAAATTCTTTGCCATCAACAGATATTTTTATAACTGTTTGTTCATCATCAGACAACACACCTGCTTTTCTTACACCTTCATACTCAAATGTCAAAAGTTTCATAATTAATTCCCCCTAAAAAAATTTATCTGAAAACCCAAAATTTATCAGCTATATAATTAAAACCTATCATCATACAAGTAGCTGGAATTTTAGCCATTATTGGTGTCAAATTAAATATATTTTCAAAAAGTCCAAGCATAAAAAGAGAAACTCCAAGATAGCAACATTTAACTACAATATATTTACCTATCTCCTCACGCTTAACCGGATTTTTCTTTTCAAAAGTCCAATATTTATTACATATAAAACTATTTATAGTAGCAATTATAAAAGAAAGAACCTGAGCAATATATCCTCCTATACCAAGCACTACATTTAAAATAAAGAAACTTATAACGTCTATAATAGTATTTAAAACTCCTACCATTCCAAACTTAATAAACTTCTTTATATCAAAAAGAATTATAAGTTTTTTTATAAAATCCATTTAAAATTACTCCCATCTAAAAATGCCATAGCCATTTTCATCATACACTATACCATTTATATTTTCTCCTGATATAACATACTCTTTATCCCCTATTTTTTCAGCATTAACTTCAACCATTTTTCCATCATCATAAAATAAAAGTTTATCAAAACTTTCAATAGCATTTATATCACTGTTATAAGGTCTATAAATATAAGTATCTAAAGACAAAGGAACAGGCTGTGGAATATCAAACTTTTTAGCATAATATCTGCAACAGCCTAAAAAAGACCATTCTCCACCTGTAACACCTGCAATATGCTCATGGAAAGTATAATTTGAATTATCAATATTAACTTCATTGAGATTAAAAACCCCAATTCTCAAATCACTATCAAAATTTTCAGTAGTATTAATATAAGCAGTTGCAGCCTTTTTATCTTCAATATAATTCTGTCTATAATCATGTATTTCAGAAACTCCAGAAATAGAAAAAACAAAGGCAATTACACAATTAATAACACCTTTAATATTTGTATTTCTTATACATAAATTAAATATTGTATCAACAAATATTCCAAGTCCAACAAAGGAAACAACAGCACCTCTAAATGAAAACCATGGATTGCCCAATATTAAAAAAGGTGTAATAGGTGCAATAAAAAGAAGTATACCAAATATAAAAGCTATTACACTTCCTTTTAATTTAACTTTTTTTTCAAAAATATTAAGACTTAAACAAAGTAAACTTATAAAAATCAAATATACAAAAGATTTATCATCAAATATTATATCTACGCCTCTTAAAAATCCCTTTACTATGGTATAAACATTACCATATATAAAAACCTCTTTAAACTGGCTCAAAACTTCAGGAATAAAAACATCAAAATATCCTTCTTTTTGAGGAAGCATAATTTCCATCCTTGAAGAATAAAGAGAACTACTTTTGAAATATGATGTGAAAAGAGCAAATATTATAACATTAATAAATGTCATAAAAGCAAAAAGAGTTCTTTTACCCTTAGAAATAAATTTAACAAACATAATTAAAAATGTTGCTGTTATTGAAAAAACAATAACCTGTTCATAAAATCCAAAGGATAAAAGCTGAAAAACAATAAAAAGAATTAAATTTATATATTTTCCTTTTTCACAATAACATGAAAAAAAATACACACCAAGAGAAGCCAAAAACATTCCAACAACAATTCTTGAAGATGCACTTACCCAGTATGTACCCTCAAATCCCAAAGGTAATAAAGTATATACTATTATAAATATATTTCCAACAGTAAATATTTTAGAGAAAGCACTTTTTAATAAAAAAGCTGAAGCTGTATACATTACAGATATTATAAAAACTCCCCAAATCATATTGGTATTAAAAAAATAATTCCAAATAGTAATATCCATAAGTCCCGCCAAAGGTCTCGCAGATAAAAGCCCTAGTTTTTGAATTATTTCAGGTATTGTTCCCAAAAATTGTCTGTAACTGTAATACTGTATATAATCGTCAAGTTGAGGATAATAGTTAAAACCATAATATATAAATCTCATAAAAACAAGGAGAAAAACAATACACATAAATATAATGTCTCCCCTATGTTTTGAAACATAATTCATATTACAAATGCCCCTTTATTCTACTTTCAGTAACAATTCTTACCTTTATAATATCTCTAAACATTTTAATACTGTCTTTTAATATATTAACCTTTGAGTCTCTATGATTTATAACAGAGACACCTATTTCAGAAATTTTAAATCCCATTCTTTTTGCAACAAGCATAGCTTCAAAATCAAAAGCAAATCTATCTATAACACAATTTTCAAATATAGAAAAAGCAGCTTCTCTCCTAAAGCCTTTAAAACCACACTGAGTGTCATAGGAAAGACCAGATATAGTTCCAGTTATAAAAGAAAATATTTTTGATGCCACAAGTCTAATAAAAGGATAATTTTTATATCCTTCCTTTGATAATTTTCTTGAACCAATAACCACATCAGAATTTTCTCTTTTCATTTTTCTATATCCTTTTTTAATAACGTCAATTCCATAGGCAAGGTCTGCATCTGTAAAAAATATATAATCTCCCTGTGATGCAAAAATACCCTGTCTAACAGCATAACCTTTTCCCATGTTAGGATTGTATGAAACTATTTTAAGGTTATCAATATCCATATTGGAAACTGTATTTTTCATATCATCTGTACTTCCATCATCAACAACTATTATTTCATAGGATTTAAAAGTTTTTGAAAGAAATTCATCTGCTTTTTTGACTGTATATTCTATTATTAAATTTTCATTGTAAGCTGGTATTATAAGCGTTATCATAATTTACCTCTCAAACAAAATAGAAATTAAACTAAATTATAGTATAGCATATTTTAAACTTTATTCTACAAAATTATTGAAATTTATTAATTAAAGGTTTCCATAAAAAAAGCCGTGACATTTAGTCACGGCACACAAACAAAATGAGGGATATTGTTTGCAAAATTATAAAACTATTTTATCGGCAAAAAAGCGTATTTTTATTTATTTAATTAATATGCTGCAAAATTCTTTCCAAACTCTTTACAAATTTCTTTTCCATCATCGTCAGGCATACCATTAATCATAAGACCTGTATCATAGAGATTTGCATTTTTATCATTAACTCTTTCTTCCCAGTCTCTCATCCACTGGCCATCGCCCCAACCATAAGAACCAAAGAGAGCAATTTTCTTTCCTGAAATATCATTTTCAATACTCATAAAGAAAGGCTCAAACTCAGCTTCTTCAAGAACTTCATCTCCCATAGCAGAGCAACCAAAAGCAACTTTATCATAATCCTTTATACTTCCAGAAAATTCATTAACAGAGAATAAAGAAACCTCTCCACCATTTTCTTTTGCACCATCAGCAATAGCCTCTGCCATAGCTGCTGTATTACCTGTACCACTCCAATAAATAACTGCAATTTTCATTTTTATATTCCTCCTTAAATTTAGGAAACGCCAAGAATACTTAAAACAGAAGTTCCCGCATTTCTCTTATTTTCCATTACTTCTTTACATTTACGGTACTGCCAAAATGTTTTTTCAGCTTTCTTTTCATCACCGTAAACTTTCCAGTATCCATAAAACTTATAGTTTTTGCCACTGTTTTTTATATATTCAAAAACATCTTCCTTTGGATAACCGAGAAAGAAACCTACTTCATGTGGAAATTCTTCACACCCATTAATTCTTTTTCCCAAATAATTTAATGCACTATCTACACCCTCAATATTTTCAGGTATAGTGTATCCTTCTTTTTTCAAGAAATAAGCCACTTTTCTATCGGTTATATATGAAAACATTTTTGTTTTGCGATAAACAAGTATAAATATTCTATTTTGACATTTATAAAGTATTTTGAAATATATATCTTTAGAATTTAAAAGACTATTATACATATTCATTTCATTTATAATACTTTCACTGTCCTCTATTGGACATGAAAAAAGATTTGATTGTTTTATACCCAACAATGTTGGTGCACAATAAAGTATAAGCATATTTTCAAAGGAATTCATAATAAAACCTCCATTTGTTAGTTAAATCTAACTTTTAATCATAAATTATTTTCAAGTATTCTTTTTAAAGCACAAGAACTGCTACTATGACAATGAACCATAGGAATATTATTCTTTTTGGCCTCTTGAACAGCTCCTGAAACCATTTTGTGAGAAACCGTATTAGTAAAAAGTACCATAAGGTCGGCCCTCCCTATTTTATTTTTAAAATCAGCAGGCATCTGTGTGAAAACTTTAGCTTTACATTTAAAACATTTACATATATCCATATACTGCCTAACCATTCGGTCATGACCACCAACTATTACAATGCTCATAGGTTCCTCCTTCAAATATTTATTTGTTAGCATTAACTAACTTACAAAAAGATGTTACCATATGATTTTTAAACTGTCAATAATAAATATTTAAAAAAAATACTGTTGATAACATTTATCAACAGTATTTTAAAAATTAATTAGTCTTCTTTTTTAATATCAATTTTAATGTGTACATCGCTGAGCTGTTTTTCAGAAACTTCAGCAGGAGCACCCATCATAACGTCCTGAGCAGACTTATTCATTGGGAAAGGTATAATCTCTCTAATACTTTCCTCTCCAGCAATAAGCATTACCATACGGTCAACACCAGGAGCAATTCCAGCATGTGGTGGAGCACCATAACAGAATGCATTGTACATAGCAGGGAATTTAGCTTTAACGTCATCTTCACCAAGACCAACAATCTCAAAAGCTTTAACCATTATTTCAGGGTCATGGTTACGAACAGCACCAGAAGAAAGCTCAACACCATTACATACAAGGTCATACTGATATGCATATATATCAAGAGGGTCTTTCTCCATAAGGTCCTTCATACCGCCCTGTGGCATAGAGAATGGATTGTGGCAAAATTCAAGTTCACCTGACTCCTCACCTATTTCATACATAGGGAAGTCAACAACCCAACAGAATTCATATCTTTCTTTATCCATATGTCCTGGAACAGTATTTCCAAGTATTTTTCTAAATACACCAGCTGTTTTCTGTGCAACACCTTTTTTACCAGCAGCAAGGCCTACAAAGTCACCAGGTTTAAGTCCAAGAGCCTCTGTAACAGCTTCTTTTCTATCATTAAGGAATTTAGCTATACCACCAGCAAAGTTTCCGTTTTCATCAACTTTAAACCAGAATGCTTTATTT
Source organism: Tyzzerella sp. An114 (assembly GCF_002161055.1). Taxonomy (GTDB): domain Bacteria; phylum Bacillota; class Clostridia; order Lachnospirales; family Anaerotignaceae; genus Fimicola; species Fimicola cottocaccae. The sequence continues at coordinate 132,637 of NZ_NFLT01000006.1, forward strand.
CCTGTCTGAACTTCAACATCAGCACACATTTTGTCTATAACTTTTCTTGTCTCTTTACAGTCGCTTACAACAACAGCTTTAATTACATTACCTTCAAATGGACCAAATCCGCAATCCTGCATACATTCTGTTGCGTCCTGTAAAACAAGGTCAATTCTAAGGTCTGGCTTGTCTGAACCGTAAATTTCCATAGCGTCATTAAATGAAACACGTCTGAAAGGAACAGTTGAACCATTTTTATATTTGCCGTATTTAGCAAATATTGGAGGAAGAACTTCTTCAAGAACTTTGAATACATCTTCCTGAGTAGCAAAAGCCATTTCCATATCAAGCTGATAGAATTCTCCTGGAGAACGGTCAGCACGAGCGTCCTCATCTCTGAAACAAGGAGCAATCTGGAAATATCTATCAAAACCAGATGTCATAAGAAGCTGTTTAAACTGCTGTGGAGCCTGTGGGAGAGCATAAAATTTTCCTGGGTGATTTCTTGCAGGTACAAGATAATCTCTAGCTCCTTCAGGAGAAGAACAAGTAAGTATAGGAGTTGTTATTTCTAAAAAGCCCTGTTCTGCCATGCTCTTTCTAAGTTCTGAAACAACATTACATCTTAATATTATTTTATCCTTTACAGCAGGATTTCTTAAATCAAGATAACGATATTTAAGACGAGCGTTTTCATCAGCATCTTTTGAGTGATTTATCTCAAAAGGAAGCTCATTATATTTACATCTTCCTAAAAGAGTTATGTCACTAGGCACAACTTCAATTTCACCAGTTGCAATATTATTGTTTTTGCTGGAACGTTCTCTAACAACACCAGTTATTGAAAGTGTTGACTCACAGTTAATTCCTGAAAGTTTAGACATCATTTCTTCTGTCTCGATAACAACCTGAGTTGTTCCGTAAAAATCTCTTAAAACAAGGAAACCGAGAGTTTTACTAACTTTTCTTAAATTTTCATACCAGCCTACAATAGTAACTGTTTCTCCGACATTGTTTATACGTAACTCATTACACGTATGTGTTCTTGACTGAAACATGAATACACCTCTCACTTTATTTATTTGATTTTGACTGTCAAATATAGATTTCTATTATAATTTAGCCTAATAATTATAATATAAAGCTAAATTTTGTTCAATAAGAAACCAATATTAATCAGCCTTTTTTGTTTTTGTGTCAAAATATATCTAACTAAGATAGTATACCATTTTTAAATTAAATTTTCTACATTGGTAACTTTAAAATAATAAAAACATAAGTTTTTGAATTGTAAATAACTAAAAAAAATGATACTATTATCAAAGACATAATAATTCATATCCATATTTAGGGAGTGGTAAACTTTTTTATGAATGAAAGAATAAAAAATAATATGAAAAAAAAGAGTAAATTTACAATATTACTTTTTTTAATATTTGCAATATTATCATCAACAAGCATATTTATATTACAAAACAAAATGCTTGATAATGCACAAATTATGGGACAGGAAGTTGCAAAAAGTTTCGCTGTTGCTGAAAACGCAAATATTTATGCCTATGAATTACTATTAAAAAATGCATCACAGCTTTTGGAAAGCCAAATGGAGTCAGAAACAAACATATCAGAAATACAAAAATGGATGGAAAATTATTCAGCATATATTAAAGATAATCTAAATTCAAAAGCTGTTGATATGTATGCCTCTATAAACGGTAAAATAGTAGCCGCCAATTACTGGGAAGGTGACGATACTTTCGACCCAACTAAAACAGAATGGTATAAAGGAGCTTTAGAAGCTAATGGAAAACTATCATATACTGATGCTTATATGGACGCAGTAACAGGTGATTATGTAATAACACTATCTCAAAAAATACCTAATTCTGATTGTGTATTAGCTATTGACCTTTATCCACAATACTTTAAATCTTGGGCAACAATGGAATCTTTACCTGAAAACAGCTCATTTTTTCTCTGTGACACATCAGGCACTCTAATATATTATGAAACAATATCAGGAATAGAAATTGAAAACGTTCAAGAATATGTTGATAACTTAAATGTTTCTCTTGAAAAAGGTGAATTTGACGACCCAAAATCATTTATATATGACCAACAAGGCCAAAAAAGGGGAGTTTATTATAACATAGCTGAGAATGGTTGGACAACAATAATAACAATTCCCTATGAATATCTATTAAATGACCTTAGTGATATTATATTTTTGTATGCAAGTATATTTATAATTTTCATAATAATAACATTCCTTATGTATATTAGAGAGTCAAAACTTAATAAACAAGTTGAGCTTACAAACGAGACTGTTAGAGTATTAGGAAATTCATATTATGCTATTTACAGAATAAATTTTCAAACAGAACAGTATACAATGCTTAAAAGCTCTGATTATATGCGTTCAAAACTTAATGTAACGGGAAATTATGAAGATTTTTTAAAAAGTCTTGGAGAAGTAATTGAAAAAAATGCATATCAAGAATTTGTTAAAAGCTTTTCAATAGAAAGTATACAAAATCTTGTTAAAAGAAAAGTTCGAGACTATGGAGGAGACTTTTTAAGACTTTTCAATGGAGAATATAAATGGGTTAATGTAAGACTTCTTTTTGATGAGTCTTTAGATTTAGATGAAGCAATATTATGTTTTAGAGAAGTTGACGAAGAAAAACAAAAACAACTTCAACATATAAAACTTCTTGAGGAGTCTCTTGAAGCTATACAGCATAATACAGACCAAAAAAATCTCTTTTTCTCAAATATGTCCCATGACATGAGAACGCCTTTAAATGCCATAATAGGAATGTCAGAGCTTGCAGAAAATCATCTTTCAGACCCTGAAAAAACAGGGGACTATTTAAGAAAAATAAATACATCAAGTAAACATCTTCTTGAGCTTATAAACAATATACTTGAAGTTTCAAAATTTGAACAAGGTAAAATGAAAATAGAAAGCAAACCTTTCTTTATAAAAGAAAGTGTTGATGAATGTGTTGATATATTTAAAATACAAGCTGCAAGAGAAAATAAAATTTTTAAAACTCACTATAATATAAAAAATAACAGTGTATCGGGAGACTTTTTCAGAATACAACAAATATTAAATAATCTTCTTTCCAATGCCTTCAAGTTCACTCATGAAAATGATACAATATCAATTTCAGTTACACAGCTTGACAGTGAAGATTTCTCAAAATACAAAATAGTTGTAGAAGATACAGGTGTTGGAATGTCAAAAGACTTTCTCAAAAAAATATTTATTCCATTTGAGAGAGAAACTCGTTTTGGTGCAAAAAATATTAATGGTACAGGTTTAGGAATGCCTATTGTATATAACATTGTACTTCAAATGGGAGGAAGTATATATGTTGAAAGCGACCTAGGAAAAGGAAGTAAATTTACAGTTGTACTTCCTTTAGATATAAAAACACATACAGAAAATAAAATTATAAAACAGGATAAAAATGAAAACACAAATTTTGATTTATCCGGAAAAAATATACTTATAGCAGAGGACAATGAACTTAATATGGAAATAGCCTCAGAAGTCCTTGAAATGAAAGGTATAAATGTTACAAAGGCATGGAATGGAAAAGAAGCCTTTGAAATATTTAAAAACTCAGAGGAAGGCACTTTTGATGCCATATTAATGGATATGCAAATGCCAGAAATGAATGGTTGTGAAGCTACAACAGCAATAAGGGCATTAAACAGAGAAGATGCCAAAAACATACCTATAATAGCTGTAACAGCCAATGCCTTTACCGAAGATATTGCAGCCACAACAAAGGCTGGTATGAACGCTCATATATCAAAACCAATCGACTTTGACACTTTAGAAAAAACATTAAACAGATATTTAAACAGATAATTAAAAACAACTCAAAAAAGCATCTAAAATATATTAGATGCTTTTTTAATATAAAAAATACCCATACAGTAAACTGTATGGGTAATAAATTGCATAAATAAAGAAATTATCTCTTTGAGAACTGTGGAGCACGTCTCGCTGCTTTGAGACCGTATTTCTTTCTTTCTTTCATTCTTGGGTCTCTAGTAAGGAAACCTTCTTTCTTTAAAGCTGGTCTGTAATCTGCATCAGCTTCAAGTAAAGCTCTTGAAATACCGTGTCTGATAGCACCTGCCTGACCTGTGAAACCACCACCGTAAACGTTAACTAAAACGTCGAATTTAGCTGTTGTTTCTGTAAGCTCAAGTGGCTGACGAACGATAAGTTTTAATGTTTCAAGACCGAAATATTCGTCGATATCTCTTTTATTTATTGTAATTTTTCCGCTGCCTGGTACTAAATAAACTCTAGCTACGGATGATTTTCTTCTACCTGTACCATAGTATCTAGCTGCTGCCATTTTGCTTCCTCCTCTCGTTTAATTAAAATTTTAAATCTAATACTTCAGGTTTCTGAGCTGCATGTTTGTGGTCTGGACCTGCATATACATGAAGCTTGCTAAACATCTTTCTTCCGAGAGCATTCTTTGGAAGCATACCCTTTACAGCGTGTTTGATAACCTCTTCAGGTTTCTTTTCAAGCTGTTTTTTAAGAGTAATAGTTTTTAATCCTCCGATGTAACCTGTGTGATGTGTGTAAACTTTCTGGTCTAATTTCTTACCTGTTACAGCAATCTTGTCAGCGTTAACAACGATTACATAGTCACCTGTGTCAACGTTTGGTGTGTAAATTGCTTTATTTTTACCTCTTAAAACTTTAGCAACTTCTGATGCAAGACGTCCTAATGTCTTATCAGTAGCGTCTACAACGTACCATTTTCTTTCAACTTCTGCAGCTTTTGCGATAAAAGTTGTTCTCATTGTTTTTACCTCCCTTAAATAACATTAAATTGACTCTTTGACTTTACTTTTTCTTTGGGAAAAGGAAAAGTAATCTCCACCATATATTTATTTTTCAAAATATATGCCTTATTGAGTCCCATATTGAAACATATATATTTTAAAGCCAAAAGGCTCTAAAGTCTTTACATAACGGTATATATTATATTACAGCAAATTTGTTTTGTCAACACAAAAATATTGATTTTACCTTAAAAACAAGGTTTTTCAATAATATATTTTCATAAGAGTAAGCCCTTCCGGTCCGGCAGTCTTTCCAGCTCTTGTTCTGTCACAGCTTTCTATTATATCTCCCATTTCATCAGGATTTATTTTTGAAAGTCCAACATATATCAAAGTTCCTGCAATTATACGAACCATATTATATAAAAATCCGTCTCCAGTGACATATATTTCAACAACATCATTAATTTTTTCAACAGAAATATCAAATATAGTTCTAACTGTGGATTTAACTTCTGTCTGAGCTGAACAGAAACCTTTAAAATCGTGAGTTCCCTTAAAATATTCACAAGCCTTTTTCATTTTTTCAACATCAAGTTCTTTATATACAAACTCTGTATAATATCTCTCAAGGGGATTTCTATATTCACCGTTAAAAATTCTGTATATGTAAGTTTTTTTTACACAGTTATATCTAGGGTGAAAATCATCTGAAACAATTTCAGCACAATTTACAACAATATCCTGTGGAAGAAATGAGTTTAAGGCTCGTGGTATTCTCTCAACAGGAATATTTGTGTCAACATCTAATAAAACTCTCTGTCCCAGAGCATGAACTCCTCTATCTGTTCGGCTTGCCCCTATTATCTCAAATTCTTTTCTAAAGAGAGAATAACAAGCCTCATATATTTTCTGTTCAACAGTTACAACAGGGTCTCCCTTCTGCCTTTGCCAACCAAAATAATTTGTACCGTCATAGGCAACAGTCAAAAGAATTTTCATAAAACTTTTCTCCTCTCTTTAAATTTTATATAAACATAAGAAATAGCAAAAACAATGCCATAAGTACCTACAAATTTAGATATAAAACTAAATGACAAATCAGTTATAAAATGTCTCCACATATAGTGAGTTGACTCATATACAATTATACAGTGATAAAGATATATATAAAAACTTAAACTGTCCACACCTCTCAAAAGTGTAAAACTGTCCATAATTTTTTCACCAAAAAGTTTTCCAAACATAAGTACAAAAAGTATAGCAGAAAAAATATACATTGTATGAATATCCTCAACAAAATTTACTTTTAAAGCACCTGTTGAATTAAAATAGCTAAATATTCCGTCACCTAAAAGCATAACAACAAATATAAGCGTAATAACAGCTTTATTTTTCATTATTCTTTCAAAGAATTTGTCATAATTAGCACCTATATAGCAACCACAAACCCAATAAGCAATATATGAAGTAAACACTCTATCATTATATATAAAGTCAACCGAAGGCATAGCAATAGAAATCAAAGAAGGCAACCATTTATGACAGAATATCATAATAAGTATTGAGAAAGGCACAGCTATAAACACATCTATTTTCTCTGTCATTTTAATCCATAAAGGCATAAGCAAATAGAACTGGAATATTATAATAACAAAATAGAAGTGACTTACCATATTTCCCAAAAGTATGGCTTTTACAAGCTCATAAATATTAAAAGTTTCATAGTAATTATTGTATATAAAATATATGTAATAGACAGTAACACTTATAATATAAGGTATAAGTATCTTTTTTATTCTTGAAAAAATAAATTTAAAATAATCAAGTTTTTTATTTTTAAATCCCATAAAAAATTTAACACTGCTAAGAAGTATAAAGCCTTGAACAACAAAGGCTGAAAGTCTCCAAGGCATGAATATGCCCATATAAAAAATACTTCCCTTATCAAGTTCATTTACAGATGATGAACATATATGTATAAGCATTACAAGTATACATAAAAGTACATTTACAAATGAAAGTTCTTTTTTTCTCAAAAATACCACTCCCAAAACACACTAAATAACAACATACAAAAGACCTTGATATTTCACAAGGTCTTTTTAAATTTAATATTAAAAAATATATCTAAGCACAAAACTTAAAACAGTATATATAATAACAACAACTAAGGCTTTATAATCCCTACTCTGAAAATGCATAACATTCATTCTTGTTCTATTTTCAGCACCATTATAGCATCTTGCCTCCATAGCCATAGCAAGTTCATCAGCACGTCTAAAAGCTGATATAAAAAGAGGAACAAGTATAGGAACGAGACTTTTTGCCTTTTGAATTATATTTCCAGTGTCAAAGTCTGCACCTCTAGCCTGTTGAGCCTTCATAATTTTATCTGTCTCATCAAGGAGAATTGGAATAAATCTTAAAGCTATTGTCATCATCATAGCTATTTCATGGGAAGGCACACCAATTTTTTTAAGTGGTCTAAGTATATACTCAATGCCGTCTGTAAGCTGTATAGGAGTTGTTGTAAGTGTCATAAGTGAAGAACCTACAATGAGAAGTACAAGCCTTAAACACATTAATACAGCCATATAAACGCCCTTTGATGTTATTGTTATAAAACCAGCTTTAAATATAACATTTCCCTCAGTAGTTGTAAAAACATTCAAGAAAGCTGTAAACAGTATAATTATAAAAATACTCTTTATACCTCTAAGCATAAATGATAAAGGTACTTTTGAAGATTTTATAACTAAAGCCAACGCCAATATAACAAATCCATAGGCAATAAAGCTATCCATTATAAAAAGTGAAATAATATATATAAAAGTTGCAATAATTTTTATTCTCGCATCAAGTATATGAATTATAGAGTCAACAGGATAAAACTGACCTATTGTAATATCTCTTATCATTAGTTTTCTCCTCCTTTTTCAGAAAGAAGTTTATAAAGGACATCAGCAGCCTCATCAGTTGTATACACGTCTTTAGGAACACTGATACCAATATTATTAAGTTTTTCAAAAACATAACTTATCTGAGGAGCAGCCAGACCCATTTTTTCAATCTCATCAACACGAGCGAAAACCTCTCTAGGAGTTCCAGTCATTACACATCTACCTCTATGCATAACAACAATACGGCTAACTAATTTAGCTACGTCCTCCATAGAATGAGAAACTAAAATAACAGTTATACCAAGTTTCTCCTGCATTTTTTTGACAGCGTCAAGTATTTCATCTCTACCTTTAGGGTCAAGACCAGCAGTAGGCTCATCTAAAACAAGAACTTCCGGCTCCATAGCCAATACACCAGCTATTGCCACACGTCTTTTCTGTCCTCCTGAAAGCTCAAAAGGAGACTTCTCATAATATTTCTCAGAAAGTCCAACAGTCTCAAGGGCAGATTTAACACGGCGTTTAATTTCATCTTCTGGAAGTTTCATATTTGTAGGACCAAAAGCCACATCTTTATATATAGTCATCTCAAAAAGCTGATGTTCAGGATACTGGAAAACAAGACCAACTCTCTGACGAACTGATTTAAGTTTTGTTTTATCAGCAAAAATATCAGTGCCATCAAGGAATATACCGCCATTAGTTGGAGTCATAATAGCATTAAGATGCTGTATAAGTGTTGATTTTCCTGAACCTGTATGACCTATAATTCCTATAAACTCTCCTCTTTTTATTGATATATTTACATCATCAAGAGCTTTTTTCTCAAAGGTTGTTCCTGGGTTATATATATGAGTAAGATTTTTAATCTGTATACCGTCAAAATTTTCACTGCCGTCAAAACGTTCTTCAGCCTCTTTTTTAAGGGCGTCTGTATCAAGAGGAACATCTCTCTTAATTTCAGACAAATTAGCTTCAATACCTTTAATACGGCATATTTCAGATACCATATCATCAACGTTTAAAACATCTTTAGCAATATCAATCCCCTTTTTAGAGAGCATATTTGAAACCTCAGTAACCTGAGGAACATCAAGACCATATCCCTTAAGTTTATCAACCTGACAGAATATTTCTTTAGGAACACCCTCCATTACAACATCACCGTCATCAATAACAAAGACTCTATCAGCACGAACAGCCTCGTCCATATAGTGAGTTATAAGTACAATAGTTATTCCTTCCTCTCTGTTAAGTCTCATAACAGTTTCAATAACATCTTTTCTTCCAAGAGGGTCAAGCATAGCAGTAGGCTCATCAAGAACGATACAATCAGGCTTCATTGCCAAAACTCCTGCAATAGCAATTCTCTGTTTCTGACCACCTGAAAGTTTTGAAGGAGAATTTTTTCTGTACTCCTGCATACGAACAGTATCAAGAGCACTATCAACTCTGTTATGTATCTCTTTAGAGTCAAGACCAAGATTTTCAGGTCCGAAAGCTATATCCTCCTCAACAACAGTAGCAACAAGCTGATTATCAGGGTTCTGAAAAACCATACCTGCACTCTGACGTATATCCCAAACAAACTCATCATTTTTAGTATCAAAGCCCTTTATCCACAAAGTTCCCTCTGTTGGCTTTACAAGAGCATTTATATGTTTTGCAAACGTAGACTTACCAGAACCATTATGTCCCAATACAGCTACAAATTCGCCTTTTTCTATGGCAATATTAACATTTTTAAGGGCGAGAAATTTTTCCTCTTTTGTACCCTCATCAGTGTCAACCATTCTTTTATATTCATAGGTTAAACCCTTTGCTTTAACCATATCCATTAAATTTCACCGCCTGATTTTTTTAAGTCTGTGGCATATAAAAAAGCTCACAGCTATTGAAATAATAATTTAAAAAAGGCGAAATGTCAACGTTTTAATGACAATTCGCCTACTAATTAATTTCAAAATTATTTACCACTATATTTTTTATGCATATACTTGCCATAGCCAAATATACAAGCTGCAACAGCAATATAACATACAAGTCCCTGTGTACCTAAAAGTATTCCGTTAGTATTAAGATATCCCATAACTATTATAAAAACACCAACAGCAACAATCATTGCACCTGTTTTAAAGGAATATTCCTTTCTATATTGAGGTGGTATTTTTTCCATAGCACTTTTAGAAACAAAATACTTTTCATTTTTCATACACACAATACCTTCAATAATAATTATAATACCAAAAATTAAAGCTGTACTCATAAAAACAATCTCCTTTGAAGATAATAGACTGTGTATATTATATCATTAAAACATATCAGTAACAACAAAAAAGCGGTGGAAAATCCACCGCTAATATCTTCACAACACAAAATTAAATTTATATACGAATTATAATTTAAAAAATTATACTAATTCGATAATTACTTCTGGAGCACCGTCACCTTTACGAGGTCCGATTTTGATGATTCTTGTGTAACCACCTTTACGGTCAACGTATTTTGGAGCGATTTCATCGAAAAGTTTAGCACACATATCTACTTTCTTTGTGAGCTTTCTAACTTTCTTTCCATCAGCTGGAACTTCTGTTACAGGGTAAAGAACGCTTAACATTTTACGTCTAGCGTTTAAACGACTTGGGTTGTCTTTTTTGATTGTTTTCTTAACTTCATCAAAAACAGTAACTTTTTTGCCGTTTACAGTTTCTTTAACTCTCTTACCGTTAGCATCTTTTTTAGCAACTTTAGCTGTTACTTCAACTTCTGTAAAGTTGTCTTTTTCTTTAACTGCAAGAGTGATGAGCTTTTCAGCAAGTCTTCTTACTTCTTTAGCTCTAGCCTCTGTTGTTTTGATTTTTCCATGATATAAAAGATTAGTTACCTGGTTTCTTAAGAGAGCTTTTCTCTGTGCTGATGTTTTACCAAGTTTTCTGTATCCTGAACCTGTCATTATTACAAATCCTCCTTGTAATCCTCTACAGGGCTATTGTAGGGTAATAACTCTTCGGTCTTACATTACTCTGCACCCTGTACAACTATATGCAACAATAAAAAATTAATTATTCATCGCTTGGTCTTAAAGCAAGGCCAAGGTCAGCCATTTTGTTTAAAACTTCTTCAAGAGACTTACGACCAAGATTTCTAACCTTCATCATTTCGTCTTCTGTCTTATTAGCAAGGTCCTCAACAGTGTTGATGCCTGCACGTTTTAAACAGTTATATGAACGAACTGAAAGGTCAAGCTCTTCAATGCTCATTTCAAGAACTTTTTCTTTCTTACCTTCTTCTTTCTCTACCATAATTTCAGTGTTCTTTGCACTGTCTGATAAGTCAATGAAAAGGTTTAAGTGTTCGTTAAGAATTCTTGCTCCAAGGCTTACAGCGTCATCAGGAGCAATAGTTCCATTTGTCCATACCTCAAGTGTCAATTTATCGTAGTCAGTAATCTGTCCTACACGTGTATTTTCAACAAGGAAGTTAACTCTTGTTATAGGAGTGAATATAGAGTCAACAGGAAGCATTCCTATTGGCTGGTCATCTTTTTTGTTCTTGTCGGCACCAATATAACCTCTGCCTTTCTGAACAGTAATCTCCATATAAAGTTTACTGTTAGGGCCACCGCTTAAAGTAGCGATATGGTGGTCTGGATTTAAAATCTCAATGTCACCATCTGCTTTGATGTCAGAAGCCTTAACTTCGCCTTCGCCTTCCATATCAATGTAAACGATTTTAGGCTCATTTCCTTCACTTGTGTTTTTAATGGCAAGTCCTTTAAGATTAAGAATGATTTCTGTAACATCTTCCTTAACTCCTGGAATTACTGAGAATTCATGAACTACACCATCAATTTTTACATTACTTACAGCCGCACCAGGTAAAGATGAAAGAAGAATTCTTCTTAAAGAGTTACCAAGTGTAGTTGCGTATCCTCTTTCAAGAGGAGATACGATAAAACGACCATAAGAGCCGTTTATCTCGTCAATTTCAATACGAGGTTTCTCAAACTCAATCACTTATTTTAAACCTCCCTTTGGATATTAAAGTGAGACTATGACAACCGTAGGGAACGGCAAAAAAATACGTTCCCTAGGTTTATTACAAAATATATTATACACGATTTTGGCCTTTCGGCAAGTCTCAAATTTAAAAAAATTATTTTGAGTACAACTCAACGATAAGTGTTTCTTCAACTGGAACATCAATCTGTTCTCTCTGTGGTTTAGACATTACAGTTCCTTTTAAACCTTCATGGTCAGCCTGTAACCATTCTGGAACAATTCTTGAACCTGTTACTTCAAGAATGTCTTTGTATCTCTGCATATCTTTGTATTTTTCTTTAACTTCGATAACATCTCCAACTTTTACAGCGTATGATGGGATGTCAACTGGTTTACCATTTACTAATACGTGTTTGTGGCGAACAATCTGTCTAGATTCTTTTCTTGTTCTACCATATCCAAGTCTGAACATTACGTTATCAAGACGCATCTCTAATAACATAAGTAAGTTTTCACCAGGGATACCTTCTTTTTTAGCTATTTTTTCAGCTTTAGCATAGTATCCTCTGAACTGTTTTTCAAGTACACCGTAGATGAATTTAGCTTTCTGTTTTTCTCTTAACTGAAGTCCGTACTCGCTCATTTTCTTTCCGGCTCTAAGTGACTGTTTTTTTGATTTTTTGTCAATTCCTAAGTAGATTGGGTCAAGGTCAAGTGATCTACATCTCTTAAGAACTGGAACTCTATCTCTTGCCATTTATTAAGCACCTCCTATTAGATTAGACTCTTCTGCGTTTTGGTGGTCTACAGCCGTTGTGTGGTACAGGTGTTACGTCTTTGATAAGTGTTACTTCAAGACCAGCTGCCTGTAAAGCACGGATAGCTGCTTCACGTCCTGAACCAGGACCTTTAACGAAAACTTCAACTGTCTTTAAGCCATAATCTGAAGCTGCTTTAGCTGCTGTATCAGCTGCCATCTGAGCTGCGTATGGAGTAGACTTTCTTGAGCCTCTAAAACCTAACTGTCCGGCACTTGCCCATGAAAGAGCGTTTCCTGCTGCGTCAGTAATAGTTACTATTGTATTGTTAAATGTGGACTGGATATGAGCCTGGCCACGTTCTACACGTCTTTTGTCACGGCGTCTACGGCTAGACGCTTTTTTAACAGCTTTCTTTGCCATTATTCAAACCTCCCTATTTCTTATTTCTTCTTGTTAGCTACTGTTTTTCTAGGACCTTTTCTTGTTCTAGCATTTGTCTTTGTCTTCTGTCCTCTTACAGGAAGACCTTTTCTATGACGAATTCCACGGTAGCAGCCGATTTCCATAAGGCGTTTGATGTTAAGAGCTATTTCTCTTCTTAAATCACCTTCAACTGTCTGTGAACGGTCGATAACTTCACGAATTTTAGCAACTTCGTCGTCTGTTAAATCTCTTACTCTTGTATCAGGGTTAACGCCAGCTTCTTTAAGAATTCTAACAGCGCTTGAATGACCGATACCATATACATAAGTAAGACCTATCTCTATACGTTTCTCTCTTGGTAAGTCTACACCAGCAATACGTGCCATGTATATTTACACCTCCTGAATTATTCAAACTTAATATCTATTTATCAAAAAACATTGCCCATTGGGTATACAAACAGATTGCACAGACCGTCAGCCTGTGTGCGGAGTCCGCTTTTAACTGTATACTCCTCCCGGCAGTTGACGGATTTATCGATGATTTGCGGAGGCTCCTGACCTCCTTCATAACCATATATAATAAACCGCAGATTTATCAGCCTTGTTTCTGTTTATGTTTTGGATTTTCACAAATGACCATTACACGACCTTTTCTTTTGATAATTCTGCATTTTTCACACATTGGTTTTACAGATGGTCTAACCTTCATTGTGATCGCTCCTTTCTTAATGCCTACTTATTTAGCTCTCCATATAATTCTACCTTTTGTAAGGTCATATGGAGACATTTCAACGAGTACCTTATCTCCAGGAAGAATTCTTATAAAATTCATACGAAGTTTTCCTGAGATATGTGCTAATATCTGATGCCCGTTTTCAAGTTCAACCTGAAACATGGCATTAGGTAATTTTTCTAATACGGTTCCTTCTACTTCTATAACATCGTCTTTTGACAAGGCCTAGAACCTCCTTAAAATATGTTACATCAATTATTTATATATTTCTTCAAAGCCTTTACTATGTCAGCATCAAGAATATAACTTCCATTTTCAATTTTATCCTTAATACCATCATCAACATAGTTAGTTTTCTGAACGTGCTTTATTTTTTTTCTTTTTGGTTTTTCAAGTGTTCTTCTCTTACCATCAACAATATAAAGGAATTCTTCTTCAATGTCAATAACTATAAATGCTCCTCCTTTATCATGACCGCTTTTTGAGAACACAATCTGTCCTGCTGTAAATTCCATGGGATATCACCACAACTTTTCATCAAAGTTTATAAAGTAAGCAGTTCAGGCTCACCGTCAGTTATAAGAACAGTGTTTTCATAATGTGCAGCCCATAAACCATCTTTTGTAACAACAGTCCAACCGTCATCAAGAACATTTATTTTATATGTTCCCATATTAACCATAGGCTCAATAGCAAGAACCATACCTTTTGCAAGTTTTGGCCCTCTGCCTGTTGTCTTATAGTTATATACGGCAGGGTCTTCATGAAGATTTTTTCCTATTCCATGACCAACATAGTCACGTACAACAGAAAATCCGTTATCTTCAACATATTTTTGAATAGCAGCACCGATTTCATTTAAGTGACAACCGGCTTTTGCAAATTTTATGCCTTCAAAGAAACTCTGTTTTGTAACATCTATAAGTTTTTGTGCCTCCGGTGAGATATTTCCCACAGGATATGTCCTTGCACAGTCTCCGTGGAAACCGTCAATGTAGGAGCCCATATCAATACTTATAATGTCGCCATCTTTCAAAGTTTTTATACCGGGAATTCCGTGTATTACCTCTTCATTTACAGAGGTACATATTGAACCTGGGAAACCAGCATATCCTTTAAAGGAAGGCACAGCTCCACAGCTTCTTATATAATCTTCAGCAATTTTATCAAGATGTTTTGTTGATACACCAGGCTTAACCTCGCTGGCAAGTATTTTATCAAGCTCAGCAAGTATTTTTCCGGCTTTACGCATTTTTTCAATCTGTTCCTGTGTCTTTATTGTTATAGCCATTTTTAAGCCTTCTCTCCTAACCCTGATATGATGGATTTTGTAACCTCATCAATATCCATGAGTCCATTTACTTCAAAAAGAAGATTTTGCTTTTTATAATAATCTACTAAAGGTTCAGACTGTTCGTGGAAAGTTTTAAGTCTAGCTTTTCCAGCTTCCACTGTATCGTCTTTTCTCTGTGTAAGTTTCTCGCCACATGCGTCACACACTCCAGCAACCTTTGAAGGAAGTGAAAGTTTATTGTAAGTAGCTCCACATTTTGGACAAGTTTCTCTTGCTGTAAGTCTCTGAAGCATAACCTCATCAGGAGCATTTATAAATACTGCTCTGTCAATGTGACCGATGATTTCATCAAGTTTCTCAGCCTGAACAACAGTACGTGGGAAACCATCAAAAATAAATCCGTTTTTACAATCATCCTCAGCAATACGAGCTTTTACAATCTCGATAATAAGGTCATCAGAAACAAGTCCTCCAGAAGCCATAACGCTTTTTACCTTTTCACCGAGTTCAGTTCCTTTACTTATTTCCTCTCTGAGCATATCCCCTGTTGATATATGTGCTATGTTGTAATGCTCAATTAATCTTTTTGCCTGTGTTCCTTTACCAGCGGCAGGAGCACCAATAAGTACCAACTTCATATAACAGCCCTCCTTGACTTACAACTAATCCCCCAGGGAATGCTCTGCATTCCCCAAAGGATTTTTATTAATTATTTAAAAAACCTTTGTAGTGTCTCATAAGCAACTGTGATTCCAGAGCCTTAACGAGGTCAAGACATACACCAACAACGATTATAAGTGTTGTACCTCCGAAACCTACGTTCATTTTAAATATCCACTGTAAAAGTATAGGCACCATAGCTATAAGTGCATAGCATATTGCACCTACAAAAGTGATACGGCTAACTGTTTTTGTTATATAGTTGCTTGTCGGCTGGCCTGGTCTAATACCAGGAATAAATCCGCCGTTTTTCTTCATGTTCGCAGCAATCTCATTTGGATTTATAACTATTGAAGTATAGAAATATGTGAAGAAAAGTATAAGTACAATGTATAATACAAATCCCACAGGATGAGTCATTCTAAGCACTTCAATAACCTTCTGGAAAGTACCGGAAGGATGAACAAATTGAGCTATTGTTTCTGGGAACTGAAGTAAAGAAATTGCAAAGATGATTGAAATAACACCTGAAGTGTTAACCTTTATAGGCATGAAAGTATTTCTTCCACCAACACTTCTTCTTCCCACCATTTTTGATGAGTACTGAACAGGAATTCTTCTTTCACCATTGTTTGCAATTACTATGAAAACAATTACTGCAAGTAATATTACTAATAATCCTACTATTTTAAGGATACCTGTAACCTCTCCACCTTTAGCATAATAGTAAAGACTAGAAATACCCATTGGAAGGTTTGAAACGATATTTACAAAGATAATCATTGAAGAACCGTTTCCGATACCCTTTGCTGTAATCTGTTCTGCGAGCCACATAATAAATGTAGTTCCACATATTAATGATAACACAGCTATAATATATATCCAAGCACTTTGTGTAAGGAACATATTTTTATAACTTAATGTTAAACCGATACCTTGGATAGCTGCAAGAATAACAGTTATGTTTCTTGTGTAGGCTTGGATTTTTTTACGTCCATCCTCCCCTTCTTTTGCAAGCTGTTCCAATTTCGGTATAGCCACACGGAGAAGCTGCATAATGATTGATGATGTAATGTAAGGTCCAATACCCATTGCCATTACTGACCATCTTGAATTAGCACCACCGGCAATTATGTTATATAAAGTACCAGTTGAGGCAGCATCTCTTGCCGCTTTTACAGCAGCAACGTCAATTCCCGGAATTGCAATGTGGGAACCAAGTCGCACTATGGCAAGTATCAATAAAGTATAAAGCATCTTTTTACGGATGTCTTTAACTTTCCATGCATTCTTGAATATGCTGAACAATTAGATCACCTCTGCTTTTCCGCCTGCAGCTTCGATTTTTTCTGCAGCGGATTTGCTAAACTGGTTTACTCTAACTGTTAACTTTCTTTCAATTTCTCCTACACCAAGGATTTTAACTCCGTCTTTAGGGTTGCTTACAAGTCCAGCAGCCTTTAAAGCGTCTATATCTACAACAGCACCATCTTCAAATACATTTAAGTAATGTAAGTTGATACCGATAATTTCTTTAGAGTTTCTGCATTTGAAGCCTCTCTTTGGAAGTCTTCTGTAAAGTGGCATCTGACCGCCTTCAAATCCGTTCTTTCCGCCGCTTCCTGAACGAGCTCCCTGTCCTTTATGTCCTCTACCGGCTGTTTTACCGTTACCTGAAGCGTGGCCTCTACCTCTTCTCCAAGCTTTAGCATTTGAGCCTTCAGCAGGTCTTAATTCGCTTAAGTTCATTTTGGCACCTCCTTAATATCAATAATTAAATTTCTTCTACCTTTACAAGGTGGCTTACTTTAGCTATCATTCCTCTGATAGCAGCATTATCTTTCTGAATAACAGAGCTCTGTGTCTTTTTGAGACCTAAAGCCTGAACGATTTTTTTGTGATTTGGCTTAGCACCAATTGTTGATTTAGCTAATGTGATTTTTAAATCTGCCATTTTTACACCCTCCTTATCCTAAGAGCTTCTCTACGCTGATACCACGTAATCTAGCTACTTCTTCAGGAGTTTTTGTTCTGCTTAATCCCTCAATTGTAGCACTTACAACGTTTCTCTTGTTGTTTGAGCCTAAGGATTTTGTTCTGATATTTCTGATACCAGCAAGTTCAAGAACGGCACGAGCAGGGCCACCTGCTATGATACCTGTACCTTCAACAGCTGTCATTAATAATACGCTTGCACTACCGAACTGACCTGTGATGTCGTGGTAGATACTGTCTACATCGTTTCTTTCAACATAAATAAGGTTTTTCATAGCGTCCTCTTTACCTTTACGGATAGCGTCAGGAATTTCTGATGCTTTTCCGAGTCCGCATCCAACGTGTCCGTTTTCGTCACCTACTACAACTAATGCAGCAAATCTGAAAGTACGTCCACCCTTAACAACCTTAGTTACACGGTTGATAGTAACTACTTTATCTTTAAGATCTAAAGTACTTGGATCGATTCTTTTCACTTTTCTTCCTCCCCGCCTTAGAATTTTAATCCGGCTTCTCTTGCTGCTTCAGCAAGTGCTTTGATTTTTCCATGGTATACGAAACCGCCACGGTCAAATACTACTTCAGTAATACCTTTTTCGATTGCTTTTTTAGCGATAGCTGTTCCAACAGCTTCAGCAGCAGCTACTGTTGATGTAAACTCAACTGTGCTAGCTATTTCAGATTCCATTGTTGATGCTGCAACTAATGTGTTACCGCAAACATCATCAATAATCTGAGCATACATATGTTTATTTGATCTAAAAACTGCCAATCTTGGTTTCTGTGCAGTACCGTTGATTTTATTACGGATTCTGTAATGACGTTTCATACGGGCAGCCGCACGTGATGGCTTATTTATCATATGGATTTCACTCCTTTGCTCTTTCTTCTAAATTAGTCACTTTCTGATATAAATATATAAAAGCCTTATGCAGCATATAAATACTGCATATTAAGACTTAAATTATTTCTTACCAGTCTTACCAACTTTACGTCTGATTGTTTCATCAGCATATTTGATACCTTTACCTTTGTAAGGTTCTGGTGGTCTTTTTGTTCTGATTTCAGCAGCAAACTGACCAACTTTTTCTTTATCTATACCTTTAACAGTGATTTTGTTCTGTCCTTCAAGAACTGTTTCAATTCCTTCTGGATCCATCATCTCAACTGGGTGAGAGTAACCAAGTGTTAAAGTTAATTTTTTTCCTGATTTAGCAGCTCTGTAACCAACACCGTTGATTTCAAGAACTTTTTCATAGCCTTTAGTAACACCGATAACCATGTTGTTAAGAAGTGTTCTTGTTAAGCCGTGTAATGATTTATGTCTTTTTAAATCGCTTGGTCTTGTAACAACAATCTGACCAGCTTCTACTGCGATGTTCATGTCATCAGCCATTTTACGAGTTAAAGTTCCTTTAGGTCCTTTTACAGTAACAAGGTTGCCTTCGCCAACTGTTACTTCAACACCAGCTGGAATTTCAACAGGTAATTTACCTATTCTTGACATGTTCTGCACCTCCTGAATATTCTATATACTTATTTATTAATTACCAAATGAAAGCGATTACTTCGCCACCAACACCAAGCTCTCTAGCTTCTTTGTCAGTCATAACACCTTTATTTGTAGAGATGATAGCTGTTCCAAGTCCACCAAGAACTTTTGGAAGCTCATCTTTACCAGCGAAAACTCTAAGACCAGGTTTAGAAATTCTCTTGATACCTGTAATTACTTTTTCGTTTTTATCTTTACCATATTTTAATGAAATACGAAGTGTAGCTTTAACTCCGTCTTCAATAACTTCATATCCTTTAACGTAACCTTCGTTAGTTAATATATCAGCAATTGCCTTTTTCATCTTTGATGAAGGCACATCTACTGTGTCATGTTTTGCAGTATTGCCATTTCTGATTCTTGTGAGCATATCTGCGATTGGATCACTCATTGACATTTGTGTTGTCCTCCTTTCGTTTACCAGCTAGCTTTCTTTACTCCCGGAATCTGTCCTTTGTAAGCTAATTCACGGAAGCAAATACGGCATATTCCATACTTTCTGAGTACAGCGTGTGGTCTACCACATACTCTACAACGTGTGTAAGCTCTTGTTGAGAACTTTGGTGCTCTCTGCTGCTTAACAACCATTGACTTTTTAGCCATATCTATTCCCTCCCTTATTTTGCGAATGGCATTCCGAATAATCTTAATAATTCTCTTGCTTCTTCATCAGTGTTTGCTGTTGTAACGAATACAACGTCCATACCTCTGATTTTGTCTACCTTATCATATTCGATTTCAGGGAAGATGAGCTGTTCTTTAATACCCATTGTGTAGTTTCCTCTACCGTCGAAAGAGTTAGCTTTAACACCTCTAAAGTCACGTACACGTGGAAGTGCAAGATTTATAAGTCTGTCAGCAAACTCATACATTCTGTCTCCACGAAGAGTAACTTTACATCCGATTGGCATACCTTCACGAAGTTTGAAAGCAGCTACTGATTTTTTAGCTCTTGTGATTACAGGTTTCTGACCTGAGATTATTGTAAGGTCTTTAACAGCTCCGTCAAGAACCTTAGCATTTTCTTTAGCTTCACCAACACCCATGTTGATTATGATTTTTTCGAGTTTTGGTACAGCCATTTTATTTGTATATGAAAACTTTTTAGTCATTGCGTCAACAACTTCTGATTCATAGAATTCTCTTAATCTGTTCATCATTTACCTCCTTTCACAGGTTATTAGTCGATAACTTCGCCTGTCTTTTTAGCAATTCTTACTTTCTTTCCGTCTTTAATCATAGCACCAAGTCTTGTTGCTTTTCCGTTATGAAGATACATAACGTTTGAAGCATGAATGTATGCTTCTTTAGTAACAATTCCGCCCTGCTGATTCATAGCGTTTGGTTTTGTGTGTTTTGTTACCATGTTGATACCTTCAACGATAACTTTGTTGTGTTTTCTATCTACATTGAGGATTTTTCCCTCTTTACCTTTATCTTTACCAGCGATAACAACAACTTTGTCGCCTTTTTTTAATCTCATTGACACCCGAAACACCTCCATTATAATACTTCAGGAGCAAGAGATAATATCTTCATGAAATGTTTCTCTCTAAGCTCTCTGGCTACTGGTCCGAATATACGAGTACCTCTTGGGTTTTTGTCGTCTTTGATTATAACCGCTGCGTTTTCATCAAATCTGATGTAGCTTCCGTCAGCTCTTCTTACTCTCTGTACTGTTCTTACTACTACTGCTTTAACAACATCACCTTTTTTAACAACTCCGCCAGGTGTTGCGTCTTTAACTGCAGCTACTATTATATCGCCAACTCCTGCATATCTTCTTGTAGAACCACCAAGTACTCTTATGCAAAGGAGTTCTTTTGCTCCTGAATTGTCTGCTACTTTTAATCTGGTTTCCTGCTGAACCATACTTGATTGCCTCCTTTCGTAACAGCTTATTATTTAGCTTTTTCTACGATTGAAACAAGTCTCCATCTTTTATCTTTTGATAATGGTCTTGTTTCCATAACTTTTACTCTGTCTCCAACGTGACACTCATTGTTTTCATCATGAGCTTTAAGTTTGTAAGTTCTGTTTACGATTTTTCCATATAATGGATGTTTAACTTTATCTTCAACAGCAACAACGATTGTTTTATCCATCTTGTCGCTAACTACTCTACCAATTCTAGTCTTACGAAGATTTCTTTCTTCCACGAGGTGTGCCTCCTTTCACTGACTGTTAGAAATTATTCAGCTGTTCTCTGATTCTGTGTAATAACAGTCTGAATTCTTGCTATATTTTTACGAACTTCCTTGATTCTTGCAGTATTATCCAACTGATTTGTTGCGTTCTGGAATCTTAAGTTGAATAATTCTTTCTTTGCAGAAACAAGGTCTTTATTTAATTCATCAATTGATTTTGCTCTTAAGTCCTTAACGTAACCTTTAGTTTTCACTGCTTTCACCTTCCATTTCCGCCTGCTGTTCTGCCTTGGAAACTATTTTACATTTGATTGGCAACTTGTGAATAGCAAGTCTTAACGCCTCTCTAGCTGTCTCCTCAGCAACTCCGCCGATTTCAAACATTACTCTGCCAGGTTTTACTACTGCTACCCAGTATTCTGGTGTTCCTTTACCGGAACCCATACGAGTTTCAGCAGGTTTTGCTGTGATTGGTTTGTCTGGGAAAATTTTGATCCAAACTTTACCACCACGTTTGATATATCTAGTCATAGCGATACGGGCTGCCTCAATCTGGTTTGATGTTACCCAGCTTGGCTCAAGAGCCTGGATACCGAAATCGCCGTATGTTACCTTATTTCCTCTGAGGGCTTTTCCTTTCATTCTGCCTCTCATCTGTTTACGTCTTTTAACTCTTTTTGGCATTAACATAATTACTCAGCTCCTCCTTCCTTTTTAGCTGCTTTAACAGGAAGAACCTCACCTTTGTAAATCCAAACTTTTACGCCAAGCTTTCCGTATGTTGTGTCAGCTTCTGCAAATCCGTATTCGATATCTGCACGTAATGTCTGAAGTGGAATAGTTCCGTCATGGTAAGTTTCTGTTCTAGCCATATCAGCTCCGCCTAAACGTCCTGAAACAGCTGTTTTGATACCTTTAGCACCAAATTTCATTGTTCTTCCCATAGCCTGCTTCATAGCACGACGGAAAGTAACACGGTTTTCAAGCTGTAATGCAATATTTTCAGCCACTAACTGAGCGTCAAGCTCTGGTCTTTTGATTTCTTCAACGTTGATTGCAACGTTCTGTTTTGTTAATTTCTGAACTTCTGATTTAAGTTCTTCGATTGCAGCACCGTTTCTTCCGATAACGATACCTGGTTTTGCTGTATTTACAGTAACTTTAACTCTGTCTGCTGTTCTTTCGATAGCGATTTTTGAAACACCAGCTGTGTAAAGTTTCTTTTTAATATATTCTCTTATTTTAACATCTTCAACTAAGTAGTTAGCAAATTCTTTTTCAGCATACCATTTAGTATCCCAATCTTTGATAATGCCAACTCTTAAGCCATGTGGATTTACTTTCTGTCCCATTTCGTACCTCCTTATCTCTCATTGAGGATTATGGATATATGACTGCTTCTCTTTAAGATTCTATATGCTCTACCCTGTGCTCTTGGGCGAATTCTTTTCATTGTAGGACCCTGTCCTGCTATTACTTCTTCAACATATAATTTGCTGACATCCATACCTAAATTATTTTCTGCATTTGCTACTGCTGATTTTAATACTTTTCCGATTATATCTGCTGCAACTCTTGGAGAGTAGTTTAACATAGCTGCTGCTGTAACTACGTCTTTGCCCTTAATCTGGTCTAAAACGATTTTAGCCTTTGAAGCAGGAATTCCAACATATTTGGCTGTTGCCTGTGGGCGTTTGTCCTTAGTTGCTATATTTCTTTCCTTTTTAATTTGGCTTCTATGTCCCTTTGCCATGAACGAAACCTCCTTCCAATAAATCTAATTAACGAACTCTTGATTTCTTTTCTGCGTCTTTTCCGTGACCTCTGTAAGTTCTTGTTAAAGCGAACTCACCAAGTTTGTGTCCAACCATATCTTCTGTTATATATACAGGCACGTGTTTTCTACCGTCATGAACAGCGATAGTGTGTCCGATGAATTCTGGGAAAATTGTTGAGCGGCGTGACCATGTTTTAACAACTTCTTTTTTGTTGTCAGCGTTTAACGCATCGATTTTCTTTAAAAGATGGTCATCTGCGAAAGCTCCCTTTTTGAGTGATCTACCCATTTTCTAGTCCTCCTTTTACCTATGATGCGGCATTAAGCCGCTATACGAAAACAAGCTTTTCTAATATTACTTATCTCTTCTTCTGATGATAAGTTTGTTTGAAGCTTTGTGTTTATTTCTTGTCTTATAACCCATTGCAGGTTTGCCCCAAGGTGTCATTGGAGATGGACGTCCGATAGGTGCTCTACCTTCACCACCACCGTGTGGATGGTCATTAGGGTTCATTACAGAACCTCTTACTGTTGGTCTGATACCCATGTGACGTTTTCTACCTGCTTTACCGATATGAACAAGTTCATTATCGATGTTACCAACCTGACCGATTGTTGCTTTACAATCAATAGGAAGTAATCTCATTTCGCCTGAAGGTAATTTTACTGTAGCGTATTTTCCTTCTTTAGCCATAAGCTGTGCAACGTTACCAGCTGAACGAACAAGCTGTCCACCTTTTCCAACTTTCATTTCGATGTTGTGGATGTTTGCACCAACAGGAATATATCTCATTGGAAGAGCATTACCTGTTCTAACTTCTGCTTCAGCACCACTCATTACAGTGTCGCCAACCTTTAATCCATAAGGTGCGAGAATGTATGATTTTGTACCATCAGCATATACGATAAGAGCAATGTTTGCTGTTCTGTTTGGATCGTATTCAATAGCTGTTACTTTTGCTGGAATACCGTCTTTATTACGTTTAAAGTCGATAATTCTGTATTTGATTTTAGCTCCGCCGCCTTTGTGACGAACAGTTATTTTACCCTGATTGTTTCTACCTGAATTTTTCTTTAAATGAATTACTAATGATTTTTCAGGTGTGGATTTTGTGATTTCATCAAATGTTGACACTGTCATGTGTCTTCTGGAAGGTGTATAAGGCTTATATCTTTTAATGCCCATGTGTTCCACTCCTTTCGATTCGGTTTCAAATATATTCTACACACAGCCGTGTGTTTTACTCAACGATTAAAAATTAATTACATACCCTGGAAAATTTCGATTTCCTTGCTGTCTGCTGTAAGTTTTACAATAGCTTTTTTGAATTTAGCTGTCTTACCCCAAACCATTCCTCTTCTTTTTGGTTTTCCTGAGTAGTTCATTGTGTTTACAGATGCAACTTTTGCTCCGTCGAACATTTTTTCAACTGCATCTTTAATCATAGCTTTGTTAGCTTCTGGGTGAACGAGGAAAGTATATTTCTTTTCGTCCATAATTGACATACTGTTTTCAGTGATAACAGGTTTGAGTATTACGTCATAATATTTAAGGTCTGCCATTATGCGTACACCTCCTCAATTTTAGCTACAGCATCTTTTGTAACTACAAGTGTGTTGTATTTTAATAAATCATATACATTGATTGTACTTACAGAAGCTGTTTTAACGCCCTCTATGTTTCTAGCTGAAAGCATAACGTTTTTGTTAACACCATCCATTACGATAAGAGCTTTTTCAGCTTTGATGTTTCCTAAAACATTAACCATAGCTTTTGTTTTAACTTCGTCTAATTTTAATTCATCTAAAACGATGATGCTGTTTTCAGCAACTTTTGTTGAAAGAGCTGATTTAAGAGCAAGTCTTTTAACTTTTTTGTTAAGTTTGAAAGAGTAGTCTCTTGGCTTTGGAGCGAATACTACGCCACCGCCAGTCCACTGTGGAGCACGGATAGAACCCTGTCTAGCATGACCTGTTCCTTTCTGTCTCCAAGGCTTTCTTCCGCCGCCTCTGACTTCTGAACGAGTTTTAGCACTCTGTGTGCCCTGTCTCTGGTTAGCAAGGTACTGTACTACTGCCATGTGCATAGCATGTTCACTTGCTTCTAATCCGAAAATGTCGTCGTTAAGGTCGATTGTACCAACCTGCTCGCCGTTCATGTTATATAATGCAACATTTGCCATGTGTGTTATCCTCCTTTCGTAAAGAAATTAAGCCTTTACGCTGTCTTTAATTACTAAGATTGAACCTTTTGGTCCTGGAACAGCACCTTTAACAAGGATAATGTTCTTTTCTGCATCAGCACGTACAATTTCAAGGTTCTGAATTGTTACGTTAACGTGACCCATATGTCCAGGCATTTTTTTACCTTTTTTAACACGACCTGGTGTAGTACCTGAAGACATAGAACCTACAACTCTATGTGATTTAGAACCGTGGCCCATAGGTCCTCTCTGAGCATTGTATCTCTTAATTGTTGACTGGAAGCCTTTACCTTTTGTGATACCGCTAACGTCAACTTTATCTCCTGCAGCAAATACGTCTGCTTTAATTTCTGCACCTACTTCATAGTTTTCAGCATCTTCAAGTCTGAACTCTTTTAAGTATCTTTTTGCAGTAACACCAGCTTTGTCAAAATGACCTTTTTCTGGTTTGTTAACAAGTTTTTCTCTTATTTCTGTGTAACCAACCTGAATAGCAGCGTATCCGTCGTTTTCTACTGTTTTCTTCTGAACAACAACGCATGGACCTGCTTCAAGAACTGTTACTGGAACGAATACACCGTTATCTGTGAAAACCTGTGTCATTCCAACTTTTTTTGCCATAATAGCTTTTTTCATTCTCTTGCACCTCCTGATTTTCTACAGCGGATTGCCCTTCTCGAAAATTCTTTCTTACGGGTAATCATTCTAGTTTAATATAAGTTGCGTTGGTGTGTTTCCCTTATATAAAACCATTCTTTTGGATAATTTCCTAATTTGTTGTACTTTTTTTTATTACATAAGTTTTAATGTGATATCAACACCAGCTGGTAAATCAAGTCTGCTTAAAGCATCAACTGTTTTAGCGTTTGGTGTAAGAATATCAATAAGTCTCTTATGTGTTCTCATTTCGAACTGCTCTCTAGAATCTTTATATTTGTGCACAGCTCTTAATATTGTAACTACTTCTTTTTTAGTAGGGAGTGGAATAGGTCCACTTATCTGAGCACCTGTTTTCTTTGCAGTTTCGATTATCTGAACTGCTGACTGATCGATTAACTTATGATCATACGCTTTGAGACTGATTCTGATTTTCTGATTTGCCATAAAAAAAAGTCCCCTCCTTTTCGCACTTAATTGTTTCAGTACGACAAGTGGTGACTGCACACTTATCCGGGTGTATCTACACACTTATAGACACACTCATCGCCCTAATGACGATTTCCTACCCTTATATTCTGTACAGTGACCTTGTCGCCCGGTTTCTTGAACTGGACATCGCTCTGCAGAAAAACCTAAGTCATTGGGTAACTTAGCAACCTTCTGCTTCATCGCTCTTATGTCACAACATGGATTATTATATACTATAAACTTTATTTTGACAAGAGTTTTTTATAAAAAAATTCGTGTTTTTTCTTGGATTTTCAATAAAAATTTAAACTCTTTAATTAAATTTTTATATGCATATTGTATAATACCTCTAAAACAAATGTCTTTTTAAAAGGTCTTATACTTAAAAATCATTCAATATTTTTGTGCAATATTAATTTATACTTTAACCATAAATCCGTTTTTTATGCAAAAAATGCATAAAACTCAAAAAATATTTAAAAACACAAAAACACCCTGAAGGCGAACCTTCAGGGTGAATATCTTCCGGACACAAATTTATATAAAATTAAGTTTAAACTTTCTCAGTTAAAATTACTCGATGATTTCAACAACTGAGCCAGCTCCAACTGTTCTACCACCTTCACGGATAGCGAATCTAAGACCAGGAGCCATAGCTACTTTTGTGATAAGTTCGATTGTCATTTCAACGTTGTCACCAGGCATACACATTTCTGTTCCTTCTGGAAGAGAGATAACACCTGTAACGTCTGTTGTTCTGAAGTAGAACTGTGGTCTGTAGTTGTTGAAGAATGGTGTATGACGTCCACCCTCTTCTTTACTTAATACGTAAACCTGAGCTTTGAATTTTGTATGAGGTGTGATTGAACCTGGTTTAGCAAGAACCTGTCCTCTTTCGATTTCGTTTCTCTGAACACCACGAAGAAGAACACCGATGTTGTCACCAGCTTCAGCCTGGTCAAGGAGTTTTCTGAACATTTCAACGCCTGTTACAACAACTTTTCTTGGTTCGTCAGCAAGACCAACGATTTCAACTTCATCAGATACTTTAACTACACCGCTTTCAACTCTACCTGTAGCAACTGTACCACGTCCTGTAATTGAGAATACGTCCTCAACTGGCATAAGGAATGGTTTGTCAACATCTCTTTTTGGTTCAGGGATGTAAGCTTCGATTTCGTTGAAGAGTTCAAGGATTTTGTCTCCCCATTCGCTTGATGGATCCTGAAGAGCCTGGAAAGCAGAACCACGGATGATTGGTGTGTCATCTCCTGGGAATTCATACTCGTTAAGGAGTTCTCTGATTTCCATTTCAACAAGGTCAAGAAGTTCTTCGTCGTCTACCATGTCACATTTGTTCATGAATACTACGATGTAAGGAACACCAACCTGTCTTGAAAGAAGGATATGTTCTCTTGTCTGAGCCATAGGACCGTCTGTTGCAGCAACAACAAGGATAGCACCGTCCATCTGAGCAGCACCTGTGATCATGTTTTTAACGTAGTCAGCATGACCTGGGCAGTCTACGTGAGCGTAGTGTCTGTTAGGTGTTTCATATTCAACGTGAGCTGTAGAGATTGTGATACCTCTTTCTCTTTCTTCTGGAGCTTTATCGATGTTTTCGAAAGCAACTGCTTCACCGATGTTGTATCTTTCGTGAAGTGTTTTTGTGATAGCAGCTGTTAATGTTGTTTTACCATGGTCAACGTGTCCGATTGTACCAATGTTCATATGTGGTTTAGTTCTTTCAAATTTAGCCTTTGCCATTTTTAAACTTCCTCCTTTAGGTAATGAGAGCATAAGCTCTCCAAAATTAATGAAGATTCAATAAATTAGCTTATAAAGCTTATAAATCAAATATAATTATATTAAAAATAATTGTTTTTGGCAATAGTTATTGCCAAAAACAATATTCTATTATCAGTTATCAGTCTTTAGCAGCTTTTCCTGCAAGAACTTTCTCCTGAATGTTCTTTGGACAAGGTTCATAGTGGTCAACTTCCATTACGTAAGTACCACGTCCCTGTGTCTTAGAACGAAGGTCTGTTGAGTATCCAAACATTTCAGCAAGTGGAACGAATGAATGAACAACCTGTACACCACTTCTTGCTTCCATACCTTCGATACGTCCACGACGTGAGTTAATGTCACCAATAACGTCACCCATGTATTCTTCAGGAACAGAAACTGTAACCTTCATGATAGGCTCAAGAAGAACAGCGTCACCTTTCTTCATAGCTTCTTTGAATGCCATAGAACCGGCAATCTGGTAAGCTGTTTCAGATGAGTCAACTTCGTGGTAGCTTCCGTCATAAACTTCAGCTTTAACACCAAGTACAGGATATCCACCAAGGATACCACTCTGCATAGCCTGCTGTATACCTTTGTCGATAGCTGGGATATATTCTTTAGGAATAGAACCACCAACTGTGCTGTTTACGAACTCGTAGTTATGTTCAGCATCTGTACCGATAGGATAGAATCTAACTTTACAGTGACCATACTGTCCACGACCACCAGACTGACGTACGAATTTACCTTCTACGTCAACAGCTTTACGGAATGTTTCTTTATATGAAACCTGAGGAGCACCAACGTTAGCTTCAACTTTGAACTCTCTTAAGAGACGGTCAACGATGATTTCAAGGTGGAGCTCACCCATACCAGCGATGATAGTATCACCAGTATCCTGGTTTGTATATGTTTTGAATGTTGGGTCTTCTTCTGCAAGTTTTGCAAGAGCAATACCCATTTTATCTCTACCAGCTTTTGTTTTAGGCTCGATAGCAACCTCAATAACTGGTTCTGGGAATACCATTGATTCAAGGATAACTTCGTCATCTTCAAAACAGATTGTATCACCAGTTGTAGTGAACTTAAGACCTACAGCAGCAGCGATGTCACCAGCATAAACCTTGTCGATTTCTTCACGGTGGTTAGCATGCATCTGAAGGATACGTCCAATACGTTCTTTTTTACCCTTTGTTGAGTTGTATACATAAGAACCTGCATCACAAGTTCCTGAATAAACTCTGAAGAAAGCAAGTTTACCAACGAATGGGTCGTTCATAATCTTGAATGCAAGAGCTGAGAATGGTTCTTCATCTGATGCATGTCTTTCGATTTCTTCATTAGTATTAGGGTCGATACCCTTTATAGCAGGGATATCTGTTGGAGCTGGCATGTATTCGATAACGCCATCAAGAAGTTTCTGTACACCTTTGTTTCTGTAAGCAGAACCACAGAATACAGGAATAGCTTCACAAGCGATACAAGCTTTACGAAGAGCAGCTTTAAGTTCAGCTTCTGTGATTTCTTCTTCGTTGAAGAATTTTTCCATAAGTTCTTCATCTGTTTCACAGATAGCTTCAACCATTTTTGCTCTGTATTCTTCAGCTTTATCCATGTAATCAGCAGGAATGTCTTCTTCATCGATTTCTGTTCCTGTTTCATTTTCATAGATGTAAGCTTTCATTTTCATAAGGTCGATAATTCCTACGAAGTCACTTTCAGCACCGATTGGAAGTGTAACAGCGATTGGATTACATCCAAGTCTGTCAACCATCATCTGAAGTACATTGTAGAAGTTAGCACCCATAATGTCCATTTTGTTTACAAATGCCATTCTAGGTACGTTATAGTTATCAGCCTGTCTCCAAACAGTTTCTGACTGAGGCTCAACGCCGCCCTTTGCACAGAATACACAAACAGCACCGTCAAGTACACGGAGTGAACGCTCAACTTCTACTGTGAAGTCAACGTGTCCCGGTGTATCGATAATATTAATTCTATTGTCAAGCCAATGGCAAGTTGTAGCGGCAGAAGTAATTGTTATACCTCTTTCCTGTTCCTGCTCCATCCAGTCCATTGTAGCTGTACCTTCGTGAGTATCACCGATTTTGTAGTTACGGCCTGTGTAGAAAAGAATACGTTCTGTTAATGTAGTCTTACCTGCGTCAATGTGGGCCATAATACCAATATTTCTAGTTCTCTCAAGAGGATATTCTCTTTTTGCAGCCACTTGTACTCCTCCTTTTTTCCATATTTCAAACGATTGTATTATCCCTTGCGGGTTCAATTTTCACACATAAATTTTTTTGAAAATCCAAATAACCAACATATGGGCGAAAACTTTAAAAGTTTCGCCCCTATAAAGATTTTAAGATTTTCAAAATCACCATTTGTAATGTGAGAAAGCTTTGTTAGCTTCTGCCATTTTATGTGTTTCGTCTTTCTTCTTAACAGCACCGCCGGCGTTGTTTAAAGCATCTAAGATTTCACCTGCTAAACGGTCAATCATAGTCTTTTCGCCACGTTTTCTGCTGTATACTGTTAACCAACGAAGACCAAGTGTACGTCTTCTTTCTGGTCTAATTTCCATTGGTACCTGGTAAGTAGCACCACCAACACGGCGAGCTTTTACCTCAAGTACAGGCATGATGTTGTTTAAAGCTTCTTCAAAAGCCTCTAAAGCCTCTTTACCTGTTTTTTCTGATACTTTTTCGAATGCGCCGTAAACTATTTTTTCGGCAACACCTTTTTTACCGTCAAGCATTATGCTGTTGATAAGCTTTGTTACAAGCTTGCTATTGTATAATGGGTCTGGTAAAACTTCTCTTTTTGCAACATGTCCTTTTCTTGGCACGATTCTTCCCTCCTTAATGAATAAATATATTCTCGGTACTCGCACATACTAAATTGTGCGTACATGCCTTAATACTATATCTTAATCTATACCGGCAATCAGCAGATTGTATTGATTTGTATAAGGCATAACCTATTTTTCAAAAATTAAATTAAATTAAAATTATTTTTTAGCTGCTTTAGGACGCTTAGCACCGTATTTAGAACGAGCCTGCATTCTCTTAGCAACACCAGCTGTGTCGAGTGTACCTCTGATGATGTGATAACGAACACCAGGAAGGTCTTTAACTCTACCACCTCTTATAAGAACAACAGAGTGTTCCTGAAGGTTGTGTCCTTCACCTGGGATGTAAGCTGTAACTTCGATACCGTTTGAAAGACGAACTCTGGCGATTTTTCTTAAAGCTGAGTTAGGTTTCTTAGGTGTAGAAGTTTTAACTGCAGTACAAACACCACGTCTCTGTGGAGAAGAAATATCTGTTGATTTCTTCTTTAAAGAGTTGAATCCTTTCTGAAGAGCAGGAGCAGTTGATTTTTTCTCTACTGTCTGTCTACCTTTTCTTACTAACTGATTAAATGTTGGCATTTAATTGCACCTCCTTACAAATTAATACGTTTCTGCCATTGCATTATCTGCAAAATATATATCTTTGAACACACTAAATAAGCCTGCTCACAGACACTCAAAAATCATATCATCTAAATAATTAAAAGTCAAGGCATTTTTCCA
The DNA here is from genome assembly GCF_002161055.1 of Tyzzerella sp. An114. Taxonomy (GTDB): domain Bacteria; phylum Bacillota; class Clostridia; order Lachnospirales; family Anaerotignaceae; genus Fimicola; species Fimicola cottocaccae. Next base: position 164,400 of record NZ_NFLT01000006.1, read on the forward strand.
AAACTTAACCTTAAAAAAATGTAGAAAATTAAGGATTTTCCAAGTTTTTTTCCACAAAATTGACATAATAAAACTTTGTTTTCAAAAAAATGCAAAATGATAAATTAAAAGAAATCAAATTTTATGGTAAAAATGATAAAGGCACAGACAAATGTCTGTGCCTAAAAATCATAAATTACATTTCATCATCTTCATCATCAGAAGCATCACCAGAAGGAACAATATCAATATCACGATATCTATTCATACCTGTACCAGCTGGTATAAGCTTACCGATAATAACGTTTTCTTTAAGACCGATAAGAGGGTCAACTTTGCCTTTGATAGCAGCTTCAGTAAGAACTCTTGTTGTCTCCTGGAATGAAGCAGCTGAAAGGAATGAGTCAGTAGCAAGAGATGCTTTTGTGATACCAAGAAGTACACGACTTCCCTTAGCAGGCTCTTTTCCTTCTTTTTCAAGAGCTTCGTTTGTATTTTCGAATGTAAGCCAGTCAACAAGGCTTCCTGGAAGGAAATCTGTGTCGCCATTTTCTTCGATTTTAACTCTCTTAAGCATCTGACGAACAATAACCTCGATATGTTTATCGTTAATCTCAACACCCTGAAGACGATAAACTCTCTGAACTTCCTGTATCATGTAATCCTGAACACCACGAAGTCCTTTAATCTTAAGAATGTCATGTGGGTTAACGCTACCTTCTGTTATTTCGTCACCGGCTTCAATACGGTCACCGTCATAAACTTTTATTCTTGAACCGTAAGGTATAAGATAATCTTTAACTTCACCTGTTTCAGGATTTGTTATAACAACCTCACGTTTTTTCTTTGTATCATTAAGTGTTACAGTACCACCAAACTCAGCGATAATAGCAAGTCCCTTAGGTTTTCTTGCTTCAAAAAGCTCCTCAACACGAGGAAGACCCTGTGTGATGTCATCTCCGGCAATACCACCAGTATGGAAAGTACGCATTGTAAGCTGTGTACCAGGCTCACCGATAGACTGAGCAGCTATGATACCAACAGACTCACCGATACGAACTGAACGACCACTGGCCATGTTTGCACCGTAACATTTTGAACAAATACCGATTTCAGAACGACAAGTGAGGACAGTTCTAATAAGAACTTCTTTAACTCCTGCTTTTTCAACTTTTTCAGCAAGGTCAGGAGTAATCATACTGTCTGCATGAACGATAACTTCACCTGTTTCAGGATGAAGAATATCATTAACAGACCATCTTCCTCTAATTCTATCCTGTAATCCTTCGATAACTTCGTTACCGTCAACAATAGCTCTAACAACAAGACCTGGAGCTTCTTTTTCGCTGTCTGCACAACAATCCCATTCACGGATAATAATATCCTGAGAAACGTCAACAAGACGACGTGTAAGATAACCAGAGTCGGCAGTTCTAAGAGCTGTGTCAGTAAGACCTTTTCTAGCACCGTGAGCAGAAATGAAATACTCAAGAACTGTAAGACCTTCACGGAAGTTAGACTTAATAGGGAGCTCGATAATACCACCAGATGGGTTAGCCATAAGACCACGCATACCGGCAAGCTGTTTAATCTGGCTGTTAGAACCACGGGCACCAGAGTTAGCCATCATGAATATGTTATTGTATTTACCAAGTCCTTTAAGAAGAGCATCTGTAATCTTATCGTTGGCAATGTTCCAAGCTTCAATTACTTTGTTATGACGTTCTTCATCAGTCATAAGACCACGTCTAAATTTCTTTGTGATAACTTCAACTTTGTCTTCAGCTTCTTTAAGGTATTCGCCTTTTTCTTTAGGAATTTCCATATCAGAAACAGAAACTGTAAGAGCAGCTCTAGTTGAGAATTTATAACCGAGAGCTTTAATCTTATCGAGAACAACAGCAGTTTCAGTTGAACCACATTTATTTATACATCTATTTATAATTTTACCAATTCCCTTTTTATCTACAAGGAAATCAATTTCATATCTAAATTTATCTTCTTCGTTTGTTCTATCAACATAACCAAGGTTCTGAGGAATAGCTTCATTAAATATTATGAAACCAACAGTTGTAGGAACAATTCTTGTTTCTTTAACACCGTTAAATTCCATAGTTTTTCTAACTTTGATACGAGCATGAAGTGAAACTTCATGGTTATCATAAGCAAGAAGAGCCTCGTTTTCATCTTTAAACACTTTACCTTCACCAGGCTCACCGTCTTTAGTGAGTGTAAGATAGTACATACCTAAAATCATGTCCTGTGAAGGAACAGTAACAGGAGCACCATCAGAAGGTTTTAAAAGGTTGTTTGGTGAAAGAAGAAGGAAACGGCATTCTGCCTGTGCCTCAACAGAAAGAGGAACGTGAACAGCCATCTGGTCACCGTCGAAGTCAGCATTGTAAGCTGTACAAACGAGTGGGTGAAGTTTAATAGCTCTACCTTCAACAAGTTTAGGTTCAAATGCCTGAATACCAAGTCTGTGAAGTGTAGGTGCACGGTTAAGCATAACTGGGTGTTCTTTGATAACATCTTCTAAGACATCCCAAACTTCAGTCTGTAATCTTTCAACCATTCTTTTTGCTGATTTAATATTATGTGCAAGACCGTCTTCAACAAGTTTCTTCATAACGAAAGGCTTAAATAATTCAATAGCCATTTCTTTAGGAAGACCACACTGATAAATCTTAAGGTCAGGACCTACAACGATAACAGAACGTCCGGAGTAGTCAACACGTTTTCCGAGAAGGTTCTGACGGAAACGTCCCTGTTTACCTTTAAGCATATCTGAAAGAGATTTAAGAGGTCTGTTTCCAGGACCTGTAACAGGTCTACCACGACGACCATTATCAATAAGGGCGTCAACAGCTTCCTGAAGCATTCTCTTTTCATTTCTAACGATAATATCAGGAGCACCAAGCTCAAGAAGTCTTTTAAGACGGTTATTTCTATTTATAACACGTCTATAAAGGTCATTAAGGTCACTTGTTGCAAAACGTCCACCGTCAAGCTGTACCATAGGACGAATGTCTGGTGGAATAACAGGGATTGCATCAAGTATCATCCATTCAGGTTTGTTATTTGAAGTTCTAAATGACTCAATAACCTCAAGTCTCTTTATAATTCTAATTCTCTTCTGACCTGTTGTATCAACAAGCTGTTTTTTAAGCTCAACAGACTCTTTTTCAAGGTCAATATCCATAAGGAGCTGTTTAATAGCTTCAGCACCCATACCAACTTTGAAAGTATTACCCCATCTGTCATAAGCATCTCTGAATTCTTTTTCAGTAAGAAGCTGTTTATAAGTAAGGTCAGTATCTCCACTGTCAAGTACAACATATGAAGCAAAGTAGAGAACTTTTTCAAGAGCTCTTGGGCTCATAGAAAGTATGAGACCCATTCTTGAAGGAATACCTTTAAAATACCAGATATGTGACACAGGAGCTGCAAGCTCGATGTGTCCCATTCTCTCACGACGTACCTTTGACTTTGTAACTTCAACGCCACATCTGTCACAGACAACGCCTTTGTATCTTATTCTTTTATATTTACCACAGTGACACTCCCAATCCTTGTTTGGTCCGAAAATTCTTTCACAGAAAAGACCGTCCTTTTCAGGTTTGAGTGTTCTGTAATTTATAGTTTCAGGTTTTTTAACCTCTCCTCTGGACCATTCACGGATTTTTTCAGGAGAAGCCAGACCGATTTTAATAGAATCGAAAACTATACCCTGTTCTGTATTCTGTGTTGCCATGGTTCAATCTCCTTTCTTATTCCTCGTCAAAATCCGAAAAATCATCATCAAGACTTAAATCATCTGATAAAACATCATCAGAATAATCGTCTTTTAAGAATGCATCATCAGACATATCATCTCCAAAGATAAAGTTTGAAATTTTTTCATCTTCATCTTCCTCAGCACTCTGATATTTACCTTTGTAGTAATCATCGTCGTCATCGTCTCTTTCGAAACCATCGATTTTTACATTAAGATCATCAACGTCATCAATAGACTCTTTAATTTCAACTTCTGTATTGTCGTCACGAAGAACTCTTATATCAAGAGCAAGTGACTGAAGTTCTTTAAGAAGAACTTTGAATGACTCAGGAACGCCAGGTTCAGGGATATTTTCACCCTTAACAATAGCTTCATAAGTCTTAACACGACCAACGATGTCGTCAGATTTAACAGTAAGTATTTCCTGAAGTGTGTAAGCAGCACCATAAGCTTCAAGTGCCCAAACCTCCATCTCTCCGAAACGCTGTCCACCAAACTGTGCTTTACCACCAAGAGGCTGCTGTGTAACAAGAGAGTAAGGACCTGTTGAACGAGCATGGATTTTATCGTCAACAAGGTGGTGGAGTTTAAGGTAGTGCATGAAACCTATTGTAACTCTATTATCAAAGAATTCTCCAGTACGTCCGTCACGAAGTTTAACTTTACCATCACGGCTTAACTGAACACCTTTCCATTCTTCTCTATGGTCTCTGTTTTCCCAGAGTTCTTCATAAATATCACCGTCAAGGAGTTCTTTCCATTTTTCGGAGAACTCGTCCCAATCAAGATTTACATAATCGTTTGCCATTTCGAGAGTATCCATAATGTCAATCTCGTCAGCACCGTCAAATACAGGTGTAGCAATCTTCCAGCCAAGAGCTTTTGCAGCAAGGCTTAAGTGAGTTTCAAGGACCTGACCGATATTCATACGAGAAGGAATACCAAGTGGGTTAAGAACTATATCCAAAGGTCTACCGTTTTCAAGGAATGGCATATCCTCTTTAGGAAGAACTCTGGAGACAACACCTTTGTTACCGTGACGTCCGGCCATTTTATCACCAACAGAAATCTTACGTTTCTGAGCAATATATACACGAACAAGCTGGTTTACACCAGGTCCAATATCGTCGCCATTTTCTCTTGTAAATATTTTTACATCTACAATGATACCGCTCTCACCATGAGGAACACGGAGTGAAGTATCTCTAACTTCTCTCGCTTTCTCTCCAAAGATAGCACGGAGAAGTCTTTCTTCTGCTGTAAGTTCAGTTTCACCCTTAGGTGTAACTTTACCAACAAGAATATCGTTTGCACGAACCTCAGCACCAATACGGATAATACCTCTTTCGTCAAGGTCACGAAGTGCGTCCTCACCTACGTTAGGTATATCTCTTGTGATTTCTTCAGGTCCGAGTTTTGTATCTCTTGCTTCAGCTTCAAATTCATTTATATGAACAGATGTGTAAACATCTTCCTGAACAAGTCTTTCACTAAGAAGAACGGCGTCCTCGTAGTTATAACCTTCCCAAGTCATGAAACCTATAAGAGGGTTTTTACCGAGAGCAAGTTCTCCGTTTGATGTAGAAGCACCATCAGCAATAATCTGACCAGCTTTTACATTATCACCAAAGTTGATAATAGGTCTCTGGTTAAGACAAGTTGACTGGTTACTTCTCTGATATTTAATAAGTTTATATTTATCTCTCTTACCTGTTTCTGTTTTAATAACGATTTCGTCGGAAGAAATTCTTTCAACAACACCGTCATTTTTAGCAATAACACAGATACCAGAGTCTTTAGCTGTTTTATATTCCATACCTGTTCCGACAATAGGTGAGTCTGTCACTAAAAGTGGCACCGCCTGACGCTGCATGTTAGAACCCATGAGGGCACGGTTAGCGTCGTCATTTTCAAGGAAAGGAATAAGAGCAGTAGCAACTGAAACCATCTGTTTTGGAGAAACGTCCATAAGGTTGATTTGTTTCTCGTCAACTTCTATTGTATCGTCACGGAAACGACCAGCTACTTTCTTGTGAACGAAATATCCGTTTTCATCAAGAGGTTCATTAGCCTGTGCAACCATGAAGTTTTCTTCTTCGTCAGCTGTTACATATATAAATTCATCTGTAACACGTGGTCTTTCTCCAGAGTGGTCAACTACTCTATAAGGAGCTTCAATGAAACCATACTCATTTATTCTTGCGAATGTTGCAAGGGAGTTAATAAGACCGATGTTAGGACCTTCAGGAGTTTCGATAGGACACATTCTACCGTAGTGAGAATGGTGAACGTCACGAACTTCGAAACCAGCTCTCTCTCTTGAAAGACCACCAGGACCGAGGGCTGAAAGTCTTCTCTTATGAGTAAGCTCTGAAAGTGGGTTATTCTGGTCCATAAACTGTGAAAGCTGTGAACTTCCAAAGAACTCTTTAATAGCAGCTGTTACAGGCTTAACATTAATAAGGTTCTGAGGAATAGCAGCATCTATATCCTGAGTAGTCATTCTTTCACGAACAACTCTCTCCATTCTTGTAAGACCAATTCTGAACTGGTTCTGTAAAAGCTCACCTACTGAACGAATACGTCTGTTTCCTAAGTGGTCGATATCGTCCACATTACCGAAACCGTAGTCAAGCTGCATAACATAGTTTATTGAAGCCATAATATCTTCAAGAGTAATATGTTTTGGAACAAGTTCATGCATATTTTCCTTAATAGCTTCTTTAATTTCCTGTGGATTTTCATATTCCTCAAGAATTTTAGCAAGTACAGGATAATATACTTTTTCTTTTATATTAAGGTCTTTAGCTGTAAGACCATATTCACTTATGAAGCAATCAATATCAACAACCTGATTTGTAAGTATTTTGATATTTCTCTCTTCACCTTCAACTGTAATATAAACGAAAGGAATACCAGTATTCTGAATATCCTCACAGTTTTCCATAGTAAGTTTTGTACCTGCCTCACAAACTATCTCACCTGTAAGTGGGTCGATAACATCCTCTGCAAGTTCAGCACCTGCAATACGGTTTTTAAGGGCAAGTTTTTTATTAAATTTATAACGTCCAACCTTAGCAAGGTCATAACGTTTAGGGTCAAAGAACATACCTCTTAAAAGAGTTTCTGAACTTTCTACTGTTGGTGGCTCACCTGGACGGAGTTTTTTATAAATCTCAATAAGACCTTCCTCATAAGATTTACTTACGTCCTTTTCAATAGTCGCAAGAATTTTAGGCTCTTCGCCAAAAAGTTCAACGATTTCAGAGTCTGAACCGATACCTAAAGCTCTTATAAGAACAGTAACAGGAACTTTTCTTGTACGGTCAACACGTACATAGAAAACATCATTTGAATCTGTCTCATATTCAAGCCAAGCTCCACGGTTAGGAATAACAGTTGAAGAAAGAAGTTTCTTTCCTACTTTGTCAAAGTCTGAAGCGTAGTATATACCGGGTGAACGTACAAGCTGGCTTACAATAACACGCTCTGCACCATTTATGACAAAAGTACCTGTCTCTGTCATGAGAGGGAATTCTCCCATAAATATTTCCTGCTCTTTAATTTCATCGAGCTCTTTGTTTATAAGTCTTGCCTTAACTTTAAGGGAAGCTGCATAAGTTGCATCTCTTTCCTTACATTCTTCAATAGAATACTTAGGCTCTGAATCCAAAGAAAAGTCGGTAAAACGAAGAATGATGTTACCGCTGAAATCAGTTATAGGGTTTATGTCGTCAAATACTTCTGAAAGACCTTCCTCTAAAAACCACTTGTAACTTTCTTTCTGAACTTCAATAAGGTTTGGCATTTCAAGAACTTCATTTATTCTTGAGTAGCTTTTCCTTGCTCCGTCACCGTACTGGACAGAGTGAATTCTGTTTTTTTCCATAAAGTCACCCCTCAAAAAATTTAAAAACTATCTTAACGTAAAAAAATTAGAGCTGCCTAAACAAAGCTAGACCTTTGAACAAACTGTCTTTAATCAACAGCCTGAAACAAAAGCCGCAAAATTTAAGAAATTCTAATGAAATTTTACTTTTCTTACAAAAAAGAAAAGATACTGTGTAAAATTACAAAATAATCACCAAAAGGCAATTTATATTAGTTACAATTTTTTAATGTATTTTACAACACATAAATTTTAACCAAAAATATATGTTGAAATATAATTTGCATTGTGCTATAATAAATCCAAAGCAATGTAATGTTTGTATCATAGCGTTATGTTTCATAATTTTAGCATATCAAGACCTTTTTGTCAAGGTCTTTTTGTTTTGCCCTTTTTTAAAAAAGCCTTTAAATACAAGCCTTCCCCCTTATTTAATTATTTCAATATAATTTTTGGAAATTTTTTTCAAAAACAATAAATGCTTTTTAAAGCATTGCCCTAAAAAGCATTTTATAAACATATTTTCAAAAAATACACAATAGTTATAATATTTTTACACCAAAATTTTTGCTAAAAATACAACAAAAAAATTTTCAAAAAATTGCAATTTCGTCACTTTTTATTTACATATATTTACAAATCAGTCTTCAAAGTCCTCATCAGTGAAATCTGTGGCACAAACAGGTATCATATTTCCACATTTAGGACATGGAATTTCTTCTTCTTCCTCAAAAACTTCCTCAGAAACTTCTATCTCCTCACCACATTCAGGGCATATAAAAGCATACTCATATGTAGCTTCCCCATTACCGTCTTCACCAAACTGTTCAAGTATTCCATCAAGAAGCTCTCCCATATCATCAAGAACATCAGCAAAGGCAGCAAAAACTTTACCCTCTTTTGTATCCTCTGAAAAACCGCTTTCTTTACAGAAATTTCTTAAATAATCAACTTTGTCCTTAAAATAATCCATAAATTTTACCTCCTAAAAAAATAAGGTGCAGAATAATTTTTTCTGCACCAAAAATTTAAAATAATTAAGCTCTACCTAAGTATTCGCCTGTACGAGTATCAATCTTGATAACTTCACCCTGATTGATGAAAAGAGGTACCTGAACACTAGCACCTGTCTCAACAACAGCTGGTTTTGTAGCACCCTGTGCTGTATTTCCTGCAAATCCTGGTTCTGTTTCAGTAATTTCAAGCTCTACAAATAATGGAGGCTCAATACCGAAAACCTGTCCTTCGTAAGAAAGTATTTTAACCATTTCATTTTCTTTAACGAATTTAAGAGCATCTCCAACATCAGATGCATTAACAGCAATCTGGTCAAATGTCTCTGTATTCATAAAGTGGAAAAGGTCGCCATCTGTGTAAAGATACTGCATATCAAGTCTATCAATATGTGCTCTAGGCATTTTTTCAGTTGGTCTGAAAGTTTTTTCTACAACTGCTCCTGTTTTAAGATTTTTAATTTTTGTACGAACGAAAGCTGCTCCTTTACCTGGTTTAACGTGCTGGAACTCAAGAATAACGTAAATTTCGCCTTCGTATTCCATTGTTACACCATTTCTAAATTCACCTGCTGAAATCATTAGTTTTCCTCCTCGTTAATAAAACAAATCATCTACTATTTTAAAATAATTTTTTATATTTTTCAATATAAAGTTTTGATTTTAGGCAAAATAAGGGGTTTTTCAGTTAATTTTAAAAGGTTTTATGCCCTCACGTCTGAAATAAAATCCCATAACAAATCTTTCCATTCCTCTTTTAACCTTTGTTATAAGCTGGTCTCTTTTACATATTGGTGATGTAAGTATAGACAAAGCACCGGCTCTGTTTCCGCACCAAACATCTGTAAAAGCTTGATCTCCAATCATAGCTGTTTCTTCAGGTAAAGCATCAAATCTTTTCATAACAGCACGAAGTTTTTTGATACCAGGTTTACCTGCTTTATATACAGCCAGTGTTCCCAAATTTTCATTAAATATCTCTATTCTCTCTTTATTATTGTTGGAAAGTATTGAAAGTTTAAAGCCTTGCTTTTTTAAAAATTTTAAAAGCTCCACAATATCATCATCAGGCTTTGCAACATCAAAAGGAGCAAGAGTATTATCAATATCAAAAACAAGAACTTTTATACTTCTTTTTTTAAGTTCATCAATAGGAAGCTCATAAACAGACCTTACATACATATCTGGGAAAAATCTGTCAAAAATCACAAAAAACACCTCAATCAAAAATTCTTTAAAAAATTATATCAAACCTCTATGATATTGTAAAGAAAAAGCCTTATCCTCTCATAAAAGGATTATTTTTTCTCTCATAATCAAGAGTAGTTGAAGGGCCATGTCCTGGAAAAACTTTATAATCTCCCTTAAACTCAGAAAGCTTTTTAAGTGATTTTATAATTTCTTTATAATCCCCTGTCTCAAAATCTGTTCTTCCACAGCTTCCCTGAAAAAGTGTGTCTCCTGATATTATACAATCACCTATTAAAAGACAAATACTTCCCTCTGTATGTCCTGGTGTATGCATAACTTTAAAACTCATTTCTCCAACAGTGAAAGTCTCACCATCTTTCAACAAAACATCAGGTATAATACTTACATCTCCCCCCATATAACAAGAAAGATTTATAGCTGGGTCTTGTAAAACTCTTGTTTCATGCTCTCCCGCACAAACCTTACAGCCATATTTTTCTTTAATCTCATCAACAGCACTTATATGGTCTCCATGACCATGAGTAAGTATTATGTATGAAGGCTTTATATTATTTTTTTCAAAATAATCTTCAAATATTCCAGCATCACCCTCACAATCAATAATAACACAGTTTTTTTCACTGTCTGTAAGAACATAACAGTTTGTTCCACCATTACCCATAACAAAACATTTCATTTCTATCATTAATCTATCTCTCCTTATTATCACAATTATACTTTAATATGAATATTATAATCATAAAGTCATTTATCTATCAATATTTTTATATTCCAAAAATATTTTTAATACTTTTGTTCTAAAGTAGCGTATATTTACATATAGATAACATTACCTAAATATTTTTATAACAGGTTTATGATATTTATTATATATAAGATGAAAGGAGATGATAATATGAAAAATACTATAACAGTAAACACAGCTAACACAACAAATACAGTTAATACAATTCCTGTGGAGGTATTAGAGGAATGTCTTTATCTTATAGACTAATGATAATATAAAAAAAGAGAGTATTTTATTTTTAAAATAAAAAAATACTCTCTTTTTTATTTGTTCAAAAATTCAAATCATCAAAAAACATAAAATTATTTTTACCATTATTTTTAACATAATAAAGTGCCTTATCAGCCTTTTCAAAAATATCATTCCAAAGTGTATATTTATATACCTTTTCAGTATGTACACCTAAACTTATAGAAAGATTTACATTTTCAATAGCAGTAGGAATATTCAAATTTCTTATAGAATTAAGAAGTACACAACTTAAATTTTTTGCATCCCCTTTTTTCATATTAGGTACTACAACACAAATTTCCTCGCCACCATATCTAACAGCATAACCATATTTTATATTTGAAATTATTGTTTGTGATACAATTCTAAGTATATCATCACCTTTTTGATGACCAAAATAGTCATTAAAAAGCTTAAAATTATCAATATCAATAACAAATATAGATATATAACCATAACCTACAGCTACACTTTTAAATATATTATCTATATTTTCATCAAAAAATCGTCTGTTATAAAGACCTGTAAGAGAGTCATGTTCCAAAAGATTTTTTAACATTTTATTTTTTTCTTCTATCTCATTTTTTTGAGATATTATTATTTTCTTTTCACAAAAACTTTGTCGCTCTCTAGAAAATTTATATACACTTATAAATATAGCTGAAAAAGCTATACAAATTGTAGATACCATAGCACCATAATGCTGGCTGCCTGTGGTTTTATCAAATATATTAAGTGCAACAACAAACAAAATTGCAGGTATAGAAAAAATAAAAACAGCCTGTATAGGTGTCATATATACAAGTAAACCTATAAACATCATACCTGTAACATACTGAGATATATTATTCCCTACACGTTGGTCATAAAGTGTAACAGATGCAATCCAAAATATATAAAAAAAAGAAAAAACAAACTGAAGATTTATAATACCTCTATAATTGGATTTATCCATATTTACACCAATTAATATAACAACCAAAGACACAATAAGCATTATTATATAAAACACTGTATAAACTTTACTAGCAACACTTCTAAGTGTAAAATCAGTGTATATAAGTGTATGTATTATATTATAAATTTGAAATACAGGTATAATGAACAAAATAAATTTCATATATTTAATTATTTTTTTAGACTCTTCAATAAGAAATTCCTTTTCCATTTCTTCATTTAGGTATGCCATGTTAAAAAAACTTTTAATAGTATCAAATAAATTCATAAAATTCCCCACCAAAATAAAATTTAAATTTATTATACTATATGAGAACATAAAAAAAACAGCTTTGCAATAGCAAAACTGTTTTAATTGATGTGAGTGACATGATTCGAACACGCGGCCTTCTGATCCGTAGTCAGACGCTCTATCCAGCTGAGCTACACTCACATATTCACATTACTTATCAGAACGAATTATATTTTAACTAAAAATAATGCTTTTGTCAACACTTTTTTTAAAAAATTTAAAGGCGGTATAAACCGCCTTTTTTTATAAAAATTATTTACCGATATATGCTATCATTTCAATTTCAACCATAACATCTTTAGGAAGTCTTGCAACCTCAACACAAGCTCTTGCTGGTTTGTGTTCATTGAAATATTCACCGTAAACAGCATTTATTGCACCGAAATTATTCATATCAGAAATAAATATTCCAGCTTTAACAACATCTTTTACAGTAGCACCACATGATTTAAGTATTGCAACACAGTTTTCAAGAGACTGTCTTGTCTGAGCTTCTATACCCTCAACAATAGTATTTGTAGCAGGGTCAATAGGGATTTGACCTGAAATAAAAGCAAAATCTCCAGCAACAACAGCGTGTGAATATGGTCCGAGAGCCTCAGGTGCATTTTCAGCAGTAATCATTTTTAAACTCATTTGAAAAACCTCCCATAAAATTATAATTTTTGCATTACCTAATTTAATATTAGTTGTTGAAAAGGTCATTGTCAAGTAAAAAATGTATTTTACCGGCGGACAATCACAAATTTAAAAATATAACATAAACTACTGTTAAAGAGACAAAAGGAGATTTTAAAATATGGAAGAATGTTTTAGAAATTATATTGGTAAATACTCAAAAAACAACGTAAATACAAGGAATTGTAATGATACAAACACAAATCCTGACACAGATATAACCTTCACAAATTGCAACAGATGTGTTATAGAAAAGATAGGATATGCTCAGGCTTATGTGCCATATCAGGAAGACACCAGTACCGCCAGTGAAGGACAAAGCCTTTTGACAGGCACAGTTTTTTCAGCTCTCGAAATGCCCTATGAAAAAGGTTCAGCTTTAAGAAGATTTAGTGTAAAGGAGTGATTTTATGACAAGGGACGAATTATTAAAAAGCCTTATGGAACTTGACTTTATGGCTGTTGATATAGGACTTTATCTCAACACCCACCCAACAGATAGTGTAATGATTGAAGAATACAACAAAGTTGTAACAGCCGGTCAGACTTTACGTGAAAAATTTGAAAATCTTTATGGTCCTCTCTGTTCTTTCAGGTCTTATGCTCAAAAAGGATGGGAATGGATAGACAATCCTTGGCCATGGCAGCCTTCTGCAAATTTTAATTTATAATCGAAAGGAGATATTGAAAAATGTGGATTTATGAAAAAAAACTTGAATTTCCTGTAAAAATTAAAAAGCCCGACGGAAGGCTTGCAAAAATAATGATTGAACAGTATGGGGGTTCTGACGGAGAACTGGGAGCAGCTTTAAGATATTTAAGCCAAAAATTTACTATGGTTACACCAGAGGCAAAAGCAACATTAAACGATGTAGGTAGTTCGTGATAAAAATTTAATAAAAAAGCGGATATATAAATATCCGCCTAAAATTTTATTTTTTAATTATTCCACTCTTATCAATAGCATCAATAAGTTCTTCTATTTTCTCAACAGGTAAAACAAGAGCAAATCTTACATGACCCTCTCCAAGAGAGCCAAAGCTTGAACCCGGAGTACATATAACACCTGTTTTCTCTAAAAGTTCCATACAAAATTCTTCTGAGTTTGTATATCCCTTTGGTAATGGTCCCCATGCAAACATAGTGCCTTCTGAGTCTGGTACATTCCAACCTATTTTTCTAAGACCACCACAGAGGGCATCACGTCTTTTTTGATATTCTAAACGGTTTCTTTCAAGTATATCCTGTGGACCATTTAAAGCTGCAATAGCTGCTTTCTGTACAGGAATGAAAATACCATAGTCAATTTGTGTTCTTATATTTTTAAATTTGCTTATTATCTCTTTATTTCCCAGAGCAAAAGAAATTCTTGCACCTGTAAGATTATAACTTTTTGAAAGAGAATTAAATTCTATTCCAACATCTTTTGCACCTTCAAATTTTAAGAATGAAGTTCCCTGTCTTCCGTCAAATATAATTTCAGAGTAAGCATTATCATGGATAATAATGATATTATATTTCTTAGCAAAAGCAATAAGTTTTACATAAAACTCATCAGGAGCTGTCTTACAGACTGGATTTGCTGGGAAAGATACAATCATAACTTTAGCTTTTTTAGCAAGTTCTTCATCAAAATTATCAAGGTCAGGAAGATAATTATTTTCTTCCACAAGCTGATAGTATTCAAGTTTTGCACCAGCTAAAAATGGAGCTGTACTAAATATAGGATAACATGGGTCTGGAACAAGAACAGTATCCCCCTCATTACAGAGAGCAAGACAAACATGAGTAATACCCTCTTGAGAACCATAAACAGACATAATTTCATCAGTTTCAAGAGTTACATCATATCTTCTCTTATACCAATTCTGAACAGCCTCCAAAAGTTCAGGCATATCAGCCAAAGCATATTTATAGCTATCAGGATTTAATGCAGCCTCTGAAACAGCCTGCATAACATGAGCATCTGGTTTAAAGTCAGGAGTACCAACCGAAAGATTATAAACAGTTTTACCCTCTTTAATCATCTGATTTTTTTTCTCATTGAGAACAGAAAATATATTAGGCTTAAAGCTTTCTTCTCTATCAGAAAAAACAAAATTCATAAATAATTCCCCCTTATTTTTCATTTTGATATGTGGAAAATTATAATACAAATTTTTAAAAAAGGATAGAGAAAAACCGTATAAAATTAAACAAAAAACATAAATATTAATAGTAAATAAAAATAAAGGATTATTTTATATGAAAAAAGCAGCAGTATATTGTCGTGTATCAACAGAAAAAACCGACCAAATAAACTCACTACAATCACAAAAAAATTTTTTTACAGATTACATATCAAAATCAGATAACATAGAACTTTATAAAATATACTGTGATGAAGGGAAAACAGGAACAACAGTATCAGGAAGAAAAGAATTTATGAAAATGATAAATGAAGGGCTAAAAGGAGAATATGACATAATACTTACAAAAGAAATAAGCCGTTTTGCAAGAAACACTTTAGACAGCATAAAATACACAAGAATACTAAAATCAAAAGGAATAGGAATATATTTTATAAATGATGGCATATACACCCTTGAAAATGACTCAGAACTTCGTCTTGCAATACTTTCATCAATAGCACAGGAGGAAAGCCGAAAAACCTCTGAGAGAGTACGCTTTGGACAAAAAATAAGTATGGAAAAAGGTGTTGTCTTTGGAAGAAGTCTTTTAGGCTATGATGTTAAAAACGGAGAAATGCATATAAATGAAGAAGGAGCAAAAATTGTACGTTTAATATTTTCAATGGCAAAACAAGGCATGGGAAGTTATAAAATATCAAAAAAACTTATGGAAATGGAAATTCCATCTTTTAGTGGCAATAATATATGGCATAATTCAATGATACATAAAATATTGAGAAATGAAAAATACACAGGAGACCTTGTACAACAAAAAACATACACAACAGACTACCTAAACCATAAAAGAAAATATAATAAGGGAGAAAGAGAATTTATAATAATAAGAAATCACCATGAGCCTATAATAGACAGAGAAACATTTTTAAAAGTACAAAAAATACTTGATAAAAGAAAAAAATCATCACCCAATAGGTACTGAGGAATTAGCACACCTTGAAATGATGGGAACAATAGTAAAACAGCTTACACAAGGTCTTAGTGATAAAGAAATAAAAGAAGCAGGACTTGACCCTTATTATGTAGCCCACGGTTTAGGAGTATATCCATCATCAGCGGCCGGAGTTCCTTGGACAGCATCATATATGCAGTCAAAGGGAGACCCTATAACAGACCTTTACGAGAATATGGCAGCAGAACAAAAAGCTCGCTCAACCTATGAATATTTAATGGATTTAACAGATGACCCAGATGTTTTAGCACCTTTAAGATTTTTAAGAGAAAGAGAAGTTGTTCATTTCCAGCGTTTCGGAGAAGCCTTAGGAATTGTAAGAGATTATATGAATGAAAACAGATTTTTCAAAATGGGAAACACTAAAAATATAAAATGGAGATAATAGAAATAGGGTGTCATAAGACACCCTTTAATATTAAAATTCAATATTAACTTTTTCTTTTTCATCATTAGAATTTTCACTTTCAAGTATTTCCATAAACTCTTTACCTGTTATAGTTTCTTTCTCAATAAGGAAAGCGGCTATTTTATGGAGAACACCCTCATTTTTCTTTAAAATATCAATAGCATTTTTGTGACAATCTGTTATAATTTTAAGAACTTCACTGTCAACTTCTGCTGATGTAACTTCGGCACAGTTTCTTACATTTCTTCCATCAAGATATTTATTTTGTATGCTTTCAAGTCCCATCATATCAAATCTATCACTCATACCATATTGAGCAACCATAGCTCTAGCCATTGCTGTTGCTCTTTCAATATCGTTTGAAGCACCTGTTGTCACAGTATTGAATATAACTTCCTCAGCAGCACGACCAGCTAAAAGAGTTGTTATCTGTTCAATCATTTCTTCTTTACTCATAAGATATTTTTCTTCTTCAGGCATCTGCATTGTATAACCTAACGAACCCATTGTCCTTGGAACAATAGTTATTTTCTGTACAGGCATTGTATTTTTCTGTAAAGCAGTTGCTAAAGCGTGTCCAACTTCGTGGTACGCTACAATTTTCTTTTCTTTTTCAGTAAGAATACGGTCTTTTTTCTCTTTACCAGCTATAATGACCTCAATAGCCTCCATAAAATCACTTTGATTTACTTTATCTCTGCCAAGTCTTACAGCTCTTAAAGCCGCCTCATTTACTATATTAGCAATATCAGCGCCAGCACAACCACTTGTACCTAAAGCAATAGCATTAAGGTCAACATCATCACCAAGTTTTACATCTTTAACATGAACCTTTAAAATATCCTCACGACCTTTAAGGTCAGGTTTTTCAACAATAACACGTCTATCAAAACGTCCCGGTCTTAAAAGGGCCTTGTCCAAAACTTCAGGTCTATTTGTAGCACCTAATATAACAACACCTTTTGATGAGTCAAAACCATCCATCTCAGATAAAAGCTGATTGAGAGTCTGTTCTCTCTCATCATTTCCACCCATTTGGTTATCTCTACTTTTACCTATTGCGTCAATCTCATCAATAAAAACAATACATGGAGCATTAGCCACAGCCTGTTTAAAAAGGTCTCTAACTCTTGAAGCACCAACACCAACAAACATTTCAACAAAGTCAGAACCTGAAAGAGAATAAAAAGGAACGTTTGCCTCACCTGCAACAGCTTTTGCAAGGAGTGTTTTACCTGTTCCCGGAGGTCCTACAAGAAGGGCACCTTTTGGAAGTTTAGCACCTATTGCATTATACTTTTCAGGCTGATGAAGGAAGTCAACAATCTCATTTAAAGACTCTTTTGCCTCCTCCTGACCTGCAACATCAGCAAAAGTTACACCAGTTTCTTTTTGGGCATATATTTTTGCTGTGTTTTTTCCAAAACTCATAGGTCCACCGCCTCCGCCCATTTTCTTGGCAACAGAACGCATAAGCAGAGTAACAACAATATATATAAGTATACTTGGAAGTACCCAAGAAACCATAAACTCATATATAACAGAATTATTTTCAACATTAGAAAATTGTACAGCACCAGACTCTATAATTCTATCTGTAAGTTCAGGGTCATCAACAGCACCTACAATATATGTGTTATGTTTTTGATACAATCCCACCTGACTTTCATCATCAACTTTTTCAGTTACAATAAGTCTATCAGACTGTCTCTCAACAGTAGCAACTTTTTTATCATCAAGCATTTGTAAGAATTGTGTATATGATATTTCTTGAGTTTGTCTTGATGTTACAGCAGACATAAATATATTTATTACCGAAGTAAATATAACTGCCATTATTATAAAGGACATCAAAGTTTTTGTGTCATTTCCATTACCTTTAGGCTCTTTACCAGTAGGCATACAAATCATCTCCCCTTTTGTATTTTTTATTTTTATATTTGAATATTTGTATATCTGTTAAATTATACGACAAAAATATGTAGTTGTTTGAAAAATTACGTTTTATTATAAAACTTTTTTAATTCACATTAACAGCTTCAGAAATAAGTTTCGCCAAGTAATACATAGAATTTTTAGCTTCTTCCTTTGTATTAGTCTGAGCCCCAACCTCAACAAGCATTGAAAGAGGTTTCATATGTAAACTATATCTGTAAGCATTTACATATATTTTTCTTGTAAAATCACTATACTGTTGAGAAAGACTTTGCAATCTAAAACTCAAAGCAAGATTTTGTTCTATATAAGGATTTGGAAGATAACTTATATTATTTAGACTTCCATTTTCATAAAGACGGCACATACCATTAAAAAACATTATTTTAGCACATTTTTTGCCATCAATTTCAGTTACAAGATGAACATTTTCAGGTACGCCATCTCTATGTAAGTCAATGACCATTTGTATAGAAGGATTTTCATCAAGAATTTTTTGTATAGAAGGCTCCATTCTCTCATAAGCTCCCAAAACTTGACCTTTACCATTTACAATGTCATATCTTCCTGTGTCGTGCATAACCTCAACACCCATAGTTTTTTCAAGATACTCTTTTAAAACTTCACCAACGCCCCATATACCATCTTCCACATTTCCATTACTATCAGCATACATTTCATTTGAATGGGTATGAAATATAAGTATTTTAGGGCCTTCCATACTATTATCAATGGATAAATCCATTGTCATAAATTTTTCTGCATCTATATCGGAAGGTAATAAATCTGTACGTTTATCAATAGTATAAAAAGCACTTTTAATTGATTGAAAATCTCCATAATCAACATTTGGAACAGGTGCTATATTATCCTCTTGAAATGTTATATCATCTATACCAACAACTCCACCATCACCCATAGGAGCATTTATAATATCTGTATTATTAATACTATTAAAAATATTTTCTCCTTTTCCTGAATAGGCAAGAAATGAAAAAGCCATAATTGTTGCCATGAATGATGCAGTATTCTTTATTATAAAACTTTTTCGAGAAGTTTTGTCCATTCCCATTATAACCACCTCTTTTTAAAATATACTGCTTTACAATTATATTTTTAAAAAAGGAGTTTAATTCTTTATTTATAACAACTACACATAAAAAGGTACAGGCATAATGCCTGTACCTTAATAACAAAATTAAATATTATTTTTTAACTACAACAATATTTACTTTTTCGCCATTGATATTCCATTCTTTAGCGTATCCCTCAAATGTACCTTCAACAATTTCATCAGCAAGGACATCTGTCTTGATTTCTTCAGCATTTCTCTCAACAACACCTTTTAAGAGGTCACTACCTTCAAAACCAACTTTAATTCTGTCCATAACCTCAAAGTCAGCTTCTTTACGCATTGTCTGGATTTTGCTTACGATTTCACGAACAAAACCTTCCTCAATAAGTTCAGGTGTAAGATTTGTATCAATAACAACAGTTATTCCTCTGTCTTCCTCTGTAACAAATCCACCTTTTTCAGCTGTCTCAATTAAGAGGTCACTTTCAGCAAGTTCAACATCTGTTCCTTCAATATTAAATTTAACTGTTCCATTAGCTTTAAGCTCATTCATGAAAGCTGTTCCGTCAACTTCTCCAAGATAAGCACCAATCTTTGGAACAAGTTTTCCGTATTTTGGTCCTAAAGTTCTAAGCTGTGGTTTAAATTTATATGTTGTAAAGTTAGCAACATCATCAGAGAATATAACTTCTTTAACGTTAAGTTCTTCTGAAACGATAGCTGTAAACATTTCTGGAAGAACTTTTGGAGCTTTTACAAACATCTGACCCATAGGCTGTCTATTTTTGATGTTAGCAGTATTTCTTCCAGCACGTCCAAGAATAACGATGTTGAGAACTTCATCCATATTTTCTTCAAGCTCTTTATCAATCCATTCTTCTTTAGCAACTGGGAAGTCACAAAGGTGAACACTTTCAGGTGCATCGCTGTATGAATTGAGAACAAGGTTTCTATAAATTTCTTCTGCCATAAATGGTGTAAATGGAGCAGAAATTTTGATAACTGTTTCAAGAACAGTGTAAAGTGTCATATATGCATTAACTTTATCCTGTGGCATATCTTTGCCCCAGAAACGTTCACGGCTTCTTCTTACATACCAGTTTGAAAGCTCATCAACAAATTCCTGAATAGCTCTAGCAGGCTCTGTAATTCTGTAATTTTCAAGACCTTCATCAACTGTTTTAATAAGTGTCTGAAGTTTTGAGAGAACCCATTTATCCATAGGAGCAAGTTTATCATATTCAAGAGTATAATCCTTAGGATTGAAGTTATCTATATTAGCATAGAGTACATAGAAAGCATAAGTATTCCATAATGTACCCATGAATTTTCTCTGTCCTTCACTAACAGCTTCATCATAGAAACGGCTTGGAAGCCATGGAGCTGAATTTGTATAGAAATACCATCTTACAGCGTCAGCACCCTGTTTATTTAATACACTCCAAGGGTCAACAACGTTTCCTTTATGTTTACTCATTTTCTGACCGTTTTTATCCTGAACGTGTCCCATAACGATACAGTTCTGGAATGGAGCCATGTCAAATATAAGTGTTGAGATAGCCATAAGTGTGTAGAACCAACCTCTTGTCTGGTCAACAGCTTCACTTATGAACTGTGCTGGATAGTTTTTCTCAAAAAGCTCTTTATTTTCAAATGGATAGTGATGCTGAGCAAAAGGCATACTTCCTGAGTCAAACCAACAGTCAATAACTTCTGAAACTCTTGTCATCTGTTTTCCACATTCTGGACACTTAATATGAACAGCGTCAATGAAAGGTTTGTGAAGTTCTATATTTTCAGGACAATCATCGCTCATTTCTTTAAGCTCTGCAATACTTCCTATTACATGTCTATGACCACATTCACATTCCCAAATTGGAAGTGGAGTTCCCCAGTATCTTTCACGAGAAAGACCCCAGTCAATAACATTTTCAAGGAAGTTACCAAAACGACCTTCCTTAATATTATCAGGAAGCCAGTTTACAGTTCTATTATTAGTAACAAGTCTATCTCTAACTTTAGTCATTTCAATGAACCATGTATCTCTTGCATAGTAGATAAGTGGTGTATCACATCTCCAGCAGAAAGGATAACTATGTTCAAATGGTAAAGCAGCAAAGAGAGTTCCTTTTTCTTTTAAGTATTCAAGAACGTATTTGTCACCATCTTTTACAAACATACCAACCCAAGGAGTAACATCTTTTGTAAAGTTACCCTGTGGGTCAACATACTGACGGAAAGGAAGACCATTTGCACGACCAACACGGGCGTCATCTTCACCGAATGCAGGAGCAATATGAACTACACCTGTACCGTCTGTAAGTGTTACATAGTCATCTGTAACAACTTTGAAAGCTTTATCATCATCAGCAACGAAATCAAATAAAGGCATATATCTAAGACCTTTGTAATCGTCACCTTTCTTAGTTTCAACAACTTCATATTCAGCCTCATCACCGAGAACTGTTTTTACAAGAGCCTCTGCAAGTATATAATACTCATCACCTGTTTTAATTTTTACATATGTTTCAACAGGGTTCATACAGAGACCAACGTTTGAAGGAAGTGTCCATGGAGTTGTTGTCCAAGCAAGAATATATGTGTTTTCTTCTCCTCTTACAGCAAATTTTGCAATAGCAGAAGTTTCTTTTACATCTTTATAACCCTGTGCAACTTCGTGGCTTGAAAGAGCAGTTCCACAACGAGGGCAGTAAGGAACAATTTTATGACCTTTATAAAGAAGACCTTTATCCCAAATTTTCTTTAATGCCCACCATTCAGACTCTATATAATCATTGTGGTATGTTACATAAGGGTGGTCCATGTCAGCCCAATAACCAACACGGTCACTCATTTCACGCCATTCATTTTCATATTTCCAAACGCTCTCTTTACATTTCTGAATGAAAGGTTCAACACCATAATCTTCAATCTGAGGCTTTCCGCTTATTCCGAGCATTTTTTCAACTTCAAGCTCAACAGGAAGACCGTGTGTATCCCAACCAGCTTTTCTGAAAACTTTATAACCTTTCATAGTTTTATAACGAGGAATAATGTCTTTTACAGCTCTTGTTATAATATGACCGATATGAGGTTTACCGTTAGCTGTTGGAGGTCCATCATAGAATGTAAACTGAGGACTACCTTCTCTAATTTCTATACATTTGTCTGCAATTTTGTTTTCTTTCCAAAATTTCATTATCTCAAGTTCTCTATCTACGAACTCAAGATTTGTTGAAACCTTATTGTACATAATTTTTACCTCCGAATAAAATTAAAAAAAGATATGTTTAATACATATAATTGCCATACAGATAAAAAGTAAAACAAAAATAAAAAAACCTTCGTCCGAAAAAAATAACAGGACGAAGGTTACCGCGTTACCACCTGAATTGTCGTTTGTAAACAAAAAACGACCTCTCAAAAAATCCCTTTAACGGCGGAAAACCGTCAGAAGCTACTAAATAAAAAATTTTTCACTCTGCCACTTAGGGGTGATATTCATCAAAAATCTAATCGCACCGGACTCTCACCATAACCGGCTCGCTTTTGCTTTCAATAAAAGACTACTGTCCCCGTCATTGTGTTTAACTTTATCTGTATATAAAATAAAATTATACCAATACGGTGGTATTATACAATACCCCCTTTATTTTGTAAAGAACTTTTGTAAAATTAAATTGAATTTAGATTTATTTTTGTGTATAATATCCCTAATAATCACATTATCGGTAGTATTTTTCAACATACTGTTACGAAAGGAAGCGTAGTTATGAATTTTAATGAAATGTCTCTGCTCACAGACCTTTATGAGCTTACAATGATGCAGGGATACCATTCAACAGGAATTACAGAAAAAACTGTTGTTTTTGACCTTTTTTATCGCAAAAATCCAAGTGGAAACGGTTTTGCAATATGTGCCGGACTTGAACAGGCAATAGATTATATCAAAAATCTTCGTTTTTCAAAAGAGGATATTGAATATTTAAAAAATCTCAATATATTCAATGATGAGTTTATAAAATATCTTGAGAATTTCAGATTTTCAGGGGATATTTATGCAATACCTGAAGGTACTGTTGTTTTCCCTCATGAACCACTTATGAGAATAACAGCACCTATAATGGAAGCACAGCTTATTGAGACAGCACTTTTAAATATTATAAATCATCAAAGTCTTATAGCAACAAAAGCTGCTAGAGTTGTTTGGGCAGCAGAGGGAGACCCTGTTTTAGAGTTTGGTCTTCGCCGTGCTCAGGGACCTGATGCAGGAACATACGGTGCAAGAGCTGCTGTAATAGGTGGTTGTGTTGGTACAAGTAATGTTTTAACAGGAAGACTTTTTGATGTTCCTGTAAAAGGAACTCACGCTCATAGCTGGGTAATGAGTTTCCCTGATGAACTTACAGCTTTCAGAAAATATGCAGAGCTTTTCCCAAATGCTTGTACACTTCTTGTTGACACATATAATACTCTTGAATCTGGTGTACCAAATGCTATAAAAGTATTCCAGGAATTGAGAGATAAAGGAATTGAGCTTAAAAACTATGGTATAAGACTTGACAGTGGTGACCTTGCATATCTTTCAAAGAAAGCTAGAATAATGCTTGATGAAGCCGGATTTAATGATGCAGTTATAAGTGCATCAAGTGACCTTGATGAAAATCTTATTGCCAGCCTTAAACTTCAAAATGCACAGATACATCTTTGGGGAGTTGGAACAAAACTTATAACAAGTGATGATTGCCCTGCTTTTGGTGGTGTATATAAACTCGCTGCTGAAACAGATGAAAATGGAAACTTTATTCCAAAAATAAAACTTTCAAACAATCCAGAGAAAGTTACAAATCCGGGAATTAAAAAGATATTCCGTCTATATGACAAAAAGACAGACAAAATAAAAGCAGACCTTATAACACTTGATGATGAAACAATAGACACAGAAAAACCTTTAAAACTTTTTGACTCCAGCGCAAAATGGAAAAAAATGAACCTTAAACCGGGTGAATACTACGTTCGTGAGCTTCTTGTACCAATATTCATAAAAGGTGAATGTGTTTATGAGTCTCCAAAAACAATGGATATAAAGAAATACTGTGATAATGAGCTTAATACTCTTTGGGACGAACACAGACGTCTTAAAAATCCTCATATAGTGCCTGTTGACCTTTCAGAAAAACTTTATAACTTAAAACATGAGCTTATTGATGAAATGAGTAAAACAGAATAATATAAAAAAAGATGTAAAATTAATACTTTTACATCTTTTTTTATTTATAAACAATCAGTCTTCAAAATGACCTTCCACAGGTTTAAATATTTCTTTGTCAGTATTTTTCTTTGCTTTTTTATAGTTTTCAACAGCTTGACTATGGAAAATAAGCTGAGAGTGGATAACTTCCTTTCCTCTACCGTCAACATGTTCATAAGTTCCATCTGGTCTTTGAACTCTAGCTTTTACAGTATCCGCAAGAGTTATTTTTAAAGTCTCTTTTATTCTCTCTTTAAGTTTTTCATCTTCAATAGGGAAAGCTGTTTCAACACGCTTATCAAGGTTTCTAGGCATCCAGTCAGCACTTGAAAGGAATATTTTTTCATTACCATCATCATGGAAATAATAAATTCTGCTATGTTCAAGGAAACGGTCAACAATACTTATAACACGTATATTTTCACTTACTCCCGGTATACCTGATTTCAAACAACATATACCCCTTACAATAAGATTTACTTTAACACCTGCTGCCGATGCTGCATATAATGCTCTTATTATTCCCGCATCAACAAGGGAATTCATTTTAGCAGTAATTTCTGCATATCTTCCCTTTTTAGCAATATTTGTCTCATTTTCAATCCACTGTATAAATGTTTGACGGAGAGATGTTGGTGCAACAGATATTTTTTTCCACTGTGGTGGTTTTGAATATCCTGTAAGTACATTGAAAAGAGCTGATACATCAGTTCCAAAACTTTCTCTTGTTGTGAAGAAGCCAAAGTCAGTATAAAGTTTAGCTGTACTATCATTATAGTTACCTGTTGCCATATGGACATATCTCTTTATACCGTCCTCCTCCTGACGAACAACAAGGCATATTTTACAGTGTGTCTTAAGACCAACAAGACCATATATAACGTGACAACCTGCTTTTTCAAGTTTTTTAGCCCAAATAATATTATTTTCCTCGTCAAATCTTGCTTTAAGTTCCACAAGAACAGTAACCTGTTTTCCATTTTCAGCTGCTTGTATAAGAGCCGCCACAATAGGAGAATTTCCACTTACACGATAAAGAGTTTGTTTTATAGCTAAAACATCAGGGTCTTTTGCTGCCTCCTGAATATATTTTACAACGCAGTCAAAAGTCTCATAAGGATGATGAACAAGTATATCTCCCTCACGAATAGCCTCAAAAATATTTTTATCCATAAAAGCAGGAACAGGCTGTGGTTTTAAAACTTCATTTCTCAAATGGTCAAAGCCTTCTATTGAACTAAACTTCATCCATACTGTAAAATCAATATATCCAGAGCTTTCATATATATCTTCAGAGTCAAGCTCTAACATATCAAGAAGGAAATTTTTTGTTTCCTTATCCATATTTTTTTCTATTTCAAGACGAACAGGGTCTCCCCATTTTCTCTTTTTAATAGATTTTTCAATTTCTTCAAGAAGGTCTTCTGTGTCTTCCTCATCAATTGTAAGGTCAGAATTTCTTGTTATTCTAAAGTAACTTACATTTTTAACTTCACAGCCTTCAAAAAGCTCATCAACAAACATTGAGAGTATATCTTCAAGCATTATAAGCTCTCTATTTCCACTTGATGAAGGAAGCTCTGTTATTCTAGGAACAACAGTAGGAACCTGCATAACAGCGTATACAGTTTCTCCGTCTTTGACAATTTTAAGTATAAGGTTTAAAGACTTATTTGGAAGGAGTGGAAAAGGTCTACTTTGGTCTATTGCCATAGGTGTTACAATAGGGAATAAAGTAGAATTAAAATACTCCTTCAAAAACTTTTTCTGCTCAGAAGAAAGGTCTTTAGTGTCTAAGAAAACTACTCCCTCTTTTTCAAGAAGTGGAAGAAGTGAACGCATAAGACAGCTATTTTGTTTAGCATACATTTCATGGGCTTTTTCTGATATTCTTGAAAGCTGTTCTTTAGGATTTAATCCTGCAATATCTTTTTTAGTATATCCAATATCAACTTGGTCAAGAAGTCCTGAAACTCTTACCATAAAAAATTCATCAAGGTTTGAAGCTGTTATGGCAAGAAACTTAAATCTTTCAAGAAGAAGATTTGTTTTATCATAAGCCTCCTCAAGAACTCTCTCATTGAACATAAGCCAGCTTAATTCTCTATTTACATAATATTCTGTATTTTTAAAATCCATATTTACATCACTCTTTTCTTTTTAATTACTGCTTTCATACCAAATACTTCTTCAAAATATTTACTCTTTGAAGCGAAAGACCATTCTTCAATCTGTGTATTTCTAAGTGTGGCAATACCTATTGACAGAGTATTATTTTTTATTTTTACATCTATGTTTTCAAATTTCTTTATATGTCCTTTATCAAGAGCCTCAGCAATTCTAAGTATTGCTGTAAGTTTTGACACTCTCATTCTATCTTCATAACTTAAACGGTTAAAGTTATAGTCAAGCATATTAGGAACAGATGTACTGTGATATTTAGCTGCATTAGCAATAATCTCCATATCATGAACACTAAGTCCAACAATCTCAGAACTTCTTATTATTTCATAAGAATGGTCATAATGATTTCTTATATTAATATATTTTCCAACATCGTGAGTTATGGCAGCAACTCTCAAAAGAAGTCTGTCTTTTTTTCCAAGTCCATGGTATGGTTTCATTTTATCAAATATAGATAATGAATATTTCTCAACAAAACCTGCATGGTCCTCATCAAAATTATAACGTTTAGCCATAGTTTTTGCACTTATGACTGTATTCTCAGTAAAATACTCATTAAAAGCCTGTGCTTCTTTAGGTTTTAAAGCCTCAAAAAGAAGGGCATCACCTATAAACACAGAAGGCAATATTATTTTTGTTGCTTTTGTGTATCCAAGAAGCATTGAGTTTATACTCATAGAATATTTTAAAAGTTCTGCATTTTCCTCTGAAACATCGTAATCCTCCATAATCTGGTCAAAGGATTTTTCAGAAATTTCGCTATAAAGTTTGTTAAAGTCCTCTACTTTTATGTAGTCAATATTTTCTGTCAATTTCTGTGAATTACAGAGCTGTGCTATAAGAGGAACTTGTCTTCCGCTGGCAACAAAATGTTTAAATTCACCCTTTGGAAGAACTGTTCTGAAAGTCTCATTAAAACCTCTTAAATAGTCCTCTATTACTATTTTATACTGTTCCTCAAAGTCATGTATTGATGTAAACATTTCAGATATACGAAGACTTCCCATTTTAATATTTGTTGTAAATGGTATTGTATTATTGTCTATAAAAGATATACCAAGATTTCCAACACCTGAATAAATCATAAGAGCAGGATTTTTATAAGTTTTATATCCCTTAAGACGACGCATAATCTCTTTATAAATTATTGTTTTCTCTTGAGAATCATCAAGAACCTCTATATCAAGACCTGTACGAAGTTTAATTTGTTCAACAACATAATCTCTGTTTACAGCCTCTCTCACAGCTGTTGTTGCAACAGTTTTAATTTTTGTGACTTTATATTCTGATGATGATTTCACAAATTTGTTAAGTATTTCACATGCTTTATTAACCTTTTCAATACTTATTTTTCCTGTGCTAAATGTATCCTTTCCAAGACTTAAAGGATACTCAAGCTGTTGAAGTATTTGTATTTTTCCATTAGAACACTGTCCCGTACACATTGTAAGGGAATTAGAGCCTATGTCTATTATGGACGCTATGGTAAAATTTTTTTTATTCATATATTTTCACCTCTGAGGTTATTTAAAAAACTTTTATATAATATTAATTATAGTTTATAAATTAGAAAGTGTCATCAAGTTTACATATATTTTACATAAAAAGAGACTATGTATTAAAATAATATACACAGTCCCATTTTACGACAACATTTTATAAAATTAATTCATAGTAATTCCATC
This sequence comes from Tyzzerella sp. An114, assembly GCF_002161055.1. Classification (GTDB taxonomy): domain Bacteria; phylum Bacillota; class Clostridia; order Lachnospirales; family Anaerotignaceae; genus Fimicola; species Fimicola cottocaccae. Next base: position 192,896 of record NZ_NFLT01000006.1, read on the forward strand.
GACAGATGTATTATATCCATTGGCAGTTCCATTTCCAGAACCATTTAAAACACTGTTATAGCCTGTTCCGTCTCCTGTATCACTTCCAAGTCCGTCACCATAACCTGTTCCATCATTATAAGAAGCATATCCATCACTGTTATCTATATAATCATAATAGTAACCAGATGTATATTCTTCATTGTTTTCAACAGCATTTCCATCATCGGAGCAACCTGAAAATAAAGCTATTGAAAGACCTAAAACCGTTAATATTTTATATTTCATTAATTTTTCCTCCTTTATATAAAGAGAATTTTTATACATATATATTTTTCTTTGAAATATACAAAAAATACTATGGTTACTATGGTATTGCATATAAAATATGGAATTTAATAAAATTTTTTGTTATTTGTTATTAATGACATAAAACTTAAAAATTGCTAAAATTTAATTGATTACAATTAAAAAGGAGGACGGAAATATGAGTTTTTTACGTTCAAGCGGAATACTTTTACACCCTACAAGTTTCCCTTCACCTTATGGTATAGGTGACCTTGGTGAAAGCGGATACAAATTTATTGATTTTCTTGAAAAAGCCGGTCAAACTCTCTGGCAGGTACTTCCATTAGGTCCTACAAGTTTTGGAGACTCTCCTTATCAGAGTTTTTCCACATTTGCAGGAAATATACTTTTAATAAGCCCTGACACACTTATAAAAAAAGGACTTCTTGATGAAAGTATAAAAAATGAAATACCTACAAATATTTCAGCTACAAAAACAGAATATGGAAATGTTATAAAGTATAAAACAATATTATATAAAAAAGCCTTTGAAAATTTCAAAAAATCAAAGGATAAAACATTAACAGAAAAATTTAATAAATTCTGTGAAGATAACAAACACTGGCTTGATGACTATGCACTTTTTGTGTCTTTAAAAGATTACTTTATAGAAAAAAGAAAAATGGAGTGGGAGTCAAAAGAATTTAAAGCCTTTTGTAAAAAAACAGAAGATAAACTCTCTGAAAATGTTCAGAAGGATTATTATTATGGAGCTGTATGGAGCACATGGCCTTCCGGTCTTGTAAAGAGAAACTCTGCTTCCATAAGAAAATGGACAAAGGAGCTTTCAGACTCTATACTTTACTATAAATTCCTTCAATTTGAGTTTTTTGAAGAATGGTTTGCTCTCAAAGAATATGCAAACAGTAAAAATATAAAAATTATAGGAGATATTCCTATATTTGTTGCTTATGACAGTGCTGACGCATGGGCAAATCCTAAAAATTATTATATGGACTCTGAAGGTTTCCCACAGCTTGTTGCAGGAGTTCCACCAGACTATTTCTCAGCAACAGGACAGCTTTGGGGAAATCCTCTTTATAAATGGAGTGAACACAAAAAGAGCGGTTACAAATGGTGGATTGCAAGAATTGAAGCTGTACTCTCAATGGTTGATATAGTAAGAATTGACCATTTCAGAGGTTTTGAAAGCTATTGGGAAGTGCCTTTTGGTGAGGAAACAGCAATAAACGGAAAATGGACAAAAGGTCCAGGAGCTGACCTTTTTGCAGCTGTAAAAAATAAATTAGGGGAGCTTCCTATCATAGCAGAAGATTTAGGAATTATAACTGATGAAGTTTCAGCTCTTCGTGATGAATTAAAATTCCCGGGAATGAAAGTTCTTCACTTTGCCTTTGATGACTCTCCAAACAATGATTATCTTCCTCATAACTATGACAAAAATTGTGTTGTATACACAGGAACTCATGACAATGACACAACTTTGGGCTGGTATACAAATGCAAGAGATAACGAAAAAGACAAAATGAGAAGATACTTAAATGTAAGTGGAGAAAATGTATCTTGGGACCTTATAAGACTTGCTATGTCATCAACAGCAGTATTCTCAATATTCCCACTTCAAGATGTAATGAAACTTGGAGACTATGCAAGAATGAATACACCTTCTGTGGCTGGCGGTAACTGGCAATGGAGATATACAGAAGATATGCTTAAAGATGAATATGCAGAAGGTCTTTTATATTTAACAAAACTTTTTGCAAGAAAAACAGTTATAGAAAGTAAAGAAGATTAATAAACAAAAAATGCGTCGATTAAATCGACGCATTTCTATTTAATTATTGATTAACTTTAATCTGATTTAAAATTTCATCATTTTTTTCTATTTTAACATTTTCAGACCATTTTTTATACTCATCTGTAAAAAGCTGTTGTTTAGCATTTTCAGTATACATCTGTTCTGCCATAGATTTAAGTTCTTCCTCTGTTGACTCCTCAATGTTTTCAACTTTTATAATATAATATCCGTCTCCGCCATCAAGTGCACTTGATATTTGTCCAGCCTGAACATCAAACTCAACACCAAATAAACTTTCTAAAGTACCTTTATATGTTGTTTCTGATTGATTTATCATACCTTCCTGTTCTTCATACTCATCAAAGAGAGTATCAAAGTCAGTTCCTGAGTTATATTTTGAAATAACTTCTTCAGCTTTTACTTTATCACTTACAAATATACTCTTTATAGTATATTTTTTATAATAATTTTGTAAATCACCTTTCACAGATTCATAATAAGCATTAAAATCAGCTTCACTAACTTCAAAACTGCTTGTAACACTATTATAAACTTTACTGTAAAGAGTTTGGTCAATCATTGTATTTTCAACATCTTCAAGAGTTATACCATTATTTTCAGCATACTCTCCAAGAGTCTCAAAAGATTTTTCCGCTTCACTTTTAGCAGATGAAATTTCATCTTCTGTCAAAGAAACTCCCAACTCATTAGCCTTCTGATTTGAAACTTTAACAAGTTCAAGAGCATTTATAGCACTGTTTTTTGCAACATCTTCAGCAGTCATTCCTTCAAAATCAGTCTCCCAAATATCACTGCCTCCAACAGACTCAAAATTAAGTCTTGCCTCATTAAGATATACCATAAATTCCCCTTTAGATACTTCCTCATCATTTATTTTGAGTACATATCCATCATTACCTTTAGTACTATTACCACAACCAGCAAAAAGCATAATTGCAGACATAACACACAAGGCTGTCTTTATAAACTTTTTCATCATACACACACCCACTTTAAAAAATTAGATTATATTCCATCAGTTAATATATTATACAACAAAATATTACCCAATAAAACATATTACAAATCCTGTAACACATTCTTAATATAAGTAAGAGCTGTTATTTTTTCCTTAGGATTTGTTTTTATTGTAAGATAAGGATTAGCTCCAGATGTAAAAAGATATCTGCTTTTATTTTTATTTATAAGTTCTGTAAGTTTAACAGGGTCTATTTTTGCATCAGGTTTAAATGTTATAACAATATTATTTCCCTTCTGAACAATATTTGTAACCCCTCTTTTATGGGCTTCCGCCTTGACAAGTACAACTTCTAAAAGATTTTGAACACTTTTTGGAATATCTCCATATCTGTCTTCAATTTCCTCTTGAATATCATAGTAATTTTCCATTGATGACACAAGAGATATTTTTTTATAAATCTCAAGACGCTGTTTTTCGTCATGTATATAAAAATCTGGTATAAAAGCATTTATATCTATGTCCATTGATGTTTCAAAGCTTTCTGAAACTTCCTCACCTTTAAGTTTTCTTACTGCTTCATCAAGAAGTTTACAGTACATATCATACCCAACACTTTCCATATGACCATGCTGTTCAGCTCCCAAAAGGTTTCCCGCACCTCTAAGTTCCAAGTCACGCATAGCAACTTTAAAACCTGAACCAAACTCAGTAAATTCACGTATTGTCTGTAAACGTTTTTCAGCAACTTCATTTAAAACTTTATCACGCTTATACATCAAATAGGCATAAGCAATTTTATTTGAACGACCAACACGACCTCTAAGCTGATAAAGCTGTGAAAGCCCCATATAATCGGCATCCTGTATTATTATTGTATTTACATTTGATATATCAAGTCCCGTCTCAATAATTGTTGTACATACAAGAACATCAATTTCACCTTCTATAAATTCACTCATAATTCTTTCAAGTTCACGCTCTGTCATTTGACCATGGGCATAAGCCACAACAGCATCAGGTACAAGATTTTGAATTTTTAAGGCAACTTCTGCTATATTATGGACTCTGTTATTCAAATAATAAACCTGTCCTCCTCTTACCAATTCTCTATTTATAGCCTCTTTCACAAACTCTGGATTATCTTCAAGAACATAAGTCTGAACAGGTCTTCTCTCCTGTGGCGGTTCTTCAAGGACACTCATATCTCTTATACCTGCAAGGCTCATATGAAGTGTTCTTGGAATAGGTGTAGCTGTTAAAGTTAAAACATCAACATTTTCTTTAAGTGTTTTAAGTTTTTCTTTATGATTTACACCGAAACGCTGTTCCTCATCAACAATTATAAGTCCCAAATCTTTAAATTTAACATCTTTTGATAATATTCTATGAGTTCCTATTACAATATCAGCATAACCCTTTTCAAGGGCATTTAATGTTTCTTTCTGTTGTTTTGGTGTTCTAAATCTGGAAAGAAGGTCAACTCTCACAGGATAGTCCGCCATTCTCTGACAAAATGTATTATAATGTTGTTGTGCAAGTATTGTTGTAGGAACAAGGTATGCAACTTGTTTTCCGTCTTGAACAGCTTTAAAAGCGGCACGTATAGCAACTTCTGTCTTGCCATATCCAACATCACCACATATAAGTCTATCCATAACTTGAGTACCTTCCATATCTCTTTTAACGTCCTCAATAGCCAAAAGCTGGTCCTCAGTCTCATCATAAGGGAATGACTCCTCAAACTCTCTTTGCCACATATTATCTTCAGAATATTGAAATCCCTTTGTAGCCTGTCTTTTTGCATAGAGCATTACTAAATCCTGTGCAAGAACTTTTACAGCAGAACGAACTTTATTTTTAGCCTTTGACCATTCTTGACTTCCAAGTTTATTAAGCTTTGGTCTAGCTCCACCATTTCCTATATATTTCTGAATTAAATCCATCTGATTTACAGGAACAAATAAATTTCCACCATCGGAATAGGATATTTTCATATAGTCTTTACTTATTCCCTCAACAACAATTTTTTCAAGACCTCTGTAAACTCCTATACCATGGCTCTCATGAACAACATAATCACCAACCTTTAAATCTGTAAAGCTTTCAATAGGTGAACCTTTTTTATTTTTCTTTTTAGTTTTTTTCTTTTTAACATCTCCAAAAAGCTCACTCTCAGAGAAAACAGCAAATTTTATATCAGGATACTCAAAACCTTTTCCAAGTCTTCCTCTCATAACAGCAACAGAACCCTTTTGAATTTCACCTTCAAAATCTGTTGTATAATAACTTTCAATACCTCTTTCAGAAAGTTCTCTCACAAATCTTTCACATCTTGTCTGTGCTCCTGCAAGTATTAAAACTCTATAACCATTATTTTTAAGATATGAAATTTCATCACAGAAAAGGTCTAATCTCTGACTAAATGAAGATGATGTTTTTCCTGCTATATTTATAATATCTTTAATATTAAAATCTTTAATATTTACTGTTACAGTTGTAAAAAGAATTTGCGTTTTTTTCTCTGCAAATTTTAATATGTCATGGTAATCAAAAACCATTGTACTTTGATTAGGTAAAAGATAGCCTTTTTCTATACGACTTTTAATACTTTCACTGTACTCATCAAAAATATTTTTGCTATGTTCTGCAATTCTTTGAGGTTCATCAAAATATATAACAGTGTTTTCGGGCATATAATCAATGAGACTTACAGTATTTTCATAAAAATATTGTATATAGCTTACAGCACCACCATAAGATTTATCTTCTGAAAATTTTTCTATATCCTCATTAATATATTCAAGAAGTCTTTCAGCCTCCTCATTATGTCCCTTTTTTGCATATTTTTCAGTACAAATTTTAAGTTCTGATTTTATTTTTTTAAGGGCATTTTCAAGTTCTTTTTTGCCATAAACCATTTCCCTTACAGGAAATAACTTTGTCTCATCAACCTTCTCTATTGACCTTTGAGTATCTGCGTCCATAAGTCTTATACTGTCTATCTCATCGTCCCAAAGCTCAATTCTCACAGCTGTTTCCTCTATTGGTGAAAAAATATCTATAATTCCACCTCTAACAGAAAAACTTCCCCTATTCTCTGTTATATCATTTCTTTCATAACCCATCAAAACAAGTCTTTCACAAAGCTCTCCTACATTGATAACGTCCCCTTCTTTGAGAGTTATGATATACTTTTCAAACTCACTTTTATTAAGCAATCTATCAAAAAGAGCTTCTGCCGAAAGAACAACAGTAGGTCTTTCATTTTTCATAACCATATCTATTACAGAAAGTCTTTTACGAACAATATCATCACTTCTAACATCAGCACTATAAAAAAGAATATCCTTTGAAGGATAGTACATACAATTTTTATCAAAAAACTGCATATCGTTACATATTTCTTTTGCTCTAAGCTCATTATGAGTTATTATTAAAGCTGGTGTATCTGTAATTTCTCTTAAAGCTCCAACAATATGATTTTTTTGAACATCAACAACTCCTGTCACAAGAACAGGAGAAACATTATTTTGAACATTGTAATTAAGTTTTTTAAATCCTTCAAGTTCTAAAAGGGGTTTTACAAATGTATTCAAACTTAAATCACCTCAATTTTTGGTTTGTTTTATTCATTGCCTCTTTGACACCTTCAGAAAGTATAATTTCAACAGCAGAAACAGCTCTGTCAATTCCTCCCACAAGAGCCGCCTCATCATCTTTTGAAAATTTACTTAAAACATAGTCTGCCAAATCCCAACCAGCAGGTTTTTCACCAACACCAACTTTTATTCTCAAAAACACATCAGTCCCTAACTGACTTATAATATTTTTAATACCATTATGTCCTCCGGCACTACCTTTTTCACGTATTCTTGTACCACCAACAGGTAAACTTATATCGTCATATATAACAATAAAATCTTCCACAGGTATTTTATAAAAATTTAAAATCTCTCTTATACTCTCTCCACTAAGGTTCATATATGTTTGAGGTTTTACAAGCATAACTTTTTTATTTTTTATACTTCCCTCACCAATAAAGGCTTTATGTTTCAATTTTGTCATACTAATATTATAATCATCAGCCAATTTATCTATAACTCTAAAACCTACATTGTGCTTTGTACCTTCATATTTTGAACCAGGATTTCCAAGACCTGCTATAACTATCATATTAATCCTCCTAAATTTTAATAACGACTTATGGGGCTCCTTTATTACACATGGGGTATAATAAAAGCAGCCCTTTTTGAATTCCATATAATATTATACACAAAACAAAAATAATAACAACAAAAACGCCCTAAAATATATATCTCCAAATTAATAAGACATATATTTAAGGACGCTTTTATAACATTTTAATATTTATGCTACATAGCTTACATCAACAAATGATGACACAGCTTTTTCAAAAGCATTATATTCTTTTACATTATAAAAAACTGCATTATCAAAATCCTCATTTTTGAAATTATTATACTGTAATTTTCTATCATTAAAATATACAGTAGCAGTTTTTGAACGATTTTTTTCTATACATATATTTTTAAGTCTATTAAGGTTCATATATGTTGTTACATCACACTGACCTTTTTTTCTTCGAACAATAACTCTCTTGTTTGTAAGAATATAGAACGTATTTTGGGCATCTTTTCTACTGTCATATAAAGGTTTTATTGCCAAAAGTATTCCACAAATAATAATAACCAATGTTACAACTTTTCTTATAGTGTCACTAACAACACCATTATAGTACTCGAAATATTTTACACCAAAAGAAATACTAAACATACAAAATATCCATTTAAGAACAAGAAATTTTTTTGAGACATATTTAATAAGTTTTGTTCTACATGGTTTACCTTGCCATAGTATAACTTCATCATCTTCAATATTATTTAATATAAAATTTTTAGTTTTCATAAATAAAACTATCTCCTGATAAAGTTAAAAATATATTTAAAGACTAAGAATATCTTTTATTTTAATAAATTTTTCAGCCTTTTCATATTCTTTTTTATCTTTAAAGATTTTTGCCAAAATATTATATATTTCTGGGTTTGCCGGATTTTTTAAAAACATCTCATATACTTTTTCAAGTTCCTTATCAAAATCACTTTCTTTTTCTCTTTCATCACCACCACAAGAGAAATCAAGATTAAGACTTTGCAAAGTATTTTTAAGTCTCTCTGCCGTAAAAGGTTTTTGGAGATATGAAACAGCACCCAGTCTCGTACATTCAACAGCATTCTTAATTGTAGGGTAAGCAGTTATAATTATTACAGGGGTATTTATGCCCTTTCCTCTTATTCTCTTTAAAACTTCTGTGCCACTAAGTTCTGGAAGTTTTATATCAAGAAATATAAGGTCATAATTAAAATCCTCAAGAAGTTTCATTCCTTCAATACCATTTGTAGCTGTATCTGCATTATATCCTGATATTTCAAGACATTTTGTAAGCATAATACGAATATTTTTGGTATCGTCTATAATAAGAGCTTTTCTCATACTAAATCACCTTTATCCAAATTATTTACAGGTAGAATAAAAGTAAATGTACTCCCCCAATCAACACTACTTTCACACCATATACGACCTTTGTGTCCGTCTATAATATTTTTAGAAGCCGAAAGACCTATGCCGCTTCCTCTAACTTCAATATCACAGCCGGATACCTGAACATATTTTTCAAAAACTCTATCTATAAAATCCTCAGGTATTCCCATACCTGTATCACTTACAGATGTTTTAACAAAACCATTCTCATAAAAAGAGCGTACTGTTATAGTATCATTTTCCTTTGTATATTTCAAAGCATTTGATAAAAGATTATTCAAAACCCATTTTATTTTTGACTCATCAGCAATAATAAAAGGTATATTTTCATCAATATATGAATAAATCTCAACTTTATTATTTTTTGCGATATTTTTAAACTGTTTAAGAGACGAATTTATAATATCTTTCATATTACACTTTGAAAAATTATAAACACCTTCAGCTGACTCAATTTTAGAAAGTTCCAAAAGGTCATTAACAAGAGTACATAGTCTATCACTATCCTCTTTTATAGTGTTTATAATTTCAATCTGTTCCGAATTAAGTTTATCCCCTCCAACAATAGAAAGTAAATCCGCCCCCATAACTATTGATGTAAGAGGTGTTTTAAACTCATGGGACACAGTTGCAATGAAATCACTACGCATTTTTTCAAGCTCTTTCATCTCTGTTATATCATAAAAAACTATTATTTCTGAAAATTTTTCATCATTTCCATTACAATAATGGAAAGGTGTAACCATAACATTATAATATTTTGTTTTTCCGTTTTTTATAAATTTCACAATCTGTTCAGAGAATTTTTCTGACCTGTAATTAATTTTTGAAAGTTCATCAAAAAGTCCTCCAGAAGAAACAACCTCAAGAAAATGTTTTCCAAAGGACTCCTCTATTGTTGTAGAAAAAAGCTTTTCAAAAGAACGGTTCATAAGGGTAATATTAGATTTTTCATCTATAATCACCATAGGCTCTGTAATACTCCTCATGACCGCAAAAGTTCTGTTTTTTTCCTCCATAAGACTTCCCATTGTGCTTTGCTCAAACTCCGAAAGTCTTTGCGTCATATTATTGAACTCGGTACATAAAACACCAAGCTCATCTCCTGCCTCAACAGCAGTCTTTCTGTTCATATTTCCCTGTCTTACGGATTTTATATTTTCCGTAACCTCATAGATAGGTTTTAAAAGCCTATTTGTATAAAACTTAGAAGTTATATAACTTATTCCTCCTGTAATAACAAAGAGGCTAAGCAAAATTTTTATTGAAAGTTGAATAACATCTGTTGCTTCATTTTGTCTTGCAAAAAGAGCTTTTTCATTCGACTCTAAAAGCTCATTTAAAGCACTATTTGTACTAGTATAGAGTGGGTATATATTTTCATTAAAATATTCAAGTTTTTTTTCCGTTTCCTTCACACCATCAATTTCAAGGGACATAAGCTCATCAAAGCTATCCCCAAAACTTTCATAACAACCTGATATCTCCTTAATAATTTCAACCTCTTTTGGTATAACCAATGTCTTATACTCCTCACTGTAATTAGACATAAAAGTTCTATCATACCCATCAAAGTTTTCACGGTGAACCCTGCTGTTTTCATTATCATAAATATAAAGCATTATTTCCAGTTTTTGAGCATCAAGGGCTTCCTTCATAGAGGTTATACGCTCAATACTGTTATAATTTGTAGTAATAAGATTTGTTACAGATTGTCTTATAGCATACATATTCCAAAGGGAGGCCGCCCCCAGAATAAGCATTACAATAATAAGACTTATATAAAGCATTGAAATCTTAAACTTTATTGACTTTTTTTCATAGCCATGAACTCCTGTAAATAATAGATGAATAAAAATTTAAACCTTTGGACAGTTTAACATACTCTATTATCATTTAAGATTATAATATTGCTGTAAATATTAAACAATCAATTAAATTTAGAGTAAAAAAGAGAAATTGGGAGAAAAACAGAGTATATAGTTTAAAATACTATAATTTCATTCTATATACTACTGCTAATCCTCCAAAAAACTAAAATTTATAACAATTATAAAATTCGTTAAAACTATACAAAGTCATTGATATATAATATAAAATTATTGACAAAAAAATTTATTAAAAAAGGACTTTCAATTAAGAAAGTCCTTTTTTATATTTAAGCCTTTACACTCTTATTTTGTGGTTTAACATTATAGTTTGAAGAATGTTTCTTTTTAGAATAAGCCTCATCTCTATAAAGATTTTTCTCTGCACTGGCAAGCATAAGTTTAATACGGTTAAGCTGATTAACTTCACTTGCACCTGGGTCATAGTCTATTGCCACAACATTTGAGAGAGGATATCTTCTTCTAAGTTCTTTTATAACACCTTTTCCAACAACATGGTTAGGAAGACAACCGAAAGGCTGTGTACAAACTATATTATTTACGCCTGTATGTATAAGTTCCATCATCTCACCTGTAAGGAACCAACCTTCTCCAGTCTGATTACAAAGTGAAACAATAGGTTCTGCCATCTCTCCAAGCTCTCTTATACTTACTGGAGCATCAAATCTCTTGCTTTCACTTAAAGCTTTTATCATAGAACTCTGATACATCTCTATAACTTTTATGACAGCTTCTGCAACCTTTTTACCTTTCTTTGTGCCACCAAGGAATTTTTCCTTCTGAACACTATTATAAGCACTGTAAAGGGCAAAACCTGCAAGGTCAGGAACAACAGCTTCTGCACCTTCTTTTTCAAGAAGTCCAACTATGTCATTATTTGCTGTTGGGTGGAATTTAACAAGAATTTCACCAACAACTCCAACTCTAGGTTTAACTTCATTTGTAATTTCAAGATTGTCAAAGTCTTTTACAATATTTCTTATATTTGAATTAAATTTAATTATATTTCCACTTCTAACATCTTTCTTTACAATGGCATTCCATTTTTCATAGAGTGCATTTGCAGAACCTTCAACTTTTTCATATGGTCTTGTTCTGTAAAGAACACGCATGAACAAGTCGCCATAAATAAGTCCCTGAAGTGCTCTATTTATTAAAGCTGGTGTAAACTTCATACCAGGGTTTTTCTCTATTCCTCCAGCACTTACAGCTATAACAGGAATTTCACCCATTCCAGCATTTTTAAGAGCTTTTCTTATAAATCCAAGATAATTTGTAGCACGACAACCGCCACCAGTCTGGCTTATAAGTAAAGCAACTTTGTCTTTATCATATTTTCCTGAATTTACAGCATTTAAAAGCTGACCTACAACAATAAGGGCAGGATAACAAGCGTCATTGTTAACATATTTAAGACCTGTATCAACAGCACTTCTATCCATAGCAGGCATAATTTCTATGTTATATCCACAGGACTCAAAAACATCTTTGAATATATCAAAATGTATAGGTGACATCTGCGGACAGAGAATAGTATAATTTTTCTTCATTTCTTTTGTAAATATAATTCTCTTTAATGAAGCGTCAGCTTTTTTAATTACAACGCCTTTTTTCTTTCTATCTTCAATAGCTGCAATAAGAGAACGAACTCTTATTCTTGCAGCACCAAGGTTATTAACCTCGTCAATTTTAAGAGAAGTATATATTTTTCCTGCTGCTGTAAGTATATCTTTAACTTCATCAGTTGTTACAGCATCAAGACCACAACCAAAAGAGTTGAGCTGAACAAGTTCAATATTCTCTTTTGTTTTAACAAAGGCTGCTGCCTCATAAAGTCTTGAGTGATAAGCCCACTGGTCACGAACAACTAAAGGTCTTTCAACTTTTCCAAGATGAGCAACACTGTCTTCTGTTAAAACAGCTATATTATATCCTGCAATAAGTTCAGGAATACCATGGTTTACTTCTGGGTCAGTATGGTATGGTCTACCACTTAAAACAATACCTGTTATACCGTGCTCATCAATATATTTAACAGCTTCCTCACCTTTTTTATGCATATCATGTCTGAAAGCTGTCCATTCATTCCAACCTTTTTCAACAGCTTCTTCAATTTCATGAGCTGTAATTCCAAACTTTTCGAACTCCTCAAAAAGTCTCTTTTTAAGTGAGTTTTTATCTCCCATATTTATAAATGGGTTCATAAATGTTATATTTCTCTCACGAAGTTCCTCAACATTGTTCTTTATATTCTCAGAATATGAAGCAACAATAGGACAGTTATAGTTATTATCAGCCTCAAGTATATCTTTTCTCTCAAAAGGAGCTCCTGGATAGAATATAGTATCAATTCCCTTTTCAATAAGGCTCATAATATGACCATGAACAAGTTTTGCAGGATAGCAAACTGACTCACTAGGTATTGACTCAATACCTTTCTCATAAAGTTTTTTATCTGAGAGAGGAGAAAGTTCAACTCTAAATCCTAAATCTGTAAAGAATGTAAACCAGAAAGGATAATCCTCATACATATTAAGAACTCTAGGAATACCTATTGTTCCTCTTCTCGCTAAATTCTCATCAAGAGGTTTATATACTTCAAAAAGTCTGTGAAGTTTATATTTAAAGAGGTTAGGAACATCACTGTTTGTCTTATTAAGTCCGAGACCTCTCTCACATCTATTACCTGTAATAAATCTTCTTCCACCTGTGAAATTATTTATTGTCAAAAGACAATTATTTGTACAACGTCCACATCTTGCAAGAGTTGTTTTTATTTCAAGGTTATTCATAGCCTCTTTGCTTATAAGTCTTGTCTCATAGCCTTCTTCATATTTATCAAGGGCAATAAGAGCAGAACCAAAAGCACCCATTATACCGGCAATATCAGGTCTTACAGCCTCTCTGCCAGATATAACCTCAAAACTTTTAAGTACAGCATCATTATAGAATGTACCACCCTGAACAACTATACTTTTACCTAAAGCCTTAGGGTCAGAAATTTTTATAACTTTCAATAAAGCGTTCTTTATTACAGAATAAGCAAGTCCCGCTGAAATATCTCCAACTTCCGCTCCTTCTTTCTGAGCCTGTTTAACTCTTGAGTTCATAAATACAGTACATCTTGAACCTAAATCAATAGGATTTTTTGCAAAAAGAGCAATTTTTGCAAAGTCTGAAACACTGTATTTAAGAGAGTTTGCAAATGTCTCAATAAATGAACCACAGCCAGAAGAACAAGCCTCATTTAAAAGAACACTGTCAATTACATTATTTTTAATTCTTATACATTTCATATCCTGTCCGCCAATGTCAAGTATAAAGTCAACATCTGGCTTAAAGAAACTAGCCGCTCTATAATGGGCAACAGTCTCAATATATCCAAGGTCAACCATGAGAGCCTCTTTTATAAGACCTTCACCGTAACCAGTTACACAGGAATTTTTAATTTTAACATTTGGAGGGAGTATTGAATAAAGCTCATTAAGACTCTTTATAACAACATTAAGAGGGCTTCCCTCATTACTTCCATAGTATGAATATAAAAGTTCTCCAGTATCACTTACAAGAGCAACTTTTGTTGTTGTACTTCCCGCATCAATACCAAGGAATGCTTTTCCCTCATAATCACTTAAATTTCTTCTCTTAACTTTATCTTTGTCATGTCTCTCTTTAAACTGTTCATAGTCTTTAACATCAGTAAAAAGTGAGTCAAGACGACTAACTTCCATTTTAAGTTCTTTACTGTTGTTAAGTCTGTCTATAAGTTCATCAAGAGTTAAAACAACTTTTCCTGTACAACTTACAGCAGTACCAAAAGCCGCAAAAAGATGAGAGCTTTCAGGAAGAATTGTTGTTTCTTCTGTAAGTTTAAGAGTATCTATAAAACGCTGTCTAAGCTCTGAAAGGAAATGTAAAGGTCCACCAAGGAAAGCAACATGACCTCTTATAGGCTTTCCACAAGCAAGACCGCTTATTGTCTGATTTACAACAGCCTGAAATATTGAAGCTGCCAAGTCCTCTTTTGCAGCACCTTCATTTATAAGAGGCTGAATATCTGTTTTCGCAAAAACACCACAACGTGATGCTATTGGATATATTACTTTATGATTTTTAGCAAGCTCATTAAGACCTGAAGCGTCAGTTTTTAAAAGTGAAGCCATCTGGTCAATAAATGAACCTGTACCACCGGCACAAACACCGTTCATACGCTGTTCAATACCATTTTGGAAATATATAATTTTAGCGTCCTCACCGCCAAGCTCTATGGCAACATCTGTCTGAGGAGCAGAAACTTCAACAGCCTTTGCAGTAGCAACAACTTCCTGTATAAAAGGAACTTTAAGCTCATCAGCTATTGAAACACCGCCACTACCTGTAATCATTGCTGTTATATCTATATTTCCTAAAACTTCTCTAGTCTGTGAAAGTATATCCTGTAAAGTTTTCTTTATTTCTGAAAAATGTCTTTTATATCTTCCAAAAATCATTTCATTATCGTCATCGACCGCGACAACTTTTATAGTTGTTGAGCCTATATCAATTCCGACCTTAACAATTTTATTTATATCCTTCAATGTTTTGTCCTCCTTAAATTAAGTCTGAATTTCATTCCAGATTTGCCCAAATGTAAGCTCGTACTTATCAATAAGTTTTATTTCGCCGTCAATAAAGTTCAATGCTTGCATACCATCTTTGAGGGCATATAATGCTGTTGCTGTATTTTCTGAATTTATTTCCCTTTTAACTGCACCACAAAGTTTTCCCTCGTCAATAATTTCAGCTGTAAGTTTTATCATCTCACGGCTGCACCTGCATCTTAAATCTGACAAGTAAGGATAACGCTTCATACATTCATACACAAGAAAAAAGAAATTTCTTGTATTTATATTTTTAAGTCCTGTATAAAGCTCGCCAAATTCATCAAAATCAGGTGTTCTACTGTAACAAAACCAAAGTTTTTCTTTCGGGTTACTCAATTTATCATCATTTATCTGTGCCCTAAGTCTTTCCAAAGGTTTTTCAAAAAAAGGACATATATACTTATTTATGACCTCGTTTATAAGTTCGTCCTTACTTGCAAAATGATGATAAAAACAGCCCTTTGTAACACCAGAAACTTTAATTGCCTCATTTGCGGATGATTCACCTATACCGTCCCTCAAAAAAAGGTCAAATGAACTTTTTAAAATAGCTTCCTTTGTACCCATAAAATCTCTCTCTTTCTTCTGCCTGTTTTATCAGACCGACTGGTCGGTTTTTTGAATCACTAGGATTATATCATTTTATTTTAAAACTGTACAGAATATTCCTTTTCGACATCATATTATATAAAACACATAAAAAAGACATAGTTTAATTAAGAATTCTGTAAAAATATAAGGATTTTTGCATATGTACAGTTAGTATATTAAACAATATCATTTTGATTTTTATCCAAATTTAGACAAGATTTATCCTGAATTATCGTAAAATATTTTAGGTTAATTTTTTATAAAATTTATTAAAATAACAATAAAAAAGAGATGTTCTTTTTGAACATCTCTAATATTTATATAATATTTTCTTCTTCTATATGTGATATAGCGTCTACAAAACATATAATCATTTTATTTTCCGTTAAAATACATATTGTGTCAAAATCGTTTTTGCCCATAAATCTTCCTTTTATAACACTGCTTTTTCCCTTTTCACCGCTTGTTACAACTTTTACATTCATTCCACGTTTAAAAACACTACCTCTGAAATAAAAATTTTCAATGGGAAAAAGAGTTTTACATTTTTCAATAGTTTCATCTGTATCAATGCCATTATGTTTCATATAAAACATTTCTCCATCATTTTTAAATAGAAAAAATCCAGGCATAATAACATTTCTTATTATAACTATTATAACAGTAAGAACAAAAGCAAGACTTCCTGCAAAAACTATGTCATAAAAATCAATATATTCAAAAAAATCCATAAAATCACTTCTCTTTCTGACACAACACCTTCACACCAAAAGACTCATCAACACCCAAAACATTTATACCTTTATCAATAAACTCACAAATACATTCTAAAGCCTTTGATGTAATAACTTCTCCCGGACATAATACAGGTATACCCGGAGGATAAGGTATCAAAAAATCACCACATATTTTTCCAACGCTCTCATAAAGTGAAACTTTCTCTTTCTCTAAAAAATACGCTTTTCTCAAAGACACAGTCTGAAAAATATCAACATTACAATAGTTTAAAACACTGCTTTTTTCATATTTTATATGTTTATCAATATCACAAAGAGCATTAAAAAGTCTTTCAAAACCTTCTTTTGTGTCTGCAACAGAAGTCATAGCTATAATATGATTTCTTCCAACAGCTTCAAGCTGTATATTATACTTTTCTATCAATATTTTATTTATATACTCTGTGCTAGTATCATTTACAATAAAAACAAGTTTGCCTTTATCGTAAGACTTTACACCGCATATATTTACAAAATCTTCACCAATAATTTTTATATTTTTAAGTGTTTTAAATTTTTCTCTATATTCTTTTAAAGTATCAACATATTTATCAAAATAATATTTTCCTTCTTTTTCTATAAAATCACAACATCTATCAATAGATGACATAAAAATATATGAAGGACTTGAACTTTGAACCATAGCAAGAGCAGATTTTATATTTTCAATATTTACTCTATCACCCTTAATATGCATAAGTGCTGTTTGAGTTACAGAAGGCAATGTTTTATGAACACTTTGTATTACAATATCAGCTCCAAGTTTAATTGCACTTCCAGGAAAATAATCATTAAAATTAAAATGGGCACCATGAGCCTCATCAACTATAAGAATAGCATTATTTTTATGTACTAAATCAGCTATTTTTTCAATATCAGCAGTAAAACCCTCATAGGTTGGACTTGTTATAAAAACAGCTTT
This sequence comes from Tyzzerella sp. An114, assembly GCF_002161055.1. Lineage (GTDB taxonomy): Bacteria > Bacillota > Clostridia > Lachnospirales > Anaerotignaceae > Fimicola > Fimicola cottocaccae. The sequence continues at coordinate 210,344 of NZ_NFLT01000006.1, forward strand.
TGCATCAGGATTTTCACATAAAGCTTTTTCAATACTTTCCACAGTAACTTGTCCAACAATTCCAGTATCATTAAAAACTTCAGGATAAACATATCTAACATCAGCACCAGACAAAACTATTCCAGAAAATACACTTTTATGGCTGTTTCTAGCAACAATTATTTTATCACCATCACCACAAACACTTAAAATAGCAGCCATATTCCCGCCACTACTTCCATTTACCATAAAAAATGTATAATCGCTTCCAAAAAGTTTTAAGGCTCTCTCTTGAGAGTTTTTAATCATTCCTTCTGGATTATGAAGATTATCATAATCATCTATCTCTGTTATATCAAACTTATACACATCAGAAAAGGAACACAGCCTTCCCCCTTTATGCCCCGGCATATGAAAAGGATATCTAGGGTTTTTGCTGTATTCATCCATACTTTCAAAAATATATTTTTTACTGTTCAATTTCTACCACTCTATATGTATGACCTGTGTAAGGAAGTATTTTTTCCAAAAGGTCACTTAATTTTATTATAACTGTGGCAGTATTTACACAAGGGTGAATTGCAATTCTGTCCATAGCCATAACATCTTTATCCACAATAAAGTTGACAACTTTGTTAGTATCCTGTATAAGTCCTAAAGGTGTAACAGAGCCGGGAAGAAGTCCCAAATATTCTTTCATATACTCATCTTTTGCAAAAGTCATTCTAGGAACACCAAGCTGTTTTGAAACTTTTCCACTGTTAAAACGTTTTTCACCAGGCATAAGTATGAGATAGAACTCTGTACTGTGTCTTGTGCTCATAAAAAGATTTTTACATATTTGAAGACCCATTTTTCTGTCAAGTTCTTCTGCTGCCTCTATTGTATATATAGGTTCATGTTCATAAAGTTCATATTCAATTCCAAGTTCTTTTAAAACTTCGTATGTTCTTTCTTGTGATGAAATCACAGTAATTACTCCTTTATAAATTATTTATCTATTATTTATGAATATATGCATATATATCTCTTTTTGAAACTCCTCTGTCTTTTGCTACTTGTTTCATAGCTTCCTTTTCAGACATTCCCTTTTCTGTATACATAAGCATATGTTCATCTATTGTCATTTCCTCAAAGGACTGAATTTCATTTTTTCTCAGTTCTTCTCTTGAAATTCCCTCAACAACTACAACAAACTCACCTTTAGGCGGATTTGTATCATAATATTCCATAAGTTTTGAGAGAGGTTCTTTTTTGACCTCCTCATATTTTTTAGTAAGTTCTCTTATACAAGCTATATTTCTATCACCTAAAGCATTATAAAGTTCTTTCAAAGTATCTTTAAGATGATGAGGTGCTTCATAAAATATAAGAGTTCTTGTCTCATTTTCTATTGATTTTAAAACTTCACGTCTTTCTTTTTTATCATAAGGCAAAAATCCCTCAAAAGAAAAACGTCTTGTGGGAAGTCCTGAAAGTACAAGAGCTGTTATTCCTGCAACAGCCCCTGGTGCAACAGTGACATTTATACCCTCATCACGACATAAAGCAATCATATCAGCTCCCGGGTCAGATATTCCCGGCATACCTGCATCAGTGACAAGAGCAATATTTTTTCCCTCTTTAAGCATTTCAACAAGTTTAGGACCTTTTGACGCTTTGTTATGCTCATGATAACTTGTAAGAGGTGTATGTATATCAAAGTGATTTAAAAGCCCTAAAGTATGTCTTGTATCTTCAGCAGCAATAACATCACATTCTTTTAAAAGTCTTAAAACCCTTAAAGTAATATCCTCAAGGTTTCCTATGGGAGTTGCACAGAGATAAAGTGTACCGTACAATAATTCCCCCTCCTATTCATAGTATATTTTATAAACCTCATCTGTATATGTTCCATCACTGTTATATACAATAAGAGGAGCCATAACTTTAAGCCATGATTTTGAATTTCTTACAGCTTCAATCAAAATCATAGAAGGCTCTTTATCAATATAAGAGTGTATAAAACGTAATTTTTTAGGTTCAAGTTTATTTTCTCTAAGTTTAAACATAATATCAGAAAGTCTGTGAGGTCTGTGAACCATATAAAACCTTCCGCCATTTTTCAAAAGTTTTGCTGCCCCTTTTATAACATCATCAAGACTGCAAAGTATTTCATGTCTGGCAATAGCTTTTGGTGTAAAATCATTTTTAAGACCTCCACCATCATTCATATAGGGAGGATTTGAAGTTATAACATCGAAAGACGCCAATTTGTACATACTAAGAACATCTTTAATGTCACCTTGGTCAATATCAATTTTATCTGAAAGACCATTAAGTTTTACACTTCTTCTTGCCATTTCAACACTTTCTTCTTGTATCTCTAATCCTGTAAAATGATTACCTTCTGTTTTTGCCTCAAGCAAAATAGGTATTATTCCTGTTCCTGTACCCATATCAAGAACATTTTCACCTTTTTTTACAGTGGCAAAACCACTTAAAAGTACAGCATCAATTCCAAAACAGAACTTTTTAGGGTCTTGAATTATTTTATAACCTTTTCTATGAAGGTCATCAACCCTCTCATAATCATTTATAAAAACATCTTTATCAGTCATCATATTTATCTCCAAGAAGTTTTTCAAGTTCCTTTTCAGCCTCGTCCTGTTTAGCCTTCTTTTTGCGTTTTATAACTTTTATTTCATCAACAGCATAAAAACCTATTGTAGGTGCATCATTTTCTGTTTTTCTAACAGCAGCTTTCACAACCTGCATAAGAACATTTGTTGAAAGTATTTCACCATTTCCGTCTGGTGTTGATATTATATCTCCAACATTAGGAAGTTTTTTATTAAGTTCCTCGTAAACGTCCTCTTCATATTTGAGACAACACATAAGACGACCACATATACCTGAAATTTTTGTTGGATTAAGTGAAAGACTTTGTTCTTTAGCCATTTTTATTGAAACAGGGTGGAAATCTCCCAAAAATGTGGCACAACAGAGAGGACGACCACATATGCCTATACCATTAAGCATTTTAGCCTCGTCACGAACACCAATCTGTCTTAATTCTATTCTTGTTCTAAATATAGCAGCAAGCTCTTTTACAAGCTCTCTAAAGTCAACTCTGCCATCAGATGTAAAGTAGAATATAAGTTTATTATGGTCAAAAGTTATTTCCACATCTATAAGTTTCATATCAAGTTGATGTTTTGATATTTTTTCAAGACAAACTTCAAAAGCCTCATTCTCTTTTATTTTATTTTCAGCAGCAAGGGCTGTATCTTCATCAGTAGCTACACGTATAACTTTTTTAAGAGGAAGAACAACATCTTCATCAGGTACAAGCATATTACCCTTTATTACAGAACCATATTCAACACCTCTTGCAGTCTCTACAATAGCATAACTTCCGGCTTCAATAGTCTGTCCGTCAGGGTCAAAATAATATATTTTTCCTGCCTTTTTAAATCGTATTCCTACAACTTCTATCATTTAATAACTCTCCTTTAGTTTCATAAGAAGAACTTCCATACAGAGACGGAAGTTTACATTCTTTAAAAGCTGATTTTTAGCCTCAAGACAGGCTTCTGCCTTATCTATAATACACTCAGCACTGTATTTATTGGCTTCTTTAAAAATTATATCTTTTTTATCTTTCTGTATAATATATTTATCATCTTTTAAAACTTTTGCTGATAACATATCTCTGTACCACATATACATTATATCTAAAAGACCTTTTTCATTTTTATACTCCTCAATATACTTTACAGAGTCACAAGCATAAAAATCATTTTTACCATAAAGATTTGTTATTGTATTTATAATATTTTCACGCATTTCTATAAACTCTGATGACTGGGACATCATAAGAGCTCTTCCTATACTTCCCCTTGAATATTCAGCAAAAAGCTCTATTTTCTCATCAGGTATCTCTGTATATGTTCTTATATAATTTATAACCTCACCATTTGAAAGAGGACGTATTTTTATATTTACACATCTTGAAAGTACCGTTGGCAAAAACTTTTCAGGATTTCTTGCCAAAAGTATAAAAACACCATACTCTGGAGGTTCTTCAAGAGTTTTTAAAAAGGCATTTTGAGCCTCTTTTGTCATATCATCAGCATTTTCAATTATAAATACTTTATATTTGTATTTATAAGGTTTTATTGATACATTCTCTATAACTTGCTCACGAATATCATTAACACCTATTGATTTTGTTTTTCCCTTTTTAGGTTTAACATAGAATATATCGGGATTATTTCCATTTTCAAAGCTTTTACAACTTATACAGTTACAGCAAGCATCAGTTTTGCCTTCCTCACATAATAAAGTTTTTGCAAAAGTTTCTCCAATCAAAGTTTTTCCACAACCTTCATCGCCACTTATTATATAGGCATGGGAAACTTTATTATAAAATATTGCATTTTTTAAAAGTTTTATTATTGTTTGGTTACCCGTTATATTTCTAAAGGTTCTCATATATACTATCTCCAAAATCAGAATTTTCTGAACTCTGAAACATCAACAACAAAAACTGTCGCTCCACCTACAACAATTTCAATAGGTCTTGAAACATACCCTTGAACACCACCATAAGGAGTTTCTATTGTTGTAAGCTCTTTTCTACTCTTACAACATCTCTCAAATATACTCATAACTTTTTCAACAAGTCTATCCTCAACACCTATAAGAAGTGTTGTATTTCCAGCTCTCAAAAATCCACCTGTTGATGAAAGTTTTGTAACAAAAAAACCTTCCTCACGAAGTGTGTCCATTGTATTTTTAACATCATCATCATGTATAATTGAAATTACAAGTTTCATAAAACATACCTTCTCTCTAAAATTAATAATTACAAAATTTTATTAATATATTCTATTACCTGTTTATGTACATCAGAAATACTTTGTGAAGCATCAACTCTTTTTATTCTCTCAGGATATAATTTCAAAAGATTTTGGTATCCATCATAAACTCTTTTATGGAAATCTTCTTTTTCTTTCTCTATTCTGTCAAGCTTATGCATATTTTTTTTGCGTTTAATTCCTTCTTCCGGTGTTATATCAAAATAGAGTGTAATATCAGGAGTTATACCACAAACAGCATATTTATTTATATCTTCTATTAATTCTCTTGAAATTCCCCTTGCAGAAGACTGATAGGCAATACTTGAGTCTACAAATCTATCACATATAACAATTTTACCTTCTAAGAGTGCCGGTTTTATTTTTTCATTTACGTGCTGAGCTCTTGAGGCTGCATAAAGCATAGCTTCTGTAATATCGCTCATCTCACTGTTTTCTGTATCAAGTATTATCTCTCTTATTTTTTCTCCTATTGGTGTACCACCTGGTTCTCTTGTAACCAAAACATCTCTACCTTTTTTTGAAAGATATTCTGTCAAAAGTTCTATCTGTGTAGATTTTCCTGCTCCGTCTGTACCTTCTATTGTTATAAACAAGCCTTTCATAAATAATACACCTCTGCAATAAAAATTATCTTATCTATTTTACCATAAAACACAATCTTTTAAAACTGAATTTTAACACCTAAAAAAGTGAAAGCCTTTTTTGATTTAACAAAAAAGGCTTTTTTTTAAATATCATTGTTCCATTTGTTTTCCTAAAAAACCGGCTGCTGTCTGAGCCAATTTACCTTCAACTTCTCCCATAGGTCTGTCATTTGATAAAAAGAGCACAGCACCCATAACATCTCCCTCGGAAATAATAGGAGTTATAAGCTGACTGTTATAAACATCTTCCAAATCGTCTTCCAATATAGGTACAAAATTGCTTTCATTTCTCTTTGCAATAACTGTGCTTCTCTGATTTATACATTTTTCAAGGTCAGCACTTATATGTTTTTCATAAAAATCTTTTTTAGAACCACCAGAAACAGCTATAATATGGTCTCTATCAACAATACAAGTTATATGTCCTGCTGCCTGTGCAAGGCTTTCAGCATATTCCTTTGCAAATGTTCCAAGTTCACCTATTGGTGAATATTTCTTTAATATTATTTCTCCTTCTCGGTCTGTAAATATCTCAAGAGGGTCTCCCTCTCTTATGCGAAGTGTTCTTCTTATTTCTTTAGGTATAACAACCCTTCCAAGGTCATCTATTCTTCTGACAATTCCTGTTGCTTTCATAAAAAAACTCCTCCACTTTTAAATTATGTCTGTAATTGTATTATTTGTAAAGTAATACAAAATATACACAAAATTTTAATTGTAGAAATATCATATTTTTCCATAAAAGCAAACTATATAATTATTATCAGATTACAAAGAAACCAAAGTTTATACACAATAAAACACCAACTACAATTCCTGCTATAAAACACATTAAACCTACAAATATTAAAATTGAAATATTTTGTTGTTTATAAGTTTTAAAATTATTCTTTTTAACACTATTTTTATTAGTTGGTTTAGGATTATATCTAAAATTATTTATTACAATATTCAAAAAATCTTTTACATATTTTCTATTCTCTTTATCTCTAAGACTTTCTAAATCAAATTTTTCATATCCATAATATTCAAGTCTCATAACAGTTCTTTTTATAACAGTATCTAAAGAATTAACACCATAAAAATTACTATAATCAGCTTCACTTTGTAATTTAGAAAGCATGTCCCACATTACAGCAGGAAAACCAACTCTGTCATCAATAGAGCCAAAAGCTGTAAAAACATCAACAGAAACTTCAAGAGCAATATATTTATATTTGCTGTCTGTTTCAAAACCAAAACATTCCATATTGTCTTGTATAATTTTTATTATTTTTTCACTTATATCTTTACGACTAACCTTTTCATCGTCACGTTCTCTCAATGAACAAGGATAAATAAGACTCCAGCCTAATATAAAACCTTTTTTCCACAAATTATTTTCATCAAAATCAATATTTTTAAGTTCTTCAATATATAATTTTGCTAATTTTCTATAAATATCAATATTTACTCTTGTTTCTTCCAGAAATCTTTCATAATATTCTTTAAATTGTTCATAGTAATTAATTTCTTTAAAAGCTCTATAAAACTCATCAATGCTAATATTTTTACCCATAATTTATACCCCTTCTATTTGTGCCACAATATTTTTTATATTATCAATTTCACGTTGAGAATTTGTATGCCAATTGACAGAATACAGTCTATAAATATTCCAACCTTTATTTTTTAACACATCTGGATAAATAATTTCTCTATCACCAATATTATTTTTAAATTCTTTAAAATCATCAACAATAATACCCAGTGAATACTTATCTCTATTATTTGATACAATTCCTATATCAATTTTAAATTTTCCTTTTCCTATATTTGTATTTACATCAAAACCTTCTTTTATCAAATATTTTGCAATATTATCAATCATTGAATTATTTTTAAATACATTTTCATTGTTATAACAAAATTCTTTATTTGATAAATCCAAAGTATTTTCAACTATATTTTCATAGTCATATTTAAGTGTTTTTTTAGGCACATTCATAATAATAGCCCTTTCAAATATACTTTCAAAATATGTATCAAATTTAAAAGTATCATCACCAAAAATCAAACATCTTTTACCATGAAAAATAGGTATAAGTGATTTATCAACAGACAAATTAAAACCTTCATCAATAATAACAACATCAAATTTATCAAAATCTAAAGGTATATATTTAGATACAAAATCAGAACTCATAATCATACATGGATAAATTTCTCTTATTATAGAAGGCATACTATTAAATATACTTTCTATACTTCTATCTTTATTTCTATGTATAAACTTTTGTAAATTAGTAAATTCAACTCTATTTTCATTAAAAACATTTTTAATATTTTCAATATATACTTTAATTATATTATTTTTTATATCTTTACGCAGTCTTTCTTCTTC
>NZ_NFLT01000060.1 GCF_002161055.1 Tyzzerella sp. An114
TTATTACTATATTCTGTTTTTCAACTATTTTTGTTTTCTCAAATCACCTTAAATAGGCTTTATTTTTATTTAGGTATAATTATCCCACCTCCTTCACAAGTCTTTACACAAGGGCAAACTCAGCCATAAAATAGCCATTATTTCAGCCTTGTCACATCACATTTTTTGATGTTTTTTATTCTTCTGAAAACAATTATATCTTGACACTCCCCTTCATCAGAGTTTATATACCACAAGTGGCTCTGCCAACTTCAAAATAAAGGGGTTATTTTATGGATATTTTTAATTATTTTATTTCTAATCACAACGAAAACACACCTAAGTTTTCATAAGTTTTTAACTCAATCAATGAACTAAAACTTATTCTCAATGACAAAAGTTATGTCCTCGACCACTATCTTTCAATGTTTTTTCGTTTGATAAATTAAATGGATTTTACATATTTACAAGAAAAAATCCATTGTCTATTCAAAAAATCTGTTGAGAAATTCGCTGACTCATCAGAAAATTTTCATTATCAAGAACCTGAAACAAATGAAAATCTTTTAATATTATCTATGGCAGACTCTATTATTGAGCAATCACTTTCTGATTTTACAACTGAAATTTATTATCATTGTTGTAAGGAAGTTGATATAATAGAGTTTCAAGAAACAGAAAATAAACTTATAAATCTTATTAACAAAGAAAATTTTGAAATATTTCAATTAATATTTAATAAAAATTTTATTGCAACTTCATTTGCTCAAGTCTTTCTACAAGTTGTGATAAAAGAATTAATTCTAGCTCTTACTGCTCGTGATATTGAAACTGACAATGAAATATTTAGGCTATTTTAAAAAACTTATAATATTTTTAAATTAAAACTCTCTATACAACTTCTCTTTGAAAGTAAAATTTATATTATTTTTAAATACAAAAAATGCAGTAAGATTTTAAAATCATACTGCATTAAAATTTGAATTTACCTAATCTTTACCACGTCATACTTTTTATAATAAAGTCTAAAACTCATCTTCAATTATAGTAGATTGGTGAAGAAATACATAAGCGTCTTGTATCAATACATTCAAAATCTCAAGAAAAACAATTTTATACTAAGATTCTTTTGAAATATTATTACTTAAAATAGTGTACTCTATTAGATTTTATTTCTCTTTACTATTATCCATATAAAAAATGGATAGATTTTTGCCATGTTTCCTTATTATTTCCATAGATAGACACATCAACTCATATATATCAAAGGATGC
>NZ_NFLT01000061.1 GCF_002161055.1 Tyzzerella sp. An114
GTAGAAAAATATTTTGGAGAAATTGATATAAAAACTGAAAACAATATTTTTGATGTAGAGATTATTATGTATATATAGTTGTAAAATTTAACGCATTTGTAATAAATGCGTTTTTTTATTGCTAAAAATGGAATATAAGTGGTTAATTTCGGCATGTTAAAATTTTTAATAAAAATTATGATAGAATAAAAATGTAATTAATGTTTTAAAAATATATTTAATAAGAGGATGGTTTTATGAAAAAGAAAATAAGTATTCTTGAAAAAAACATCTGGAGATTTATTGCACCATTAGCGTTGTTTATAACAACAATATCAGTTAATTCTACATGTATGTTTGAGTTTTATCAACCAAAGATGCCTAAAGGTAGTGATAAATTAAATAAATTTAGTAATAAATAATAATGGAGGAGTATCTATGATGAAAAAAATTATATCTATTTTATTAACAATTAGTATATGTTTATTGTTATGTGTATCCGTATTAGCTAATCAAGTAAACACAGATAATGAATTAGCTAATAAGTTAGGTATATCAATTGATAAAATGAAGAATTTATCACCAAAACTAGTTGAACAATTACATAAAGATTTTGATAATGTAAATGTATTATCTACTAATAAATCACATTTTATTATTGAGAAATCAAAAGATACAAATAAATCTAAAATTATAAATATATCAGAAACAGAGTTCAGAAATCTAACAAAAAATAAAATAGACTATTATGTTTCTGATGATAAATATTTTGTTGGAGTAGGAACTCTTACATCATATATTCTTTCAGATAATTCAATAGCAATGTCTATGGAATTATTGGATTCATATAAAACAGGAGTATCAGGTTCATTTGAAGTTTTAATGAGTATAGAACATATAAAAGGAGATAATGTTGGTGGTACTACATTATATTCTCGAAATAGACCAGACGGTTCTTATATTGAACAAGGTAGTATTGAGCATGGTTTTGATTATGTTGCTACGATATATACTGTACCAGAAATGGTTACTGAGACAGATAGATATCTTTATTTATCAACTGATTGTGAGGGAGATACACAGAATCAAGTTATAAATACAGATTTCGCAGTATGTACATATAATTTAAATATTACTTTATGGCCAGAGAAGATTTCTGAATTATTTGATAATTTTTTTATAGAAAGTAAAACTTATCATTATTCTGATGGTTGTAGAAGCTGAATGAGCTAAAAAATATAATTTTTATATATAATTTTTATATATAATTTT
>NZ_NFLT01000062.1 GCF_002161055.1 Tyzzerella sp. An114
TATTGCCTTTTGGACTTTTAATTTTACTTTCGCTTAATTCTCTTGCTATTATATGAATACCCTTTCCATTAAGATATTCATCATATATAAATCTTATAACTTTTGCTTCTTTTGATACAAGTTTAAGCCTACCCTTTTTATTGTTACAGTATCCATAAGCTGGGTTTGACATTATGTAAGTTCCATCTAAAAATCTTTTTTGTATACTCCATTTTTGATTTGTTGATATACTTTCTGATTCAGCCTGTGCTACTGAACTGTATATCGATAACAATATTTCGCTTTTTTCAGATAGTGTATGTATTTTCTCTTTTTCAAAGTACACATCAACTTTTAATTCCTTCAAACTTCTTACTATACTTAAACAATCAATTACATTTCTTGCAAACCTTGATATCGATTTAGTATATATAACATCTATCATACCATTTCGGCAATCATCAAGCATTCTTTCAAACTCTGTTCTGCCTTCTTCTTTAGTTCCACTTTTTCCATAGTCAGCATAAATCCCTACAAACTTATGATTTGGTTTTTCTGTTATAAAGTTTTTATAATACTCCTTTTGTGCTTCATAGGAATTTATCTGATGGGACATATCTGTACTTACACGACAATAGGCACAGGCTCTCGTGATATTATTTTTTGTATTAACTGCTTCAATTATCTTTGTAACTCCCATTTCAGACACCTCCTTATATAACATACAATACCTTATTTAGACTTACACATCTATAATTTAATCATATATTTGTGCGATTTCCGGATTAAAAGTTTTTATATTAAGTTTATCTATTTTTTCATATTCTTCTTCTGTTATCAATTTTCTTAAAAACATTCTTTTAAGTATTTCCTTAGATAACATATACATTATTTCATTTTCAAATTGATTATTAGACATAAATTTTCCCCCTTATTTTTATAAACTTTAATAAATGATTTAATAAATAATATTTTTATATCACTTATGAAAATTTATAAAATCAAGCCATATATTAAAAATATACGGCTTGATAAATTTATATTAATATTATTAGATGTGATTTAATTTACCGTATTCGACACTACTTCCCCGGTATGGGCAACAATATAAACAGTGTTAGGCTACACTCATAGGCATCTCACCTTCCCCTTCGTGGAGACCACCGTCTTTGCGATAACTGAGACTCG
>NZ_NFLT01000063.1 GCF_002161055.1 Tyzzerella sp. An114
ATATTATAATTAAAGTTATAAATATAGTTCTTATATAATTAGCATTTACTAATATAACAGCATCAATAAATCCCATAAATATACTAAAAATATAAATTCTAAATAAGTATTTTTTCTTATTATGTGTATTAATATAGCCTATTACAGAACAAAATAAAAATATTGGTGCTGATATTCTTCCTATATACCTTAAATATTCTGATGTATTTGGAATATATAAACCTATATGATCAATAATCATTGTTATTAAAGCTATTATCTTTAATATAGTTGTTGACATTAAAATACACTCCTTAAAAATAATAAAAGAGGAGAACCATTATATAATAATAAAAGTTTCTTCTTTATTATCTATCTAAATATTAATCACTAATACTTCCTTCGAAATGAGAATGTTCACTAAATTTAATATATATACTATCACTTGTATTTAAGTTACTTCTATTTCATAAGATTTAGAACCCATAAACATATAATCTGTATATAAATTGTCAAATGCTGCTTGTCCAGAAAAATAATATGTTCCACTATTTGAAAAATCCCATATTTCTGACTGGTTTGGTTTTTGTGTAGTTCTTATTTCAATTTGTATATTTGGTTTATATGATGATACACCCATATTTTATGATGTAAATATATTTGCAGTATTTAAATTACTTACACTTAAAACTAACATTGTCATTGCCATAATTTTTTTAAATTTCACTATAATTCAATCTCTTTCCTATATAATAATAAAAATTAAGTAAATTTATAATTTAATTGTGATTATCACAATTATTTATTTAATACATATTTCAATTTTTACTTATTATAATAACTCCCCCATTTTTATTATACTTAATAAATTTTTAACATAATAATATATTTAACTCTTACCTCCATAATAATATAAATTTAATTATAAAATATTTATCAATCCTCCCTATTATTAAAATCTTACATTGATTTTAATAATTATATTTAATACTACTATAT
>NZ_NFLT01000064.1 GCF_002161055.1 Tyzzerella sp. An114
ACCTATATTACTATTATACAATGGTAAAAAAGGAAAAGGATTTAAGTATTTATTTTATATAATTTATCCTTTAAATATAATTTTATTAAATTGGATTAGCAAAGTTTTTACTTGAAAAATTGTAAATATAAATTTAAGAAAGTAGGTGGTGTTGTTATGAAAAAATTTTTGTTATCAGTAATGTGTTTTATATCAATAATATCTAGTAATGTTTTTGCAGGTGAACAAAATTTTGACCAATTAAAAGACAATAATAAACTTTATAGAAATATATCTTTAAAAATAGGTTCTAATATTTTAAATATTGATGGAACTGAAAATATAATGGACTCACCAGCTTATATTTCAAATTCAGGTTATACAATGATGCCTGTTAGAAGTATTGTTGATGCCTTAACATCTAAAAAGGCTCATGTTGATTGGTATCCTGATAAAAATAAAGTTATAATAATATATGAAGAAAAAACAATAGATTTAACAATAGGTTCTGATATTATGTATATTAACGGTATTGAATATAGTATGGGAACACCCGCAGAGATTTCAAAAGATAGAATTTTTATACCTCTTAGAGATTTGTGTCACGCTTTTAAAATTTCAGATGATAATATTTTATGGAATGAAAAAGATAGTATAGTACAAATATATACAAATTTAAAATATGATAATGAATTTGCAACGGATTATAAAATTATACCTACATATTCTGAAAGTATTGTACCTTTTGTAAATAGTGAAGGTTATATAGGATATATTGATAATAAAGGAAATATCATTTCCGAACCTGTTTGGGATAAGGCTTATATAACATCTGACACAGATGAATTTAATAATAACAGAGCCATAGTTCGTAAAAATAATAAATATGGAATTATAGATAATAAAGGAAATATTATTGTTTCTCCTTTATATAATTATATTAAAAATGTGTATGATAACTATTATATAG
>NZ_NFLT01000065.1 GCF_002161055.1 Tyzzerella sp. An114
CAAGGAGGATTTATAATGATATTAACTATTTTAGGTATATTTCTTATAATTATTGGAATTTATGGTATCGCAAAAGGAAATTATAATACATTAAAAAAATTACCTGTTATTAATATTATAAATGGTATTACTTTAGTGTTATTTGGTGTTTACTGTGCTTTATATCAATATCTAAAATATTCTAATTGGACTATGATAATAGTACCTATTATATTAATTTTTACAAATATAATTTTAAAAACATATTTAATAGGCAAATAATTTTGCAAAAAAAATAGGTATTATTAAAAAAAACATCTGAAGTTTTATTGCACCACTAGCGTTGTTTATAACAAGAACATCAATCAATTCTACATGTATATTTGAGTTTTATCAACCAAAGATGCCTAAGGGCAGTGATAAATTAAAAAATTTTAAATGAATGAAATAAATTGTTTAACAATCAAAAAGTATGGTGATATAGTGCAAGAAAAGATAAAAAATATAATATGGATACGAATGAAAGAAGCAAAAGAATTGACAGATGAAGATAAAGAAATATATTTATTTGGTTTAATTCAGGGAGTTATATTTCTATTAAATACTTTCACTGCATTGTGTATTGGTATGATATTAAATATGCTTATTGAAGTAATTATATATTTAGTTTGTTTTATTCCAATAAGAATTTTTGCTGGGGGATATCATGCAAAAACACAATTTCGTTGTTATATAATGTCTACGGTGACAACATTTGTAGCCTTAAGATTAATTAAATTTTTGCAAATTTCAAATAGTATTTTTGAAATAGTAGTTTTAATTATTTCTATTATTATTATTTGGAATTTATCACCAATTGAAGACGATAATAAACCTTTAACTAAAGAAGAATATAGTATTTATAA
>NZ_NFLT01000066.1 GCF_002161055.1 Tyzzerella sp. An114
ACAGTTATTTGCTGAAAAAGATATACTTTCTCGTATAATGAAAGAGTGCGTTGATGAATTCAAAGATTGCAGTCTTGAAGATATAGCAAATAAATATATTGAAGGTACACCACAAATATCAAGTGAGGAAGTATTTCCGACAAATCCAAATAAAATAAGAGGATTAAGTAATGAAGATAAATCAATAGATGAAGGCACAGTTACATATGATATACGATTTTTAGCAACTGTACCAAATACAGATGGCTTAATACAACTTATAGTGAATGTAGAAGCACAAAACAAATATCATATGGGATATCCATTAATAAAAAGAGCATTATATTATTGTAGCAGAATGATGTCAGCACAACATGGAACAGAGTTTACGGAATCTCACTATGAAAAAATTAAAAAGGTATATTCAATATGGATATGTCCAAATCCACCAAAAAAAGATTCCAATACAATAACATCATATTCAATACAGGAAAATAATATAGTAGGTAATTTTAAAGAAGAAGTAAAAAACTATGATTTAATAAAAGTAGTTATGGTATTATTAGGAAAAAGTCAGAGTGATAATAATTTATTAAAATTCCTTAGAATACTTTTAAGAAATGATATGCTTATAGAAGAAAAACAAAGGATATTAAAAGAAGATTTCGACTATAATATTTCTAAGAATATAGAGAAGGAGGTTATAGATATGTGTAACTTAAGTATGGGTATATATGAAGAAGGTATAGAAAAAGGCATAGCAGAAGGTGTTGAAAAAACAGCTATAAATATGTTGAAAAAGAATATGGATATAGCTACTATTATGGAAGTAACAGGATTGTCAGAAGAAAAAATTGAGGAATTAAAGTCAAATTTATAAAAATTAT
>NZ_NFLT01000067.1 GCF_002161055.1 Tyzzerella sp. An114
ACAGTTATTTGCTGAAAAAGATATACTTTCTCGTATAATGAAAGAGTGCGTTGATGAATTCAAAGATTGCAGTCTTGAAGATATAGCAAATAAATATATTGAAGGTACACCACAAATATAAAGCGAAGAAGTATTTCCAACAAATACAAATAAAATAAGAGGATTAAGTAATGAAGATAAATCAATAGATGAAGGCACAGTTACATATGATATACGATTTTTAGCAACTGTACCAAATACAGATGGCTTAATACAACTTATTGTAAATGTAGAAGCACAAAACAAATATCATCCGGGATATCCATTAATAAAAAGAGCATTATATTATTGTAGTAGAATGATGTCAGCACAACATGGAACAGAATTTGTAGACTCTCACTATGAAAAAATTAAAAAGGTCTATTCAATATGGATATGCCCAAATCCACCAATAAAGGATTCTAATACAATAACATCATATTCAATACAAGAAAATAATATAGTAGGTAATTTTAAAGAAGAAGTAAAGAACTATGATTTAATGAAAGTAGTTATGGTATTATTAGGAAAAAGTCAAAGTGATAATAATTTATTAAAATTCCTTAGAATACTTTTAAGAAATGATATGCTTATAGAAGAAAAACAAAGGATATTAAAAGAAGACTTCAACTATAATATTTCTAAGAATATAGAGAGGGAGGTTATAGATATGTGTAATTTAAGTATTGGTATATATGAAGAAGGTATAGAAAAAGGCATAGCAGAAGGTGTTGAAAAAACAGCTATAAATATGTTGAAAAAGAATATGGATATAGCTACTATTATGGAAGTAACAGG
>NZ_NFLT01000068.1 GCF_002161055.1 Tyzzerella sp. An114
TTCGCTATTCCTTCCATAGATTCTGTAATAACATCAGATAAAAATTCACTATGAACTTCTGCTGATACATATCCTGAATAAAATTCAATTGCTTTTTCTATAAATTCATTTCTAACTTTACAGTTTGTTATATCCATACCTTCATTACATTTTTTCAATGTTTCATCAGATAATCTTATTGTTATTTTATTATTTTTCATCTCCATTGTTTATTACTCTCCTTTTTACTTCAAAAAAGCCTTAATTCCATTAATGAGGTCATTTTATACTCCCATTTTTCTAAGAAAAATTTTACTTTTTGCAATAAAAGCCATATAGTATGATGTCATTGCTGTTTTTTTGAGGTCACTTATTACTTGCAAAAAATCTCCGCACTGCGGGCGATTTGAGGAAACCGTCAGCCATCTTGATGGCTGACTTTCACCTGCACATTTGTTTTGCTCTAAAATCCCCCCTATCAAAGCCATATTTTTGCCTTGAAAATTTACCTTATTTTTATCTGACTTTTTTTAATAAAAGTCTGCTTTTTCAAGTTTCTTGATATTTGCCCAAATTTGCCTTTATTATAGCTTGCCAATTAATAACACCACCTTCCCATAATAACTTCACATAAGGGCAAATATAGGCATAAAAAAGGCGAACACTTTGGTTCGCATATGTTTATTACTATATTCTGTTTTTCAACTATTTTTGTTTTCTCAAATCACCTTAAATAGGCTTTATTTTTATTTAGGTATAATTATCCCACCTCCTTCACAAGTCTTTACACAAGGGCAAAC
>NZ_NFLT01000069.1 GCF_002161055.1 Tyzzerella sp. An114
GTATAGCACAGTCCAAAAACTGGACTGTGGTACGATAGGGGGGATTAAATGACACTAGTTGCAGATGAAGGAAAAGTTTATACAAATGGAACGGTCTATGGAAAAACTATTGATTTAGGTGTTAGTGATAGCTCTGATAATTGGTATCAAATATTAGAAAATGAAATACCAACTGAACCAACAACTGAATTAGAAGAATACAGAACATTCTATCAGAGTGTCATGGAAGAAATAAGGTGAACGATATGAATATAACAGCTGACACGAAAATAGCGACAGATTATATTAAACGATTAAGGAAGGAGGGTGCTAAGGCATATCAAAATAGGACAGAGTCTACACCTACTGCTGGAATATTTAAAAAATCCTATGAGCCTTGGGTGGCTGATGGAGGACTTGAAAAAGCGGGACACATCAGCTATTTTGAAGAAACAGACATGGCATATAAATGCAGAGTTGATAGTTATAGAATGGCACAATATGCCCCAAATGTAGCTGTAAACAACTATGCTCCTCTGCCTGAGCCAGACGAGTATGGGATATACCCTTATGTATATAACATGGATAGTGAAATAGGAATGTTGATTAGGGATACAGATAATAAAGTTTATGAATGTTATGCAAATCCTATAACAGCCATGATTTGGTCACCTAGTCAGCTTCCGGCAAGTTTTAGATTAATTGAAGAAGGTTTTTAACCTTCTTTTTTTATACTCAAAAATGGAGGTGATGCCCTTGTGCTGATTAAA
>NZ_NFLT01000007.1 GCF_002161055.1 Tyzzerella sp. An114
CAGTGACTGGGGTGAAGTCGTAACAAGGTAGCCGTATCGGAAGGTGCGGCTGGATCACCTCCTTTCTATGGAGATTTGGTTGAAGTGAATTTAACTGTTTAGTTTTGAAGGACCAATTAATTAAATTTAATAGGTTTATAAATATTTTCGGTGATGATGCGTTTAGGGGACACACCCGTTCCCATTCCGAACACGACGGTTAAGACCTAAACGGCTGATGATACTTGGTGGGAAGCCGCCTGGGAAAGTAAGTGGTCGCCGGGATTATGGGCTCATAGCTCAGCCGGTTAGAGCGCACGCCTGATAAGCGTGAGGTCGGTGGTTCGAGTCCACTTGAGCCCACTTTTAAGAAAATATTATATTATACTATGGGGGTTTAGCTCAGTTGGGAGAGCACCTGCCTTGCAAGCAGGGGGTCACGAGTTCGAATCTCGTAATCTCCACTCAGCATTGAATAACAGAGTTATTTAGTGCACTGTACCTTGAAAACTGAATATTGTAAAAAAAGAGTCAATTAAATCGAGAAAAAACAAATTCTAAAAGATTTAACATGCAGTAAAGATTTATTTAATTAGATAATTCTTACAACAAATATGTAGTATCGCTACTACATTCAAGCATAGACAAAATGGTCAAGCAATAAAGAGCACAGGGCGAATGCCTTGGCACTAGGAGCCGAAGAAGGACGTGATAAGCTGCGAAAAGCTACGGTGAGGTGCACATAACCAGTGACCCGTAGATATCCGAATGGGGGAACCTGCTTGAGAAAACCTCAAGTATCGTTAAGTGAATACATAGCTTAACGAGGGAACACGCCGTGAACTGAAACATCTAAGTAGCGGCAGGAGAAGAAAGAAAACTCGATTTCCAAAGTAGCGGCGAGCGAAATGGAAATAGGCCAAACCGCGGAACCTGGTTCTGCGGGGTTGCGGACTGTATAAGGTATTGACAATTGATAGTCGAATTGTTTTGGGAAAGCAAACCGTAGACGGTGAAAGTCCAGTAGACGAAATCGAAAGTCAGCTGACAGTATCCAGAGTACCACGGGACACGAGAAACCCTGTGGGAAGCCGGGGGGACCACCCCCCAAGCCTAAATACTCCCTAGTGACCGATAGTGAAGCAGTACTGTGAAGGAAAGGTGAAAAGAACCCCGGGAGGGGAGTGAAAAAGAACCTGAAACCCTGTGCTTACAAACAGTCAAAGCACGCAAGTGTGATGGCGTACTTTTTGTAGAACGGTCCGGCGAGTTACTACTACTAGCGAGGTTAAGTACTGAGAAGGTACGGAGCCGAAGGGAAACCAAGTCTGAATAGGGCGCAGAGTTAGTATTAGTAGACCCGAAACCGGGTGACCTATCCATGTCCAGGTTGAAGGAACCGTAAAAGGTTTTGGAGGACCGAACACACATCTGTTGAAAAAGGTGGTGATGAGGTGTGGATAGCGGAGAAATTCCAATCGAACTCGGAGATAGCTGGTTCTCCTCGAAATAGCTTTAGGGCTAGCCTCGAGAGGAGTCTAACGGAGGTAAAGCACTGAACTGACGCGGGGCCCCACAAGGTTACCAACTCATATCAAACTAAGAATGCCGTCAAGATACCCTCGGGAGTCAGACTACGTGAGATAAGTTTCGTGGTCAAAAGGGAAAGAGCCCAGACCGACAGCTAAGGTCCCTAAATACGTGTTAAGTGGAAAAGGATGTGGGATTTCGAAGACAACTAGGATGTTGGCTTAGAAGCAGCCATACATTTAAAGAGTGCGTAATAGCTCACTAGTCGAGAAAACCTGCGCCGAAAATTATCGGGGCTAAAACACGATACCGAAGCTACGGACTCACGCCAAGCGTTGAGTGGTAGAGGAGCATCCTGTAAGGACGAAGCCATAGCGAGAGCAATGGTGGACGAAACAGGAGAGAGAATGCCGGAATGAGTAGCGAGATAGAAGTAAGAAACTTCTAGGCCGAATATCTAAGGTTTCCTGGGTAAAGCTAATCTTCCCAGGGTAAGTCGGGACCTAAGGCGAGGACGAGAGTCGTAGTCGATGGACAACTGGTAGAGATTCCAGTACTGCGAATAATCAGAACTGTGGGGACACAGGAGGATAGGCAAACCGGGAAAAGGAAAAGCCCGGTCAAGTACAAAGGTCTAGGTGATAGGCAAATCCGTCACCGTAATGCTGAAGTGCGATGAGGACCGAATAATAGTAGGGAAGTTGCCGAATCCACACTGTCGAGAAAAGCCGCTATTGTGTTATTCGTACCCGTACCGTAAACCGACACAGGTAGATGAGGAGAAAATCCACAGGCCGACGGGAGAAGTGTTGTTAAGGAACTCGGCAAAATGACCCCGTAACTTAGGGATAAGGGGAGCCACAGCAATGTGGTCGCAGAAAAGAGGCTCAAGCGACTGTTTAGCAAAAACACAGGTCTCTGCGAAACCGTAAGGTGAAGTATAGGGGCTGACACCTGCCCGGTGCTGGAAGGTTAAAAGGAGAGGTTAGCGCAAGCGAAGCTTTGAATTCAAGCCCCAGTAAACGGCGGCCGTAACTATAACGGTCCTAAGGTAGCGAAATTCCTTGTCAGGTAAGTTCTGACCCGCACGAAAGGTGTAACGATTTGAGCACTGTCTCGACAACACGCCCGGTGAAATTGAAGAACCAGTGAAGATACTGGTTACCCGCAACAGGACGGAAAGACCCCATGGAGCTTTACTGCAGCCTGATACTGGGATTCGATGATGTATGTACAGGATAGGAGGGAGACTGAGAGCCCGGAACGCCAGTTTCGGAGGAGTCGCCGGTGGGATACCTCTCTTATATCATTGGATTTCTAACCTGCATCTGTTATCCAGATGAGGGACAATGTCAGGCGGGCAGTTTGACTGGGGCGGTCGCCTCCTAAAAGGTAGCGGAGGCGCTCTAAGGTCACCTCAGAATGATTGGAAACCATTCAAAGAGTGTAAAGGCAAAAGGTGGCTTGACTGCGACAGCGACGGTTGGAGCAGGTACGAAAGTAGGACTTAGTGATCCGGTGGTAATAAGTGGGAATGCCATCGCTCAACGGATAAAAGCTACCCTGGGGATAACAGGCTTATCTCCCCCAAGAGTTCACATCGACGGGGAGGTTTGGCACCTCGATGTCGGCTCATCGCATCCTGGGGCTGAAGTAGGTCCCAAGGGTTGGGCTGTTCGCCCATTAAAGCGGTACGCGAGCTGGGTTCAGAACGTCGTGAGACAGTTCGGTCCCTATCCGTTGTGGGCGCAGGATATTTGAGAGGAGCTGTCCTTAGTACGAGAGGACCGGGATGGACATACCTCTGGTGGACCAGTTGCAAACCGATTGCACAGCTGGGTAGCTATGTATGGAACGGATAAACGCTGAAGGCATCTAAGCGTGAAGCCGCCCTCAAGACTAGATATCCCATTCTTCGGAAGTAAGACCCCTTGAAGACTACAAGGTAGATAGGTTCGAGGTGTAAGCACAGTAATGTGTTTAGCTGACGAATACTAATAGGTCGAGGGCTTGACCAATAAAAAAAGTCAATAAAAAGGTATTGACAAGAAAAGAATTTGATGATAAAATGATTGAGTGACTGAAAAGAAGCAATATTCAGTTTTGAGGGTATAGCCCTTAAGAAAAAAGAAGATTTCCGGTGATGATGCGTTCAGGGGACACACCCGTTCCCATTCCGAACACGACGGTTAAGACCTGAACGGCTGATGATACTTGGTGGGAAGCCGCCTGGGAAAGTAAGTGGTCGCCGGGATTAATAATCCTCGATAGCTCAGCGGTAGAGCACTCGGCTGTTAACCGATAGGTCGTAGGTTCGAATCCTACTCGGGGAGCCAATTTTAATAAGGCCCAATGGTCAAGCGGTTAAGACACGGCCCTTTCACGGCTGTAACCCGGGTTCGATTCCCGGTTGGGTCATTTTAATTTAATATGCCGATGTGGCTCAATTGGCAGAGCAGCTGACTTGTAATCAGCAGGTTAACGGTTCGAGTCCGTTCATCGGCTTTAATGTGGGTCTTTAGCTCAGTTGGTTAGAGCATCCGGCTCATAACCGGACGGTCCTGGGTTCGAGTCCCCGAAGACCCACCATTTTTATTAAATTAATTTTTTTAAACTTAATATGGCTCAGTAGCTCAGTTGGTTAGAGCGCCGGCCTGTCACGCCGGAGGTCGAGGGTTCGAGCCCCTTCTGAGTCGCCATTATGGGAGTTTAGCTCAGCTGGGAGAGCACCTGCCTTACAAGCAGGGGGTCACAGGTTCGAGCCCTGTAACTCCCATTTTTATATATATATGCCCGAGTGGCGGAACTGGCAGACGCACAGGACTTAAAATCCTGCGGGGTAAAACCCGTACCGGTTCGATTCCGGTCTCGGGCAGTTTCTAAAGCATTAAACTTATGTTTAATGCTTTTTTTATTTTTTAATAAAAATAAAAAAATAACTGGCAAAATTATGCCAGCTATTTTAAATATTATTTGTATTTTATTTTAATAATTTTCTTGATTGATAGTATTATAAAAAAAATTCCCAATATATTTATTAATAACATATTGATTGAATAATTGCTTATTTCTTTATCTAAAAATAATACTAGAGGAAATATTGTTAAAATAAAACCTAAAAATATTAATACTATTGGAATATAATATTTTTTCTGTATTAATATTTGTCTTAATATAATTAAAAAACTTAAAAATATTCCTATAAAACTTAATCCAGGAGAGTCATCTTCATTTCCCAGTGTAAATAATACTGTTCCAATAATTATACCTAATATAATAAAAATTATGTTTTTTAGATTATAATGGGTATTCATATAAATCTCCTTTAATATAATTAATTTTTAAATTTTTAATATCTTATCATATCTCTTGTTATATCACTTATTGAGAATGCTCCACACATTGCCATTGTGTCTTTAAGCTCTGCTCCTAATTTATCTATATATGTTTTAACTCCTTCTTTATCACCGCCATATACAGCTGTTACGAATGGTCTACATATTAAAACACCGTCAGCTCCCATAGCAAGGGCTTTAAATATATCTGTTCCAGAACGTATTCCACCATCAACAAATACTTTCATACTACCGTTAACAGCGTCAACTATTTCTCCTAAAACCTCAGCTGTTGCAGCACATTGGTCAAGAACTCGTCCGCCGTGGTTTGAAACTACTATGGCATAAGCTCCTGCTTCTTTTGCCTTTAATGCTCCTTTAACTGTCATTACACCTTTTACTATAAATGGAACTTTTGCTTCTTTTACTATTTCTGAAAGCTCTGATACAGATTTGCTTCCTGCTGGTGGTGTCATATTTTTGAGAAATGGAAGTCCCGCTGCATCAATATCCATAGCAACAGCAAAAGAATTTGCTTCTTTAACAAGGGTTAATTTTTCTTTTATTGTATCTATATTCCATGGTTTAACAGTAGGTATTCCGATACCATTATTTTCTTTTATAGCTTTTGTTGCTGCAATCATAACATTTGGGTCTGTGCCGTCTCCTGTAAATGCTGCTATGCCTTTTTCTGCACAAGCTGATACAAGTACATCATTATATGTAACATCGTTGTATTTATCACTATAATGAAGTGTTACAGCTCCTACTGGACCAGCAAAAAATGGATATTCAAATTTTTTACCAAATAATTCAACAGATGTATCAACAGTTTTGTTTTTACATATTGTATCCATGTTTACACGTATTTCTTGCCATTTTGAATAGTTTCTTATAGCTGTGTCACCAACACCCTTTGCTCCGGGACCAGGTATTTTGTTTTTACAAGCAACACCATTACATACAGGGCAAGCTTTGCAGAGTTCTCCTATATTTTTTTTTGCGTTTTCTAATACTTCGTTGTAGTTCATAAAAGAAATCCCCCTTTAAATATTACAATAATACTTTAGTATTTATTATAACACTTTAATTTTGATATTTATTAAGAATTTATTAAAAACCATTTATATATATAGAAAAATTTTGTTTTACATTTTATAATTTATATAAAATAATGTGGAACAAATAGGTACACATTTTAGTCTAATTTATTAAAAGGAATATTAAAATATTATAAGGAGGGATTTTTTATGAAATATAATGTTAAAAAATTTGTGGCTGTTGTTTCTGCTGCTATAATGACATTTGGAGCTTTTTCTGTTAATGCTTTTGCATATACTGAAAATCGTGTTACAAATCAGGTTAGAGTTAAATCAGGTACAGAACTTACAGAGAGTAATGCTCCTAAACTTATTATAAATGGAAGCGAAGACCATAAAGAAAACTTTAGTTTTGAAGTTTATCTTGATAATGCTGAATGGACAGATAAATATTCTGAAAAAGGCGAATTAGAAAATGGTGTTGAGTATGTAAAACTTACATCAACAAGAATGATTATAAATGTTGATGTAGCAAAATTTGATGCTGTAAATGATGATATAGAAATACCTCTTTATGTTTCTGTTGAAGGCTCTGGAGATGCATATGTTGGTATAAATTCAAAAAGTTCAGCTGTTTCAAGTGGTGAGTATAAATTTGCAACTGCTGGAACAAGTGAAATTAAAATATATAATGAACCTGTTGAAAATATGAAAGAAAACGGTTCTATAAATGAAATTGTTATTCAGGACGATTTTAATTCAAATATAAAAAGTGGAACAAAATATACTATAAAACTTAAAGGTGGTTTTGCTTTTGCTGAACTTCCAACAATGGACAATTCAGGAAAATACTCAAACAAAACAAAAGTAGAGTTTGGAAATGATGATAAAACATCTTTAGTTATAACAGTTACAAGTGGAACTCCTTCTGGAACAGGTAGTATTACTCTTACAGATATAAAACTTGACACAAAAAATGCTTCCTATGGAGATATAAAGGCTGATTTTACAAACAGTGCTGGAGGAAGTGGAGAGCTTAAATTTGGAACTTTTGGCGATAGCAATTTGACAGCAAGTGAAATAAAATTTGATAGTAGTATAAAATATGAAGATGACAAGGCTGTAATAAGTGGTACAGGTACAAAAGGTAAAATATTAGTATTGACTATTGATGATAAAGAAATTGACAGATTAAGAGTTGATGAAAATGGTCAGTGGCAGTTTAGCGTTGATAAAAATTCTGTAAATGACGGAAAAACTCATACAATACAAGCTGCATACTATAATGGTGATACAAAAGAACTTTATTATATTACAAAGCTTGAATACAGTGGAGAAACAAAAAAATCTGTTGTTTATGCAATAGGCGCTAATGGATATTTTTATAATGATAAACAGGTTTATACAGACGGAGTTCCTTATATTGACCAGTCAGGCAGAACAATGATACCTCTTAGAACATTTTCAAATTCAATGGGAATTTCTGATACAGATATAAATTGGAATGCCCAAACAGGAGAAATAACAATAAAAACACCAGAAGGAGATATTTATCTCAAAGTAGGAGGAACAACAATATCATCACCAAAGGGCGAAATAAAACTTGAATGTCCTGCAACTATAAAAGATAATCGCACATACATACCACTTAGAGGAGTACTTAATGCCTATGGAATTTCTGATGATAATATAGAGTGGAGTCCAAGTTCAGAGACAATAACTGTATTCTATTAATATTATTAAAATATTTAAGATATTTATAAAAGGGGATACCTTTTGGTATCCCTTTTTGTTTTATTATATTTTGGTATATTTTGTTATATATTGATTTATAGTTTATACTTAATAGAGAGGCTTTTATATCAGAAAGGTGGAATACATGAAAAATAAAATTTCTTTAGCACTTTCAAAAAACTTTCTCTTTTTCTTATTAGTTTCGATTTTAGGTTGGATTTATGAAGTTTTTCTTGATGTTGTTGTTTATCGCTGGGGATTTTCAAACAGAGGTGTTTTAAAAGGTCCTTATTTACCTGTATATGGCTGTGGAGCTTTGGCAATGCTTTTTTGTCTAAAAAATTTGATGAAAAAGAAAATAAAAGTTTCTAAAATAAATATAACTCCAGCTATTGTTTTTGTTGGTATAATGGCAATAACAACATTTATAGAGCTTATTGCTAGTTATATTATGGAATGGACAAAGGGAGAATGGCTTTGGGATTATACAAGATTTAATTTCAATTTTCAAGGAAGAATTGCTTTAAATCCTAGTGTGCGTTTTGGTATAGGTGGAATGGTTATACTTTATTTTATATATCCGTTTTTTGAAAAATTTGTAAATTATATAGGAATTAAAAAGACAACAATAATTGCATTAATAACAAGTATTATTATGTTTGTAGATTTTATATTCTCTTTTGCTATATAAAGTGTATAAAAATTTTGAAAAAACGGATTTTAATTATACAGCCTCTTTGTTGATTTTAAAGTTGAAATGTGATACAGTTTTTTATATTGAAAATTTTTAGATTTTTTAGATTATAAGGCTTTTTGCCACAGGAGGATATATAAAATGTGCGGTTTTTGCGGTTTTACAGGTAACCTTGTAAAAAGTGAAGAAATACTCACTGGAATGATGAATAAAATCATTCATAGAGGTCCTGACAGTGAAGGAAAATTTATTAGTGATGATATTGCTATGGGATTTCGTCGTTTAAGTATCATTGACCTTGACCACGGTTCTCAGCCTATGTCAAATGAGACAGACAATATTGTTATAACTTTTAATGGTGAGATATACAATCATCAAGAACTTAGAGAAGACCTTATTGCTAAAGGTCATGTATTTAAAAATAATTCAGATACAGAGGTTCTTATTCACTCTTATGAGGAATATGGCGAAAAAATGCTTGATAACCTTAGAGGTATGTTTGCTTTTGTTATATGGGACAGCAAAAACAAAACTCTTTTTGGTGCAAGAGACTTTTTTGGAATAAAACCTTTTTATTATGCTGAAATAGACGGACAACTTGTTTATGGTTCAGAGATAAAAAGTATACTTGAATATCCAGGATATAAAAAAGCTGTAAATAAAGTTGCTCTTGAAAATTATCTTACTTTCCAGTATTCAGTTCTTGAGGAGACATTCTTTAAAGGTATATACAAACTTATGCCTTCTCATTGTTTTACATTTAAAGATGGTAAAATGGATATAAAACGTTATTGGGAGCCTGTTTTTGAAGCTGATGAAAGTAAAAATCTTGATGACCTTGTTGATGAGATAGACAACGCTATGCAGGACTCTATCAAAAAACATAAAATAAGTGATGTTGAGGTTGGTTCATTCCTTTCAAGTGGTGTTGACTCAAGCTATGTTGCCGCTTGTTTTAAAGGTGATAAAACATTCACAGTAGGCTTTGATTATGAAAAATATAATGAAATAGATTATGCAAAAGCTCTTTCAAAGAAAATTGGAATTGATAATTACAGCAAACTTATAACAACTGATGAGTATTGGGATACAATATCAAAAGTTCAGTACCATATGGACGAGCCTTTAGCTGACCCTTCTGCTGTTGCTCTCTATTTTGTAAGTCAGACAGCAGCAAAACACGTTAAAGTTGCTCTCTCTGGAGAGGGTGCTGATGAATTCTTTGGAGGATATAATATATACAGAGAGCCTCATTCACTTGCTCCTATAACAAGACTTCCTATGCCTGTTAGAAAAGGTCTTGGAAAGGTTGCAAAGGCTATTCCTTTCAAAGTTAAAGGTAAAAATTATCTCATAAGAGGAAGTAAAACTTTACAGGAAAGATTTATAGGAAATGCTTTTATGTTTAATGAGGAGGAAAGAGAAAAAATTCTCAAAAATCCTACTGGAAAATATCCTCATACACAGCTTACAAAACCTTTCTATGATAAAGTTAAGGATAAAGACGAAGTTACGCAGATGCAATATATAGACATTCATTTCTGGCTTATAGGAGATATTCTCTTAAAGGCTGATAAAATGAGTATGGCTCATTCTCTTGAGGTTAGAGTTCCTTTCCTTGATAAAGAGGTATTTAATGTTGCAAGAACTGTACCTGTAAAATACAGAGTTACAAAAGAAAATACAAAATATGCCATGAGAATGGCTGCTCATAGATATTTACCTGATATGGTTGCAGAGAAAAAGAAATTAGGTTTCCCTGTTCCAATTCGTATATGGCTTAAAGAGGATAAATACTATAATAAAGTTAAAAAAGCTTTCACAGGCACTGCTGCAAGAGAATTTTTCAATGTTGATGAGATTGTAAAACTTCTTGATGAGCATAAAGCCGGAAAAGCTGATAACAGCAGAAAAATTTGGACAATATTTGTATTTATACTTTGGCATAAAGAATATTTTGGTAAAAAAGCTGCTTAATGAGATTAAATGAGATTAAACGGCACAGTTTAACTGTGCCGTATTTTTTTTGTGTTAAAATATTTTTAAGTTTTTTTAATGTTCTAAAACCCTTTTAAGGTTTATAATTAGTTATATAAATATAGTAAGTTAAATATGAAAAGGAGAAATAATATGAAAAAAATATATAGTTTACTCCTTGTTATTTTAATTCTTTTTTCATTCACAGCCTGTTCTTCAAATATATCAACATCAGAAGATAGTGTTGAGACAGTTTCAGAATTTAATTTTGAAGGGCAGAAGGCTAATGGTAAAAAAGAAGAAAATTCTGACAATGAGGAAAAACGGATAACTACTGATGACGGAGCACCAGTAGCAGGACAAAACATATCAGAGGACTTTTCTATTATGAGAAATCCTGTTGACTCTCTTATACGTTGTATGATTGAAAATAATATGGAATATGAGCCTCGTAATCCTGTTTTCTTTTGGAAAGCTATATTTTATTTTGCTAGTGGATATGGTGAGGGAGAGGAGCTTACAGAGGTTTATGATAATGAAATAAAAATATCAAGACAGAAAGTTCAGGAGTATGCAACAGTTCTTTTCTATGATTATGACGACCTTATGGAAATACCTGAAGAAGTCTCAAATTTTGTGACATATGATGAAAGTTATGATGCCTATATATTTAAAAGAGGAGATGTTGGTCTTGCATATTCATCAATAGAAAGTGTTAAAAATACAGATAATGGCTATAATGTTGTAGCTGATTTTTACACTATGGGTGATAAAAATATGGAATTGGATAGTAAATGGAATGTTGAAATGGTTGATAATCCTTATGTAAGTGGTATAACAGAGCTTAAATATTTATATACAATAAAAAGTATTGAAAAACAGTAATTTCATAAAATAAAAAGGGTGCTTTGCACCCTTTTTATTAGACATATTTATTTATTACTTTCATTACTTCTTTTACACCGTCATTGAGATTACTTTTTGACATGGCTTCAATATAAGTATCTTTTGTATCATAAAGTTTTCTTATGGCTCTTTCTAAAGAAGCATAAGTCATGTCTTCCTCTTTTAATACCATTGAGAAACCTTGTTTTTCAAAGGAGGAAGCATTTAATATTTGGTCACCTCTACTGGCATTTGCAGATAATGGAATTAATAAATTAGGTTTCTTTAATGCTAAAAACTCTGATATTGAGTTTGAACCTGCTCTTGAAACAATTATATCTGCCGCTGCCATAATGTGAGGAAGTTCTGATGATACATACTCAAATTGAGTATAACCCTTTGTTCCATTTAAAGTTTTATCAACATTGTTTTTTCCGCATATGTGAACAAGGTCAAAGTCCTTTAAAAGTGTTTTGAGAGCACCTCTAAGCTGTGTATTTATTTTTACAGAGCCAAGACTTCCGCCCATCATCATTATAACAGGACGACTTCCATCAAAACCACATATTTCAAGACCTTTTTTAGCATCACCCATAAAGAGTTCTTTTCTTATAGGTGTTCCTGTGTTTATGCCTTTATTTTCAGGTATATATTTAAGTGTTTCTGGAAATGTTGTGCATACACATTTTGCAAAAGGCATTGCAATTTTATTTGCCAAGCCTGGTGTTATATCAGATTCATGAACAACAACAGGAATTTTATTAAGCTTTGCTCCAAGTACAACAGGTACAGCCACAAAGCCACCTTTTGAAAATACAATATCAGGTTTAAGTTTTCTTAAAAGGAAGTAGGCTTCTTTAACTCCTTTTACAACTCTAAACATATCTGTGATATTGTCTTTTGAGAGATAGCGTCTTAATTTTCCTGTTGGAACAGAATAGTAAGGAACTTTTTCTTTTTCTATAAGATTTTTTTCAATGCCATCTTTTGTACCTACATAGCATACTTCAAAGCCTTCATCATAGAGTGATGGCAAAAGTGCTATATTAGGTGTAACATGACCGGCTGTTCCACCGCCTGTTAAAACTATTTTTTTCATATTATATCAACTCCGTATAGTCCTATAAAATATTTTATATTTTATATTATAATATCAGAGTTTTTAAATTAGTTCTATGAAAAAAATAAAATAATTTTTATAAAGTATTTGTAGAAAGATATGTCATTGTCTTTTAGTTTAAATATCAGTACTTTTGTGTTATAATACATAAAATATTACCGTTTTCAGTTGGGAGGTATTTTTATCAGATACAAAAAATTTTTAACTTCAATATTAGCAGTTGGAATGCTTTTTTCCGGCTGTAACATAAAAAAAGATGAACAGCCACCTATTGAGGTGAGCCAAGATGAAACAGAAAATCAGGAAGATATTCAAAATCAACAGACACAAAAAGAGGAACAATATTATACATCATATAATGCAACTCTTGAGTATGTTCCTGAAACTTCTACAATAAAGGCTATTGAAAAAATAACTTATAAAAATACAACAGGTAAAAAATTAAGTGAACTTTATATGAATGTATATGCAAATGCTTTCACTGAAGGCAGTGGATATTCACCTTATCTTGAAAATGAGGAAGTTTCTGTTTTTCCTAATGGAAAAGAGTATATGAATTTTAATATAACATCACTTACTGTTGGAGGAAAAGAAGTTCCTTACAGTATAAATGGAACATCTTTATGTATACAGCTTTCAGAGGCTCTTTATAATGATGCTGAGACAGAAATAACATTACAGTTTGATGTAGTAATTCCTAATATGCACCATGAAACAGGAAAGAATGACAATATTTTATGGGCAGGAAATATACTTCCTGTTATGGCTGTTTACGATAACTATGGCTGGAATAAGAGCGTTTATTATCCTATTGGCGAAAGTCATTACAATGATGTTGGAAACTATAATATAGTTGTTAAAACACCTGAACAGTATAATGTTGTAGCTACCGGAATAGAAAATTCAACAGCTCTTGATGGTATTAGAACAACTGTTATAGAAGCTAAACTTGTAAGAGATTTTGCTTTTGCTATAAGTGACTCTTTAGTTTCAAAGAGTGTTAAAACTGATGAGACAGGTGTAAGAATAAATCTTTATTATTATACTTATGATGAAGCAAAAGCTGAAGAAATTATAAACTATGCAAATAGTATAATGGAATACTATGTTAAAAATGTTGGAAGCTATCCTTATAATCACATTGATATTGTTGAGGCAAGTTTATATAATAAAGGGGATATGCAATTTTCAGGTGTATCATTTATAGATGAAAGTTGGTTTTTAGAGGGAAGTTTAATATCAAACTTTGATTTGAATTTAGGATATCAATGGTTTGATTGTGTTGTTGGAACAGACTGTGTAAAAGAACCTTGGCTTAGAGAGTGTTTTGAGGGATTTTTACAGTATATGATGAATTATACTGAAAGTGAACTTGATACTGTTATGGAGAGTGAATATAATTTACTCAAAAAAGATATTGAAGGTTTGCAGTATACAGAACTTAGTAATCCATTAATAAAATATACAACAAAATTACAGTTTGACAATATACAAAAAAGAAAATCTACAATGATGATGTATGCTCTTTATAAAGAAATGGGAGCAGAAAAATTCTCTGAATTTGTTAAATCTTATGTGACAGAATATTCATTTAAAAATATAACATCAAATGAATTTTTCAGAACAGCAGAGAAAATTTATGGAAAGAGTCTTTATGATTTCTTTAATGAATGGGTAAATGGAACAAAGATACCTAAATTGACTTTTGAGAAAGAAACTACAACAGAAAAAACAGAAACACAAGAAACAGCGAAATAATAAAAAAAGCCGACTTAGTCGGCTTTTTTTATTATGCTTTTTTCATTTTATTTTTTATAAAAATCCATGAAATTATTATGTAAGTTTTGAAAAAATACTGCATATACATAAAATAAAAAAGGAGTTTATCCAATGTACCCATATAATATCACCTCAAATTATAATAATAAAAATGTAAATATAAATTCAGCTGAAAGAGAAACAAAACTAGAAGCTATGTCTTTTACAGACAAAAGACTTTTAAAACTTGTTGGACTTATGGCAGAAGAAACAATGACACTTTCAAATTTTTATAAAGACCTTTATAAAAATATTTCTGATAATAATGATAGAGAAACAATAAAAGATATATATCTTGATATGGTGAAATCAAGAAAATATCTTGAGGACATTTATTTCAGGTCTTCTGGTGAAAAGGTTTCATATAACAATGATGTAAATAAAAAAATTACAGGCAATAAATCTTCTGATTTTGAAAAGGGATTAATATATCTTTCAGAATATTCAAGAGGAATACGCTCCCTTTATGGTCTTTTTAAAGACAGTGAAATAAAAGATTATATTATTGAAATACTTTCAGATGTTTTAGGTAATATGTGCCTTATAAATTTCATATATATTAAAAATAAATGATTACTGTAAAATATTACTATTTATAAAACTTCATTACAACAAAAATCATTGTAAATTTTATTGCATTATTTTGCTTTTTATAATACTTTTACTGTGGTATACTGATAAAATAAATATACTAATGAAAGGCAGTGTAAAAATATGAGCGATTGTATATTCTGTAAAATAATAAAAGGCGAAATTCCTTCAGCAACAATATTTGAAGATGATGAGTTTAAAGTAATTCTTGACAGATTTCCAAGTGGTGAGGGACACGTTTTAATTATTCCTAAAAATCATGTGGCAAATATTTTTGAGATTGACGAGGAACAGGCAGGAAGACTTTTTAAACTTGCTGTTAAAGTTTCAAAAGTTATGAAAGATGTTTTAGGCTTTGAAAATATGAATGTTCTCCAGAATAATGGAGAGGTTGCAGGACAGAGCGTTTTCCATTTCCATATGCACCTTATACCTAGATATGAAAATGATGGTATAAATATAAAATGGAACCCTACTGAGCCAACTGATGAAGATATAGAAGCTGTGAGAAAGAAACTTGCAGAGAAATTTTAATATAAAAAGAACTGCTAAAGTGTTTTAGCAGTTCTTTTATTTATATTATTTTTTAATTTTGAAATTCTGCTTCTCTTGTTGCTTTAGCAAGAGAAAAATATCCGTCTAAATTTCCTTGTGTAGCTGTAACAGTAATATCATAAGAACTTTTAAATATTCCTTTTTTCCATACTATTGAACCACTTGAATAAGGTTCAACTATTACAGGGTCTTTATCATCAACTATCAATTTTGCACTGTAAGGTGAATTGTTTGCATAAAAAGCTTTTCCATAAGGTTGACTGCTAGTTAACTCAATTGTTGCTGGAAAATTAGGACGGTCTACTAATCTATAATTAGAATGGTCGTAAGAAACACTGCGACTTTCTATACCAGTAGAATTTTCCTCTAAGACAGTCTCACTTGTTATATTAGTTTTTTCTAATGGTTTATCTTGAGCAAATACTGGAACTGAAAAAATAAAACAACTTGATATCATAGTACTTAATATTAATTTTTTAAACTTCATATTTATCCCTCCTATAATTATTTTACATTATTTGCAATTTTATTATATAAACTTACATAAAAGATGTCAATATCTATATTTAACAAAAATTTCCAGATATTTTGTGCTGTTGACAAATCTATATTAAAATAATAAAATAATTAGATTGAAATACAGATGAAAGGATTGTTTATATGATTAAAAAATTATTGTTGGCTGGAATTATGACAGCTATGGTACTTTCAGGCTGTTCATCAAGTGATGACAAAAAAGAAGAAAACACAAATACAACACAGAATGAAGAAAATACATCTTCTGACCCAGATGCAGAATATGAAGCATTAAAAGAAAAACTTTTGGGAGGAGCTGGAGATAAATTCCCACAGCTTGAAGAACCAAAAGAAGGGGAAGAAATAGCTATTGTTAAAACAAATATGGGAGATATAAAAATAAAGTTATGCCCAGAGGAAGCTCCTAAGGCTGTTGAGAACTTTGTTACCCATGCAAAAGAAGGATACTATGACGGACTTACAATTCATAGAGTTGTAAAAGATTTTGTTATACAGGGTGGAGATCCTGCCGGAAATGGTACAGGGGGAGAAAGTATCTGGGGTGAACCTTTTGAAGATGAGTTTAGCCAAGATATGTACCACTTTAACGGTGCTGTTGCTATGGCAAACAGTGGAGCAAATACAAATGGAAGTCAGTTCTATATAGTTGCTCGTCCTACAATGCTTGATGGTTATTTTGAGTATGTTGACAGTGTAACTGAAGAAAATGGAGACAGTGAGCTTCTTGTAAATCCAAGTACAAATAAAATATTCAGATTTAATTATTCTGAAGAGGCAAGAAATAAATATAATGAACTTGGGGGAACTCCAGAACTTGATTATGGATATTCTGTTTTCGGACAGGTTTTTGAAGGTCTTGATATTGTAAATGTTATAAATTCTGTTGAGGTTGATGAAAATGATAAGCCTGTCACAGATGTTGTTATAGAGACAATTGAAATAGTAAAATACAGTAAATAATTTTAATATTGGTCTGCAAAGGTGCAGAGTTTGAAATTCTGTTTTTTTAAACAGGGTTTTAAAAGTCACCTTTGCAGATTTTTTTATTTAAAAAAATGGGAATAATTATTTTTGAATTTTTCCGCAGAAATAAATGTCAATGCGGTTAAAATATATTGATATATAGAGGATAAAAACAGAGAGGTGTAAAAAATGGATACTAAGTATATTTTTGTTACAGGCGGTGTTGTTTCAGGTCTTGGAAAAGGAATAACAGCGGCTTCATTGGGAAGACTTTTAAAAGCTAGAGGATATAGTGTAACAATTCAGAAGTTTGACCCGTATATAAATATAGACCCAGGAACAATGAGCCCATATCAGCATGGAGAAGTTTTTGTCACAGAGGACGGAGCAGAAACTGACCTTGATTTAGGACATTATGAAAGGTTTATTGATGAAAATTTAACTGTAAACAATAATACAACAACAGGTAAGATATATTGGTCTGTACTTAACAAAGAGAGAAAAGGAGAATATCTTGGTGCAACTGTTCAAGTTATACCACATATAACAAATGAGATAAAAGACAGAGTTTATAGAACAGCAAAATCATCTCAAAGTGACATTGTTATAACTGAAATTGGTGGAACTGTTGGAGATATAGAAAGTACTCCTTTCCTTGAGGCTATAAGACAAGTTGGCAGAGAAAAAGGCAGAGAGAATGTTTTATATATTCATGTTACATTACTTCCTTATCTTTCAAAGGGTGGAGAGATGAAAACAAAACCTACTCAGCATTCTGTAAAAGAGCTTTTATCAATAGGAATACAGCCTGACATAATAGTTTTAAGAACAGAACATGAAATTTCAGAGGATATAAAGAAAAAACTTGCCCTTTTCTGTAATGTTACTGATGATGCAATAATAGAGAACCTTGACGCAGATAGTTTATATGAAATCCCTATTATGCTTGAAGAAGAAGGACTTGCAGATATAACTTGTAAAAAATTAGGCATTGAAAATAGACAAGCTGATATGTCTGAATGGATTGAAATGCTTGAAAAAGAAAGAAATATATCTAAAAAAGTTAATATTGCCGTTGCCGGAAAATATGTTGAACTTCATGACGCTTATATATCAATAGTTGAAGCCTTACATCATGGAGGAATATATCATGGGGCTGATGTTAATATACAATGGATTAATACAGAGGAAGTTACAGAAGAAAATGCAAGTGAAATATTTAAGGACACAGACGGTATACTTGTACCAGGAGGCTTTGGAGATAGAGGTCTTGAGGGAAAAATATTATCTGTAAAATATGCAAGGGAAAATAATATACCTTTCTTTGGAATATGTCTTGGAATGCAGTGTGCTGTAATAGAGTTTGCAAGAAATGTTGTTGGTCTTTCTGGGGCTTCAACAGCTGAAATAGGAGAAACTCCATATCCTGTTATTGATATTATGCCGGAACAGAAAGATATTGACAATATGGGAGGAACAATGAGACTTGGTGCTTATCCTTGTAAAGTTTCATTAAATTCAAACACATATAATGCTTATGGTAAAGAGCTTATATATGAACGTCATCGTCATCGTTATGAGTTTAATAATGAGTACAGAAAACAGCTTACAGAAGCAGGACTTTTTATTTCTGGAACATCTCCTGATGATAGACTTGTTGAGATTGTAGAGCTTAAAAATCATATATGGTTTACAGGCGTTCAGTTCCACCCTGAATTTAAGTCAAGACCAAATAGACCACACCCTCTTTTTGTTGACTTTGTGGGGGCGGCTATTTCAAAGAGAGAAAATTAATTAAAATGGTAAAATATGTATTTATTGTATAAAATACATATTTATAAATAATATAAAAATGCCGTCCTTTTTATGACGGCATTTTTATTTTTAAGGGATTTTATATTTTATTTTAAAAATTTGATTTTATTAATTTATTAAGAAAAATTTAATAATATGCACAATGAAAAAAATCTGATTTTATGGTATCTTATAAATAGTGAAAAATTTGATAAGAAGGAGGAGTGAGCTTTTGGTTAGAGAGATTGATTTGAATTTAGAAAATAACAGCGATGAAAAAATAGAAAAGATACTTGTTTGTATTACAGCTCAAAGTAATTCTGTAAGGCTTATTGATAGAGCTGCCAAAGTTGCCGATGAAAATAATGGTGAATTACATATACTCCATGTTCTTAGAGGAAACAACGTTTTTAATAATAGTGAGACTTTAGCTCTTTTACAAAGACTTTTTATGTATGGCGGAGGAAAGGGCGGTATGATACATGCTTTTTGTAACGATGATGTTTGCAAAAGCATATCTGATTTTGTTTTAGAAGAAAATATAACAAAAGTTGTTCTTGGAGAACCTCCTTCTGAAAATGTTAAAAAAAGTAAGAAACATACAGAAAGCTTTTTTGATAAAATAGTTAAAAGTCTTCCGAAAAGTGCCCAGATTATAATTGTTGAAAAGGAAGATAAACATTAAAATAAAATATAATATGTTGTTATCTATTTACAAATAATTTGTGTAATTTACGGTATTTTTAAATTTTTGTTGCAATAAAGGGCAATATATATTATTATTTCAATTATGTGTAAGTTTAAAATAGTTTAAAAGGAGAGAAATAAAATGAGTTTATATGAAAGTTGGATGAGCAAAGCCTTTACAAAAGAAGGTAGAAGCGTTGATGCTGTTTGGGACCAGTATCTCCCAAGAGAACAGAAAATATATGAATATATTATAGGTGAAAAAGTTCAGACTATTGAAGGAAAAGTTGCTGAGCTTGCTGCTAGATTTAACATGACAGCTGAAGAAATAGTTGCTTTCGTTGATGGTATCAATGAAGTTATTCCTGAAAGCTATGATATAAATTCTCTTGAAGAAAATTCAGATGTAAAACTTTACATTGATTTTGAAAAACTTTTCAAGAAAATGGTTGAATATAAAGCAGAACATCTCTATACACTTCCACAGTGGGACGGTATATTTGATGCACAGAAAAAACATGAGCTTACAATGGAGCAGAAAAAATCACGTACTATCGTAAAAGGACTTAAAGTTGGACGTAATGACCCTTGTCCATGCGGTAGCGGTAAAAAATTCAAAAAATGTTGCGGGGCGTAATTTAGATGGATACAATTTTGGCTAAAGTTGATTATGATAACCCCGACATGAGCCAGATTAAAAAAGCTGCCGACATTCTCAAAAGGGGAGGGTTGGTAGCTTTTCCTACAGAAACGGTTTATGGTCTGGGGGGAAACGGTCTTGATGCTTCGGCTTGCCGAAAAATATATGAGGCAAAGGGTAGACCTTCGGACAATCCTCTTATACTTCATATTTCCGACATTTCCCAGCTTGACCCTATAGTTTCAAAAATACCTGAAAAGGCTAAGGTTATAATGAATAAGTTTTGGCCGGGGCCTTTAACTATTATATTTCCAAAGGCTGAATGTGTGCCTAAGGAGATAACAGGAGGATTTAACACTGTTGCAGTGAGATTTCCTTCCCATAAAATAGCAAGACTTATAATACAGGAAGCTGGACTTCCTATTGCCGCACCTAGTGCCAATTCTTCAGGTAAACCAAGCCCAACAAGAGCTTCTCATGTTGAGTTTGACCTTTTTGGAAAAATTGATATGATTGTTGACGGTGGAGCTACTGAAGTAGGTCTTGAATCAACAATAATTGATGTTACAAATGAAACTCCTATGCTTCTTAGACCGGGTGCTATTACTCGTGAAATGATTGAAGAAGTTATAGGACATATTGATGTTGACCCAGCTGTTTTTTCAAAACCGGATAAAAACCTTGTTCCAAAGGCTCCCGGAATGAAATATACACACTATTCACCTAAAGCCTCTGTTATTCTTGTTAAAGGTGATATTGAAAAAGTTATTGAGAAAATCAATAATCTTGCTGAAAATGATGAAAAACAGGGTGTAAAGGTTGGAATAATGGCAACATTACAGACAAAGGATAAATACTCTTTCGGTACAGTTCTTGATGTAGGCGACAGAGAGAACCCTGAAACCATAGGAAGTAACCTTTTTAAAATGCTTAGAAAATTTGATTTTTTAGGCGTTGATGTGGTTTATTCTGAGGTTTTTGATGAAGCGGGAGAGGGTGCTGCCATAATGAATAGACTTAATAAGGCGGCAGGATATAACTATATAAATGTATAATTAAAGAAAGGACGTGTTTTTATGATAGCTTTAGGTTGTGACCATGGTGGATTTGCTCTTATGAAAGAGGTTATTGATTACCTTGAAAAAAATGGATTAGAATATAAAAATTTTGGAACATACTCTGAGGAATCATGTGATTATCCTGTTTATGGAAAAGCTGTTGCAAATGCTGTTGCATCTGGAGAATGTGAAAAAGGAATTCTTATTTGTGGAACAGGTATAGGTATATCAATTTCTGCAAATAAAGTTAAAGGTGTAAGAGCTGCTCTTTGTGGAGATTGTTTCTCAGCACAGGCAACAAGAGAACATAACGATGCAAATATACTTGCTATGGGTGCAAGAGTTACAGGAGCTGGACTTGCTCTTAAAATAGTTGATACAT
This sequence comes from Tyzzerella sp. An114, assembly GCF_002161055.1. Lineage (GTDB taxonomy): Bacteria > Bacillota > Clostridia > Lachnospirales > Anaerotignaceae > Fimicola > Fimicola cottocaccae. The sequence continues at coordinate 21,320 of NZ_NFLT01000007.1, forward strand.
TCCTTAATACACCTTTCTCTAATGATGAAAGACATATAAGAAGAATTAATCAGATAGAGGACTAATTAATTATATTTAATAATTATTGATTGGAGTGTTTTTAATGGGAAAATTATTTGTTTCAGAACATCCACTTATAGCACATAAAATGACAATGCTTAGAGATAAAGACACTTGTGCTAAGGAATTTAGAGAACTTATATCAGAGGTTGCAACACTCTTATGTTATGAGGCTACAAGGGATGTACCTCTCTGTGATGCTGAGGTTACAACACCTATCACAAAAACACCTTGTAAAATTATAGAAACAGGTTTTGCTGTTGTTCCTATACTTAGAGCAGGAATAGGAATGGTTGATGGAATGTTAAGTCTTATGCCTACTGCAAAAGTTGGACATATAGGACTTTACAGAGACCCAAACACTTTAGAGCCTGTTGAATATTACTGTAAACTCCCTGTTGATATTGCAGAGAGAAAAGTATTTCTTACAGACCCTATGCTTGCCACAGGCGGTACTGCTGAGGCGGCAATCGGATTTTTAAAGGATAAAGGAGTAAAGGATATAACACTTTTATGTGTACTTTCTGCACCAGAAGGCGTTGAGAGAATACAAAAGGCTCACCCTGATGTTGATATTTATACAGCAGCCTATGACCCTAATCCTTTAAATGACCATGGATATATTGTTCCCGGACTTGGAGATGCCGGTGACAGAATTTTCGGCACAAAATAGTAGTGCCGTAAGGAGAGGATTTTAATTGGTGCATAACTGGGTTTTATATATTGCAGCTTTTGCCAGTGCTTTTGCAATAACACTTGTTACAACACCTCTGGCAAAAAAGATTTCAATAAAATTAAAGGCAATCGACTACCCAAAGGACAGAGGTATGCATAAAAAACCTATGCCACGTATGGGTGGTATAGCCATTGTTCTTGGTTTTATGATTTCTGTTCTTGTGCTTATGCAGTATATACCTGATATTGAGACAAGACAACTTGCCGGATTTATGGTTGGTGCCGGAATAATAGTTGTACTTGGCATTTTTGATGATATATATGCTTTGAGAGCAAGACTTAAACTTTGTGTTCAGATTATAGCAGCTTTAGTTGTTGTATGTACAGGCACAAGAATAAATGTTGTATTATGGCCTTTTACAGCATATCTTCAAACATTAAGCGGACCTATAACTTTGATGTGGATTATAGGTGTTACAAATGCTGTAAACCTTATTGATGGACTTGATGGACTTGCTGCTGGAGTTTCTTCAATAGCTTCACTTTGTCTTATGGTTCTCTGTATACTTACAGGAAGTGAGTCTGCCGTAGTTTTAACAGCGGCTCTTGCAGGAGCTTGTCTTGGATTTTTACCAAGAAACTTTAATCCTGCTGAAATATTTATGGGAGATACAGGAGCAACATTTTTAGGCTTTGTACTTGCAGTAACTAGTATTATGGGAGTATTTAAAGGATATGCAATACTTGCTCTTATAGTCAGTATGCTTTCACTGGGGCTTCCTGTATTTGACACACTTTTTGCTATGGGAAGACGAGCTATACATCACAAACCTATTATGGAGGCTGACAGAGGTCATCTTCATCATAGACTTATAGACAGAGGATTTTCACAGAAACAAGCAGTTATAATACTTTATGGTATAAGTTTCTGTTGTGGTATGGTTGCCATATTTATATCTTTAAGAGACATAAGAACACTTCTTATAGTTATTGCCTCTGTTGTTATTTTAAGTTTTGTAATATATTATTTTAACTCATACATAAATAATAAAAAAGACGAATAAAAAAAGGTGCCTTGTGGCACCTTTTTTTATTTCATCATATCAAACTTTTTAATCATTCTTATATCATCGCCGAAGAATTCTAAAGAAGTATAACTTCCAACAATTCTTGAAACAATTCTATCGCTGTATTGATTTATAATATCTTCCATAGAAAGATTTGTTGATATTACAACAGGTTTTCTGTTAATAAGTCGTGTATTTATAATATTAAAAAGCTCTGCACTTGAAAGTATAGTTGAAAACTCTGTTCCAAGGTCGTCTATTATAAAAAGGTCAACAGAAAGTATATCATCCATATAGTGGGAAGGTATATCCTCATCACCTATACGGTTAAATCTGTCTTCTTCTATAAGTTTGAAAAGTTGAGAGGCTGTAACATACATAACAGTTTTTCCACTATCAAGAAGTTCTTTTGCCATACAATTACAGAGAAAAGTTTTTCCTAATCCTGTTTTACCATATAAAAGAAGATTTTGAAATTTTTTATCAAAATCCTGAGTAAATTTTATACATACAGCCAATATATCCTGTATGTTTTCTCTTGGTGAAATATTTCTTTCAGGGTCTTTTTCTGTTGAGTAATATCTAATATCAAAGAAATCAAAATTTTCATTTTTTATAATATCTTTTAAGTTTGATTGGTCATAAGCCTTATCAACAAGTTTTTGTTTAAAGCAAGTACACTCTTTACCATCAATAAAACCTGTATCATGGCATTTTGTACAGTTGTATGAAAGTTCAAGAAAATTTTCAGGTATTCTGTTTGACCTTAAAATTTCTAGTTTTTCAGTTTTAAGCTCTGCTGTATGTTTTCTTAATCTTTCTGCCTTTTGTATATAGTCAACAGGTTGTTCAAGTATAAGACGGGCAAGACGTACTCCTGTTATGTTCATTTCTCTTTCTATATCAGCAAGACGAGGAAATTTTTTATATAGTTGTGTTTGTTTTTCTCTAAGCTCTGCGGACTTTTGACTTCTTAGTCTTTCGTAATCTCTTAGAACTTCTTTATATATTTCTGTTTTTCCTGACATTCAAAGTCACTTCCCTTCATCATCATTTTGGAGTTGTTTTTTAATATGTTGTCTCTCAAGAGAGCGTAATTTTTCAAAATCCCATTTCCTCTGCTCATAGTTTACAAAGCGATTTTTCTTTTGTATAGGTTGAGATGAAACAACAGGGGCTTTAGTTTTATTTTCTTTTTTTGAATGTAAAAATGAACGGTCTATTTTTTCAACATCTTCTTTAGTTTTAACATTTTTATTATGCCAGTCTGTAATTATTGTATCAGCATAGGGAAAACCGGCTTTTCCTGTGGCAAGTACAGTTCTTTCACAGGCAAGACATATTATATCCATATTCATATTATAATCAAAAAGCCACCTTTGCATAAACTTTTCCTCGGCGGTTGTAGGTATTCTGTTTGTAATACCCATTGATTTCATTATTGTTCTGTATTCTTTATTGTGAAGTCTTATATATTCAATAGCTTTTTTAGGAGTATTTATTTCTTTTTCGGCCCAGTCAAGGGCAACAGCTTCAATATATCTTAAAGAATAATGATTGTTTTTTGTACAGTAGGCAAAAAGTATTTCTATAACATCAAGGGGCAGACGGAGCCAGTCATAAAGTCCCAATATAATAGAAAGGTCATTGTGAGTTAACATTTTTCCTAAATGGGATTGAGCTGTACTGAAAAGATTTTTAATATTTTCGTTGTTTCTTGAAAATATATCAATTTCAGCAGGAGAATATTCTGGGCGTTTTTCTGTTATAACTTTTTTCTGTTCTTTTTTTGATGATAGTATAAAAAATTCATCTTTTAATGAAACAGAAAAAGGATTTTCAGTATATGTCACAATACCCTCAGCAGAAAAATATTTCCAAGCATTTATGACATCTGATATAGGAAGGCGAAGGGTGTTAGCAATAGCCTCGTTTGTTATTTTTTCACCTTCGCTGAGTATACGACAGGCATATATATAAACCATACAATATATATAAGGTGCTTTTTTAAAATAAGTATCTATAAATTTATTGGATATTGAAGTTTTACTATATTGAAGTTTTAAAGACATAATAAATCCCCTTTTATTAATGTAGTTATTTTATAATTGTAAATATATAATTTGATTTTATCAAGATAAATATTAGGCAATAAAATCAATAAAAAAATATCAATAATATATATAGATATTGTCTGTAAAGTGTTTAAATGTAGAGTTTTATTGACTTATTTTGAAATTTTACAAAAATGTTACAAGATGATATAAACACTTGCAATTATGATTTATAGCGGTTATAATAATTTCAGCATAAAGAACTGTGTAGGTTAACTTTATAGCTGTAATATTTCAGTAATATTTCAAATATTACAGTAATGTTACACTTCATAAAAAGTAGTTGACCGAAGGGGGTTCGGGTGCTATAATGCAGTTTGTAAGTGAGTCTGTTTGCCGGAAACATGCTCATACAAAATAATTAATTATGGTTTTTTTAATTTAAAAGGAGGAGAAAGAAGATGAAGAAATTTATTTCTTTAGCTTTAGCGGCAGCTATGACACTTAGCTTAGTGCCAGTTTCAGCTTTCGCTTCAACAGACAACAGAATTTCAAATGTTGTTACAGTAGAAAAAGATGACGTTCTTACAGATGCACCACAGGTTGTTATCATGAACGACAAAGGTGATATTAAAGCAGAAAAATTCAGCTTTGAACTCGTACTTGACGGTGCTGAGTGGGATGATGTAGACGAAGTAGAAATATATGAAGCTGATTCATCTAATAAAATTACAAATGTTACTGATGCTTCAAAGGATTTAACAACAGCAGAAGGAGACAGTAAAGCAACAGTTGAAAAATTATCTTCAACAAGAGCTTTAGTTACTATTGATGCGGCTGGTGGTGCTGCTGCTAAAGATGGTGGTTTTAAAATCACTCTTAACGGAGCTAAAATTACAGGAGAAAAAGCTACTGTAACAATCGACCCAAGACAGTCAACAGTATCTGCTGATACATTTACATTTGCTAAATCAGTAGATGGTGGTACAGTTGCTACTATTGATGATACAACAGATTTCACAGGTATAACAGAAATCAAACCTATTCTTCTTGAAGAAGTTACAGCTGGAACAATTGATGATAATGATGAAATTACATTAAAACTTAACAGCGGATTCAAATTTACAAACGCTGGTACAGTATCAGTTATTTCAGGTGATTTAGATCTTGGATCAAAAACATATGAGATAGTTTCAGATGATAATAGAACAATTAAACTTAAATTAGGTTCAGATGTTACTGAATCAAAGAAAGCTTCTATCCTTAAATTCGAAGGAATTAAAATCGATGAAGATGGAGCTTCTGAAGGTAAAGTAGCTGAAATCACAGTAAACGGAACAAACGTAGACAAAACAACTCTTGAAGTTGGTACTTATGTAGATTACAATGTAAGCGTTTCAGCTGAAGATAAAGACCTTCCAACAATCTACTCAGGTGTTGCTGTTGATGATGACAACAATGAAACACTTAAATTAACAGTTAAAGAAGGCGTTTCTGACTCATGGTTCCTTGATAGCAGAAAAACAACATTCACATTCCCAGAGGGTGTAAAAGTTGCTGCTGTTAACGTAGATAGCGATACAGAGAAAATTGCTGATGAAAGTTCATTAGAAGGTAAATTTACAATTGATGGAAATGAAGTAACATTCTCAGGTGCTAAAAAGACAGCTTCAACAGATAAAGCTAAATTAGTAGTAAGCTTTGATGTAATCGTTGCTCCAGACTTCACAGGTGACATCAAATGTACAGTAGGTGGAGCTGCAGTTGCTGAAGATACAGAAGTTACACTTGCTAAAGCAGTTGCTCCTGTAACAGTAGAAGCTGAAAAAACATCAGTTGCTATCGACTACAGAAATGTACCAGTTGGCGACATCACAGTTAAAGAAGCTGAAGCTGGACTTTGGGGTAAAGGACAGACAATTACTCTTAATGTAGAGTCTATGGCCTTTGAAAAAGGTATGACAGCTGAAGTTGTTGAAGGTGACGGAGAAATCAAAAAACTTGATGTAAGTGGTGGAACAATCAAAATCACAGTTGACTCTGAAAGTTCAAAAACACCTATGGCAATCAAACTTTCAAATGCTTCACTTTACTTAGGAAGAAGCTTACCAGCTGGTGACTATGCTCTTAACTTAGTTTATGATAAAGATTCAGTTATGTTTGAAACATACAATGAAAAAGACGGAAATAAACCATCAGTAACAGGTGAGTTTGGATTTGACGTTGATGAAGTAGAAGTTCTTAAAGATTACGTAACAGTTGCAACAGCTGGACGTGACCAGGGAACAACATTCACAACAAACGTAGTTGTAACAATCGACTCTACAACAATGTTAGTAGATGGTAAAGAAGTAACACTTGATGTACCTGCTTACCTTTCAGCTGAAGGTTGGACAATGCTCCCAGTAAGAGCCGTAACAGAGTCTCTTGCATCAGCTTCAAACAGCGAGCCAGTTGATTGGATTGCTGGTAACCCAGGAACAATCATGATCTACTACGGAGACAAAACAGTTTCTATGACACTTGGTTCAACAACAATGTACATCAATGGTACACCAGTTCCAATGTCAACAGCTCCAGTTATCGTTAACGATAGAGCATTCCTTCCAATGAGAGACCTTGGACGTGCTCTTGGACTTAGCGACAGCCAGATTGCTTGGGATGCAACAGCTAGAACAGCTACATTCAACCCAACTACAACAGCTGCTGAATAATTAAAACTTAAAAATAACAACTGATATTCACATTCCGGCAGAAACACACGAATATTAGAGTTTGTCAGGGAGGCCCCTTTTGGGGCTTCCTTTTTATTTTTCTAAAAATCTAAAATCCTTACAAAAACATTACAATATATTATAATGCCTTAAAACAGGCATATTTTTATTGTATAATTAATACAGATACAAAAAAATATGAAGATTTTTATGCTTTGTTTCGTATAATTTTAAGGAGGAATTATTATGAAAATAAAATCAGCTGTTTTTGGATTTATAGCAGGTGCTTTGTGTACTGCTACAATAGGTACTGCGATAGGTGCTGATACTGTTGTTGTTGGTACTTTAAAACCTGACATTGGTTTTAAAATTGACGGAGAAGTTTCTTATGCTCCAAAAAGTATGTCACCTATAAACTATAACGGATATACTTATGTTCCTGTAAGATATATTGGTGAGATGCTTGGCTGTAATGTTGAGTGGAATGCTTATGGCAATATGGTTATTGTAGATTATCCTGAGGATAAAATTAAAGAAGTTGTAAGAGAAGTTGAAAAAATTGTTTATGTTGACAAAGGTGACAGTGTTGACGGAACAGTATACTCTGAACTTCCTGTAACAAAAAGAACTTCTGACTTTGAAGTTACTCTTACAGGCTTTATAAGAAGTAAAGACGCTAATAAATCAACTCTCTATTTGACAATAGAAAATAAACAGAGTGAAAATATTCAGCTTGACCAAGATGAGTGTGTTCTCACTGTTGATGGTGAAAAATATGAAATCACAAGTAGAAACTCTTTACTTGATGCAAAATGGTACAACAACATAAAGAAAGATGACAAAGTTGAAGGATATCTCACATTTGAGCTTGTTCCTGAGGATTATAAAGAAATGTCTATTGACCTTGTAACTGTAAAAGCTGGAGAAAAGACTACTACAACAATTAATTTTACAAAATAATATTAAAAGAAAGAGATGAAATGCCAGATGAAACGAAGTATTAAAAATTTTAGAGCTATTCTGTCATGTGTGCTTGTATCTGCACTTATGACAGCAAATGTTTTTGCCGGTGAAAAAGTCGAAAGTACTGAAAACATTGAAAATGATAATGGTGTTAGAGTTATAACTTATGAAGAGGCAATAGAACTTGCAACTAAAGAAAACTCAAGCCTTAAACAGATTTCAGATACTCTTGACTATATAAATGATACTAAATCTCTTATGTTTGCCGGTTCAAATTATCCTATGTTACCTGATGACGGAAGCAATTATCTTGTTACTGCTGCTAGATTTCAACAGCTTTCTGCTGTAAATAGTCTTAATACACAACAAAAAAGTCTTAGACTTACACAAGAGCTCACTGACCTTTCAATTGAAGCCGGTGTAAAAGGTGAAATGACAACAATTTCTGTTCTCGAACAGAATTATGAACTTGCTAAGGAAAGTTTAGAGCTTGCAAAAGAACAGCTTTCTCAAACAAGTACAATGTATCGCCTTGGGATGGTAAGCTGGAATGACTATGAAAAATCTATGAAAGAAGTTGCTAATCAGGAACAGCAGATTAAACAGCTTGAAATGTCTATGGAACAGGAATATAATTCTTTCGCAAAACTTCTTGGTATTGATGAAAATGAAGAATTTAAGATAGAATACAATGTTGAGTATGAACCTGTTGAAAAAATTACAGATATGGACGCTTTTGTAAATACTAAAATTAAAACTGATTTAGCTTTACAGATGGAAAAACAAAACGTTGATTCAGCTTCTTTCGGTCTTAATCTTTTTATTGATACAGGAAACGGAACTGACTATGATAAACAGAAACTTGATGTTAAAACTGCAGAGAGAAATTATGCTGATAGTGTAAAAGCTAAAGAAAACAGTATTAAAAATGCTTATATAGGCTTACAGAATACTGAGTCTGAAAGAAAAGTTCTTGAAAATAAACTTGCTCAGGCTAAAGCTGATTATGAAACTGCCAAAGTTAATTATCAGGTAGGTAATATTACAAAATTACAGCTTGACAGTGCAGAACTTGCTATTACTCAGGCTGAAATTGCTCTTGAACAAAACACTCTTACACATGATGTAAATAAATTTATGCTTGATAACACTTGTCTTCTTTCAGGTGCTTCATCAGCTTCTTCAACTCAGAACTAAAATTTGAATAAAATCACTCTTTTGGAAAACAATATTTTCAAAGGAGTGATTTTTTTATGGATAAAAAACTTTCTAATAGCCTTAAATATAATATTGACTATATTAAATATATTTTCTCTGATTGTGGAGATATTGTTTATAGAGATTTCTTTGCAGGTTGTAATATGTGTCTTGTGTATGTTGATAATATTATAAATAATGTTGCTGTTGAGGAGTCTATACTTACAAATCTTATGAATAGGTCTGATATGAGGGGGGAGGGGGATAGTTTTATTGAAAAAAGCCTTCTTGAGGTTGTATCTGTTAAAGATGTCACTAAAATATATACTTTTGATGATATTGTAACCGCTGTATTGTCAGGAGATACTGTTATATTATGTGATGGTGCAAACTCTGCCATTCAGGCCTCTACAAAAGGCTTTCCTACTAGAGGTGTTGGAACTGTCCAAACTGAAATTTCAGTTTTAGGTCCTAAAGATGCTTTTAATGAGGCTATGGCTATAAATATTGTACTTATCAGAAGAAGGATAAAAGACTCCCGTCTTAAACTTAAAAGAATGAAAGTGGGAAGGAAAACAAAAACAGATATGGCTCTTATGTATATGGAGGGTATTGTAAATAAAGAAATACTTAAAAGCATTGAAAAGTCCATTGAGAATGTTGATATTGATGGGGTTTATGATAGCGGATACATGGAACAGCTTATTGAAAAAAATTATAAAAGTCCCTTTCCTCAAATTCAAATTACTGAAAGACCAGATAAAACAGCTTCATCACTTCTTTCAGGTAGAGTTGCCCTTGTTGTGGATAATTCACCCTATGTAATACTTTTACCTGCTCCCCTAAATGAGTTTTTTCAGTCAGCTGATGATTATTACGAGCGTTGGGAGATAATGAGTTTTATAAGATTTATGAGATATATTGGGGCTTTTATAGCTGTTTCATTGCCGGGGCTTTTTATTGCCCTTGCTGTTTATAATCCCTCTATGTTGCCTGTGTCTTTGGCTTTAAAAATTGCCGGAAGTCGGCAAAATGTGCCTTTTCCCACAGCGGCAGAAATACTTGTAATGGAGATTGCCTTTGAACTTCTTGTGGAGGCTGGTGTGAGACTTCCTTCACCCGTAAGCTCTACAATAGGTATTGCTGGAGGCATAATAATAGGTCAAGCAGCTGTTGAAGCTGGTATTGTAAGCCCTGTAATAATAATTGTATCTGCTTTGACTGCCATATGTACTTATATTGTGCCTAATACATCATTTACAGCCGGTATAAGGATATTTAAGTATATAGTTATATTTTTATCATCCTTCTTTGGACTTTTCGGTTTTTGGGCAGGAATACTCATTTTAATAATACATTTATCATCTATGGAGAGCTTTGGTATACCTTATTTATATCCTTTCTGCTCATCATCTGAAAATGATTACAGTGATTTGAAAGACAGTATTTTTAGATTGCCTTTGTTTATGCTTAAAAAACGTCCTGTCTATGCAAAGAGAGATAATAGAGTTAGACAAAGTGGAAAGGAGGAAAAATAAATGTTTTCTTCCAATAATAAAATATCAGTGCGACAAATACAGGTACTTATATTTATAAGTGGTTTTGCTTCATGTTTTACAGTTTTACCAAGATTTCTTGCTAATACTGGGGGAAATAGTGGTTTTATTATTATTGCTTTGACTTCTATTATTGTATCTTTGTTTGTTGCCTTTTGTCTTAATGCCTTTGAAAAGTCTAAAAAAGGAAATTTTAAAAATATAGTTGAGTCTCTCTTTGGAAAATATTTTGGAAATATAATTTATTTTTTAATGACTATTAAAATATTGGTTTCTGGTGGTCTTATGCTTAGAATACTTTGTGAGGTTATAAGAGAAACTACCCTTTTTAAAACCCATATAAGCCTTACAGGGGGCATTATAATAATTTTGTGTTTATATTCCCTTAAAGGTGGAATTGAAGGTTTTGGACGACTTGGAGAGATTATTTTTATAACTGCTTTTATACCTATTTTAATTATATTTGCTCCTGCCGTAACTGACACAGACTATACAAATATATTGCCTATTATTGATATTAAAAATCAAAATATAGTACAAGGTTTTATTGTCAGTCTATGTATTTTTTTTGGAATAGAGAATATTTTTATGGAGTATTCTTTTGTAAATAAAATTAAAAATGTTAGAAGTATTGTTATTTCTATATTATTTTTGGGAATATGTACCAGTGTAGTATATTTCTTTACAATAACCAGATTTGGAGCTGAAACGGCTTCATCAAAACTTTTTCCTGTAATAATAATGCTTGATACTGTTGAAATACCTGGGGCATTTATAGAGAGACAGTTTATATTTGTCATTTGGGCTGTTATAGCATCAGCTTTTGTTTTTATAAACTCATCTTTTATATTTGGAATCACATTCAACAAAAACAAATTTTTTAAAATAATTTATTCTATAATTATTTTTACTTTCTGTTTTATTCCTTCAAATATAACAAAAACTCTTGAGTGGTTTTACAGTGTAAATATATTTGGTGGCATTGTTTTTGGAGTTTTACTGCCTTTTATTCTTGCCATATATTGCATTATTGATAGGAGGAAAAAACATTGAGAAAGTTTATTGTTTTGCTGTTTTGTGTTTTGATATATTCTTTTACTCTCTGTGGTTGTATGGATAAAATTGAGGCAGAAGACAGAGGATATGTTATAACAATGGGTGTTGATAAGGGCGTTGAAAATAAATATGAGTTTTCTTTTGTAACAGCAAGCCTTTCAGATAAAGGTGCAGGAACATCGGGAGGAGATATTATAAAAGTTTCTGGGGATAGCATTTTAGAGGCTATAAATAAAGGTGATAGCTACACAAATAAACTTTTGTATTTAGGTCAACTTAAAAATGTGGTTTTTAGTAAAAGTATAGTTGAGGATTACCAGCTGTTTTTTAATGTTTTAAGCCAGTTGGAAAGTAACAGAGATGTGAGTGTAAAAACGGTTATACTTGGGACAGAAAGTAAATCTCAAGATTTGATTTCTATTATAAGTGAAAATGAATTATCATCAGGAGTATATATATATGATTTTTATAAAAATTCTGCTGAGAAAACATCTTTTACAGAAAAAACAGAGCTTGAAAGTCTTATGATAGATTTAAGACAGAATAAAAGTGTTGTACTGCCTTTAATATCATTTGATGATAATGATTTAAAAATCGGAGGAGGTCTTTTGACAGGGGAAAAAGGCTTTAAGGGAGTTATTTCAGAAGACTATATAATGAGTGGTATTTGGCTTAAAAATAAGGCTGAGGGGGCTGTTATTGTAAATAGTAATGGAGATACTTTAAGCGTTATTGATAACTATTGTAAGTATGATTTTAATGAAAAAAATGGTTATATAACTTGTAATATAGATATAGAGGCAAGGGGAAGTATTGACGGACTTTATAGTAGTGAAGAAATAGAAAGCATGGAAAAAGATTTTGAAAATATGATTGAGGACAATATATTAAAATATATAGATTTCCTTAAATATGAATGTATGGAAGACCCTCTTGGATTTTCAAATAGATTAAAGAAACACAATAAAGATTTGTATTATAAATATGGTGAAGAAAAATCTTTTTATAGTATGAATTTTAATATAGATTGTGATTTGAAAATAAAAAGTACAGGAATGGGCGGTTGATGTATAAAATATCATCAAATATGTTAATACTCATATTGAGGTGATATTTAATGAAAAAATTGTATTTTTATTTTTTATATACTGTTGAAATATTAAAAAGAGAAAAAGAAAGATTGATACTTTCAATTTTGGCAGGATTTATTGTAGCTTTTATGTTTTCGTTGTATTCAACATATACATACAGCGAAAATATTCAAAAAAATATTGCTGAAAAAGTTGTAAGATTTCATGTTTTGGCTAACAGTAATTCAAGTGAAGATATAGAGCTTAAATATAAAGTTAGAGATGCACTTTTAAAATATACAGAAAATTTTGATTGTAATACAAGAGATGAATTTATTGATGTTTTAAACAGTAATATGGAGGGAATAGATGAGATAGTAAAAAACACACTTATTGAAAATAATAGTGATTATACTTCAAAAGTATTTTTGAGTAGAGATATTTTTCCCTATAAGGAATATGGTGATGTTGTTTTTCCTGCGGGAGAGTATTTGGGACTTAGAGTTGAGATTGGAGAGGCAAAAGGGAATAATTGGTGGTGTGTGATGTTTCCTTCAATGTGTTTTAATGATGATAGTTGTAAAAGCACAGGAAGTCAGGGAATGATTAACCTTAAAAATGCACTTGATAATGAGGAATATAATATTGTAACAGCTAAAAAAAGTAACAGTATTGTGCCTAAAATAAAGTTTAAAATAGTTGAATTATGGCAAGAGAGCAAGTATAACAAAAATGATTTTGTGACAAACAGCGATAAATAAATATAAGGTCACATTTTTAACTAATTCTGTTGTCAAGAGATACCCAAGTGAATATAATTAAAATAATGGTTTAGATTTTCCATTTGATAATTATACTTTTTTAATATAGAGAAAAGAGGGGATTCTTTTGAATAAAAAGACAGTAGCAGTACTTTTTGGAGGACAGTCTTCTGAACATTCTGTATCCTTAGTATCTGCAACAACAATTATTTCAAATATGGACAGTGAAAAATATTTTATAATTCCTGTTGGTATAACAAAAGAAGGTAAATGGCTTATATATAATGGGCCTGTTGAAAATATAAAAAATGGTGATTGGGAGAAATACGGCACACCTGCTGTTTTAAGTCCTGATGCTGGAATGAAAGGTATTATAAAAATTGTGGGAGACAAAGCAAAAATAATACCTGTTGATGTTGTTTTCCCTGTACTTCATGGTGCTTGGGGAGAAGACGGAACTATACAGGGACTTTTAGAGCTTGCAAAAATTCCTTATGTAGGTTGTGGAGTTTTAGCTTCATCTGTAAGTATGGATAAAGTTTATACAAAAATAATCTGTAAAGACGCAGGTATTCCACAGGCTAATTACACATGGGTGTTTGCTTCTGATATTGAAAAAGAAGATACACTTAAAAGAATTGAAAAAGAAATAGGCTATCCTTTATTCATAAAACCTTCAAATGCTGGTTCATCTGTTGGTATTTCAAAGGCTACAAACAGAGATGAACTTTTAAAGGGCTTAAAAGAAGCTGCTAGATATGATAGAAAAATAGTTATAGAGGAATTTGTAAACGGTAGAGAACTTGAGTGTGCTGTTCTTGGTAATGAAGATATAAAAGTTACAAGAGTAGGTGAAATTCTCTCTGCTGCTGACGCTGAATTCTATGATTTTGATGCTAAATATAATAATCCAGACTCAAAAACTGTTATACCTGCTCCAATACCAGCTGAAAAAGAGGAAGAAATAAGAAGTCTTGCAAAAAAAGTGTTTAAAGCTGTTGATGGTTCAGGAATATCAAGAATAGATTTCTTTATGGATAGAGAAAGCGAAAAAATAATATTTAATGAGCTTAATACACTTCCGGGATTTACTTCAATAAGTATGTATCCTATGCTTTGGGAGGAAGCTGGACTTCCTAAAAAAGAACTTATTGATGAGCTTATAGAGTTAGCTCTCAGTAGAGATAACGGTATAAGAGGATAATAATACTGGAGGTATAGAAATGGATAACAGACCGATAGGTATTTTTGATTCCGGAGTTGGTGGTCTTACTGTTGCAAAACAGGTTATAAAGGTTCTTGGTAACGAAAATATAGTTTATTTTGGAGATACAGCAAGACTTCCCTATGGAAGCAAATCAAAGGAGACTGTTACAAGATTTTCAAAACAGATAGTAAGATTTTTAAAGACAAAAGATGTTAAAGCTGTAATTATTGCTTGTAATACTGCCAGCTCTAATAGTCTTGAGGAGCTTAAAGAGACATTTGACCTTCCTATTTTTGGCGTTGTTGTTCCGGGAGCTTCTGAAGCTGTGAAAGCAACAAAAAATAAAAAAGTGGGCATAATAGGTACTGTGGGAACTGTAAGAACTAATGCATATAAAAAACTTATATGTGAAGCTGACAGCTCCATAGAGGTTTTTTCAAAGGCTTGTCCTTTATTTGTTCCTCTTGTTGAGGAGGATTGGACTAATAATGAGATTACAAAGCTTACTGCTGAAAAATATCTCTCTGAGCTTTTAAAAGAGGGCATTGACTCTCTTGTTCTTGGTTGTACTCATTATCCTCTTTTAAAAAAATGTATAGGCGATGTTGTAGGTGATAATGTTAAACTTGTTGACCCTGCAAAGGCTACTGCTCTTACTGTTAAAAATTTTCTTACTGAAAATAATATGCTTAATGATGGTACAGAGGAAAATCACCACATTTTTTATGTAAGTGACTATACAGAACAGTTTGATGTTTTATGTAGAAAGGCTTTAAAGAAAGTTTATAAACCTCATATAATAGATATAGAAAGTTATTAAATAATAATCATTATTATTAAATAACTATTGTAATTCGATAATGTATGTGATATAATACAGTCATAGAAAAGAAATATTATATATATTTAGTTAGAGGGAGGAATTACAATGATTAATATAACATCTGCTGAATTTGAAAATGAAGTTTTAAAAAGTGATAAATTAGTTATGATAGATTTCTTTGCTGTATGGTGTGGTCCTTGTAAAATGGTAGGGCCTATCGTTGAAAGTGTTGCTGAGGAGTGCAAAGACAGCTGTAAAGTGTTAAAAGTTAATATTGATGAGTCTCCTGAGCTTGCACAGCAGTATAAAGTAATGGCAGTGCCTACAATAATGTTCTTCAAAAATGGTCAGGTTGTTGACACTACTGTTGGAGCAGTTCCAAAATCAGAACTTATTGCAAAAATTGAAAAACTTAAATAAATATAAAAATACGGTACAGAAATCTGTACCGTATTTTTTTTCAATCAATTTTAATGGGGATTTAAAATTATATTAAATACTTTTATTTATACATTCTAAGAGTATCACCAATATAGTTTACATATACTTTGTTTGATACATCTGTTGAAAATTCTTTTGCTTCTATATATGAAACACCATTAACAAGTTCTACGCTTTTTATTGGTGTTCCGTCAACTGTTGCACCTGTTTCAGGAGCCCAGCCTATTTCTACTCCAATAGAGTCACATACTGCTCTTAAAGGTATAAGTGTTTCTCCGTCTTTATTTATTATCTGTGATGATATTTCTGATGTTTCACCATTAAGTCTTACTGTTCCAAGTTTCTCGCCTTTTGCAAGGTTTTCAGCAACTTCAGGTTTTAATATATCTTTTACATCATTAAGGGCTATTCTAAACTCTGGAATTCCTGCTGCATAAGGAGCTATTTCATAAGGTGAGAAGTATATTACTATATCACTTCCGTCAATATAATAATCAAATGTTTCTTTTGCATTTACAGTGTCTTTTGCTGTTTCAAAATAAATTCCTTCTGTATTAGCTGTTATCTGGCTGTTTATTTTTTCTTTTAATACAGAAATAGAGTTTCTGTCATCTTTAAAGAGTTTATCAATTGTGAGAGGTTCTGTGCTATCTTTAAAACCAGTATATGATTTTAATACAGTTATTCCGTGAGCTCCTCCACTATAAACATAGTTTGTTGTAACAACGGATATAATATCTCCTGCTGTGTGTACATCATAGAATGAAATGTACTCTGCACTCAATGCAGAGTTTTCAATTTTTGAAAGTTCTGCACCAGTTTCTTTTGTTGAGGCAATTCCTGTGTTTATATTTTTTTCAATTTCTGTATTGAGATATTTTGCAAATTCAAATCCTTCAAAATTAGGTTTAGCGGCGTTTATTGTATATTTTGTTCCTGTTTCATTTAAAACTGTTCCTTTTACTTCTGCCATAGCTGGAACACACATAAAAGATGCTACAAGTAATGTTGCTATTATAGTTTTTATAGTCTTTTTCATAATTAGCCACCTCTTTTAAATTTTTTAGATATATTATTTTGTTTTTATAACTATTAGACATAGAGAGTATTTAAAAAGTTTCATAGTTAATAAAAAATTTTTCTATTCAAAAAAATAAAGTCTTACAATGTATAATTTTTAATATATTATACAATGTAAGACTTTATATTAGCTTTTAAGACATATTATTTAATGTCAAGACCAGCTATTTTCGCCATTTCTATTATGGAAGCTTTGGAAACTTTTTTACCTTTATAATCTATAAGGTCGTCCATGCTACCAGTGAAAATGTCGGCAGGCTCATACTTTTTGAGTATTACTTTTTCATCGTCAACAAAAATTTCAAGGGCATCCTTTTCATTTATGTTGAGATTTCTTCGGAGTTCGATTGGTAAAACAACTCTGCCAAGTTCGTCTACCTTTCTTACAATCCCAGTTGATTTCATAAAAAACCTCCTAAAAAATTTACCTAAAACCAATTAAACGCTTTAAACATAACATAATTCTATTTAAAAGTCAATATTTCGGAAAAAATGTCAAAAAAATTTTAATAAAAAAAGTATAAAGATATGATAAGTTGCATAAATTTTAATGTATTATATATAGGAGTGATAAAAATATGCTAAATTTTATCTGGGGTAGCTTTATAATATGTGGTATAGTTTTTTCGGTAATAAATGGAAAAAGTCACCTTATTACTGATGCACTTCTTAATGGAGGTAAAGATGCAGTATCTCTTTGTATTACAATGGTAGGTGTTATTTCTATATGGACAGGCATAATGGAAATAGCTGAAAAAAGTGGAATGATAAAAGGAATATCAAAAAAACTTGGAGGAATACTTACATATCTTTTCCCTAAAATACCTCAAAATAGCGTTGCTAGAGAGTATATAGCTGCGAACTTTACAGCTAATTTTTTTGGTTTGGGTTGGGCTGCTACACCGGCTGGACTTCTTGCTATGGAGGAACTTTCAAAAATGAATAAAAAAAGTGATGTTGCCAGTGATGAAATGTGTATGTTTATGATAGTGAACACTTCTTCTTTGCAACTTGTGACAATGAACATTGTAGCATACAGAAGTCAGTATATGTCACAAAATCCTTCGGAAATTATATTTGCAGGAATAATAGCTACTGTTGTTTCTACAATGGCTGGAGTTATATTTGCAAAAATTATGGGGGGAAAGAATAAATCATGGAAAAACTAATTATAATTTCAAACTTAATTATACCAATAATAGTTTTTTCAACAGTTCTTTTTGGTGCATCAAAAGGTATATCTATATATGAAACATTTATTGATGGTGCTAAAAAAGGAATATCAACAGTTTTTGATATTGCACCTACACTCATAGCTCTTATGACATCTGTTTATGTTCTTAGGGTTTCAGGTCTTCTTGATATAATTGCAAATTGTTTTAAACCTATAACAGAATTTACAGGTTTTCCATCGGAGCTTATACCTTTATGTCTTATGAGACTTGTATCATCATCAGCGGCAACAGGTCTTTTGACTGACATTTTTGGTACATATGGCCCTGATTCTTTTATGGGACGTCTTGCTTCTGTTATGATGAGTTGTACGGAGACTGTTTTTTATACTATGTCCCTTTATTTTTTACATGTTAATATAAGAAAAACAAGATATACTCTTGCAGGAGCTTTGATATCAAATCTTTTTGGCATTATAGCCGCTTTTTATGCTACAAAACTTCTTTTTTGAAATTTAGAAAGCACACTTTTATTTTTTATGCTATAATCAGTATATAAATTTTACTCTATTTAGGGGTGCTGATTATTTATGCTAATGAAAAAACTACTTATTATATTGACTGCTGTATTTATGTTGACAGGATGTAATATAGGAGGAAATTCTGATGATGATACTTTTACTATAAGTTTTGATGATAAAGAAAAGTATAAAGAACAGATATATAATCTTATGTATGATTACTACTGGAGATATGATGATACAACAGTAGAGTTCTTTTCATCTTCTGTGCCTGAAAATACAGATGAAAATATACCTGCTTTTGAGGCCTCTGATGATATAGGACTTAATCTTAAACGGTATGCAGGAGAAAGCTGTGTTGTTGCAACTTTAAACTTACAGCATTTTAATGGAGATTATGCCGGTAGAGGATATTACTATTTTAACAGTGGAAAACTTTCCGGTGCATACTATACATCATCTAATGGTGATGATATTTACAGTTTTAACACAAGAAATGTATTTGTAAATTCACCAGCTTTTGAAGGTTATGAAAGCGATGAAAAAATGGCTGATTTTAAAGAATATAGGTCTTTTGTAGAGTCCACAGGATTTTCCGATACTTCCCATAGTTCTGACGGAAAATTTATTGCACTTTCTGTAAATGGAAATTATATGCATATATATAAATATGCAAATGATAGACTTATAAAATACAAATCTGTGTATCTCACATCAGAAGGACTTGTTCCTCTTTCAGCAACATTTTTGGAAAATAACGGAGTTGTTTCTGGTGCTGCTGTAATTATGGGAGAGAGAATTGATGCTTCTGATGATGAAAGTGAAAATACATACACTGTATCAAAGAAAGTTGTATTTTTAAATGACTCTTTTGGAAAAACCGGCGAGGAAATGCTTCTTGAAAACAGTAGTTGCAATTATATTTTTGAAGATGAAGGAAATCTTGCTATATTTGCTGGTGAAAACATTGAATACTATCAAAAAAGTGAAACTGGCTGGGTGAAATTTGAACAGTATAGATTAGGTCACACTGCTAACCATGTTCATATTACAGACCTTGACGGCGATGGTACAAAAGAATATATTATGACAGATGGTTTTGACCTTTATATGTACAGAAAAAGCCTTATGGGATATATAAATATATGGCGCACTCATATAACAGTTGAAAACTATACTGGATACATATATTCAGGAGACCTTAATAATGATGGTATAAAAGAAATATATGTAAGTGATACTACTGGTACAGCTGTAAGGTATATACTTTCAAAAACAGGACTTGTTACAAGTAATGAAGATATTGAATATGGAAATAATCTTTATCCAGCAGATTTTGACGGAGATGGAAAAGACGACTATATAAAAATATTCTTTGGTGAAAATGTAAAACAATCTATGTGTATACAGCAGTGATTTTGAGGTGTAATATAAATTATGAATGATGAATACTATATGAGAGAGGCTCTTTTGGAGGCGGAAAAAGCCTTTCAGATAGATGAAGTGCCAATAGGGGCTGTTATGGTCAGAAATGGGGAAATAATAGCTAGAGGCTATAATAAAAGAAATACAATGAAAAATCCTCTTTGTCATGCTGAAATTGAGATTATAAATAAGTCTTCTGAAATTGTTGGAGACTGGAGACTTGAGGATTGTACTTTATATGTCACTGTTGAGCCTTGTCCTATGTGTGCTGGTGCTATTGTTCAAGCTAGAATTCCTAGAGTTGTTTTTGGCACAAGAAATAAAAAAGCCGGCTGTGCTGGTTCTGTATTAGATGTGTTAAATGAGCCTATGCTTAATCATCAAGTTGATGTTACAGAGGGAGTTCTTTTGGAAGAATGTAGCAGTATTATGAGTACATTTTTTAGAGAATTCAGAAAAAGAATGAAAGAAAAGAAAGAGAAGAAAGAAGATGAGAAATGTGGCTGTGTTTAATAGTATAGACTTTGAAAATTGGGAAAGAAAAGATTATTATAACTATTATATCAATTTCCTTAAATGTAGATACAGTATGACTGTAAATATTGATGTCACAGAGCTTCTTTCTGTATGTAAAGATAGAAATGTAAAGTTTTTTAATGCTTTTATGTATGCTATTTTAAAAACTGTAAATAGCCATAAAGAATTTAGAATGGCCAAAGACAAAGATGGTAATTTGGGATATTGGGATTATGTTGTTCCAACATACACTATATTTCACAAAGATACAGAGACTTTCTCTGACATATGGAGTGAGTACAGTGATGATTTTTCTGTATTTTATGATGAAACTTTGAAAGATATGGAAAAATATAAAGATGTCCATAAAATAAAGGCCAGAGAGGATTTTCCTCCTAATACTTGCCCTATATCATGTGTTCCATGGATAACATTTTCAGGGTATAGTATAGATGCTCCTGTTGATGCTCCTATGCTTATTCCTGTTTTTACATTTGGAAAGTATTTTAATGAGAGTGAAAAAATAAAAGTTCCTCTTGCTATGTATATTCATCATGCTGTTGCTGACGGTTTTCACACATCAAGGCTTTTTAATGATATACAATTATTGTGTGACAATAGCAGAGATTGGATATATAAAAGATAATAATTCAATTTGTCAAAGACTGTAACATTAATTATGTTGACAGAAGGACTTAAAACAGTTATACTTATTAGCGTTACTAAAGTTTATAAAATTTCTGTGCTAGCTGGGGAGGTAGCGGTGCCCTGTACTCTCAATCCGCTATAGAGAGGGTGATGCCTGCTCTAGGCTTTTTCAGGTGAGGGTCTGCCCTTTCAAGGTGGTGTTGAGGGCTGAGTCTTGTGCAACAGCAACCTGTGAACCGTGTCAGGTCCGGAAGGAAGCAGCACTAAGCAGCCCCTGTTGTGTGCCGCAAGGTCGCTTAGTCTGAGTCGCTGAGATTGGTTACGCCTGGTCTGAACTGTCAAAAGCAGGTGCACAGATTTTAAATATAAAAATTATGTTGCCATACGTTTATGAGTTCATAGATGTATGGCATTTTTCAAATTTAAAAGGAGGGTGTTTTTTTGGAGATTATAGAATTTATAAAGGCAATAATTCTTGGTATTGTTGAAGGTATAACAGAATGGCTTCCTATAAGTAGTACAGGTCATATGATACTTGTTGATGAATTCCTTGTACTTAACACAACAGATGCCTTTAAAGATATGTTTTTTGTTGTAATACAGCTGGGTGCTATTTTGGCTGTTGTTGTTATGTATTGGGGAAGGCTTATTCCTTTTTCATTTAAAGATGGTTTCCATTGGGATATGGATAAAATATCAATGTGGCTTAAAATACTTGTTGCCTCAATACCTGCGGGAGTTATAGGTATACTTTTTGATGATGTGTTTACAGCCCTTTTCTATAACTATGTTACTGTTGCAATTATGCTTATTATATTTGGTGTGCTTTTTATAGTTATTGAAAATAACAATAAAAATCAAAGACCAAGAGTTAGAAGTATAGAAAAGATAAATTATAAACTTGCTTTTGTTATAGGTGTTTTTCAGCTTATAGCGGCAGTATTTCCGGGAACATCTCGTTCCGGTGCAACAATAGTTGGTGCTCTTATGCTTGGAGTTTCAAGAACTGTTGCTGCTGAATTTACATTTTTCCTTGCAATACCTGCCATGTTTGGCGCTAGTGCTTTAAAAATGGTTAAATTTTTTATGGACGGTCAAGTTATGACAGGAAATGAAATAGGAATACTTTTGACAGGTATGGTTGTTGCTTTTATTGTTTCTATAATTGCAATACGTTTCCTTATGAGCTACATAAAGAAAAACGACTTTAAGGTTTTTGGTTGGTATAGAATTATACTTGGTATTATTGTACTTTTATATTTTGCATTTACAAATTTTATGGCTTAAAAAAGTGCTGACTATTGTCAGCACTTTTTATTTTATCATATTTTAATAAGTTCATATTCCTGAGTACCAAGACCAAGTTTTTCGGCATGACTAAGCTGTGTTTTCCAGTTAGTTTCTGGGTGACTGTCACAGAAATGGTCACCATGAATATGTTCTGAAATATCAAGACGACTTCCTGGTGTTACAGGCTGATTATTTACAGCATCGGCACAAGCTCTATCTAAAGCTACTGGGTCGAAGGAAGCAAACATTCCAACATCAGGAACAATAGGTGTATCATTTTCAGCATGACAATCGCAATAAGGAGAAACGTCTATAACAAGACTTATATGGAAGTTTGGACGATTTCTTATTACTGCCGCTGTGTATTCTGCCATTTTGCAGTTTAAAATGTCGTTTGACTCATCGTTTAATGTTTTTATTGCATCAACTGGACAGACACCTACACAACGTCCACAACCAAGACATTTATCTGTATTTATGGAGGCTTTTTTATCTGTTATTGTTATAGCACTGTGAGCACAATTTCTTATACATGAACCACAACCAATACATTTGCTTTCTTTTACGTAAGGTTTTCCGGCGTTATGCATTTCCATTTTTCCTGCTCTTGAGCCACAGCCCATACCAAGATTTTTTATAGCTCCACCAAAACCTGTTGCTTCATGACCTTTAAAGTGATTTAAAGATATAACAATATCTGCGTCCATTATTGCACGACCGATTTTTGCCTCTTTTACATATTCCCCGTCTGGAACTGGAACATAAGCTTCATCAGTTCCTTTAAGACCGTCTGCAATTATAACATGACAGCCTGTTGAGAAAGGTGAATATCCGTTTTCGTAAGCTGCATCAATATGGTCAAGGGCGTTTTTACGTCTTCCAACATAGAGAGTGTTACAATCTGTGAGGAAAGGTCTTCCTCCAAGGCTCTTTATAACATCAGCAACAGCCTTCGCATAGTTTGGACGAAGATATGCAAGATTTCCCGGTTCGCCAAAATGAATTTTTATTGCCACATACTTTTTGTCAAAATCTATTGTTTCTATTCCGGCGGACTTCATAAGTCTTTGGATTTTCTGGAGAAGATTTTCTCTGAAAGTTGTGTGCATGTCAGTATAATAAACTTTTGCTTTTTCCATTTTTATTCCCTCCAATTTTTTATTATGTTATTATATAATTATAAAATATTTAATATTCTTGGTCAATGAAAGAGGGGTTAAAATTGAGAATTAGAGTTCTTACTGATAATTATGTACCATACAGTACACCTTTTTGTGGTGAGCATGGTGCTTCATATTTTGTAGAGGATAATGACGGTACAAAAATACTTATGGATATGGGAAAAACTGATGTTTTTATAAAAAATGCAGAGAAAATGGGTATTGATGTTACTACTGCAAATAAAATAGTTTTTTCTCATGGTCATTATGACCACACTTGGGGACTTCAGCATTTTATAGATAAAATTAAAGATACAAAAAATATGCCTGAAATGGTTGTACATCCCCTTTTATTTGATGAAAAAAATGAAGATGGAAGGGATATAGGTATAAATACAACTGTTGACGAGGTTAAAAAATATTTTAAACTCACAATGACAAGAGAACCTTATAAACTTAGCGAGAACATAACATATTTGGGAGAAATAAAGAGAAGATTTGATTTTGAAAATAAAAAACCTCTTGGTGAGACTGTTCATAATGGTGTAAAACATGATGACTTTATATATGATGACTCTGCTATGGTTTATAAAAATAGTGAGGGCATATATATAATAACAGGTTGTTCTCACAGCGGTATATGTAATATCGTTGAACAGGCTAAGGAGGTTTCAGATGAGGAAAATGTAATAGGTATAATTGGAGGTTTTCATCTTATACCTAAAAATGAACAGCTTTACAAAACAATAGAGTATCTTAAATCTTGTAATATAAAAGAATTTTATCCGGGACATTGTACTTCATATGATGCTAGATTTGAGATGAGTAAAAGCCTTGATGTTAGAGTTTTATCTGTTGGGTTGGATATTTCTTGTAATTAAATGATTGACAAATGTCCACCAGGTGTGTATAATAAAACAAACCGATGATTGAGAGTAGTAGATTTATCAAGCTGTCAAAGAGAGCCGATGATGATGGAAATTCGGTACAGTAGGATACTTTGAATGGACTTATGAGGGCAAGGGCGAAATTTTTTAAAGTAGTCTTTGACGGGAACTTCACCCGTTATAAAGGAAGTGCATTTTTTATAAAAAGATGTAGAGTGAGAGGATTTTTTTAAGAAATCAAAAAGAGTGGTACCGCAGAGTTTTAGCCTTTGTCTCTTTAAATTTTAGAGACATGGGCTTTTTTTATTACTGTGATATTTTTAGAAAAGTAAGTATAAGATGAGAGGAGAATTTATTATGGCTAAAATTCCACATAGACTTTATTTATCAGAGGAGCAAATTCCTAAACAATGGTATAATCTTAGAGCAGATATGAAAGAACAACCAGACCCTCTTTTAAATCCTGCTACATTGAAACCTGTAACAATAGATGACCTTAAGCCTGTATTCTGCGAGGAGTTAGCAAAACAGGAGCTTGATGGAACAACAAGATATATAGATATTCCAGAAGAAGTTCAGGAGATGTATAAAGTTTATCGTCCATCACCTCTTATAAGAGCATACAACCTTGAAAAAGCATTGGATACACCGGCTAAAATATATTATAAATTTGAAGGAAATAACACATCAGGAAGTCACAAACTTAACTCTGCCATTGCACAGGCTTACTATGCAAAAAAAGAGGGGCTTACATCTGTGACAACTGAGACAGGTGCAGGACAGTGGGGAACAGCTCTCTCAGAGGCTTGTTCATACTTTGGTCTTGACCTTACTGTATATATGGTAAAGGGTTCATACATTCAGAAACCTTTCAGAAAAGCTGTTATACAGACATTTGGTGGAAATGTAATTGCCAGCCCTAGTGATACAACAGTTGCAGGAAGAAAAATTCTTGCAGAAAATCCAAATACAACAGGTAGCCTTGGCTGTGCTATTTCAGAGGCTGTTGAAACTGCAACAACAACACCTAATTGTCGTTATGTCTTAGGTTCTGTATTAAATCAGGTACTTTTACATCAATCTATAATTGGACTTGAAACAAAAATTGCTATGGAAATGCTTGGAGAGTATCCAGATGTTGTAATTGGTTGTGCTGGAGGCGGTTCAAACCTTGGTGGCCTTATAGGACCATTTATGCAGGATAAACTTACAGGAAAAGCAAATCCTAGAATTGTGGCTGTTGAGCCAGCTTCTTGTCCATCACTTACAAGGGGGAAATATGCTTATGACTTCTGTGACACAGGAAAAATGACACCTATGGCTAGAATGTATACTTTAGGTTCTGGATTTATACCTTCAGCAAACCATGCAGGTGGTCTCCGTTATCATGGTATGTCTCCTATACTTTCAAAACTTTATCATGACGGATATATGGAGGCTGTTTCATATGAGCAGACTAAAGTTTTTGAGGCTGCAACTCTCTTTGCTAAGAAAGAAACTATACTTCCAGCTCCAGAGTCTGCCCATGCCATAAAAGGTGCTATTGATGAAGCTCTTAAATGTAAAGAGACAGGTGAGGCTAAAACTATACTCTTTGGTCTCACAGGAACAGGATATTTTGATATGACAGCTTATGAAAGTTTTATGAATAAAACTATGACAGACTATATTCCAACTGATGAAGACCTTGAAAAAGGCTTTGCAAGTCTTCCAAAAATTGACTGATAATAAAAAGCGGTATTTTATACCGCTTTTATTTTTTTGTTTTTTTAGCATTTTTTTAACAAAGATAGAGTTTTTCGTTTGTAAAATATACAAAATTAACAGCAAAAAATTTGTTATAGTTTAAAAGTGCTAAAAATCTACATAGTATTTTTCGTAACTAATGTTTAAAAACTATTGACAAATTATATACAATGTTGTATAAAATATTTATTATGTATTGTTTTAAAAATAAACATTCATTAATTTTAAAAAATTGATTGTTAAAGATTTAGACAATGAAAAGGAGATGAGCTTGTGGGCGAAAACTTAGACAAATTAAATGAGCTTTTTAACCGCAGAAGCACTGTTGAAGCTGGTGGAGGAGAAGAACTTAAGAAAAAACTCCACAGCGAAGGAAAGTTTGACGCAAGAGAGAGAATTGCAAAACTTCTTGATGACAACACATTTGTTGAATTTGGAGCTTTTGTAAATCAGAGAGCTACTGACTTTAATGCAGTAGAAAAATATACTCCTTCTGATGGAGTTATTACTGGTTACGGAAGTATATTCGGCAGACTTGTGTTTGTGTATTCTCAAGATAGTACTGTTATGGGTGGCTCTGTGGGTGAAATGCACGCTAAGAAGATATGTGGAATTTATGAAAAAGCCATGAAAATGGGTACCCCTGTTGTTGGATTTATAGACTCATCAGGTATGAGAGTTCAAGAGAGTGTTGATGCTCTTTCAGCCTACGGAGATATTTTTAAAGCTATGACAGCGGCTTCAGGTGTTGTTCCTCAGATTACAGCTATTATGGGAGGTTGTATGGGAACAAGTTCATTTATACCGGCTCTTTCAGATTTTACTTTTGCAGTTTCTAAAAATGCAAAGCTCTTTATGGTAAGCCCTAATACACTTTCTGGAGAAGAAGGAAAAAAAGGCGACCTTTCATTGAAAGAGGAAAACGGTCTTATTCAGTTTGTATGTGAAGATGAAGAAAGTTGTATTTCTGAAATGAGAAAACTCATTGACATAGTACCTTCAAACAATATGGAAGATGCTCCTTTCTTCGGAACTGGTGATGATATAAACAGAACAGAAGAATTTTTAAATACAATAGTTCCTGAAAATTATGATGAAGCTGTTGATATGGGAGCTGTTATAAAAGCTGTTGCTGATAATGGTGAATTCATAGAAGTTCAGAAAAATTTCGCTAAAGAGATAAAAGAAGGATTTATACGTGTTAATGGTTATACAGCAGGAATTATTTCAAATAACAGCTATGAACTTACATACCATGGAACAGATAAAGCATTAAAATTCCTCTCATTCTGTGACGCTTTTAATATTCCTGTAATAACTTTAACAGATGTTGGAGGATATAAAGCTCAAGTTTCACAGACAGCTTTAATAAAGAGTACAGCCAAACTTATGGCAGGATTTGCTGCTGCAACTTGTCCTAAGATAAATGTTATTATTAGAAAAGGTTTTGGAAATCCATATCTTGTTATGAATTCAAAGCATATTGGTGCTGATGTTGTTTTTGCATGGCCTACTGCTGAAGTTTCTGTTATGGACCCTGTTGCTGCTGTAAATGTTATGTATGGCAGTGATAGTGCCCAAAGAGAAGAGGCTATTGAAAAATATAGAGAGAATAACTCAAGTCCTTATTTTGCTGCAAAGAGAGGTTATATAGATGATATTATAGAGCCTTCTGCAACAAGAAAACGTATTGGCGCTGTTTTGGAAATGCTTGCAACAAAGCGAGAAGGAAAACCAGCTAAAAAACATTCAAGTTTCACAATATAAGCGGGGTGAAATCTGATGGAATTAAAATTGTCAACAGTTATGTTTGAAGGCTTGGGAACAACTATAATAGGTATGGCGATAGTTTTTGCAACTCTTGCTCTTATAGCTTTTGTAATAAGCCTTCTCAAATACATAGGAAAAGAAAAACCAAAAAAACAAGAAAAAGCAGTTGAACCTCCAAAGCCAGTTGAAGAGCCAATTTTGGAGACTGAAACAGTTGAAGATGACCTTGCTCTCATCGCTGTTATAACTGCATCAATAGCAGCAAGTCTTGGAACTTCTGCTGATAAACTTCGTGTTGTTTCTATAAGAAAAGAAAAGAGTTCTTCATGGATAAATGCTTCAAGGAGAGAACAACAGAGACATATATATTAATATTTATTTGATAATAGTATTTTTTGGAGGTTTTATATATGAGAATTTTTAGAGTTACTGTAAATGGAGTTACTTATGATGTTGCTGTTGAAGAAGTTGCAGGAGATGGAAGTGCCCCAATGGCTTCTGCTCCAGTTTCTGCACCAGCACCAGTTGCTGCAAAAGCTCCAGCACCAAAGGCTTCTGCAAATGCTTTCAAACTTCTTGCTCCTATGGCAGGAACAATTGCTGATATAAAAGTTAAAGTTGGAGACACAGTTGAAAAAGACCAGCTTGGAATTATGCTTGAGGCAATGAAAATGGAAAATGAAATATTTATACCTGTTGCCGGAAAAGTAACTTCAATCTGTGTTACAAAAGGTGCTTCTGTAAATGCAGATGATGTTCTTCTTACTATTGAATAATTATAGTAACTAAAATATTGAAAATGGAGGTTACTAGCTATGGAATTTTTTAATATGCTTTCAGAGGCATTGGCGGGCTTTGTGGAAAGCTCAGGTTTTATTGCACTGGGGTATAAGGACATAATAATGATTGCTGTTGCTCTCGTATTTATGTACCTTGCCATAGTTAAAAACTATGAGCCACTGCTTCTTTTACCAATTTCATTTGGTATGCTTATTGTAAACCTTCCTTTAAACGGACTTATGGAGGAAGGCGGACTTTTGAGATATCTTTATATGGGTGACGAACTTGGTATATTCCCTCCACTTATATTCATGGGTGTAGGTGCTATGACTGACTTCGGTCCTCTTATTGCAAATCCTAAAAGTATACTTTTAGGTGGTGCTGCCCAGTTTGGTATATTCGTTGCCTTTCTTGGTGCTTTACTTCTTAACTTTATTCCTGGTGGATTTTTTGAATTTAATTTCCAGCAGGCAGCTTCAATAGGTATTATAGGTGGTGCTGACGGCCCTACTGCTATATATCTTGCAACAGCTCTTGCTCCTGAATTATTAGGACCTATTGCCGTTGCTGCATATTCTTATATGTCACTTGTACCTATTATACAGCCTCCTATTATGAGAGCTTTGACAACAAAAGAGGAAAGAGCCATAAAAATGGAACAGCTTCGTCCTGTTTCAAAAACAGAAAAAATACTTTTTCCTATTGTTGTTACAGTACTTGTAGTTCTTATAATACCAAGCTCTGCTTCTCTTATAGGTATGCTTATGCTTGGAAATCTCTTTAAAGAGTCAGGAGTTACAAATAAACTTGCTGAGATTGCATCAAATGCTCTTATGTACATAGTTACTATATTTATAGGTGTAACAGTAGGTGCAACAACAAGTGCTGATGCTTTCCTTAATGCAAGAACTCTCGGAATACTTTTCCTTGGACTTGTCGCATTTGCATTCGGTACAGCTGCAGGTGTTGTTATGGGTAAAGTCATGTGCAAACTTTCAGGAGGAAAAATTAATCCTCTTATCGGTGCTGCTGGTGTTTCTGCTGTTCCTATGGCTGCTCGTGTTGCCCAGAAGGTTGGACAGGAAGAAAACCCTTCAAACTTCCTTCTCATGCATGCTATGGGCCCTAACGTAGCCGGTGTTATAGGTTCTGCAATAGCTGCCGGTGTATTCTTAAAACTTTACGGAATGTAATTTTTTGATAAAGACAAGGAGGTTAATTATGGATAAAAAACCCGTTAAAATAATGGATACAACATTGCGTGACGGACAACAGTCCCTTATCGCTACAAGAATGAAAACAGAGGAAATTCTTCCTATATTGGATAAAATGGATAAAGTAGGATTTTATTCTATGGAAGTTTGGGGAGGAGCTACTTTTGACTCTTGTCTCCGTTTCTTGAAAGAAGACCCATGGGAGAGACTTAGAAAAGTAAGAGAGGCTGCTCCTAATACAAAACTTCAAATGCTTTTTAGAGGTCAGAATATTTTAGGATACAAACAGTATCCAGATGACCTTGTAGAAGCTTTTGTAAAGAAAACATTGTCAAATGGTATTGATGTAATGCGTGTTTTTGATGCTTTAAATGACCCTAGAAATTTTCAGGCCTCAGTAAAAGCCATTAAAAAATATAAAGGTGAAGCACAGCTTGCTATATCTTATACACTCAGTGAAGTTCACACTCTTGAATATTATGTTAAACTTGCTAAAGAGCTTGAGGCTATGGGTGCTGACTCTATATGTATAAAAGATATGGCGGGACTTCTTCTTCCACAAGCAACATATGACCTTGTGACAGCTATAAAGAGAGAGACAAGTGTACCTCTCCAAATTCACAGCCATTGTACAAGTGGTGTTGCTCCTATTGTATATATGAAAGCTGTTGAAGCTGGTGCAGATATAATTGATACTGCCATGTCTCCTTTTGCTATGGGTACAAGTCAGCCTCCAACAGAGGTTATGAACGCAGCTTTTGCTGGAACACCTTACGACCCAGGTCTTGACCAAGAGTTATTAAGTGAAATATGTGATTACTTTAAACCTCTTAGAGAGAAAGCTATTGAAAGCGGTCTTTTAAGTACAAAAGTTCTTGGTGTTGATATTGCTACACTTAGATATCAGGTTCCAGGTGGTATGTTATCAAACCTTGTTTCACAGCTTAAAGGACAGAAAGCAGAAGATAAATATGAGGCTGTTTTAAAAGAAATACCTAATGTAAGACGTGATTTAGGATACCCTCCACTTGTAACTCCTACAAGCCAGATTGTAGGTACACAGGCTGTTATGAATGTGCTTATGGGTGAGAGATATAAAGTTGTAACAAAAGAGACAAAAGACCTTGCAAGAGGTATGTATGGAAAAACTCCTGTAAAAATTTCTGATGAAATGGTTAAGAAATTAGCTGGAAATGAGGAAGTTATAACTTGTCGTCCTGCTGACCTTGTTCCTGATGGTATTCCAGAGGCTGAAAAAGCTGTTGCTAAATACAAAGAGCAGGAAGAGGATGTTTTATCTTATGCTCTTTTCCCACAGGTTGCAGAGGAATTTTTCAAATATAGACAGGCACAGAAATATAAAGCTGACCCAGTTTTGGCAGACACAGAAAATAAAGTTTATCCAGTTTAATATAAAAAAAGACACCTTTTTAGGTGTCTTTTTTATTTTCGTAAACTTCCGAAGCCTCAATAAATGCTTTTATAACAACAGCCAAAATAGGCCCTATAATCATTCCTAAAACTCCAACGATTTTTAATCCTATATACATTGATATTAATGCTATAAGAGGGTGAACACCTATTTGTGTTCCTAATATTTTAGGCTGCATTATTTGACGCATAAGGTTTATTATAAGGTATATTATTATATATCCCGCTGCAAGAAAATATTCTCCCGACATAAGATATATTACTGTTCCCGGCCAAAGTATAAATCCACTTCCGAAAAAAGGAAGGGCATCTATTACACTTATGACAACACTTAAAAGAAGGGCGTAGGGTGAACCTATTATTAAAAGTCCTATAATACATATTGTAAATGTATAGCACATAAGTATAAGCTGTGTTTTAAAATATCCTCCTAGTGAATTCATAAGATTTTCTTTTACAAGCATAATATGATTATCTTTAGGCATTGGAATGTGTTTTTTTAAAAATTTTCTTATATCATATTTATCTTTTGAAAAGAAATATGATGATATAAGAGCCATTATAGTTACCATAAAAAATCCTGGTATTGCTTTTACAACTATAAATCCTCCTGTTCCTCCTGTTTTTATAAGAGGTGTTATTATATCAGAAAAATTCATGTTTCCAATGTCAATGTTTATGAAACCTCCAAAGGGTAGATTATCTATAAATTTTTCTGCTTCTGTTATTATAGTTTCTATTATTGATTTTACAAGCTCTATATATTCAGGAGTTTTTGCTATAAAAAGCTCTGCTTCTGATACTAATTTTGCAACTATTCCTGCAACCACAGATGAGAAAAACCCTATAAGAACAAGTATTGATATTAAAGCTCCTAGCCAACGTTTTATATGAAATTTTTTCTCAAGAAGATTTACAAGAGGATTGTATATAAGACTTAGTATCCAACCTATTACAAAGGGTGCTATATACTCAAAAAGATAGTTGAAAAATATGTAACAGAAAATTATTACACATAATACGATTGATATATTAACCAAAGATTTTCTGTTATTTTTTATAAAGTTTTCCACTTATATTCCTCCTTCCACCTATTTTATAAATCTCATTTTTATATTATAATTGTGACATAATGTTATACGTTTTTAAAATATATTTTACTATCTATATATTAACATATTTAAAAAATATATTGTTACTTTTTAAAATTTATAGTAGAATATAATAAGTATACAGTATGTAAAAAACATTGAATTTTATGGTTTTGTGATTTTTTGGAGGCTTATTTTGAAAGAGATAAAATTAAAAGCTAGAGCTAAAATTAATTTAACACTTGATGTCACAGGAAGACGTGAAAACGGTTATCATGACCTTAGAATGATAATGCAGAGTATAAGCCTTTATGACAATGTTTTTATCAAAAAAACAGATAAAAACTATATAAAATTGAAAAGTAATATTGATTGGTTGCCTTCTGATGAAAGAAACATAGCTTATAAAGCGGCTATGATTATGAAAGAGAAATTTAATATAAAAGAAGGTATATTTATAAGTCTTGATAAAAAAATACCTGTGGCTGCTGGTCTTGCTGGTGGAAGCACTGACTGTGCTGCTGTACTTGTAGGTATAAATAAACTTTTTAAGTTAGGTCTTAGCAAAAAAGAGCTTATGGATATAGGTGTAACTTTGGGGGCTGATGTACCTTACTGTATCATGAGAGGAACTGTATTGGCGGAAGGTATAGGAGAAATTTTAACACCTCTCCCACCATGTCCAGATATGCACGTTATACTCTTAAAGCCTTCTGTTAGTGTATCAACTGCTACTGTTTATAAAAGTCTTGATTTACCTTCTATTACAGAGCACCCTGACACTGAAGGTGTTATTGAATGTATAAAAAATAAAGATAAAGACGGAATTGCCAATGGACTTTCAAATGTTTTGGAGACTGTCACATTAGAACTTCATCCTCAACTTAAAGAATATAAAGAGCGACTTATTAAAAAAGGTGCTGCCTCGTCTCTTATGAGTGGAAGCGGACCAACTGTTTTTGGACTTTTTTATGATAAAGAAACTGCTCTTAAAGCCTATAAAGAGTTTAAGGCTGAGGGAGATATAAAACATGTTATATTGACAAAAATATATAATACGGTTAGAAAGGGTGGTAAATAAATGGTTGATTATAAATTCAGCATAAACACAAATGAATATTTGCCTTTAAGAGATGTTGTTTTTAATACTCTTAGAGACGCAATACTTACAGGAAAATTACAGCCTGGTGAAAGACTTATGGAAAATCAGCTTGCTGAAAAATTGGGAGTAAGCCGTACACCTATAAGAGAAGCTTTGAGAATGCTTGAACTTGAAAATCTTGTGGAACTTGTTCCAAGAAAGGGAGCACAAGTTCTTGATATGAGTGAGAAAGACATTATAAATGTCCTTGAACTTAGAGGAGCTTTGGAGGCTTTAGGAGTTAAACTTGCTTGTACACATATGAGCGATGAAGAAATTGAAGTTCTCAAAAAAGCACAGCTTGAAGTTGAGGAAGCTCTTGATGGAGATGATGCTGAAAAAATGGCAGAGGCTGATGAAAAATTCCATGATATAATTTTTGAAGCTTCAGGAAATGATAAACTTATACAGATTATAGGAAATTTAAGAATACAGCTTTATCGTTACAGATTAGCTCATCTTAAAGCTAAAGACCAGAAAACTATTATAACAGAGCAGCATTATAAAATAATAAATGCCATAGAAAATAGACTTCCTGAGGAAGGTTCTAATGTTGCATTAAACCATGTTAAATATCACACAGAATATATACTTAATTCTCTTAATAAAGATTATTAAAAAAAAGCATATCCTTTTGGATATGCTTTTTATTTTCATTTCTTTGTTTCTTTTTCTTTCTTTTCTCCTCTTGCTGCAAGAGTAAGTTTTTCACGTATTGTTTTCTTTTTCTTGTCTGCAAGATTTACACCTTTCATTCCTACAATATATATTCCTGCAAGCTCTACTTTTACGTTTTTCTTTACAGGAAGAATATCATATACAGGTTTGTCGCACATAAGAGTTGTTATCTGAGGACCTACTTTAGCCTTTACTATTGCCATCTTTCTAATCTTAGAAGATTTAGGAAGTTTCTCGTATATATTTTTTGGAAGGTTCTTTTCTGTCGGTCTTTCATACTTTTTATCAATAACAAAGATTTGAACCGTCATTTTATTTGCGGCTATAAAATCCTGTGATTCAATGACTTTTTTGTAATTTTTCCTGTTAAAATAATAAAGTCCTGCCAAAACAGCGGCGATGATAACGACAATGATGATAAAATAGTCACTTGCTTGTAACTGCACTTTTGTGTTCCTCCTTTTTTAATGAAATATGTTCAATATTTCATTGCATATATTCAATATATATTCTATCATTTATTTAACATTTAGTAAATAATATATATATTCAAATTTTGAACAAAGGATTATTGACTTGAAAGGAGATGATTTTTATTGGGAGATACTTTGAAAATAGTATTTGTGCTTATAGCAATTGCTCTTATAGTAAATGTAATACTTGCAGTTTTTGTAGTGTTTTCCGAGCGAAGAAAGCCTTCTAGTACATGGGCATGGTTACTTGTTTTATTCTTTATACCTGTATTTGGATTTATAATATACATGGTTTTTGGAAGAGACAGTAGGAGAGAGAAACTTTTTGCTGATAAGGACAAGTTTGATACAAAGGTTTATTTTGATTATATTTTGAGTAATGAAAGATATATGAAGAAACTTATGTGGCAAAAAAAAGCTATTGAAAATAAACAAGACATAACACAGTTTAAATATTTGAACGATTTGTTGTATCTCAATATAAATACGGGAAATTGGATGACTGAAAATAATAGAGTTAGAAGATTTGTTGACGGAAATGAAAAATTTGAAACTCTTATAAATGATATAAGACGAGCTAAAGATTTTATTCATATTGAGTACTATATAATAAGAAATGATAAGTTAGGTAGAAAACTTGTAAGTGAACTTGCGGCAAAGGCTTTGGAAGGTGTTGAAGTAAGAATATTGTATGACGGTATGGGTTGTATAGAACTTCCAAAACACTTTTTTGATGAACTTATAAAAGCGGGAGGTCATGCTGTGGCATTTCTTCCACGACTTATGATAAGAATAAATTACAGAAACCACAGAAAAATATGTGTCATTGATGGAAAGGTTGGATATATAGGAGGATTTAATATAGGTGATGAATATCTTGGAATAGTTAAAAGATATGGAAAATGGCGTGATACTCATATAAGAATTGAGGGAAATGCTGTTGACCAACTTCATATGCGTTTTATAATGGATTGGAATTTTACATCAAAAAGTTTTCCTGTACCTATTGATGATAGATATTTTCCACCTAAAAATGAATTTTCAGGTGTTAAAATGCAAATAGTTTCCAGTGGACCTGATACTGTTTGGAAAAACATAAGAAATTCATATTTTAAAATGATAAATGAGGCTGAAGACCATATTTATATAACTACTCCTTACTTTGTGCCTGATGACAGTATTTTTGGAGCTTTAAAAGTTGCTGCTCTTTCTGGTATAGATGTTAGAATAATATTTCCGGGAAACCCTGACCATATGTTTGTTTATTGGGCAAGTATGTCATATTTAGGAGAGCTTTTAAAAGCTGGTGTTAGATGTTATCAGTATGAGAAAGGTTTTATACATTCAAAATTTATGTCTATTGACGGCATAGTTTCAAGTGTTGGCACTGCTAATATGGACGTTAGAAGTTTTGCTGTGAACTTTGAGACAAATGCTTTTATGTTTGATGAGGATATAACAAAGAAACTTGAAGATGACTTTTTAAATGACCTTGAAAGTTGTCTTGAGATTACTTCTTTATGGTATGAAAATAGAAAATGGTGGTTTAGGCTTAAAGAGTCTGTTGCTAGACTTATATCACCTATACTTTGAAAAGAGAGGTACTTTATATTATGAAAAAAGGTTTTGAGGTTAGTTATACTATTGGATATTTTGAGGTTGATGGTGATTTGTTTTTAACTCCTTCATCTCTTGCAGTTTATTTGCAGGACGCAGCTATACTTCATTCTGATTCAATAGGTTATACAATAGATTATTTTAATAACGAGAAAAAGGGCTGGGTTATAATAAATTGGCATATTGATATAATTCGTATGCCACAAAAAGGCGAGACAATAAGGGTTTGTACATGGTCTGATGAATGTAAAAGAATGCAAGCTGAGAGAAGTTTTGTTGTGTATGATGAAAATGAAATACCTGTTGCTAAAGCTATGAGTAAATGGATATTTATGGATTTGGAAAGACGCCGTCCTGTTAAAATTAATGAAGACATGGCAGAAAGATATAGTTCATTAAATGTTAAGGCAATAGAAAATGAAAATTATAAAATGATTGAAAAAGATGAAAACGATATAATTTCACAAAGGGTTTTTACTGTGACAAGAAGAGATACAGACTCAAATGGTCATACAAACAATACAAAATATATAGAATGGGCAATTGATGATGTGCCTGATGATATATATTATAATTATAAAGTTTCTGATATTAGAGTTGTATATAGAAAAGAATGTTATAAAAATTCCTGTGTAAAAGGTAAATGCTATCTTGTAAATTTAGATGATGATAAAAAATGTGTTGTATCCACATTTACAGATAATAACAATGATAAAGAAGTTTTTGCTGAAATCTCCACAATATGGGAAAAATGTTAACGGTTATTTTAAATATTGGTTACAATTGTTGCAAAAAATGAGTTAATGAAATAAAATATACCGTGTGTGTTTAATTATGTAAATTTTTAAAAGTTTATGATAGGGGGGGTTGATATGGCTGATTTTGGAAATAGAAATAGTGATAAAATTAGGCGTAGAACAAGAAGTACTGCTAATTTAAGAGATGTCAGTAAAAATAATTATACGCCGCCTGTTGAAAAAGAAAAAAGAGAAAATCCACGTAAAAAGCGTAAAAGAAGAAGTATAAAATTAAAAAACAGAAGATTGGCTGTTTTAGTAATTTTTATTTTTGTAATTATACTTCTGGCACTTTTTAGTATATTCAGTAAAAATGCATATGATATCACTGTTGATGGTGAGAGTGTTGGAGTTATAAAAAAGACAAATATAGAGGTTTCTGATATTAACAATACGGTTATAGCTGGAATTGAACAGCAATTAGGTTCAAAAATACAAATAAATGAAGAAATAGGAATGAAAGCTGTAAGAGCTTCTAAAAAAGATATGGTGACAATAGATTATGTTATTTCAAAAATAAAAGAGAATGTCACATATAAAGTTGAAGCGGCTGTTATAACTGTTGATGGAATTGAGGCGGCTGTTCTTTCTAATACTGCTGAGGCTGATAAACTTTTAAATGAAATAAAATCAGAATATATACCGGAGGATAAAAAAGATAAAATGGAGGCATCTTTTGTTGAAGATGTTCAAGTTGTATCTAAATATGTTAATTCTGATGATATAATAACAGCTGATGTGGCAAAAAGCAAATTCCAACAGACTACAAAAGTTTCAAAAACATATACTGTTCAATCTGGAGATACACTTTCTAAAATCGCTGATGCAGCAGTTATGACAATGGACGAACTTTATGCAGAAAATCCTGGTATAACAACTACCCTTAAATTAGGTCAGGTTGTTAATATACTTGTGGACAAGCCGGCTTTGTCTGTAAAAACTATTGAGACAAATGTTTTTACAGAGATTGCTAAAAAACAAGTTAAGTATCAGACTGATTCTTCAAAACCAGCTTCATATCAAAAAGTTATACAACAGGGTAGCGATGGACAGAAAGAAATCACTGTACAAACTATTCGTATAAACGGCTTTGAGGAGGAACAGGCTGTTGTTTCTGAAAATATAACACAAGAACCTGTTGATGAAATTATAGAAGTAGGGGCAAAATAAAGCCTATTTTGAGAAGTATCTTTTTTGAGATACTTCTCTTTTTATGTTTAAATTTTGACATTGACAACTTTCATTTTGTGTAATATCATTATGTTTAGTTAAAATTTAATATGCGGATATGGCGGAATGGCAGACGCGCAAGATTCAGATTCTTGTCCCTTTATGGTGGTGCAGGTTCAAGTCCTGTTATCCGCACTCATTTATTTTTAAAAACCGTAATTTTTTATTACGGTTTTTATTTTTTTATGTAATAAAATCTTAACATTGATACTCTAATATATTATAAGGGGGGAAAATTATGGAAAGAAAACTTTTTTGTGAAATATCGCCTTTAACTTATAATATATCTGTTAAAAAATGTATAATTCAAAGAAATATAAAAGATTTTTTAAAACACACAAATTTTTCTCTTGAAAAAGGTGAAATTCTTCCTGTTGTATTATATCGTCACAGCTCTCTTATAAGAAGAAAATTAGGTAATGTAGATATGGAGCTTCAGGAGAATAAAGCTATAAATCTTAATATTGCCGCACCTCTTGTAAATGAAATTATTATAAAACCGGGGGAAACTTTTTCATTTTGGAAACTTGTTGGAAATACAACAGCTAAAAAAGGATATAAAGAAGGTGTAACTATAAGTAATGAAAAAGTTAAAAGTGGAATTGGTGGTGGAATGTGTCAGTTTACAAATCTTATCCATTGGCTTGTTTTACATACTCCTCTTGATATTGTTGAGCATCATCACCATGATAGATTTGACCTTTTTCCAGATTATAATAGACAAGTTCCCTTTGGTACAGGGACTTCAATAGCTTATAATTATATTGATTATCGTTTTGAGAATAATACAGGTATGGACTTTCAGCTTATTACATATACAACAGATACTCATTTATGTGGTGAAATACGTGCTGAAAAAAATCTTGATTTTAAATATCATATATTTACTGAAAATGAAAAATTTATAAAAAAGAATGGAGAAGTTTATAGGACAGGAAATGTTTATAGAAAATGTGTTGATGTGAGAACAGGTAATACTATTTCAAAAGAACTTATAAGAGAAAACTATGCAAAAGTTCTGTATGATACATCAAATCTTGATGTGGAGGAAGTTTAATTGTTTTTGTTTTCGTATATATAAATATATTAACTTAGGAGGTTTTTAATATGGGATTTATGGATAAATTAGGTGGCAATATTGCAAATGGTTTAATGGGAAATCTTAGCCAGATTGATAATGATGAACTTATGAAAGATTATGGCGAATATATAATGAATGGAGAGACTATACAAATTGGTTTTAAAATGATACGTGACATTATGATAATAACAGATAAGAGAATTATAGAGATTGATAAACAGGGTGCTACTGGTCAGAAAATGCGTATTAATTCTATAAATCTTGACTCTGTTATACATGTTACTGCTGAAACATCTGGTTTTGGTGCTGATGATAGCGAAATAACAATAACATACATAACTTCACCTTATTTTAAAGTTTCCGGCGGTGTTTCTTTGGCTGAAAAGACTTTTGAGTTTCCAAAAAGTTTTGATATAAAATATCTTTATAGACTTTTACAGGAAACAGCTTATGAAAACCATGAAAGAATTAATAGGTGAGTATATGGACAAAGATTATATTTTAGATATACTTAGGAAAGAAATGGATAAAGGTACTATTGGATTTAGAGGTTCGAGTAAAAAGCCTACTATTTTTGACAGTCAAATTTATGGTATACCTTATATACCTAAAGATGGTATTTGGGTTAAAGATAAAAATGGTAAATGTATGAATTTTATGGGACAGATTAATCTTAAAGATATGTATGTACCTGAAGAACTACCTAAAAAAGGCATATTGCAGCTTTTTACAGATTATAATGATATATCGAAAATTGATTTTAATGACATAGCCGACAATGAACATTTTGAATTTATATATTATGAAGATATAGATGAAAGTGTTGGAGTTTCAGATGTTTTAAATAAATTTGACGAGGGAGAGTATAATTTTTATCCTTCTAATACTTGTAAAATTGAATTTAATGAACCTTGTAACTTTAAAAATGTTGATAAAGATAAAGTTGTTGAAGTTTTTAAAGAGATAAAAAGAAATACTGAAAAAGATGTTATAAGATTTACTCTTGAAGATGAAAAAGTAAATTTGTTTGATAGTTTTGTTTATGGTGTTCCATATATACCTTTAGATGGCTTTTGGCCAAAAGATGAAAATGGTCAGTGTTTAAATCTTTTAGCTCAGATAAACTGCGAAGATTTGAAAGGACTTGAACATTTTCCTAAAAAGGGTATACTTCAATTTTTTATAGCTTGTGATGATTGTTTAGGACTTGATTTTGATAATAATGAAAACAAAAATTTTAAAGTTGTGTATTATGAAAATATAGATAAAAACATAACTGTTGAAGATGTTATTGAAAAAGGAAATAATAATACTGATGATGATGTGTATTTTCCTGTATTAAATACATATAAAATTGTTTTTAAGGATATAGAAAAAGAAGGTATTACAACATCAGACTATAAATTTGATAAAATATTTACAAATTTATATAATAAAAAATTTAAATGTAAAATAGAAAAATGGTGGGATGTTGGAGCTGAGTTTGCAGACGATTTATGTAATTGTGAAAGCAATTATTCAAATCATAAATGTGGAGGGTATCCTTTCTTTACACAAAGCGACCCAAGAGTATATAAAAATTGTGAGGACTATGATGTTCTTTTATTCCAGTTGGACAGTGATTTTTGCGAAAATGACGAAAAGGTCATGTGGGGAGATGTTGGGGTTGGAAACTTCTTTATAAAAAAAGAAGACCTTGAAAATCTTAATTTTGATAATGTGCTTTATAACTGGGATTGTTGTTAAAAACAAAAAAGGCTGTCTTTTAGACAGCTTTTTTATTTTGTTTATTAAAAGTTATTCCTAAAATCAATAATAATATGATATACTATACATTAGTTTTAAATTTATGAGGAGGAAAAAAGATGTCTTTAAACAGACAGGATAAAATAAGAAATTTTTGTATTGTTGCACATATAGACCATGGCAAATCAACTCTTGCCGATAGACTTATACAGAAAACAGGACTTTTGACAGAAAGAGAAATGCAGGAACAAGTCCTTGATAATATGGAACTTGAGAGAGAAAGAGGAATTACAATAAAGGCACAGGCTGTCCGTCTTGTATATAAAGCTTCAGACGGTGAGGAGTATGTTTTTAACCTTATAGATACACCGGGACACGTTGACTTTAACTATGAGGTTTCAAGAAGTCTTGCTGCCTGCGAGGGTGCTATACTTATTGTTGACGCTGCTCAAGGTGTTGAGGCTCAAACTCTTGCAAATGTATATCTTGCAATAGATAACAATCTTGAAATACTTCCTGTTATAAATAAGATTGACCTTCCAAGTGCTAACCCTGAAATGGCTAAAAATGAGATTGAAGATATTATAGGAATACCTGCTGAGGATGCTCCTATGATTTCAGCTAAAAACGGTATAAACATTGAGGAAGTTCTTAAAAGAATAGTCACTGATATACCAGCTCCAAGTGGTGATGAAAATGCACCTTTGAAAGCTCTTGTTTTTGACTCTGTTTATGACCCTTATAAAGGTGTTATAGTTATTATGAGAGTTTTTGATGGAAGTATTAGAAAAGGTACTAAAGTTAAAATGATGGCAACTAAAAAAGAATTTGAAGTTGTTGAAACTGGTTTCTTTGGTCCTGGAAGATTTATACCTTGTGATGAGCTTAAAGCTGGCGATGTAGGATATTTTACTGCAAGTATTAAAAATGTTGCTGACACTCGTGTAGGTGATACTGTCACTGAAGTTGAAAATCCTACTTCTGAACCTCTTGCTGGATATAAAAAAGTAAATCCTATGGTTTACTGTGGTATTTTCCCAGCTGATGGTTCAAAGTATCCTGACCTTAGAGATGCTCTTGAAAAACTTCAGCTTAATGATGCTTCTCTTTTCTTTGAGCCTGAAACTTCTGTGGCTTTAGGTTTCGGTTTTAGATGTGGTTTCTTAGGACTTTTACATCTTGAAATTGTTCAAGAGAGACTTGAAAGAGAGTATAACTTTGATGTTGTTACAACTGCACCAAGTGTTATATATAAAGTTCATCTTACAGACGGTACAAGCATGGATATATCAAATCCAAGCAATATGCCAGACCCTGCAAGAATACTTTCTATGGAAGAACCTATTGTACGTGCTGAAATTATGCTTCCTAAAGATTATATTGGAACAATTATGGAACTTTGTCAGCAGAGACGAGGAGAATATATAAGTATGGAGTATCTTGATGATATAAGAGCTAGACTTATATATGAAATTCCTCTTAATGAAATTATATATGACTTCTTTGATGTTTTAAAATCAAGAAGTAGAGGCTATGCTTCATTTGATTATTCTTTAATAGGATATAAAGAGTCTGATCTTACAAAACTTGATATTCTTGTTAACCGTGAGGTTGTTGATGCCCTTTCATTTATCGTTCATACTTCTTCTGCTGTTGAGAGAGGTAGAAAGATTTGTGAAAAACTTAAAAAAGAAATTCCAAGACAGCTTTTTGAAATTCCTATTCAGGCTGCTATCGGAAGCAAAATTGTTGCAAGAGAAACTGTAAGTGCTATGAGAAAAGACGTACTTGCAAAATGTTATGGTGGTGACATTTCAAGAAAGAGAAAACTTCTTGAAAAACAGAAAGAAGGTAAAAAGAGAATGCGTCAGATTGGTAGCGTAGAAGTTCCACAGGCTGCTTTCATGAGTGTTCTTAAATTGGAAGAAGAATAAGTAATAGGCTATATTTAATTTGTTAATAAAAAGGTAGTGTAAAATATAAAATTTACACTGCCTTTTTTACTATTTTAATAAATGATAATTATTATTATATTTATTTTGATTGTCTACAATTTATAAGTTATTGTTTTTTGAGTTATATATAAATGAATAATTGGATAAAATTATAAAAAATGTAATTTATATATTGAATATATATGATTTTTATAATAATATAAATACAGTTAAATAAATTTTGATTTGGGGGGCATATTTTGTGAAAAGAAGAATTTTTCCATTAATTATGGCGGTATTAATGACAACATCATCTATATCAAGTGTTGTTATGGCTAATGATAATGAATTGTTATATGATGAAATTATTAATTCATATTTAGAGGAAAAAGAAAAAAAAGAAGAAAGAAATGATGGTTTAGATAATGTAGAAGAAAGTAATAATTTAGAGGAATTAGAGACAGAGAAAGAAAGTGATATTAAGTTAGATAAACCAAAAGAAGAAAATATTTTAAAATATGAAGAAACTGAAGTTGGTAAATTAGAAGAAAATACTTTGGAAACTTTAGAACAATTAGAAGAAACTACTGAATTATCACAAGAAGATATTAACTTATCTGAAGAAGAAAGTACAATTTGGGATGGAACAAGTGTAGATACTTCTTGGTACGATAACAATATTGACGAAACTTCTTATTCAATAGAAACAGCTGCTCAGTTGGCTGGAATTGCTAAGTTAGTAAATGAGGGAACAACTGATTTTTCAGGAAAGACTATAAAACTAACAGCAGA
This sequence comes from Tyzzerella sp. An114, assembly GCF_002161055.1. Lineage (GTDB taxonomy): Bacteria > Bacillota > Clostridia > Lachnospirales > Anaerotignaceae > Fimicola > Fimicola cottocaccae. The sequence goes on from NZ_NFLT01000007.1 coordinate 65,184, forward strand.
TATTGATTTAGACAATAAAGAATGGACACCTATTGGTGGTGCTGGAACAGGTACAAAATTTGCAGGTGCCTTTGAAGGTGTCGGTCATACTGTTACTAATTTAAAAATTAGTCGTGAAATTTTAAATGCAGCTTCAAATAATAGAATTGGTTTATTTGGACATTGTACTGATAATGCTGTTATCCAAAATTTGAATTTTGAAAATATAAATATAAAAGGTTGTGCTTATATTGGAACAGTTTCAGGTGATGGTGGAAATATTTCCAATATAAATGTTAAAAATGTTAATATTAGTGGTTGTCAGTCTATGGGAAGTATTGCAGGAAATATATTAAAAAGTATTTCGAACTGTAATATTAGCGGAAATATTTATATTATTGCAAATAAAGACGCTGGTGGAATTACAAGCTCTAATGCTGGTGGTATTTTAGGAAAAGGAACTGGTAGTAATATTAATAATTGTTATTTGAAAGGTAATATAAATATATTTTCTGAAAATGGAACAGCTGGAGGTATAGTTGGAAGTGGTACAAATATTATTGTATCTAACTGTACAGTTGAAGGTAGTGTGAAAATTACAGAAGATATAACTAATCCCTATGGATATATTGGAGGAATTTTAGGTAAAGGATATGCGAAAATTAGTAATTGTGATGTTATAGGTGACGGCAAAGATACATCTATTATTGAGGCTAAATATACATATTCTGGTGGTATAGTAGGATTTATGGGTGAAGGAAATTGTATCACAGAAGGCTGTACTGTAAAAAATATATCTGTTTTAGGAGCATATAATGGAATTGGTGGTATTAATGGAATACTTCATTATGGAAATACTATTTCTGACTGTACAGTTGAAAATGTTGTTGTATATCAGACAACAAACCCTGAAGAATGTTTTGGGGAAGAGCGTATTTTTGTGGGAGCATTTGCTGGCACATATTTAGACAATAGTGGTAAAAACATACCAACAGTAAGTAGATGTACTTTTACAGGTGAGTTATATAGTGATATAAATAACGAAAAAACAAATATTTTAACAGAAGATAAATATGTAGGAGATTTATGGTATAATGCAAATTATCCAGCAACTGTAAATATTGAAAATTGTAAAATCAATATTCCATATAAAATTATATTTAACCACAATGATGGAACAGACACAATAACAGAATTAAAAGTTAATAGTGAAAATAAAATAGACACTTTACCTGTGCCAAAACGTGAGGGATATAAATTTAAAGGATGGTATACATTAGCAGAAGGTGGAGAGCAGATTACTAAAGATACTGTGTTTGAAAATGACACAACAGTATATGCTCAGTGGGAAGTTTCTTCATCTAGCTCTTCATCTAGTTCCTCCTCTAATAACAATAAAACGGAGATAGATAAAAATAAAGATGGTTCTACAACAATAACTGTAACAAAACCAGATGGAACGGTTACAGAAACTACAAAGAAACAAGACGGTTCGGTTATAACAACTATAACAAAGCCAGATGGAAGTAAGACAGAAACTATTGAAAAAGAAGATGGCTCAACTATAATTACAGAGACAACTGAAGAAAGCAAAATTACAACAGAAATTGATGCAGCTGGTAATAAAACTGAAATTGCTGAAGATAAAAATAGCGGAAGTACAACAACAACAGTAAACAAAGCTGATGGTACAAGTTCAATAACAAAAATTGACGAAAATGGTAATATACAAATAGAAGTTAATGTTTCTAAGGAAGCAATGGAAAATAATGCTATCGTTGATTTACCTATATCTTCTATAAATGGAACAAAGGATAAATCAGAAGCCCCAATTATTAAAATTGATGTTGAGGAAAAGGGTGTTACAAAAGTTGAAATACCTGTTGAAAATATAACAGATGGAACAGTTGCTGTTATAGTAAAGGATGATGGAACAGAAGAAATATTAAAGACATCTATTGTCAGTGAAAACGGTGTTGTTTTTACAGTAGATGGAAATGCAACAATTAAAGTTATAGATAACAGCAAGGATTTTATAGATGTTCCTGATGGTTTCTGGGGTGATAGTGCTATAAACTTTACTACAAGTCGTGAGATTTTTGCTGGAACAAGTGAAGTAACATTCAGCCCAGATGATACTATGACACGTGCTATGATAATTACAGTTCTTGCTCGCTCAGATGGTCAGGATACTTTAAATGGAGATTATTGGTATGAGCAGGCTTCAATATGGGCTGTTGAAAATGGAATATCTGATGGAACAAATCTTGAAAATTCAGTAACAAGAGAACAGATTATATCAATGCTTTATCGCTATGCAAAAAATCCATCTGTAACTGGAAATTTAGATAACTATATAGATGTTTTAGATGTCAGTGATTATGCCAGAAATCCAATGGTATGGGCTGTTGAAAATGGAATAATTCAAGGAATGGATAATGAAACTCTCAATCCTAAAGGTGAAGCTACAAGAGCTCAGGTTGCTACAATAATTATGAATTTTATAAAAGCTATGCATAAATAAATAGATAGTACTATTTAAAATGGTGTGAATAAAAAATCACACCATTTTTTATTTTTTTGCAATATTTTTAAGTTCTTAGTCGTGTACATTATAGAAAGGGGGCGTGTACATGGCTTATGATTATAATAAGGAGTATTTTATATCACTTTATGAAAGACATTGTGATATGGTTTACAGGATATGCTATTTTTATTTAAGTAATAAACATGATGCACAGGACGCTGTTCAGAGTGTTTTTACTAATATACTTAAAAAAGAGTTAAAATTTAATGACTTTGAACATGAGAAGGCTTTTTTGATTGTATCAGCAAAAAATTATTGTAAAGATGTATTAAAATCCTTTTGGATGAAAAAACGTGTGAATTATGATGAAATAAATGAGCTTTGTACTAAAAATAATAAAAATATTAATTCAGATATAATTTATAACGTTATGAATTTACCTTATAAATATAAAATTCCTGTCTATTTATATTATTATGAGGGTTATTCTGTCAAAGAAATTTCTGAAATTTTAGGTGAAAAGGAAACAACAATACAAACGCAACTTTCAAGGGCTAGAAAAAAACTTAAATTACAGTTGGAGAAGGAGGGTTTTTATGACGGAAAAAGAAGTAAAAGAACTGTTTGAAAATATGAATCCATCAGAAGAAGAGAAAAGAGAAATGTTTAATAATATATTTTACTCAAAAAATTTAAAAAGACATAAAAAAATTTATATTAAAAGAAGTGTTGTTTTGTTTGTTGCAATACTTATAATATCGACAGTCTCTGTTTTTGGATATATGAAAACAAAAATGGAACAGTATTCAACAGAAATATATAAATGGAGTGTTTCGGAATTTGCTAAAAACTTAAATATATCTGATACAGATAAAAATATAACTGTTACTGCAGAGACTGTTTTTGGAGATAATGAAAATTTTTATGTTTTATTTTCTGTAAGTGATAAAAATGGAAATCCCGTTAAAATAAAATATGATACTGAAAATGCTTATATTAAAAGTAAAGATGTTACTGTAACTTTCGATAAAAATGATAGTTATACAGGTTCTTCTGGAGCTTTTGCTGTAAATTATTTGGGAGATAATAAAGTATATTTTGTTTTACATGTTGAAACTCAAAGAGATGATGACGAAATACAGAATATAGGTCAAAATCTTAATGTTGTAATTAATGGTTTATATACAGGAAAGGTTACTGATTTATTTGATTTAAGCCCAGAAAATAATGGGGTTTGGGAGTTTGATATACCTCTTGATTATAAAAATTCTGGTAAAGATTTAATACTTAATATGCCTTTTGAGTATAAAGGTAAAACAGTGTATTTAGACAATATTCATTATTCACCTTTAGACATAGGTGTTCATTTAAAGAGTGATGAGGGAAATCTTGAAGATTTTGTATATTCTAGATTTGAAGGTACAGTAAATATTGCTGTTGAGACAACTAAGGGGCGTATATATCCTATTTCTTCAAATGGCAAAAATGATGGTACAACTGTGGATTTACAGTATAATATGATAAATTTTGGTGTTATAAAGCCTGAAGATGTTATAGGTCTTTATTACTACGAAAAAGAAAGTGAAAATGGAGATAAAATTGTTGAAAAATTAATACCAATCAATATTTCAGAGTGATTTTAAAATACTGTCCTTTTTGGGCAGTATTTTTTATGTAATTGAAAACAATATGTCTTTTTGATAAACTTTATTTATATTTTGTAAAGGAGGGTTTTTGTTTGAAACCTTTAAGTCTATATATACATATACCTTTTTGTGTTAAAAAGTGTCTTTACTGTGATTTTCCTTCCTATGGTGGTTGTGAAAATGTTTTTGAAGATTATGTTAGTTCTCTTATAAGTGAGATAAAAGAGACAAAAAGCAATTTTTCACAGTATGAAATAAAATCTGTATTTTTAGGTGGTGGAACTCCTTCTATACTTCCACCTAAACTTACAGGAAAAATTATGGATACTGTTTTTAATTCTTTTAATATAGCTAATGATGTTGAAATTACAACAGAGGCAAACCCTAAGACCGTTGATGAAATCAAACTTAGAGAATATAAAGCTATGGATATAAACCGTATAAGTTTTGGTGTTCAGGCTTGGCAAAATGATATTTTAAAATCTTTAGGTAGAATTCATACAATAGATGATTTTATAAAAAATATGGCTCAGGCTAGAGATATTGGATTTAAAAATATAAATGCTGATATTATGTTTGCTCTGCCAAATCAGACTTTATCAGATTGGGAAGAAACTTTGGAAAAAATAATGAAATTAAATCCGGAACATATTTCAGCTTACAGTTTAATTATTGAAGATGGTACACCTTTTGGAAAAATGTATGATGAAGGAAAACTTAAAATTTGTGATGAGGCTTTAGATAGAGAGATGTACTATTTAGCAAAAGAAATGATGAGAGATAAAGGCTATCATCAGTATGAAATATCAAATTTTGCAAAAGAAGGCTTTGAATGTTATCACAATAAAGTTTATTGGAAATGTGATGAGTATATGGGATATGGTCTTGGGGCTCATTCATATTTTAACGGTGAAAGATTTAATAATACTTATGATATGGATAAATATATATCTTCAAAGGGACTTTATAGCATTATAAAAGAGAACAGAGATAAACTTGAAATTACAGAAATGTATGGAGAGTTTATGTTTATGGGGCTTAGAATGACAGAGGGAATTTCAAAAGAAAGATTTTTTGAAAAATTCGGTAAAACTGTTTATGATATTTATAAAAATGAAATTGAATATCTTAAAGATATGAAACTTATAAAAGAGACAGAAAGCAATATTATGCTTACTGATAGAGGTATCGACGTTTCAAATACTGTTTTTGAAAAATTTATAATTTAAAAAGAATATTTTTTAAAATTTTTGCGTATATAATAACATAAAAGAAATATAAAATTTAAAAAATCACTTGACATATAGCCCGTCAAGTGATATTTTAAGAGTATGAGTTAGCACTCAAATAGAGTGAGTGCTAACAAAGAAAAGGAGGAGGGTTTGGATATGGCTTTAAATGATAGAAAAATACAGATTTTAAAAGCTATTATAAATGACTATATAGCAACAGCCGAGCCGGTCGGTTCCCGAACCCTTGCCAAAAAGTATGATTTGGGAGTCAGCTCGGCTACCATAAGAAATGAAATGAGTGACCTTGAAGATATGGGACTTATAATTCAGCCTCATACATCAGCAGGACGTATTCCTTCTGATTTAGGTTACAGACTCTATGTTGACAGACTTATGAACAGAAGTGAACTTACACCGAAGGAACAACAATTCCTTCACAGTGTTGTTTCAGGAAATGTATCAAGAATTGAATATCTTATGGAGGAGACAGCAAAGGCTCTTTCAATGCTTACAAATTATACAACAATTATTTCAGAGCCTGTTTTAAAAAGAACAGCATTAAAACAGATAAGGCTTATGCCTCTTGATGATGCATCAATAATGCTTATTATAGTTACTGAAGGAAATTTTGTTAAAAATCATATAATACACGTTAACAGAGCTCCTAGTGATGAAGATTTGTTCTCTGTATCAGTAAAAATAAACAGCATACTTCAGGGGCACACTTTGGAGGATATAAATGAGCATACAATAATGGCTTTACAAAAAGAGCTTAAAGAGTATAGCGGACTTCTTAAACCGGTACTCAAAGCAGTTCAAAAAACAATTCGTTCTGCTGAAAATGTTCATCTTCATATGAGTGGTGCAAAAAATATACTTACATTCCCTGAATTTAGTGATGTGGCAAAGGCAACAGAAATTTTTAGAGCCTTTGAGGAGAAAAATAATCTTGTAAGCCTTCTTGGAAATCCGAAGGATAATGACATAAGAATACTTATAGGAAATGAAATAAATATAAAAGAAATGAAAGATTGCAGTGTTATCACAACTACTTATAGAATGGGTGAAAACACTGGTGGAAGTATCGGAATAATAGGACCTACAAGAATGAATTATAATCAGGTTGTATCGGTACTTAATGAAATGGTTAAAAATATTGAGAGTGCTTTAAAAACCGTACCTGACGGTAAAAACACATAGCGGAGGTTTTGAATATGGAAGAAAATCAGAATATGACTGAAGAACAGAAAATTATTGATGAATGTGAAGAAACAATAGAAAAATCCGAAGAAGAAGTTATTGAAGAAATCTCCGAGGAAGAAAAGAAACTTAAAGAAGCTTTGGAAAAAGCTGATGAGTATCTTGATAGATATCAGCGTACTTTAGCTGAATTTGATAACTTTAGAAAAAGAACATCTAAAGAGAAAGCAAGTATGTATGATGATGGAATTAGGGACACTGTTTTAAAACTTCTTCCAGTTGTAGATAATTTTGAAAGAGCAATAATGTCTTGTCAGAATACAGATGACAGTTTTTATAAAGGCGTTGAAATGATATTAAAACAGATTAAGGAGATATTTACATCAATGGGTGTTGAGGAAATACCTGCTGTTGGTGAAAAATTTGACCCTAATCTTCACGCAGCTGTTGCTCATGAAGATAATGATGAGTACGGTGAAAACGAAATTATGCTTGAAATGCTTAAAGGATATAAGCATAAAGATAAAGTTATACGCCATAGTATGGTAAAGGTTGCAAACTAACCTTTTTGATATAGATTTTTAAATTTTGTAAATAATCATTTTTAAAATATAGTATATTTTTTAGGAGGAATTAATTATGGGTAAAATAATCGGTATTGACTTAGGAACAACTAACTCTTGTGTGGCAGTTATGGAAGGCGGTCAGCCTGTTGTAATAGTAAACTCAGACGGTGGAAGAACAACTCCTTCAGTTGTTGGTTTTGCAAAAAATGGTGAAAGACTTGTTGGTGAGACAGCTAAACGTCAGGCTATCACAAATCCAGACAACACAATAAGCTCAATTAAACGTCACATGGGTGACAATTATAAAGTAACAATCGAAGGAAAAGGATATTCTCCACAGGAAATTTCAGCTATGATACTTCAGAAACTTAAAGCAGACGCTGAAAGCTATCTTGGAGAAACAGTTTCAGAAGCTGTTATCACAGTTCCTGCATACTTCAATGACGCTCAGAGACAGGCTACAAAAGACGCAGGAAAAATTGCTGGTCTTGATGTAAAACGTATCATCAACGAGCCAACAGCTGCTGCTCTTGCTTATGGTCTTGATAACGAAAATGAACAGAAAATCATGGTTTATGACCTTGGTGGTGGTACATTCGACGTTTCTATTATTGAAATTGGTGACGGTGTTATCGAAGTTCTCTCAACAAATGGTGATACACGCCTTGGTGGTGACGACTTTGACCAGAGAATTATTGATTTCCTTGTTTCTGAATTCAAGAAAACAGAAGGAATGGATTTAAGTACAGATAAAATGGCTATGCAGAGACTTAAAGAAGCTGCTGAAAAAGCTAAAAAAGAACTCTCAACAGTAACAACAACAAATATCAACCTTCCTTTCATTACAATGAACCAGGATGGACCAAAACATCTTGATATTACTCTTACAAGAGCTAAATTTGATGAACTCACAGCTGACCTTGTAGACAGAACAATGGAACCTGTTAGACTTGCCCTTAAAGATGCTGATTTACAGCCTTCAGAACTTGACAAAGTTCTCCTTGTAGGTGGTTCAACAAGAATTCCTGCTGTTCAGGAAGCTGTTAAGAAATATACAGGAAAAGAACCTTTCAAAGGTATCAATCCAGATGAATGTGTAGCTATCGGTGCTTCAATTCAGGGTGGTAAACTTGCCGGAGATGCTGGTGCAGGTAGCGTTCTTCTTCTTGACGTAACACCACTTTCACTTGGTATCGAAACATTAGGCGGTGTTGCTACAAAACTTATTGAAAGAAATACTACAATACCTACAAGCAAAAAACAGGTATTCTCAACAGCTGAAGACAATCAGACAGCAGTTGATATCCATGTAGTACAGGGTGAAAGACCTCTTGCAAAAGATAACAAAACTTTAGGACAGTTCAGACTTGATGGTATCGCTCCAGCAAGAAGAGGTGTTCCACAGATTGAAGTTTCATTTGATATTGATGCTAACGGTATCGTAAACGTTTCTGCTAAAGACCTTGGAACAGGTAAAGAACAGAAAATCACAATCACAGCTGGTTCAAACTTAAGTGATGAAGAAATCGACAGAGCTGTAAAAGAAGCTGAACAGTATGCAGAAGCTGATAAAAAACGTAAAGAAGCTATTGATGCTAAAAACGAAGCTGACTCTCTTGTATTCCAGACAGAGAAAGCTCTTGAAGAGCTTGGAGATAAAGTTGATGCTAGTGAAAAAGCTGGTATTGAAGCTGAACTCACAAAACTTAAAGATGCTATCAAAGATAAAGATGTTGAGTCAATGAGTGATAGCGACGTTGAAAGCATTAAATCTGCAACAGAAAGCCTCAGAAATGAATTCTATAAGATTTCTGAAAAATTATATCAGCAGGCACAGGCAGCTCAGGGTGCTCAGGCTGGAGAAGCTCCAAATGGTGACCCTAATGTTGTTGACGGAGAAGGAAAAGAGTTATAAAATAAAGCGTGGCTTTTAAAACATTTAAAAGCGTGACCCTATAAATAAAAAAGGGGCAGGTATATTTGCCTGTTCCCTTTTTTTAAGTAGTAATTAAAATTTATATGTATAGTAATATACATAATTCCAATTATTAAGGCTGGTGAGAATTTTGGCAACTAAACGTGATTATTATGAAGTCTTGGGAATAGCTAAGGGAGCAAGCGATGCGGAAATTAAAAAGGCATACAGAAAACTTGCTAAAAAATATCACCCAGACGCTAATCCAGGAAATAAAGAAGCAGAAGAAAAATTTAAGGAAATAGGCGAGGCCTATGAAGTTTTAAGTGACCCTCAGAAAAAGGCTCAGTATGACCAGTTTGGTCATGCTGCTTTTGAACAGGGTGGTGGCTTCGGTGGAGGCGGTGGCTTCTACGGTGGCGGCATGAACTTTGACATGGGCGATATATTCGATATGTTCGGCTTTGGCGGTTTCGGTGGCGGTGGTCAGAGAAGAAACGGCCCTAGACGTGGTGCTGATATAAATGTTTCTATATCTATAACATTTGAGGAAGCTGTATTTGGCACAAAGAAAGAAATTCAAGTTAGTGTTACAGATAAATGTGACACTTGTGGCGGTAGCGGTTCTAAACCGGGAACTCATGCCGAAACTTGTAAGAGATGTAATGGTACAGGTCAGGAAAGAGTTGTTCAGCAGTCTATGTTTGGTTCTGTGACAAGTGTAAGAACTTGTTCAGCCTGTGGTGGTACTGGTAAGACTATAAAAGACCCTTGTACATCATGTAACGGTACTGGAAAAGTTAAAAAGACTAAGAAATTTGAAGTTAATGTTCCTAAGGGAATTGATAACGGTCAGACAATACGTCTTGCTGGCAAAGGAAATGCTGGCGAGCTTGGCGGTGAAAATGGTGACCTTCTTGTTACTGTATATGTACAGCCACATAGAATATTTAAGAGACAGGGCAACAATGTTTACAGTAATGTAGAGATAAACTTTGTTCAAGCTGCTCTTGGTGGAGAAATAAAAATTCCTACTCTTGATGGTGAGGAAACTTATACAGTTAAAGCGGGAACACAGCCTGAGACTGTTGTTAGCCTTAAGGGAAAAGGTGTGCCTTATATAAGAAATAATAAAGTGAGAGGCGACCATATTGTAACATTTAAGGTTAAAATACCAACAGATATGTCAGAGAGACAAAAAGACCTTCTTCGTCAGTTCTATGGTACACCTGTTGACGGTATGAACTTTGAAAAGAAAGATGATGAAAAGAAAGGTTTCTGGGATAAAGTAAAAGACTCTTTTAAGGATTGATATACCTAGGAGGAATAATATGAAATACGAATATAAAACAAAAGGTACTTGCTCAGTAAAAATAGATTTTGAAGTTGAAGATAATAAACTTAAAAATGTTGTTTATTACGGAGGATGTAATGGAAATCTCAAAGGAATTTCAAATCTTCTTGAGGGAATGAATGTTGACGATGTAATAACAAAACTTGAGGGAGTTACTTGTGGAATGAAAAGAACAAGTTGTCCAGACCAGCTTGCACAGGCTTTGAAAGCTTATAAAAACGGAGAAATTTAAAAGAACGCACCGAAAGGTGCGTTTCTTATTTTGTTTCATAATATTCATTGTATATATCTTCAAAATATAGAGATTTTGCAGTGTAAAAATAAGGATTTAAAAATATATCTCCTAATGATAATGTAATAATACTTGAGAGTATACGCCAACCTATAAATGAAAGTTCAAAAAGGAATATATCCATTTTCTTTCCTCTTGTCATATCCCAAGATAATTTTAAGGCATCTGTTGATGATATTTCAGTATCTTTTAAAAGTATAAAAGGTGTCATTGAAAATCCATAAATTATTATCATTCCAGGGACTACAAGTAATAATAATCCTATTGCTGAAAGCAAACCTATTATAATTCCTAATATCAATGTTTTTGAATATATTTTGAAACCGTAAAATATATCTTTAAAATCTGATTTGTTGTTTTTAATGTTAATACAATAATTTAAAATACCTACTTCAAAAGGAAATGAAATAAATAAAAGTGATATACTTGATATTATAAGGGATATTATTTGAATTCTAAGAGGTATATTTAATATTATTATATATTTGAATACAAATGAATTTAATATATCTGTTAATAATGATAAACTTAATATTTTTATTATAAAAAATACAATAGCTGAATATATCCATTTTCCTTTTAAGTAGGAAAGGGCTGTTTTTTTAAAGTTTGGTGGTTCTTTTACATGGAAATTAAAATCTAAGTTTTCAGTATCATTATAATTAGTCATATAAAGCACCTCCCTATTAAATTATATAAATATTATACCATAAAATGACAGATGTTTATATAATTTACATCAAATTATAAAAATATCAATAAATGTGTTTACATAATCGGCATTATGCGGTATTATAATTAAGCTGAAATGCTGATTTTATGGCATAAATTTGTATTGACAAAACACTGTTACTGTGATAAATTTATTGATAGAAAGACGGAAGTCTTTTTTTTATGCAAAAATTTGTATTAATCGGAGGTGGAAGTGTTGAGAACAAGAATTACCTTAGCTTGCACAGAATGTAAGCAGAGAAACTACAGCACAACTAAAGACAAAAAAACTCAGCCAGACAGAATGGAAATCAAAAAGTATTGTAAATTCTGTAAGGCTCATACATTACACAAAGAAACTAAGTAATGTGCCTACAACCTGAGAGGGAAGTGAAAACAATGCAAGAACAGAACACCACAAACCCAAATGAGAAAAACGAATCTAAAAAAGTAGAATCCAAAGCTAAGAAGAAAGTGAAAAAAAGCGATAAGCCTTCTTTCTCTGAGACAGTTGCGGATTATAAGGCTGAATTCAAAAAAATCATATGGCCTAATCGCAGTGAAACAGTAAAAAACACAATTACGGTCATCGTTACATCCTTACTTATAGGTGCCATAATCTTCTGCATGGATACGGTTTTTGCCGGAGGTTATAACTTTATTTTAGGTCTTTTAGGCTAATAACAAGGGGTATATAAGTATATAAAAAAGGATGATAATATGTCTGAAGAATTAAACAAATCAGAAGAAAACAAACTGGCTAATGAATCAAGATGGTATGTTGTTCACACTTATTCAGGATATGAGAATAAAGTAAAAGCAAATATCGAAAAGATTGTTGAAAACAGAGGAATGCAGGACCAGATACATCAGGTTATCGTTCCTGTTCAGGACTGTGTTGAAGTTAAAAATGGTCAGAAAAAAAATGTTCAGCGAAAAGTTTTTCCGGGCTATGTTCTCCTCAAAATGTTTATGAATGACGATACATGGTACGTTGTAAGAAACACAAGAGGTGTTACAAGCTTTGTTGGACCAGGTTCAAAACCTGTTCCGCTCACTGATGAAGAAGTAAGAGCTATGGGAATTGGCGATACTGTTGAAGACCTTGACATTGAAATTGATGATACCGTTAGAGTTGCTAGCGGTCCTTTCGCAGAGTCTGTGGGTCAGATTAAAGAAATCAATGCAAACAAGAGAACAGTCATTGTTAAGCTGTCTATCTTCGGCAGAGAAACACCTGTCGAGCTTGACTTCAATCAGATTGAGAAGTTATAAGTAAATTAAATTATTCGTTTTTTAGTAGTGTGCGGAGATTTTAACCCGCACGTGGGAGGGAAAATCCCCGTTAATTACCACATTTATTAGGAGGTGCCGAAATGGCAAAGAAAGTTACAGGTTATATTAAATTACAAATTCCAGCTGGAAAGGCAACACCAGCACCACCTGTTGGTCCAGCTCTTGGTCAGCACGGTGTAAATATCATGGGCTTCTGTAAAGAGTTCAATGAAAAAACAGCACAGCAGGCAGGTCTTATTATCCCTGTTGTAATCACAGTTTATGCTGACAGAAGCTTCAGCTTCATCACAAAGACTCCACCAGCTGCAGTTTTATTAAAGAAAGCTTGCAAGATTGAGTCAGGTTCTGGCGTACCTAACAAAACAAAGGTAGCTACAATCGCTAAAGAAGAAGTTATGAAGATTGCTGAATTAAAAATGCCAGACTTAAATGCTGCTACAATCGAAGCTGCTTACAGCATGATTTGCGGTACAGCTAGAAGTATGGGTATCGTTGTTAAGGAATAATTGATGACTAAATAATTTTTAACTGTCGTCACAATAGTGGGAGGGAAGCACTCCCGATATTACCACATAAGGAGGTCACGAAAGTGAAAAGAGGAAAGAAATATATTGAAAAAGCAAAGCTTGTAGATTCTGCAATGCTTTACGATACAAAAGACGCTATTGATTTAATTGAAAAAACAACAGTTGCTAAATTTGATGAAACTGTTGAAGCTCATATTCGTTTAGGTGTTGACAGCAGACATGCTGATCAGCAGGTTCGTGGTGCCGTTGTACTTCCACACGGTACAGGTAAAACAGTTCGTGTTTTAGTGTTCGCTAAAGGTGATAAAGCTGAGGAAGCTTTAGCTGCAGGTGCAGACTTTGTAGGTGCAGAAGACCTTATTCCAAAAATCCAGAACGATAACTGGTTCGGATTTGACGTAGCTGTTGCTACACCAGATATGATGGGTGTTGTTGGTCGTCTTGGTCGTGTACTTGGACCAAAAGGTTTAATGCCTAACCCAAAAGCTGGTACTGTAACAATGGACGTAACAAAAGCTATCAAAGATATCAAAGCTGGTAAAATTGAATACCGTCTTGATAAAACAAACATCATCCATGTTCCAGTTGGTAAGGTTTCATTCGGTCCTGAGAAGCTCGCTGAGAACTTCCAGACACTTATGAGTGCTATCATCAAAGCTAAACCATCAGCTGCAAAAGGCCAGTACCTTAAGAGCGTTGTTATCTCTACAACAATGGGTCCTGGAATCAAAATCAACACAGCTAAAATCTCTGAGTAATTTTTATTAAAATAATTCAGTAATAAAAAGGAAGGCTATTAGCCTTCCTTTTTTAATTATCAAATTGTTGTACATTAACTGTTATATTTATATTATTCCCATTATTATCATAATCTGTTGTATGTACTTTGAACTTTTCCCATATACCACCTATTAAAGTGTCATTTTTATATGTAAAACTATAATTTTCATTGGGCTCTATTATTTTTATTATATCTTTTGAATTTGATTTGTATATAGTAGCTCTTACAGGTATACTGTCACTATTATTTTTAATATTTATAATTAAAGTATTTCCATTTTGTTTTTCTGTATTAAATTCTTTTTCATAGGAAAGTCCATTGTATGTATCATTTTTTACTATATTATAGGAATTTTCAGAAATATTATTTATAGTAATGTTTGATTGTGTACTTGAAAAAGTTTTTGTTCCTATGTATGAAATTATAATTATTAAAATAAATAAAATTAATATATATAGTATTCTCTTTTTCATATAATCACCTCATTTTTAATTATATTATATTAAAAAAGAACTGTAAATTTTATACAGTTCTTTTTGATAGATATTTATTATTTTAATATTAAAAATTCAAATATACTGAGTATTAAAAGTACTATTATAGCTATAACTTCAACTATACAATGATATTTTATTGATTTTTTATAGCTTTCTTTCTGTGACTCTTTTATATCTTCTGATTTTAATTTCTTATAATTTAAAATTATAAAAACTAAAGATGATACTATGTAACATACTAAACCTAAATACATACTAGCGAAAAGAAATATAAAAAGGCATATAACATTTATTATTCTTTCCACTTTTGTTCTCTCCTTCAAAATATACCCTCCCTGTATATAATTTGATAAATATTATAACATTATAGGGTATTTATAACAATGTATATAAAATAAAAAAGGAAGGTATACACCTTCCTTTTTATTATTTAACAACAAAATCCATTATTAAATGACATATAATAAGAAAAATTTCTATTGGAATTGATATTTTATATATTTTAAGAAATCTTTTTCTTTCTTTTGTTTCTTCTTCATCAAGAAATCCACTTTCAATCATATTTTTTGAGTAGTTGATAAATACTATTCCGCTTATAATTAAACCTATTAATCCTATATATGGATTAACAAAAAGAAATATAAAAGAAAATATAGTGTCTATTGTATATTCTAATGGTTTCATTCCGGGCATATTATCAACTCCTTAATGTAAATTATATTATTCTACAGAAGCAGGATTTAATCCTTCAAGTACTCTTACATCTGTATCTATTACATTAGAAAAACTTGAATCAGAGTAAACTCTTGTTGTTACAGTAGTTCTGAAAAATGCAAATTCTCCTGCAATGTAGATTTCTTGATATTTTTTGGTAATACCTACATATACACTGTCCATTGTATTTTCTATTATGACATCAGCAACAAAATCAGCAATAGCTCCAGCGTAAGGCAAACCTACTTTTTCAGCAATAAAACCTTCAAGCCTAATTATATCTTGTAAAAAAACTTTTTCATCAAATCTATCTTCAGGAGTTGTCCATTCTCCTCTTATTTCTTCGCCACTAGCTTTATAAATTGAGGAATTTTCAGGAGTTTTAATTTGTTCATTAGCAAAAACAGGAATAGAATTAGAAACTAACATTAAAAACGCTGTACAAGAAGCTATTAAACATTTTATTTTTTTCATATAAAAACAACCTCATTACATTAAATAATATTTGTGAAATGTTAAGTATCAGTAATTACTGTGTTTATATTATAACATCATAAATTTTGAAATACAACTATATTATAGCAATAATGCTATTTTTTGTAAAATATATAATATAAATGGTTTTAAATTTTGGCGAAAAATATATTGACATAAATAGTTTTTTGATATATAATACAGTAGTTGTTTGAAATGAATACAGCCGTAGACAGCAGGTCCCTTTGGGATAAAATTTTTATAATAGATTGCCTGCCGAGGAAGTTCTTTTATAAATAGAGATTACAGCCTCTTTCGTCTGCGTGCAAAAGAGGCTTTTTTTACGGCCATTTCATTTATATTTACAAGGAGGTGTAAAGAATGGCAAAAATCGAACAGAAACAAGTTATTGTTAATGAAATTAAAGAGAAACTTGAAAAAGCTACTTCTGTAGTTTTAGTTGACCCTAGAGGATTAACAGTTGAACAGGACACAATTCTCAGAAAGAAATTAAGAGAAGCAGGTGTTGACTATAAAGTTTACAAAAACACAATGGTAAACTTTGCTATTCAGGGAACACAGTTTGAAGGATTAGCTCCATACTTAGAAGGACCAAGTGCAGTAGCATTCAGTTATGAAGATGCAACAGCAGGCCCAAGCGTTATCAGCAAAGAAGCTAAAAACTTTAAAGCATTAGAGTTCAAAGCTGGTGTTGTTGAAAGCACAGTATACGATGCTGAAGGTATGAAAGTTATCGCTGAAATCCCTTCAAGAGACGTTCTTCTTTCCAAATTACTTGGAAGCTTCAAGAGCCCAATGTCTTCATTTGCTCGTGTTATCCAGCAGGTTGCTGAGAGCAAAGCTGAGTAATTGGCAGTTTGATTTAAAATTTAATTTGATTACTATTTAAAAAATATTTCGGAGGTGCTTTATAATGGCAAAATTATCAATCCAGGAAATCATTGATGCAGTAAAAGAGCTCACAGTTATCGAGCTTAACGATTTAGTAAAAGCAGCAGAGGAAGAATTCGGTGTATCAGCAGCAGCAGGTGTTGCAGTAGTAGCAGCTGGCCCAGCAGCAGCAGCTGAAGAAAAAACAGAATTCGACGTTGAATTAACAGAAGTTGGTTCAGAAAAAATCAAAGTTATCAAAGTTGTTAGAGAAGCAACAGGTCTTGGACTTAAAGAAGCTAAAGAAGTTGTTGACAACGCTCCTAAGGTTATCAAAGAAGCTGCTTCTAAAGAAGACGCTGAAGCTATCAAAGCTAAACTTGAAGAAGTTGGCGCTAAAGTTACACTTAAGTAATTTTGACAATAGCTTGAATTTTTACACCAAAAATTACCGCCCGCTTATTATGACGGGCGGTTTTTTTTGTGCTTATTAAAAATTTATTAAGAATGCTTAAAAACCAATTATATTGTTTGACACTTGTCCCGTGTAAGGTTAAAATTATATAAGTATTATTATGAAATTAATAATACTTTTTTTAGGAGTATAAAGGGAAATTTCTATATATTTTGTCTTAAAAAATAAATAATAGGAGGATAAGCATGGAGAACAATAATAAAGACGATTTAAAAGATTTAGAAAATATAGAAGAACTAGATGATACTGAATATTATAATGAGTTATATAATGATGTTTCAAAAGAAGTAAGAGATATTCTTATGGAAACACACCCTCTTAGAGGTAAAGGTCTTAATTCTGAAACAGCTTCTTACAGAACAAGAAAAAGAGAACTTTCAGAAGTTGACTTGGTAAAAAAAGCAAGAAGTGAACAGGTTAAAAAAGAAATAAATAAAGATTTTGGAATAGAATTTAACCAAGAAGATAATAGTAAAAAATCACAAAATAATATAGAGAAATTTCAAAAACTTGAAAGTGAAAGTGATATAACTATTTTTGATGAGCTTAAAAAGAAAAGCAGAAAAATCAAGGGAAATTCTGAAAATATTAAAAAAATTGAAAATTCATCTGAAAATAGGAATAAAAATGCTAGTAATAGCAGTAAAATAAAAAAAGAAGACTATAACAATATACAGACTGTTAAAATGAAACCTTCTTCAAAAAATACTGTTCAAGAAAAACCTGTCGAAAATACTGCAAAGAAGAAGAAAAGCATAATAAAATCATCAAAAAAACAATCTGAAGCATCTTTTAAAAATATGAACCATGATTTAGACCTTGACAGAATAACAAAAGATGCAGCTTTAAATGAGCTTTATAGAGCAGAGGATTTTGTGGAAGAAGATAAATTTAATCTTCCTTCAAACAAAAAAGTTGTTATGGGTGCGGGAGCAGTATTTATAATACTTTTTATTTTCTTTGCTATTAAAACAATAACTTTAAGTGGTCAGCTTCATAAAGCTAATGAGGAGCTTAAAGAATTTGCAACAACTCAGGAGCAAAATGAAGAACTTAAAATGGAAATTCTTTCTTTACAGGAAGAGCTTGAAAAATACACTGGAACAGGTGAGAAAAAAGAAACTACTACAACAGATACAGGAAATTTTGATACATACACTGTTGTTCCTGGTGATACTTTCGGTTCGATAGCTACAAAGATTTATGGAAATTTTGCTGATTACACAAAGATACTTGAAGCAAACGGTCTTACAGAAAATTCTAGTCTTCAAATTGGTCAGGTACTTAAGATACCTAAATAATTTTTGTTTTATATTTTGGGAGGAATTATGGAAGATTCTTTGGATAGTAAAAATTTACAGGAGCTTAGAGCTTTGGCAAAAGAAATGGGGATAAAAGCTGTTACTTCCTATAAGAAAAAAGAACTTATTGATAAAATAAGAGAAATGGAAGAAAAAAATAAAAAGGATTGTAAAAATACAGTTTTAGAAAATACTGAAAAAGAGCAAACTCCTGTTGTTACAACTTATGGTTTTAGCCTTAAGGATAACAGTAACGATTTTGAACATAAAAATGAGGCTAGAGAAAAAAGACATTTTGAATATAAATCATCAGAAAATCAAAGTACAGAAACAAGACAGCAAGATGTACAGCAAATAATAGATAACAATAATATGGGTGAGGGGATATTGGAGGTTATGGCTGATGGTTATGGCTTCCTTAGAACAGAAAATTTTCTTCCTGGTGCAAATGACATATATATTTCACCTTCTCAAATTAGAAGATTTAATCTTAAAACAGGTGATTGTGTTAAGGGAAATATACGCCTTGCAAGGGAAAATGAAAAATTTAACGCCCTTTTATATGTTAAATCTGTAAATGGGGATAATCCGGAGCAGGCTTCAAAAAGACCTAATTTTGAGGACCTTACTCCTATATATCCAACAGACAGACTTACACTTGAGACAGATAAAAATGAGCTTTCTACAAGGATTATAGACCTTGTAGCACCAATTGGAAAAGGTCAAAGAGGAATGATAGTTGCACCACCTAAAGTTGGTAAAACTGTACTTTTGACAAAAATGGCTAATGCCATAACAAAAAATCATAAAGAAATAAACCTTATAGTTCTTCTTATAGATGAACGTCCAGAGGAGGTTACAGATATTCAGCGTTCAATAGAAGGTGAGAATGTTGAGATAGTATATTCAACCTTTGATGAGCAGCCTGAACATCACAAAAGAGTTGCTGAAATGGTTCTTGAGAGAGCAAAACGCCTTGTGGAACAGGGTAAAGACCTTGTAATACTTCTTGATAGTATAACAAGACTTGCAAGAGCTTATAATCTTACAATTCCACCAAGTGGAAGAACTCTTTCTGGTGGTCTTGACCCGGCAGCCCTCTATATGCCTAAAAAATTCTTTGGAGCTGCAAGAAATATTGAAAACGGCGGAAGTCTTACAATACTTGCAACAGCTCTTGTTGATACTGGAAGTAAAATGGACGAGGTTATATTTGAAGAATTTAAGGGTACAGGTAATATGGAACTTGTCCTTGACAGAAAACTTTCTGAAAGACGCATTTTCCCTGCAATAGATATAAATAAATCTGGCACAAGGAGAGAGGACAAACTCCTTTCAAAAAAAGAAATGGAAAGCGTTTATATACTTAGAAAGATTACAGGAAATGTTTCAGGCTCAGAACTTACACAGAGTATACTTGAACAGATGTCAAAAACTTCTGACAATAACGAATTTGTGGAAATGATACCTATTATAGAGAAAAATATAGTAAAATAGTAGATACAACAACTATTGCAAAAATAGCTGAAATATGCTACAATACCCATGTTGTCTTTAAATAATCAAAGGAATTATTGATCAACAGAGAGAGGTGAAAGAAATGAGAGAAGGAATACATCCAGAGTACCATCAGGTAAAAGTAAAATGTAACTGCGGTAACGAATTCGTAACTGGTTCTACAAAAGAAGAAATCAGAGTCGAGGTTTGTTCAAAATGCCACCCATTCTACACAGGAAGTCAGAAGCTTCTTCTTGAGGCTGGCGGTAGAGTTGAAAAATTCAACAAAAAATACGGCAGAAAATAATATTGAAATTCAAAGGGTTGGTTTTACCGGCCCTTTTTTTCTATTAAAAATCTTTTTTAAAAGAGGTGATTTTTTTGAGAAAAACCAATATAGGCGGACAGGCTGTTATTGAAGGTGTTATGATGCGTGGCAAAAAAATTTATGCCATGGCTGTAAGAAATCCTGAAGGCGGCATTACAATAGAGAAAAATGAGGTTAAAGACCTTTCACATAAATGGGGAATATTCAGACTTCCAATATTTAGAGGTGTTTCTGCTTTCGTTGACTCTCTCGTTATGGGTACAAAAATACTTATGAGAAGTGCAGAGATTGCCGGAGAAGGTATTGAGGAGGAGGGAGAACCTTCAAAATTTGAAAAATTCCTTATGGATAAATTCGGAGAAAAACTTAACGATTATATTATATATATAAGCGTTACAATATCAATGATAATGGCTATTGCTCTCTTTTTCCTTCTTCCTGTTTTTCTTGGTGGATTTTTCAAAAATCATGTTGAAACTTGGGCTTTAGGTATAATTGAGGGATTTATAAGAATATTTATATTCCTTGGATACTTAATGCTTATATCAAGAATGAAAGATATTCAGAGAGTTTTTCAATATCACGGTGCAGAGCATAAAACAATAAATTGCTTTGAGAGTGGTGATGAACTCACTGTTGAAAATGTAAAGAAACATACAAGACTTCATAAGAGATGTGGAACAAGTTTCCTTTTTCTTGTAATGATGATTAGTATGGTTATATTTTTCTTTGTAAGAACAGACGTGTTATTACTTAGAATGGTTTCAAGAATACTTCTTGTACCTGTTGTTGCAGGTGTGTCCTATGAAGTTTTACGCTGGGCTGGAAGAAGTAATTCTGCTTTTGTAAAATTGGTAAGTTATCCCGGTTTATGCCTTCAAAAAATAACTACTGCTGAACCAGACGGAAGCCAAATTGAAACTGCTATTGCAGCTATGAAAAGTGTTTTGGAGGAGGAGCCTGATGAATAATACTGTTGAAAGTAGTCTTTTATGGGCAAAAAAACTCCTTAAAGAAAATGAATGTGAAAGTTATGCTCTTGATGCAGAACTTTTTATGATGAAAACCCTTGATATTTCAAGGGTAAAACTTTTTATTGAGGGTAAAAAAGTTTTATCAGATGATGAATATAAAAAATTCAAAGAGTATGTTGAAAAGAGAGCTTCCGGTGTTCCTACACAGTATATATTAGGTAGCTGTGAGTTTATGTCTCTTGAGTTTTTTGTAAATCCCTTTACACTTATACCTAGAAATGATACAGAAATACTTGTTGAGACTGCCATAGAAAGTTTTAAAAAATATAGAGTTAAAAATTTTATTGATATAGGTACAGGTTCAGGCTGTATTGCCATAAGTCTTGCCTATTATACAGAGGCTAGAGGAACAGCTGTTGATATAAGTGAAGGAGCTCTTGATACTGCTAGAAGAAATGCTAAACATAATGAAGTTTTTGCTAAACTTAATTTTGTTTTAAGTGATGTTTTTAGCAATATAAATGATAAATTTGATGCTATCGTTTCAAATCCACCTTATATAAAAACTGATGTTATAAAAGGTCTTATGCGTGAAGTGAAGGACAATGAACCTTATAATGCCCTTGATGGTGGAGATGATGGACTTTATTTTTATAGAAAAATTGTAAAAGAGTCTGTTGATTATCTTAATAAAAATGGTTTGATACTTTTTGAAATAGGTTATGACCAAGGTGAAGATGTTAAAAATATATTAGTTGAAAATGGTTTCTGTGATGTTAAAGTTATAAAAGACTTAGCAGGACTTGACAGAGTTGTGACAGGAATTAAATTATGATAAGAGGTGTTTTATGTTAGACCGTTTACAGGAAATAGAAACAAAATATGAAAATCTTGGGGAGAGCATAAACGCCCCCGATGTTATTGCCAATCAAGATGAATGGCGTAAACTTATGAAAGAATATAGTGATATGACTCCTATTATTGAGAAATATAGAGAGTATAAAACTCTTTCAGAAGAAATTGAAGATGAGCTTGAAATGCTCAAAGAAAAACTTGATGATGATTTTAGGGAAATGGTAAAAGAGGAACTTTCCGAAAATAAACAAAAACTTGAAACTGTTAAAAATGAACTTACAATACTTCTTATACCTAAAGACCCTAATGACGATAAAAATGTTATTGTTGAAATAAGAGGTGGAGCTGGTGGAGATGAGGCTGCACTTTTTGCCGGTGACCTTTTCAGAATGTATTCAAGATATGCTGAAAGACAGAAATGGAAAGTTGAGATAATGAATACAAATGAAAATGATTTAGGGGGCTTTAAAGAAATATCATTTATGATAAAGGGAACAGGTGCTTATTCTCGCTTAAAATTTGAAAGTGGTGTTCACAGAGTACAGAGAATACCTGTAACAGAAAGTGGCGGAAGAATACATACATCAACAGTTACTGTTGCTGTATTGCCTGAGGCTGAGGAAGTTGATGTTAATATTGACATGAATGATGTAAGAATAGACGTTTTCAGAGCTTCTGGAAATGGTGGTCAGTGTGTAAATACAACAGACTCTGCTGTTCGTGTAACTCATATTCCAACAGGTATAGTTGTATCTTGTCAGAATGAAAAATCACAGCTTAAAAATAAGGCACAGGCTTTAAAAGTTCTCTATGCAAGAATATATGAAATGGAACAGGCTAAACATGACGCTGAAATTTCTGCTGACAGAAAAGCTCAGGTTGGTACAGGAAACAGAAATGAGCGTATAAGAACATATAATTTCCCACAGGGACGAGTTACAGACCATAGAGTAGGTCTTACTCTCCATAAACTTGATATGGTTCTTGACGGTGATTTGGACGAAATTATGGACACTTTAATAACAACAGACAGAGCCGAAAAAATGGGAAATACTGAAGAATAAAAAATAAAAAAAGTTTATATTTTAATAGGTATATATTTCACCTCATATAATTTACAATAATGTATTTTATATGGGGTGATTTTTTTGGGAAGTATAATTATTTTTGCTTTTATAATTTTATTTTCTTCTGCTGTTTTAGGTTGTTTATTAGGTGTATTTTTTGAAAAAAATAAAATTTACAGAGTTTTAAAATGTTTTTGGGGTGGAGTTTTACTTTCATTTATGTGTTTTAGTTTTATAACAGAGGTTTTTTATAGAAGTGGTATTATATATTCTCTTATATTTGTTTTTGGAGGTATAATATTTTCCCTTTTTTATGAAAAATATATTGGAAACTTTTTTGTTGAGGTTATACTTTGTTTTTTTGGTGGAATAGTTGTTGGAAGTGTTTTTATGTCATGTGGTGAAAGTTTTATATATTCGTCATTTTTCACAGGATTATATGTTATGAGCTGTATAGTTGGCGGAAATATAAGATTTAAACTTTTTTATTCTTTTTTTATGGCTTTTAGTGGTGTAATCAGTATATATTTAAATTTTTGTTATGATAAAAATGCCGAATTTATATATGCCATGTCGGGAGGAGCTATATTATATGTGATATGTAAGGATGTTTTGCCCGAAAAAATAACACTTTCAGAGGATTTTTTTGTATGCTGTGCTTCTTTGATTGGATTTATAGCTGGTATAGGAATTTTTGGAGTAAATTTATAAAAAAATGCTTGGTTATTTTTTTGCCCTAAAAATTTACAAAAAAATTTTTTTACACAGCATATTGCATTAATTTAAAGATATATTTTGTGTAGTATTGCTCAATTTTTTGAATAAATACTAATGAAATATCCGACAATTAACAGTATACCATAATTTTTTATAAAAAAATCACTATAACAAAAAAACTGTCAATACTAATTGATTTGCAAATATTACTCAAAATATGGTATATTAATTATACAGAGAGGATAAAGTGTAATATTTATCTCTTTAGATATTTTAAGTTGTTAAAGTTACAATATCATTTTTTATTGGGGGGTTCATAATGAACTATAACATTAGCAAAGATGAATTGAAAGGACTTATTGTTGACAATGTAAAAAATCTTTACAGAAAGACTGTTGACAATGCTTCAAAAGAGGAGCTTTATCAGGCTGCTGTTTTTGCCGTTCGTGATGTTATAACAGATAAATGGCTTAAAACACACAGTGATTATGCAGAAAAAGATGTAAAGGTTGTTTATTACCTTTCAATGGAATTCCTTATGGGAAGATTTTTAGGAAACTGCGTTTTAAATCTTATGATGGACGACGAAGTTAGAGGAGCTTTTGAAGAGCTTGGTATTGATTACAATGCAATCGAGGAGACAGAGCCAGACCCAGGTCTTGGAAATGGTGGTCTTGGAAGACTTGCTGCTTGTTTCTTAGACTCTCTTTCAACTCTTGAACTTCCAGCTTATGGCTGTGGTATTCGTTACCATTATGGAATTTTTGAGCAGAGAATTGAAAATGGTGAACAGGTTGAATATCCTGATAACTGGCTTGAAAACGGTGACCCATGGTCTGTAAGACGTAATGAGTATGCTGTTGAAGTAAAATTTGGCGGTAATGTAAAAGCTGTTCCTAAAGGAAATGGTGAATATCGCTTTGTACAGGAAAACTATCAGTCTGTAATTGCCATACCTTATGATTATCCTATTGTTGGATACAATAATAATACAGTAAATACACTTCGTCTTTGGGATGCAAAACCAAAGAATGAATTTGACCTTAAAAAATTTAATGAAGGAAAACATGACCAGGCTGTTGCAGAACAGAACCTTGCAAAAACTCTTACAGAAGTTCTCTATCCTGCTGATGATAACTATTCAGGAAAAGAACTTCGTTTAAAACAGCAGTATTTCTTCATTTCAGCTACTGTTCAGAGAGTAATTGAAAGATTTAAAGAAAAACATTCTGATTTCAAATTACTTCCTGAGAAAGTTGCTTTCCAGCTTAACGATACACACCCAACAGTTGCAGTTCCAGAACTTATGAGAGTTCTTGTTGACGAAAACGATGTACCTTGGGATGAAGCTTGGGAAATTACAAGAAAAGTTTGTGCATACACAAACCATACAATTATGGCTGAAGCCCTTGAAAAATGGCCTCTTGACCTTTTCTCAAGACTTCTTCCACGTATCTATCAGATTGTTGAAGAAATCAACAGACGTTATTGTGCTGCTTTAATTGAGCGTTACGGAAATGACCATGAAAAAATTAGAAAAATGGCTATAATCGCTGACGGTCAGATTAGAATGGCTTACCTTGCTATCGTTGGAAGCCACTCTGTAAATGGTGTTGCTGCACTTCATACAGAAATTCTTAAAAATCAGGAACTTAAAGATTTCTATGAAATTTATCCTGAAAAATTCAACAATAAGACAAACGGTATAACACAGAGAAGATGGCTTCTTCATGCAAACCCAGAGCTTGCTAAACTTGTTACAGAAAAAGTTGGAGATGGCTGGACAACAGACCTTTCAAAACTTGAAGGACTTCTTCAGTATGCTGATGATAAAGATTTCCAGAACAAATTTATGGAAATCAAAAAGAATAATAAAATAGCTCTTGCTAAATATATCAAAGAGACAAAAGGTATTGAAATAAATCCAGACTCTATTTTTGATATACAGGTTAAGAGACTTCATGAGTATAAGAGACAGCTTTTAAATGTATTTAATATAATTCACCTTTACAACCAGATTAAATTAAATCCTGGTATGGATATAGTTCCTAGAACATTTATATTTGGTGCAAAGGCTGCTGCAAGTTACAGAAAAGCTAAACTTGTAATCAAACTTATTAACTCTGTTGCTGATGTTATCAACAATGACGAGTCAATAAACGGAAAAATCAAAGTTGTATTTATGGAAAATTACAGAGTTTCTCTTGCTGAAAAACTCATACCTGCTGCTGATGTAAGTGAGCAGATTTCAACAGCAAGTAAAGAAGCTTCTGGTACAGGTAATATGAAATTTATGCTTAACGGTGCTCTCACAATAGGTACTATGGACGGTGCTAACGTTGAAATTTGTGAGGAAGTTGGCAGAGATAATATATTCATATTTGGTATGTCATCAGAAGAAGTTATTGCAAAATATAAAGATAACTCTTATGACCCATGGATGGTTTATAACATGAACCAGGGAGCAAGAACTGTTCTTAATGAACTTATTAACGGAACATTCTGTCCTGAAAATCCAGACCTTTTCAGAGAGCTTTATGACTCACTCTTAAATGGTTATGGCGGAAGAGCTGATGAGTACTTTGTACTTGCAGACTTTGAAGACTATGTAAGAGCTCAGCAGGAAGTTGATGCTACTTATAAAGATAAAGAAAAATGGGCTAAAATGGCTATTATCAATACAGCTAAGAGTGGTAAATTCTCAAGTGATAGAACAATTAAACAGTATGCAAATGAGATATGGAACCTTAAACCAGTTCATATTGAAATGTAATGATGTTAAAAATTCAGGCGTGCCTAACGGCACGCCTTTTCAATTTATGTTGACATATATAAAAATAAATTATAAAATTATACTTAATGTTTCCTTAGCTCAATGGATAGAGCGTTCGGCTCCGGACCGAAAGGCAGTGGGTTCGACTCCCACAGGAAACTTTTTTATTGATTTTTTAATGATATTATAATTTTTTAAGGGCATAATAATATAAATTTTATGATAAAGAGGAGAATTTTATTATGTCTGTATTTGTTGTTTCAAAAAGTCCTGCTCTATCAGGAAATGTGAAGATAAGCGGAGCAAAAAATGGAGCTTTGCCAATACTTGCCGCATCAATTTTGACAGATGAGGAATGTGTAATATCATCAGTGCCACCTTTGAAAGATGTTTTTGTTATGATTGATATATTAAAAAAACTTGGTGCAGATATTGATTATGATGAAAAGAAAGAGAAAGTAACTGTATGTTGTAAAAATATAGGAACTTGGGAAGAGGACAGCGATGATGCAAGTAAATTAAGAGCATCTTTTATAATAATGGGACCTCTTTTGGCAAGGATGAAAAAGGCAAGAATACCATTGCCGGGAGGATGTCAAATAGGAAGTCGCCCTGTCGACCTTCATTTAAAAGGTTTTCAGGCTATGGGAGCTACAATTGAGCAGAAAATGGGTTTTATATCAGCTAAAACAAAAAAACTTATAGGAGATACAATTTACCTTGATTTTCCTAGTGTTGGAGCAACTGAAAATATAATGATGGCAGCCGCTCTTGCTTCTGGTGTAACTGTGATTGAAAATGCTGCTGCTGAACCTGAAATATGTGACCTTGCAAAGTTTTTGTGTAAAATGGGTGCAAAGGTTACAGGAGCCGGAACTGATACAATAAAAATAGAAGGTTCAGAAAAACTTAAAGGTGCTAAACATAAAGTTATACCTGACAGAATAGAGGCGGGAACTTTTATGGTTGCCTCTGCCATTACTGGTGGTGATATTATACTTGAAAACGTTATAAGCGAGCATTTAAAGCCTGTAACTGCAAAATTAGCTGAAAGTAATGTACTTATAGAGGAACTTGAAGGAAACAAAATGAGAGTAGCTGCAAATGAAAAACTTAAACCTATCAATATAAAAACAATGCCTTTTCCTGGCTTTCCAACAGATATGCAGTCACAATTTATGAGTTTATCTGCTGTAATATCAGGTACAAGTATAATAACAGAGACTGTTTTTGAAAATAGATTTATATATGCTGGCGAACTTAGAAGAATGGGAGCAGATATTAAAATTGATAGTAGAAGTGCTGTTATAGAGGGAGTCAAAAAGTTAACAGGAACTCAAGTGAGAGCAACAGACCTTAGAGGAGGAGCAGCTCTTATACTTTCTGCTTTGGCTGCTGAAGGTGAAACTGAAATAAGTGATATTTATCATATTGAAAGAGGTTATTGTAATATAGAAAAGAAATTTGAAAGCCTTGGAGCTTTTATAAAAAAGATATGAAAGTATATAAATAGAAAAGGGTGTATAAAATTAAATTTATACACCCAATTTTTTTAGATTTCAATATTCTTTTTAGGTATAGTTTTGAATATAAGAAGTTTTTCACCAGCCACAAGTTTTTCAGGATTTTCTATTGTATTAAGCATTGTTATATCTTCCATTGTGGTGCTATATTTTTTTGCAATATCCCATAAACTGTCTCCTCTTTGAACTGTGTATATTATTATTTCAGCATTACTGATGTTTTTACAGTTTTCATCAGTTGTTATATCAGTTAAAAAGTCAGTTCTCATATTTCTGAATACTGTCACATCAAATATACAAGTGACTTTGACTTCTGTTTCTCTCTCAGACATCATATCAAAAGATATATTGTCAATATATCCATTTATATTATAAAACATATCATCAAAATCTGATTTTATTTCTATATCTTGAGAGAAAGGTATATTGTAAGGTATTACTGATACTGGTTCGCTATCACTTTGGGCTGTATAAAGTATGTCACCACTTAAAACACCTTCAACAGTTATTTTGTTTTCTGAAGGTTTTTTGTCTGTTATATCCATTTTGGAACTGACGTTTTGAACCCTGAGCATTTCAGGATATTTATTGTCAGCAGAAATAATATCTTTAAATGATGCTTTTGTGCTGTTTTTCATTACAAAACATGGATATTCTATGTTTGTTTTTTCAGGTTTTAGATTTTCAGAAAGACTGTATATATCATCAGCAATGTCTTTTTCTTCATTTTCATAGGCTTGCATATAAAGGTCTATTGAAATATCTGTATTTATTTTTCTTTCCTCTCCGTCATCATCTATTTCTGTTTTACAGTTTATATCAGATATATCCATAACTGTGTCTATTGTAATATTTTCAGATGAATTTCTGCAATCTTCCATAATATTAAAAGGTACTTCAAAAAATGCCGTTTCAGCCATAGAATTTTCTGTGTCTGATGTGTATATTACAGTCATAAAAATTGTTCCTGTTATATTAACTTTTCCATTAAAAGGCTTTATTTCACGATTTCCTATGTATCCTGTACATTCAACTATATTTCCAATGTTAGGTTTTCCAGAAGGTAAATTTAAAATTTCGTTTATGTTTAATATATCTTTTTTTCTATCAACACATTTACATATTTTTATTGATTTGTCTTTTACCATAATGTCTGGTGAGCCTGATACAGTTTTTATTATGCTCATGTTGTCAAAAAAGTTTGTCTCTGATTTTGCTGTTATTGCACAACGTAAATTTATTTTTCTGTCATTTATAACTTTATAGTTTATATTTTCAATATTAAAGTATATGTGTGTATTTGAGTTTTTTTCGCTTTCTGGTAATGGTATTACATCTTCAAAAGGTATTGTGGCTATCATTGAATATATACAGTTTTCTGTGTTTCTGCCTCTGTACATTATTGAACAAACTACTTCACCTTTGAAAAAAGCTCTGTTATCAGATATTTTTTCATCAATGGTATTTATCCTTCCTGATACTGTCAATATTTTTTCTATATCTGGCTTTATATCAGGTACTATTGCATCACCGTCAGCCATAACCTGTATTGTTCTAAAAGCTCCCTTTGTTTCTATTGTTATATCTGTTCTTTCAGTTTCCATAGACATTAAAAAAACCTCCTTATCACTATATTAAAATATAGTTTCAAAAGAGGTAATTTATGAATTAAAAATACAATTTTTTTTATATGGGTACAATTTTTCAATAATGAGTTATTTCATTAAAAGGATACCATTTTAAAAATACTTTTCCTATAATATCTTTTTTGTCAATTGTTCCAAGATGTCGGCTGTCGATACTGTTTTCTCTGTTGTCACCCATAACAAAGAAACTGTTATCTGGGACAACAGTTTCAAAATGGCCCATGGTCATACCTGTAACATAATATTCTTCTATTTCTTCTGAATTTATATATACCTTTCCCCTGTCTATTTTTACGGTGTCGCCTTCTGTGGCTATAACTCGTTTTATAAGACGCTTATCTTTTCCTTCAAGAGTTTCTGAAAATACTATTATATCGCCTTTTTCTATATCATCAATGTATTTACTGGCTCTTGAAATAAAAACTCTGTTTTTGTCTTGGAATGTATGCTCCATGGAAATTCCGTCTATTTTCACGGGCCAGCAAAATAAAAAAAGCAGTGCAATTATAATTCCTGCTTCTATAAATGCCTCTTTCCATTCCCTTAACTTCATTACATCACCTGCCAAATTGGATATATACTAAAGTATAGAGGTTTTTGTGGAAAAAACAAGGCTTTAAACAAAAAAACAGCATTTTTTGTCTATGAAAAAATTACCATTTGAAAGACTTAGGAGTTTATGCACAGTATTTGACAAAGATATGTTATTTTATTAATATATAATATAAGAGGTGAGATTAATGGCTACTATAAAAGATGTGGCAAAACTTTCGGGAGTATCTGTTTCTACTGTATCCATAATACTTAATGGTCAGGCAAAAGCCAGAAAAATTTCCGAAAAAACACAAAAGAAAGTCCTCGAGGCAATAAAGGAGCTTAACTATAATCCCAGTGTGTCTGCAAGAAGATTAAGAAGTAGTGATAAAGAAAAATACACTGTGGGTGTCTACTGGGCAATAGATTTTACAACAGGATTTCTTGCAAGATTTATAGAAGGTCTCCAGACAGAACTTGTAAAATCAAAACTTCCTGTATCAACAGTGATTTGTCCTTTTGAAAATAACAGGCTTGAAAATGAAAGTGGACTTAAAAACATGAGTACATACAATGCCGTTATAATAGCCAATACAAATATAAAGGACCAAGAGTTTTTAAATGAAAATCCTCTGCCTATACCGGCTGTACTTATAAACAGAAATTCTGAAAAATATCACACTATCAGAATTGATAATGTTAAAGCTGGTGAGATAGCTGCAAATCATATATTTAGAAAAGGTATAACTGATGTTGGTATGGTTATACAGAAAAATTCATTTTATGGTATGCAAGAGAGGGGAAAGAGTTTTTATAATTTCTTTCAGCGTAAAGGTTTTAAAATACCTGATGAACTTATAGTGAGTGTTAAAAATTCCGTTTTGGGTGGAACAGAAGCAGGAGAATATTTTTTTAGAAAGGGTAGAATACCAAGGGCGGTTTTTGTTGATTCTGATGTTATGGCTCAAGGTCTTATACATTTCTTTAATAAAAATGGTGTAAATGTTCCTGAGGATTGCGAAGTTATATCTGTTGGAATAGGTCCTTCTGAAATTTCAAAATATTTTATGCCTTCAATAACTGTTGTTGATATGCCTCTTGAGAAAATGGCTTCTGAATGTATAAAACTTATTTCTGAAATACTTGAGCATAATATAGATGAGAAAAAGCATATACTTCTTGATACAGAGCTTGTTATAAGAGAGTCTTCTCCTCTTTTATAATTTTATTTTTAAAATAAAAAATCACAGTATCAAAAATACTGTGATTTTTTTTATTATACATTAAATCTAAAGAGTATAACATCTCCGTCTTTTACAACGTATTCTTTTCCTTCAGAACGAACAAGCCCCTGTTCTCTTGCAAGGTTGTATGAGCCTAAACGAATAAGGTCATCATATGCAACAACTTCAGCACGAATAAATCCTCTTTCAAAGTCAGAGTGTATTTTTCCGGCAGCCTGTGGAGCTTTTGTTCCAACAGTAATTGTCCATGCTCTTGTCTCATCAGGACCACTTGTAAGATAACTTATAAGACCTAAAAGTTTGTAGCTTGCTGCTATAAGTCTATCAAGACCGCTTGATGATACTCCAAGTTCTGCAAGAAATTCTTTTTTGTCTTCTTCATCAAGGTCAGATATTTCTTCTTCGATTTTTGCACAAAGTACAAATACTTCTGAACCTTCCTCTTTTGCAAACTCACGAACTCTTTTTACAAATTCGTTTGATGCTCCATCATCTGCAAGGTCATCTTCTGTAACGTTTGCAGCATAGAGTACAGGCTTTCTTGTAAGAAGTGTGAGACTGTCAACAAAAGCTTTGTCATCTGGGTCATCATACTCAATAGCACGAGCACATTTTCCAGCTTCAAGAGTTTCTTTTAATTCTTCGAGAATGTCAAGCTCTTTCTGTAATGATTTATCAGCTTTTGCCATTTTTGCTGTCTTTGCTATTCTTCTTTCAATTATTTCTATGTCAGAGAATATAAGCTCAAGATTTATTGTCTCAATATCTCTTATTGGGTCAACGCTTCCATCTACATGAACTACGTTTGAGTCCTCAAAACATCTAACAACGTGAACTATTGCGTCTACTTCACGTATATGGGATAAGAATTTGTTTCCAAGTCCTTCACCTTTACTTGCTCCCTTTACAAGACCTGCAATGTCAACAAACTCTATTACAGCTGGTGTTGTTTTTGCAGAATTGTAAAGCTCTGTGAGTTTTGTAAGTCTTTCATCAGGTACAGTAACTATACCTACATTTGGGTCTATTGTACAGAAGGGATAGTTTGCAGCTTCTGCCTTTCCTAAAGTCATTGAATTGAATAATGTACTTTTTCCCACATTGGGAAGTCCTACAATACCGAGTTTCATATATTTATTTCTTCCTTTCGAGTATAATAAAATTATCTTTTGATATTATACTTTATAGAGGTTTATTTATCAATAATATAAAACTTTCATATGCATAAAAAAATATATTGTTTCAAGGTAATAATTAGACAAAGTGAAGATTGTTTTTTATTAGACAATGTGGTATAATTAAGACAAAAATAGTCGAGTTAATTTTTTGTTAAATATATATTATTATTTATTAAAGGAGATGTTATTTAATGCAGACATTGGAACTTAAAAAAGGTCTTTATTGGACAGGCGTTCTTGACCCTAACCTTAGAGTCTTTGACATTGTAATGGAGACAGAGTTCGGTACAACATATAATTCATATATACTCAAAGGCAGTGAAAAAACAGCACTTTTTGAAACTGCAAAACTTAAATTTTTTGATGAATATATTGAGGCTTTAAAATCAATAGTTGATATTAAAGATATTGATTATATTGTAATGAACCATACAGAGCCTGACCATGCGGGAAGTATTGAAAAACTTATTGAATTAAATCCTAATATTAAAGTTGTTGGAACAGCTTGTGCAATAGGATTTTTAAAAGAGATTGTAAACAGAGATTTTTACAGCATAACTGTTAAAGAGAACGATACTCTTTCTTTAGGTGATAAGACACTTCATTTTATGGTTCTTCCAAACCTTCACTGGCCAGATTCAATGTATACTTATGTTGAAGAAGACAAAACTCTCTTTACTTGTGACTCTTTTGGTTCCCATTACAGCTTTGATGGAATTCTTTTAAGTAAAGTTACAGACAATGAAGGTTATATGAGAGCTGCTAAATATTATTTTGATAATATTATAGGACCATTTAAGCCTTTTATGGTTAAAGCATTAAATAGAATAAAAGACCTTGATGTAGAAATGATTTGTGTAGGACATGGCCCTGTTGTTGATTGCAGAATTGATGAGCTTAAAGAAACATATAAAAATTGGTGTACAGTTGTAAATCCAAACAAAAAGAAAACTGTTGTTATGCCTTATGTTAGTGCTTATGGATATACAAAAGAACTTGGTGAAGAAATTGCAAGAGGTATAAGAGATAGTGGTGACATTGATGTAAAGGCTTATGATATGGTTACAGCTGATGTTTCTGAGGTTTTAACAGAACTTGGATATGCTGATGGTATACTTCTTGGTTCTCCTACTATTGTTGGAGCTGCATTAAAACCTATTTGGGACCTTACAACATCAATATTTGGTGTAACTCATGGTGGAAAAGTTGCTTCTGCTTTTGGTAGCTACGGCTGGAGTGGTGAGGCTGTTCCACATCTTCTTGAAAGACTTAAACAGCTTAAAATGAAAGTTGTTGATGGATTTAAAGTAAGATTTAAACCTAGTGAGACAAATCTTCAGGACGCTTATGAATATGGATATAACTTTGGTTGTATTGTATTAAAGAAAGAAAATCCAAGAAAAGCAGGAAGAAGACAGCTTGTTAAATGTGTTGTTTGTGGTGCTATATTTGACTCATCAAAAGATATATGCCCAGTTTGTGGTGTAGGTAGAGATAACTTTATTGAGGTTGATGCTGATGAAGTAACATACTCAAATGATACTAATGAAAAATTCCTTATACTTGGAAATGGTATTGCAGGACTTTCAGCAGCAGAGGCTATAAGGGCAAGAAATAAAACTTGTTCAATTGTTATGGTTACAAATGAAGAACATCTCACATACAACAGACCTATGCTCACAAAATCATTACTTGCTGGATTTACAGCAGAGCAGATTGCTGTTTACGATGAAAAATGGTATGAAGAAAATAATATATATGTTGTAACAGGAAAGACTGTTGAAAAAATTGATACAGAAAATAAAGAAGTTATAGCAAATGACAACTTTGTTCTTAAATATGACAAACTTGTATATGCTATGGGTGCAGAGTGCTTTGTTCCTCCAATAAAAGGTGCTGAAAAGAAAAATGTAGTATCTATAAGAAGATTAAGTGATACTGATAAAGTGAGAGCTATTCTTAAAGATGTTAAAAATATTGCTGTTATTGGTGGTGGTGTTTTAGGTCTTGAGGCTGCTTGGGAGTTAAGCAAATCAAAAGCTCATGTTACAGTTATAGAGATTGCTAATAGAATTATGCCAAGACAGCTTGATGAAAAAGCTTCTGAAATTCTTTTGGGCAAGATTAAAAAAGCAGGAATTGATGTAAGACTTGGAGTTTCTGTTGAAGATATTGAAGGTGAAGATTTTGCAACAGGTGTAAAACTTACTGATGGTGAAATCATTGACGCTGAACTTGTTATTATATCAAGTGGTGTAAGAGCGAATATTGCCCTTGCTAAAGATGCAGGAATTGAAACAGATAGAGCTATTGTTGTTGATAGTAACATGAGAACAAATATTGAAGATGTTTATGCTTGTGGTGACTGTGCACAGCTTGATGGTATAAATTATGCTGTATGGGCTGAGGCTCTTGAAATGGGAAAAGTTGCTGGAACTTGTGCTTGTGGTGATGAGGCTGAATATGAAAATATTACTCCTTCTTTAGCATTTAATGGTATGAATACATCTGTATTCTCTATTGGTGATAACGGTTCAAATCCTAAACTTAGATATAAAACAGCTGAGTTTAATGATACTGCAAAGGGAACTTATGAGAAATACTATTTCTTAAATAATCGTCTCTGTGGTGGAATTCTTATAGGAGATACAAAAACTCTTGTTAAACTTACAGAAGCTGTTTCAAAAGGTATGAGTTTTGGAGAATTTTTTAAATAATATAATAATAACAAAAGACGCCTTGTTTTAAGGTGTCTTTTTGTTTATTTAATATTGTTTTTGTATGAAAAAATTTTATACAAAAATTTCTACAATTGATTTTTAATGTAATATTGTTGATATTGTTGATTTTTTTCTGTAAAGGTTGTAAAATTATTAATACGGATATAAATTTTTGGGTGTAGTGTCCGTAAATTAAAAATAATGTTAAGGAGAGGGTAAAAAATGGTATCAGACAAAGTAGTTATCACAAATCCAACAGGAATTCATGCACGTCCTGCATCAAATCTTTTAAATTTTGCTAAAAAATTCAAATGTACAGTAACTCTTAAAGCAGGAGATAAAACTGCTAACTGTGCAAGCATCATAAGCCTTCTTGCTCTTGGTGCAAAAACAGGTACAGAAATCGAAGTAATCTGTGACGGTGAAGAAGAAGCTGTTGCATTACCAGAAATCGTTAATTTCATTAAAGAACTTAAAGACTGATTTTTAATGTTTAAAAAGTGCGGAAAATATTCCGCACTTTTTTATTTTGATAATTTAAGAGCTGTTATTATTGATGTTAAAAATGAAGCCATAGTTATTATAATTCCTATAAGTAAAAGTTTTTCTTGTTGTTGTTTTGTTATATATATTCCTCTTTGAGGGTTTGCTGAAATTTCTTTTTGTGCCACTCTGTAATGTTTTCTTGTGTTTTCATACATAATTTTTTCCTCCTTATATTTTTATATTATTATTATAACCTTCTGTTTAATTTTTTACAGCTATAAAACTATGGCAATGAGTAATAATAATATTAAAAGGAGGTCGTATTATGTCAAAAAAATTTATATATGTATTTATTGGACTTATTGGCTTTGCTTTTTTGGCTACTGGTTGTAATAATTATACTGAAAGTGAAAATAATAGTATTATAACAATGGGAAGAAGTCCAAAAGAAAAACTTGAAATAAGTGACCTAGAAAGAGAAAATAATATTAAAAAGGCTGTTTGTTGTATAGAAAGTGTTGAAAATGTTTGGGTTATTGCTTCAGGGGATAATATTGTTATAGGTATTGAAACTTATGAACAAAATGATGATAATATTCAAAGAATAAAATTTGAAGCAAAAGATAAGGCAGAAAGTGTTGATAAATGGGCTGATAATGTTTCTGTTACAACAAATCCAAATATAGTTGAAATGATTAAAAACGTATAAAAAACCGTGTTATATAACACGGTTTAATTTTTTTAGTCTATATTTATTTTTCTGTTACAACGAGGGCATATAGTGTTATCTTCAAGTTTAAGTTTCATAGGTATAGGCTTTCCACAATGAGGGCATACAAAGCCTTTCATAAGGCATACAGCACCAAATACTGTAAGTATACAGGCAAGTATTAAATTTCCTGTAAAAAGTATGTGATAACATCCAAGCATTATAAATATTATTGATACAAATTTTATTATGTTAAGTTTTGTTGTATTATTCATTTTTATTACTCCTATTTTATATTATTGTGTCAAGTATGAGAGGAGGTATTTCTTTTTTGTCTTTTTCTATTTTTATTGCCTTTTTAATAAACTCTCCTGCTGATACACATTTCTCCTCTGATGAGCTGTATATTAAAGCAATAGTTTCTCCTTTTTCAACTTTATCTCCTATACGCTTTTTCATTATTATTCCAGCACCATAATCAAGTTCTTGCTCTTTGTAACTTCTTCCTGCTCCCGTTTCAAGACTGGCTCTGCCTATTAAAGCTGTGTTTGTCTCTGTAATATATCCTGAATATTCTGATATAACTTTATATTCATGTTCACAGTGAGGAAGTAAAGAGTAATCATCAATTATATTAGGATTTCCATCTTGTTGTATTATCATTTCTCTGAATTTTTCAAGACCTTTTTTATTTTCAATATTTTCTTTAAGTATTTTTATTGCTGTATCTTCCTTATCTGTTATATTTGCAAGTATAAGCATATGAGCACCTAATTTTAATGTCACATCAAGAAGGTCTCCTTTTACATTTCCTTTTAAAACTTCAATAGCTTCTATAACTTCAAGAGAGTTTCCTATATAGTTTCCTAAAGGTTGTGACATACTTGTTATAATTGCCCTTACATTTCTTCCAGAATTTTTTCCAATTGATACCATTATATTGGCAAGTTTTTTTGCAGAGTCAATGTCTTTCATAAAAGCACCACTTCCACATTTTACGTCAAGAACAATAGCATCAGCACCGGCAGCTATTTTTTTTGACATTATACTTGATGCTATGAGAGGGAGACTTTCAACCGTGCCTGTAACATCTCTAAGCTCATAAAGTTTTTTGTCAGCTGGTGTAAGTTCATTGTTTTGACTCATAAGAACTATGTTTGTTTTTTTCGCATATTCTGTGGCGTGGTTTTCGTCTATATCAACATTAAATCCTGGTATAGAGTTCAATTTGTCTTGAGTTCCTCCTGAAAATCCTAAACCTTTTCCGCTCATTTTTACTATTGGTAAACCAACAGAGGCTGTTAAAGGTGCAAGTATTAAAGTTGTTGTATCTGCTACACCTCCTGTGGAGTGTTTATCAACCTTTATACCCTTTATTTCTGAAAGGTCGAATATTTTTCCAGAGTGTGCCATGGCAATAGTCAAAAGGGCTGTTTCATCGTCGTCAAGACCTCTAAAATATATTGCCATAAGCATTGCTGATGTTTGATAGTCAGGAATAGTTCCATCTGTAACACCTTTTACAAAAAAATCAATTTCTTCTTTTGAGAGTTTCATTCCATCACGTTTTTTTATAATTAAATCAAGTATTTTCATAAAATCACTCCCTTTAGTTTTTATGTTTATTTATAGTATAACATAAAAAAACGACGGATATGTTTTCCGTCGTAAAAAAAGGAGGGGTATGTTTTTTTGCAGATGCTATCTGCTGTTTATTACAATAATCATCTATATAAAATAAACTTTTTCTGTATAAAAAGCTTATTTGCCGGATTTAAAGAGGGAGAAAATAGTTTCTCCCGTATCAACAGCATCTGTGCTGTTTTTCAAAAATATGTATAAAGCTATTGATGAAATAATTGAAAATATTAAAATTTTCAAAATTGAGTTTTTTTTTACCGTCTGTGTTTTCTGAAGGGGTTTCAGTTTTATTCATATCTATTATTTCACCGTTTGCTATATCAAGTATTCCTGTTTTTTTATTGTAAGTAACGTTTCCTCTTTTAATCATATATATCACCAATTTTATTTTTAATCCTTTTTATGGGGGCAGCAGCCTGATTTTTCAGGGGCGAAAAATATCAGACTGCCAGCTGAAGAAGGCTTTTTAACTCTTTGCCTTTTGTCTTCCGCATATCTAAAGTATAATGCCTAAATATGTATAAATTATGAACAAAGACTTAAGTTTTTACTAACAAAAGGAAAGTTTTTCTTGCGTTTGTACTATCAAAATATAGTTATATGCCTTTAAATATACAATTTTGTATTTTTGTAGATTATATTATATATTTTATAAATGTGTTAATTTTTTTTAGGATAAAAATAAAAGAGATAAAGTATATATAATACTCTATCTCTTTTAAAGAAGGTGACTGTTTACACAGATATATTACATTGTACAGCTTACTTCAACTTTGAAGTTTGAAGGAACTTCTGGAGCATCTTTTACATCAAATGTCCATTTTAATCCAAAGAAGTCTGTTTCAAATACTGACTGGAAATAGTGCATAAGTGCACCGAGAGAAATTTTTTCATCATATGATGATGTGTTTAATGTATCTTCAACAGCAATGAAAACTTTTCCACCTTTAATTATAAATCTCCAAGGCTGGGAGTTTAAAGCTGAAGGAGCAAAAAGTACTGTTCTTAAAGGCTCAAAAAGTCCAAGATTTAAGAGCTCATCAATAGTTGCACTGTTTCCAAATTTTTCTGAAAATACAAGTTCTTCAAGTTCTTTTCTGTATGAAGGTGCATTTTCTGAAACTTTTACATCAGCTTTTGAATAATTTCCGCCTGCTTTTGTATCGTTAGATACTGTCTTTGAGTCTTTTTCTTTATATCCAAGAGCTATTAATGCTGTAATTTCCATTCCTTCAGGAAGATTTAATATTTTTGATACTTCTTTTGTATCTTTCATTGTTATGAAACAAGTATTAAGTCCCATATCTGTTGCTTTTAATATAATATCTGATGCTTTATATCCACTGTTTTCAATATAGTTTTCAGCTTTTTCAGAACATATAACAATATAACTTGGGGAATTTATCATAATTCCGTTATATCCTGCTTTTCCATCAAGAGCTTCGAAAATTTCTTCATTTTCGTAAATTGTCATTTCTGTTTTTATGTTTTCAAAAAGAGTTTTACTTTCAGAAAAATATGATAAGAGTTCTTTTTTTGCATCATCTGAAACTTTTTTGTCGCTGTAATCTCTTACAGAATATGTTTCTTCTATAAGTTTTTTGTAATTCATAATGTACACTCCTTTTATATAAGTTTTGAAATATATGACAAAATTTATCTAAATAACTATTTTAATTATAGTTGATAAAAAAATTTAGGTCAAGTATAATTATGAGAACTAAACTTTTATTATATTAAAAATAGTCGCTATTTGTATTATAGCATTAAAAGTATATAGATGTATATAATATTATTTGAAACAAGGTGGATTTTATGATAAGAATTTCGAATATAAAAATAGGAATTTTTGAAAATTTTGATATTAAAAAAATGTGTGCTAAAAAGGCGGGAGTTAAAGAAAATGATATTTTATCATATAAAATATTTAGACGCTCCCTTGATGCACGTAAAAAAGATAATATACATTACGTTTATACTGTTGATATAAATGTTAAAAATGAAAATAAAGTTTTGTCTAAAAAAAATAAAGATATTTCAGTTTCTCCAGATATGGAATATAAATTCCCTGAGGGGGTTTGTAATATAAAAAAATCTCCTGTTGTTGTAGGTTTTGGCCCTGCGGGAATGTTTTGTGGACTTCTTTTGGCTCAAATGGGACTTTGTCCTGTTATTGTTGAGAGAGGTCAAGATGTTGATAAAAGAACAGAGGCCGTAAATAAGTTTTGGACAGAAGGAAAACTTGATACAGAAAATAATGTACAGTTTGGTGAAGGAGGAGCGGGAACTTTCTCTGACGGTAAACTTACAACAAGAATAAAAGATTTAAGATGTAGAAAAGTTTTGGAGGAGTTTGTAAATTTCGGAAGTCCAGAAGAAATATTATATGAACAGAAACCTCATATTGGTACAGACATTTTAAAAACTGTTGTTAAAAATATAAGAAATGAAATAATAAGACTTGGTGGAAAGGTTTGTTTCGGGAAAAAAGCTGTTGATTTTATAGAGGAAAGTGGAAAAATAAAAGGTGTTGTATTAAATGATAATACTGTAATTGAAAGTGATGATGTTGTATTGGCATTAGGTCACAGTGCAAGAGATACTTTTGAAAAACTTTTTGAAAAAGGAATTAAAATGGAACAGAAACCTTTTGCTATGGGTGTGAGAATAGAACACCCTCAAAGTATGATTGATATTTCACAGTATGGAACACTACACAAAAAACTTCCTCCTGCTGATTATAGATTAACTTATACAACATCAAAGGGCAGAGGTGTTTATACATTCTGTATGTGTCCTGGTGGAACTGTTGTGGCTGCTGCCAGTGAGGAAGGAATGGTTGCCACAAATGGTATGAGTGAATATGCAAGAGATAAAGAAAATGCAAACAGTGCTTTGCTTGTTCAAATTTATCCTGAGGACTTTGGTACAAATCATATACTTGGTGGAATGTATATGCAAAGAGATTTGGAGAGAAAAGCCTTTATTGAAGGTGGAAGCAATTATTTTGCTCCTGCCCAAAGTGTTGGGGCATTTATGAATAATAATGTTGATAGTGAATTTGGAGAAATTAAAAATAGTTATATGCCGGGAATAAAATTTTCTGATATTAGAAAAGTTTTGCCAGAGTTTATGACAGAAGCTATAAGAGAGGCTTTACCTGAAATGGGAAAAAGACTTAAGGGTTTTGATAGAGATGATGCTATTATGACTGCTGTTGAAAGTAGAAGTTCATCTCCTGTTAGAATACTTAGAGACAAAGAAAGTTTTGAGAGCGTGTCTTTAAAAGGTCTTTATCCTGCCGGTGAAGGTGCCGGATATGCCGGTGGAATTGTTTCTGCTGCTGTTGATGGTATAGTTATTGCTGAAAAAATATATTGTAAATATGTATATTAAAATCGGGGTTTTATACCCCGGTTTTTTGTTTTTTTGTAAGAATTAATTAATGTTTATTTAATTATAGTAATGGTATAATTTAGTTAGATATTTTTGAAAAAAGGGAGGTTTTATATGAACAGAATAGGAATTACCGCAGCATTGGTTGCAAGTCTTTTTTCAGGCTGTATTCCTTCAGAAGGACAAGATATTTCGTCAAAAAATAATGATGAAACTTGGTATTATTCTTCTGAAAATATAGAAAATACTGAAAATACAGGAAACGACAGACAACAAATAAATCCTTCTACACCTTTACCAATAGAGGAAGAAAAACAAGAAGAAAATATTATTGAAAATAATATTGAGGGAAATATTGAAGACCTTATATATGACCCAGTTGAAAATCAAAATGAAGACATTATATATGACCCTGTTGAAGCTCCTAAACAGCCAACAGAGACAAGCCCTCTTGTAGGATATAATGACAAAAAATCATGGTGGTTTAGAAGAAATAGTGAACATATTCCACCTTCTGCTCAGATGGATATAAATATATCTCAGTATGATGCTTATTATTTGGGAGATACTCAACATAAAGTTATATATCTTACTTTTGATGAAGGATATGAAAATGGATATACACCTCAAATACTTGATATTTTAAAGGAAAATGATGTTAAGGCAGCCTTTTTTGTTACAAAGGATTACATAGAAAGTTATCCTGAACTTGTTCAAAGGATGGTTGATGAAGGTCATATTGTGGGAAATCATTCTGTAACCCATTCAGATATGCCAGACCTTACAGATGATGAGATTAAAGGGGAACTTCAAGAGTGTGCCGATTATTTTAAAGAGGTTACAGGTGTTGATATGCCTAAATATTTCCGTCCGCCAGCAGGTGTTTACAGTATAAGAAGCCTTGAAAAAACTCAAGAGGCAGGATATAAAACAATATTCTGGAGTTTTGCTTATCAGGACTGGGACATAAATAATCAACCAGGTAAAGAGGCAGCCTATAATATGGTTATGAATAATTATCATAATGGTTCTATTATGCTTCTTCATGCTGTTTCTCAATCAAATACAGAGGCTCTTGATGATATGCTTAAAAGCCTTAAGGCTGAAGGATATACTTTCCTTTCTCTTGATGATTTGCCAAAACTTAATTGAATTTAAAAATCACGGTTTTATCCGTGATTTTTATTTTGTATTTTTTGTGATATAATCTATCTAATTTAATGGGAGGTTGGTTTATGAATAGTGATGAAAGGCGAATTGAAATACTTAAAATAATAAATGAAAGTGGCAAACCTGTAACGGGAAAGGCTTTAGCTGAAAAATTTGGTGTTACAAGACAGATTATAGTTAAGGATATAGGTATAATTAAAGCTGCGGGAAATGTTATACTGTCGACAGCCAAAGGATATATTTGTGAAAATAAAAAAAATGAACATCCAACAAGAGAAATAACTGTTTGTCATAATAGTGATGATATAGAAAATGAGATGAATATAGTTGTTGATATGGGCGGAAAAATACTTAGTACATCTGTAAATCATCCTGTTTATGGCAGTGTTGGGGAAGCTCTTAATATAAAAAGTCGTAGAGACATAAAAATGTTTTTAAATAAAACCAGTGAAACAGGCTGTATGCCCCTTCTTGAACTTACAAAGGGCATTCATACTCATTTAATATCTGCCGATGATGAGGAAACTCTCGATGAAATATGTGCTGAACTTAAAAATGCTGGATACTTGATTTCGACAAAATAATATGGTATCATACTCCTTAATGTAAACATTGATGTATATACACATGAATATTTAAGGGGGATATGTTTTGGAAGAAAAATCTTTATGGCAGAAGATTTTGAGACGCTATTTTATAAATGGTCTTAATGGTATGGCTCTTGGTCTTTTCTGTACACTTATTGTAGGACTTATAATAAAACAGATTGGTGGAATTATAGGAGGAAATATAGGTTCATTTATTATTGCTGTTGGTAATGTGGCTTCAATATGTACCGGTGCTGTTATTGGTATAGGTGCGGCACATTCCATGTCAGCTCCAAGACTTGTTATATTTTCATCAGCTATAACAGGACTTATAGGAGCAAATGCGGCGGCTTTTGTAAATGGAACTCTTTTCAATGAGGCGGGAGCTATTGTTTTGACTGGTGCAGGAGACCCACTCAGTGCTTTTATTGCAGTTGTTGCCGGAGTTGAACTTGGAAATCTTGTTTCTGGAAAAACAAAGGTTGATATTATAATAACTCCTATGGTAACAATAATATGTGGTGCTGTTATCGGTTCAATAGTTGGACCACCACTTTCAGCCGGTATGATTTGGCTTGGAAATATGATTAATATTGCAACAGAATTACAACCTTTCTTAATGGGTATAGTTATATCTGTAATAATGGGTGTTGCTTTAACTTTACCTATAAGCTCTGCGGCTCTTTCAATAATTCTTGGTCTTTCAGGGCTTCCAGCCGGTGCAGCAACAATAGGTTGTTCAACTCAGATGATAGGTTTTGCTGTTGCAAGTTTCAGAGAAAATAAATGGGATGGTCTTTTTGCTCAGGGAATAGGTACATCTATGCTTCAAGTGCCTAATATAGTGAGAAATCCTTTAATATGGATACCTCCAACTCTTGCCAGTGCAATTTTAGGACCTCTTTCAACAGTTGTATTTAAAATGGAAAATAATCCAGCTGGTGGCGGAATGGGTACAAGTGGTCTTGTTGGTCAGATTATGACATGGCAGACTATGGCAGGTACAAGAGGAAGTGGAATTCTTATGTTTGAAATAATACTCCTTCATTTTGTTTTACCAGCTATATTAACTCTTGTAATATCAGAGTTTATGCGTAAAAAAGGTTATATAAAATTTGGTGATATGAAACTTAATGTTTAAGAGATGTCTTTTGACATCTCTTTTTTTGTCGTAAAATAAAATAATTTTTGTGTAATATCTGCCTTTTTAATTACATATTTTTACAAATTATTTTTTACTTTAATGTTATATTAAGTAAAACGAACAAAGGAGGAAATATGATGGATTTAAACGGCGGAATTTATAAAGATGAAAACGACGATTTTGAATTCCCTTCAAATATACGGCAGATAGGCTGTATTGATGACAGAATAAAGGTTTATATGGAAGATTACGTTTATACATACCTTTATCAGTATGCAAAGGCTTCTGGTGGGAGTGAAAAATTAGGTGTCCTTGTGGGAAGACATTTTATGCAAGATGATTGTGATATTGTTATAATAAGCGGTGCTATACAAGGACAGTATACTGCT
This sequence comes from Tyzzerella sp. An114, assembly GCF_002161055.1. Taxonomy (GTDB): domain Bacteria; phylum Bacillota; class Clostridia; order Lachnospirales; family Anaerotignaceae; genus Fimicola; species Fimicola cottocaccae. The sequence goes on from NZ_NFLT01000007.1 coordinate 110,140, forward strand.
AATGAAAATGGTGGACAAGTTTTTACTGATGAGACTTGGAACTATGTTAATGAGCAGATGAAAGTATATTTTAAAGGTCTTGAGGTTGTAGGTTGGGTTCATGCTTTATCTGGATATGGTGCTTTTCTTATGGCTAAAGACGAGGAAATGCATAAAATGTATTTTACAAAACCGTATCAACAGCTTTTTGTTATAGATGCTGAGGATAAAATGGATAGGCTTTTTTCACTTAATTCCAGTGGAAGTGGTATGAGAGAAGTTCTTGGATATTTTATATACTATGATAAAAATAGAGATATGCAAGAATATATGCTTGAAAATAGTTTTGTTAAACCGAAAGAAAATATAAATATAAACTTAAATCCTAAAATAAATGTAAATGACTTTGATAATAGAAAAGAGGAAACTTTTGAGGATAATCAGAAGAAATATAATGAGAGAATTGACGCTGCAAAGAAAATACGCTCTGTATTGAAAGAGAGAGAAGAAAAAGTGGCAGCAAGAACAAGAGCTAGATATAGAGCTCTTACAGGAGTTTGTGGAATGTTGTGTTTTTTCTGTTTTATTATGGGAATAGGACTTATAAACAGTAGTGAGAGAATAAATCGTCTTGAAACAGAGGTTGTTTCTGTTAAAACAAAATATACTGATATTTCAGAACAAATTCAAAATAGTGCTGTTGCATCAGTTTTTGCAGGACAGCAAAGTTCCATACCAAAACAAGAAGATATAGAGGAAGAACCAAAAGAAGAACAGGAAAATACAACTGAAAATGAAACAGAAGTTGAAACAAAGGAAACTTTTGAAGAAGATGAAAAATCAATTCCTGCTTCATATACAATAAAATCAGGAGATAGCTTAACATACATAAGCACTAAGTTTTATGGTGATATAAATATGGTTGATGAGATTATGAAGGCTAATAATATGAGTGACCCTGATAAAATTGTTGTTGGCAAAAAAATAATACTTCCCTGACATTTAAAATACCTATTTTACAGTATTGTAAAGTAGGTATTTTTTTGTTGACATATATTATATTGGGTGTTATAGTGTATATATAAGATATATACACTATAAACGATATATACGGAGGTGGTTACTTGAATATTATAATAAGTAATTCCTCAGACAAACCTATTTATGAACAAATTTCTTCACAGATAAAAAATCTTATTATAAAAGGTGAACTTTCAGAGGGTGAGGCTTTACCTTCAATGAGACTTCTTGCAAAGGAACTTAGAATAAGTGTCATAACAACAAAAAGAGCCTATGAGGAACTTGAGCTTGACGGTTTTATAGAAACTGTTGTGGGAAAAGGAAGTTTTGTTGCAAGAAAGAATATTGAGTTTATAAAAGAGGAGAGACTTAGACAGGCTGAGGAATATATTCAAAAGGCAGTTGATACAGCGAAAGAGGGGGGAATATCTCTTTCGGAACTTAGAGAAATTCTTGAAATTGTTTATGGAGATGAGTAATTATGGATAATGCTTTGTGTATAAAATCACTTACAAAGGAATTTGAAGGATTTAAACTTGATAACATAACAATGAATGTTCCTAAAGGTTCTATTATGGGACTTATAGGTGAAAATGGTGCTGGAAAAACAACAATAATAAAGTGTATTTTAGGTGTTATAAATAAAGATAGTGGAAATATAAGTGTTATGGGAAATGATATTGATGATAAAGATAACAGCTATAAAGAGAATTTAGGTGTTGTATTTGATGAAAATTCTTTTAATGAGCTTTATAATGCTAAAGATGTAAATAAAATATTTAAGGGTATTTATAAAAATTGGAATGAAAATCAATTTTTTGATTATATTGATAATTTTAATATAGATTTTAAAAAGAAAATAAAAGATTACTCAAGAGGTATGAAAACAAAACTTGCTCTTGCTGTGGCTATGAGTCATAATGCAAAATTTCTCATACTTGATGAGGCTATGAGTGGTCTTGACCCTGTAATAAGAAATGAGATACTTGATATATTTATGGATTTTATACAGAATGAAGAAAACTCTATACTTATATCTTCTCATATAACAGGTGACCTTGAAAAAATTTGTGATTACATAACTTTTATACATGAAGGTAAAATTTTTGCCAGCAGAAATAAAGATATGTTTATTGAGGAATATGGCATATTAAAATGTGGCAGTGATGATATAAACTGTATAGATAAAAATGATATTGTAAGTATAAGAAAAAATTCTTTTGGTGCTGAAATTCTTGTTGATAAAAAATATAAAATTAAAGAAAAATATAAAGATTTCATAATAGATAATGTTACCCTTGAAGATATTATGATGTTTGTTATAAAGGGGGAGAAATTATGGTAGGACTTATAACAAAGGATTTGTTGGCTCTTAAAAGTTATGGTAAGAGTATACTTTTTGTAATAATAATTTATTTCATAATAGGTTTTTTTATGGGGAATATTAATTTTTATAATACTATGATTATATTTATGACAGCAATGGCATCTATAAATCTTTTTTCCTATGATAATTATTATAAGTGGGATAGATATGCTATAAGTATGCCTTTATCAAGAAATAAAATAGTAATGGCAAAATATATTTCTGCTTATTCTATATTATTATGTGGTTTTATGTATTGTATAATTATAGATTTTATAAATTCTTTTGTATCAAAAGATGGAATGTCTTTGGCTTCATATTTTTCATTGGATTTTTTCTATTTTATATTATGTTCTGTATATATAAGTATTGTTATACCCGTAATATATAAAATGGGTGTTGAAAAGGGAAGAATATTTATTATAGCTTTGTTTGTTGTGCCTTTTGTTATTATTATGATTTTGGCAAACAAAGAAAATACAAGAGAGATTTTTGAAGTAGTATTTTCAGTTATTGAAAAAGCTTTCTCTGAAAATAGTTTTATTACAATTTTAGTTATTTTTGGTGTATTTTTATCTTCAATAGTTTTTAACATAATTTCATATTTTATATCTTGTAATATATTTAGTAAAAAAGAATTTTAAAAATTTTAAAAAAGCACCCTTTAAGGGTGCTTTTATCTGTTTAAAAGATATATGCTTATATTTAAGTATCCTGCAAATATTGTCCATAGTAAATAGGGTATAAGAAGAATTGCAGCTTTTTTATTTACTTCTTTAAATAATAATATTGTTTCCATTATAAGAACAATAAGGAAAAGAAGCCATACAAAGGCTAAAAAGTATTTTTGACCATTAAAAAATATAAGTGGCCATATGAAATTTACAGCAAGTTGTATTGCATATACTTTTAGGGCTTTTCCTTTTATATCTGAGTTTGACATATATACTATATATGATGCTATTCCCATAAGTATAAAAAGTATTGTCCAAACAACAGGGAATACCCATGAAGGTGGAGAGAGAGCAGGTCTTTGAAGATTCTCATAAGTGTCCATACTTCCCATAGATATAAAACCGGAGAGCCCTCCAACAGCTAAAGCTATAAGTATACTTATTATAAGTGGTTTAAATTTTATTTTCATAAAAAAACTCCTTTTTTAAAAAATTATATGAATTTAAAGAGTTTATATTACTTTTAAATGCGTTAGCCTCCAAGAGTTATATCTTGATGACTGTACCACTCCAAAGCCTTTAAAATATGCTCACGTTTAAAGTCTGGCCAATATTCATCTATAAAATAGAAATCTGAATATACTGTCTGTATTGGGAGAAATCCTGAAAGACGTTTTCTTCCTCCCCAACGTATAACAAGGTCTACTCTTGATACATCTTCTGAATTTAAGTGAAAAGGCATTTTTTCATTTATTCCTAAATCCCACTCCCAACTATAATTTACAAGAAAGTTTATTTTTATACCGCCTTTGTTCATTGTTTTTCGTTCTGTGTAAGGTGTAAGTTCTTGTGGAAACACTGGTGATTTTCTATTTCCCAATACAAGAAGCTCTGCATTTTCTTTTGAAAGCATTGAAACAGCCTCAACACAGGCTTTTGTAAAGGCAAGTCTCTGTTCTTTCGGTCTTTTTGCATTGTCTGCTGTAAATCCATAATATGTTATCTCTTTTATGCCTAATTCTTGGCATATTTTAAAAAGTTCTAATCCTGGTAAAAGTCCTTTTTCATAGCCATCTTTTTTTGTGTATCCATTGGCTACTGCCCAGCGGCGGTTTCCGTCAGGTATTATTCCTATATGTTTTGGTATTCTCATGTATATTTTTTCCTTTCTTTTTTATTTAGATTATGATTTTATTATTCAAAAAATATACATAAAAATAAAAAAAGCATAACGTAAAGTTATGCTTTTAAAAATCTTTAAGCTTTTTCTTTTCCTCTTATGAAAATTATAAATATAAGAGCTGATATACCCATTAATATAGGGTAGAATAAGTAAGGTATAATATCAAATGGTGTTACTGATATAGCTTCAGCTATTGTCTGAGACTCTACGGCAAGACTGGCTGCTGTGAGAAGTTGTGCTCCATAAGGTATTATGCCCTGCCATACTGATGTAAATATATCAAGAAGTGATGCTGTTGTTTTAGGGCTTACATCAAATTCTGATGATATTTCTTTAGCTATTGGTCCAGAAATAACTATTGCTATTGTGTTGTTGGCTGTACATATATCAACTAAAGATGCAAGGGCAGCTATTCCAAGTTCTGCCCCTTTTTTGCTGTTTATTTTTGATTTTATAAAGTTAAGTATAAAATCAACACCGCCATTTTCTTTTACAAGAGATATTACTCCGGCAACAACTATTGATATTACTGTTATATCATACATACCCATTATACCATCACCTACAACAGTGAACATCTCAAGCATTGTAAAACTTCCTGATATAACACCAACTACAAGAGATATTATTGTTCCAAGTATAAGTACAAGAAAAACGTTAAGTCCCACAAGAGCTCCTATAAGTACAACTAAGTATGGTACTATTTTTATAAACTGATAATCAAGGTCAGTTGGTTTGTAGGCTGCTGTTTTTGTAACAACAAGAAGAAGTATTACTGTTATTATGGCAGCCGGTAAAACTATAAAGAAGTTCTGTTTAAATTTATCTTTCATCTCACAGCCCTGTGTTCTAACAGCAGCTATTGTTGTGTCACTTATCATTGAAAGGTTATCTCCGAACATTGCACCACATACTACTGCACCTACACAAATAGGTATGCCTAAACCTGTTTTTTCTGCAATTCCAACAGCTATTGGAGTTAAAGCAGCTATTGTTCCTACACTTGTACCCATTGATACAGATATAAAACAGCCTATTATAAATATACCTACAACAGCTATTTTTGATGGAAGTATTGAGAGACCGAAAGCTACTGTACTTTCAACACCACCGGCAGCTTTTACCGCTCCTGAAAATGCTCCGGCGAGTATGAATATAAGACACATTGTTATAATATTTTCTTCTCCCGCACCTTTTGCTACTATTGAAAGTTTTTCATTAAAAGTATGATTTCTGTTCTGAAGAAATGCCACTATAAGTGCTATTACAAATCCAACTATGGCAGGCATACTGTAAAAGTCATCAGCCTTTATTCCTACAAATGCAAAAAGCACAAGGAAAACTATAATGGGCAATAGAGCCAATGGATTTCCTTTTTTCATGATTTTGTTCCTCCCTTATTTTATTAAAAATGTTTGACAAATAAAAAATTCCCGCTTTTTCCTATTAAGAACAAGCGGGAAGATACCGTACAATTTTATTTTTTATACAGCCATATCTTATTTTTCAGCAGTTTTTATATATATTAAAAATAATATAAAAAAGCTGATGGATTTGGCACTTTTTCAAAACTTTTAAATTTTTAAAGTTTGAAAGTTGCCGAGGCTTCACTGGGCCATTTCCCTCCACCCTCTCTTAATAAGAAAAAAGCGATTTTATTCTGTTGTTTAAAAAAGGATACTATATTATAGTGTTTTTGTCAAATAAAATTTACAGTTTATTATAAAAATAATTTTTCCATTTCATCAAGAAGACTTTCAAATACTTTCATAGCACTTTCAAGAGGTGCTTTTTCTGTCACATCAACTCCTGCACCTTTTAAAAGGTCAATTGAATATTCTGAGTTTCCTTTGCTTAAAAATTCTTTATATTTTTTAACAGCACTTTCACCTTCTGTGAGTATTTTTTCAGCTAAAGCTATTGCTGCACAATATCCTGTTGAATATTGATAAACATAGAATGAATTATAAAAATGAGGTATTCTTGCCCATTCTATATCTATTTTTTCATCTACTATAATATCATCACCAAAATAGTCACAGTTAAGTTTATGATATAAAGCTGAAAGATTATCTGCTGTTAAAGGTTCTCCTTTTTGTACCATTTCATGGGCTATTTTTTCAAACTCTGCAAACATAGTTTGACGGAAGAATGTTCCTCTGAACTGTTCTAAGAAGTAGTTTACAAGATATTTTTTAAATTCTTTATTATCTGTTGTATTTAAAAGATGTTTTATTAAAAGAACTTCATTACAAGTTGATGCAACTTCTGCCACAAATATTTTATGTCCTGAATATATATAAGGCTGTTTTTCCCATGTATAATAACTGTGGAGAGCGTGACCCATTTCGTGGGCTAATGTAAATGTACTGTTTATATTATCTTGATGATTTAAAAGTACATAAGGGTGTACAGAGTATGTTCCCCAAGAGTAGGCTCCTCCTCTTTTTCCTTTGTTTTCATGTACATCTATCCAACCACCATTAAAACCTTTTTTAAGATTTTCTATATAATCTTCTCCCATAGGTTTGAGACCTTCTAATACTATTTCCTGTGCTTTTTCGTAAGGTATTTCCATTTCAAAATCTTCTGTCAAAGGTACATAAAGGTCGTACATGTGAAGTTGGTCTACTTTTAATATTTTCTTTCTCAAAGAAACGTATCTGTGAAGCAAATTAAGGTTGTTTCTTACTGTATCAACAAGATTATCATACACTGATACTGGTATATTATCGTCTGATAATGCCATTTCAAGAACTGAGGAGTATCCTCTTATATTTGCTGTTATTACATCAGATTTTACATTTCCATAGTATGTTGCAGCTATTGTGTTTTTGTGGTCAAGGTATGAGTCATAGAGAGAGTTGAAAGCCTCTTTTCTTACTTCTCTTGATTTGTTTTCAAGGAAAGAAACATATCTTCCTTTTGTCAGCTGTACTTTTTCGCCTTTTTCGTTTTCTATATCTTTAAATGTCATATCGGCATCATTTAACATTGTAAATATGTTTTGTGGTGATGATGATATTTCTGAAAATTGTGAAAGTATTTTTTCTTCACTGTCTGAAAGTATGTGTTTTGACTCTCTTTGAATATTTTTCAAAAAATGTGTGTATAATTTTAAAGATTTATTTTCTTCAATGAATTTGTTTAATATTTCTTTTGGTATAGTCAAAATTTCAGGTGTTATAAATGATGTTTTTGCCATATATTCAGTAATAAGACTCTCAGCTCTGTTTGATAAAATTTGACTTTCTGAAACTGTGCTGTCCTCGTGGAATTTCATGTTTGCATAAACATATATTTTGTCTATCTCAAGGCTTACTCTGTCACATTCTTTTAAACAGTTTAAAAGTGTGTCTGATGAATTATTTAATTTTCCTTTGAAAGACAGTATTTTATCAATTTCACTTTTTGAATTTTCAAAGGCTTTTTCAAAATCTTCTTTTGATGAATATATGTCCTCTAAATGCCATTTGTATTTATTATTGATTTCTTCCCTTAAGGGTATGCTTTTACTATTTTTCATAGTTTTACCTCCTTGTATTTTACTATATTATATCATTTAATATTAACTTATAATTGTTATCACTAAGTATTTTAGCATTATATAATAAATTTATGAATTTATTTTCTTGATATAGTTACAATTTAATAGTATTATTAATATAAGGTGTTTTTTATTTACAGAGAAGGATTTTAATTGATAAGGGGTGTTTTAAATTGGAAGACAAAAAACTCAAAGTACTTATTGTTTCATCTGAAGTTGCACCATACGCAAAAAGCGGCGGTCTTGGAGATGTTGCCGGTTCGTTGCCAAAGGCACTTAAAGAACTTGGCGTCGATGTAAGGGTGGTACTTCCAAAGTATAAGACTATTAAGAATGAGCATTTTGTGGATATCAAATATCTTGGAAGTTTCGAAACAAATCTTTCATGGCGTACTCAGAAAGCAGGTATTCTTCTTAAAGAGGCTGATGTTCCTGTATATTTCATTGAAAATGACCATTATTTCTATCGTGACGGTCTTTACGGCTACGGCGACGACAACGAGCGTTTTGCTTTCTTCTGTAAGGCTGCCCTTGATATGCTTTCTTTTATAGATTTTTATCCTGATGTTATTCACTGTAACGACTGGCAGACAGGTCCTCTTTGTCTCTTACTTAAAGAGACATATAGAAAACTTATTTACTACTCAAAAATAAAAACACTTTACACTATACACAATCTTCAGTATCAGGGAGTTTTTGGCAGAGAGACTATGGACCTTCTTGATGTTCCAGACTACTGTTTCACAAATGGCGACCTTGAATTTTATGGCAATGTAAGTTACATGAAAGCTGGTCTTATGTATGCTGATAAAATAAGCACTGTAAGTGAAACTTATGCAAATGAAATCCAGACAGAGCAGTATGGCTATGGAATGGACGGAGTTTTAAGATTTAAGAAAGACAATCTCTTTGGTATTATCAATGGTATTGATTTTACTGAAAATGACCCTGCAACAGATAAGAGACTTTATAAAAACTTTGACATAAATTCAATAGAACTTAAAAAAGAAAATAAGAGAGCTTTACAGAAAGAACTTGGTCTTGAGGAAAGAGATGTGCCTATTATAAGCATTATTTCAAGACTTGCAGACCAGAAAGGTCTTGACCTTGTTGCTCAGATTTTTGATGAACTTATGCATGAAGATGTACAGTTTGTTGTTCTTGGAACTGGTGAAAGCCGTTATGAGCATATGTTTAAATCTTTTGCATATAGACATCCAGGCAAGATAAGTGCAAATATACTTTTTGATGGAAATCTTGCTCAGAGAATATATGCTTCAAGTGATATGTTCCTTATGCCTTCACTTTTTGAGCCTTGTGGTCTTGGACAGATGTTCAGTTTAAGATATGGTACTGTTCCTATTGTAAGAAAAACAGGTGGTCTTGCTGATACTATATTCCATTACAATACAGAAACTAAAGAAGGTAATGGTTTTGTATTTGAAAACTATGATGGAAACGGACTTCTTTGGGCTATAAGAGAAGCTTTAAAGGTTTATCATATGGGTGAAGAAGAATGGAGCCATGTTGTTAAAAATGCTATGGCTTGCAAGTATTCATGGGAAAACTCAGCTAAGAAATATGTTGAGCTTTACAACAATCTTTAAAATTTTAATAACAGATAACTAATAAAATTATCTCCCTCATATATTTTTATGGGGGAGGTTTTTTTATGTTTGATATTTTAAAAATTGCAGGAATATATATGGGAATAATAATAGGTGCAGGCTTTGCATCTGGACAGGAAATATTAAGATTTTTTATTGACTATGGTGAAAATTGGATTTTTGGTATGATTTTTTCAGGTGTTATATTTTCTGTTGTTGGAGGAAGTGCTGTAAAAATAATATATAACAGAAGTATAAAAAATTCTCGTGATTTTTTTATTGAGGTAAGCGGAAAATTTTTAGGGAGTTTATTGGATTTGGTTGCTGTTGTATTTACAATGGTTTTATTTATTGCTATGTCATCAGCTTCTGGTGCAGTTTTTTCGGAAGGCTTTGAAAATAACCGTTTTGTGGGCTCTCTCATTGTTATGTTTATTTGTTTTGTAGTATTTTGTTTTGGAAGTGAAGGGGTTGCTGTTGTAAACAGTATACTATCACCATTAATACTTATATGTGGTGTTGTTGTATGCTTTTACATATGCTTTTTTAATGATGTTGAAACTTTTATGTATGGAATTTACGGCGTTTCTGATTATGGTTGGATTTTTTCTGCTGTTTTATATTCATCATATAATATTATTACTGGTATATCTGCTATTGTTTCGTCAAGAGATATAATAATTAGAAATAAAAATACATATATAGGAGGAGTTTTAGGTGGTATTGGTATGTGTCTTTTAGGTATACTTACAGGAACGGTACTTTTTTTATATGGTGAAAAAAGTGTTTCTTCAGAAATACCTCTTTTTGATATATTGGAAAATTCTAAACATATCATAAAAAATGTATATTTCTTAATGGTTGGCTCTGCTGTTTTGTCAACCGCTTTAGGTAATGGATATGCTTTTATAGATAGAATGTATAATAGCTTTGGAATTGGTAAAAATTATATATCAGGATTTATATGTCTTTTTGGAGTTTTCTTTGCAAATGTGGATTTTTCAAGCTTTGTTGCCAGATTGTATTCTTTTTTTGGTTTTCTTGGCGTTGGAGCTGTAATTTCTGTCATAATTTATATTTTAAGAAATTATTAAATATTCAATGACTGTTTGCATTTGATTTTTCTATATAGTATTATTTAGTGTATAGCACCATTAACTTTGGAAATGGAGGAAAAATATTGAAAGATGATGATTTAGAGTTTGAAGATGAAATATATAAAGAGCCTAAAAAAGCATCGGATAATAGCGATAAAACAGCAAAAAAATCTTCTAAAAAAAAATCTTTTTTAATAGTTGCAATTTTAGCTTTTGTATGCGCTTCTTCTATATATGTTTATGATACATTTTATGGCAAACAAATTATAAGAAATACTATACAAAAATATAGTAATAATATTTTAAATTCAAATTCTGATAGTGAAGAAACTGAAATTGTTGAAGATGAAAAGGGTGCTCCGGAAAGTCAATATATGACTTTTGGAACCGATACAAAAAGTATATTTAAAAGTCTTGATAAAGGCTTTGTTCAATGTACAAAAGATGGCATAAAATACTATACTGATATTAAAAAAGAAAAATGGAATGATACTTTTACAATGTCATCTCCTAATATGATAAGTGAAGAAAATTTTATTGCTGTATATGAAATTGCTGGGAGAGCAGTGAAAGTATATGACGAGAATGGAAAATTTTATGATGTGTCAACAGATGCTCCTATTGTAAAAGTTGCTTTAAATAAAAATGGTTTTTTGGGTGTTCTTTCAAATGATAATGGTACATACAGAATAAAAATATTTAATAATCAGGGTAAAGCTGTTACAGAGAGAATAGAACCTGAAAAAAATATATTCCCAATATCTATTGACATATCTGATGATAATACAACTTTTGCTATAAGTTATATTGATACAACAGATATAGAGGCTGTTTCAAAAGTGGTATTTTTTTATGTAAATGGTTCTGATGGGGAATATATAGATAATATGTTTGGGGCTGTTGAAAAACAAGATGAATATATTGCATATATATCTTTTATGGATAATGATAAACTTGTTGCTGTTACAGATACCAGTGTTTTTGCTATGAATATTACAGGAAAAGAAATATGGTCTTATGATTTGCCAAATAAACTTGATAGAGTTAGTCTTTCTTGTAAAGATTACGTAGCTCTTGCTTGTGGTGAAAGCTTTAATGGAAAAGATGGATATAGTAATGGAACTGTTGTATTTTTAAATATGAATGGAAATGAGATTGGAAAATATGAGAGTAGTGGAACTGTTACACATCTTTTAGCAACAGAATATGGAACTGTTGTGGGAAATTCTAAAGATTTTGCTATGGTAAAGAAAAGCGGTGGAGTTTTATGGGAGCATATAGCTACTCAGGATATAGATGACATAATTCCTATGGGGAAAAATGATGCTTTATATGTTACAAAAAATTATGTTCAGTATGCTGATATGAAAAAATATGTTCCAGTAATACTAAATGAAGAAAATAAAAAATCTGATACATCAAATGAACAGAAAACAGATGAAACAAATGAAGAAGTAACCACAACAGAAACAGTAGAAACAACAGAAGAAAATCCTAGTTCTCAACAAACAACAGAAGAACAGGCACAATAAATATTTAAGGAAGTGTGTTTTATGAACATTCTTGATATTGCAGTTATTGCAATAATTGCTTTTTTTGCAGTAAAGGCATATAGAGGCGGTTTTATATTATCTTGTCTTAGTTTTTTGCCATCATTGTGTGCTTTGATAGTTACATATGTTTTTCAGCCTGTTTTAAGTAAATTTATAAGAAGTACAGAGTTTTATATAAATCTTAAAACAAGTATAGGGAACTTTTTAAGTATTGATAATGTTATATCTAATTCAGCTATGCAGGCACAGAGTGAAATAATAAATAATATGAATATTCCTAACTTTTTAAAGAGTACATTGATGGAAAATAATAATCCTGTTATATATAATATTCTTAATGTGGAGAGTATTGGAGATTATATTACAGGTTTTATTGCAAACATATTTATAAATATAGTTACAATGGTGCTTTTATTTGTAGTAACATCTATTGTTGTAAAGATTATAATAAAAACTTTAAATAGTGTTTCAAAATTACCAGTTGTAAACTCTTTGAATAAATTTGCAGGTCTTTTAGTAGGTTTTATTCAAGGGGCTGTTATCGTATGGGTTATATGTATAGGACTTACATTTTTCTATTTTAATCCATCATGGAAAGAGTTTTTTGAAATGTTAGATAGTTCTTTTATTGCATCTTTTATGTATCAAAATAATATATTACTTTTTATGATATTAAGAATTTTTGGATAGGGAAGCTATGGTTTTAACCATAGCTTTTTTTATTTTTAATTGAAATTTATTATTAAAAAACCTTTTGAAATCAAGGTTTTTTTGATATTTTAAAAATTTTTTAAAATTTTTTGAAAAAAGTTGTTGACAATATAAAATCTACGTGATAATATATTTAGGCGGTTGACCGAAAGGCAACTGAAAAGAAAAAAAGATAGTTTGTATGGTATGGGGGTTTAGCTCAGTTGGGAGAGCACCTGCCTTGCAAGCAGGGGGTCACGAGTTCGAATCTCGTAATCTCCACTCAGTATCAAGATTAACTTGATACACTGTACCTTGAAAACTGAATATTGTAAAAAAGAGTCAATTAAATCGAGAAAAAACAAATTCTAAAAGATTTAACATGCAGTAAAGATTTATTTAATTAGATAATTCTTACGAAAAAAATATGTAGTATCGCTACTACATTCAAGCATATGACGAAATGGTCAAGCAATAAAGAGCACAGGGCGAATGCCTTGGCACTAGGAGCCGAAGAAGGACGTGATAAGCTGCGAAAAGCTAC
>NZ_NFLT01000070.1 GCF_002161055.1 Tyzzerella sp. An114
ACTCAACATTCTGTTGTAACAAATCGTCTTGGCGTACTGTATGGTACTGCTTTACCTTTTCAGGCTGAACAGGGTAATGTATTTATATTGTTGGATATTAAATTTTTAAGGTTCACGAAAAAGGTTCAATACCCCCTCACCTTTAAGCCCTTAAAAATGGCTTTTTATGCGTAAAATCTAAAAACTTTTTTATTTTTGTATAATTAAACAAAAATTTAATATATTTTCATTGATTTTTTCATTCACTTTTTTGATATAAATCTATTGATTTTTTTATATTAAGTGTTCTAAAATAAAAATCCCCCTTGATTAAACAAGGAGGAAAGTGCTAAATTAATTTTTAAAAATGTTATCTAAATATTTTTTTAATTCTGAATAAAGTTTTGATTTTGCTCTATTTACATTTGACTGATTTAAACCTATAATTTCTGCAATCTGCTTTTCTGTTTTTCCTAACATACTTAATTTCAATATATCTCTTTTATCATTTTCATTAATGAAAGATACTACTGCTTTGTATCTCATATCATTAAATATTACATCTTCAATACTACCTGATTTATCTACTAAAAGCTCTTCTCCATTCATATATTCTGTATCCCAGCTACTATAATAAATTAAGCCATTTTTTAAATCTCTTTCTTCTAAATAGCGTTCTCTTCTTCTCATTTGATAGTAAACTGTATATATATCATTTGTTACCTC
>NZ_NFLT01000071.1 GCF_002161055.1 Tyzzerella sp. An114
ATAAATAAAGGTGAAGTTCCTCAGATACTTATAGAAAATGACCACAAAGGAATAGTCACTAAAGAAGAATATGAAACAGTTCAGATTATGCTATCCTGTAAACCTAAAAATGAAAAAAATGAAGTAACAGAATTTAGGGGAAAGATTATATGTTCCAAATGTGGTGATGTGTTTTACAGACAGGTAAAGCCTAAACAGGATATTACTTGGACTTGCAAAAATAGAATTATATCAAAAGATTATTGTGATATGGATATTGTAAAGGAAGAATTAATAAAAGAATTGTTTGTAAAAATGTGGAACAAGTTATCAAATAATTATGAGAAAATTTTAGTGCCTATGGTTGAATCACTATATGCCATAAAAGAGCATAATGGAGAAAATCAAGTAATTAAGGATTATGAAAACAAAATAGATGAACTTATTAAGCAGAGCAACACCTTAAATCAGCTAATGCAAAAAAGGTGTATTGACTCTGCTTTTTATATACAACAAAAAAATCTAACTGAACAGAAAATAATTGAACTTAATATTGAAAAAGTAAGATATATAGAAAAAAGCCAAATGAATTATGAAATCAGAGAAACAGAAAAGCTGATTGATTTAATAAAAAATTCACCTAAAACAATGAATACATACAACAAAGATTTATTTAAAAAAGTTGTAGATAAGATTTTAAT
>NZ_NFLT01000072.1 GCF_002161055.1 Tyzzerella sp. An114
ATAAATAAAGGTGAAGTTCCTCAGATACTTATAGAAAATGACCACAAAGGAATAGTCACTAAAGAAGAATATGAAACAGTTCAGATTATGCTATCCTGTAAACCTAAAAATGAAAAAAACGAGGTTACAGAGTTTCGAGGAAAGATTATATGTTCAAAATGTGGTGATGTATTTTACAGACAAGTAAAACCTAAACAGGATATTACTTGGACTTGTAAAAATAGAATTATATCAAAAGATTACTGTGATATGGATATAGTAAAAGAAGATTTAATAAAAGAATTGTTTGTAAAAATGTGGAACAAGTTATCAAATAATTATGATGAAATTTTAATACCTATGGTTGAATCACTATATACTATAAAAGAGCATAATGGAGAAAATCAAGTAATTAAAGAATGTAACAATAAAATAGATGAACTTATAAAGCAGAGTAACACCTTAAATCAGCTAATGCAAAAAAGGTGTATTGACTCTGCTTTTTATATACAACAAAAAAATCTAACTGAGCAGAAAATAATTGAACTTAATATTGAGAAAGTAAGATACATAGAAAAAAGTCAAATGAATTATGAAATCAGAGAAACAGAAAAGCTGATTGATTTAATAAAAAATTCACCTAAAACAATGAATACATACAACAAAGATTTATTTAAAAAAGTTGTAGATAAGATTTTAAT
>NZ_NFLT01000073.1 GCF_002161055.1 Tyzzerella sp. An114
CTGTGTTTTATACTAATAAATTAATGATTAGTATTACTGAGTCAGCAAAGCCAAGAAGTTTGCAAGCTATTTGTCTTCCGGGAATATATGAGCAAATCATGCAGAAGTTTGCTGAATTAGAAGATAAAATATCTCAAGAATCAATTGAAAAAGCCGTAGAAGAATATTTTATTAATAATCCAATAGACACACTAACGGAAGAAGAAGTCACACAGATTGCGACTAATGTTTTAAATAATTATAAGGATAGTGTTCCTGAATGGATAAAGACACCGAATAAACCAACATATACAGCTAGTGAAATTGCTTTCGCTGATGGTCAAACTTTCCAAGAGAAATATAATGACGGTCAGCTAAAAGGTGACACTGGACCACAAGGTCCTCAAGGGGAACAAGGTCCAACAGGCGAAACAGGACCACAAGGTCAAGATGGTAAGAGTGCAACAATCACAGGAGCAACAGCCACTATTGACGATACATCAGGAACACCAACTGTTAATGTTGTAGCAGGCGGAACAGAATTAGCTCGTAGTTTTCAGTTTGATTTCACTGGATTGAAGGGGAAAACACCTGTTAAAGGCACTGATTATTTTACTGAAACCGATAAACAGGAAATTGTGCAAGATGTTCTTAATGCGATACCCAATGGAGATGAGGTGGGTTATTAATGGGAATA
>NZ_NFLT01000074.1 GCF_002161055.1 Tyzzerella sp. An114
GAGCAAATCATGCAGAAGTTTGCTGAATTAGAAGATAAAATATCTCAAGAATCAATTGAAAAAGCCGTAGAAGAATATTTTATTAATAATCCAATAGACACACTAACGGAAGAAGAAGTTATACAAATTGCAACTAATGTTTTAAACAATTATAAGGATAGTGTTCCTGAATGGACAAAGACACCGAATAAACCAACATATACAGCTAGTGAAATTGCTTTCGCTGACGGTCAAACTTTTCAGGAAAAATATAATAGTGGGCAATTAAAAGGTCAAAATGGTGACACTGGACCACAAGGGCCTCAAGGTGAGCAAGGTCCAACAGGTGAAACAGGACCAACAGGTCAGAGTGCAACAATCACAGGTGCAACAGCGACTGTTGACGATACAACAGGAACACCGGCAGTTAATGTTGTAGCAGGTGGAACAGAATTGACCCGTAGTTTTCAGTTTAATTTTTCAGGCTTGAAGGGGAAAACACCTGTTAAGGGTGTTGATTATTTTACTGAAACTGATAAACAGGAAATTGTGCAAGATGTTCTTAATGCGATACCCAATGGAGATGAGGTGGGTTATTAATGGGAATAGTAACTACTGATGATAAAAATTATAAGGATATAGCCGAAGCTATA
>NZ_NFLT01000075.1 GCF_002161055.1 Tyzzerella sp. An114
TTAGGTTTACAGGATAGCATAATCTGAACTGTTTCATATTCTTCTTTAGTGACTATTCCTTTGTGGTCATTTTCTATAAGTATCTGAGGAACTTCACCTTTATTTATTTTTCTCTCGAAGGGTACTATATTCATACTATATGTTTTTTGATGAAGTATATCTCCTGTATATATTGGATTTTTTAATATTCCATATACTGTTGCTGAATTCCATATTTTATTGCCTTTAGGACTTTTAATTTTATTTTCACTTAATTCTCTTGCTATTATATGAATACCCTTTCCATTAAGATATTCATCATATATAAACCTTATAACTTTTGCTTGTTTTGGTGAAAGTTTAAGTCTACCTTTCTTATTGTTATAGTATCCATAAGCTGGGTTTGACATTATGTATGTTCCATCTAAAAACCTTTTTTGTACACTCCACTTTTGATTTGTTGATATACTTTCTGATTCTGCTTGTGCTACTGAACTGTATATAGACAATAAAATTTCGCTTTTTTCAGATAGTGTATGTATTTTCTCTTTTTCAAAGTACACATCAACTTTTAATTCCTTTAAACTTCTTACTATACTTAAACAATCAATTACATTTCTTGCAAACCTTGATATTGACTTTGT
>NZ_NFLT01000076.1 GCF_002161055.1 Tyzzerella sp. An114
AGATTTGATGGAACAACTATTATTATAGATGATATTGAAGGAAAAATAGTTAAAGAAATATATGAACTTTTCTGTGAAGGCGTTTATATAACAAAAATAAAGAATTATATCAAAAACTTTGATATGAGTAGGCATAAAGTAAAAAGAATTCTTGAAGATGATGTATATATTGGAATAAATGATTTACCACAAATAATAGACCAAGATTTATTTGAAACAGCACAGAAAATAAAAAATCAAAGATTAAGTGAAATAGGTAAAAATAAAAGTGATAAAAGTGATGAATGTTGTCTTACAGAACAAAATTTCAAAGGTAAAATTGTCTGTGGTGAGTGCGGAGAGAATTATCACAGATATAAACATGGAGAAGAATACATATGGAATTGTAGCCACAAAGTCTTTAAAAGAAAGATATTTTGTAAAAATACTTCATTATCTGATGAACAAATAGAAAATATATGGTCAAGGATTGTTGATAAAATCAATGAAAATCCAAAACTGTTGGAGTGTAAAGAAAATAGCTTAAAACAAAACTCTGGAAGATATCAGGCTTTAGACA
>NZ_NFLT01000077.1 GCF_002161055.1 Tyzzerella sp. An114
TTTATTTTTATTTTTTCTTTTTTTATTTTTTAATATAAAAGGGGCTTTCGCCCCTTAATTATTTTGTATAACCAGCTTTTTCAAGTGCTTCATAAATCTCTTTTAACCATACTTTTTCTATACAATCAACTTTTGTAGTTGTATGATATGTACCTTCTTTTACTTTAAGGTCACCATTTTCAGCAATTCCTTCAATAATAATTGATTTACCATTAACAAGAGGATAACCTTTATCTTCAGGAATACCCTCAATTACTGCACGAGGACCTTTACCAAATTTATAAGCATCATCTTCATAGTCTGATACGTGCATTGTACCGTCATTATTAAGATAAAAATATTTTTTTGATGTTTCCATGTTATGATGTCTACCAAGTTCTTTTACTGCATAAGTTCTAATTTCAAAATTCATAAATAATCTCTCCTTTTAATTTTATAAAAATAGTAATAGTTACAAACAAAATTTAATCAGCACAAGGGCATCACCTCCATTTTTGAGTATAAAAAAAGAAGGTTAAAAACCTTCTTCAATTAATCTAAAACTTGCCGGAAGC
>NZ_NFLT01000078.1 GCF_002161055.1 Tyzzerella sp. An114
TTCATTTGTTTCAGGTTCTTGATAGTGAAATTTTTCTGATGAGTCAGCAAATTTCTCAACAGATTTTTTGAATAGACAATGGATTTTTTCTTGTAAATATGTAAAATCCATTTGCTTTATCAGGTGAAAAAACATTGAAAGATAGTGGTCGAGAATATAACTTTTGTCATCAAGAATAAGTTTTAGTTCATTGGTTGAGTGAAAAACTTCTGAAAACTTAGGTGTGTTTTCATTGTGATTAGAAATAAAATAATTAAAAATATCCATAAAATAACCCCTTTATTTTGAAGTTGGCATAGCCACTTGTGGTATATAAACTCTGATGAAGGTAAGTGTCAAGATATAATTGTTTTCAGAAGAATAAAAAATATCAAAAAATGTGATGTGACAAAAATATTATAATGGCTGTTTTAGGGCTGTGTTTGCCCTTGTGTAAAGACTTGTGAAGGAGGTGGGATAATTATACCTAAATAAAAATAAAGCCTATTTAAGGTGATTTGAGAAAACAAAAATAGTTGAAAAACAGAATATAGTAATAA
>NZ_NFLT01000008.1 GCF_002161055.1 Tyzzerella sp. An114
CAGATATTTTTATAGATGATTTTTCTGATGGGACAGAACTTATGGAAGATTATAATTGTATATATCCATATTTTGAAAATATAATAGGTGAAAAAATTTATATAAGAGGAAAATTGAGATTTGGTAAAACTCCTGGTGCTTATGGTTACAGTATAAATAATAATAAAGTTAGTAGAATTCATGCAGATGTTTTTATTGAAAATAATAGTTTATATATAATAGACCTTGAAAGTAAAAATGGTACATATATAAATGATAATTTAGAAAGAATTCCATCAAATCAAAGTATAGAACTTTTTGACGGATATAAGGTAAGAATGGCAAATGAAGAATTTATTGTACATATATAATGGATACTACAATTATGTAATTTTAATACTGACTTTTATACTTATAAGCATTGCTTTATATCAAGATTTAAAATATTGTAAAATAAAGAATAAACTTAATTTTACATTTATATTATTAGGTTTTATATATAATATTTTAATAAATAATGGACTAAATTCTTTAATAGGTTTTATTTTTCCTATATGGTTATTAATTTTTTTTAAATTAAGAATGATGGGTGCAGGAGATATAAAATTATTATTTGCACTTGGAGCTGTTACAGGGTTTCCTAATATAGTGTACATTACAATTATATCAATAATATTAAATGGTTTAATAGCTCTTATTATAATGATTTTTAGAAAAAATTTTTTATTGAGATTTAAGAAAATATATTATTGGCTCAAGACATGTGTGTTTTTTAAAGAATTTGTTGAATATAATGGAATTGACGGTGAAAGAGATGGACTTTTTAGATATGCAATAGGTATATTTATGGGTAGTATTATTTACTACATATATATAATATTTTTTATTTAAGGTGGTAATGGAATGGTTAGCTTTTATGTAGACTGCTCTACTGATATAGGTAATTTTCGCAAATACAATGAGGATAATTATATTTTTAAAATTGGAAGTATAAATGGAAAAAATATAGGTGTATTCTGTGTTGCAGATGGAATGGGAGGATTATCCTGTGGAGATGTTGCAAGTAGTATAGCCATTGAAACTGTACTATTGTGGTGGGATAGCAAAATAGAAATTTTATCAGAATACTCTTACAAAATTGAAGATGAATTTTGGGAAAACGAGCTTAGAAATTTATTTAGATGTATAAATGATAAAATAATTAATATGTGCCATGAAAAAAATGTTAAGAAAAGCGGTAGTACATTTTCATTACTCCTTATATATAATAAAAAATATTTTATTATTCATGCAGGTGATAGTAGAATTTATATTAAAAATAAAAGATATTTTGAAAAACTTACTGAAGACCAAACTTTAATAAATATGCTTATTAAAAATGGTGAAATAACAATTGAACAAAGTAAAAATAACAATAAAAGTCACATTTTATATAATTGTCTTGGAGTATTTGAAAATCCTGAAGAATATTTTAAAAAAGGAATGTTAAGGAATAAAGATACATTTTTAATATGTAGTGATGGATTATATAATATGATTTCTGATGAAGATATAAAAAGTTATATGGGCAAACCTGAAAATATTTCTCAAACTCTTGTAAATATTGCAAAGAATAGGGGTAGTAGAGATAATATTACAAGTATTTATATTTATGTTAATAAAACTGTATTTTAAACAAAATTAAAGCTGCTATTTTTAAATAGTAGCTTTTTTTGATAATATGTGACATAAATATAACCTAAAAAAGTCACATATATTGGCACATATTGTTATGAAAAAAATGTAATGATATAATTTTAACATAAATATTTGTAACAAAATTAATATTTTACATATTTAAATTTAAATAATAATTATAGGTGATTTAATTATGGAGTTATATAATAGCGAAATAATATTTTATTTGGGAATAAGTATTATCATAATCACTTTTATTGTATTGATAATATCTATTATCTCACTTTTATTATTAAAAAAAAGACTCAAAAAAAATCTTGAAATGGAATATGGTAAAAAACGAAATTAAATTAATTTTATACCATAGACTGGAGGAGTTATGAAAAAAGTCATTTCTTCTATTTATGAAATAGAAAAAGAAATAGGTTCAGGTGGAGGTGGAGTGGTTTATCTTGCAAAACATATTCGTTTGGGTAAATATGTAGTTTTAAAAGCAGATAAAAGACGTTTAACAGCTAAGCCAGAAGTATTAAGACGAGAAGTTGACACTTTAAAAAATCTTAGTCACTCATATATACCACAGGTATATGATTTCATTGAAGAAGATGGATTTGTATATACTGTTATGGATTACATAGAGGGTGAGAGTTTTGACAAAATATTAAAAAGGGGAGAAAGGTTTAGTCAACCACAAGTTATAGAATGGGCACGTGAGCTTTTGGAAGCTCTTTGTTATCTTCACAGTAGACCTCCTCATGGAATTTTACATGGAGATATAAAACCAGCTAATATAATGCTTACACCTGAAAATGATATACGTTTAATAGATTTTAATATCGCTCTTTTTTTAGGGGAAGATGGTGCTGTTAAGGTAGGATATAGTAAAGGATATGCTTCACCTGAACATTATGGTATTGATTATTCTGAAGAAGATATTACAGAAAGAATTAAAAATGACGAAAAAACAGAATTATTAGAAACAGCTGATATGGATAGCTATACAACAGAAATAATGCAGGATAAACAAAAATCCAATATATCTTTTACTAGCAATAAAAATCAAGTATTAATAGATGCACGTTCTGATATATATAGTCTTGGAGCTACTTTATATCATATGATTACTGGTAATAGACCAGATAAAAATATTGAAAATATAATTCCTATTTCTAATTATAATGTAAGCCCTGCTGTTGCTGATATTATAAAAAAGGCTATGAACCCTAATCCTAATTTACGTTATCAATCAGCCGAAGAAATGTTATTTGATTTTAAAAATCTTCATAATAATGATAAAAGAACCAAAAGATATAAACATTTATGTGTGATAACTGGACTATTAATTTCTATTTTATTTATTTTGGGCGGATTGTTAACTTTCACAGGGTTAAAACAAATGGAAAAGCTAAAAAGTTATTATGTATTTTCAGAGTATTCGGCTAATTCTCTTAATTCTGGAAATGTTATTGAGGCAATAGATTATGCATTGAAAGCATTACCACATGAAAAAAATATATTTTCTTTACCATATATACCGGAAGCACAGAAAGCTCTCACAGATGCTTTAGGAGTATATGATTTATCTGATGGATATAAATCTCATTCAACAATCAATTTACCATCAGAACCATTAAGAATTACCACATCTCCAAATGGCACATATATGGGTGTTATATATGCTTATGAGTTGGCTATATATGATTTAAAAACAGAGGAGCTAATAGTATCTTTAAAAGTTGAGGAGTCTGCTTTATCAGATGTTGTTTTTGTAAATGAAGATATAATTATATATGCCGGAGAAGAAGGAATAACAGCTTATAATATTTCAGAAAAATCTGAAATATGGAAGGGTAATCATGCAACAGAAATATCATTATCAGGAGATGGAAAAACTGTTGCTGCTGTGTATAAAGATGAAAATATAGCTACTATATATGATGTTTCAACGGGAAACATTAAAAAAGTTATATCTTTTGAAAATCATCATCAACAAGTAGCCTCAAATGATAGATTTGCAAATCCTAATGATAATATATTTGCTTTGGATTATAGCGGAAAATGGTTAGCAGCTAGTTTTGCTGATGGTTCTTTAACTATATTCAATATAGACAGTAATGACCAAAATTTAGAACTTTTTGAAAATTCTGATTTTACACATTTTGAAGGCGGATTTTTTGGAAAATACTTTGCCTTTTCAGCTACTAATAGTGAAAATTCTGTATTTGCTGTTATAGATACAGAAGAATATATTCAAACAGGAGGTTTTGAGTCTACAAGTCCTTTTTCTGTACAAGCAGATGAAAGGGGTATATATATTTCAATGGAAAATATACTTGTTAAAATTGACCCAGAAACAGGAGAACAAACAGAAGTTGCATATACAGATACAGATATAACAGGATTTTCAATAGGAAAATCTGATGTTATTACTTCAAATAAAGAAAATAAATTTAATTTCTTTAATTCTCAAGCTGTAAAAATATCAGATAACAAAAATGACTATAATTGTGATTTTGTTTATTTAGCTAATGATAATGCTATTATTGGCAGCAGAAATACACCTGTTATAAAGGTGATGAAAAAAGAAACTCATGAAGATACTCAAATTTTTAAATATGACCCTATGTATGTTCACGATGAAAGTAGAATAAGCCAAGATTGGTCTACAATTATGTTATTTAGATATGACAAATTCCGTTTGTATAATATGGATAGTGGCGAAATCATCTGTGATGTTGATATACCAAATTCAAGTGAAGTTTATGACCAACAATATAGAAGAAATGAAAAAGGTTCTTATTTAGAGGTTATATACAATGATGGAAAAATTGTAGAATACTCTGCTGTTGACGGAAGTGTTATTGATGAAAGACAGGGAGAAAAACCAGACTTAACATTGTATGAAGAATTTTTTACTAAAAATGCAAAAATTACATCAGATTTGCATGATACTCCGATAGTATATGACCTAAAAACTGGAGAAAAAATAAAAGAACTTGAAAAAGATGCTTATCTTACATATGTAACAGAAGTAGGAGATTATATAATAACAGAATACATATCCTCAGAAGGAAATAGATACGGTCTTTTATTGGATAAAGATTTTAATACAATAGCAAAATTACCTAATTTATTTGATATTATTGATAACAAATTTATTTTTGATTATATGGACGGAAATATAAGAGAAAGTAAAATTTATTCAATAGATGAGCTTATTGATATGGCAAACAATGTATGATTGTACATATTGTTTTATTTAGACAAAATTCAACTATAAATTTATTTATAGTTGTTTTGTAAAATAAAAAAAGGAGGAGATGTTTATGAATTTATTGAAAAAATGGTTGTCTATTATTATTACTGTGACAATGATATTTTCAATGGTTCCTGTTACAGCTTTTGCTGAGGAAGAAAATAGTATTCCTATTGAAGCTGTAAACGAGGAAGAAAATTCAGAAGTTTTGGAAGAAACTGAAGTTGAAGAAATTGAAACTGAAAAAACAGAAGAAAATATTTCTGATACGGAAAGCAATTCCGAAACAGAGGAGAATTTTGAACAAGAAGTTTCAAAAGAAGAACCTTCAAATCAAGATACTTCTCAAATCGAAGATACTACTAAGGAAGAATTAAAAGAAGAAATTCCTAAAGAAGTAGTAGCTGAGAAAACTACTGTAATATATAATCTGTTAAATACAGAAATTACAGTAGGAAACGATGAGGAAAAGGCTTTAGAGTCACCTTATCTCTATAAACTTTTTGATGAAAATGGAGAGTATACAATAGAGCTTGAGGACAATGCTTTTTTCCCTTATGAAGTACAATTTAAGTATAATGGCGATACAACTGTACAATGGTTTGATACACCTGAAAGTACAGTTGAAATAGGCGGTCATGTATTTAGGGTACATTCAGAAGTGACAAGAGATGATATGTTAAGACAATTTGGTGTATATGTTGGAGGAGAATATGTTCCGGCATATCCAGAACCTAAAGAATTTACAAATAATTTAGGTATAAGTCCTATGTCACTTCTTCCTTTAGAGAAAACAAAATTAGACTTAGATTTAACAGGGTATTTTCCACTTCTTTTAGACTCTGTTGAACTCTCTGCCATAGCAGGTTTAGATGTAAAACCTCAAGATAAAGTTTTTGTTAGACAAAAAATAAATTTACGCGAGGGAGAAGAATTTAGGTTACTTGGAGATGACGAAGGACTTAATGTATCTTTGATTGAAGAATCTATGTTTTATGGAGTTAAAGACAATTTTATAGATATATATAGAGATTCGTTATTATTTGAAATTATAGTTGGCAACGGAAAACAGATTGATTTGAATAATAAACGTTATGAAATAAATGTTAAAATGACTAATTTAAGAGATTCAATAGAATATTCATTATATGAACAGTTTAATAATAATAGAACTAAACTTAATTATTTATATGATTATATTAATAATATGAGTAATATTAATTCTTATTTAGAAGATATAGGTATAAGAAATTATATAACACATGAGTTTTATATAAGTTCAAATTATCATATAGATAAAGATTATTATTTAAGTGTGGGACTTAATAATAAAATAACTGAGAACGCCAATATTGAATTTTATGAAGGTTATTTTGAAAAAGTTGAAGATTTAGATTCTTCTAAAAATATTACAGATAAAGTATTTAATATTCAAAATATGTCTGATATCAATGCTGGATATAAAATTGATAAATCAAAAAAAGATAATATTATTACTATAGTTTCAAAAAATTTTAATGGTGACATAATTTCGTTATGTCCTATTATGTATTTTTGTGATACTCAAGAATATAGAGGTGATGCAAATTTACTAGTTATTGATAAAAATAGTTATTATTATTATAGATTTGCTAATGAGATTAATGAAGTAAAAGGACACTATTATAATGATGGTTGTATATATTTTGAATTTGAACTTTATAAAGAGTTTTCAGCTGATGATAAGTATGGTTTGTGGTTTAGCAATTTTAGTCAACCTCCATTACATATAGATAAAATTGTTAAGGGTAATTTTAATAGTCTATCTGATGCAGAAAATGAAAAAGATATAAGTGATGAAATTTTTAGTTATAAAGGTTATCAAGACAATTTTAGTGGAAATGGTGTTGATTTTACTGTATTTTATGATAATGGAGAGATTGAGCACATAAATGTAAGAGCATTTACAGGAAATAAATCTATTATTGAAAAAATAGATGGTTCCTTAGAATTTATTAATGAAGAAGGCAAATATGAATATGTAGAAAGTTCTTCAATAAATATTATTTCTGATAATAGTATTTTAATAAATATGGAGCTTTACAAAGAATATCCTGTTGATGCAGAATATATATTAACATTAAAGTCACGTTATGATAATGTAATAACAAAAATTGTTAAAGGGAAATTTAACGATTATTCTGAAATTGAGAACAAAGAGGATATTAAAACTCAACTTTTAAATACTGGTTATACAGATAATTTTGGCGGAGATGGTGTTGATTTTACTATATTATATAAAGATGGTAAAATTTCAAATATAAAAATAAAAACATTTACAAGTAATAAATATAATGATAAAAAAACAGAATTTAGGGTTTGGGGAATAACGGACGTTCCTACAATAGAGTTAAGTTCATATGAAGATGATTATTATTATAATGGCTTTCAGACTGTTTTTGTAGAAGATGAAACATTTGATATTTCAAATACAATTTTAAACTTTAGTAAAGACGATGATATAAATGTTTATGTTGAAGGTTCTAGTGAACTTCAAGAGAGTGAAGTTAGCTCTCAAGATTTCTCAGAAGGAAGATTATTCTATTCAACTACATCTAAAAATCATCAAAATCAGAGAAACTTCTGTATAAGTGTTATTAAAAAATTTGTTGGTGGTCCTAAACTTTTTGTAAATGGAATAAATGGACATGATGGTGCAAAAAGAGAAATGTTCTTAAATAGCCAGTATGGAAATAAACATGACATTTTTATAGCTAATATTGGAGATGCACCTTTAACAGGATTAAATGTAACTCTTACAGATGCCGTAAATGTAAAATTAGATGATTATTGGACTGTTGGTGGTGAAAATAACGATACACTTTCAGCTTTTACAGAAAAGAGTATAAGAGAAAATATATATGGATATTTTGACAATGGTGCTAAAATAAGATTACTTCCTGTTCCTATTGAAGAAATGGTTGGAAATGGTGAAATCAGCGGTAAACTTACAATATCAGCTGATGGACAAGAAGATGTTGTTATAGAATTATCAGGTCTTATGGGAGACCCTGCAATATATACAACAGAAATACCACAGGCTGTTAAATATGTTCCTTATTCAGCTATAATACAGACAACAAATAAATATGAAGATGTAGATACAAAATTTGAACTTGTAGAAGGTGAACTTCCAGAGGGGGTTACATTTACTCAAGCTGGCGAAGTTTATGGTGTTCCTAGAGAATTTGGAACATTCAAATTTAAAGTTAAAGCTTTATTTAGTACAGATTCATATTATGGAAATGATGGAGAAGTATACGAATTTCCAGATGCTTTTGCTGAATTTACTTTAGAAGTTCTTGATAATACAGATGAAAACGTAATGAATTCTATTGACCCAGGATATGAAATTGAAACATCACTTCCAGAGGAAATTACAAATTATCAAGATTATGTATTTGAATCTAAAGGTGAGTTAGTTGAATTTATAGATTTCTGGCTTGATGGTTATAGACTTGAAAGAGATGTGGACTATATAGCAGAAGAAGGAAGTACAAAAATTACAATATCATCACAAACATTCAAAAATGCAGGAAATGGAACACATACAATAGCTGCTGAATTCCGTGTTGGTGGAGATAAAAATAATAGTTTGAAACGTACTGCACAGAATTATACTATGAATATCAGTAGTGGAAGTTCAGGCGGTTCAAGTAGTGGAAGTTCAGGCGGTTCAAGTGGTGGAAGTTCAGGTGGTTCAAGTAGTGGAACTATAACAAAACCAAGTAATCCAAATAATAATGTAAAACCAACAGAACCAGAAGAAATTCCTTTAAATCCAACACCTTCAATACCTAAAGAAGAATTGAACGAAAACTTTAAAGATGTTCTTAAAAAATCTTGGTATAATTCAGATATTGATTGGGCATATAAAGAAGGAATAATGTATGGTGTAGGAAATGGTAATTTTGCACCTGATTTAATAAGTACAAGAGCAATGTGTGTGGCTGTTTTAGCAAGAATATCAAAAGAAGATTTAAGTGGATATAAAGTTGAAAATGGACAGTGGTACAGTGCAGATGTCAACTGGGCTAAATCAAAATCTATAATTTCAGAAGAAGAATTTAATCCTGATTTGCCATACACTCGTGAAGATATTGCTATAATGATAGTAAAATATTTTGATGCATTAAATGTATCTTATGAAACAGAATTAAAAGAATTGCAGTTTGCTGATGAATATGCTATGTCAAAAGAAGGAGCTGAAGCTTTCAAAATTCTTTCAAATATAGGTATATTCTATGGAGAAGGAAATAATACAATGAATCCAAAAGGAACTGTAACTCGTGCTCAATTAGCATCACTTGCACACAGAATTTCTGTTTTTCAAGGCTCAAAAATATAAGCTATAATAAAAAGGTAGGGTGTTTATCACTCTACCTTTTTTGTTTACTTAAAATTAGATATACATAAAATTATATAAAAATAGTTTTTTATTAAATAAATATGATTTTCTTTAATAAGGAGTTAGAATTTTCATGCCATTAACACAAGTTTCTATGTGTCCAGAACATGGTTGGAAAAGAATATTTGTCGAAAATATATAAAGATTATTGTTGAAAGATTTCTTCAAAATGTGGTATGTTTATTCGTGATATATGTGGTCAAAATGTTTCTATTGCTAAAGATGATATTAGAAAACCGTATTTTAAACATAGTAGAGGGGAACATGATAAAGAATATAGTGAACGTACTTCTAATCATACTCAAAACAGTTCTTTTCAACTCAATGAACTTCCAATAAGAATTAATATTAAACTAATAGTTGTTTTAATCTTGAAATAGGCTTTATTTCTTTGCCTGATAATATTGAGATAAATAATGACAATACTATAACACCATAGAAATGGAATCAGATAAACTTATAGAGAGTGAAAAATGGTTGCTTTTAGCTCGTATGTTGCCTTTAGTTGCAAATCTTTTTTACAATATGGCAAGAAAAACAGTTGGATTAGTTGGATTATGGGATTGTGTAGCTTTTGATGAAGTTGCCGGAATTAATTTTAAAGATAAAGATGTTATTGCTCTATTGCTTTGGAAAAACCTGTATTAAGTAGCCTTGCTGTATTGGGAGAAATAAGTATAAGTGGCTCTATAATAAAAGTAGATGAATTGGCAAATGCTTTACAAGTATGTCTTGATAGTGGGGCGAAAAAATTCTTATTCCTATAACTTCGGCTGTTGATTTGGGAGCTGTACCGGCAGAGCTTATAGGTTCATTCAATCTTATATTTTATAACAGTGCAGAAGATGCTGTTTTTAAAGCTTTAGGAGTAGAATAACAATTATATAAAATAATGAACAAATAAAAAGACACATATTATGTTTACCGAAAGGGTTTTCATAAATATGTGTCTTTTTTGTTTTGTCCCCGTGAGGGGTGCAAGTTGCAATCGAAAATGACAACAGCTCAATTTTCTAAAATAATGTTTCCGTCCCCGTGAGGGGTGCGAGTTGCAATTTAAGCCTAAAAAACAATTAATGGTTGCTTTAAACTTTCCGTCCCCGTGAGGGGTGCGAGTTGCAATGAAAATTCAAAAACTATTTATAATTCTTATAAAGAGTTTCCGTCCCCGTGAGGGGTGCGAGTTGCAATACAAGTGGGACCACCTTAAGCATCTTAAAATTTCTGTTTCCGTCCCCGTGAGGGGTGCGAGTTGCAATAGCGAAAATATACTATTCCCAATACAAAAATATTATATTTCCTATCTATATTTACTACATATTATATATTAAATATACATATATATCAATATTTTTTTGTTTTTTATAACTATTTTTTATTTTAGACCTGTTTTTTTCAGGCGAACCACCTTTTTTTGACTCCAAAAATGCCCTTGTTTTTTATAGGTTCGCCTAAATATTATATAATATTCAATTAATTACAAAAATATACTGTAAGTTTATTGTACATAGTAATTTAAAATGGTAAAATAAAACCATATTTATACAGAAAAAAGGTGAAAAAATGCTTTCAAAAATTATTATTGAACTGAAAAAAGATAAAAATCAGTATATTACACAGAATATGTCATATTTTTTTCAAGGTATCATAATGGAGAATATATCTTTTGATTATGGCGAGGAAATGCATATATCAAATATACGACCTTATTCCCAGTTTTTACAGATATTTGATGATAAAATATTATGGATTGTATCTACTCTAAATCAAAAAGCATATAAAAATATAATTTTACCTTTATTGGAAGATAGTTTTGACAGGGTATATATAAAAAATATAGATTGTTGTTTTGAAATTGTATCAAAAAAATTTGAAAGTATTGATATTAATTCTTTTGTTGATGATAAATTTTTAGGCAAAGAAGAAAGATATTTAAAATTGAAATTTATTTCACCTTGTTCTTTTAAAAGTCAGAATGAATATATATTTTATCCCACTGTAAAACATATATTTCATAGTTTAGTATCAAAATTTGACAGTGCAGGCTATAATTATTCTGTTTTTACTCCTGAATTGATAGAAGATTTTGAAAAATATATTTCTGTTATACAGTACAATTTGAAAAGTAGGTATTTTCATCTTAAAGGTGCAAAAATACCTTCTTTTTCAGGTGAAATAACATTAAAAATAACAGGCCCTAAACAGCTTGTAAATCTTGCAAATTTGCTTCTATATTTTGGTGAATATAGCGGTGTTGGTATAAAATCCGCCATTGGAATGGGAGCATTGGCAATAGAGAAAAGGAGCTGAATAGTTGATGAATGAAAGTAATGTTAAAATAACAATAGGTTGTTTGCTTCATGATATAGGAAAGGTGCTTTATAGATATAATGACCGTAGAAATCACTCTGTAAGCGGTACAGGTTTTTTAAAAGATGTATGTAAAATTTATGATAAAGATATTTGGGAACAAGTAAATTTTCATCACGGTAAACTGTTAAAAAGTAGTAATGTTTCAAAAGACTCTTTTGCATATATATCATATATAGCGGATAATATTTCAGCATCTATTGATAGAAGGGATAAATATGACGGGACAGGGGGTTTTGTAAGAAATCTCCCTCTTGAAAGTATTTTTAATATACTTAACGGAAACAATCAAAATTTTAAATATAGATGTACTCTTATGGATACTGATAAAATACAATATCCAACAGAAGAAGATATTCAATATACTGAGAGTTTTTACAACAGTTGTATTCAAAGAATTAAGGAAGCATTAAAATCTATTGAATATAATAATAGCTATTCAAATTCTATGTTGGAAATATTGGAAAGTTGTCTTTCCTTTGTTCCTTCTTCAACATCAACAGCAGAGAGAGCGGACATATCTCTTTTTGACCATGTAAAGATGACAGCAGGCTTTGGAAACTGTATTTATAATTATTTGAAAGAAAATAATATTGTAGATTATAAAAGCTATTTATTTGAAAATGCTGAAAAGTTTTATAATGAAAAAGCATTTATTATTTATAGTATGGATATTTCAGGAATACAGGATTTTATATATACTATAACAAGTAAAGGTGCTTTAAAAAGTCTTAGGGCAAGGTCTTTTTATATAGAACTTTTAATGGAATATATGACCGATGAAATTTTAGAAATGACAGGTCTTTGCAGAACTAATTTAATATATTGTGGTGGTGGACACGCATATATATTACTTGATAATACAGATAGAACAAAAAAAGCCATAATTGATTTTGAAAAAAGTATGAATAAATTTTTTATTGATAATTTTTCAACAGCTTTATATATTGCTGGTGGTATGGCTGAATGTTCTGCTAATGATTTAAAGAACGTACCAAAAGGAAGTTACAGCAATATTTTTAAAACTATATCAAATATGATTTCAAAGAGTAAATCAATGAGATATAATGCTGAAGATATATTGAAACTTAATAATAGTAATGAATTTAATTCAACAAGGGAATGTAAGATTTGTAAAAGAACAGACAATTTAAACAGAGATGATATATGTTATATTTGTGATAGACTGAATAAATTTTCTATAAAAATTCAAGAAAAACCATTTTTTGTTGTTGTGGATAATAATAAAACAAATGACGGTCTTCCTTTACCTTCAAATAGATTTTTAGTTGCTGAAAGTAAAGAGGAACTTTTAATAAGAATAAAAAATAAAGAAAGCTATGTAAGAGCCTACTGTAAAAATGAGCGATATACAGGTTTGAATATAGCGTCTAAACTTTGGGTAGGGGACTATAAAAATGGAGATACATTTGAAGATTTAGCTAATAACTCAAAGGGTATTAAAAGATTAGCTGTTTTAAGAGCTGATATTGATAATCTTGGAAAAGCCTTTGTAAATGGTTTTGATAATGTTGAGAATAACAATAAATATGTAACTATATCAAGAACAGCCACATTTTCAAGAAAATTGGCTTTATTTTTTAAACTTAATATAAATAATATTCTAAAAAATCGTGATTGTAATATAATATCGAAATCGGAAAATCCAAAGCGAAATATAGCTATTGTATATAGTGGTGGAGATGATGTTTTTGTTGTTGGTGCTTGGAATGATGTTATAGAATTTGCTGTCGACCTTAATACAGCTTTTTCAAAATTCAGTCAAAATACATTGACTTTATCTGCCGGTATAGGAATATATCCTTCAAAATATCCTATATCAGCCATGGCTAAAGAAACGGGATATTTAGAAGAATATTCAAAGTCTTATGAAAATAAAAACGCAGTTACAATTTTTGATGAGACAGGCACATATAATTGGAATGAATTTAAAAACTCTGTACTTAACGAAAAATATAAATGTATATCAGAATTTTTTGACGATAGTGGAAACGAGAGAGGAAAATCCTTTATTTATAATCTTTTGGAATATATAAGAAATAGTCAAGAAAAAATAAATATCCCTCGTTTTGCTTATACTCTTGCAAGACTTGAACCTTCAAATAGAAAAGGAAATGAAAAATCAATTGAAAAATATAATAAATTTGCTAAAAATATGTTTAATTGGATTAAAAATGATACTGATAGAAAACAGCTTATAACAGCAATATATTTGTATGTGTATAGCATAAGAAGCGAGGAGGAATAAGTTATGGCTATTAATAAATTGAACTATACAGATAAAGCTGAAGAAGTAATACGTAGTTTAAGAGAAAAAAATAAAAATGGAAAATTGGTTATTAATCTTACAACTTCAAAAATAAGAAATATTCTTTCTATGGTTTCAGCTTTATATAATGATGTTCAAAGATATAAAGAAAAAGAACTTTCAGAAGAATTTTTAAGCAGAATACAATATTTAAAAATGCGTATTGCCTATGAAGCAGGAAGAGAACCTTTAGTTAAAAACTTTGTTAATAAGGCAAATCTTATGGGAGAGATTAAAGAAATAGGCACAAGTAAAGATAATCTTATATTGTTTTGTAATTATATGGAAGCATTAGTTGCATATCATAAATTTTATGGTGGTAAAGATTGAGGGGGAATTTGAATGTATACAAAACTTGAAATAACAGGAAAAATTGAAGTGTTGACAGGTATGCATATAGGAGGTTCTGCCCCTTTTTCTGCTATTGGTGCCATAGACTCACCAGTTATAAGAGATTTGGAAAGTGACCTTCCCATTATTCCAGGAAGTAGTCTTAAAGGAAAACTCCGCTATCTTTTAGCAAGAAAACATAATGAATATCTTATAACTCAAAATCATGATGAAGATGACGAAAAAATATTGAGAGTTTTTGGTTCATCAAAAAAAGGTAATATACAAAAAAGTAGACTTATATTTTCGGATATGACATTGTCAAATATGGAATATTTCAAAGAAATGGGAATACATAATGCAACAGAGATAAAAATAGAAAATAATATAAATAGATTAAATGCTGTTGCAACTCCAAGACAGATTGAAAGAGTTATAAGAGGTTCTGTCTTTAATTTTTCAATAATTTATAATGTTGATGAAATAAAACATATTATAGATGATATTAAATTGCTTTCAGAAGGTTTCAAACTTTTAAAATATGATTATTTAGGCGGTAATGGTTCAAGAGGATATGGAAAAGTAAATATTACAAACCTTGATATAAAAGAAGTAACAGGTAATGTAATAAATAGCGATATAATTGAGGAATGTAGAAAAGAATTAAGGGAAGTGTAATTTATGGATTATTATATTTATAAACTTACTTTTTTAACAGCTGTACATTTTGGTGAAGGTTCTTTAAGTGATAGCACAAATATGATTATGGCTGATACACTTTTTTCTGCCCTTTGTTGTGAAGCTGTGGATAGTGGTATTGTGACACCTGAAAAACTTGTAAATTATGTTGAGAATAACAAACTTTTAATATCCGATGCCATGCCTTATGTAAATAATAAAATGTATATACCTAAACCTATATTTCCTGTAAAATCAGAAGAAGAAGGGGACTCTGTAATAAAAAAACAGTTTAAAAAACTTAAATATATACCTTTTAAGAAAATAGACGAATATTTTAAAGGCAATATAAATCCTTTTTCTGAGAATAAATATATCAAAAATATGGGTAAATCAGAAGTCAGAACATTGTCAGCTTTGAGAAATAAAGATGAAGCAGAACCATATTTTGTAGGAACATATAAATTTTTTGAAAATAGCGGACTTTATATAATAGTTGGTTTTGGCTCTAAAGAAATAAAAGAAGAATTTGATATTTTGTTTAAAAATTTATCATTTGCAGGCATAGGTGGAAAACGAAGTTCCGGATTTGGAAGATTTACATTTAGAATTTTTTCTTTTAAAGAAGAAATGTTGTCTGTATCTGTTGGTGCAGAAAATCCTTTTTATATATCCTTATCCATATCTATGGCAAAGGATTATGAGATTAAAGAGGCAGTATATAATTCTTATTATAAATTGATAAAACGTAGCGGGTTTATATATTCTGATACTTACAGCAATGAGTATAGAAAAAAACGTGATTTTTTTGTTTTTCAAAGCGGTTCATGTTTTTCAAAACCCTTTGAGGGCGGTATTTTTGATGTTTCAGGAAATTCATATAATTCCGGACATAAAGTATATCGCTATTGTAAGCCTTTATTTTTGGAGGTGAAATGATGAGGGATTATTTAAAAACATATCAAATAAAACTTAAAGTTATAGGACCTCTTTTCATAGGTTCGGGAAATAGTATAAATAAAAAAGAATATATACTTGATAGAGATAAAAATAAGGTCTATATTCCCAATATAAATAAAATGTATACTTGGTTTTTTAAAAATAACTTTCAGGATAAATTTGATAATTATATGTTATCTGAAAAATCTGTTGATTTTATGACATGGCTTGGAATAAACAAAATATCACCTAATGTATGGAAAGAATGGACAGACTATATATTAGACTGTTCTGAAACATCAGATATTATAAAAGGAACAGAAACTGAAATAAGCACTTTTATAAAGGATAGTTTCGGCGATGTGTATATTCCAGGTAGTAGCCTTAAGGGGGCTTTAAGAACGATTATACTTGGAAGTGAAATATTAAAAAATAATAGTAATTTTAATAAATATAAAAGTGATGTTCAAAAAGCTGAATTTAAGCATAAAAATTCATATCTAAAAAAAGAAATGAAAATTATCGAGCAGAGTGTATTTAATAAGGCTGAAAAAGATAAAAAACGTATTGATAATATGGTTAATGATATTATGGCAGGAATAAGAATAAGCGACAGCAGACCTATTTCAACAGATAATTTAATTTTATGTAGAAAAATAGATGAAACTCCAAAGGGGAATATTAATAAATTAAAATTACTTAGAGAATGTATAAAACCAGACACAGAAATAATTTTTGATATGACTGTTGACACTACTATTTTTAAAGAGAATAATATAAAACATTATATAATGGAAGCAATAAATACATTTGGTAAAAATTATATGAAATGTTTTAACAATAAATTCAAATCAGGTGATAAACTTGACGGTACAATGTTCTATATGGGTGGTGGAAGTGGTTTTGTATCAAAGACAATAACTTATCCATTACTTGGTGAAAATGCTGTAAAAACAGTTAGTGAAATTATAGATAAAACTTTATCTAAAGATATTAGAAATAAACATAAACACAATAAAGATTTTCTTATGGGTGTTTCACCACATATGATAAAAAAGACAAAATATAATAAAAAAATATATAGTTTTGGTCTTTGTAGCATAGATATTGTGGAGGTTAATATATAATGAGCAAATACGTTTTATTTTCACCGGTAGGGGGACATGACCCTATTGCAAGTTGCCATGACGGTGCATTACTTCATATATGCCGTTGTTATAAGCCGGAAGTTGTGTATATATATTTGTCAAAAGAAATGGCAGAAAGACATGACAAAGACAATAGATATATAGAATCTCTCAATAAATTAAAAGAGTTTTTGGGATATGAATTTAAAATTGAACCGCCAATTGAGCGAAGAGAATTAACCGATGTACAGATTTTTGATGCTTTTTATGAAGATTTTGAAAATATAATTGATGATATAAAAAATAAATATAAAGATTATGAAATACTTTTGAATATATCTTCAGGGACACCAGCTATGAAAAGTGCTTTAAATGTTATTGCCACATTGGCGAAACATAAAATAACAGCTATACAAGTATCTTCACCAAATAAAAAAGAAAATCCTAAAAATGAAGACCCTAAAAGTTTTGATTTGGAACTATGGTGGGAAACAAATGACGATAATAAAATAGATTTTGAAAATAGATGTGTTGAGGTTAAGCAGTTAAATTTAATGGCGAAAATAAAAAAAGAAATGATAGTCCGTTTAATAAAATCATACGACTATAAAGGTGCTTTGTCAGTTGCAGAAGATATTAAAGAATTTATTTCTGATGATGCCTATTCACTTATCAATGCAGGATATAATCGTATAATGTTAAATCAAAGTGGAGTGTCAAAAGCACTAAAAAATAAAGATTTCAATATTATGCCTATACAGACAAATGGCACAAAAAAAGATATTTTTGAATATCTTTTATA
This sequence comes from Tyzzerella sp. An114, assembly GCF_002161055.1. Classification (GTDB taxonomy): domain Bacteria; phylum Bacillota; class Clostridia; order Lachnospirales; family Anaerotignaceae; genus Fimicola; species Fimicola cottocaccae. The sequence continues at coordinate 17,935 of NZ_NFLT01000008.1, forward strand.
CTTACAGTTAAGGCAAAGACAAGGAAATTATTCTGATTTTATAAGGGGTATAACTCCCGTTATTATGAATTTACTTGAAGAATGTCTTTCAATAAATCATAACATAAAAAAAGAAGATTTCTGTATTAAAGATAATAAATCTGTTTATAGAATAAATATTGAACAAATGGAAAAAACAGAAAAAGGCAAAATGATTAAAGAAATTTTATCACAAGAATATAAAGAGATAAAAGAAACATTTTTGACATCTGCACAGTTGTATATTATATTAATTAGTCTTTCAAATGATACTGATTTTATAAGTACTTTGGAAACTTTAAAAAATATTGAAACTAATGTAAGAAATGTTACAGCACATAAAATTATATCTGTGACAGATGAATGGATAGAAAAAACTGTTTCTTTAAATTCCTATGATATAATGGAATTGTTAAAGAAAATAGCATTGAAAGCAAAGCTAAATATAAAAAAAGAGTATTGGAATTCATACGATGATATGAATGAAATTATAATTGAAAATTTATGTATATAATATTTATATACAAATACTAAAAAAATTAAAAGACACATATTATGTTGACCGAAAGGTTTTTCATAAATATGTGTCTTTTTGTTTTGTCCCCGTATGGGGTGCGAGTTGCAATTTGAAACAACAGGCGATTGTACAGTATCTTGGGGGTTTCCGTCCCCGTATGGGGTGCCAGTTGCAATTGAAAAAAACTGAAATATGTATGACTAATACAGAAGTTTCCGTCCCCGTGAGGGGTGCAAGTTGCAATTCGTTTCTGGTAGTTCTATAAATTCATTTAAGAATGTGTTTCCGTCCCCGTGTGGGGTGCGAGTTGCAATAATATGTTATTTGCAACGGATAAAGTTGATGTTGAATTTCCGTCCCCGTGAGGGGTGCAAGTTGCAATAAAAATTAGATATTAGCGACACAATGCAATACATATTTCCGTCCCCGTGAGGGGTGCAAGTTGCAATCCGGTATATCTGTGACTATTGCTCTTTCTTCTTCAAATTTCCGTCCCCGTGAGGGGTGCAAGTTGCAATTCCCTTTTGCCGAAAAAACAGCCGACTCAGTAAGATTTCCGTCCCCGTGAGGGGTGCAAGTTGCAATAGCGAAAATATACTATTTACAATACAAAAACATTATATTTCCTATCTATATTTACTACATATTATATATTAAATATACATATATATCAATATTTTTTTGTTTTTTATAAATATTTTTTATTTTAGACCTGTTTTTTTCAGGCGAACCCCCTTTTTTTGACTCTAAAAATACCCTTGTTTTTCATAGGTTCGCCTAAATCATAATATACAAACTATTTTGATGTTATAATTATATTAAAATTTATCTAAAAGTATTGGCAAGCAGGGCAAAGTGGTACCCACTTTGCCTTTCTGCTTGTTGGGGACTAAGCCCCAATCCCCCTAAAAACACATAATAAATTATGTGGCGAAAAACATACTCATATATTAAATTTAGTATAATAATTATATTTCTTTTTCTGTTTTTTTAAGCTCTTTTTTTGAACACTGACCATTTAAAATATAATCTATATTTGATTTTATAATAAGTAATTCTTTCATATCTTTTTTTAATTTATGATATTGTTTATAAGCCTTTTTATTTTCATACAAAAGCTCCGTATATTTGCATTGTAAAGATTTAATTGAAGGTAATTTTTTTATGTTATATTTATCAAAAAATTCCTTTGATGATTTATTAATAATAAGTTCTTCTTTATGTTCTTCATAAAATTTTATTGAAAAATTTTTCTGTTTATAAGTGTTATAAATATCTTTTGTTTTTAAATAATTTATTATGTGTTTTTTAAGTTGGTTTATATCATTCATGTGTTTTTCTCTGTCCTTAATTTCATCAGAAATATTATTAAAGGACTCACTTATTTTTTTAACTTTTTCATCAAGAACATCATAGTTTTGTATGTTATTTTCAGAGATATAATTTAAAGTAGCTGATATTTGTTTTGCATTAAAAATTTTTGCCCAATGGGCATAGCCTTCACCTTTACCTTCATTAATTTTTTCTTGTATATCAATTATAAAATTAATATTTTTTTCATAAATATTTTTGTTAAAATACTGTGTTTTTCCTTCAATTTTATTAAATATATCTTGTTGAGTGTAGCCTTTTCCTAAAGAATTAAGACGTATATATTTCTTTTGTTCACTACTCTTAAAAGCTATATGTTTTCCAGTTTTTATTTCATAACCTAATTCTTTCATAATATTAAAAAACTCATTTATATTTTTAGGCTTTTGTTGTAGAGCTTCATCAATTTTAATTCTCAATTTTTCGGAATGAGATGTTTGTTTTTTATTACCTAACCATTTTCCATAATTACTTTTTGTTTTCTTTGGATTTTGTATAATTGAAAGACCATTTTCAATACATATATAATCTGATATTTTTCTTATAGCCTTTCCAGAGCCTAAAAAATCTCTAAATTTTTTATTACAATCAAGAGATGTAGAGTTAAATATTATATGGTTGTGTATATGAGATTTATCAATATGAGTTGCCACAATAAAAGCATAATTGCCTTTTGTAAATTTCATAGCAAGTTTATATCCAATATCATTTGCCTTTTGTGGTGTAACTTCTCCCGGTTTAAAAGATTGTCTTATCTGATAAGCTATAACATCATTTTTCTGTTCTCTGCCTGTTTTACTTGCATATACACTTTTTGAAAGTAAAAATTCTCCCTGTATAGTTTCAGGGTTACAGCCATAAGAACTTATATATTTCCCGTTTTCTGTTTTATCAGGATTTATTGCATAATCTATTCTGTTTTTTATACATTGAGCAATACTTTTTCCTTTATTTATATGCATTGCTATAAAGCGTGTTGTTGCCATAAAATACCTCCAAAATAAAAAAATACCGAAAGCCAACAATTTAAAAGGCTTCCGGTATTGGTTTTATAAATTTATAGAGAAGATAGTCTTATAAGAATATCGTTTGAATTTTTACATAAAATTTTAAACTGTGTATTTAAGTAATTTATATCATCAATATAAATATTTCCAGTTTCATGGGCACGCTTTGTAAATTGATTTAAGTTATTAGAAACACGTCTAAGAAGTCTTAAAAGCTCTCTTATATCAGATAAATCAATATGGATTATATATCCTTCTAAAGCCATTTTACGAAGGAATGTCCCCATATTTAATATACCGACTTCATTCATTTTTTCAATAATAATAGAGCGTTCATACTCAGATACTCTGAAATGTATTTGGGATTTTCTTTTCCTTCCATTCACAATAATACCTCCTTAGATTTTATATTTATACTTTTAGGTTCTTTTACAATATTGCTAGATTTTTTTAGTGCTTCAATAACTGAAGGTTTATTTTTCTGCTGATTTGTTTCAATATCTTCTTTTGTATCCATGTTTAATTCTAGATTTAAAGCTGAAAGTCTTGCTGATTTCTCTTTCAATTCCTGTTCTTTAGGGAAAACTTTTCTAATTTCCAATTTTGTAGAGTTTTCCTGTTTTATAAGATTTTCAAGTTTTTCTTCTGTTTCTTGTAGTCTTTTAGGCAGTGAGGATAGTACATTATCAATACGAGTTATATTTCCTCTTGAGTCTGTACCTAAATTTACATTGTGACTTACAGAACCTTTAAGAGTGAGTTTTAATTCATCACAAAATACATCATAGGATATATACATAGAAAATCCTTTATAGTTTCCTATTTCAATAGGATTACTGTTTTTTATTTGAGAACACATTTCAAGAAGTGAATTTCCCGCTTTTTCTTTGTCATCATATACTATATTGTTTATTGTCATTGGAGAAAATTTACCCTCAGGCAATGTATTTTTATTAAAAGTTTCAATATCTTTTTTTAATTCCTTTATTAAAACCTTTGTTTTTTCTTTATTTTCAGGGAAATATCTTAAAAGTTTATCTTCTAATCGGTATTGATTGCTTAAATGATTAGCCTTTAAAAGTCTAAGTTTTGAAACTTCAATGTCTAAATCCATTTTCTCTCTAATTTTAGGATTTCCGGCACAGAGAGCCTTTATTTCAGCATAGGAAAGGGCTGACTCATCAATATCCTCACAAGAGCGTACAGGGCTTTTTGAGGTCATAATCTGTGATATAAATTTCTGTTTATTTTCAACAGTTTGCCATAGATAGGCATCAAATGTCGACTCTGTAACATACCTAAAAATATGAACTTCCTTGTTTTTATTGCCTTGTCTTATAATTCTTCCGCTTCTTTGAACAAGGTCTCCCGGACGCCAAGGACAATCTATATCATGAAGGGCAATTAGTCTATCTTGTACATTCATTCCTGCACCGCATTTCTGTGTACTTCCTATTAACACACGAACATTTCCATTTCTGACTTTTGAAAATAACTCTTTCTTTTGAAATTCTGTTTCAGCATTATGTATAAATGCCACTTCATTGGCAGGAACTCCTTTTTTAACAAGTTTATTTTTTATATCATCATATATATTAAAAGAATTATGCTTTTTATTTGGTGTTGATATGTCGCAAAAAACAAGTTGTGTAAGTTTTTCGTCTTTTCCTTCCTCCCATATTTTATATATATTATTAACACAGATATTTACTTTGCTATTTTCATCATCAGGCAACATAGGGTTTATAATACGTTGGTCAAGTCCAAGTTTTCTACCGTCTGATGTTATTTTTAGCATATTGTCTATTGATGAGTCAACTTTATTTAAGTGAACTTCATTGGCTCGTTTTGATAAATCTTCAACTATTTCTTTCTGTATTTCTGTTGGTTTCACAGCTATATTATGATATATTGCTTTGGGAGTAGGGAGGTTTAATTGGTCAGAAGTTTTTATATCGGCTATTTCTTTAAACATATTCATAAGCTCAGGAAGATTAAAAAATTTAGCAAAACGTGTTCTTGCTCTATATCCTGTACCCTCAGGAGCAAGCTCTATTGCTGTTACAGTTTCACCAAATGTACTAGCCCAACAATCAAAATGTGCAAGACCATTTTGTTTTAATGTGTTATATTGCAAATATCTCTGCATTGTGTAAAGTTCTGTCATAGAGTTAGACACAGGAGTACCAGTGGCGAAAATTATTCCTTTTCCTCCTGTCAGTTCGTCCATATATCTACACTTTAAAAACATATCACTGGATTTTTGGGCATCTGATGTTGAAAGTCCTGCTACATTTCTCATTTTTGTATAATGAAATAAATTTTTATAACTGTGTGCTTCATCTACAAAAAGTCTATCAACACCCAGCTGTTCAAAAGTTACAACATCATCTTTTCTTTCTGTTGCCTCAAGTTTTTTAAGTTTTTCTTCAAGACTTTTTTTAGTTCTTTCAAGTTGTTTTACAGTAAAATACTCTCCGTCTTTAAATTTTAAGTCCTTAATACCTTCAACTATTTCATTTATCTGTTCTTTAATAAAATTTTGTTGGCGTTCAAAAGAAACGGGAATACGTTCAAATTGGCTGTGACCTATTATAACTGCGTCAAATTCTCCTGTGGCTATTCTGGCACAAAACTTTTTTCTGTTTTTTGTTTCAAAATCTTTTTTTGTAGCAACAAGTATATTAGCTGAAGGGTATAGTCTTAAAAATTCTCCTGCCCACTGTTCTGTCAAATGGTTTGGTACAGCAAACAATGATTTATTGCACAATCCCAGTCTTTTACTTTCCATTGCTGCCGCTATCATCTCAAAAGTTTTTCCAGCTCCAACTTCATGGGCAAGAAGGGTGTTTCCACCATAAAGAATATGGGCTATTGCATTTATTTGATGTGGTCTTAGTGATATTTCAGGATTAATACCACCAAAATTTATATGGCTTCCGTCATACTCACGAGGTCTAATTGAATTGAAAATTTCATTATATTTTTTAACTAATGTATGTCGTCTTTCAGAGTTTTTAAAAATCCAATCACGAAATTCATTTTTAATAAGTTGTTGTTTTTCTTGGGCAAGGGTAGTGGCATCTTTATTTAAAACTCTATGTTCTTTACCGTCTATGTCTGTAACTGTATCATATATTCTTACATCTCTTAAATTTAAAGAGTCCTCCAATATTTTATATGCATTAGCTCTATCTGTTCCATAAGTTACATATGAAGCAACATCATTGCTACTAATAGAATTTTTATTTGTTATATTCCATTCCGCTGTAAAGGGGCAATATTTAACTTCAATATGTTTTTTGTATGCATAAGGTGTTGAAAATACTTCATGCATAAATTGTTGTATATAATCTTTATTAATCCAAGTTGCACCAAGACGTACATCTATTTCAGAAGCGTCAAGGTCTTTTGGCTGTGCCTTTTCAAGAGCTTTTACATTTATTTCATAAGAAGAGTCATTAATAAGGGCAGTTTTAGCCTTTTGTAGTTTCTCACGTACATTTCCCGATAAATATTCATCGGCTGTAACATAATGTTCACTTTCTTTTGTATTATCAATTATAGGAATTTTAAATATAACTCCCTGTAAATCCTGTACAATTTGTTCTTTTGAAAGACCTGTAAGGTTAATCATATATTCAATATCAACGCAGGCTTTCTCTGATATTGAAAGAGCTAAAGCCTCGCTGGCTGTATCAGCTGACAATAAAGGTGTATGCTTTTTAATTGTGCGTTTTGTAAACATATCAGCCTTTGATTTTAATTTTCCTTTTTCATCAATATCCTCAAGGGAGCATAATAGATAATAGGAGCTATCATCACTAAAGGCATTACTATTTCCACGACTATTTATAAGACCGTATTTAGATGTAAAAGTATCATAAATATTATTTAACTTTGTTTGTTGTTCTTTGATTATCTCATCGCTATAATCTTCTAATTGATAATATATAAGTTTATTTACACAATCACGAAGTTCAACAAGACCTTTTATTCTTTCCTTTACAGTTTGATTTATATCTTGTTTTATCATTACTGAGTTTTCACGATAAAAAACATCTCCATCTATTATTGTATAAGAAAAATTTTTTACATTTGAGTCTGCTGGAATATATACTTCCATATCATTTTCAATATTTGGAATTTCAATAGGTTCTATAAAACCTTTAATATTTTTGATAGCTTCTTCCAGTTGTTGAGATAGGCTTTTATCTGGTATTGGAACACATACACTTTCCTGTCCAAAAGGTCCGCTTTTCATTTCCATTTTGCCAAGTATCATTTCAGGGTGTTTTTCAAAGTACATATTTATAGGTATACCATCATGTGTTTGTCCTATATTTATCCAGTCTTTTTCATCATCAATTAATTGTTCTCTTTTTTGGAGAAATATAATATCACTTGTAACTTCAGTACCGGCATTTTTGGAAAATGCATTGTTAGGAAGTCTTATAGCTCCAAGAAGTTCCGCTCTTTGGGAAATATATTTTCTTACACTTGTATTTTGTTTATCTAAGGTACCTTTTGATGTTATAAAAGCTATAATTCCTCCAGAACGAACTTTGTCAATAGCTTTTGCAAAAAAATGGTCATGTATAAGGAAGTTGTATTTATCATATCTTTTTTCTGTAAGTTTGTAATTGCCAAAAGGGACATTTCCTATACATAAATCAAAAAAATTATCAGGAAAATCTGTTTTTTCAAAGCCTTTAATTTGAATATCTGCCTTTGGATAAAGATATTTTGCTATTCTTCCTGTTATACTGTCAAGTTCTGCTCCATAGAGATTTGATTTATTCATACTTTCAGGAAGCATTCCAAAAAAACGCCCTGTACCACAAGCAGGTTCAAGAATATTTCCTTTTTCAAATCCCATGTTTTCAATAGCTTTATAAATAGATTTTATTATAAAAGGGTCTGTGTAATGGGCATTTAGTGTTGAAGCTAAGGCGTTCTCATATTCATTTTCATCAAGTATATTTTTAAGTTCTTCATATTGTTTAGACCAACTACTATTGTTAGAGTCAAAGGCGTCTGCCAAACCTCCCCAACCATTATACTTTGATAGTATAATTTGTTCTTCTTTTGAGGGATAACGTTTTTCATTTTCAATAGTTTTTAAAACATTTATTGCATTTATATTTTCTTGAAATTTCTCTTTTTTACTTCTATCTTCGGAATAGTCATCTGTTATAACAAAATTATCATATATATCAGTTTTAACAGTATCTTTTTTAATATCTTCTGGCACAGTTTCAGTAATTTTATTAATTGTATTATCAATATATCTGTTTTCTTTTATAAATTTAGCTATATATTTTTCTATTGTTTGCCAGTTTATAGTTTTAGCATAATTATTGTCATAGTTATGAATACACATTCCAAGAGAAGGTTTATATTCAATAAACCCTTTTGTATTGTCAGAAAATGTATGACTATGTCCATAAATTCCATATTCATTTTTTATAAATTGTATTGCAGACTCTTCTGAGGGCATTGATTTATAAAAGTCATATATGCGATTTTTACCATTTTCAGTTCCTGTTCCAGAAAGTATTTCGTTTTCAATTTCTTTCTCAAAAAAAGATAAAGAACCGGATATATTATCCGGTTCCTTATGTGTAAAAAGATTTAACTGTAAATTAGCTCTGTCAAAACTATTTCTTCCGCCTGAGATTTTAGATTGTTCATGTGAGCTATCCACTCTCTTTGATTTTTCATTTTGCTTGGTGGTATTTGTGTTTTCTGTAATTCTTCCATTATTTGATTTAAGCGTTCTGTGGCTGTCTTGTCTATTTCCATTATATGGCTGTAAATTTTCCCTTTCAGAACTAATATATTGAATAGAGTTTTCCTGTGATTTTTCAGATAGTCCATTCTCATTCTGCCATATTTCCCCGGAAATGTTGTTTCTGTTTTCTCTGCTGTTATATTTGGTATCATGTAACGACCTTTCATTGAGTAAGTTATTTCTATCATAGTTTTTTCTCCTTTCTTGTTCTGATTTATAAACTGTAATAGCTATTTTTCTTAATATTTTCTCCGATTGTTCACTTATTGCTGTACCGAGAAGACAAGTTGCCTCAGCTGTATTAAATTCAAAAACATTTCTGAAATCATCGTTGTCAAAATATTCTTCAGTATCAAATCCGCATCTTTTCATAAAAACATAGTAAAGACTTGATGAAAGGGCATTTTCAAAAGATATTTTTATATTTTCATTGTCATATTCAGAAAGAAAACTGTTTTGTGTAATGTTATATATATCTTCTCTGTTATTATCATAATAATCTTTTGAAATAATATTTGCAATGTTGTAAAAAAGGTCTGGAAGATTGTTTTTATCAGTGTCATATTCATTATTTAACATATCTATTACAGAATTTTTGTTGTATTCGTTAATTTCCCAAAAATAAGGGGAGAGAGATTTTTTTCTCTCGCCCGTATCAGAAATATCAAAAACATATCTTAATTTTGGAACATAGCTTCTTGTATCTATTAATGCTATACCTTTTGAGCCATATTTTATATATCTGTTCATTCTTCTATTCCAAAGACTATATTCAGCACAAGCCTTTGCATCAGGACGTTGAGCATAAATCATAATTTGGTCGTAGTAAGAATATTTGTATAAACGACTGACTGTATTTAGAAATCCAGTCCAGTTTTCAAAGTTTCTGATTATTTCAGATTGTATTTTTTCTGAAAGTTCAGAATACATTTGAAATTTTGGGTTCATATAATACCTCCTTTATTTAAAATTAATTGTTTTCTTCATCATCTTCATCAAAATCATATTCCTCAAGAGTGCTTTTTCTATTATCCTTTGGAGTTTTATATTTTATAAACTTAAAATAAAAAATAGCAATCCCAACAAAAAGTAATATTATTGGAAATGCTATAATAGGTATTGGACTTATTTTATTATTTTTAGGCTCTTCTTGAGGTTTTTGTTCTTCAACAATTTTTTCTAAGCCTTCACATTTATTAATATCATCAATGCAGACAGAACAGTTTTTATCTTTGTTTTTATCAGTACATTTTTCTTGACAGGAACATTTTTTATTATATTCTTCAATTATTGATTTATCATCAATGAGAGATAAAAGGTCTCCTTCATCAACAAGATTAAGAAAATATACATTGTCTTTGTCGGTTGTTCTATCAATGACAATATAAAAGTAATTGCCATTTTTAGATTGTAATGTTATAAATTCTCTGTTAGTTGTTTCTATTTCTTCAATATCATCAATAAGTGTAAGATTTCCCTCAGGAGTAATGGAATATTGTTTATTATCAGCAAAAATATTTTTTGAAATCAATATTGAAAATAATAGTGTTAAAAACATTAATTTTTTAATATTAATCATTACTGTTTTCCTCCTGTTTATATGTGATTGGCGGTAATACTTTAGAATTTTTATATGTTTTTAAAAAAGTAGAAAGTTCTGATGTATTCATTTTTGTGCTTCTAACTATTTGTACTATTTCCATATTTTCAAGCTCCATTTTTTGTTTTTCCAAGTCATTAAGTTTTTTTTGCTCTTCTTCAATTTTAAATTTTATTTTATTTATCTGTGTACAAATTTTTCTTATCTTATTATTCATATAATCCTCCTTAATTCATTAAACCATATCCAAAAATAACATTGCTATTAATATCATAACTTCTGACACGGCACACATCACCGCTATTTCCTTCAACAGTGTAGACTTTTTCGCCATCTGTTCCAATAACTATGCCTACATGGTCAGAATGACCGTCATTTTCCCAGTCAAAAAATATAATATCTCCGGGAGCAGGGGAGTTATAATTTCCTTGAACCCATTGTCCCATTGATTTAAACTGTGGGATACCTTGAGCATGACAAGCTGCAAATTTTGGTTCGCTATATCCAGCTTGATTAATACACCAAGAAACGAAACAAGCACACCATTCAACACGACTTTTAAAACCATACCAAGACCAATAAGGTTCACCACCTAAATTGCCTTCTTGAGAAAGAGCAATATTTACAATATCAATATTGCCTTCACGGGAACCAGACTCAAATATTACACCACTCAAATCTGTTGAAGGTGATAAATCTGATGTTCCACCACCAAAAATTAAAGGTTTATTTCCCTTTGTCTCAAGATATACAGTGTACATTTCAAACTGTTCATCTGTAAGAAAATTTTCAGCGGCTTTAGATATTGAAAAATTATCAAGTTTTATATTTAATATATAATAATTGTAGGGAACTCTAACACTATATGAATTACCGTTATTATCAGTTTTTCTTTTTGTTCTGTATCGCACTTCAACAGTTTTTGTTATTGTCAGTTTATATTGACAATCAAAAAGACGTTGTAATTCTTCTTTAACTTGACTTTTTTTATAGTAATGGAGAAGTGCTGTAAGATATGAGGCTAATTCGTGGGGATTATGTCCTATAACATCAACATCAAAACGATATTCATCATATCCAGGATATTCTGTTTTTATATTGTCAATACGCTCTTTTAGTTTATTTTCAAGTATTGTATAAGCGTTATCTGTTGCTATTATATCTTCATCTTCTGAAGTGTAAGATGTACTTATTATGCTATTAATACCTCCTTTAAATATAATTGAACAAGAAGATATAATGCTACTAACAAATAAAATAATAAAAATTAGAAATATTGATATTAGAAGTAATTTTTTATTATTTATAATACATTTAGAAAGTCTTAGGGTAGCATTTTTAAAATTTGATATAGAGTTTATTATTATATTTTTGTTTGTATTTTCTCCTTGATTTCCATAACGATAAGCCATATATTTTTTCTTTAAAGCCCTTTTTTGATACATTTTAGAAATAGGATTTTAATATTTTGAGGGATTTTTTTTATATCTTTTTTATAAATATAATCTATTTCGGCTTTTATAGTTTCTTTTTCAGCTTTTTCAAAATTTTTATATTGTCTAAGAGAATGGGAATGAAATGTATTTTTTGTATGCTTTGATGTGGTTTCAATAATTTTTTCTGATGTGGTTGTAGCTTCCAGAGCTGTATTATCTTTTTCATATTTTGATAGTTCATTGTTTATTTTGTTTCTGAAAAATCTTTTTGGTATTGATTTGACATTAGTGTAAATTTTTGAATTGGGTTTTTGTTTTTCGGTTTCTTCAAAATAAAGGCGTACTTTATTTGTACCTGTGTTCAAGTCAAAGTAATGATTTATTTTAGCTGTTTTCTTTTTGGGAATTTTAGAGTGTTTTTTATTAAGTTTATCATATTTCTTTTCTATTTTTTCTATATCTTTTGAAAGTGTAGAGTCCTTTCTTTCTTCTTCTGTGAATTTAAGGGGAGATATTTTTCTAAAAGAATTATAATATCTTTTGTTCTTTACAGACATAAAACACCTCCTTATTATTGGGTTGATGCTTCAGAAAGTTTTGTTGTCATAATACGATAAAGTTCAGTATCTTTAGGGAATTTATCAATAAATGGCAATATAACATTTCCATAAAAAAGTAAACCTTCACCTTCTCCAGAATGTGTTACATATGAAAGCTGATGAGGTGATATATTAAGTTGTTTTGCAAGAATTTGTCTGTCTCCTGCTGCCTGATTGAGTATATATATAAAATCAGAATTTTCAAATATATTTTCAATTTCTCTTGAACATAAAAGGTCTTTTAAATTTTGGGTTATACCCGTTGGTATGCCTCCCCATTTTCTAAAACGTTTCCATATTTCAACAGAATAGTTAGCTGTCTGTTCTTCCTTTAAAAGAAGATGAAATTCATCAACGTAGTAACGAGTTGACTTTTTTTCAGCACGATTTGTAGTTACTCTGTTCCAGACTTGGTCTTGAACAATTAACATTCCTAATTTTTTTAGTTGTTTTCCCAGTTCTTTTATATCGAAACATACAAGTCTATTATTTATATCAACATTAGTGCGATGATTAAAAATATTTAGAGAGCCTTTCACATAAATTTCAAGAGCTGCTCTTATATGGCTTGCTTCTTTTTCTTCTTGTTTTTCCAAAGCATTATATAGGTCACTGAGAATTGGCATTTTTTCAGGCTTTGGGTCTGATAAATAATCTGTATAAATCATATTTACACATCTATCTATTATACTTTTTTCAACAGGAAGTAAACCTTCCTTTCCTCCAGCAATAAGCTCGCATAAAGAAAGTATGAAATCACTTTTTAAAGCTAAAGGGTTATCTTCCTCAGAATAATTTAGATTAATATCCATAGGATTGATATACTGATTACTTAATGGAGATATCTTTATTACTTGACCTTTTTTAATTTTTTTCTGTCTATCATTATAAGATTATTTGAGAGAGCATTTAGACCATAATAAAGAGGTTCTCCTTCAGTCTGAAAAAGTTCTTGAGTTGTAAAGGGAACAAAAATAGCTGTGGCTGAAGTTGTAAGACTTCTTTGTATCTCTATTGTGTTAAGACCAATAGGGAGAGCAGACATAAAGCCTTGTTCTTGCTGAAAATCAAGACGAACAAGCATACAATTATGTTTTTGTGCTATTCCAGATGTTTGCATAATAGCTGTTTGAAGTTCCTTTTTTGTATCTGCTGTATTTACAATAGTAAATGTCATAACAAAAAGTCTTTCGTTGCGACTTTGTAAATCAGAAAGAAGTTTTTTTGCTTCTAAACCGTATGTGGCAAGGTCAGAGGGAATAATATCAATATCATAACCTGAACGGACAGCTTTTTTCTGTTCTTCTATTTTCATTTTATCTAAATCAGTTATTTTTCTTTTAATTGTTTTAACTGCTTTTGTCTGGTCAACAGATTGTAAGTGCATTGTTACTACTAAACTATTTTCTATATCGAGAAAATCAGCTAATATTCTATCGTTGAGTTCTGGTGCTAGTATTTGAAGAAAAGATACAGCACCATATTTTGTTCCTGTTTTGAATGTTCTTCCATCACTAAATTCAAAGGAAGAGGGAGCAACAAAATCTTTAGTTGATAATCCAGAATTTGCAAGTTGGTTCCACTGAAATATAAAAGGTTCACTTCCGTCCATTCTAATAATATCGTGTATAAGTTTTAAACGTTCTTTACCATTTAAAGTTTCTGAATAAACTCCAAGTCTCTTAAAACTATTCCATAAATCATTTTCAATTCTTTCTAGTCTTAATTTTGCAGTTTTTATATTATCAGCATTAAGTCCAAAGGTTAGATATTTTGTTTTTGTTAAACCATTATTTCCTTTTAAAAGCTGATTATATAGCATTTCTGTATATTCTTTGCGAATACTGTCAAAGTCATCTTTTTGAGATTTTATTTCAATACTTTTTTTGTATTTATTTGAATCAGCTTTCATATTAACAAAAGAAAATTGAAATTTTATTGAACTGTCAAAGTAGTTTAAGAAATCGCACCAACTTTCAAATATAGCTGTTTTATCTTCATTTTGAGCTAGTTGATAGTTTATATCTTGAAAAGCCATTGTTTTTGTATAAAAATTATCTTTAACATGACATATACCATCAGGATACATAGATATATATGGTATAGTATCTTGAGCGGATTTTTCTTTTTTGTTTTTATATTTTGCTTTATAAATAATTGTATTTAATTTTTGTTTTTCTTTTCTTGTTAATTTTATTTTGTTATTACTTTCTGACAATATTTTTAACCTCCTTATATTATCTGGTATATTATTTTTTTAGAGATTTTCTGTTTCTAACAATATTGCTAACTTCTTTATCAATTTCGTATTGTTTTATCATAACTGTATAAAAGTTATTAGTTTTGTAAGGTCTTATTTTTGGATTTATAAAACGAGCATATATATAATGTTTTAATATTACTTCTAAAGGTTGACCATGTTTTTCATACATTGCAATTAAAAAGAAAGGCATCATTGAAAAAATCATTATAAATGTTGATGAAGTTATACCTATACTATTTTTAAGTAATATAAATATAGGAATTCCTATAATGAGAGCAGAAGAAAAACATATAAGTTGTCTTTTTGTAAGATTGAATATAACTTTTGTCTTTACTTTGCTTAAATCTTTTGGTATCTGTACATATGCCATAAAAAACCTCCTTAAAAAATAAAAACGCTTGCCAAAAGACAGGCGTGAGTTTAATTAATGGGCATTAAATATACTTTTTGATAATGTACCAGTTTTAAATAAGCTAAAACAGAGAAGAACAGTATATCCCATACAAGTCCATACTGATGATATAGTATCATCACTGATTGATATTGAATGAACAAGTACTGAGTAAATTCCTACACATACCATAATAAGAAACCCTTGAAATCCAATAGCAAATAATGCTCTTATGTAATTTTGTCCCATAGTTCCCCATTCACGATTTGCCATAGTGGAGAAGGGTATAGGTCCAAGTGATGTCATTAAGTATATTTCTATAATACGACCATATATAACAATAAAAATACATATTGAAAGAATATGCATTGTAAAATTTATAAAAAAACTTTGCAACCATAGTCCTATAAGAATACCCAGTTCCATTTCTTCAAGTTTCGTTTCCAAGTCAGATATTACAGTAGAAATATCAATGCTTGTTTGACTTGTTATTATTTCTGATGATTGGGATACAACATGTTGAGCCATATCAAAAACACCCATAATTATATTAAAAGTGTTTGTTATTATTATTACAGAAACAAAAGTTTTAAATATCCATTTAAAAAATATAAATGTATCTATATCATGTAGATTATTTTTTTCTGTAATCATTTGTATAAGCTCATAACACATAATAAAAGTTAAAATAATACCTGCAATAGGTATTATTATATTCTCTGATAATGATTGTATCATTGAAAAAATACTGCTGTTCCACTGTGAAGGTGTTCTTCCAACATCATTAGCTATTTCACCAACTTTCTGATTTACATTATCAAATAAACCAGAAAAATTTCCAGTAATTCCGGTAATCAGTAGTTCTTTAAGCCATTTTGTAATGCTTTCCAGTATACTTTGCATAATATATTACCTTTTATCCAAATAATCCAGAGAGAAGAGGAACAAGAGTCATACCTATAAGGGCGACACCACCTCCAGCCATAAGTTGTTTTATCCCTAATTAGGAGTAAAACTTTGCTCGATGGCGGGCGGCGGCGTGTCAAAAAATATATGGAATTGTTTTAGAACCGCCCCGGCGGGAACAGGTCATCCTTTGACCTGTTCCACCTCCGGGATGGGTTTGAGATTGAAGTGAATTTCGATAGAAATGTGTCGTGTCTTATCGCTGTCGATGTGTTCATGGACAACGATTTCTTTAATCAGGCGGTTTAGGGTGGCTGCGTCCAGCTCCGTGATGTCGGCATATTCCTGAATGGCGTCCACCCATTGTTTGGCGTCCATTGCCAGCCGCATTTCATCAGCCAGTTTCTTGCGCCCCTGTGCAACCCGTTCTTTCAACTCGGCCTGTTCTTTCTGCGTCTTGTCCAGCATGAGATTGAAGTTGGCTTCGCTGATCCGCCCGGCAACCATGTCCTCATAGAGCCGCAGCACCATCTTTTCCAGAACCTCAATCCGTTCCTCGTCTTTTGTCAGGGAACGCTCCAACGCTTCCCGCTGGCCTTTCTGTTCGGCTTCGCAGGTGTTGGTCAGCTTCCCGGCAATGGCTTCCCCATCGGTCAGGGCAGCCTTGGCGCACTCCCGGATTTTGTTCAGGACAAGGTAGTAAAGGGTGTCGTACTCTACCCGGTGCTGGGAACAGTGGTTCTTGCCGAACGCCCCATAGGTCTTACAGGCATAAATCTGCTGCGGGTGCTTGGCGTGGGTGGTGCGGATGGTCAGCGACTTGCCGCACTCGCCGCACTTGATAAGCCCGGCAAACAGGCTGGTTTCCCCGTCCTGCCGGGGGCGCTGGCGGGATTTCAGCTTGTCCTGCACGATGGCAAAACTTTTGCCGTCAATCAACGGTTCGTGCCGTTCCTCCACCACGATCCAGTCCTGCGGCTTCTTCTCGCCAATGGTGCCGATTTTGAAGCGGTAGTCCTTCTTTTGGGAAGCTATCGCCCCGGTATAAACGGGATTCATCAAGATGTCTTTTATCACGGAGAAGTCCCACATATACCGCCCGTTTTCCGGGTCTTTCTTTTCCCATTTGGTGCGGACATTGCGGAAGCCCCGTTCCCGGTTCCACCATGTCGGGCAAGGCACTTTCTGTTCTTCCAGCCTGCGCCGGATGAAGTTGGGGCCGTGTCCTTCCAGCGCCCAAAGGAAGATTTGCCGGACAATAGGGGCGGTTTCCTCGTCCACCAGCAGGTGGTTTTTGTCCTCCGGGTCTTTCCGATACCCAAAGGGAGCCACACAGCCGGTAAACTGGCCTTGCTGGGCTTTCAGAAGATACGAGGAATGTACCTTCTTGGAAATATCCTTGCTGTACATCTCGTTCAGGATGTTCTTAAACGGCGCAATGTCGTTGTTGTCCCGCATGGTGTCGATACCGTCATTCATGGCGATATAGCGGACGCCGTGACGGGGGAAGAAGTCCTCGATCAGTGTGCCGGTCTGCAAGTAGTTTCGGCCTAATCTCGATAAATCTTTCGTTATCACAAGATTTATCTGCCTGCGCTCGATGGCCTTTAACATCCGTTTCAGGTCGGGGCGCTCCATGTTCAGCCCCGTGTAGCCATCGTCCTGATAGACTGCCACAACCTCCCATCCCTGCTTTTCGCAGTAGCTTTCCAGCATATCTCGCTGGTTGGCAATACTGGCGCTCTCCCCGTCAAGGTCATCGTCTTTGGAAAGCCTGCAATAGATGGCCGCCCGGAAGCTGCCCGCCAGAATTGCGTCCATGCCTGTGTATTCGTATCCGTTCATCATAACCGTTTACCCGCACAATCCAGACGGAACACGGTTCTTCTGAACCTCGTCTTTATTATATCCTAAATCTTGTGTTTTCGCAAGATTTTCCTTGCCGGTATTCTGCCCATATTTTTGGGCAATCAGGCTCACAAAGACATCCGCTGCGTCCAGTTCGCCATCAAAAACTGTGGTAACATGAATCTCTGTTTTCGTTTTTGCCATAGGCAGTTATCCTCCATAATAGAATAGCCAGACAAGGAGAAGGTCGGCAACGAAGTCCGGCAACGGGCTTCAAAAAACCTCAAAACCATCTCTGTCTGGCGGTTTGGTTACAATTTATATTTTCTTTTATTTTTCTGTTGCTTTGGTTGCTGATAGGGGAAAAAGCCCGCAGTTATGGGGCTTTCCCCGGCAACCAGCCCGGCAACGGGAGTGCAACAAAGTCGGCAACGGGGTGGGATTTTCAGAAAGGAAGCTCCATCTGTTCTGTGACCTCCACAAATCCCTCCGGGATTTTTTCGGCTCCGTTGCTGCTATCCGTTGCCGGGGTTTCACGCTCCCAGCCCTTTTGCCTGCCGTATTCCGGGAACATCCGGGGATTGGAAAAGTAGTGCCAGCCTGTGACACAATGGTTCATAATGTCGTTGACCTCCCGGATTTCCCATTGTTTTGGCTCGTCAAAGGGGTGGTTCAGGGCTTCCCGGAAAAGCTGCTTGGAACACACCATGCTGCCGGTATAGCGGTCAAGGTAGGCTTGGATCATCCCGGCTTTGGTGTCCTCCGGCATGAAATCCCGCTGGTGTTCTTTGAGATAGCGCACCATTTCGGGGCTAAAAGACAACTTAAAATCCCCGCTGCGGTAAATGGTCATGGCTTCCGCCCATAGCTGCTCCATGTAGGCTCTGGAAGCGGCTTCATCGTCCAAAATATGAACTTCCGCCTGTTCCGGGTACACCATGACCGGCAGGAAGCGCCGGTTGCCGGAACGGTCAAGGAGCAGGAAGTCAAGGGCGTTGGAAGTGCCGCCAAACACGCATTGCCGCAGCCTGTCCTCCGGGTGGGTTTCGTATGGGATTTTATAGACCTCCTTCTGTCGGCTCAAAAAAGACTTGATTTCCTCAATGCTCTTGGCGTTTGCGGTGGCGATCATCTCCGACATCTCGATAATCCAGTGGCCTTGCAGCTTGCGGTACACATTGTCATCGTCCAGCTTGCGAAGGTCATCGGAAAACCACTCGTCTTTCACGGCCAGCAGCCGGAAAAAGGTGGATTTTCCGGCTCCCTGACCGCCCACCAGACAGAGCATGACCTCAAACTTGCAGCCGGGACGAAATGCCCGGTGGATGGCTCCCAGCAGGAACAGCCGCAGGGCTTCATAGGTGTACTGGTCGCTGTCGGCTCCTAAAAAGTGGTGTAGGCAGGTACAAATACGCTCGGTTCCGTCCCAGGTCAGGCCGTTCAGGTAGTCCCGGATGGGGTGATAGCCATTTTCGTTGGCAACGATCCCGATGGCGGCGGCAATCTTCTTTTCGCTGGTCAGCCCATAGGTTTCTTCCAGATACAGGAGCAGATAATTCATGTCCGTGTCCGTGATGGCGGTGCCGGTACGGTGGTAGCCGATGGGCTTGATGATGTCGGTTCGCTCGGTCAGCAGATTTTTTGCGATTGCCCCGGAAAGCAGCGGGTCATTCTGAAAGACGGTCAGGCAGTTTCGGATACTGTTGCGGACGCCCCCTTTCTCGGTGCTTTCCAGCATGGCTTTGACTTCCTCAACGCTCCGGGGCGGCGGTGCTTCTTGTATGGTCTGTTCTGCGGCCTGCCGTATCTCCGGCGGCAAGCTCTGCCATTCGTCTTTCAAGATTGCTCACTTCCTTTCCACAATCAATGATAAGGGCTGCCCGTTCCTCCATGTCCGGGGAGAGCAGCACATCCAGCAGATAATCCACATAGTCCTGCTTTTGCAGGGCTTCCACAAACAGCGGGTGGAAGTCCTCGTCTGGCGTCTTGGGGGCATAGTCCTGTTTCCAGCGGCGCAGCAGGTTTCGGTAGTCGCACAGCACCCGGAAGCAGTAACGCTCCATGCGGCGGAACCGCTGTTCGGGGGGTTCCTGTCGGGGCGTCCTCTGGTTCCTGTGGGGCAGCTCCTTGTCCTCATAGGGGACGGAAAACGCCTGCGCCAGCATAAGGGCGGCTTCCTTGGGGCTGACAGCTTCCAGACGGGAAACAAAGTCGATCACATCCCCGTCTGCCTGACAGCCGAAACAGTGAAAGCGCCGGTCAACCTTCATGCTTGGGTTTTTGTCGGCATGGAAGGGACAGACGCACATCCCGTTCCGGCCCACCCGGATTCCGAAATGCTCGGCAGCCTGCCGGGTGGTAACAGACTGCTTGACAGCTTCAAATACATTCAACTAAATCCTCCTGAAAATAAGAAAAGCGCCTGTCATTCTCGAAAAGAAAATGGCAAGCGCCTGTTAAAGTTCCATATCCTGTTTTTTCTCTGTGCGGGGCTGCTGGCGTTTCTCGGCCTGTTCCTCCCGGATACGCTGCGCCCGGCCTTTGACTGCCTGCTGGATGGACGGTTTCTTACCCGGCTCGGCGGTCTGGCGGTACTGCTCGGACGGAAGCACCTGATTGAGCCAGTGGCGCACATCCCGGAGAATTTTTACATCCTCCTGCACCGCCGACAGGCGTTCCCTGTACTCGGCCACTTCTCCGGCAAGCTGCGTCCGTTCCTCGTTCAATTTCTTGGTGCTGTACTTGGTTCCCTCCAAATGCACCTTGAAATAGCGGACAGCGGCATTGTAGGCGTCCAGCTCGTCCCGATGGGCGGCGGCAAACTGTTCCTTTGGCTTCTTAAACCGGATGGCGGCATATTCCGCATGAACCGGCTTGTGGGCTTCAAAGTTGGCGATATGGGAAAGCAGGGTGTCGATCTCCTTCATGCGCTTTTCCTTCGGCTTCATCTCTGCCCGGATGAAAACGGCCTGCTCGCTGACGGTATCCAGATAGGCGTCCAAACTCTCCACGGTGGACAGCTCCTTTTCCCGCAGATAGCGAATGGCATCCATAACCTTATTGAAGTCATTTACAGTGCCTTTGAGCTGGCCTTTGCTCGTCCAGCCGGTGCGCTCCTCCCGGCGCAAATCCAGATATTTGCCCAGCAGCTCCGGCAGGGTGGGTTCCTTCGCTTCCTGCAAGGCTTCCAGCAGGACGGCTTTTTTCTCCTTCAGGTCTGCGATCCAGCCTTTCAGGTGGCGCACTATCTGACGGATCGACTGCATGAGCCGGTTGGCGGCGGTAATGTCCCTGTTTAGGTTGCCGATGTTGGTCTGTATCCCTCGTTTCTCCATCTGGCTGACCGCTGGCCCCATGTGGATAGTGGGGATTTTATCAAGCCCCTGTCTGGCATAGGAACGCAAGTCCACACGCTCCGGGCGGTCATTGGCTTCCAGATAGCGGTTCTGGATGACTTCCCACTCATGCCGCCAGATTTCACAATATTTCTGGTCGTTCCAGTCAACCGTATCCTCCTTGTGGCTTTTCCATCTGCCGGACGGAAGTTTTATCCGTTCCCCGTTTTCGTCAAGGTCATAAACCTTGCGGCTCTTGGGAAGCCATTTCCCATGTTCGTCCATTGCTCTCATAGTCAACAGGACATGGGCGTGGGGATTGTGTCCCGGCGGATGGGGGTCATGGATGGCAAAGTCAGCAATCATGCCTTTTGAAACAAACTGCTGCTGGCAAAACTCCCGGACAAGGACAGCGTACTGGTCGGGCGGTATCTCTCTTGGGATGGTAAGCACCCACCGCCTTGCAAGCTGGGAGTTCCATTGTTTTTCCACCGCTTCGGCGGCGTTCCATAAGGTATTGCGGTCTGCATATGACCGTGGGGCATTTGCCGGGAGCAGGATTTCATTATGGACGATACCACGCTTTTCCGGGTAGTGCTTCACTTGCTGGTCGTATTCACAGAACAGCTTTTCGCCACTCTGGTAAGCAGCGGCGGCAACCGCAGACTGTCGCTGGCTGCGCTGCACAATCGTGATTTCGTTGTGTGGACAGGGCATTTCGTGTCCCTCCTTTCGGTAATTGGTGGATGGGGTGGCGTTTTACCACCTCATTTTGGGCAGAAAAAAAGCAGGAGACCTTTTTCAGATTTCCTGCTCGGTGTGCCGCTGTGTGGGCGGCTGGTATTTAGTTGTAAAAGTTCGGGGCAAGTTGACCCGATGTGAAGCTGACAAACTGGGATTTGTATGCCTTCTTTGAAAAAATCTAATGAAGTAATGCGGTTCTGGTTGTAATTCTTTCTTTTACTTTCAAAACTGTATCTTTAACGGACAGGTTTGTTGTGTCTATAACATTCACTTCGTATGTTTCAAGATCATGGAATTGCTCCCACATTACCTCAACTAATTCAATGTTAGTCTTCCTGTCTAATTTTGAGCGGTTAATCGCTCTTCTCATGGTCTCTTCTTTATTAGCTCTCAAAACGATATAGTGTACTTCATAACCCTCTTGCACAATTTTTAACCACGGCTTTAAAAACCACGGGCCGATAATACCGTCTACAATTACATCGTATCCACCACGGGCAAAACGCTTTGCTGATTCTAAAAAAGCCTCTATTACAATCAAGTTTTGTTCGTTTGATTCCGGTAAATGGGGAGGAATTGCTCCCTTTCTAAGATAATGATAAAAATCGTCGGTATGCATATACACAGATTTTTCCATATCAGATTCTTCAGCAATGATTGCTGATACTGTGCTTTTTCCTGTTCCAGGTGCTCCGGCGACTATAACAATTCTTCCTTTTTCCATTTATTTATCCCCTCAAATTCCGATTTGTTGTCATCTTCATTATACTTCATTGGCTATCGAAAAGATAGCATATTTTATGAAACTTGTCGGCTGGGAACAGCTTGCAATGCAAGGTGTCCCCAGATGGCAAGTCCACAAAAGGGTAGCTGGCGGCAGCCAGCGCAGGGGAAGCGTAGCGTCCCCTGTTTGATTTGAAGCAGACCATGACTGCGGAAAATCACAGCCCTCCGGCGAGGAGCCTTCGGAGAACGCAATGCACCAACCTCTGGGTGGTGTATAATTGCGCCCTTAGTAAACTAAGGGGTTTCCGGCTTCTCCCGTTCCAGCATTTTTTTCAATAGTTCCTGCGTGTCCTGTCTGTGAAAAATGAGTTTCAACAACAGCATGACATCATCATCTGTCAGGCGTTCCGGCTCTTGCAGAAAACTTTCCAGCATACCGCCACGGGTACAGAGCCGGTGTGTCCGTTCCTTTCGGGTAAGCTGCTTTAACTGGTGCTGCAATGCCTTTTCATCATTGATAGCTTTCCGCAGTTTCTTTTCGCTTTTCTCCAGCTCCCGGTTGAGCTTTTCCAGCTTTGAGGTATCAGGCAAGGGCGGCGTCCTCCTTTCCCGGTATCAGCACATAAATCCTATTCGGTTCTCCCACGCCCTGACGCACCCGCATGATAAGTCCGGCGGTTTCCAGTTCATTCAAAGAACGCTTGACCGTCATGGGGCTGCGGGACAGGACTGCGGCAATGGCTGTAACAGGGAAGCAAACAAACAGGATTCCGTTCTCGTCCTCCTGCCCTTTGGAGAGCATAGCGTCCAACATCCGGCAGTACATAACCTTTGCGGTGCTGCTAACTGGAAACCCTGTCAACGCTCTGGGAAATGGCATACATGGCGGCAATGGTGTGTCTATCGTCATAAATTCAAAATTCATTCTGTGTGTTCCTCCTTTTTCTTTGCTCGTTTGGATAAATAACGGGGGCAGTCAATCACAACCGCCCGGAAGCTCTGCTTGCACCCATGCTGGCATTTCCGGCATAATTCGTTGTAAGTGACACGCCCCCGGTCATTGAGGTAAAAGGAAAGCTCATACTTCCTCTTTTTGCTCATTCTCGGCATATTGCGCTTCCTCCCGTTTTAGTGTATGGTTTCGGGGCGCTTTTCGGCAAAATTACGGTCATAGAGCCGCTTAAAATCTCCCGAAGTATCAGCGATAGGGTAGACTATCCCCCTATCAGATTGTCGTGTTTCGGTATCATTTCGGTGTCAGTTCGCCAGTTCTCCCTGGTGTCGTTCCTCCCCTGAATCTCACAGCGGCGTATTGCTCCCTTTGGTACGCTCGTTTTGGTCAGGATTCCTCCACATCCCTGCCAAAAGTCATGGCACTACATCGCCGGGGAAGCATATCCCACACAGGCTGGTCATTCGATTGGAATAATCCATCGATGAACTACCTGTATCATAGAACATTTTTGTACCCTGTGCCGTATGTCCACAAAGTAGGAATTAAGGGTAAAAATCAGAAATTTCCACGATTGCGGAAAGTGTGATATAATCCAGTTAAGCGGCAGCAATCAAACCGCCGGAAAGGAGCGTGTGCCCATGAAAGGAGCGACAAGCATACAGGAACGCCTTTGGGAACTCCGCAAGGACAAAGGCTTAAATCTGGAAGAATTATCAGAGTTGACGGGTATTTCCAAATCAGCTCTTGGAAGTTATGAAAAAGAGGATTATAAGGAAATCAATCATGGCAACCTTATCGCGCTGGCAGACTTCTATGGAGTTTCCGTTGATTATCTGCTGTGCCGGACAGAGAACAGGGAGCAGATCAACACGCCATTGACGGAGCTGCATTTGAATGATGAGATGGTCGCACTTCTGAAAAGCGGTCGGATTAACAACCGTCTGCTCTGTGAGCTTGCCACACATAAAGATTTTATCAAGTTTCTTGCAGATATTGAGATTTATGTGGACGGGATTGCCACCATGCAGATTCAAAACCTCAACGCCCTTGTCGATACCGTCCGGCATGAAATCATTGAACGGTATCGCCCCGGCGAAGATGACCCGCATTTGAAGGTGCTGCAAGCTGCCCATATCAGCGATGATGAGTATTTCAGCCACATGGTTCTGGATGACCTCAACCGGATTATCCGTGATATTCGGGAAGCCCACAAAAAGGACAGTGAGAGTGCGCCCCAGACCACTGTTGCCGATGAACTGAAAGAAAATCTGGAAGCGGTCGAAAATTTCAAGGGCAGCCGGGATGAAAAGTTGGTTGTCCTTTACTGCAAGCAGCTCGGCATCAACTATAAAAATCTGTCAGACGAAGAATTTCGCTGGCTGATTCGGATTCTCAAAAAATCAAAGAAAATGGGAACGCCTATCAGCCAGAGGAAAAAAAGGTAAGGAAAAACCGCTGTTGCATGGTTTGTTGGCTCCCATGTAGAAGCGGTTTGTGCTGTGGTTATTCAGTTAAAATTTCAAAGCGATAAAGTGGAATTTATCTTAGAAATTACAGCAATGTTATTTTGATAAACTTTCAAGAATTGAAATATCATGCTTATCTTTATCTCTTAATTCATAACCTGAGTGGAAAACTCTTTGACCTTTTAAGGATATACAAGGAATTGTTTTTCCTTCAAAAAAAGCACTACCAAAGTAATCTTTTTCAAACTCATACCAGCCACCCTCTAAATCAGCTTGTTTTGAAGTTCCGTCCTCATTTAAAACGAACGGGTGAATGTCTAAGTAACCAAGTTCATCACTATATAACTCTATTCTAACCGGTTTCCAGTCTGTATCAATTTTATAGCCCAGATTCAAAAGCACATTTAACAATTTTTCCGTATGTTGAGCATCAAAATTTATATCTATATCTCTATGAATTCTTGTTTGTTTACCAGCTAAAATATCTACACCCCATCCGCCATCCAACCAGTATGTAATTCCAGTATTTTCGAATAATTCTATTACTTTCATTAAATCTTCTTTTGTTGTTATTTCTTTTCTACCCATACAAAGTCTCCTTTACAACTTCTAATTTGTAATAATCATTCTACCATACCGTTATGAATAAATCATCTCATGCAAAACAATTTCTTCTGCCCGGTTGTGAATGTTATTGCAACGCTGCACCCATTCCATTTGACAGGTACGCTTTAATTCCTCTGTCACGCCCTCGGCAGCTTTCAGCTGTTCCATGATAGTGTCTGACCGTTCCTGTGCCTGTTCGTTCATGTCTACAAGATATGTCCACAATTCTCCGGTCAGTATCAATGTATTCAATCTGGATGGGTGGACTTCTCTTAAATATTCCCGGTGCATCCGTCCATACTTTCCGATGGGGCGGTGTTCTTCCGGAAGTTTCAAATCCGGGATGTAGTAATCTCCGACAAGGATATAGTCAATTCTGTTTTCTGTTATTCTTGGTTTCAATTCGCTCATGTTCCTTACCTCCTGTGGAAGCAGGCTCGTCTGATACTAACTCAATCACATCGGTAATCTCACAATTCAGGGCTTCGCAGATACGCAGCAGCGTTTTCATACTGATATGCTCGCCCTTGCCCATGTTGGCAATCATGTTGGTTGTCAGACCGGCGGCAAGCCGCAAGTCCTCTTTTCTCATGCCACGCTCTTTCAGGGTGTTCCATAATGGCTGATAGCTGATGTTCATAGGCTTCCCGTCCCTCTTTCCATCGTCAAGTGTTCTGCACCCATTATAGCAGAAATCTTGCGTTTCCACAATATTTCTTGACCGCACCGCCGGTTCCGTCTGGATTGTGTTTTCCCTTTCTTCGCTTTTTTATTACATCTAATTAGCCATAAGCTGTTTCATGCCTTGTGATTTTGCACCGGGATTGTCGTTTCCATATCCTTCTAAGAGATTAATTCCACCCCAAATGCCTAGACCAGCTCCAAGAGCGACAACGAGTGTCTGCAATACATCAATTGTTGAGTTAAAAAATTCCATAGTATCATTCTCCTTTAAAATTATATTTTTTTATAAATAAAAAAGCTGAAAAAGAGTGATTTTCTTTTCCAGCTTTTTATTATTTTTATTACTTAATATTTATAGATTAGTCTTTTAATTCATAAATTATATTGCCCTTATAGTATATTGAAATACATATATCAATTAAATTTTCTTTATCAGGAAGTGATAAATAACCTGAATAATTAACTTGGTTATATCCATACATTTCATTTAACACTTCAAAATAAAAATTATTATAGTTTTTGATAAAGTCTAAAAACTCCATCTTTTTTCCTTTAAAATCGCCATATTGTCCATTTTCACTTAAAAAGTATACACAAGAAAAATCTAAATCAAAATCTTCAATTATAATATTTCCGTCAACTTGTTTATAAGGTTCTTTTAATTCTATGTATCCATTTTCAAAATAGAATTTTATATTATTATCTATAAATTCTATTTTAGATACAAACATATCATGCAAGCTGTATGGTATTGTAGATTGATATTTATAAACAACATTCATTATATTGACCTCCATAATAATAAAGTGATTTTATAAAATTATAACAAAGCTACTTATTATTAACAATATTTAAGGATATCAGTAATCTGTAAGGTCTATTTCATATATATCATAAATATCATTATCATTAATTTTTAGTTTTGTGGATAGATATTTTTCTATATCAAAAGTATTTTTTATATCAAAATCGGATAAATATTTATAGTTTGGGTGTTTTGTAATATCATATTTTTCTGAAAGAAAAGGGCGTACACCTCTAAGTTGTAATATACATTTATTTCCGTCCATAACAGCAAGTTCATCAATAGACATAAGTTCTTTTCCAAGTTTTTGATAGTTTATTCCATAACTTCTTTGATTTCCATGGGTATCAGAAGTATTAAACATATCAATGGTTTCTTTTCCTAAACTTTCTGAAACATCTTTTAAAGTAGTTTTTTCCTTACCACCAAGAAAAACCATACTGTCACAGTTTCCTATAATTGTTTCAGCGTTATCCTTATATATTGCTTTAAGTTGACTTTGTGCTTGTAAAAAAATACAAGCTGATATTTCTCTTGAACGAATTGTTGCCATAAGTTTTTCTAATTTTGGTATTTGACCAATGTTTGCACACTCATCTATTAAACATCTTACATGAACTGGCAACCTTCCACCGTATACATCATCAGCTTTATCACATAAAAGATTAAAAAGCTGAGTATATGCCATTGATACAATAAAATTAAATGTATCATCAGTATCACTTATTATAAAAAATAAAGCTGTTTTTTTATCTCCTAAAGTATCAAGTTCCATTTCATCATAAGAAGTTAATTCACGAAGTTCTTTAATATCAAAGGGAGCTAATCTAGCACCACAGGATATAAGTATACTTTTTGCTGTTTTTCCAGCAGCAAGTTTATATTTTTTATATTGCCTAACTGCGAAATGTTCAGGATTTTTAGCTTCAAGAACATCAAACATAATGTCAACTGGATTTTTAAAATCTTCATCATCTTCACGTACTTCCATTGCATTTATAAATTCAATGAGTGTTGAAAAATTTTGTTCATTTTCAGGAGCTTCAAAGTATATATATCCTATCAATGCTGTATAAAGAAGAGTTTCAGCTTTAATCCAAAAATCTTCACCAGTCTTTCCATCACCTTTTGTGTTTGCTATCAGAACATTGACAAGTTTTAAAATATCTTTTTCACTTTTTATATATGAAAATGGATTGTAATGCATAGATTTTTTGAAATTTATTGTATTAAGTATTTTAATTTTATAGCCTTTAAGTTGTAATAATTTCCCACATTCATTTATTACAGTACCTTTCGGGTTTTGTCAATAAGGAACAAGAAAAAAGTATCTTGCTTTTAAGCGGTTTCATCGCCGCTGTCGTTCTTGATAAGGCGCACAACCTTGTCCGTAAAGGTTTCCCGGCTGGTTTCGCTGAAATGGATATGAATGTCAAAGGTCGTGCCGCCGATGTTCTTCACAAGGTCGGGTTTGGCGGTCAGAGGGGAAGCGGCTGCGGGGGCGCTGGTCTTGCTGGTTTCATTGTTCATAGGCTGCTCCTTTCTATGAGAAAAGCCCCATGCGGCAGCACATGGGGCGGTGGTTGAGGGTTGAAGTGGCGAAGTGGCAAAGTGGCAAGGTATCTGGGTTTTGCCACTTGGATTTTGCCACTTCATTTTTTGAGGGCGTGATACCATGCCGCGCCGATACGCTTTGAGGTAATGCGCCCGTCAAGGTTTTTCTTTGCCGCCCGGACGGTACGGGCAGAAATCCCGGCTTCGGCTGCGGCCTTATCAATGTCCTCGCTGGCAAGTTCTTTCCCGTCTGCGAGTAAGTCAAGTATCAGTTTCTCGGCTTGCTCGGTCTTGGTGGCGGTGTTCCCGCCCGCGCCGGATAGCAGCTCGTCGGCGGTTATGTCGTATTCGCCTATCCATGAAAAGCCTGTTTCCGGGTCAAGGCAAAAGGCAACGGGCTTGCCCTCCGGCGCAAGGGAAGATTTGTCATGGACGATAACGCGCACATTTGGCTCCCGCTTCACGCGCCCGATCAGCAGGACGCTCCTTGCTGCGGCGCGGAAGTCAATAGAACCTAAGCCCCGGTATGCGCTCTGCCCTCCGGCGGCTTTGTTCAAGTGCCCGATAAGGATAACGGCGCACCCGGTACGCTCGGCAACATCGGCAAGGCGGCGGAACATGGGGCGCACTTCGTTTGCCCTGTTCATGTCGGTTTTCTCGCCCATATACGCCTGTATGGGGTCAAGGATAATCAGCCGCGCCCCGGTCTGCCGGATAGCTCTCTCTATGCGCTCATCGGAAAGGGAAAGCCCCTGTTTGCTCTCGTCAATCACGAGAACGCGGTCAAGGTCTGCTTCGGCTTCCATAAGGCGGGGCTTGATGGTGTCGCCCAAACCGTCCTCGGCAGTCTGGTAAATCACATTGAACGGCTCATGCACTGCCATGTGGGGGAACGGCTTGCGGTTGGTACAAGCGGCGGCAAGGCGTAGGGCAAAGGTGGTCTTGCCCTCGCCGGGGTTGCCCTGCACAATGGTTACTTTCCCAAAGGGGATATACGGCTCCCATAACCATTCGACGGTCTGCGTGTCCACCTCGCTCATGCGGATAATCTCAACGGTTTCTTCCTGCGGCGGCTCTTTCAAGCCGTAGACCGCTTCTCGCAAATACTTCCCGTCTGTGATTTCTGCCCGGTGCTGCAATACCTCGTTCCAATCCTTGAAAAGAGGGATAAGCCGGTGGACGGTATAGCCCTCCGGCATGAGCTTCACAAGGCGGCTGCAAGCGTCGTTTCCGGCTTCGTCGCTGTCAAGGCAGAGAAAAACGGTCTTGATGTTCGGACGGTCAGAGAGAAAGCGGAGCAGGGCTTTTTCTCCCACGCCGCCCAATGACAGATAGCTTTGCTTCTGCCATTCCTTTTTGAACAGGCAGAGGAAAGAGAGCAGGTCAACGGGGGCTTCAAAGACAAACAATCTTTCGCCCTCGCCCCGGTAGCAGAAGTTAAAGGCTTTGTCGCTGCCTTTCACATCAAGCCGGAAGTTTCCCGCCGTTCCCTTGCTGTGGGCGTAGCGCGGTATTCTGTCCTCGTCCCGCCCCACGAATACGGCGTTGTGGTAGGCTGCGTCCTCGTAAATATCGCCGCTGGCAAAGAAAAAGCCCGCCACATCTTTATCAATG
Organism: Tyzzerella sp. An114; assembly: GCF_002161055.1. GTDB lineage: Bacteria > Bacillota > Clostridia > Lachnospirales > Anaerotignaceae > Fimicola > Fimicola cottocaccae. Next base: position 48,174 of record NZ_NFLT01000008.1, read on the forward strand.
CGGCGGGCGGCTGTGAGGTAGTTCCTCGCTGTTCGGTTGTCGGGGCTGCGGGGCGGCAATCGGAATTGCGGGGAGTCCTGCGGCAGTGCGGCTCCCTTTTCTCCCGTGAGAAGTTCCACGGCTTCGGTAAAGCTCTTTCCGAAAAACTCCATAACAAAATCAACGGGGCCGCCGCCCTTGCTCTGACTGTGGCGATACCACTTGTTGCCCCGGACGGTCAGGCTGTCGTGCCGTTTCCAGCGGTATTCCTGTCCGGCGCGTTCCAGCGGTTCTCCCTGCGATTGCAGGAACAAAACAAGGTCGGCTTGGTTCGCCCGGTCTATCTGTTCTTGGGTGTAATACATGATTGATACCTCCGGTGGTTGAAGTATTCATGGTTTTGAAGTACAATAACAATAAATCGAAAGTTGGTGAAGAAATTCTATGAGCGTATGCACATTTATTGCTTCGGATTTTCTCTTGACGGAAGTTTCGCCCGTTCAGGACTATCCATTTGAAATAAATCTTGATAATGGCACAATGTATGACGGTGGTGCAGATGATAACTATTTTCTGCATTCCTTTCAAGATGTTCAGAACTATTCTGACAAGAAAAATGGGGTTTGTCTGGAATGGAACTACTTTACAGAGGGTCGGGCAAAGCAAATTATTGAATATATAAAAAATGCCTTGCAGAATACGACTTCAATAGAACTCTGGCATGTATGGTTAATGGACTACTATGAATTTGAGGACAGACCTGTAATTCATAAGCAAACAGTTTCCATTGATGAACTTACTACAAAACATATCAAGGAAATTGATGATGCAGAGATTTGGAATACTCCCGATAAAATGTATCCGAATAGGCCGTCATTCTATTGCTTGGAAATAAAACGATAATGAACTCCCTATTTGTCAGGCGGTACATAGGACGGACAAGCCGGATAGCTTGCCCGTCCTTCTCTTTATCGCTCCTGTTCGTGCCGCTTGGTGCGGGTCCGCGTCTGTTCCGGCTGGTCGGCGCGGAGCGCAATATCCACGCACCTGCGGATATTTTGAAGCTCGGAAAGGTCGCTGCGGGTGCCTTTCAGCTTGGCGTATTCCGTTTCCCTCTGTGCTTTAAGGGCAGCATATTCTTTCTCCCATGCGGAGATCGGCAGGGTTTTCACGCCCTCCGGCAAATGGGCATGGAGATAGCGGTTTGCCGCGTTCCAAAGGGTAAGCTCGGCGCGGCGGGCTTCCGCAAACTTCTCCTGTTTTCCTTTCCAGCGGATTTGCCGGTACTCGTCCTGTACGGGCTTGTAGGTCTGATAATTCCTGCCGTACTCAATGAGCTTTTGCAGCTCTTTCATGCGTTGCTCGGCGGTTTTCATTCCCGCCCGGATAGCGTCGGCCTGTTCGCTGACAGAGGAAAGGGCTGCGTCCAGCTCGTCAAGGGTAGAGATACCATGCTCGGAAAGGTAGTTGACCGCCGCCGCTACGGTTTTCAGTTCGTCGGCTGCGTGCTGCCGTTGCCAACTCTGCGAATACTTCCGGCTCTTTTCTCTCTGAACGCTCAAATACTTCATCAGCAGATTTGCAAGGCCGGGGGATTGCGGGGGCTGCTCCGGCGCGGTTTCCCTCGCGGTAAGCAGTCCGGCAAGCCATTCTTTGAGCTTGCCGATCTGCGCCCGGATTTCCCGGATAAGGCGGTTTGCTTTCTGGATATTCCGGTTAAGCTCGCCTTTCTCGGTCACAATGCCTTTCTTCTCCATTTGGCAAGCCGCCACGCCCATGTGGACGGTGGGGATTTCATCAATGCCGCGCTCGGCGTTGCTGCGGTGGTCGATACGCTCCGCATTTCCGGCGCGTTCCAGATAGGCGTTTGAAATATCCGCCCACGCCTTGCGCCATAAAAGGGCGTTGCCCTTGTCGTTCCAGCCCGTAAGGTCTATCTTGTGAGTCTTGTATCTGCCGCTTGGAAGTCGTATGCGCTCGCCGTTTTCGTCAAGGTCATATTCCTTTTTGGATTTTGCCGCCCATGCGCCGCGCTCGTCAAGGGGGCGCATGGTAAGCATGATATGACAATGGGGGTTGCCGCTGTCGGTGTCATGGATAGCAAAGTCAACGCACATTCCTCTGGAAACAAATTGAGAGGAACAGTATTCCCGGACAAGCCGTATCTGTTCCTCTCGTGATAATTCTATGGGGAGTGCCGCGTCAATCTCCCTTGCAAGCTGGGCGTTCCCGGCTTTCTCGTAAAGCTCCACGCTGTTCCAGAGGGCAGCGCGGTCAGAGAAAGAGGGCGGGGCATGGGGCGGCAGCAGGATTTCCGTATGGACTACGCCGCGCTTTCTTGTGAAGTCGTGGGTTTCTCCGTCCCACTCGTTTGTGATTTTCTCGCCGCTTCGGTAGGCGGCTGCGGCAACGGCTGACTTGCCCTTGCCCCGGCTGATTATGCTGATATTACAATGGTAAATGGCTATGGGTATCACCTCCGTTAGAGCGTCATTCAGACTTGTCGGAAGTGAACAGCTTGCAACGCAAGGTGTTTGCTTCCGACAAGTACACAAAGGGGTAGACAGCGCAAGCTGTCGCAGGGGAAGTGTAGCTTCCCCTGTCTGCGGCAAAGCCGCCAATCTCGGAACATAGCAAGGTGCTGTGTGGAGAGATAAGCCCTCGGCAGAGCGCACACGCCCGCAAGGGTGTATAAGTGAAAGGGATTATTCGCTTTTCCCGCCCTCGGTGCGTTTTTTCAGATAAGCCCGCGCTTCCTCGCTCGTCAGGGCAAGCCGGAGAAAGGCGGCGGCTTCCTCATCGGTCATGGTCTTGGCTTCCGGCACAATGCTCTCAAAGACTGCGCCTCGGACGACCAGCCGGTGGCTGCGCGTCCGGCGTTCCTCTTGGGATAACTTTTGCCGCAACACCTTTTCCCGATTTTCAAGCTGCCGGATTTTCTTCTTCCCGTCCTCAATCTCGGCTTGCAATTCCTCGCGTTTTTTTTCTCTCGGTTTCGTCATGGGTGGTCACTCCTTTCTACCTGTCGGCATAGAAAAAGGACAGTCGATTTCCTCGGCTGTCCTTTTGATTAGGGTGTTTGGTTTACTCCGTTCTGCTCAATAAATGGGAATATTAAATATCAATACGCCCTTTAATACATTCCTATTAAAACATCAGCTTCGATTGTCAAATGTGTGAGAGTACGCCAATCAACGCAATCTTTTTCAACGCAAAAGAGAAGCGGCGTCATTTCAATAAACGACATTCTTTGTTCTGATGACAACTGTACGGTGGCTGAAACCGTTTCTCTTGAAATGGTTTTAAGATATTTCTCAAAATATTCAACGACAGACTCATTTGAATAATCTGGATTTTTCAAGTGTGCTTGCACTTTAGTCCTGATTTCCCTCAAATGATTTTTCGTAGGAATTACTTTCACAACATATCCGTTAGGAGATAGCAATCGCTGAAATTCTTTGTAGTGTGCAGGCGAAAATATGTCTAAAATACAATCCATACTTCCGTCTTTCAAAGGGATTTTTGATAAGTCAGTAACAAACCACTTCACTGCTTTGCGCTTGTCTTTTTTTGATGCAATCTGTATTGCCTCCCTTGACAAGTCAAAGGCAAAGATGTTTCGTTCTGTTCTTTGCTGTATCTGCCTTGCATAGAAACCCTCGCCGCAACCAACATCTAAAATGTTTCTTATAGATGGCGTATCAGAAATAAACTGTATGATTTTCTCCAACACAACATCATACATGCCATACTCCAAAATTTGGTGCCGGTTGTCAAAAGACCGCTTGCTGTAGTTGGTTTTGGGCGATGATTTTAACAACAAATTTACATACCCATATCTTGAAATATCAAAGCAATGTCCATGTCTACAAATTAGGCTATTGCCTTGTATATCCATTGATTTTGTGCAAATTGGGCATTGAAAATAAACCTTGCTGTCTGCAAAGCGTGATAAATTATTATTCATTTGTTTTTCCTCCGTAATTACATCTCTGCTTCAATAAGCGAGTTATGCAATACGGATAACCGCAACATAACTCGCGGTTTTATCTTAATCTCATAAATGTAACCATTGTGTTGTCCTCCAATCAATTCCGCAGTATTACTCTGCTTTTAGAAAAAGTATAGCACAAAACTATGAACATTTCAACTCTATTTCAGCCTGTCGGCGACGTTGCTCTCTCTGGCATACCGCCGCGCCGCTTCCCGCCGTTCCTCGCTGTATGGGGCGGTCAGACGGAAAGAGAAGCGGCCTTTCTCAATGTCAAACTCCATGCAGCCCGTTTCCGGGTCTGCGTCAGTCTGCTGGCAGATCGCCGGATAACGGCGGCTGTATGCAAGCAGACGCTTTTTCAAGGCGGTGTTGTGGGTGCGGATATGGATAAGGGGGTCTTTCTCGTCAAACCAAATATCGGTGGTCTTTTCCTGCTTGGTAAGCCCTGTTCTCATGCAAGCTCCTTTCTGCGCCCCTGTTACGCAATAGGGGCATTTTTCGGGTGTTTTCTCCGGCTCTTGACTTGGAGAAAACAGCGTTTTTGACGATAAAAACCGCCCGGACGGGGAATGGTTCGTCGGGGCGGCTGTTATCGCAAGATTTCCGATTTTTCCGGCTCTTGACCGTCAGACATAGATTAGCTCATGCCTGATGATTTCCTCGGCTCTCGCCTTGCAGTTGTTCATCAATCCTACCCATTTCATCGGGTCGGCGGCTTTAAGGGTTTCGGTGGCTCCCGCTTCTCTGGCAAGGCGGGGCATGAGGTAGTCCAGCATATCCCGCACCGCCCGGTCTGTTTCCGCAAGGTGGGGATATAACTTCTCGCTGGCTACAAGGGCGGTATAAAGGCGGTGGCGGTATTGTTCCAGATAGGCTTTCCGCAGCCGCCCGTAGTGGCCGATATGGGGCTTTGGGGTAATGGGGCGGTTCCCGTTATCAATCAATCTTCTCATGCGATTTGTTCTCCTTTCTCGTCGTGCTTCTTCCTGTGGTAGTTCTCCCGCCTTGCAGCAAGGAAGTTCTCATACCGGGCTTGGGCTGCGGGGTTTCCGGCTGCGGCTTCCTCGTACATCTTCTGGCGGGATTTCTTGGTGGCTTCCGAGTGGTAAGCCCGCCGCCTTGCAAGCTCGGCGGCTGCGGCGGGGTCGGTTTCCGCTTGGGCTTTCAGTTCTTGGTAGGCGTTCTTCTTCCGGCTCCGGCTGGCTTCAAGGCGTTCCGCTTCCTCCGGCGTGAGGGGCTGTCCCGCGACTTGCGCGGCGGCAAGCTCTTTGAGCGTCCGGGGCTTGGGCGGCTGCGCTGCTTTCTGCCGTTCATACCATGCCTTGTGCTGGCGGTTTTTCCTCTCGCGGTAAGCGGCAAGGCGTTCTGCTTCCTCCGGCGTGAGGTCGGCTCCGGCCTTTTGCAGCGCGGCAAGCTCCTTTAAGGATTTCGGCTTTGGGGACTTGGGCGGCTCGGCGGCTTTCCGTTTCTTCCGCCATTCCTTTTGCCATGCCCGGTTATGGGCTAACCGCGCTTCGTCTGCCGCCTGTTCCTCCGGGGTCAGCAAGCCCGCTTTCTTCCTCGCGGTAAACTCCCGCTTCTCTGCCTTGCGCTTTTCCTCCCGCGCTTTGGCAAGCTCCTGTGAACGGGCTTCCTTTGCCGCCTGTTCCTCCTGCTGGCGGCGTTGTTCCTCGGCTTCCATTGGGGTAACGATATGGGCGGGGACTTCAAACGCGCCGATGAAGTTGAGGTAAATATCTATCCGCTGGCGGCGGCTGTTCCCGCGCCCCTCGCCCTCATGGACAACCACTTTCTCGATAAACTCGTTGAGCATGGGCGTTGTCAATTCGGAAAAGTCGGTGTAGCGGCTCACAAGCTCGATAAACTTATCTGTTTTCAGCCTGTCGGCGTTCCAGCTCTCGATTGCTTCCTGCCATTGTGCGATAGCGGCTTCCAGCCCGGTCTGTTCCTCGTCATATTCGGCAAGCAGACGGGTAAAGTGCTTATCGGGTATCTTGCCTGTGGCGTTTCCCTCGTACAGCTTTTTTACAAGCCCGTCCAGCTCCTTATACCGCCGCTGCGCCTTGCTCACTTTCTGCCGGTACTCCTTGACGGCATTTTCTTGGTGCTGGTCGGTGGCTTTCCGCACACGCTCGATAAACTCCGCTTCATTGTGCCGTACATACCAGCTCACGCGCTGGATTGCGGCAAGAATGGCGGCTTCCATTTTCGCGGTGGGGATATAGTGCATGGTGCAGTCGCGGGTAAGCTGGCGGTAGCTGGAACACACAAAAGCGTCGTCCAGATACTTGCCTTGCACAAGGCTGCTGCGGTGGGTCAGCTTCGCGCCGCAGTCGGCGCAGTAGAGAAGCCCGGTCAAGCGGTTTGTGGTGTTCTGCCGCTTGGGGGCGCGGCGTTTTGTTCCCATAAGCCGCTGGACGGTGTTCCATGTTTCCTCGTCCACAATGGCGGGGATTTCCCCGTCAAAAATATACTGTTCCTCCGGCGCGGTCTTGCGGGTGCTTTTGGTCTTGTAGTTCTCGCAGACGGTTTTCCCTAAAACCTTGCGCCCTGTGTACTCCGGGCGTTTGAGGATATAGCTGATAGTTGTTGTTGACCATGCGTAGGGGTCTGTGTACTTCGCCGACCGGACGGGTGCGCCTATCCGCTTCCAATGCTCGGACGGGATAGGGATTTTCTCGGCGCGGAGTGCCCTTGCTATGCTGGCGATACTCTCCCCGGCAACAACGCTGTGGAAGATACGGCGCACAACGGCTGCGGCTTCCTCGTCGATTACCCATTCGCCCTTGTTCTCCTTGGACGCAAGGTAGCCATAGCTGACGCTGCCGGAGCAGCGCAAGCCCTTTTCCATTCTCGACTTGAACACGCTCTTGATTTTCCGGCTGGTGTCGGCAACATACCACTCGTTTATCACATCTCGGAAAATTGACATTATATCAAAGCCGTTGGCGGTATCAAGGTTGTCATTTGCCGCAATAAAGCGTACATGGTACTCGTCAAAGGTGCGCTTCAAAAGCCCCACTTCGACAACATCACGGCCAATCCTGCTTTGGTCTTTGATAATGACCGTAGCCACATTTCCCGCCCGGATTTCTTCCAGCATAGCGTCCAGCCCCGGACGCTTGAAAGTAGTTCCCCGCACTCCGTCATCGGTGAAGTGCCGGATATTCGTAAAGCCGTTCTTTTGGGCGTAGTCCTCCAAAATGCGCTTTTGGTTTTCTATCGAAACGCTTTCCCCGGCTCGTTCATCGTCATGGGAAAGACGCTCGTACAGGGCTGTGATTTTTCCCTTGTCCGGCTGTTTCTTCATGGGGTGTAACCTCCTTTCTTGAGGGTGCGCACTCCCTTTATCCTTATTGTAAATTACCATTCGGGTCAGTGACAACATAACTTGAATGACACTGCATAAGATTAGGTTTTAGCCAAAATCTTGTTTTTCCGCTACCTGAACCACCGACAATAATAACATTTTTATTTCTTGCATATTTTGGATTTTTTGGGCGGTTAGACATCATAAGTCTTTCGGTCTGTGTAAGTATTATATTATTTTGAAAAACAGGGTCTATAAAAGGTTCTATATCTGTTGATTTTCCCCATCGAGCTGAACCATATTCAATTCCTTTACGATATTTTTTTGAATTTTTGCTTTTAACATATATTACAAAACGTAGTATAACAGCTATTGAAATACCAAACATTAAATCTTTTATATTAAAGCTGGGAAGGGGACTTTGAAATGCTTTTGAAAAACTATCTGAAAAATTTAAAAACTTATCAGATATTTCATAGCCTTCAGAAAGTCTCCAAGCCTTATATACTTTTGTTGACATAAGTCCAAATACAAAACAAGGTAAATTTAATATTATAATTTTTTTAATTTTAGTGTTCATAGACTTTGTTCCTTGTTTTTATTTTTGACAACATTATGTGAGGAATTTCTTACAAGCTGTATAAATTTTCTTAACTGTGAAATAACAGATGGTTTTTGACTTTTATTAAAATTTTTTGCTGTAAACTCTGTAAAAGCTGAATTTATAGCATCTGCATCTTTACCTTTGAAAAAAACAAGATATCTAGGTGGAAGAGTTGATTTATCTTTTTTTATTGCAAAGTCAACACCATATTTTTTTGCAATACGTTCAAAGGATTTAATATTTTTATCGTTTACTTGAATATTGCTCATTCCTTGATTTTGTCTTGCAAGTTTTTTAATGCTTTGTTTACCATGAGGAATTTTAGAATGTTTCTCTTTTCTTGATTGGAGATATTTTAAAATAGCAATTTTTAAAATTTGTGTAGTAAGTTTAGTTGATTTTATTGCAAGGGCTATTGACCTATTTTCTATATCTTCCTGCACTATTGACTACCTCCTTTTTATTAAAAAACACGCTTTAAAAAAAGCGTGTTAAATTTTAATTTTTATAATGTATTATGTAAATCATGATTAACAAGAGCACTATAATAATTACCCATTGTTGAAGGTGCATTGAATAATACTGTTAATAAATAGCTTTTAATATTTCTGATATATGATGTTGTTTTTGAAAGAGACTCAAAAACATAGTCTATATGAGAACTATTTATTTTCAAAAATTTATCTTTTACAAGCTGAGAAGGGTGTTTATTTCCAGCAATACTCATTACAGCTTTTGAAGAACATAATGTTTCAACCATTAAATCAACAATTTCATCTAAACGTTCGTTGTTATATCGTTTTTTTAGAAAATCATATTCAATGTTATTTAAAATAGTATTTCTAATCTCTTGTATATTTTTAAATCCAATATCATCATATCCTATCATATCTTTAGTTTCAGTTTCTGATTTATCTATACTTGATTGATTAGGATTTGATTGATTAGTAATTGATAAATCAGTATTTAATAAATTAGTATTTGATATATAAGTATTTAATTGTGCGGGATTTTCCAAAATAGGTTTTTCCTGTTTAGGGTAATCCTGTATAGGTTTATCCAAGATTGGATTTTCCAATATAGGTTTTTCCAGTACAGGTTTTTCCAGCATAGGTTTATCCAATTCAGGATAATCCCTTTTATGTTTATCATCATCATTTTTATTATCTGAATTATCAATATTTTGTGGTCTTTCAAATATAGTATATTCTGTTGAAGAGAGTTGACCTTTTTCATTTCTAAGTCTTTTACGCACAATATATCCATTTTTTTCAAGTTCTTTAATTGTTGCGTTTATGCTGTCAACTCCGTCTTTACATATCATAGAAAGTCCTTTTGTTGTATAGTCCCAATCTTCTGGTAAAGATAACATTAAAGACAATAATCCCTTTGCTTTTAAAGATAGTTTTGTATTTCTTAAATGGTGATTTGCCATAACTGTGTAATCTTTAGTCTTTTCAACTCTGAAAACAGCCATATTTATCAAATCCTTTCAAAATTTTATCGTTCTTGTTGATGTGTTCTTTTTTTATGCCAACTCTCAAGAAGTTTAATAATAGTTGCTTCCATTTGCTGTGGTGTGTAGTTTTTAGGAAAATATTTTTGAATTTTTTCACCTGTCAGAGTTACTTTATTTAAAGCTGCCTTTTTTTCTTCACTCATAATTGCATATATTCCTTCAAAGGAACATTTACCTTCAGCACTAAGTTTTTTGAGACGTTGAGCCTGAGAAAGAGAAGGTGTTGACTGTTCCATTTCTATTATTTCAATCAAATTTTCCTGTTCTTCTTTCTTTAAATATGAAAGTTCAACGGCAGGGTTGAAAGCTATCTTTTTTTGGTCTACCATTTCAAGAAGGGCGGGTATGAGTTCCGTTAGACGAATAAATCGCTGTACTTGAACAGCACTTGCTCCAGCTTCTTTAGCAACCGTTTCTCTTGCACTTTTTGCATTTAACTTCTGTCCAACTTGGACAGAAGTTAAATCGGTTCGTGAACCTTGTCTTTTTATTGCTTCTAATTTCATTTTAAAAGCAAAAGCACGTTCACTTGGAAGTATGGAATCTCTTTGCAGATTACTATCAACCATAATTATTGTTGCAGCAGCATCATCAAGATTACGGATAATAACAGGCATTGTTTCAAGCCCTGCAATTTCACAAGCTCTTTTTCTTCTGTGACCTGCTATAAGCTCATATCCACCTTCTATTCGAGGTCGAACTATTGCCGGAACAAGAACACCATATTCTTTTATACTTTCAGCAGTATCAAACATTTCTTGATTATCTATGACTTTAAAAGGGTGGTCTTTAAAGGGAAATAGTTCTGTTAATGGTATTTCACAAACTTTTTCACGATTATTATCTATTCTACTTTCTTCTGTAGAAAATAAATCATCTAATGATGTCAGACTTATGTTTTTTGCAGAGCTTTTCAATTTCTAACACCTCCTTTGTAAGATTTTTGTAAGCTAATGCCACTTTACCTTTAGGGTCGTGAGAAAAAATACTTTTACCCTCGGCACTTATTTCAGCAGCTCTTATGGAATATGGTATTTCGGTTTTAAATATATTTATATTATTTCCGTAAGTCTGTCTTATAAGTGAACATATATCTTTTGCAAAATTTGTTCTATTATCAACCATTGTAAGAAGTACACCATCAATTTTTAATTTTGGATTTATCTGTCTTCTAACTTTTGATATTGTTTGCAAAAGTTGTTCAAGTCCCTTTGCCGGAAGATATTGTGTTTGTACTGGGATTATTACACTATCTGCTGCGGCAAGGGCATTTATTGTTAACATTCCAAGAGAAGGCATACAATCAATAATTATAAAATCATATTGATTTCTAACTTTATCAATATATTGTTTTAGAATTGTTTCACGACTCATTATATTTACAAGAGATACTTCCATTCCTGAAAGTTCTATGTTAGCTGGAAGCAAACTAATATTTTCGTGATGATTAAGTATGCCTTCATTGGATTGAAATTTAATATCTGTAATAATTTTGCTCATTATGGTTGAAAGGGTAGTTGTTAATTTATCTGGATATGAATATCCAAGACTTATTGATAAACTTCCTTGTGGGTCATCATCAATGAGCAAAATTTTTTTGCCTGAAAGTGCAAGACCTATACCGAGATTTGCACATGTTGTTGTTTTACCTACGCCGCCTTTTTGATTAGTAACAGCTATTATTTTAGCATTCAATTTATATTCTCCTTTCGAATTTTCAAATAAAAAAGAAGTCTGCTTTTAGCAAACTTCTACTGTCAGATGTATGGATTAGTATATTGGATAATCTATGGCTAAATTAAAATAATAACCTTAATACAAATGTTATCTTTTTTATAGAGTAAACAGCTGTTTTATTTAATGGTAAATATTACCACAGCGAGTTCGAATAAAATGATTAAAACCGCTAAAGCCTTTAAAATAAAGGTTTTTAGCGGTTTTATTTTTGTTAAGCGTACTAAAAGCGTACTATTTGTTTAATTCATCTAATCTGTTAGCTACAACATTATGTTTGTTTGGGTATAAATGAGAATATGTTTGTAGTGTAGTTTGTATTTTTTCATGTCCTAGTCGTTCAGATATTATTAACGGTGAGAAACCTTGTTCTATTAATAAACTTGCGTGTGAATGTCTTAAGTCATGTACTCTGATGTGTTTTACACCTGATTTCTTACAGCCCCTGTTCATTTCATGGTTAAGATAATATTTTGTTACAGGAAATAACCTTTCACTTGGTTTATAATCATATAAAGTTTTTAAATATTCTTCAATCATATCACATATAAAGTTAGGTATAGTTATTATTCTTTTACTTTTTGGTGTTTTTGGTGTAAGTATTAAATCTTGACCATTATGTCTTGAATAATTTTTACTTATACTTACGGTTTTTTCTTTAAGGTCAAAGTCATTCAATGTAAGAGCTAATAATTCACCTGAACGCATACCAGTCCAAAATAAAAGCTCAAAAATTACTTTTGAGAGTTGTTTATCTTCAACAGCAGAAATAAACTGCTTAAATTCTTCAAGTGTCCAAAACTGCATACTGTCTGCGTTATTTTTTCCTATACTTCCACATATAACAACGGGATTTTCTGATAATTTGTAATATTTACGAGCAAAATTAAATATAGCGGATAATTGATTATTTATAGTCTTTAAATAGGTTTGTGAGTAGGATTTACCGTTATCATCTTTATGTAATATTAATTCATTTTGCCAGTTCCTGACGGTGGTTGTATCTATTTTATTTAATGGCATATCTTTAAAATATGGTAGTATTTTTAAGTTTATAATATATTTTTTATTTTCTAGTGTAGTTGGTTTAAGTCTGCTTTCACAATCTTTGAAATAAAGTTCGATAAGACTACTAAATAACATTGAACAATCAGCGTTAGACTTTTTTATAAATTCCATTTCAAATTCTTTAGCTTCTCTTTGAGTCTTAAAACCTTCTTTTTTCTTCTGTTTTCTTTTACCTGTCCAATCTGTATAATAAAATTTACAGAACCATGTCCCACGGTTTTTATCTTTATATGCAGGCATTAAATCACTTCCCTTTTAAATTCCCCCTAATTAATAGGGGGAATTACAATTAATTATGATATTGAAAAACCAAGTTCTTCAAGACTTTCTTTTATTTGTTTAAGATTTTCTTGAGTAGCGTTATCTTCAATTTTTTCTGCACCACGATATACATATTTTATAACTTGATATGCATCAGTACCTAAATCACTATAAGGAAGTTCGTCATCTCTACAACCTATATCAAGATAACAGCCATAATACATAGTTTTTTCCATTGTTTCATTATCAACAAAATAATTAGGATAGTTGTCTACTAAGAATTTTACGGCTTCATCTCTTTTTTCTTCAGAAAGACCATTTGTTTCAATTTCATCTTTTGCTTGATAGTATATATAATCAACCATTTCACTTGTATTAGGCTCAGGAACAGTTTCTTCTTGTTCTACTTCCTGATTTTCGGATTGTGTAGCTTCGTTTTCTGTGGTCTCATTTTGTACAGTTTCAGTTTGTTGCTGTGTATCAGAAGTATTTTGTGTAGTATTACTATCTGATGAGTTACAAGCTGTTAACGATAAAGCTAAAACAAAAGGTACAATTAATAATCTTTTTTTCATAGTATATACACTCCTTTATTAATTTTATATATGCCAAGATTTTAAAAATCAAGGTTTACAAGTTCCACAAGGTGAATAGCCTTTGCTTGCAGCTTCTGATTTTGAGTCAAATCCTATAAGATTTGATTGTGTTATTTTCTTTACCCAACGGCAAGTTGGACGATGATATTTATCAGACTCAAGACTACCTACATAAACACCAGTTTTTTTGACTGTCTCAGTCTGTGGCTGTTCAGGTGTAGTTTGTGGCTGTTCAGGTACAGTTTCAACAGGTGTATTTTCAACAGGCTGTGGAACTGTATTTACATTTACAGTCTGAGTTGTAGGCTCCCATAAAACTTGACAATCAAGGCTTTCAGCTACAAAACGAGCAGGAACCATTGTTCTTCCTTCAACTATCTGTGCAGGCACATCAAGAGTTTTAAGTTCGTTATTCACATAAGCTGATGTATCATTTAATTTTAATGTTATTGTTTTTTCTCCTGATGTAGCTGTTACAGTTTGAGTTGTAGGCTCCCAGTTTACCACAGCTCCCAATTTTTCAAATATTGCTCTTACAGGTACAAGAGTTCTTCCGTCAACAATTACAGGCGGTACATCTGTTACAAGAGGTACATTGTCAATGTTGAGACTAATTCCAGCAAAAGCATTTACAGCCATTGTTGCTGATAAAAGTAATGTTGTTGTAATTAATTTTAATTTCATGGTATATACACTCCTTTGAAAATTATTTTTTTATTAAATGTTTTTTCTTTAAGCGTTTTTTCTTTTTGTATCTTCTGATACTGATGATGTTTTTACCTTTCTTTCAGCCTCCAGTTCAAGACGATAGGCTTCAATTTCTTTTTCTATTGTATCATCAATTTTATTTTCTTTAATATTTTGATTGTTAGGAATATTTAATATTTCTCCATTTTCTTTTTCGTATTCCAAAATGCATTTTTCAATAAGATATTCAATTTGCATTGCTATTGAGCGTTTATTGTGTTCTGATATAAATTTTATTTTTTCAAAGTTTTTTGGTTGCATACGCATTGTAAAAGCTCTTTTATCTGTTGCCATATATGTCACTCCTTCAAAATGGTTTCTTAATGATTTCATTATTACATATTTTTGAAGATAAAACAATATTGCTAGTTGACATCACTTTGAATGTATGATATATTTTTTTAAAAGTGATGTCACTTAGAAATATGGTGAGGGGGGTGAAAAAATGGCTAATATTATGACAATAAGGGTACCTGAAGATTTGCAAAAAATATTAAAGGATATTGCACAAAAAAGAGGAATGTCAAGAAATTCTCTTGTTTTACAAATATTATGGCAATGGGAACAAAAAAATAATGTTGAATAAGGAGTGGTTAATATGTCAATGGATTTAATTATTTCTTTTGTTTCAATGTTCTTTTTAGGTATGTTGACAATGGAACAGAATATTGAAAGTAAAAAAAGAAGGGAGAGAAAAAGAAGAAAATAAAAAGCCCCTAAGGGAATTGCAGTTCCCAAAAGGAGCAAAAACAAAATCAAACATAAATATATTATACATTATAAATTGAGTTTTTAAAAGATTTTTTTAGTTTGGAGTGAAATTTTTATGATTAGTGATAAGTACATACAAGTGAAAGAAGTTATGGAAATATTACATATTTCAGACGGTAAAGCCTATGCTATAATACGTCAATTAAATGATGAATTAAAGAAAAAAGGCTTTATTACAGTTGCAGGACGAGTTCCAAGAAAATATTTTAATGAAAGATTTTACTTAGATTAATTATTATGGAGGAATTAAAAATGGGTTACAGAGCAAGAACAAACGGAAAAAACAAAAAGATAAGACAGCTTAAAAAGGAATGTAATATTTTAAAAGTGAGAAATAAAATTCTTGAAAAAGTGGTTATTAAGACAAATGAGGAGTATCACACTAAATTTTTGAAACTAGAAAAATTATGTTTTGATACACAGAAAGTAAGTGATGAAGCATTAGAAAAAGCTAAGGACTCTAATAACTTTTTAGATGAAGTTTCAGAGACAAGTTTAAAAATGTATAAGGCTTTAAGATACATTTTTTGTATATTTACAGTTGTATTAATTGTTTTATTTTATATTGCAGTTTTTATTTAAAAATTTAATATTGCAGGAGGTATAGGGCATTGAATTATATCTTGGAAATTAAAGCATTTTACGATTGGCTGGAAGTAAATCAACTGTCTACTGCTGGTATTGTTTTGTGGCACGCATTAATGCACATAGCAAATAAAACAGGGTGGCAGGATAATTTTACAGTAGCTATTGCGGTGCTTGAAATTAAGACAGGTTTACAAAAGAAAGCCATAATTAATGCCAGAAATAATTTAAAACAAGCAGGTCTTATAGACTTTATAAGTAGAACAGGAAATAAGTCTGCTATATATAAAATGAATTCTTTTGTGGTTCTTAAAGAAACACAAACAGAACCACAAAAGGGAACACAAATAGGGACACAGACAGAACCACAGAAAGGGACTATTAATAAACAAGACGAGCTTAAACAAAACAATATTAAAAAGAAAAATAATAAAAAAGAAAAAGAACTTTCGCCTTTTGAACAAGCCCTTGTTGATTTTACAGACCATAGAAAAGCACTTAAAAAGCCTTTAACTGAACACGGTTTAAAATTGATTGTAAGTAAACTTGAAAAACTTGAACCTGTATCTGTTGAAAATAGAATTAAGATACTTGAACAGTCTATGGTTAATGGTTGGACAGGTATTTTTCCACTAAAGAAGGAGGTTTCAAACTATGGATATACAGGAGAAAATGAAACAAATCAAGGAAATGAACAAGAATATGGATACATCGGACAGACTTACTAAGCTGTTGCAAGCTGAGTGTGACAGAACAAACAGCAGAGTTAAGAATTTATTAAATGACGGCTATAACTGTACAAAATGCAATAATAGAGGTTGGACAGCTGAAATAATTGACGGTGCTGTTAGATATGTTGATTGTTCCTGTATGCCTTTAAGAAATAATATGAATAAAGCAAACAAAAGCGGTCTTTCAGCTATACTTAAAAAATATTCACTTGATAATTATAAGGTATCCAGTGAGTGGCAAGGCAAAATTAAAAAATCAGCCTATGAGTTTTTAGAAAATAAAAGAGGTTGGTTCTTTATAGCAGGACAGAGCGGAGCAGGAAAAACTCATATCTGTACTGGCATATGTAGAGAGCTTATAAAAACAGGTCATAATGTCAAATATATGCTTTGGCTTGATGATGTGTATAAACTGAAAAAGTTTGATGAAGAAGGTGAAAACTTGAGAGAAACTCTTAAAAGTATTGAAGTTTTATATATTGATGACTTGTTTAAGACTGATAGAAACGAAATTCCTTCAAGTGCTGATGTTAGAATTGCTATGGAAATATTAAATTTCAGATACATAAACAATAAAATGACAATAATTTCAACAGAGAAAAATATTTCAGAAATATTTAATATTGATGTGGCTGTTGGTGGAAGAATTGCAGAGATGAGCCGAGAAAATATTATAAATATCAAAAATGAAAAAGAAAAGAATTATAGACTTGATTTTGTGTAGGAGGTAGCAAAAAATGAAAGATTTAGAAGCTTTAGAAATTTTCTGTAATATAAATTCTAGAAAAGTAAGTGTTGCCGAGAAAATAGAAGCTATAGAAAAAACTATTTTTAATAACTTTTTTTATAAAATTATTACAAAAAAAGAATATTTAAAAGCCTTTAAGTAGCTTATGACTAATTATGATTTTAAAGAAGATAGATTGATAGATAATAGTATGATAATTAAAATTCCTGAACCTGATAATAAAAAACCGAGTTGTCTAGAACCTATGAAAATAGGATTTGCGTTAAAAGCTGAAATATATAAATATAATTATCGAAAAGAGCACGAGCCACAACAAATATCTACATTAGATTTAACTATAATATATGCACTATATGAATACTTAAAAATACTAGAAGGGGAGAAAAAATGAAATTGGAAGAAGCAACAAAAGAAGAACTAATATATTGGATTGAACTTCATGAATGGAAATTAGCTTCTAAACTAAAAGGATTTGAAAAGGATATATTGTTTTATCGAATTCAAAAAAATTCGAAGGAACATAAAGAATTATTTGCAAGATATTCGGAAACTCTTTCTGCATATATAGAGTTTTTAAAGCCTTACGATAATATTTCTATAATTGATATACCTAAAGACGTTTTAAATAAAGGTGTTAAACTAGAAAGAGAATTGAAGGATTTAAACAAAAAATTACAAAAGAAAGAAAAAGAATGGAGTAAATATAATAAGAAAATTGATGAAATTTTACAAATTTAATTTTTAATAAAATAAAGAGGTATTAAATGGACGAGAAAACACTAAGACAGTATGTAAATCTTAAAAAGGAAACAGAAGATATTAAAAAAAGGATTTTTCACCTTAAAAATGAAGTAAATAAAATGAGAAATGACGGTATTATATCAGCTGATACAAATACATATATTGAAAAGCAAGTCTTAAGAGCGGAATATATAGACAGGCTTACAGACCTAGAACAGAAACTTATTAAAAAAACAGTTGAGATTGAAAATTATATAAGTGCAATTCCTGACAGTTTTATAAGACAAATAATAAGATATAAATATGTAGACGGTATGAGCTGGGAGAGAACAGCAAGAAAAATGGGGGGATATAATACAAGGGATAGTATAAGAATGACTGCAAAAAGATTTTTTCATAAAAATAATATTAAAAAGTCCTGTTAAAGGGCTTTTTTTATTTTGCAAAAAAAATAAAAGTTGTTCGTTTTGTTCGTTTTAGGTATGATATATTCCTTCTTGAGTGAGGAACAAAGCCAGTTCTCATTCAATGGTATTAATTGCCATAAAAACTCCTTAATTATTTTTTTCAACTTGGGAGGTGAAAACCTCCCTTTTAAATTTAAAGGTAGGTGATAGAAATAAACAGTGTAAGCCCTATAAAATCAAGGGAAAAAGTAAGGGAGATATGCAAGTTTTTAAAACTTACAAATGAAAGAAACTTCATTCTTTTTATGCTGGGTATTTATAGCGGTCTTAGAGTATCTGACATACTTAAGTTAAAAGCTAAAGATGTTACAGGTAAAAGCCATTTTATATTAAAAGAAGGAAAAACAGGTAAAACTCAAAAACTTATAATCTGTGATGAGCTTAAAAAAGAATTGAAATGGTACTGCAAAAATATGATGCCAGATGATTATATTATACCTTCAAGAGTTACAAAGGAAGGACGAAAAAAGCCTATTACAAGACAGAGAGCTTTTCAAATATTAAAAGAAGTTGCTATTGAATTTGAAGAAGATAATATTGCTTGCCATTCAATGAGGAAAACTTTTGGCTATCACTACTACAAAAATACAGGAGATATTGCCACACTACAAAAAATATTTAATCACTCAACACCTAGAGAAACCCTTATTTATATAGGAATTGAACAGGCTGAAAAGGATAAGGCTATGAAAAAATTCAAATATTAAAAAAATAACATTTACATATTGAGTAGAGGTGAAATTCAAAAATTAATGTTTTTAAAAAAGGCTAAAATAAAGGCTTTAAGGCTTATATATGAAATTGACACTATCTGTATTATGTAAAAGTTAAAAAGACAATATAAAGGCAAATATACAGTATTATACAAAGTTTTATTTAAGAAGTATGTTTTGTTGATTTATTCTAAGACTTTAAAAATCAATAAAAATACATATATAAGAAAGTGTAAAAAAGACTGTATAAAAATACAAGGTGGTGAAGTGGGAAACAAAAATGACAGATAAAAAGAAAAGATTTGTTGAGGAATATTTGATTGACCTTAATCAGACACAATCAGCTATACGTGCTGGGTATTCTCCTTTATCTGCTAAAGATACAGCAACAAGACTTATGAAAGATAAAGAGATTAAAAAAGCTATTGCACAGGCTATGGCAAAAAGAAGTGTAAGAACTGGCATAAGTCAAGACAGAGTTCTTGAAGAACTGGCAAAGATTGCTTTTGTAAATCCTTCTGATTTATTAGACTTTCAAAATGGCGGACTTTTAAAAACAGCAACAAGAGAAGATACAGCCTGTATATCATCTGTAAAGATAAAAGAATACTGTGGAGAAAATGGAAGTGGTTCTGAAAAGGAAATAGGTATGTATAACAAATTAAAAGCCTTGGAGCTTTTAGGAAAACACTTGGGAATGTTTGATGATAGGTTAAGAGATGTAGACAATACAATAAATATCAATATAAATGGTGATTTTGATGAATGTTGATTTAAACATCAATAGTACATATAAGCCTTATGTTGGAAGTTATAAAAACAGAGTTGAAGTTTATTATGGTGGAGCTGGCAGTGGTAAAAGCGTATTTATAGCACAAAAAATTATATTAAAAGCCCTTAAAGGTAAAAGAAAAATATTAGTTGTAAGGAAAGTACAAAGAACATTAAGGGAAAGTTGCTTTTCTCTTATTAAATCAATACTTAGTGATATGGGAATACTTAAGCGTTGTAAAGTCAATGAAACTAATTTAACTGTTAAATTACCCAATGGAAGTTTTTTTCTTTGTAGTGGTATTGATGACCCTGAAAAAATTAAATCAATAACAGATATTACTGATATATGGATTGAGGAAGCAACAGAGCTTAATGTTAATGACTATACACAGCTTGACTTAAGATTAAGAGCAAATTCACCCAATTTACAAATAATATTAAGTTTTAATCCTATAAGTAAAGCTAATTGGTGTTACTTAAATTTTTTTAAGGAAAATAAAAACAATGCTTTTATACTTCATACCACATATAAAGATAATAAATTTCTTCCTGATAGTTATATTGAGACTCTAAATAATATGAAAAAAACAAACTACGCTTATTACTGTATATATGCCCTTGGGAAGTTTGCTTCTTTGGATAAGAGAGTATATACAAATGTTGAGTTTATTGACTTTGATATAAATGGACTTATAAAAGAAAAGCGTTTCATTACAATAGCAGGTCTTGATTTTGGTTTTGTAAATGACACAACAGCTTTTATTGTGGCTTTGGTAGATACAAATAATAAAGAATTGTATGTAATAGATGAATACGGTGACACAGGTCTTGTTAATGAGGAGATAGCAAATATCATAATAGCAAAAGGCTATGGAAAAAACATAATAATTGCAGATAGTGCAGAGAAAAAGAGTATTGAAGAAATTAAAAGAGCAGGAGTTAGAAAAATAAAAGCCTGTGAAAAAGGTCAAGACAGTATTAATTATGGCATACAAAAATTACAGAACTATAAAATATATGTCCATTCAAAATGCCCTAAAACAAAAACAGAGTTTGAAAATTATACTTGGCAGAAAGACAAAAACACAAATGAGTATATTAATAAGCCCATAGATACATTTAATCATTTTATGGACGCTTTAAGATATGCAATACAGATTGTAGACAAAAGAAAAGGTATGGGGCAAATAGACAAAACACTTTTCGGCTTATAAGGAGGTGAAAGAGTGTATTACATTGATGAGGATAAAAGTATAAATTATTCTGACGCTGATTATTATATAAAGGCTTTTTGTAGTAGTGAGCTTAACCGATTGAAAAAACTTGATGATTACTATAAAAACAAAAATCAAAAAATAAGAATGAGAACTTTTGATGATAAATCTAAACCCAACAATAAACTGTATCATTCTTTCGCTGATTATATAGTAACAACAAATACAGCTGTATTTCTTGGTTCTCCTGTAACTTATTCAAGTGATACAAAGGATATTACAGAGTATTTAAACATACTTAATACAGCTGATGAAGAAGGAGAAAACATAAAAATAGCCACAGCCTGTGCAGAATATGGCTATGGAATACAGCTTTTATATTTAGATAAAGAAGGAGTATTAAAGTTTCATACTTTCGACAACAAAGAAGTTGTTCTTATTTATTCAAACAGTATTGAAAAAAATCTTATATATGCTGTTAGATTTTGGACAGTTACAACAGTAGACAATATTCAAACTAATTATGTTGAAATTTACAATAAAGAAAGTATAAGAAAATACAGAAACGGTTCTTTGATTGAAGAAACAGCAAATATATTTACTGATATTCCTATTGTGATATATGAAAACAACGATATTAGACGAGGGGACTTTGAGAATATTGTAAGTCTTATTGACGCTTATGACTATATAGAAAGCGACACAATAAACGAGCAGGACTATTTTAATAATGCTTATTTGTTTTTTAATACAGATTATGTTGATACAGAAGATATTAAAAAAATGAAAGAAAGCAGGGTTTTTTATGGTGAAAACTTAAACCCACAATTCATATTAAAACAAAGCTCTAACAATGAAGAAATAAAAAACAGAATTGTATCTGATATTCATAAACTTAGCTTTACACCTGATATGTCGGATAATAACTTTGCTAATAATGTTAGCGGTGTTGCTATGAGATACAAACTTTTAGGAACTCTTAACAATATTTCAAATAAACAAAGAAAGTTTAAAAAATCCATAAGACAAAGAAATAAATTAATATTTGAATATATGGAAATAAAAAGCCTTACTGTACCTGATGATATAAAAATTATATTTACTATTAACCTTCCTGAAAATGTTCTTGAAACAGCTCAAACAATAAATCAATTAAGAAATCTTGTTTCTGATGAAACATTACTAAGTCAAATTCCTTTTGTCACCGATGTAGATAAGGAAGTTGAAAGGGTAAAGGAAGCAAACAGTATTGATATATACGGCGGTGGTTTAGATGACTAATAAGGAATATTGGGAAAAGCGTTTAGGCGGTAATACATATAACAGTCAATCTAAGAAGGCGAAAAAAGAACTTTTAAAGCTATATAAAGAGCAGGCAGAATTGATTAAAAATGATATTTTAAATCTTTATTACAATATGATTTCAGATGACGGAATAAGCACTACAAACCTTTATAGATATGGGAGATTTAAAGAGCTTTTAAAAAGTATAGAAAATATTACAGGTCAAAGAGAAAATAAGGAAATAGCACTTATAACAAAAATACTTGAAGATACTTATATTTCAGTACTTGGAAAGCCTTCAAATATGGAAGGTGCTGTTGTTTGGAATTTAACCAATGATGAAAAAATGCTTGAAGTTATAAATGCAAATTTTAAAGGTGCAAACTTTAAAACACGTATACAAAGAAATAGAAGAAAATTTATAAATACACTTCAAAGAGAAATTTCATCTGCTGTGGCAGGCAGAACCACAATGGACAGAGTTATAGCAACTCTTATGGCAAGACACGGTGTAGCATACAATGAAGCCGACAGACTGGCAAGAACTGAAATTATGAGAACCATAAATCAAGGGCGAATTAATCAAGGTAAAGAGAAAGGCTATAAACTAGGCTACTATGCTTATATAGATGATGACAAACATTGTGATTTGTGTGCAAGACTGGCAGAGGAAACAAAGAAAAATCCTATCCCCCTTGAGGACCTTGAACCTATACATCACCCACGTTGTAGATGTGGAATAAGAATATTAACAAAACTTGAGATGAAGAAAAGAGGTATTGAAAATGGATAATGATATAGACCCAACAATAACAGACCCGACAGACCCAACAGTAACAGACCCAGCAGACCCCGAAGAAGGACAAAAGGGTCTTACTAAAGAAGATGTAACAAAACTTATAGCAGAAGCCTTAAAAGGCATTGAAAAAGATAAAAAGAAAAAAGGACTTGAAGGACTTGACGCAGAGCAGAGAAGACAGGCTGAAACAAGTCAAGCTATACAAGACTTACAAGAGGAACTTTCAAAATATAAGTTAGCTAATACAAAAGCTGAAATAAGCAAGGTTTTAAATTCAAGAGGACTTGACGCAGGTTTTGCAGATTTCATTGTGACAAGTGATGACGAGGAAGAATGTCTTGAGAAAATAAACAGCCTTGAAAAACTCTTTAAAAAAGCAGTTAAAAATGAAGTTGATAAAAGATTAAAAAATATTGGTGGGAAAATAAAAGGTTCTGAGGGTAGCACAGACTATGGAACTATTACAAAAGAACAGTTTAAAAAAATGTCTGTATCAGAGCAGAACGAAATTTTTAAAAATAATAAAGAATTATATATGGAACTTATAAAAAAATGAGGTGAATTTTTAAATGGCAATAACAGGATATGACAATATTGTAATTGAAAATAAAATGACTGATTTGGTCAATACAAAACTTGACGTTAGAAGCCTTTTTACTACTGATTATAGCCTTGCAGAAACAGCAGGTATGAAAAAGGTTATAAATAAGTATACATACACAGGTAAAGTTGAAAAACTTGCTAAAGGTGCAAAAAATACAACAAAAGGTGGAGTAACATTCGAACCAAAAGAATATGAAGTAAACAGATACCAGCAAACCTTTGTTTATAACGATATGGATATTATGAAAGACCCTTATCTTTTAGATGTTCTTACAAATGGTGCATCAACATTAATGTCAAATGAAATTAAAACTGAATATATGGAGGAAGTAGCTAAAATATCAAATAATTATCAGTATACAGCTTTTGGCTATTCAGCAGTTGTTGACGCTTTGGCAGACCTTAACAAAGAGGTTGAAGAAGATATGTTTGTTATTATGGGTAATGATTTAAGAGCATTAATAAGAAAAGATACTGATTTTATATCAAGTAAACAAGGAGAAATTCTTTATACTGGGCAGTTTGGCACAATATGTGGTTTACCTGTATTATTCAGTAAACTTGTACCAGCAGAAACAGCATATATAACAAAAAAGGACGCTGTAAGACTTTTTGTAAAAAAAGAAGGCTCTGTTGAGCAGGATAGAGATGTTGAAACCAAAGATAATACAGTTGTTTATGACCGTTATGGAGTTATGGCTCTTGTTGATGACACATATTCAGTTAAACTTACAAAACAGGCTGGATAATTAATTAATTTAGGAGGGCTGATTAATGGAAATTTTAGAACAGATAAAATTGTTATCAGGAAATACAAATGAGGCTTTAATCAGCCTTATTATTGATAAAACAATAATTGAAATATCTGATTATACAAATATCACTTTTGATGAAAACAATCAAAGCATGATAAATGTTCTTGTTGATATGGCAGTTGTAAAACTTAATAGATTTGGTACAGAGGGACTTTCTTCACAAAGTTATAGTGGAGTGTCTGAAAGTTATATTGATGAATACCCACACTATATATTAAAACAGCTTAATTCTATTAAATACAGCAAAAATAAAAAGTGGGGGATATTGTGATAAACAGACAGATGAAAACTTTTGAGTTATACGAAAAGAATTTTGAAAAAGACCAGTTTGGAATAAAAAATGAAAGTTGGGTTTATGTAGATGATATTCAGGTTGCTGTTAATTATTCAAATGTTACAGCTTTAAATGGTGATTTAGTGTATTTACAACACATATACAGAGGACTTACTAATTATAAGGGTTTTAACTTACATAAAAATTATAAATTAGTTGCGGACGATGAATTTTTTATAAATAACATAAACCAATTAACACGATACACTCAACTTGAACTGGAGATGATAGTTTGACAAATGACAGTATCACAGTAAATATTGATAATTTAATTGAAAATATACTTCCTGAAAGAATTATACAGGCTCTTGATGATGTTTGCATAACTCTTGTTCAAGAAGCACAGGAAAAGTGTCCCATAGGTGACGGAAGTGGGGAAAGAGGTCACATAAGAGAAAGTATTGACCATACAGTTACATATGAAAACGGTGTTTTTACAGGTCGTGTAGGCTCAAATAATGAAATTGCTATTTATGTACATGAAGGTACTGGACTTTATGCCATAGAAGGAAATGGACGAAAGGAAGTACCTTGGACATATCAAGATAGAAAAGGTAAGTGGCATAGCACAAAAGGTATGCACCCTAAACAATTTTTAAGGGAAGCTATAGAAGAAAACAGAGATTTTATACTTGAAAATTTTGAAGGGATTTTGACTAATGATTAAAAAAGTAACAGAGGATATTTCAAAAATATTAAATAGTACAGGCTATTCAGTAAATTATTATGGTGCTTGTATTGATGATTTAGACACTGTTGTATATACAATAATTCCACAAAGGGCGGATACTGTAAAGGAAGAATACAGGCTTGAAATTACAGCCATATCAAAGGACTTTGTAAAGGCTATGAATATACTTGATGATGTTAAAAAAGTAATACTCACAAAGGGTGATAAGCCTTTGACTGATAATATTTTGTCGGTAGTTCAATCAGGGGGAGGAAATATATACAACTATGGAACAGAAACACATCACTTTAAAGGATATTTTATATTAAGTGTTAAAAATAAAGAGGTGAATTTATAAAAATGGGTGAAAGAATTGTACTTGGTAGCGGAAAATTATACATTGATGAATTTACAGAAACAATTCCAGAAGATACAGCTATTGAAACAGAAGAAAAGCTCTTGGGACTTATACAGGGTGGAGCAACTCTTACGTATACACCAACATTCTATGAAGCTAAAGATGATTTGGGCATTGTTTCAAAGAAACTTATAACAGCAGAGGAAGCAGTGCTTAAAAGCGGTATTATGACTTGGAACGGTAATACTTTAGAAAAATTATGTAGTACAGCAAGAGCCACAGAGGAAGCACAACAGAAAACAAGAACTGTAAAAATAGGTGGTGCAGGTAATTATAACGGTAAAAAATATGTAATTCATTTTGTACATGAAGATAAAGTTGACGGAGATATAAGAGTTACCATTGTAGGCTCTAATGAAGCAGGTTTTGAGCTTGCTTTTGCAAAAGATAAAGAAACCGTTATAAATGCAGAGTTTAAAGGACAGCCCCATGATGATGAAGGAACTTTAATTATTTATAAAGAGAAGGACAACTCAATAACAGCATTAGAAGCATAAGGAGTGTTATATTTGATAGATTTAGGACAGCTTAAGAATAAGCATTACAGCATAAAACTTACAAATGGCAAGGTTTTGAGAATAAAACCACCTACAAGGGCTATGATGATAAATTTAATGGAAATGACAAAGGCTGATACAAAAACAGATGATGAAGCCTTTAATGAGCTTTACAGCCTACTTACTGATATTTTCAATAGAAATATAAATAAAATGCATTTTTCAAAAACAAAAATTGAAAATATGATTGAAGAACCTACAACAGCCCTTTATATATTAAAGGACTATTTACAATATAGCTTTGATATTATGGGGGAGTGATTTTCCCCCATATTCCACAAAATGAACCAACAGAAGAACAATATTTTTACGCTGAAACAGATGAATTAAAGTATATATCAGACTATACAGGACTTAATTTTAATGAAGTTTTAGAACTGGATTGTTATACATATAAAGTCCTTTTACGTGACGCTTATATATATAAAATGTCACAGTCAAAAGAGGGCAGAGAGTACCTTCAAGAGTGTTATTTATTACAGCAGACAGAACCTGACAGAAAAGCTCTCAGGAAAAAGTTTGGAGGTGATAGCTTATAGGTGCAGGAGTGAACCTTGGTTCTCTTTTTACAGATATTGTTGTAAATGGAACACAGGGCATAAGAGATTTACAAACATTCAGAAATGAAGCAAATCAGGCTGAAACTTCAAACACAAATTTAAAAACAAGTCTTTCAAATCTTGCAAAAGCCTTTGCTATTGGTGCAACTATAAAGAAAACAGTTGATACTATTGCAGATTGTGTTAAAAAAGCTGATGAGCTTAAACAGTCTTATAATACACTTCAAACTCAAACAGGTGCAACAGATGAGGAAATGAAAAGCCTTGAACAGAGTCTTAAAAATATATATGCTAATAATTTTGGTGAAAGTTTTGAAGATATTGCACAGGCTATGGCAGAGATTAAAAATCAGACAGGACTAACAGGTGAAGAACTTGAAAAAACCACTCAAAAGGCTATTGCATTAAGAGATACATTCGGCTTTGAAGTGCAGGAAAGCACAAGAACAGCTGATATGATGATGAAACAGTTTGGATTGACCAGTGAACAAGCCTTCAACCTTATAGCACAGGGAAGTCAAGCAGGTTTGGACAAAAACGGAAATCTTTTGGACAGTATAAATGAGTATTCAGTACATTTTAGTCAATTAGGCTTTAGTGCCGAAGATATGTTTAATATGATTAAAAACGGTGCTGAAAGCGGTGTATTTGATATTGATAAACTTGGGGACGCTTTAAAGGAGTTTGGTATAAAAGCCAAAGACGGAAGCGACACAACAGTTTTAGCCTTTGAAAAACTTGGATTTAATGCTGATGAAATGCAAGTTAAGTTTGCCGAAGGCGGAGAGAGTGCCAATGAAGCCTTTAGACAAGTAGCGGAAGCATTAAACAACTGTGATGATGAGGTTGTAAAAAATACAGTTGGTGTAAATCTTTTCGGTACTATGTGGGAAGATATGGGACAAAGTGCTGTAAATGCCCTTACAAATACAAATGGAGAGTTTGACCGCACAAAGTCCACCATGGAAGAAATAAACAATATTAAATATGATAGCTTAGAAAGTGCATTTACAGGCATAGGGCGACAACTTGAAGTAGGTATTGCAATTCCAATAGGAGAAAAACTACTTCCTAAACTTAATGAGTTTGCTAACTGGGTAAATGAAAATATGCCTACAATACAAAGTGTAGCTGATGATGTATTTAATGGTATTGGTAACGCTGTAAATTTTGTTACTGATAATCTTAATATTATAATTCCTGTACTTGGTGGAGCTGTGGCAGGTTTTGTTGCCTTTCAGATAATAAGTACAATAGTTCCTTTGTTTATGTCATTTAAAACAGTTTTAACAGGAGTTACAACAGCACAGGGACTTTTAAACGCAGTTATGACAGCTAACCCCTTTGGAGCAATAGCAACACTTATAGGACTTCTTGTTTCAGCAGGTATTGCCCTTTATATGAATTGGGATACTGTAAAGGCTAAAGCTCAAGAGTTATTTACAAAACTTTCAGAGGTTTGGAATAATATAAAAACAACAGTTTCAACTAAAGTTGAAGAAATAAAAACAAGTGTATCAAATACATTCAGTAATATAAAAGAAACTATGCTTAACATAGGAAAAAACATAGTAGAAGGTTTGTGGAATGGTATTACAGGAGCTAAAGACTGGCTACTTGAAAAAGTTGGAGGATTAGGAGAAAGTGTAATTTCCAAAATAAAAGGAGTATTTGATATTCGTTCTCCGTCACATAGAATGGAGAATGAAGTTGGAGTTATGCTTCCACAAGGTATAGCTAAAGGTGTTGAAAAAGGAAAGGGCTACGCTTTAAAAGCTATTGAAAATCTTGGTAATCTTATAATGGAAAAAACAAAGACACTTAATAATAAGATAGCTGAAATTGAGGAAAATGCACAAAAGCGACAAGCTGAAAAGACAGCCAAAGAACGTGAAAAACAAATACAAGATTTATACGAACAGTTAGCTAAAGCAGAAGCAGAGGAAAAAGAAAATATACTTGAACAAATTTCTAACTTAGAGGAACAGTGGAACGAAGAACGTATCAAGGAACAAGAAGAAGCGGAAAAAGAGCTACTTCAAAGTCAAATTGAAAATCTTGAAAATTTTAAGAAAGAATATGAAGCTACTATTGATGATATAAAACAAGAATATGAAGACGCTGTTGATGATATTATTGATAAGCAAGATAAAATGAGTGAAAACCTTTCTGACTTTGATTTGTTTGATACGGAAGAAGATGAGGAAGGGAACATACAGTATAAAATAGAAAATCTTGAGGATTATATATCAAAATTAGATAAATATTCTGAAACAATGGATAAATTAAAGGAGAAAAATATTTCAGAAGATTTAATGGCTGAAATAGCTGATATGGATATTGATGACGCTATTGGTTATGCTGATAAACTTTTAAAAATGTCTGATGAAGATTTTGAAAATTATATAGCTTTATGGGACGAAAAACAGAAAAAAAGCAAAGAAATAGCAGAAAAATTCTATAAAGAAGAACTGGAAACATTATCAGTAGATTTTAATAAAAACTTAGATGATGAATTAAGTGTAATAAAGGAAACTACTTTTGAAGTTGGAGCTGATAGTATAACTGCTATGATAGACGGACTTGAAGATAATGAAGATAGTTTATATTTAAAGGCAAGAGATATAGCAGACAATATAAAAAGTATAATAAAATCAGCTTATGGTTCTTCAAATGATGAAGATAATGGAAGTCATAGAACAGGGCTTCGTGAAGTTCCTTTTGACGGTTACAGAGCTATTTTACATAAAGGCGAAAGAGTTTTAACACAGCCAGAAGCTGACCGTTATAATTCAAAAACAGAAAACATTAAACAAGGTGATATTAATATTTATATTGATAAAGTAGAAAACAGTAACGACAGAAGCATAAAAGACTTTTTAAGAGAAGTTGAATTTATAAGAAAGTCTAAAGACAAAGCCACAGGAGGTGCATAATGCAATATCAGTATTTTGTTTTTAATGGTATAAATTCTCTTGATATGGGAGTTGTAATGCTGAAAGCACCACCTATTATAAAACCTGAAAAACGTGTCAAAGAAATTAAAATTGAAGGGCGAAACGGTGTATTACATGAGGATACGGGAGTTTATGAAAATTATACAAAGGAAATTGAATGTATATTACTTGATAAAAACCGTATAAATGAGGTTTATGCTTGGCTTAATGGTTATGGTGAAGTTATATTCTCCAGTGAAAAAGATTTTGTTTATAGGGCATTTATTAAAAATCAGATACCTATAAACAATATTCTTTTAAATATAAATGATTTTCTAATACAGTTTGATGTGTACCCTTTAAAGTACAGTGTAAATAAGACTGATGACTTTTTAGTAATTACAGAAGATACGGAAATATATAACAAAGGTACAGAAAAAAGTGAGCCTGTTATAACTGTATATGGTAGCGGTGATATTACACTTTTTGTAAATGATAATGAGTATGTTTTGGAAGGTATAGAGGACTATATCACAATAGATAGTTCAAATATGGAAGTATACAAAGATAGTGTGGAATTAAACAGCCAAAATAATAAGTATAAAAGTAGGGATTTTCCTGTGTTTAATATAGGTTTTAACAGTATTTCATTTAGTAGAAATGTTTCAAAAATTGAAATAGAGCCTGAATGGAGGTGGATTTGATTTGCAGGTTTACAACAAAGTTACTATTGATGTTAAAAGGAAATTCAACGATATTATTACAGCAAAACAAAATGACACTAAAAGCAGATATCTTGATGTTATTCTTGTTGACAATGGTGTTATTTTAGACCTTACAGGGCATGAGGTAAGAATATATGGAAGAAAGGCAGACGGTAAAGAGTTTTACAATGAGGGAGTTATAACAGACTCTAAAAAAGGCAGATGTCAATTTGAACTTACAACACAGGCTCTTGCCCTTGCACAGGATTTGTCTGTTGAGATAGTTATTTTTAAGGATAATACTGAAATTCTTTCAACTTTGCCTTTTACAATTCACGTTGTTAAAAGTCTTATGTCTGATAATACTGTTGAAAGTAGTAACGAATACGGTGCTTTGGTTGTTCTCTATCAAAATTTATATGAAGCCTATGCACTTATGACAGAAATGGTTGAAAAAATAGGAACACCAGGGGAAAAGGCTCAAGAGTTAAACTTAAATACTATGTTTCAGGTTTGGGACTGGCTTGTTGAGTATATGGAGGAAAATTCAACAGCTAATGTTGTTAATACTGTAAATGGTATTGATAGTAAAATTGGGACGAGTGAAGACAGTAGGACAGATACGGTTTTTGGGAAAATCAATAACGGATTTAAAAAATATTATTCAATTTCTAGTGATAATATTAAATTTAAAATAATTGAAAATCAAAATTTAAAAATTACACATATAACAGGACTAGGAACTTATAAGAAAATATATTTTGACCTATTTTCTCAACCATTAAAAAGTGGCTCTTTTAAAATAAGAATAAAATATAAATTAAAATTTGAAGAAGCTCACGAAACATATAATCAATGTGTTTTTAATTTTTATGATGTTGGTTTTGTAAACAGTACTAATAAACATTCTTTTGTTGGTATTTATTCAAATCAACCTACTGGAACAATTACAGATAGTACAGATAGAGACGAGCCTGGAATATCCTTAGGTGGAAAAAGTATAAAAGCAACAACAACTGAAGAAGTTAGTGGTTTTTCGGATTTTACACTATTTTCAATAAAAAATTATATTCCTAGTTTAATTTTAAGAATATCTTTTAATAATACAGCCAAAAATGGCTATGTAATTATAGAGGATATTTCAATTTGTTATGACAAGGTGACAGAATAATGCTAGTTTATATTAACGAAAACGGAAAAATAACAGCCTATAACACCATAATTTCGAAATCTGAAAGTCAAAAATATTTACAAAAAAATTACTGTATATGGATTGATGAAGAAATAGACTACACACAATCCAAAGAAGGCTATCAGACAGTAATGTATCTTGACGAGAATAATACAATACGATATGAGTTTGAAAAGCCTGGAATTACTGAACTTGAACCGACACAACTTGATATTATACAAGAACAACAACTTATTATTATGACAGCACAAGCCGACCAGTACGAGCAAAATTTAGAAAATAGATTAAACGACATGGAAGTACAAGCAACACTTTATGAAGCTATATTGGAGTTAGGAGGTAATATTTAATGTTAGAGCTGTATTTTAATCTTGTTATAAATAAAAAGCGAACTTGTGATGATACAAACAAAGATATAACACTTGTTCCTGTTACCTACAGAGCTGAAGTTATAAACCTTCTTGCCAAAAGAGGGTATGATTTAGATGGTAATAAGATTTAATAAAGAAATGACTAAAAAATTAGATTTATACATTGATGAGGTATGTCTGGCAGACTATAGATTTTAATTAATTGAAAAGGAGAGATTATTTATGAGAATTATTTATAAAGAAGCAGGAAAAGAGTATACATCAAAAGACAGCAAAAAGAATTATTTATATAAAACAGATGATAATGTTATGCATGGAACTGATGGAGCAAAATTTGCCCTTGAATATGGCGATGGAAAAGCTATTGAAGTTGATGAACATGAAATTGAAGTGGCTAACGGATACCCACAGTATGAAGGCGATAGCATTATTATTCATGGTGTAAAAGATAATGGTCTTGTAGTTCAGTATGGAGATACAAAAGACAGTAGAGGATATAAGACAATTCCTTGTAATACTCCTGTTTTAATCAAATTAGCAGAAGCATATAAAATGCTTTAATCATTTTTAGGATACGGAGGTGTTAAATTATGGACCTATATTTTGATGTGTCCGGAGCCTCTATTATTGCCACTAATCAACAACTGTTAGTGGCAGATAGCAATAATTACATAACACTTCATTTTAATTTTTTAACAGATGAGTGGAACGAAGGTGAGAAGACTGTATATGTCGGCAACTATCCAATAATTCTAACTGATACTAATAAATGTTATTTGCCTATGCTAAAAAAGGGCAGCTATAACGTAGGTGTTGGGATTGTAAAATCTGATGATACTGTTATATACACAAATAAAGCCACTATACGACTTAATGAGTCCATTAAACCCAAAAGCATGGGGGAGATAGAAGCTCCAGGAGTATATGAGCAGATAATGGATAGAATTAATACTGTTGTTGAGGTTGAGTTCCCAGAACAGATTGAACAGAGTTTAGCAGATTACTTTGCCGCTAATCCATCAAAAGGCGTGTTCTATCCTAATGTATCTGCTACGGGAGTATTATCCTGGAGCAATAATAGTGGATTGCCTAATCCAGAACCTGTAAATATTAGTGGACCTGTCGGACCACAGGGACCAACTGGTCAAAGAGGTCCTCAGGGTCTGCAAGGTCCGCAAGGTTCTCAAGGACCGCAAGGAGAAGTGGGACCAACCGGACCGCAGGGCGAACAAGGACCTATGGGACCACAGGGAGACACCGGACCACAGGGTGAAACGGGAGCAACGGGACCAACAGGACCAACAGGTCAGAGTGCAACAATCACAGGTGCAACAGCGACTGTTGACGATACAACAGGAACACCGGCAGTTAATGTTGTAGTAGGTGGAACAGAATTGGCCCGTAGTTTTCAGTTTAATTTTACAGGTTTAAAGGGGAAAACACCTGTTAAAGGCACTGATTATTTTACTGAAACCGATAAACAGGAAATTGTGCAAGATGTTCTTAATGCGATACCCAATGGAGATGAGGTGGGTTATTAATGGGAATAGTAACTACTGATTATAAAAATTACAAAGATATTGCTGAAGCTATTCGAGGGAAAACAGGCAAAACTGATTTATTACTGCCGTCAGAAATGGCGGGTGAAATAAGTGGTATTACTGGCGGCGGTGAGAGTGTAGATTATTCATTATTTGCATGGAAAAGACCGTCTACATGGATACCATTACCCGAACACGATACTGCAAAAGATGAAATATTCATGGTAATGTCTGTACCTGACGAAGGTAGTTTTTATGCATTTACAGTCAACACACATTTTACAGTTTCGTGGGGCGATACCGAAAACACAACACAATCATTTCAAGCTAACGAGATAGCCAAGTTTGAATTTACTGTTAACAATGTAGCGGAAACGTATTTTGATAATACAACTGGTAATAGACAGGCGTTAATTATAGTACAGGCTGAAAAAGGAACAATTACAAACGTAACATTAAATAGCGATGACGCAGACCACCCTGATTACATCATAAATATAAATGAAATTATATCGTATTTAGTAACTGTAAATAATTTTACTTGGAAGTCGTTAAGATACACAAAACTAATCAGTTTTGAATTGTATGGAAAAATAATGTTTACATCTCTACGATATTTTTTAGAAACTAATACCGTTAGAAATGTAATAATTCCTGAAACAAATTTAGTGACAGACGTACGTAGTTTTTATACTAACAACACAGAATTTCTTAAATTAAATTTAGAAAATTGTACGGAACTCAGTGTAAACGGTTCAAATTTATATTATGTTGATTTTGGCACTATAAATGACGAATGTAATGTTGTAATAAATTATAAGGGTAATGTTAGAATTGTCTCTGTACCTGAAATAGACATCAAGAACAAGACAAATTTACAAGATTATATCGGTCAATCTAATATTAAATCTGTTGATTTTAAAAATGGTTCTGTTTCTAATGTTAACAATATATCATGGTTTGCCTACAATAGTAAAATGTTGGAAGATGTTACACCTTTTAAAGTTACTGATTGTAACTGTGCTAATGCATTTACTAATTGTTCTAAATTACTAATATCACCAATTTGGGGTACAACAACAAATGCCACATCATTATTTTCTGGCTGTGAAAAAATGTGGAAAATGCAAGAATTAGATTTTTCAAAATCAACAAATAATACTAACGCATTTAATAATTGTAAATCATTAAAAAAAGTCAATATTGTTAAAGGTAGTATCAATAAGTCAATTAGTTTCTCGAACTGTACAGCATTTACAGCTGAAGAATTAAACAGAATTTTTGGTTATTGCTTGGCAGACCTAACGGGTCAAGAACCACAAACTATCACTATTACAGGTGCAGGTGGAGCGTCTGAATGTGATGTAAGTATAGCACAGTCCAAAAACTGGACTGTGGTACGATAGGGGGGATTAAATGACACTAGTTGCAGATGAAGGAAAAGTTT
>NZ_NFLT01000009.1 GCF_002161055.1 Tyzzerella sp. An114
AGAGTATTAGAAGTAGTGACAACACCAGAAGATGAAAACTGGGTATATGATACAACAATCTATAACTTCACAGTAAAAGACGGAAAAGCGTCAGTACAGGCTGGAATAAACTTTGTAAACAAACTTAAAGATGATTCACCTGTTATTGGTGGAGATATTAAAGTTGTATTTAATAAAGGTAATGCTGGAAATATTGAAAACTTCCCAGATGGTTCTGTTGCAGTAGTTGTTGATAAAGGAACAAAACTTGAAACAAAAGATGTACCTAATATTATACCTGATACAAATTATAGATTTGTAGGTTGGAAAGATGATGCAACAGGTACAATTTACACATCAGAAAATATACTTGAAATAGTTGTTGAAAATAATATGTCATTTACTGCACAGTATGAATATACTGGAGGTTCAAGTTCCGGTGGCGGTGGAGGTGGCTCTGGAAGTGGAAGAACTATCGAAGATGAAGATGTTCCATTAGCAAACCTTAACCTTGAAGACCACTTTGGATACGTTGTAGGTTATCCTGACGGAACAGTTAGACCAAATGACTATATTACACGTGAAGAAGTTGCTACAATATTCTTCCGTCTTATAGATGACTATTCAAGAGAAGAATATTGGTCAACAACAAATAGTTATACTGATACAGTTCCAACAGATTGGTCAAACAATGCTATATCAACTCTTGAAAAATCAAATATTATTTCTGGATATCCTGATGGAACATTCAGAGGTGACAATTATATTACAAGAGCTGAATTTGCTGTAATATCAGCAAGATTTGATGAAACACCTTATGTTGGTGACGACTTATTTACAGATATATCCGGTCATTGGGCACAGGAATATATAAACAGAGCAGGTAATAGAGGTTGGTTACATGGTTATTCCGACGGAACATTTGCTCCAAATAAGTATATTACAAGAGCAGAAGCATTCACTCTTATAAATGCAGTTCTTGGACGTACACCAAATGATGAAAGTCTCTGTGATGGAATGGTAACATTTAGCGATAATCCAAAAGGTACATGGTATTACGCTCAAATTCAGGAAGCTACAAACTCACATAATGTTGCAGAACCTGTTGAAGGTGAAACAAATGAAGTTTGGACAGAAGTAATTCCTATGAGAGATTGGAAAGCTATTGAACAGCCTTCAAACAAAACTTTCATTCCAGACCCATATGCACCAGAAATTCCTGATTTATCAGAAGTTACTGAATAATAAAAATTTGATATAATTTTTTGGGACGGCTTAAAAGCCGTCCTTTTTTTGTGTTATAATGTTTGAAAAAAAGGAGGAGTTAAAGTGGCAATAAACTTTATATGTTATTCTAAATGTAGCACTTGTAAAAAGGCTAAAAAATGGCTTATTGAAAATGGAATTGAATTTGATGAAAGAGATATAGTTATAAACAAACCCACAGCAGATGAGTTAAAGTTGTGGATAGAAAAGAGTAATTTGTCTATAAAGAAATTTTTTAATACAAGTGGAGTTCTTTATAGAGAAATGGGACTTAAAGATAAAATAAATGATATGTCCTTTGATGAGCAAATAGAAATTCTTTCTAGTGACGGTAAAATGGTAAAAAGACCTATTTTAATTACAGATAATAATGTTCTTGTAGGTTTTAAAGAAAAAGAATGGGAAGAAGTTTTTAAATAAATTGTTGACATAAACTATAAAAAATGGTATTTTAAAAATGGTTATACGACTGACGGAAGTGGAATAAACCACATGAAGTATAGCATAGTAATAGGCCGACCGTCTGGGCAAAAAGTCCGGACTGTCGCCTTTTTTTGTGGGACAAACGGGCTTTTCCGATTATTTTTGGAAAGGACTGATTTTTTATGTATTATGATGATTTTAAAAAGGTTTCTGATGGAGCTTCTAAAAAAGTTGATTTTATGAATAAGTCAATTTTAGGCTATGGTGTAAGTTCTATTTTAGCAGGAATATATATAGGTCTTGCTGTTATACTTGTAAATACCATAGGTGGTGCACTTCCTTCAGGTGCTGCAAAAATACTTATGGGAGCTGGCTTTTCTCTTGGTCTTTGTCTCGTTGTCATAGGTGGGGCAGAACTTTTTACAGGTAATGTTTTTTCAATGACATCAGGTATTTTAGATAATACAATTAATGCTTTTAATGGTATAAAACTTCTTGTTATATGTTATATTGGAAATTTTGTAGGTTCAATTATTACAGCTTTATTATTTTATGCAGGTGGAGGGCTTAAAAGCGAAAATATAGCTCTTTTTATAAATAATTCTTCTTTATCAAAAATGTCTATGTCTAGTACAGATATATTTTTTAAAGCTATACTCTGTAATATGCTTGTGTGTTTAGCTGTATGGTGTGCTACAAGATGTAAAAGTGAGTCTGGTAAAATAATGATGATATTTTTATGTATATTCGCCTTTGTAGTTTCAGGCTTTGAGCATTGTATAGCTAATATGACTCTTATGACAGCTTCAATGCTTTCACCTTTTGCAGAGGGTGTTACATTGTCAGGATTTTTACATAATATTATATTTTCAACATTGGGAAATATAGTGGGAGGCAGTGTTTTTGTTGCTTTACCTTATTTTATAATTTCAAAATATAGATAATAAAAAAGCGTGTTTTTACGGAACACGCTTTTTTCAGGTAATTTACAAAGGTATATTGTAGAAAGGGGATTGCATTATAATATTAATTATTTTGTTACTTTTTTCTTTAAAATTCCTAAAAGTATCATTCCTACTATTGAACCAACAACAAGAGATATAAGATATCCACCGCTGTTTCCAATAACAGGTACTACGAATATTCCACCATGAGGTGCTCTTAATGTACATCCAAAGAACATTGAAAGTCCGCCGGCTACTGCTGCATGCTGCACCTATTGCACATGAAGGAATTACTCTTAATGGGTCTGAAGCTGCAAATGGAATTGCACCTTCTGTTATAAATGAAAGTCCCATAATATAGTTTACAGGGCCTGATTTTCTTTCTGCTTCTGTAAATTTGTTTTTAAAGAATGTTGTTGCAAGAGCTATTGCAAGAGGTGGAACCATACCACCAATCATAACTGCTGCCATAATATCATACTGTCCACTTGCTATTGATGCATTACCAAAAACATAAGCTGCTTTGTTTATAGGACCACCCATGTCTATTGCCATCATACCGCCAAGTATTACACCAAGAAGAACTTTACTTCCTGAACCCATAGCGTTTAATGTATCAAAAAGCATTGTGTTTATAGCACCAACAGGTGGATTTATTATAAATATAATTATTGCTCCTATAAGGAATACACCGAATAAAGGATAAAGAAGTACAGGTTTTAATCCGTCAAGGCTGTGTGGAAGTTTGTCAAATACTTTTTTGAGTAATAACATAAGATAACCAGCAATGAAACCTGCTATAAGTGCTCCTAAAAATCCGCTGCCGCCCTGATTTGCAAGATGACCACCAACAAAACCTACTGCTAAAGCTGGTCTGTCTGCAATACTCATTGCTATAAATCCTGCAAGTACAGGAAGCATAAATGAGAATGCACCATCACCTACTGATTTTAAAAATGCAGCAAATGGTGTGTTACTTCCGAAATTACTTGGGTCTATTGTGAAATCGTCAAAGAGGAAAGCTAAAGCTATAAGTATACCGCCTCCAATAACGAATGGTAACATATGTGATACACCGTTCATAAGATGCATATATATTTGATGTCCAATGCTTCCGCCAGCTTTTTCACTGCTGTCATCTTCACTGTGGTCAGCATGGAATATTGGTGCATCCTCTGCCATAGCACGTTTTAAAAGTTCTTCACCTTTATGAATACCGTCTGCAACTTTTGTCACTATTACTTTCTTTCCGTCAAAACGGTTCATTTCAACTTTTTTATCTGCTGCAACAATTATACATTTTGCGTGTTCAATTTCTTCTTTTGTAAGTACATTTTTTGCTCCGCCAGAACCGTTTGTCTCAACTTTTATGCTGATACCCATTTCTTCCCCTTTTTTCATAAGGTTTTCAGCAGCCATAAATGTATGAGCAATACCTGTTGGACAAGCTGTTACTGCAAGAACATCATAAAATTCATTTGTTTTTGCTGGAGTTTCCTCTGCATATTCTTCACTGAATTTTTTTCTTTCAGCTTTATCTATTACATCAAGATATTCTTCTGCTGTTTTGGAGTTCATAAGATTTTTTCTGAAATCTTCGTCCATTAAAAGCATTGAAAGACGCTGTAAAACTTCTATATGAAGGTCTGCACCTTCTGCTGGTGCTGCAATCATAAAGAAAAGATTTGATACTTCTCCGTCAAGAGCCTCATAATCAACACCACTAGGAACTGTCATTGATGCAAGTCCAGGATTTTTAACAGCTGAAACTTTTGCATGAGGTATTGCTATACCGTCTCCAATACCTGTTGTTCCTGATGCTTCTCTTGCTAAAATTCCTTTTTTATAATCTTCTTTGCTTGAAAGATGTCCGCCTTTGTCCATAAGCTCAACAAGTGTGTTTATGGCATCATCTTTTGATGAAACAGAGGCGTTAAGCATTATTGATTCTTTTTTCAGCAATTCTGTTATCTTCAAAATAACTCCTCCTTGATTTATAATCTCTTTAAGATTTCTAAAACTTCTTCTTTTGTAGCTAAATATTTTGAAAAAGCACTGGCACTTCCAGTTGCAACACCTGTTTTGAATGCTTCTTCATAGCTTCCATTATTAAGATATCCTGCAATAAATCCTGCAACCATTGAATCTCCAGCACCTACTGAGTTTACAACTGTTCCTTTTGGTGCAGCACTTTTGTATATTTCGCCATTTTCTGTAATCATTATTGCACCGTCTCCGGCTCTTGATATAAGAACATTTCTTGCTCCCATATCCTGAAGTTTTTTTGCATACTCTATTATTTCTTCTTCTGTTTTGAGAACAACTCCAAACATTTCTCCTAACTCATGGTTGTTTGGTTTTATAACGAAAGGATTGTATTTAAGTACATTTAAAAGTAAATCCTTTGTGGCATCAACTGCTATTTTAATACCTTTATTTTGGAGCATTTCCATTATTTTTTCATATATATCCTGTGGAAGTGAAGGTGGAACACTTCCTGCAAGAACAAGAATGTCTCCCTCTTTAAGCTCTCTAAGTTTACTGTAAAGCATTTCAAGTTCATCAGCACTTATTGAAGGACCTGTGCAGTTTATTTCTGTTTCTTTATCTGCTTTTATTTTTACATTTATTCTTGATAAACCTTCTCTCAATTCTATAAAATCTGTGTTTATGCCAAATTCTTTTGCTCCATTTTCAATTTCTTTTCCTGTAAATCCAGCAATAAATCCAAGAGCGACATTTTCAAAACCAAGATTTTTAAGTACAGTGGACACGTTTATTCCTTTTCCACCGCTTAAAATCATTTCTGATGAACTTCTGTTTGTCTCACCCATTTTGAGATTTTCAACATTTATAATGTAGTCCAATGATGGATTAAAAGTAACAGTATAAATCATATCATATTACCTCCACTACTTCTGTTTCTTTTCTAATATCTTCGTCAGTCAGCTTATCTGTTATTATAATTGCCTCTGATAGTTTACCAAATGTTACTGATGATATTTTGCCAAATTTTGATGAGTCACAGAGTATATAGCTTTTTCGGCATTGGGCTATTGCTCCTTTTTTGGTTAATGCTTCTGTAACATCAGGTGTGCTTAAATTTGCTCTTTTTGAAACACCATTTGCTCCAAAAAATCCTTTTGTAAAGTTATATTTCTTGAGATTTTCAACTGTTTCATTTCCAATAAGAGCTTCTGTTGTATTCTTAAATTCTCCTCCAGTTACAAATACCTTAAAACCTCTATTTGAAAGTTTTACAGCATGAGTTATGGCGTTTGTTACAAAAACAGCACTTTTTTCTGTTATATAGTCAATCATAAATTCTGTTGTTGTGCCTGCGTCAATGTATATAAAATCATTTTCTTCTATCAAAGAGGCTGCATAAGCTCCGATTTTTTTCTTTTGTTCTTTGTTAAGGTCATATCTTACAGAGACCTCAAAATCTTTTGTATTATAGTCCATATCAATGGCAGTTGCTCCGCCATGTACTTTTATTAATTTTCCCAATTTATGAAGAGCATTAAGGTCTCTCCTTATTGTGGACTCTGAGGAGTTTAATAATTCAGTAAGTTCCTGTACAGTAACTGATTTCTTTTCGTCAATAATTTTTAAAATCTTATTGAATCTTTCTTCGGTTAACATGTTATCCTCTCCCTGTAATAATAATATACCACCAAAAACAATCAAAATCAATCACATTAATGCATATGAAACAATCAAAATCAATCATGTTTCTTATATAATATGACGACAGTTTTGGGTTTTTCAACGTTTGTAATAAAATTATATCATACTTTTAGTTGATTTTGACTGATTGAAAAATAAAACAGTCAAAATCCGTCAAAAATAAATGTGATAAAATTTATCGACATTTCTATATTGACATATTTGATTTAATATATATAATTAAATATATATACCACACCCCCCTGGGGTATAAAGGAGGCTTAAAATGAAACAGAAATTTGATGTAACAGGTATGACTTGCAGTGCTTGTTCTGCTCATGTTGAAAAAAGTGTATGTAAACTTCAAGGCATTGAAAATGTAAATGTAAATCTTTTGCAAAATTCAATGACTGTTGAGTATGATGATAATTTATGTAGCGATGATAAAATTATAAATGCTGTTATAGAAGGCGGATATGGTGCTTCTGTAAAGGGACAAAAGAGCAACAGTCAAAACTCTGAAGGTATAAAACCTATTGAGGAAGAAATGAAGAATATGAAAAAGAGATTGCAGTTATCATTTTTGTTTTTGATACCTCTTTTTTATATTTCAATGGGTCACATGATGGGCTTTCCTCTGCCTTCAATATTGACTGACCATGAAAATATAATGGTTTTTGCTTTGACACAGCTATTTTTGACACTTCCTATAATGTATATAAACAGAAAATATTTTGAAGTTGGATATAAAACTCTTTTTATGAGAGCTCCTAACATGGACTCTTTAATAGCTTTAGGTTCGACTGCTGCGGCTGTTTATAGTATATATGCTATTTTCCAGATGGGTTATCATATGGGACATGGTGAAATGGAAATTGCTCATACTTTCGCTATGGAGCTTTATTTTGAGTCTGCGGGAATGATACTTACACTTATTACTGTTGGAAAATATCTTGAAACTCGCTCAAAGGGTAAAACATCTGACGCAATAGCTAAACTTATTGACCTTGCTCCTAAAACTGCTATTGTTGAGAGGGATGGAAAAGAAATTGAAATATCAACTAATGATATAGTTTTAGGTGATATAATAATTGTAAAACCAGGAAAAAGTATACCGGCTGACGGTGTCATTATTGAGGGAAGTTCTGCTGTTGATGAGTCGGCTATAACAGGGGAGAGTATACCTGTTGAAAAAAATAAAGGTGATAAGGTAATTGGTGCTACTGTAAATAAATCAGGATATTTTAAATTTAAAGCAACAAAAGTTGGAGAAGATACAGCTTTATCACAGATTATAAAACTTGTTGAGGAGGCTTCCGGCTCAAAAGCTCCTATTGCAAAATTAGCTGATAAAGTTAGTGGTGTTTTTGTACCTGTTGTAATAACAATAGCAATTATATCTGCTGTTATTTGGCTTTTGGTAGGTCAAAGTTTTGCTTTTGCTCTCTCAATAGGAATTGCTGTTCTTGTAATATCTTGTCCATGTGCTTTAGGTCTTGCAACACCTACTGCTATAATGGTTGGAACAGGAAAGGGAGCTGAAAACGGTATACTTATAAAGTCTGCTGAGAGCCTTGAAATTGCCCATGAGATAGATACTATAATACTTGACAAAACAGGAACTATAACAGAGGGTAAACCGAAAGTGACAGATGTTATACTTGCTCCTGGAGTTTTTGAAAATAAACTTTTAAGACCTGCCTATGCTATTGAAAAGGCTTCTGAACATCCTCTTGCTGATGCTGTCACAGAGTTTGCAAAATCAAAAAATATTGAAGTCGACAGTATAGAAAACTTTACAGCTGTTGCCGGTCAGGGAGTTTATGGATATTATAATGGTAAAAAAATATACTCTGGTAATATTAAAATGATGATTGAAAATAATATTGATACAAAAGGTCTTGAGATTGATGGAGAGAGACTTTCAAAAGAGGGAAAGACACCTTTATATTTTGCTGAGGAAGGAAAAATACTTGGTATAATAGCCGCTGCTGATGTTATAAAATCTACAAGTGAAAAGGCTGTACAAGAATTTATAAATATGGGTATTGATGTTTATATGCTTACAGGTGATAATAAAAATACAGCTGAAGCTATAAGAAAACAAGCGGGAATACCTCATGTTGTGGCAGAGGTTTTGCCACAGGATAAAGAGAGAGAAGTAAGACGTATACAGGAAAGTGGAAAAAAAGTTGCCATGATAGGTGACGGTATAAATGACGCTCCTGCATTGGCAAGGGCTGATGTTGGTATTGCCATAGGTGCCGGAACTGATGTTGCAATAGAGTCTGCTGATATTGTTCTTATGAAAAGTGACTTGCTTGACGCAGTTTCTGCTATACAGCTTAGTAAAGCTGTAATAAAGAATATAAAAGAAAATTTATTCTGGGCGTTTTTCTATAATACAATAGGAATACCCCTTGCTGCTGGAGTATTTTTCAGTAGCTTTGGTATAAAATTAAATCCTATGTTTGGAGCTGCTGCAATGAGTTTAAGTTCATTTTTCGTTGTGTCTAATGCTTTAAGACTTAAACTTTTTAAGCCTTCTTTCAAAAAAGGTGAAAATGTTTATAATGATAAAGAAATTGAAAATAATAAAACAGATGAAAAGGAGATAGTTATTATGGAAAAAACAATGATTATTGAAGGTATGATGTGTAACCACTGTACAGGTAGAGTTGATAAAGCTTTAAATGATATTGAGGGAGTTACTGCAAAAGTA
Source organism: Tyzzerella sp. An114 (assembly GCF_002161055.1). Lineage (GTDB taxonomy): Bacteria > Bacillota > Clostridia > Lachnospirales > Anaerotignaceae > Fimicola > Fimicola cottocaccae. The sequence goes on from NZ_NFLT01000009.1 coordinate 9,004, forward strand.
AGCCTTGATGATAAAGCCGCATACTGTACACTTTCAAAAGATGTTGATGATGAAGTTCTCGTTCAGGCTGTTACTGATGCAGGATATAAAGTAATTGATATAAAATAATTTTTGGAGGTTTTTATGCAAGCAGACAAAAACCAAATTAAAAGACTTTTAAAAACTGCTTCCGGTCAGTTGGAAGGCATTATGAAAATGGTGGATGATGACAGATATTGTATAGATATTTCAAATCAAATATTGGCAACAGAGGCTGTTTTAAGACGTGCTAATAAAGAGATATTAAAAGCACATATGAAGTCTTGTGTTAAAAATGCCATTGCTGAAGGTGGCGGAGATGACAAAATAAATGAAGTCATTGATATACTTGATAAGATTTCAAAATAAATATTTTAAAGAAAATCAGATATAAATCTGATTTTCTTTTTTTTGAAGTTTTTTTCTGATATAATCTTAAATAAAAATTTATTAAAGGTGATAATATGAATACAGCTATACTTGTTGTTAGCTTTGGAACAAGCTACAAAGACACTTTAAAGAAAAATATTGAAGCCCTTGAAAAAGATATACAGAAAAATTTCCCAGAGTATGAAGTAAGACGTGCTTTTACAAGTGGTTTTATAATAAAAAAACTTAAAGAAACCATGAATATTGAAATTGATAATGTTGAAATTGCCCTTGATAAACTTAAAAATGATGGATATGAAAAAGTTGTGTGTCAGCCAACTCATATTATGAATGGTTTTGAATATGAAAAATTTAAAACTATGGCAGAGAGCAAAAAACATATGTTTAAAGAGATTGTTATTGGAGAGCCTTTACTTTATGGTACAGAAGATAATCAAAAAATTGTTGATTGTTTGAAATGTGAATTTGAAAATAGTAATGATAATAATGCTATTGTATTTATGGGACATGGAACAGGTCACCCAGCAAACAGTATATATGCTGCTATTGATTATATGATGAAAGACAGAGGATTTAAAAATGGATTTATGGGAACTGTTGAAGGTTATCCGGAAGTGGAGTCTGTTATAAGTGCATTAAAGAGAGAAAGTTATAAAGATGTAATATTAACTCCTTTTATGCTTGTGGCTGGGGACCATGCTGTCAATGATATGGCAGGAGATGAGGAGGACTCATGGAAAAATATATTTGAAAAAGAAGGTTTTAATGTTAATTGCATAATAAAAGGTTTAGGAGAGTATAATTCTATAAGAAAATTGTATATAGATAAGGTAAAAAATATTTTAAATTGATGTATTATAAATATTTACATAGTTCCAATTTAAGGATATAATATTTTTTATAGTTGTTAGGATTTTTTATCTTAGCAATACTCCATCACACCAATAAAGCAACCCTACTGCTCCTCACAGTAGGGTTGTTTTATTTTAAATACTTTAATTGACGGTTAAAAATCATTATAATATAAATATACAGAATACAGTTTTAATTAATATTATGGGGGAATTGTTATGGAGAAAGCAGAAAAAATTAAAAGTGCTATATATTCTATGGTTATATTCAGAAATTTATTAAAAGACCCTGTTATAAATAAATTTATTGATATGACAGAAAATATGGATAAAGATGTTTCAGAAGCTGTTAGAGCTTATTCTGAGTTTGTATCAAAACTTTTTGAGAGTAATATTAATTTTAGTGATTATATACTTAATATTGTTCTTGAGGACGAAAATATATATATGCTTAAAAAATCTCAAAATAATGATGTTGATACAATACTTGAAGATTGCCTTTTAAATGAACTTAAAATACTTGAAAATTTAAGTAAAGTTACAAGTGCTGAAATAAAATCAGAAATACCATACAGTGGATTTTTTGCTGATTGGAGAACATCAGATTATGACTTTGTAAAAATTTATAAAGATAGAATAAAAAATATACATTCTCATGGATACGGTATATTTGCAAAATATCATACATTTATGCTTAAAGAAACTCCAGAGGGAACAAGTATTGTTCCTGTTAAAAATCCAGATAAAACAAGACTTTCTGATTTAGGTGGATATGAAAGAGAGAGAAAAGCTGTTATTGATAATACAATAGCACTTATAGAGGGAAAACCAGCTGCAAATGTTTTGCTTTATGGTGATAGTGGAACTGGAAAATCTTCAAGTGTTAAGGCTATTGCTAATGAGTTTATAGATAGAGGTTTAAGACTTATAGAACTTAGAAAAAATCAGCTCAGACTTATGCCTGACCTTTTAGATACATTAAGTTTAAATCCTTTAAAATTTATACTTTTTATAGATGACCTTTCTTTTACTCAAAATGATGATGATTTTGCTGCTTTAAAAGCTATATTGGAAGGCTCTGTTTCTGCTAAGGCGGGAAATCTTGCTATATATGCTACAAGTAACAGAAGACATCTTATAAAAGAAAGCTTTGGAGATAGAGATGGTGACGACCTTCATGTTAATGATACAATACAGGAACTTGTATCATTAAGTGAACGTTTTGGCCTTACTGTAACATTCCAAAAACCAGATAAAGAAAAATTTATTGAGGTTGTAAATGGTCTTGCTGACAATTATGGAATAAAAATGGATAGAGATGAGCTTGCTTTTAAAGCTGAAAGTTATGCTGTAAGAAGAAATGGACGTTCTCCACGTATAGCAAAACAGTTTATAGAGATGATAAAATCTGAAGAAGAATAAAATCCGTATAAAATTATATAATTAAGTATACACCTTATTGTATACAATAAATAATGGGTTTTTATAAAGTTAAAAAATGTAAAAAAATATGTGTGTTTTAAATTTATTTTTTATATATTTTATATGTTGACTAAAAGTGTTAAATGGTGCAATATATAAACATAAATTAAATAAGTAAAAAGACAATGGCGTCAGATAAAATACATTTGAAATGTATTTTGTTTGATGCCTTTTTTATTTGATTTATATTGATTTGAATAATTTTTGGTAATATGTAGAATGAATAAAATTCTGCTTATTATATAAAAAAAGAACCTCCAATCTTTTTTTAGCCTGAAGTCATTACTGTACCCTTTATGGCTGTTTTATATCATTTTTTTCTCCTACAAATGATTTGCCCGAAAAGACAGTCAAAGAAGTAATGATTTAGTTATATATTTATTCCCATATATAACTTTATAAAAGCCTTAATTCCCCGATTAAGGCTTTTTATATTGCAAAAGACACCCTTTTTTTAAAAGGGTGTCTTTTGATTGTTGTGTGATGTATGTTTAATTAGGTTTTGGGGACTATTTAATCAATTATTTTAAAAATTCAGATATTTCTGATGAAACTACCATGCTACCGTTTTCAAGAGCAACTGGTAATGTAAATGTTTTTGCTTCACCATTTACTGTGTAAGCTGTGCTTCCAAGTGTAACAGATATTGATACACCATCTTTTTCAAGTACAACAGGAGCTTCATTTGATGTCCATTTTACTTCAAAACCAGCTTCAACAGCTGTATCTCTTAATGCAACAGCAGTAGCAGCAGGTGTTTCAATAGCTTTTGTATCAACATTTGTAGTATTGTCAACAGCAGGTGTTTCTATTGCTGGAAGTAAAACTACTTTGATAGGTGTTGTCTGTGCTGGAATACTTCTTGTTGATGCTCCATAAATTACAAGAGCGTCGCTTCCTTTAATATCTTCTGCTGTAAGAATATTTTTTGTTCCTGTGATTGATACTATTGATGTATCTTCTGCAATGTTAAGTTTAAGTGTGTTGTCTTCATTTACAAGTTCATCGTTGAATTTTCCTGTCATTACAGTTGTTCCTTCAGCATTCATAACAAATCCAACTGCTGATGGTGTCATTGGAGGAATACTCATTGTCATTATTGAGTTTGAAGGAAGTACAGCTGTTATTTCCATACCTTCTGTAAGGTCTTTAACAGTTTTGATGCTTCCGTCTTTTGCATCATAAACAACTGTTGCTGTTGATGTTGTAAATACCATTCCCATATCTTCGTTTTCAATTGTTATTGTAGCAAATTCGCCATCTTCTTTTGTTTCTGTTGTTATAGTTGTGATTTTTCCAGCTTCTGTTGTGTATGCTTTCTGTACTTCAACTGGTTTATCAGTAGCTGTTTCGTTTATAAGCATAATTCCGTCTTCAGCAGCTTTCTCAGCTGTCTCAGCAGATACAGGGTCACCGTAACCAACTACTGTTGAGTCTTCAGCAAAAGCTGTCATTGAAAGTACAGAAACTGCCGCCATTGTTGTTAATATAAATCTTCCTAAATTCTTTTTCATAGTAAATTCTCCTTTTTATATAAATAATTAAATCTAGTTTTTCAATGTTTACATTAATACAGACGGGACATATTTTATTTTGTTCCACATTTTTAAAAAATTTTTTTATTTTTTTTAAAAATATTATTTTAATGCAATTAATTCTTTGGCTTTATGGAAAAATATACTTATTTATGATATATTTTAAGTTACATAAAATCTTTTTTAATTTAGAAAGAGGGTAATTTATGAAAATACGAAGCAAAATGTTTGCTGTTATAATAATATTTTCTGTTCTTCCTGTTATTTTGGTTTCCTTTATAATAAATCATACATATAACAAAAATACAGAAGATGAAATACTTGAGAGTCTTAGTTCCTCTGTGCATATATATGAGAGTACAGTGGAATCATTTTTTGACCAAAAAAAGTTAACACTTGATACAATATCAAATATTACAGAAGTAAAAGATTATATTTTAAATACAAATGAAAATTTGAATTATTATAACCATGAAAGTTATGTTCATATTAAAGATGTAATAAATTCATGTGTTGATAATGGTGATTATATAATTGCAATTGATATAGTAAGTAGTAATAATCAAGTTGTTTTTTCAAGCAAAGATAGACATGAAAAAAATATTTCAAAATTTGAAAAGGCTAATAAAATGAAAAGCACAGAATATAAAGGTGTTGTTTATTCTGATGCAAATATTGAGAGTGATACAGGAAAAACAATTTTTTCAATAGGTGTTCCAATATATTATGCTAATGAATATATTGGATATTCTACAATGAGTATAGACTTGGAATATCTTATAAGACTTTCTGACCAATCAGAATTTTATAAAACAGGTTATATATCTGTTATAGATTCTCAAAATTTTTCTGTTGCTTCAAAAGGTCCTTATGTAGGAAATTATATAAATGAGATTTCTTCAGATGCAAAAAATACTTTTCCTAAAGAATGGAATGCAGTAACTGAAAAGGGTGAGGATGAAGGATTTTTCTCCTATTACATTGATGGCATTAAAAAAATAGCCTTTTATAGTAATATAAATAAAACTGGTTGGTATGTTGTGGGTAATGTAAATATAGATGAAGTTTTTGCCCCTCTTAATGTGACAAGTAAAGTTGTTGTAATGTTTGTTTTTGTAATACTTATTTTTGATGCAATAGCATTTTTTATTTATATGAGAAGTATAACTATACCTATGAAAAAAATGACCATAGCCACAGAGGGTGTATATAAAGGTGATTATAGTATACGAATGGAATATGATGAAGACAATGAGTTGGGACTTATAGCAAAAACATTTAATAATCTTATGGATAACATACAGCTAAATACAAACAAACTTAAAAATCTAAACAATGATTTTAGTATACTTACATCTAATATTCCAGGAGGAATGATAAGATGTACCGTTGATGAGTTCTGTGAACTTTATTTTGTAAGTGAAAGTTTTCTTAAATTAATGAAGTGTTCAAGAGGAGACTTGGAATACGCTTATGACGGAAGATATATGGAAATGATACATCCTGATGATGTAGATTATGTTAGAGATATAGTTTTGGACATTAAAGAAGATGGTGATATTGAAGATATTGAATATAGAATAGTTCGTCCTGATTCTTCAATAATATGGGTTAAAGATAGAAGTAGAGTTGTAAGTGACGGAAATGGTAAGAGATGGATGTATACAATTCTTATAGATATAACCGTTGATAAAATGTATCAGGAAGAGTTTAAAAAGAGCGAAGAAAGATTTTCTAAGATTGTAAACTGGTCTGATAATATTATTTTTGAATGGGATAGCAATAGAGGAAATATTGGTGTTTCTGATAATGTTAGATTTAAAATAGGTTATAATCCTTTAAGACTTTCATCAGATGGAAAATCAATAGAAGTTGATGGCATATTCCCAGAAGATAAAGAAAAATTCTGTAATATGTTTGACCGAATATTTAAAGGAGAGCTGGGAATAGAGGAAGATGTAAGATTTAAAAAGAAACCTGAAAATACTTATGCATGGTTTAAAGTTAAAGTTGGAGCTTTGCGTACTGATGGTAACAAAATATATAAAGTCATAGGTATAATTTATAACATAGATAATATAAAAAATCATGAAAATATAATAAAGGGACGACGTGACAGTTTTACAGGATTTTATACAAGAGAAGGTATGCAACTTGTTGTTGATGATGACATAACAGAGAGTCTTGAGGTTGTAAAAAAAGCAGTAATAATATTTGATATAAGAGGATTTAACCACCTTAAAGAAGTTATGGGTATAAAATTTTCAGAAGCTGTAATAAGCGATATTGCTGGTAAATTATCTAGTGCCTATGATAAAAGTGATGTTATAGCTAGAATAAGTGAGAGTAGATTTGCTGTATTTACGAAATTTGCCGCATCAAAAAGTATGCTTATTGTCAATATAAATGAGGTTATGGATACATTAAAAAGTATATACAGGAATAGTGAATTAGAATGTTCAATACAAGTATGTGTAGGTGTCAGTCGATACCCTAAAGACGGAGAAACATTTGAAGCTCTTTATCAGAAAGCAGAAACAGCTCTTTTTGAGGCAATAGAAAAGGGAAATGGTAAATATGTTATATATGAAGAAAATGAAAAGCAAATGGATTGATAATAAATTTTTAGAGGTGATAAAATGATTGACCAAAGATTTATAACATTCCTTGAGCTTTGTAATACTATGAATTATACAAAAACTGCAAAAAATCTTCATATGATACAGCCTGCTGTAACTCATCATATACACTATATAGAAAGTCTTTATAATATAAAACTTTTTACATATACAGGTAAAAACCTTAATATTACAGAACAAGGCAAAGTTTTGAGAGAACTTTTAAGAAGTTTATATAATGATAGTGTAAAAATTGAAGAAAAAATAAAAGAATTTCCCTTTATAGGCAAAAAAATAAATTTTGGTGCTACATTAACTATTGGGGAGTATGTAATGCCTATACCTTTAAGAAATTATATTATAAAAAATCCTGATGCTAAAATTATAATGCAAGTTGATAATACAGAGATGCTTATAAATATGATTAAAGAGGGAAAAATAGATTTTGCCATAATAGAGGGAAAGTTTGATAAAAATGATTATGATTACAGGCTCTTTTCAGTGGAGGAGTTTATAGGTGTTGTATCTCCAAAACATAGATTTGCTAAAAAAGAGATTGAGTTTTCAGATATTTTTAAAGAAAGATTTATAGCAAGAGAACCAGGTTCAGGTACAAGAAGTATTTTTGAGGATTATCTAATAGAACAAAACAGAAGTATTAACAGTTTTGAAAGTTATATGGAGATAGGTAATCTTAATACAATAAAAAATCTTGTTAAAGATAATATGGGAATAACATTTCTTTATAAAGCTGCGGCAAAGTCGGAAATTGAGAGGGGAGAACTTTGCCAATTGAATATAAAAAATTATTCTATAAAAAGGGAATTTAATTTTGTAGCTTTAAAAAATTCTATGTTTATACAGGAATATACAGAATTTTTTGATTTCTGTAAAAAAATATACACTGATTTGTGATTTTGTATTTACAAAAAAACATAAACAATATATTATTTAAAGGATGGCTTTTAAAATGTATTTATATACAAAAAATATTTTAAAAGCCTTAAAAATAAAGGGGGAATAAATTTTGGAAAAAAGAGAAAACTTTGCCTCAAGGCTCGGTTTCCTGCTTATTTCTGCAGGCTGTGCCATAGGTATAGGAAATGTTTGGAGGTTTCCTTACATAACAGGTCTTTATGGTGGTGCAACATTCGTACTTATCTATTTATTTTTCTTACTTGTACTTGGTTTACCTATTATGGTAATGGAATTTTCCGTTGGTAGAGCAAGTAGAAAAAGTGCTGCACTTTCATTTAATGTTCTTGAACCAAAGGGCACAAAATGGCATGTATACCGTTATTTCGGTATGTTAGGAAACTATGTACTTATGATGTTCTACACAACAGTAGCTGGCTGGATGCTTTATTATTTCTATAAAATGGCAACAGGCGGATTTGTTGGACTTGATACAGATGGCGTAAGTAATATGTTTGGAAACATGCTTTCACAGCCTGGAACAATGACATTTTGGATGATTATTGCTGTATTAATCGGTATGGGCGTTTGTGGAATGGGACTTCAGAATGGTGTTGAAAAGATTACAAAGACAATGATGACTTGTCTTCTTTTCATAATGATAATACTTGTTGTTCGTTCTGTAACACTTCCAGGAGCTTCAGAAGGTCTTAAATTTTATCTTATACCAAGTCTTAATAAAATAATGGAGCATGGTGTTAAAGAAGTTGTATTTGCTGCTATGGGACAGGCTTTCTTTACATTAAGCCTTGGTATTGGTGCTATGGCTATATTTGGAAGCTATATTGATAAAAGCCACAGACTTACAGGTGAAGCTATAAATGTTACAATACTTGATACATTTGTTGCATTCACATCAGGTCTTATAATATTCCCAGCTTGTTTCGCTTTTGGTCTTAACCCAACAGAAGGCCCAAAACTTATATTTGTGGTTCTTCCTAATATATTTAACTCAATGGCTGGCGGAAGATTTTGGGGAGCTTTATTCTTTGTATTTATGTCATTTGCAGCTCTTTCAACTGTAATTGCTGTTTTTGAGAATATAATTTCTTTTGCAATAGACCTTTGGGGTTGGACAAGAAAAAAAGCTGTTATTATAAATCTTTTTATTATAATAATAGTTTCAATACCTTGTGTACTTGGATATAATTTATGGTCATCATTCCAGCCTTTAGGAGAGGGAAGTGCAATACTTGACCTTGAGGACTTTGTTGTAAGTAACTGTTTACTTCCACTTGGTTCTCTTGTATATCTTGCTTTCTGTACATCAAGATATGGCTGGGGTTGGGAAAACTTCACAAAAGAGGCTGATGAGGGTATTGGTATAAAATTCCCTAAAGGCACAAGATTTTATGTTACATGGATACTTCCACTTATAGTTCTTATAATATTCTTTGTAGGACTTTTCCAGAAACTCAGTTTCTTAATGTGATATTATTAAGGCATACCAAAAAAATTGGTATGCCTTATTTATTTGTCATAAAAAAGGGGTAATATATTTTATATACTGTACAATTGATTTATATTCATTTGATGTATATAATCAAATTAAAGACAATTTTAATTTTTTGTGCGTTGTATAAAGACAAATTTATTTTAATGGAGGTATGTACATGAATATAAGTATATTTGATGTAACAGGTCCTGTTATGATAGGCCCTTCAAGTTCTCATACAGCAGGTGCTGCAAAGTTGGGAAGAATTGCAAGACTTATTGCCGAAAGACCTTTTAAAAAAGTGTCTTTTGGTCTTCATGGTTCTTTTGCAGATACTTATAAAGGACATGGAACAGATATTGCTCTTGTTGCTGGTGCTCTTGGAATGTTTGAGTACGATGAGAGATTGGCTGATGCCTTTGAAATAGCTAAAAAAGAGGGTATTGAGTATGATTTTTATACAACAGAGCTTGATGATATGCATGAAAATTCTGTAAAGATAACATTTACATTTGATGACGGAAAAGAGTGCAATGTTTGGGGTTCTTCAATAGGAGGAGGACAGATAAAAATAGTTAGAATAAATGAGTTTGACACAGAGTTTAATGCCACAGCCCCAACATTAATTATAAATCAGTATGATAAAAAAGGTGTTATAAGTAATATATCAAAGGTACTTTTTAATCACAATATAAATATTGCTGTTATGAAACTTAGTAGAACAGCAAGGGGAAAAAATGCTTGTACTGTAATAGAAACTGATGGTGAAATACCAGAATGTGTTGTAAATGCTTTAAGAGAAATTGAAAATATTATAAGTGTTCAGGCAATAAATGTATAATTTTGTGATTAAGGAGGTTTTTTGATGAGTTATAATAATATAAGTGAACTTTTTAATATGGCAGAGGAAAGAGATGTTCCTCTTTCACAGATAATTCTTGAAACTGAATCAGCTTTAACAGAGTGTTCCTATGATGATATATATAAAGAAATGGAACGAAGATATGAAGTTATGAAAAGCTCTGCAAAAAATGCTCTTTTTGAGGCTAGAAAAACAGCAGGAGGTCTTATTGAGGGTATAACAAAAACTCATTATGATTACACAGTTAAAGGTGACACATTAAGTGGTGATTTTATAAATAAAGTAATGGCTAGAGCTCTTTCTTGTAGCGAGGTCAACGCATCTATGGGTAAAATATGTGCTGTACCAACAGCCGGCTCTTGCGGTATAATACCGGCAGTTATAATATCTCTTGAGGAAGCCTTAAATCTTTCAAAAAAAGATGTTCTTGATGGTCTTTTATGTGCTTCTGGAATTGGTGCTGTAATAACAAGAAATGCTACTGTTTCCGGTGCTGAAGGTGGTTGTCAAGCTGAATGTGGCGTTGCTGCTGCTATGGCTGCCGCTGCTGCTGTTCAGATGAAAGGGGGAACAAGAAGTCAGTGTGTTGAGGCTGTTTCAATAGCTTTAATGAATGTTATGGGACTTGTTTGTGACCCTGTTGCTGGACTTGTTCAAGTTCCTTGTGCTCAGAGAAATGCCTCACAGGCTGTAAATGCCATTATAAGTGCTGATATGGCGTTAGCTGGAATGAAAAGTATTATACCTGTTGACCAGATTATAGAGGCTATGTATAAAGTAGGTAAAATGCTTCCAATGGAATTGAAAGAGACTGCAAAAGGTGGTATTGCCCATACTCCCGCAGGTAAAGCCATATTTAGAGAAATTTTTGGGAAGTGATTTTTTTGGCTAGAAATAAATTAAACAAAAAAAGTAAATTTTTAAGTCTTATACTTAGACATAAACCGGATTTGGTAAATATAACTCTTGACAAAAAAGGATATGCACCTGTTAAAGATATTTTGGAAAGTCTTTCTTTGACAGCTTTGGAGCTTGATGAAATTGTTGAAACTGATGAAAAGGGAAGATATAGCTATAATGATGATAAAACAAAAATAAGAGCAAATCAGGGACACAGTATAGATGTTGAAATGGATTTTAAAGAGGATATTCCTCCAGATGTGCTTTTTCATGGAACAGCTACAAAATCATTAGATAATATATATAAAAGAGGTATAATGAAAATGGGAAGACAGTATGTGCATCTTTCTAAGGATTATGATACAGCTGTAAAAGTTGGAAAACGCCATGGAAATCCAATAGTTTTAAAAATAGATACTAAATCAATGCATAATGACGGAATTTTGTTTTATATATCTGAAAATGGTATATGGCTTACAGAGCATGTTCCTCCAAAATATATAACAATAGCAAAAGCGGACTAAATAAAGTCCGCTTTTTTTTATTTATTTTTCTTTTGAAGTTTTCTTTTGTTTCCCTGTTCGTCCATTATATATGTTTTTTCAAGAATTTGTTCTATGAAATTTTTTCTAAAATTTTCAAGATATTTTTGTCTTAAAACTTCTCTTTCTTCAAATTCTTCTGGTGTAAGACCTTCTGTCTTTGCTTTTTTTGCAAGCTCATTTATTCTTTCAAGTACGCTTTCTCCCATTTTAATCCTCCTAAAAAATAAAGCGAAACACTTTTTAAAATACTTAAAATAATATACATAAAATCAGTGAAAAAATCAAGTAAAAAGCGGAAAGGAAAACCTTTCCGCTGTAATAAGCTATATTTTATTCTGCTTCTTTTAATTTTATAAAATCAATTAAAAGGTCAACAGTTTTATCTATTCCCAAAAATCCGCTGTCTATTGTAAGGTCATAATTTTCAAGACTTCCCCATTTTTTGCTGGAGTAGAAATTATAGTAGCTTGCTCTTTTCTTGTCTGTTTTTAAAACATTTTCTTCAGCCTTTACAGTGTCAATTCCGTACTGTTCAATAGCACGTTTAACTCTTATATTAATATCAGCGTGAATAAATATATTTATAATGTTAGGATAATCCTCAAGAGCATAGTCAGCACATCTTCCTATAATTACACAAGGTCCTTTGTCAGCAATACTTCTTATAGCATCGAACTGTGCCAAAAAGAGTTTATGGTTAAAAGGAAGGTTATCACTGCCATAGTTACCCATTACAAGAGAATATAATAAGCTGCTTGTAGGCTTTTCATCATTATGTTCAAATAATTCTTCACATATACCGCTTTTTTTTGCAGCTACATTTAGTAACTCTTTGTCATAGAAAGGTACTCCAAGTTTTTCGGCAAGTTTTCTTCCTATTTCACGACCACCACTGCCGTACTGTCTTCCTATAGTGATAATAGATTTTGTCATAAAAATCCCTCCAGTACAAATATAATATCCAATATTTTTAAAGGAATATTATATTTTAAAGTTTATAGATTAAGTCTTAATATTCAAAAATATTATAACATATTCACAGCAGATTGTAAAATTTTTTAGTAGTATTAACACAAATACACAAAATTTATTTTTTATTTATATTAAACTTTAATTTTATCATTTTTTTAAAAAACTTTCGTATATGTTTAAATTTAAAATAATGTGTATATTTTTAAATGCAATTTTATATATTTTAGCTAATAATTGAAAAATATATTATAAGGTGATATACTGATTTTATAAAAAACTGACGGAAAGGAACTGCTAAATGAACAAAACTTCAGATAACGGGTATAAGTTTGCTTTTATATATGCAATTTTTTTTGCTGTAATAGGATTGATATTAGCTACACCAAAGGAAATATTTGATGGATTTGTAAAAATTATGTTAGCAAACGACATTCTTATAACAGATTATTTCTATCTGGCAGGGGTAGGCCCTGCTCTTATGAATGTTAGTGTTGTAACTCTTGTTACTGTACTTATAATGTATTTTAACAAGGTGCCTTTAAATGGAGGGGGAATACTGACAATAGGACTTATGTCAGGTTTCTCATTTTTTGGTAAAAATATTTTTAACATGTGGTTTATTATACTTGGTACATATATTTTTTGTTTGGTAAATAAAGAGAAATTTTCAAAGTATGTTATAATAAGCCTTCTTTCAACAGCTCTTGCACCTCTTATAAGTACAACATTTTTTTATGGTGGAGATGCCACTTTTAAACATATTATTACATCTGTTATATGTGGAATTATAATTGGTTTTGTTATGCCTCTTCTTGCTGCCCATACAGATAAACTTCTTCATGGACTTAGCCTTTATAATGGTGGATTTGCCATAGGTCTTTTGGCCCTTATAATGGTTCCTATTTTAAAGTCTTATGGTTATGAATTTTCAACTACACTTAAATGGAGTGAAGGTTATAATATAGAGATATCAGCTATTTTGTATTCTATCTCCATATTGTTTGTAATAAGCGGTATAATGAGAGATAGAAAAAATGCATGGAATAATTATAAAAATATACTTAAACGTCCTGGAAGTCCTACTCATGATTTTACTGTTCTTGATGGAATGGACGCTGTTTTGATTAATATGGGTATAAATGGTATTATATCAACAACTTATATACTTTTGATAGGTGGAGACCTTAATGGTCCTACGATAGGTGGTATACTTACTGTAATAGGATTTGGTGCTAAAGGAAAACACGCAAAAAATATAATTCCTATAATGCTTGGAATAGCTCTTGGAGGAATAACAAAACAGTGGAACCCTAATTTACCTTCTGCCCAGTTAGCAGCTCTTTTCGGAACTACATTGGCACCTGTTGCTGGTACTTATGGTTTTATCGCTGGAGTTTTTGCTGGATTTATACATTCATCAGTAACACTTCATGCAGGTCTTGGATATTCTGGTGTAAATTTATATAATAATGGTTTTGCTGGAGGAATTGTTTCTATTGTAATGTTCCCTATACTTTCAAAATACATAAAACCTAATGTATATTCAGACCCTTCACCTAGTATGATGATGTCAAAACTTAAGGATATTGATAAAATTTCAGATATGGAGAAAAGGCTTTCAGATATGGAAAAGGAACTTTCCAATCTTTGATAATTATTTTAAAAAAACATTAAGAGGGAAGGAGCTTTTGTTTTCCCTTGGTTAATGGAGGTAAAATTTAAAATGGATATTTATAAACAAAAAATACTTGATAAGGCATATAAAAGATGCGAGGAGCGAAATCTTGAGCCTGAAAGAAGAATTGACCGAACAACAATGGGCGAAAAAGAATTTGAAGAACTTCTGGAAAAGAAAGAGTTTCTTCTTGGAAGTGCAAGACCTTTCATGGAAAAAATATATAAATTCATGGAAGATAAAAGTTTCCTTGTTTCTTTAGCTGATGAAAATGCAAGAGTTATAGAGGTTGTTGGTGAGACTGATATTAAAAATACTTGTGTAAGAAAAGGAATAGATTGGTCTGAGTCAAATGCAGGAGTTAATGCTATATCTCTTGCTTTAAATGAGGCTAGGGCTGTTCAGGTTACAGGAAATGAGCATTACTGTAATGAACTTAAAATATGGGGTTGTTCAGCCTGTCCTATATGGCTTAATGGTGTTGTTATAGGTGTTATAAGTATTACAGGACCAAAAGAAAAAATTTATCCTCATACATTGGGAATGGTTGTTGCTGTGTCTTATGCTATTGAAAATATATTATATGTAAAAGAGAAAAATAATCAGCTTATAGTAAAACAAAATTTTCAAGATGCCATTGTTGAAGCTGTTAATGACGGAATGATAATAATTGATAAAAATGGTGTTATAACATACATGAACAGCGAGGCGGCAGACATACTTTATGTAAATAGAAATACTTCTATTGGAAAACATATTTCTGATATTGTGAATTTCAATCCTATGATACTTGAAGTTTTAAAAACTGGTGTGGGATATGTTGAGAAAGAGCTTATTGTGAGAAATCCGACTGGTGCAATAATGCATCTTCAGAAAACGGCTTATCCTATAAAAGACGAAGAAGGAAATGTTGCCGGAGTTGTTGACACTTTCAGAAGAATAAAGAAAGTTAAAAAAATGGTAAATGACATGGTTGGAAGCTATGCCAAATTTACCTTTGAAGATATTATAGGTAATGATAACAATGAAAAATTTATTGAGACATTAAAAATGGCAAGAATTGCTTCTCAAAGTACATCAAATGTCCTTATACAAGGAGAGAGCGGAACTGGTAAAGAGCTTTTTGCTAATGCTATACACAATGCATCAACAAGAGCTGGACAGCCTTTTGTAACATTAAATTGTTCTGGAATACCAAGACAGCTTTTGGAAGGAGAGCTTTTTGGTGTTGAAAGAAAATATGGAACAGAAAACTTTATAGAAGGTCGTCCAGGAAAATTTGAACTTGCCAATGGTGGAACACTTTTTATAAATGAAGTCAGTGAACTTCCTCTTGATTTACAAGTTAAACTTATGAAGGCTATACAGGACAAACGTATAAGCCGTATGGGTGGGGAAAATGTATTTGATGTAAACGTAAGACTTATATGTGCCACAAATAAAGACTTGTCAGAGCTTTGTAGAGATGGCAGCTTTAGACAGGATTTATATTATAGACTTGATGTTTTAGGTATAAAAACAACTCCTTTAAGAGAGCAGAAAGACAGTCTTGACAAACTTGTTAAACATATAATAGCTATGATGAGTAAAAAACTTGGAAAAGATGTTCTCTCAATAGATGAAAGTGCTATGAATATATTGAGACAGTATGACTGGCCGGGAAATGTGAGAGAGCTTGAAAATGCCCTTGAGAGAGCTGTCAATGTGTGTGAAGGTACAAGAATTATGCAACAACATATACCTTCATATATAAACATGACTATAAAAGACGGTGATGGTACAGATAAATCCGGTTCATCAGCTGTAAATAATTATGAAACCCTTGAAAATCTTGAGAAAAAACATATTATAACTGTTACAAGATATACTAAGGGTAATATATCAAAGGCGGCTGATATTTTGGGAGTTAGCAGAAATACACTTTATAATAAACTTAAAAAATATGAAATTGAAATTTAATTAAAAAAAGGACGCATTAATGTGTCCTTTTTATTTTTTATTTATTTCATTACTGTTTCAGCGATTATATCGCCCATTTCTTTTGTGCCTACTGCTTTCATGCCTTCGCTCATAATATCTGGTGTTCTATAACCTGCTTCAAGAACTTCTGTTACAGCATTTTCAATAGCTTCAGCCTCTTTATCCATTTTAAATGAATATTTAAGCATCATTGCAGCTGAAAGTATTGCAGCAATAGGGTTTGCTTTGTTCTGTCCTGCAATATCAGGAGCAGAGCCATGTATAGGTTCATACATTCCAAGACGTCCTTCTCCTATGCTGGCTGAAGGAAGAAGACCTATTGAACCTGTTATCATACTTGCTTCATCAGAAAGTATATCTCCAAACATATTTGATGTTACTATTACATCAAACTGTTTTGGATTTCTTACAAGCTGCATTGCTGCATTATCAACATACATATGAGAAAGTTTAACTTCTGGATATTCTTTTGCAACTTCCTCAATAGTTTTTCTCCAAAGTCTTGAACTTTCAAGAACATTTGCTTTATCTACACTTACAACATTTTTATTTCTCTGCATTGCTACATCGAAAGCATTTTTTGCAATACGTTTTACTTCTTTTTCGCTGTATGCTTCTGTGTCATAAGCTTCTTCTCCGTATCTTCCCTGTCTGTATCCTCTGTCACCAAAGTATATACCGCCTGTAAGCTCTCTTACTATCATTATATCAAGACCGCCTTCAACGATTTCAGGTTTTAAAGGACAGGCATCAGCAAGAGCCTTGTGCATTGTAGCAGGTCTTAAGTTTGTAAAGAGACCAAGTCCCTCACGAAGTCCTAAAAGAGCTTTTTCAGGACGGTTTGAGCCTTCTACATTATCCCATTTTGGACCACCAACAGCACCAAGCATTACAGAGTCAGATTTTTTACATATTTCAAGAGTTTCTTCAGGAAGGCATTTTCCAAACTCATCAATAGCACAGCCTCCAGCCTTAACATATGTAAAATTGAATGTATGATTAAATTTTTCGCCTATTTTTTCAAGTACCTTGACAGCTTCCCCTGTAACTTCAGGGCCTATACCGTCTCCAGCAACAACAGCTATATTAAATTCTGCCATTTATTACACCTCTTTTTTGTCAGTCGTTTATTTTTCTCTTTGTGTATTCAACAAGACCATCATTCTCCATTATTTTCTGTATAAATGGAGGGAATGCCTGTGCCTGATATGTTTTGTTTTTTGTTATGTTTGTTATTATACCTGTATTGAAATCAATTGAAACTTCATTTCCTTCTTCAATATCTTTTGCAGCTTCATCACATTCAAGTATTGGAAGACCAATATTTATAGCGTTTCTGTAAAATATTCTTGCAAATGTTGAAGCTATTACACAGCTAACTCCTGCACATTTTATTGCAAGAGGTGCGTGTTCACGAGATGAACCACAGCCAAAGTTTTTGTTTGCAACAATAATATCGCCTTTCTGAACTTTATTAACAAAGTCTGCATCTATATCAATCATACAGTATTTTGCAAGCTCCTCACCGCTAGAAACATTAAGGTATCTTGCTGGTATTATAACGTCTGTATCAACATTGTCTCCGTATTTAAAAACTCTTCCTTTTGCTTCCATTATTCAATTACCTCCAATTTATCAGGGTCTGTTATTTTTCCTGTTATTGCAGAGGCTGCTGCAACAGCAGGGCTTGCAAGATAAACTTCACTTTCAACATGTCCCATACGTCCAACAAAGTTTCTGTTTGTTGTTGAAACACATCTTTCACCTTTTGCAAGTATTCCCATGTGTCCACCAAGGCAAGGGCCACAAGTTGGTGTTGAGAATATTGCTCCAGCTTTGATTATATCTTCAACATATCCAGCTTTTATACAGTCAAGATAAATTTGCTGTGTTGCAGGAATAACTATTGTTCTTACACCTTTTGCAACGTGTCTTCCTCTTAAAATATCAGCTGCAATTTTCATATCTTCAAAACGTCCATTTGTACAAGAACCGATTACAACCTGGTCAATTTTTACATCTCCAGCTTCATCAACTGTCTTTGTGTTTTCTGGAAGGTGAGGGAATGCAACAGTAGGTCTTAATGTACTTAAATCTATTGTATATTCTGCCTCATACTCTGCATCTTCATCAGCTTCAAAAACTTTATATTCTTTGTTTGAATGTTCTTTTACATATTCTATTGTAAGGTCATCAACAGGGAATATACCGTTTTTTGCACCGGCTTCAATAGCCATATTTGCTATTGTAAATCTTCCGTCCATTGATATTTCTTTAATTCCTTCACCAACAAATTCCATTGATTTGTATAATGCACCGTCAACACCTATAAGACCTATAATGTGGAGTATAACGTCTTTACCACTTACATTCTTAGGCATTTTTCCAACAATATTAAATTTTATTGCAGAAGGTACTTTAAACCATGCTTCACCTGTTGCCATACCTATTGCCATGTCTGTACTTCCTATACCTGTTGAGAAAGCACCTAAAGCACCATATGTACAAGTGTGAGAGTCAGCACCGATAATTACATCTCCTGGTACAACAATACCTTTTTCAGGGAGAAGGGCGTGTTCAATACCCATTTCACCAACGTCAAAGAAATTTTTGATTTCTTTATCAAAGGCAAATTCACGGCTACATTTACACTGTTCAGCAGCTTTAATATCTTTGTTTGGTGTAAAGTGGTCAAGTACAATTACAACTTTGTCTTTATCAAAAACATTTTTTGCACCTGTTTTTTTAAATTCAGGTATTGCAACAGCTGTTGTTATATCATTTCCCATTACTATGTCAAGTTTTGCCTGTATAAGCTCTCCAGCTTTAACACTTTCAAGACCTGCCGCATGAGCAAGTATTTTTTGTGTCATTGTCATTCCCATTTTTTATTCCTCCTCTGTCTTTTCCATGTCTCTAAGCATTTTATTTACTGTACTTACAACGGCACGAAGTGAAGATTTGCTTACACTGCTTGATGTACCTGCTCCGTAATATCTCTTACCATTTTCTCCTCTTGTCTCAATGTATGAAATAGCTCTAGCTTTTGTACCAAGCTCCATTGAGTGACCACGATAGTCTATAATATCAATATGTATATTAAGGAAATCTTCAATAGCACGACAGAATGCAGAAACAACACCGTTTCCTTCTCCTGTTATAAAGTGTTTCTCACCCTTATAAAGTATTTCTGCCTCTATGTTTACTATATCCCAATCACTGTCAACTGTTGTTGAACGATGTGTTGTAAGCTGGAATGGTGTTCTTATATCAACATATTCCTGTTTGAATATTTCATAAATCTTTTCTGGACTTACTTCAGACTGTAATTCATCTGAAACATGAGTTACAACTGCTCCAACGTCTTTCTGGAAAGATTTTGGCATATGGAGACCATAGTTCTGTTCAAGTATGAATGTAACTCCACCTTTTCCAGACTGGCTGTTTATACGGATAATTGGGTCATATGTTCTTCCAACATCAACAGGGTCAATAGGGAGATATGGAACTTCCCATCTGTCTGGATGTTTTTTCATAGCTTCCATACCTTTTCTTATAGCATCCTGATGTGAGCCAGAGAATGCTGTATATACAAGTTCACCAGCATAAGGATGTCTTGGGTGCACGTTCATTCTTGTTGAGCTTTCATAAATTTCTATAAGATCATTTATGTTACTAAAATCAAGTCCAGGGTCAATTCCCTGTGTAAAAAGGTTCATACCAACATTCATAATGTCACAGTTTCCTGTTCTCTCACCATTTCCAAAGAGTGTTCCCTCAACTCTGTCAGCTCCTGCCATCATAGCAAGTTCTGTTGCTGCTACGGCTGTTCCTCTGTCATTATGAGCATGAAGGCTTATTATAACGTTTTCTCTGTTTTTAAGGTTTCTTCCCATATATTCAATTTGGTCTGCATAGAGGTTTGGTGTTCCCATTTCAACAGTTGAAGGAAGATTTATTATAACTTTCTTCTCTGGTGTTGGTTCCCATACATCTATTACAGCGTTACATATTTCAGCAGCAAAATCCATTTCTGTTCCTGTAAAACTTTCAGGTGAATATTCAAATGTGAAATCTGTTTCAGGATATTTTGCAGCCATTTCTTTAACAAGTTTTGCACCGTATACAGCAAGGTCTATTGTCTGTTCTTTGCTGTTTCCAAAAACAACATCTCTCTGAAGTGTTGATGTTGAGTTGTAAAGATGAACAACAGCTTTTTTAACTCCTCTTAAAGCCTTAAAAGTTCTTTCTATAATATGTCCTCTTGACTGTGTAAGAACCTGTACTGTTACATCATCAGGTATAAGTCTGTTTTCTATAAGTTCTCTTGTAAATTCGTATTCTGTATCTGAAGCGGCAGGGAAGCCTATTTCTATTTCTTTAAATCCTGTTTTTACAAGGAAGTTGAAAAAGTTCAGCTTTTGATTAAGTCCCATTGGAGTTTCAAGGGCCTGATTTCCATCTCTAAGGTCAACACTACACCATATAGGAGCTTTTTCGATTTTTTTGTTAGGCCAAGTTCTGTCTTTTAAATCAACTGTTTCATAAGGTCTGTATTTCTGATAATTTTTCATATTAAAAAATCTTCCTTTCCACTCTTAATTTCCCCAAAATCAAAGTTAAAGTTTAAAAAAATTTAATTTCCCCCAAAATTAAATGTTCTTTAAATCAAAAAAACCTTTCATCTCTATTATATTAGAGATGAAAGGTTATATAACACTTCCACGGTACCACTCTTATTTACTCCCAGTTGGAGTACACTCGTCAGATACTTGAAAAAAATCGTATATCCTGTTCTTTTAACGGTGAACCTCCGGCACAGCCTATAATTTCTTTCAGTGTGCCACTCCAAGGCGAGTTCAAAACATTTTGGAATACTGTCTTTCACCAACCGACAGCTCTCTGAATTCCTCCATGAATTTACTATTCCTTTTCATAGTGTTTATCTTGATTTTTATATGAGATAATTTATCACAATTTAATGACGGTGTCAATAAAATCAATACAATTTTTTTGTATATTCTGTATAATTTACACTAATATAAAAGTATATTGATTTAGTAAACCGTTGTACTTATTCATTTTACATAAAGTTTTTTGTTTATAACTGTTACAGATATAAAATACCATATTATACCCATAACAATACAATATATAATAGAAGCTATATTATACATATTAAATGATGATAATAATTCACTTGCCTGTGTCAGCTCTGTTAAGTTATCAAAATTATAAAGTATATTTCCGAATGAAAATTCTATGAAAAGACTTTCAAGCTGCATTATTATAAAGTATAAAACAATGCCAAATATAACTCTAAATCTGTCAAATATACTTATATGGGCTATTGATATTACAGCATAAATTTTTATTATTTCAACTATTGTTGCTAATACACACATAAATCCAAAAAGTAATAATGATAAAAATATATTATATCCGTAATAATTAAATAAATATATTATGTCCGATATATGTATGTTTACACTCATAAAAAATATAAATATACATAATATACCACATAAAAGTGTCAATATTCCCATTATAATGGCTGAAACTATTTTTGATAAAACTATTTCCCAAGGTTTGACAGGAAGTGTATTTAATAAATAACCTTCGTTACCATAAATACTTTTGCTATATCTTTTTAATATAGTATAAAAATATACAACTATTGCACCTATTATTATAAATGATGTAGTCATACCAAGTATTCCAAGTATAATATCGTTTTTAAATCTTGTATTTGCTGTTCCAAGAGTTAAACCACAAGCTAAAATCATAACAATATCTATTATTAGTATTGATTTATATATTGATTTTAAATCATATTTTAAAAGTTTGAAAAACATTATTTATACACCTCCCTGAAAAGTTCGTCAATAGACATTCCTTTGTCTTCTCTTATAATGTCAACATATTCATTTAAAACAATAGTTCCATTTTTTATAAAAAGAGCTTTGTCAAATATTCTTTCAACATCATGTATAAGATGTGTTGAAAGTAAAATTGAGCTTTTTTCATTATAGTTTTTTATTATTGTGTCAAGTATATAATCCCTTGATGCTGGGTCAACTCCTCCAAGGGGTTCATCAAGCATATAAAGTTTTGCGTCTCTTGACATAACCATTATAAGCTGTAATTTTTCTTGCATGCCCTTTGACATTGTTCCTATTTTTTGTGTTTCTGAAAGTGAAAGGTCTATCAACATATTTCTTGCCTTTTCTTCATTGAAATCAGCATAAAAATCTTTAAATATTGATATTGCATTTTTTGCTGTCATGTTTTTGTCGAAATATGTTTTCTCAGGAAGATATGAAATTACTGATTTTGTATGTATACCTATATTTTCATTGTCTATTTTTAAGTCTCCTGAGTATTCCTTTAAAAGTCCTGCCATTGTCTTTAAAAGTGTTGTTTTTCCGCTGCCGTTAGGTCCAAAAAGTCCTACAATTTGACCTTCTGCTATTGTAAAACTTATATCTTTTAAAACAGATTTTTTTCCATAGCTTTTTGAAAGATTTTTAATTTCAACTATATTTGCCATACTATTTTTCACTCCTGCTCATATTTTTAATTTTTTCAATGACTTCATCTTCTGTACAGCCTATTTTTTTCATATACTCCATAAATTTTTCAAGCTCTTTTTCAGCTAATATATTTCTAAGCTCCACAATAACCCCTCCATCATTTGTTATAAATCTTCCAGAAGTTCTCTCTGCAAAAACAAGATTTTCACGCTCAAGCTCTGAAAATGCTCTCTGCATTGTATTTGGATTTACACCAAATTCTTGTGCCATATCCCTTACAGATGGTAATTTGTCTCCTGCTTTTAGATTTCCAGAAGCTATCATTATTTTTATTTCATCTATTATCTGTATGTATATAGGAAGATTGTTATCGAAATCTTTTTTCAATAGTATCACGCTCCTTGTATTATTGTATTAACCTCTTAATACAATAATACAAGGATTATGTTTAGTTGTCAATAGTCTTAAGAATTTTGAAATAATTTATATTATTGTATTTTTATAAAAACATTTTTTAGTTTTATTGACATATATATACAGTGAAATATAATGATAATTTGTGTTTAAAAAATAATAAAAATGGGGTGTGTAAATAAGAAATGACAGATTATGAAAAAATAAATCAAAAAGGTTATCTTCAAAAGATGATTTGGCCTATATTTATAGAGCTTATACTTCAGATGCTTGTTGGAAATGTTGACCAGATAATGGTTGGAAAATATTCTGCAAATGCTGTTGGAGCAATAGCAAATGCCAATCAGATTATGAACCTTCTTATAATTATATTTAGTGTTATATGTACAGCTACTACAATAATAATTTCATTGTATCTTGGAGCAGGGGATAAAAAGAAGGTTGAACAGACATATACATTATCAATTTTTGTAAACTTTATATTCAGTCTTATAATAAGTTTTGTTTTTCTTGTTTTTGGAAGACAAATTTTAGAGTGGTTAAAAGTACCTTATGATATTATAGGAGAAACTGAAAGTTATATTAAAATAATAGGAAGTTTTATATTTTTACAATCAATATATTTAACTTTTGGTGCAATACTTAGAAGTAATACATTTATGAAATATAGTATGATTGTTTCTTTCATTGTAAATGCAATAAATATAGGAGGAAACTTTATACTTATAAATGGTTTTGGAAATATACCAGCAATGGGAGTTGCTGGAGCGGCTGTTTCAAGTAATATAAGCCGTTTTATAGGTGTAATTGTTATATACATAATATTTAGAAAGAAAACAGGAGCAAAACTTAGACTTTCTCATATATATCCTTTCCCTTTTGGAGAATTCAAAAAACTTATGGGCATAGGTATACCTTCTGGTGGAGAGTCTCTTTCTTATAATTTATCACAGATTGCAATTCAAAGAATGATAAATACTTTTGGTTCCGCCATAATATCAACAAAAGCATATGCAAGTATATTTGCAAATTTTTCTTATGTTTATGGTGCAGCTGTTTCTCAGGCTGGTCAAATAATGGTTGGATATCTTATAGGAGCTGGAGATGTTGAAAATACAGAAAAAAGAGTTTGGAAAACATTAAGAATTGCAATGATTACAGCCTTTGTAATATCTGTTGTTATATTTTTTATAAGTGATTATTGCTTTGGATTTTTTACAGATAATAGGGAAGTAATAGAGCTTGGAAAGAAAATAATGTTTATAGATATATTTCTTGAATTGGGGCGTTCATGCAATATGATATTTGTAAGAGCATTAAGTGCTGCGGGAGACATAAAATTTCCAATCACATTGGGAATAATAAATGTTTGGCTTGTAGCTGTTCTTGGAGGATTTATACTTTCAGAAGTTTTTGGTTTGGGACTTGTAGGAATATGGATTGCCATGACTGCTGATGAATGTATACGAGGAATTGTATTTATATTCCGTTGGAAAAGTGGAGTTTGGAAAAATAAGAAAATAATATAAATTATTATTAAATGGGTTAAAATATAAGTAAATATATTTTATATTTATGGAACAAATTTTCACAACAAATTTTGTTTATTATTTTATACAAAACTGTTATTATATATAATATAACAGCTTTTTTAGTTACAAAGTTCTAATTTTATGCAAAAGTGACTTATTTTGTTGACATTCTTTACCTGTTCAAAGTATAATTATAATTGATAATTTCTAATTGACATAACGTTTAACGGAGGTGGCACGAGTTTATGACCACAAATAAAGTCATTGACATTACGTTACTTGGGGAGTTTAGTCTTAACAATGCCAGTGAGGACTTTAATAAATTTATTAATCACAGTAAAAAAATGAGAATGTTTATCGAGTATCTTATTTTAAACAGAGAAAGACCAGTTCCTTTTGCAGAGCTTATAGAAAATTTATGGGGAAAAGAAAAAACTGATAAATCTTCTGGAGCTTTAAAAACAATGCTCTGCCGTTTTAGAAATTCTGTTGAAACAAATGAAATAGAAGAACTTGAAGACATAATCATAACAAAGAGAGGTTGCTATCAGCTTAATCCAGAGCTTTTATATAATATAGATGCTGAAAATTTTGAAATGCTCTGTGTTGATGCTGAAAGATATTTTGATGAGCCTGAAAAATGTCTTGAGATATATAAAAAGGCTGCTGAAATATATAAAGGAAACCTTTTGCCGAAGTCTGCTGATGCAAATTGGGTTATTCCAAAAAGAAATTATTATAGCAATATATTTTTAACAGCAATGAGAAATGCAGTTTTTCTTCTTAAAGAGAAAAATGACCATGAAACTGTTGTTGAAATATGTAAAAAAGTTCTTGATATTGATATGTATGACCAGTATTTTAATTACGAGATAATAAACACATATCTTGAACTTGGAAGAAATGATGAGGCTTTGAAACATTATAATTATATAACAAAGCTTTATTATTCAAAACTTGGAGTACAGATTGATGAGGAGATAAGAAATCTCTATGGTAAAATAGTAAGTCTCCAGAAAAAGAAAGAAACAGATATAGACATAATACAGAAAAGTCTTGAGGCTGAAAGTGCTGAGAAGGGTGCTTTTATATGTGAATTTGGTGTATTTAAAGAAATATATCATCTTGAAGCCAGATGTCTTGAGCGTTCAGGTGGTACAATGTTTATGGCTGTAATGAATATTGAGAGTACAGCCAGAAAAGCTATAAAACCTGAAAGACTTGATACAATAATGAAATGTGTAATAGATATATGTTGTAAGAGTTTAAGACGAGGAGATGTTATATCAAGATATAGCCCTAATCAGGTTGTTCTTTTACTTCCTATGGTTAATGTTGAAGATGGTAATCTTGTTATGGACAGAATTATTAAGACATACAAGAGAGAATACCCTAAAGTTAACATTGACATTACTTATGACATAAGAGCAGTAAATCCGGATACCACATCATAATTTAAGGAAGGTGAATTTTAATGCTTATATCTATGAGTACAGGGGTTCCATATGATATATCAATATATACAGTCTCTATTGACAGCTATATGAATAAAAGTCTCAGAGGAAGTTTTATAAATAATCATTATGGTGATGAGGTTAGTTTTAACTCAACTGTCGAAATGCTTTTTTCAATGGAACAAATAATGAATATGACAGGAAGTCCTAAAAAGTATGAGAAAGACAGAAGTTTTTATGATAATGAAGACGAAAACAATAAATTTTCCGATGAAGATAAAAATAGACTTGTAAAAATAAGTGATTTTAACGAGTATGATAAAAAAGGCGATATTGCCACATTTTATATAAAAATACGTTTCCGTCAGAATGCTTCTTGGCAGGGTAATATTACTTGGAGAGAAGGCGGAAAAACAGAGGACTTTAGAAGTGTTTTTGAACTTCTTAAAATAATAGACAGTGTATTCAAATAAATTAAAAAAACGGCTTTTTAAAGCCGTTTTTTTTATCTCATCATTTCTATTTTTTTAATCATCTGTACAGGATTTACACTGTGTTTTACTGCATTATCATATGATATTTTACCATCAGTATAAAGTTTTAATATACTTGTATCCATTGAAATCATATTTTCTTTTGCTGACGTCATTATAACATTGTCTATCTGATGTATCTTTGATTCACGAATAAGATTTCTTATTGCTGAATTTACAAACATAACTTCAAAGGCTGGTATAACTTTTCCATCAACAGTAGGGATAAGCTGCTGAGATATTACTGCACTTAATACCATTGAAAGCTGTACTCTTATTTGCTGTTGCTGGTCAACTGGAAAAGCATCTATTATACGGTCAATGCTGTTTGCTGCTCCAACAGTGTGGAGTGTTGATATTATCATATGACCTGTTTCTGCTGCTGTAACTGCTGTTCTTATAGTTTCAAAATCACGCATTTCTCCTACAAGTATTACATCAGGTGATTGTCTCATGGCTGCTCTTAAAGCTCCAACAAAACTTGCTGTGTCCATTTCAAGCTCTCTTTGGCTTACAATGCTATTTTTATGTCTGTGAAGATACTCAATAGGGTCTTCAAGAGTTATTATATGACTGTTGCGTTTTTCGTTTATTGCATCTATTATACATGCTAAAGTCATACTCTTTCCGCTGGCTGCTGGTCCTGTAACAAGTACAAAGCCTCCTGTTTTATCTGCTATACTCATTACATTTTCAGGTATGTTAAGTTTTTTATAGTCTGGAAGTTCAAAGCGTATTATTCTTATTACTGCTGCAAGAGAACCTCTCTGTTTGTATGTGTTTACTCTGAAACGTGAAAGACCTGTAATAGAGAATGAAAAGTCATCATCTCCTCTTTCTGTGAGAAGTTTTGGGTCTCTGTTTCCTGCTAATTCATACATTTGAAGTATAAGTTTTTCTGTATCGCTAGGAAGAAGCTTTTCTCCTTCACTGTGATTTATTGTATTATGTATCTTGAATGATACAGGAATTCCGGCCACTATAAAGACGTCAGCTGTTTCAAGCTCAACAGCTCTTTTTAATATTTCAACTATATCTTTCAAAATATTAATCCCCCTTTTTTTACTCTAATTCTGCATTTATATCAAAAAGCTCTAAATATCCACTGCCTTCATTTTCAGAAGCTTTTGAATAAGTAGTTCTCTCTTTCTCAATAAATCCTTTTGTATCATTATATAATAAAACTGTTTTTAAATCCATTGTATCATTTATAGGGACAGTTAATGTAAATGTTCCATTTTCTGTGTTTTCAATAGTACAATTATTTTCTTTTATAATGTTTTTGACATTTAAGTTTTCTATTGTATTTGATAATTTTATCTCAGAAACTATTTTTTCTGTTATTATATCAGCATCATTATATGATTTTATATAATCTCCTGTTTTAACTGAAAGATTGTAATCATTGTTTGCATGAACAAATGAAAGTACAGAAAATATTGATATACATATAACTATAAATATAGTTATAAGTGAAGTTATACCTATTGGTATTGAAGGAAGATTTTTTCTTTCATTATTCATATTTTTAAACCTCCTTTTAAATACCTGTTTTTATTGAGTATACAGGTTCTGTAATTTCATTTTCAAAAAAATTTATTGAAAAAACTGAAATATTATCCTCTTTATTTTCTGATATTTCAGCATGATATTTTGAAGTTTTATAATTGGAAGGATTTATATTTTCATTGAAATATAATATTAAGTTTCCATTTTCTTTTGAGACATTATAATACTGTGAAAGTATATCTGTATTGCCATCAGAATATTTTAAACATTGTATTATATTTTCACTTTCTATTGTAATTGCTGTATTTACAGAAGATTTCACTGATTTTTCGTAGGCGTTTGTAAATATATTTACAGATATTGCAGCACATATTGAAAATATGAGAACAACACCCATAAGCTCTGTAAGAAAAAGCAGTGAAGAGTTATTTTTTTTACTCATTTACTGTTCCTCCTTTATATTTACAATAAGTTTTCTTTTTCCTATATCTTCATATTCAGCTTCTATCTCCAAAAGCCCTTTATTTTTTTCACTTATAGTCAAATTTTTCATATCTGTTATATAAAGTCCACCGTCAAGAGGTATATCATTTCCTACATCTGTGAATATTTCTCTTAATTGACCATTATAACAATATATTCTTGTTTCATACATCTGTCCTTCTATTTCCTCAGGTATTACAAGCATATCAACTTTTTGATATGTATCCATATATATTGATGATTTATCAGCAGCTTTTATTTTATTTGATAAATATATAAGACCTGTTCTAAGACTGTAATTTTCATTTGTTTTTTCTGTTACACTTTTATAAACTTTTGTTCCATACATAAGAACTGATACCGATGATAATGCAAATACAAGGAAAAGAATAAGTATTACAAGGGTATGCAGTCTATGACCATGTTTTGAACTTCTTATTTCCATTGTCAATTCTTTCCTTTCCTTGAAACAAATATATCAGGTGGAATATTTCCGCCTCTACTTTGATAATCGGCTATGTATTTGTCAGTGTCAAAAAGTATTCCGTAGTTTTTTGTAAGATATTCCATGTCAGGAGGAAAACTTCCCTCAGCTGCATAACAGTGGAAAGCTGCTTTTTGTATTGCGTCTTCAATATATTTTTCTGTCTGTCCATCATTACTGTCTTGAGCTGAAATTGAAAAAAGATATATCATTCCTGAAAACAGTATAAAAAGAAATACTGTGATTTTTGAAAAATTTCTTTTTTTGTTTTTTGTAAATATCACAATAAATCACCTCTTAACCGATAGAAGACATTATACCCCAAACAGGCATCATTACTGACAAAAGAATTATTCCAACAAGTATTGAAAGAGCAATTACTATGGCAGGCTCTATTGATGATATAAGATTATTTATTTTATTTTCTGCCTCTGTTGTATATTTTTCGGATATTTCTTTCATAACTTCTTCTGATGAACCTGTCTGAAATCCTATTGATAACATTGAAGCGTGTATACTTTTTATAATTCCTGATGTTTCTAATGCTTCTGAAAAAGAGCTTCCGTTTTGTATAAGAATAACACAGGATTTTATTTTATCTTTTATTTTTGGATTATCTGAAAGTTCCATTCCAAGTTCAAGGGCGTCAAAAGTGTCATATCCAGCAGACATTGTTAAAGCAAGAGCTGAAGTAAGTCTTGATATGCCTATTGCTTCTGATGTTTTTGAATTCTTTGTAAGTGAATTTCTTATGGCTGAAAGCTTTGCAGCTCCTTTTTCGTTTTTTGACATTATAAATACTACTATTAAAAGTATTATAACAATAGCTGTTATATAGAGAGCTGCTCCTGAAAGAGCGTTGCCTATATTCATAATTGTTACTGCTGTTTTTGGCATTTCAGAGCCTAACTGTAAAAATACATTTTCAAATATAGGAAGAACTTTTGTTGTAAGTATAAAAAGTACAATGAGAAGTATACCTGTCATAATAAGAGGATATGTTAAGGCACTTTTTATTGTGTCTTTAAGCTCATCTTCTCTCTTGTAATATACATAAAGTTCATTTAATATTTTTTCTAAAGAACCTGTTCTCTCTCCAAGCATTACCATAGACACCATATAATCAGGAAAACTTTCTGTTTCTTTTAAGGCTTCACAGAAAGGTGTTCCCATATCAAGACTATGACATATGTTTTCAAGAATTTCTTTACCTTTTTTTGAGTTTTCTTCATTTAAAACTATTCTTATACCGTCAGCTATTGGCATACCTGACTTTAAAAGCATTGATACTTCCAAACAAAATGCAGATAATATGTCTGCGGGAAGTGTTTGTTTTGAACTCATTATTAATATTCGCTCCTTTCGAAGGCTTTTTATAAATACAATTAATAAGCATATTTTGCAGTGTAATTACTTCCGTCTCCTATATACTGCTGAATTCTAATACTGTTTTTACTTGATGAAGCAAATGTTGGGTCCATAAGCTCCCATGATTTTCCGTCAAAGTATACAGCTTTATCAATCCAGCCAACACCCTTTATATATACATTAATCCATGCATGGTAAAGACTTCCTGAGTATCCAACAACAAGTTTTGAAGGTATTCCCTGGCTTCTTAACATTGATGTCATAACAGCTGCATAATCAAAACATATACCTTTTTTGAGCTTTATTATCTCGTCAGGATTTGGAAGATAACCGCTTTGTACTGTTTGAGCCTTCTGTGTATCATATGAAATATTTCCTATTACGTAGTAATATATTTTTTTGAGTTTGTCAAGTTCCTCCGGTGTATCACTAACAAGTTTATCTGCAAGAGCAACAACATCAGAGTTTGAGTTAAAGTTTACATACTGGTTAGGATAGAGAAATGGTGAAAACTCATCTTTTATATTTACATTAAATGATGTGTTGTAAGCAGTTGAATATTTTGTGCCAGATATATTTTCATAAACTGTTACACTGTATTTTCCATTACCTTCTGCAAGAGGGAATGTCTCATAATTACCTTTGTTGTTTAAGTTGTATGTATAAGCTGCTCCACCTGATTTCTGTACAATACATTTTATTTTTTTATCTGTTCCACCTGTGTATTTTACCATTATATAACCTTCTGAAGCATTTGAAGCATCAACAGCAGCCTTTGAATTGTTGTATACTGTTGTTCCTGAAGCTACTGGCTGAGGTATAATTTTTGCACTGGCGTCTTCTCTATTTGCTACCCCGTTAAAAACTAAAATTCCTCCTAAAACTGCAACTGTTATTGCAGTATAAATTTTCTTTTTATTAATCATAAACCCACTTCCTTTTCCTTATTTCTATTTTATAAATACTATAATTTTACATTATTATGCTATATATTATATCATATAAAAGAATAAAATGGTAACAAAAATTAAAGAAAATTGTAAAAAACATCAAAAATGTTACTATTAATAATAAAATAACATTTTTAAAATAATTTTTTATTTAAAAATACCATAGTTTATATGATATAATTTTTTGAGTTAAAATAAAAGTAATTTGAGGTGTATTTTTATGGACAATTTTATATTCAGTCTTAATGCCACAGTACCTATATTTATAATAATATTACTTGGATATATTTTAAGACAAAAGAATTTAGTTAATGAAAATTTTGTAAATATAGGAAATAAAATTGGTTACATAATATTTCTTCCAGCATTATTATTTAAAGATATTTCGGGAGCGGATATAAAAGGGGAATTTAATGTAAAATTTCTTATTTTCTGTATGGGAGCAACAGTTATAAGCATAGCTGTTATATGGATTTTATCGGAAATATTTATAAAAGATAAAAAAATAATAGGAAGTTTTGTTCAGGGAAGTTTTAGGGGAAGTGCTGCTGTTTTAGGTATAGCTTTTGTTGAAAATATGTATGGAGACTCGGGAATGGCTCCTATGATGGTTCTTGGCGCAGTTCCTCTCTATAATGTTTTTTCTGTAATAATACTTACAATAAAATCTGAAAATAGTATTGGAAATGATAATCTTTTTAAGAAATCATTTATAAATATACTTAAAAATCCTATTATATGGGGAATTGTTGTTGGATTAACTTTTTCTGTATTAGAAATAAAATTACCTACAATGATTAATAAGGCTGTAAATAGTGTTGCATCTTTGGCAACTCCTTTTGCTCTCATAATATTAGGTGCAGGATTTGAAGGTAAAAAAGCTCTTGCTAAAATAAAACCTACAATCGTTGCAACAGCTCTTAAACTTTTTATTATACCAGCTGTTTTTATTCCTATTGCCATGTATATGGGCTTTAGAAATCAAGAAATGATTGCAATACTTATTATGCTTGGTGCTCCTTCAACTGTAAGTTGTTATGTTATGGCTAAAAATCTTGGTAATGATGATGTTTTAGCCTCAAGTATAGTTGTTGCTTCAACATTTTTATCTTCATTTAGTATTACAATGTGGATATTTATATTAAAAACTATGGGATATCTTTAAGAGCTGTAAAATTTACAGCTCTTTTTTTGTGCATATAGTGAATTGAAATTTTATGTAGTTATGTTATATTGATAGTAGATATATCGAGTATTGATATAGTTTGAGAGGTGGATTTTATGGCAAGAGAGCAGCTTCAAACTCTTTCGGAGCCAATGTATTATATACTTCTTTCTCTTACAGAACCTCGTCATGGCTATGATATTATGACAAGAGTTTCTGAATTATCTGGTGGGAGAGTTGCTGTTGGGGCAGGTACTTTATATACTTTGCTTTCACGTTTTGAGAAAGAAAAAATAATATATCTTTATGCTGAGGAAAAAAGAAGAAAAATTTATGCCCTTACCGAAAAAGGACTGGAAATTTTAAAGGAAGAATACAGAAGGCTTAAAACTATGGTTGATGATGGAAACTTTTTAGAAAATATTAAGTGATAAGAGGTGATATATATGAAAAAAATATATATGGGAAATTTTACACCGATGGAATATAAATTGCTTGAGTCTTATTTGAATAGTTTAAGTTTTGATGATGGACTTTGTATTGAAAGAGTGAAATTTGGCAGAGGGTATTTTTCAGAATGTGAAAAGGGAAAATATAGATACTGTACTGATATTATTCTTAACAATGTAAAGGATATAAAAGGATATAGAGATTTTTATTCTGAAATGGGTTGGGAGTTTGTCTGTGAAATTAATAATATACAGATTTTTAAAAGTGAGACAGAAAAAAATCTTCCTCCTATACATACAGATGAAAAAATAGAAAAAGAAACAATTAAAAAATATCTTAAATTTAATACTTTAAGTTATATTCCAATAGTTATACTTATATTTTTACAGTTTAAAAATTTTAAATACACATATTTAATCCAAAATACAACTTTTATATCTTTTTTATTCGCAATAGGTATTGTGTGTTACTTTATATATGAAAATATAAAATATTATGTTGATTATAAAAAAGTCTGTTATCTTATAGATAAAAAAGAAAATATAGTGAGAGAAAAAATTGAAAGGAAAATATTTATTAAAAAAATAAGAGGTATACTTTATTTAATTTTAGTTTGTCTTTTATTATTAACTGTGGTTTCTGAAGCCTTTTCTGGAAACGGTATTGTTATATTTATGATTTTGTTCTTTTTATATATGTTTTTAGGTGGAACTATTTTAGCTTATATAAAGGCTAAGGATAATGGTAAAATCACAAAGAAATTTATTATTTCATCTGTTGTGTTTGTTGTATTTTCAATGACTGCAATTCCAGCCCTTGTTTTTTCAGGTTTGTTTTTTAACAATTTGAATATTGATGAAACAGTTATGCCAGAGGGCGGAAAGTATGCTAAATGTAGTTATATATATCCTGATGCAACAGTAAAAGAAAGTATGTATAGGGAAAGGAGTAGTTTGTTTGTTCCTAAAAGTTTAGACTACTGGGAGATCTCAAAAGATAATGATGTTGCTTTATCTGTAAGAACAGAATACTTTAATTGTATTAATAACACTATATCAAAATTTATTTTTGATAGTTATATAGATGAATATAATGAATTAAATGAAGATAGATATTTTGATTTAAAATATAAACTTGAATATGTAGAACCTTCATTATTCGGTGTTGATGAAGCTGTTGTTGTTAATGATAAAAAAGCTATTTTATTGAAAGGCGATGAAATGTTTATTATAGAACTTGATACAGATATAACAACTCCTGAAAATATTGCTGTATGTAAGAGAGTTATACAGTAGAGGTGATTATAATATGGAAAATAAACGTATTAATATAAAGTGCTTTAATACAACTGAATATAAAATGCTTGAAGTGTTTTTAAATGGTCTGTATGATAAAGGACTTTATATAGAAAAAATAATTAATTATGAAATATATTTTTCAGAAAAACCAACTAAAAAATATATATATTCAACAGCTATAACAAATATAAAAGATGAAGATGAAATTTTTGAGTACATAGACTTTTGTGAGAGTGTAGGTTGGGAATATATGTATGAAGTTAATGGTATATATATTTTTAGAAGTGATGTGGAAAAAAATTTACCACCTATAAATACAGATGAAAGTATAGAAAATGAGATATTTGAAAATAAAAACAAAAAAGATAGAAAGAATTTTATTTATAATATTGTTATGGCATTTTTAACTTTTTTAGTGTTGATTTTATGCTTTAATTCAAAAGTTATTGCCCAAAATAAAAATTTATTTTTACTTATTTTAAATCCTATAATATTTATTACAGAAGCATGTTATTTGGTTAAAAATAAAATAGAATATAGAAAATTTATTGATATTGAAAGGGAAGAAGAACGTAAAGATTTTGTTTATAATGTTTTTAATGGGAGAAGTTATAAGACATTTATTATAAATACAATTTTATTTTTTATAATTTTACCTATAATTATATATTTCTTAATTAAAAAATATGTTTTTATTTTAGGTTATTTAATTGTTATTTTGTATGTTGTTATATCTATTATTTTTATGAAAAAGAATAGATATAAAGGTATAAATGGATTTTATAAAAAATTTAATCATGAGAAAGTTTCTTTAATATTTTCTGTTATTATTTTGATACTTGGCACTGGTATTGTGTTATCAAAAGATAAGCAATATAGTGTAATATTAAATGAAAATGTTTTAAAGTGTAATTACATAGAAAGTAATATGACATCGGATTATGGTTTTGTTTTAGAAGAAGGAAGTCCTTTTGTCCCTAAGGCTTATAAATATGTTGAAGGAAGCAGAGAGGGACTTATAGTTACAACAGAATATTATAAAGCTATAAACAGTATATTTGCTAAATCTGTGTATAATGGTTTTAAAATTAAACACAGAAAAAGTGATATTAATAAATTTGACGCTGATAAATTTAATGCTGATGAAGTTATTACTATTGATAAAAATATTGTTGTAATAAGAAAAGATTGTGAAGTAATAAGTTTTGGGATAGATGATACAGATAATATTGTGTCTGATGAAAATATAAAATTATTTAATAATATAATAAATGAATAGGGATAAGCCTTCCTGAAATATTATATATAAAAAGCAGGGAGGCATTTTTTATGTTTTTTGTTTTTAGTTTAAAAAGTTTTTTGAAAAAATCTGTAATTTACATAGTTTCGGGTATACTTATATATACAGCATTTAATTTTTTAGCAAAAAAAGATACAGAAACAGCTATGGCGGATAAAAAATATTATATTGCCATAATAATAGACGATTTTGGATATTCGGGAGAGGGTACAGATGAAATGATAAATCTACCTATAAAATTTACAGGTGCTGTTATGCCCTTTTCAAGTTCTTCTTCTGATGACT
This sequence comes from Tyzzerella sp. An114, assembly GCF_002161055.1. Lineage (GTDB taxonomy): Bacteria > Bacillota > Clostridia > Lachnospirales > Anaerotignaceae > Fimicola > Fimicola cottocaccae. The sequence goes on from NZ_NFLT01000009.1 coordinate 45,000, forward strand.
CTGAAAAACTTGTAAAAGCAGGAAAAGACACTATTGTTCATATGCCTATGGAAAGTCTTACAGGCAAAAAAAGTTGGGTTGGTGACAAGGGTGTTTTTACAAATATGAGTGATGAGGATATAAAATCAACAGTTAATGAAGCTTTTGGAATTGTTAATGGAGCTGTTGGACTTAATAATCATATGGGTTCTGCTATTATGGAGGATAAAAGAGCCTTGTCAGCTGTTCTTGATGTTGTGTCAGAAAAAGGACTTTTATTTGTTGATAGCATGACTACACCAAATTCAAAAGCTGAAGAACTTTGTAATGAAAAAAATATAAAACTTATAAAAAGAGATGTTTTTCTTGACAGTACAGATGATATAAATAAAGTTAAAGAAAATTTATTAAAGGCTGAAAAAGTAGCTCAAAACAAAGGATATGCTGTTGCAATAGGTCATGTTGGACCTGATGGTGGAATGGTTACTGTTAATGGTATAAAGGAGCTTTATTCCGATATGGAAAAGAGAGGAGTAGAGTTTGTTACAGTAAGTGAGCTTGGTGAAATTATTGGAAAATAGTAATTTTATAAATTTTTATATATAAAAACACAATTAAAAACAGTGTTTTGTATACGTAAAATGTACATCTGTATTTAAGTTATCAACATTATCCACGGATTTATCCACAGATAACAATATATTGTGTTTTTGATGAAACTTTGACAAAATACTGTATTTTAGGGAAATGTATAAAAATATAAAATATTTATCAACAATTATGTACATAGAATAATTATTTTGTATTTAATTTAAAAATATGCATTAAAAGCAAAAATAAAAAGGGGACGGCTCTGCCGTCCCCTTTTAAAACATAATAAGTAAATTCTAAAAATATATATTAAAATTAATTAAAAGACTTAAGATATAAATTAACAGCTTCAAGATAATTTATAGTTCCATTTTTCATATCAAGTTTATATTTTTGTTCAAAGGCATTATAAGGTATTGATTTTCTTCCGCCCTTTTGGGCTGCATCCCAATATTTTTTTAATGTCTCAAAAGGCAAAAAATATATCTCATTAATTTTAGAAAAGTTTACAAGAAGAAAGGCAACTCCTCTCTGTTTTATAAAGTCCTCCATAAATTCCATTTGGTGAGAGTGTATATTTTGTATAGGAAGATGTTTTTGTGCAGTCTCTTTGGCATCAAAACATAAAGGAATACCCTGTGCTGCACCTATATAGTCAACGGTACTTTGTTTATCAAAATATGCAAGGGTTATAGTATGTTTTTTATTGTCAACTTCTATGGGTGTTATGGGAGTAGGTATTTTTTGTATAAGTGCTATGTTTTTTTGTCTGTATATATCATTTGAAAAATTTATGAGTTCCTCAAATCCACTTCCTCTTAAGCCTCGTGAATTCCAATATCCCAAGACATTCACTCCTTTCAGATTTAAAGTATATCATAAAAATATGGTTTTAAATAACTTTTTATTGTTTATATACGTACTTTTATTTAAAAATATCTTTAATAGAGATTTTAAAGACATTGTGTATAATATTTGATATAATAACTCATATTCTGATATAAAGGAGGTTAAATTATGCTTAATAAATCAGTTGTTGAAAATACAATATCAGCAGCACTGTCAACAGGCGGTACTTTTGCTGAAATTTTTATGGAAGATACAAAAAGAAGTAGCATTTCTATGGTAAATGGAAAAGTTGAAAAGGCTTTTTCCGGTATAGATTATGGTGTTGGAATTAGAATTTTTAATGGTACAAATGCTGTATATGCCTTTACTAATGATACAAGTGAAAAAAGTCTTGTGGAGACTGCAAAAAATGCTGCTGTTGTTATAAAGAATGGAAAAGGCGATGGAAAGGTTATGGATTTCACTAAAAAGGAATTTGATAACCGAAACATTATAAAAATAATGCCTAATACAATAGATAAAAAGAGAAAAGCTGAAATTTTAAGAACAGCATCAAATGCGGCTTTTTCATATAGTGATGTTATATCTCAAACACGTTCTGGATATGCTGATGTTTGCCAAGATATATTTATAGCAAACTCAGAAGGTCTTTGGACAACAGATAGAAGGGTTAGAAGTCGTTTTACAATAGAGGCTGTTGCATCTTCTGAGACTGAAAAACAAAGTGGAAGATTTAGCCCTGGAGGTTCTTTGGGCTTTGAACTTTTTGACACAATAGATGTTGAAGAATTGGCAAGGGAAGCCGCTAAAACTGCTGTAACAATGCTTAATGCTAAAAATTGCCCTTCTGGTAAAATGCCCGTTGTTATAGATAACGGTTTTGGTGGTGTTATATTCCATGAGGCTTGCGGTCATGGTCTTGAGGCAACTGCTGTTGCAAGAAATGCTTCTGTTTTTGCAGGGAAATTAGGTCAAAAAATAGCCTCTGATGTTGTCACTGCCATAGATGACGGAACTATTCCAAATGGTTGGGGCTCTGCCAATATTGATGATGAAGGAAACTTTTGTCAAAGAAATGTTTTAATTGAAAATGGTGTTTTAAAATCATATCTTATAGATAAATTAAATGGTCTTAGAATGGGCATGTCGTCAACTGGCTCTGGAAGACGTGAAAGTTATCGTTTTGCTCCTACATCTCGTATGACAAATACATTTATTGCAGCTGGTAAAAGCACTCCTGATGAAATAATATCAAATACAGAGTATGGTCTCTATGCAAAACAAATGGGTGGTGGCTCTGTTGACCCTGCCACAGGTGCTTTTAATTTTGCTGTTCTTGAAGGTTATATAATAAGAAATGGAAAAATATGTGAGCCTGTTAGAGGTGCAACTCTTATAGGTAAAGGCTCTGATATACTTACAAAAATTGATATGGTTGGAAATAATGTTCTTCGTGCACAGGGTATGTGCGGAAGTATAAGTGGTTCTATACCTGCTGATGTAGGTCAACCTATGATAAGAGTAAGTGAGATTACAGTAGGCGGAAGAGGTGAATAAAAAATGGATTTTGTTACACTTAGAATAAAAGTTAAAGAGGAAGCTGAAAAACGTGGTTTTACAGATTGGGAGATAACTTTCTCAGGTTCTCAGGGTACTGACCTTATGGTTAGAAATGGACAGGTTGACCATTTTGAAAATAGCATACAACATGGTATTGCTTTTAGGGGAAATGTTAATGGAAAAACAGGTTATTCCTATTCTGAAAAAATAGATGATGATGCTATTTCTTATCTTATAAAAGAGGCCTTTGATAATGCCCAAATTATTGAGGAGGAAGCTGAAATATTCTTTGAGGGAAGTGAAAGCTATCCAGAAGTAAATAGTTATAATGATGACATTGAATGTATTACACCTGAAAAATTAATTGAAAATGCTGTTGATATGGAGAAATCTCTTTTAAATTCATCTGAATATATGAAAGCTGCTGACTATTGCCTTTGTGGAAAGTCTAGTGGTGAAAGTTTTATGGCTAACAGTAAAGGTCTTAATCTTCAGTTTAAACAGAATATGGCTGTGGGCTATATAAGTGGAATTGCCGAAAATGATGGAGATATAAAAACTGGCGGAGAATATTGGTATGGTTGTGATATTGAAAAATTTTCTCCAAAGGAATTGGGCGAAAAAGCTGGTAAAAAGATAGTTTCACATATGGGTGCAAAAAGTATTCCTTCAGCTGAAATGAATGTTGTTTTTGAAAATGAGGCTATGTCTGATATATTAGCTACATTTTCAGGTGTATTTTTTGCGGAAAATGCTCAAAAGGGATTTTCAATGCTTGAAGGTAAAAAGGGAACTTTAATAGGTTCTGAAATTCTTAATATAAAAGATGATGGAATATGTGAAAAAAGCGGTTATTCAATACCTTTTGACAGTGAGGGCGTTGCTGTTCAAAATAAATATGTTATTGAAAAGGGTGTTTTAAAAACTTTACTCTATAACCTTAAATCAGCCTCAAAGGATAATACAGTATCTACGGGAAATGGTTTTAAAGCCGGTTTAAAATCACCTGTTGTAACTACTTGTACAAACTTTTATATTGAAAAAGGAAATTGTACAAGAAATGATATTATAAAATCTGTTTGTGATGGTATTATAATTACAGATGTTACAGGTCTTCATGCTGGTGCTAACACAATTTCAGGAGATTTTTCACTTTCGGCAGAAGGGTTTTTAATAGAGAATGGAAATATAACATCTCCTGTTGAACAGATTACTGTTGCTGGAAACTTTTATGATATATTAAAAAATATTGAGAAAATAGCTGATGATGTCAAATTCAGTATGCCAAGTGGTATGGGCGTTTTTGGTTCTCCTACTGTTTTTGTTGGTAAAATGTCTGTTTCTGGTATGTAAATTAGGTGTGTGATTTATTTATGGATAAAGCTTATTATAAGTCGCCAATAGGGATTATTGAGGTTATTGGTGATGGTGAAAGTATAACAGAAATTCATTTTTGTGATTGTGAAATATCTGAAACATCTGAAATATATAAAATAAAAGATATACCCTTTTATATTGATGATTGTATAAAACAGCTTTCTGAATATTTTGATAAAAAAAGAAAAACTTTTGATTTAAAATTAAATCCAAAAGGTACAGAGTTTCAGAAAAAAGTTTGGAATGAGCTTTTGAAAATTCCTTATGGCGAAACAAGAAGTTATAAAGATATTGCCGAAAATATAGGAAATTCTAAGGCTGTTAGAGCTGTTGGCGGTGCTAATAATAAAAATCCCATAGCCATATGCATACCTTGTCATAGAGTTATAGGAAAAAGTGGAAAACTTGTGGGATATGCTGGCGGTATTGATAAAAAAGAATATCTCTTAAATATTGAAAAATAAAAAAATCGGGCTTTTGCCCGATTTTTATTTTTACATTGATATAAATTTTTCTATATCCCTTTTTAACATATCAAGGGAGGAATGCCAAAAATCAATATTTGTTATATCTATGCCAACACTTTTTGCAACAGTTTTGATATCTCCCTTTCCTGTGTTTCTCAAAAGCTCTTTATATATTTTAGGGAATTTTTCTCTGTCTTTTTCATATAAAGCATAAAGTCCCTTTGCAAAAAGAAGACCGAAGGCATAAGGGAAATTATAGTAGTTATATTCTGCGTCATAGTAATGAGGTTTGCATACCCACATATATTTATGCATATATTCAGAGTCAAGTCCTTTTCCATAGGATTGTTTTTGAGCCTCAATCATAATATTGCAAAGTTCATTTACAGAAAGTGGCCCATTTTTTCTTTCTTTAAATACTGTGTCCTCAAATATAAAACGACTTAATATGTCTATTATAACTTGTGAACTGTCTTGAAGGTCTGACTCAATTATCATTAGAGCTGTGTCCCTGTCAGCTTTTTCAAGAGCCGCATTTTTTACTATTATTTCACAAAATGTTGATGCTGTCTCTGCAATAGGCATAGGATAATCACTGTTTAAATAAGTTTCATTGTCAAGACATTGTCCATGGTAACCATGACCAAGTTCGTGGGCAAGAGTTATAACATCGCTAAAACTTCCTGTAAAGTTTGTAAGTATGCGGCTTTCTTTTATACTGTGGAGATTGTCACAGAATGCCCCTCCTCTTTTTCCCTCTTTTGGATATACATCAATCCAGCGGTTTTTATAGGCTTTTTCGGCATAGTCACCAAGTTCCTTTGAAAATTTTCTGAAATTTGTTATAACAAAATCCATTGCTTCCTCATAGGTGAATTTATAGTCTGTTTTTCCCACTGGAGCAAAAAGGTCATAGAAGGGTAATGAATTTTTGTGACCTAAAATTTCAGCTTTTTTGATAAAGTATTTTTCAAAGTATGGTATATATTCTTTCATGGCTGAAATCATAGAATTTAATGTTTCCATATCCATTCCCGAATTTTTTACAGTCATTTCAAGAGGCGAACTGTATCCTCTCATTTCACATTCTGTTATCACTTGTCCCTTTATACTGTTGAGACATGATGCTGAAACTTGTGATATTTTTTCGTAGGATTTAATTTCACTTTCATAGGCTGTTTTTCTTTTTTGGCTGTCACTTTCATAGGCAATATTTCTTGCCTCAGAAAGAGGTATTTCTTTTCCATCAATATTTACTGTATGATTTGATGTTATTGTATCCCAAAGTTTTTCAAAGGATAAAGAACCTGTTATTTTAAATTTTGATATAACTTCTTCCTCTTTATCTGAAAGTAAATATTTAGAGTTTTCTATTATATTTTTTAAAAAATATTTGTGTTCTGATATTATAGAAGATTTTTTGCACATTTCATCAGTATCTATATTTAGTGATGAAAACCATTTATTAAATTTTGTCTCTGGTAAAGATAACTCTGTAAGAATATTCTCTATTATGTCTAATGTTTTTAAGGCTTTCTCATCTGATGAGTTTGTTGATAAAGTAAGATTTGAAAAACTTGATAAACTTAAAGCTATATCTCCCAAAGTATTTTGAAGATTTATATATTTTTCTGTTTTTTTGATGTAATTATCATTTTCATTTAAAGAATTTTTTGAAAACTCTTTTATTTCATTTATTATGTTTTCAAGAGATTTCATGCTTTCTTTAAATTTATTACAGTTAAAATTATCATATAACTCTGAAAGACTCCAATTATATTTTTCATTCATAAAAAATCACTTCCTCTTGTATAATTATAAATAATATAAATTATAACAGTAATTTTAGAATTTTAAATGGTATTAAAATAATGGGTTTATTAACAAAATTACCATAATTATAAGTGTTTGATATGTTATATATTTTGTATTTGTTATAAAATTGGAATTAATTCATATTTTATCTATGTAAATTTTGTTAATAGTATACAGTATAAAGCCATAAACTGTTATAAACTATGTACTGGAAAAATTTATTTGTATAAAGTATAATAAAAACATAAAGTTTTTTAATAGGAAGAAGGTTACATGGCTATGAATAACAACTGGAATATAGAGACACAGGCAGTACAAGGAGCTTATGAGGCTGGAAATGCCCAGGCTCGTGTACTTCCTTTGTATCAGAGCACAACATATAGATATGATACCTGTGAGGAGCTTGCAAGTGTTTTTGACCTTGAACAAGATACTCCTATGTATACAAGACTTGCAAACCCTACAACAGACGCTTTTGAAAAGAAAATCGCTATGATGGAAGGGGGAGTTGGAGCTCTTGCTACATCAAGTGGTATGGCTGCAACATCAATTGCAATTCTTAATATTTTAAAGAGTGGTGACCATATTCTTGCTGCAAGCACAATATATGGCGGTTCTTTCACTCTCTTTACAACAACATTTAAAGACCTTGGAATAGAGGTTACTTTATTTGACCCTGATATTGAAAAAGAGGAAATATTAAAACTTGCTAAACCTAACACAAAACTTATATTTGGTGAGACTATTGGAAATCCTCTTGTAAATGTTCTTGATTTTGAGAAATTCTCAACCGTTGCTAAGGAGCTTGATATTCCTTTCATGGTTGATAATACATTTGCAACACCTTTCCTCTGTAAACCTCTTGAGCTTGGTGCTAATATTGTCCTTCACTCAACTTCAAAATATATTGATGGACATGCTTCATGCCTTGGAGGAATAATTGTAGATGGAGGAAACTTTAACTGGGATAATGGAAAATTCCCTTGTCTTGTTGAGCCTGATGAAAGCTATCATGGTGTAAGCTATGTTAAGAACTTTGGTGCTTCTGCTTTCATTGTAAAGGCTAGAGCTAATGTTATGAGAAACATGGGAATGACACCTAGTCCTTTCAATTCTTTCCTTACAAACTTAGGTGCTGAAACTCTCCACTTAAGAATGGAAAGACATTGTGAAAATGCTTTGAAAATGGCCGAATATCTTAAAAATCATGAGATGTGTTCATGGGTAAAATACCCAGGACTTGAGGGAGACAAGTATCATGACCTTGCTAAAAAATACCTTCCTAAGGGTGCTAGCGGTGTTCTTACATTTGGTGTAAAAGGCGGTCGTGATGCAGGCAGAAAATTTATAAATGCCTTAAAACTTGTTGCCTTAGTTACACATGTTTCTGATGTTAGAAGCTGCGTTCTTCAGCCAGCTAGTACAACTCATAGACAGCTTTCTGATGAGGAACTTATAAGCTGTGGCGTTTCTCCTGATATGATAAGATTTTCGGTAGGTATTGAGAACGTCGATGACCTCATTGCCGATTTTGAGCAGGCGTTCCAGTGTGCAAAATAAATAAATATACCTGTTTTGAGAAGGTGTAATATGAACAGAAAGGGGTGAAGCTGCTTTTTGCAGCAAAAGGTATGATTACAACTACAAGTGTAACTGAACTTTTAAAAATTGTTAATGTTGAACACAGTGACCCTCACCATGTACTTGGTATGCATGAAATTGATGAAGGTGAGAAAGGTGTGGTTATTGCTGTAAGACAGTTTATACCACAGGCAAAATCTATTACCGTTGTTGATGCGGAAGATGAGACAAAAAAATATGACATGATAAAAATCCATGAGGACGGATTTTTTGAAGTAATTATACCTGACAGAAGTCAGTGGTTCAAATACTACATTTCTGTTGTAGATTTTGAAGGCAATGAATGGGAAACTTATGACACATATAGCTTTGCTCCTACTATGAGCGAGTATGACAGATATCTTTTCAATGCTGGAAATCATTATAAGATTTATGAAAAGCTTGGTGCTCATATAAGAGAAGTTGACGGTGTAAAAGGTGTATCTTTTGCAGTTTGGGCTCCTAATGCTAAAAGTGTAAGTGTTATAGGTGACTTTAACAGTTGGGACGAAAGAAGAAATCAGATGAGAATTCTCGGTGAGTCTGGTATCTGGGAAATGTTCGTTCCTGGTCTTCAGGAGGGAGATAAATATAAATATTATATAAAATCTCAGAATAATGACACTTGCCTTAAATCTGACCCTTATGGTTTTTACAGTGAATTAAGACCTAACACAGCTTCAATTGTTTTTGACATAAATAACTATGAATGGGATGATAAAGAGTGGATTGATAGACGTGAATTTATTGATGTTTATAATAATCCTATGAATATATATGAAGTTCATCTTGGCTCTTGGATGAGAGTTCCAGAGGAAGAAAACCGTTCTCTCACATATCTTGAAGCAGCTGACAGACTTGTTAAGTATGTAAAAGAAATGGGATATACTCATATTGAGCTTCTTCCTATTGAGGAGCACCCATTTGACGGAAGCTGGGGATATCAGGTTACAGGATATTATGCACCAACAAGCAGATACGGAAATCCTAGAGAGTTTAAAGCCTTTGTTGACGCTTGTCATAAAAACGGTATAGGTGTATTTCTTGACTGGGTTCCTGCTCATTTCCCTAAAGACGCTCATGGTCTTGCTAAATTTGACGGAACAGCTTTATATGAACATGCTGACCCTAGAAAAGGCGAGCACCCAGAATGGGGAACACTTATATTTAACTATGGAAGAAATGAAGTAAGAAACTTCCTTATAGCAAATGCTATTTATTGGATTGAAGAATATCACCTTGATGGTCTCCGTGTTGACGCTGTTGCTTCTATGCTTTACCTTGACTATGGTAAGAGTGGCGGACAGTGGATACCTAACGAGAGAGGTGGTAGAGAGAACCTCGAAGCTGAAGAATTCCTCAAACATATGAACTCTGTTATAACAGGAGCTCACCCTGGTGTTATGATGATTGCTGAGGAAAGTACATCATGGGCTGGTGTAACAACACCTGCACAGTATGGCGGACTTGGCTTTACAATGAAATGGAACATGGGTTGGATGAACGACTATTTAACATATCTTAAAAAAGATTGTATTTATAGAAAATATCATCAGAATAATCTTACATTCAGCCTTGTTTATGCATATACAGAAAACTTTGTACTTGTTCTTTCTCATGACGAAGTTGTTCATATGAAAGGTTCTATGGCTACAAAGATGCCTGGAGACCTTTGGCAGAAATTTGCAAACCTTAGAGTTGCTTATGGATATATGTATGGACACCCAGGAAAGATGCTTAACTTTATGGGTAATGAATTTGGTCAGTTCTCAGAGTGGAGCGAAGCTAGAAGCCTTGACTGGCACCTTCTTGAATATGACCACCATAAACAGATGCAGGACTATATCAAAGACCTTAATAAACTTTATATTGATAATCCTGCTATGTGGGAAAAAGATTTTGATTACACAGGATTTGAATGGATTGAATGTGATGACGCAGATAGAAGCGTTGTTTCATTTGTCAGAAAAGGCAGCAAACCTGAAGATGAGCTTCTCTTTATATGTAACTTTACACCTGAAACATACTTTGATTTCAGAGTTGGTGTTACAATTTCAGGAACATATAAAGAAATATTTAACAGTGATGAAGAAAAATATGGTGGAAGTGGCGTTGTAAACAGAAAAGAAATCAACAGTGATAGAATTGATTGGAACAGACGTCAGAACAGTATAAGCATAAAAGTTCCACCTCTTGGAGTTGCTGTTTTCAAGAGAACTCAGAAAGACAATATGCGTGACTATAATTAAAAGTTTTATGTTCTAGGGGATTTTATTATTGACGTGAATTGTTTTTTTGTGTATAATTCTATAATGTGTGGTGAGAAGGAATATACAAAAATCCTCTTTCCGCCAACGAATCTCGCACCTGGAGGGAGGGAAATTCATGTCAGAGGTAAAAGTAAAAGAAAATGAATCCTTAGATAGTGCTCTTCGCCGCTTTAAAAGAAGCTGTGCAAAAGATGGTATTATGGGAGAAGTTCGCAAAAGAGAACATTACGATAAACCTAGCGTAAAACGCAAAAAGAAATCAGAAGCTGCAAGAAAACGTAAATTCAGATAATTTATAATTTGCAGGAGATGACCATTATGTCTTTAAAAGAAAGACTTTTGCAGGATATGAAAGACGCTATGAAAGCTAAGGATACTGTTAGAAAAAATACGGTGCAACTTGTGCGTTCAGGCGTACTTCAGATTGAAAAAGACAAAAAAATTGAATTAGATGACGAAGGTGTTCTTGACGTTATAGCTAAAGAGCTTAAAAAACGTCGTGATTCTTTACCTGAGTTTGAAAAAAGCGGACGAACTGATTTAATAGAAAATCTCAACAAAGAAATAGAAGTACTGTTGGGATACCTTCCAGAGCAGTTAACTGAAGAAGAAATTCAAGTTATTGTTGATGAAACTATAAAAGAAGTCCAAGCGGAATCCATGAAAGACATGGGTAAGGTTATGGCGGCGGTTACTCCTAAAGTTAAGGGCCGTGCTGATAACAAAATCGTAAGCAATTACGTAAAAAAATTATTACAGAAATAAAAATTTTTAGGGTACAGATTTTATCTGTACCCTTTTTTTATGCCTAAAATTTGTAATCATTATATGTTTTAAAAAAGCATAATATTTTATATAAAATGTATTTTATGGAGGTTACAGCCTTGGGCATTGATATAAAAAGAAATTTTGTTGACTCTCTAAAACTTCCCAGAGAAGTTATATTGGACCTTCCTTTACTGTCTATGACTGGTAGAGAGGAGATTATAATAGAAAATTTTAAAGGTATACTTGAATATAGCAGCGATAAAATAAGAATAAACACAAAATGCGGAATATTAAAAATAACAGGTAAATCCCTTGTTCTTGGACAGGTGACTTCTGAATGTCTCAGTATAACAGGTGTTGTGTCTTCTGTTGAGTTTATTTCATAAAAAGGCGGGATAATTTATGTTTTTAGCGTTGTGGAATTATTTACAGGGATATGTTATTATAAGAGTATCGGGTTTTTCTACTGAAAGGTTTGTAAATATGGCTTCTTATAGGGGCATTTATATGTGGGATATGGATATGCAGGAGGGCTTTGTATATTTAAAAGTTTCCATATCCGGCTTTAAAATGCTTAAAGAATGTGCAAAAAAAACAGGTTGCCATTTTGAAATAATTGAGAGGCGAGGCTTACCTTTTCTAATTCATAGATATAGAAAAAGAAAAATACTTACAGTAGGTATTTTTGCTTTTGTTATTTTTATATATGTTTTATCGTCTTTTGTATGGAAAATAAATGTTGAAGGAAATGAAAGAATTTCCGATGAAGCTGTCATTGAAGCTCTTGATAAGGAGGGTATTTCTCCAGGAACTCTTAAATTTAAAATAGATACAAAATATGCTTCTAAAAAACTTATTGAGGAGTTTTCCGATATTTCTTGGGTTTCTGTCACTGTAAAAGGTACTGACCTTTTTGTAAAAATAGCAGAGACAATAGAAAAAAGTGATATAAAGGATAATAGCCCTTGTGATATTGTTGCTAAAAAAGATGCAATAATAGAAAGTATAGCTGTTTCTTCTGGTACACCTCTTGTAAAACAAGGTGATGTTATATATAAGGGTGATGTTCTTGTAAGTGGTGAGCTTATACTTAAAGACGGTGAGGAGGAAGTGGGCAGAGAATACACTGCTTCTGAAGCTTGTGTTTTCGGAAAAATATGGTATGAGTTTTATAATCAGGTGCCTTTAAGTTATACTGAAAAAGTTTATACGGGTAACAATAAAACAGATACATATATATCTTTAGGTGATGTTATACTTAATATTATTAGTCCTGATATAAAATATGAAAATTTTGATACAGAAAAAGTCTATGAAAAAAATATTTCAATAGGTGATTATAAACTGCCTATTTCTATTGTAAAAAACGTATATAGAGAATATAGAAATGAAGATAAGAAAAGAAGTGAACAAGAGGCAAAAGATATTACAGAGTATAAAATAGAGGAAAATATTTTTGAAAATGATTGTGAGGGGGATATAACAGAAAAAAATATTGAATATATACTCAAAGACGGTATTCTTTGTTCTAAAACAACGATTGCTGTAATTGAGAGAATTGACGAAAAACTTTTAAGGAGTGACTTAAAACTTGGAACAGACTGAAAAAATTGTTGATATAAAAAATGAAAATATTTCAAATGTATTCGGACAGTTTGATAAAAATATTAAAAAACTTGAAAAAGAATATGGAGTTACTATTGTAAACAGAGGCGAAGGAATAAAGGTAAGTGGCGAGAGAATATCTTGCTTGAAAGCTGCAAATGTTCTTGAGGCGTTAAATCATCTTGCTGAAAAAGGCGAGGAGATTGGCGACCAGAATGTGGAATATTTTATGCAGAGTGCAGATGATGAGTTTGAACAGGTTGAAAAAATATTTGACGATTATATATGTTTAACTGTAAGTGGTAGACCTGTTAAACCAAAAACTTTGGGACAGAAAAAATATATTGACCTTATAAGAGATAATACAATAGTTTTTGGAATTGGTCCTGCGGGAACTGGTAAAACATATCTTGCAATGGCTATGGCAATAACTGCTTTTAAAAATAATGAGGTAAACAGAATAATACTTACACGTCCTGCCATAGAAGCTGGAGAAAAACTTGGATTTTTACCTGGTGACCTTCAACAGAAAGTTGACCCTTATTTAAGACCTCTTTATGATGCTCTTTATGAAATTATGGGAGCTGAAAAATTTATGCAGAACATGGAAAAAGGTCTTATAGAGGTTGCTCCACTTGCTTATATGAGAGGTCGTACTCTTGATAATGCTTTTATAGTTCTTGATGAGGCTCAAAATACAACTCCTGAACAGATGAAAATGTTCCTTACAAGAATAGGCTATGGCTCAAAGGCTGTTATAACAGGAGACCTTACACAGATTGACCTTGGAGAAGGCAAAAAATCCGGTCTCATTGAGGCTTCAAAGATTTTATCTTCTATTGATGATATTGGAATTATAAATCTTACAAATAGAGACGTTGTCAGACACCCTCTTGTACAAAAGATTATAAATGCTTATGAAAAATACGAAAACAAGAAGCGGAAGTGATTGATTTGAAATTTTCTGAAAATTTTAGCAAAAAGGCAACACAACTTTTGAATACTTTCCTTATTGTTGCCGCCATTGCTGTTACACTCCTTTCAATAACAACAGGTTCTTATGTTCAGGAAAAAGAAAATATTCAAGTAGGTTCGATTTCTTCAAAAAAGTATGTTGCTCCTGTTGACACTGTTGATACTGTGGCAACAGAAAAACTTAAAGAGGAAGCAAGAAACAGTGTCAGTCCATTGTATAAGCATAATCCAGAAGTAGAAGAATCGAGTATTGATGCTGTTTCTGAATATTTTGATGAGCTTGATGAAATGATGAAAAGATATGATGCTGGGGAGAGTCTTGATAACCTTATAAAGTCAACAAGCTTTAAGTTGCCTGTTGCATTATCATATTCTCAGTATATTATGTATAATTCCCTCAACAGATACCAGCGTTCAGAGTTTATAGGTGATATACAGGAGATAATGCAATATGTATATGACCAAGGTGTCACTGATGACACAAAAACAAAATCTGATGAATTGGCAAATGAGAGAATGCAGTCCACAGACTGGGATATATCTCTTAAAGAAATGGGAACAACTATAATGTCAAGTGCCATTAAGCCTAATCTTGTCCTTGATGAAGAAAGTATGGAGGCTGCAAGAGAGAAAAAGGCTTCTGAAGTTTCTGATGTTATAATAAAGAAAAATCAGAAAATTGTTGATGAGGGAGAAGTAATAACTCAAGATATATATGACCAGCTTAAGGTTTTAAATCTTATAGATGAAAGTAGCACTGATAGTGTTATTCCTATAATGGGAAGTATAATAATAACACTTCTTCTTTTTGGTGCTTCGGTTATGTATTTTATAAGCCAAAGAAAAAAATCTGTTTATAGACCAGATGAGAGTATTATGCTCTTTACAATATATATATTTACTATATTTATGCTTAGAATCTCCTCTCATCTTACAACATTCGTTTTTGTGCCTACGATGCTTTTTGCTATGCTTGTATCAATACTTATAGATACAAAGACATCTCTTATATTAAATGCATTTCTTGCAGTTATAGGTACATTTATATTTAATGGTGATATGCAATATGCATTGTATTTTGTAATTACAGGTACATTCTCAGCACTTTTTATGCAGTACACAGATAAAAGAAATCGCATTATAATAGTTGCCTTTGGTATAGCTGTTATAAACTTTATTACTCGTTTTGCTTTAGGTCTATTTTTCCAAAATGGATATAATGCAGCTATTATAACTGAAAGTGGATATGCAGCTGTAATTGGAGTTGTATCTCTTATTATTACTGTTGGAAGTCTTCCTCTTTGGGAGGCAGTTTTTGAGGCTAATACAACTATAAAACTTCTTGAACTTTCAAATCCTAACAATGAACTTTTAAGAAGACTTATGATAGAAGCTCCGGGAACATATCATCATTCCCTTATGGTTGCCAATCTTGCAGAGAGAGCAGCTCTTGATATTGAGGCAAATGCAACTCTTGCCAGAGTTGGAGCTTATTATCATGATATAGGAAAACTTAAATATCCTTTATATTTTAGTGAAAACCAAATGGGAGAAAATCCTCATGATAATCTTGAACCTCACAGCAGTGCTAAAATAATAATACAGCACGTTCAATCAGGAATTGAGCTTGCCAGTGAAAAGAGACTTCCTAAGTCTATAAAAAGCATAATTGGAGAACATCACGGAACAACTTTAGTTAAATATTTCTATGTTAAAGCTGTTAAACAGTATTCTGATGAGGGTGTTAATGAGTCTGATTTTAGATATAAAGGTCCTATTCCTCAAAGTAGAGAGGCGGCAATCGTTATGCTTGCCGACACTGTGGAGGCAGCTGTTAGAAGTATTTTAAAAGGTGGAAATGATATTGCAGCAGCTGATAAGATTATAAAAACTCTTATAAAGGACAAGCTTGATGACGGACAGCTTAATGACAGTAGTCTTAGAATAAAGGACCTTGATATTATAAGACATTCTTTTGTAAAGGTTTTTGAAGGAATGTATCATGATAGAGTTTCTTATCCTAAAACTGAGGAGATTAAAAAAGCTGAGGAGTATAATAAAAAGGTTCTTGAGAAAAAAGAAAAGGAAAATGGTGAAAATAAATGACAGTTCTTTTTGATAACAGATATGAAGGCGAATTTGACGATGAATTTTTTTCTATGATTGAAAAAGTCGCTCTTTTAAGTCTTCAATATGAGGATTTTGATACAGATTGCGAGATAAGTGTTTCTTTTGTTGATAATGAAGAAATACGAGACATAAATAAAAGATTTAGAAATATAGACTCTGCAACAGATGTTTTAAGCTTTCCACAGCTTACTTTTGAGGAGGATGAAATTGCAGAGGTTAATGAAAATGATGAAATAATACTGGGGGATATTATAATATCAGTTGAGAGAGCAAAGGAACAGGCTGAAGAATACGGTCATTCCCTTAAAAGAGAGATTGCTTTTTTGACTGCTCACAGTATGCTTCATTTATTAGGTTATGACCATATGGTTAAAGATGAAGAAGAAGTTATGTTTGCAAAACAGAAAGAAATATTAAATATTGCAAATATTCCAAGAGTTTAAAGATTTAATAAATTAATTTGGGAGGCGGTTTTTTTGGATAATAGGGAACTTATTGAAAAAGCAAAAGAAGCTATGAAAAATTCCTATTCACCTTACTCTAATTTTAAGGTGGGAGCTTGCCTTCTTTGTTCTGATGGTACTACTTTTACTGGCTGTAATATTGAAAATGCTAGTTTTGGCGGGACAAACTGTGCTGAAAGAACTGCTATTTTTAAAGCTGTATCAGAAGGTTATAGGGATTTTTCAAAAATTGCTGTTGTAGGTAGTGGAAATGATTTAACTTTCCCTTGTGGCATATGTTTACAGGTTATGGCAGAATTTATGATTGATGGTGAAGTTGTACTTGAAGATAATAACAGTAATATAAAAACTTTTAAGGTTAGGGAGCTTATTCCCTATGCCTTTAATCTTTAGAAATTGAAGGTGATTTTTTGGCAGAAAAAAGCTGGGAAATACTAGAAGGAGCTTGTCTTTCATGTAAAAAATGCAGACTTTGGGAGACAAGAACTAATGTTGTAATAGGTACAGGAAATAGAAATGCAGATATACTTTTTATTGGTGAAGGCCCAGGACAACAGGAGGATTTGCAGGGAATACCTTTTGTAGGACCTGCTGGACAACTTCTTGATAAAATGCTTACAGCAATAAACCTTACAAGAGATGATGTGTACATTGCTAATATTGTAAAGTGCAGACCTCCCGGAAATAGAGACCCTCACAGTGATGAACAGGAAGCTTGTCTCAATTATTTGAGATATCAACTTATGCTTGTTAAACCTAAAATTATTGTGTGCCTTGGAAGAATTGCAGCACAGGCTGTTATTTCACCGGATTTTAGAATAACTCGTGAAAGAGGTATTTGGCACGATAGAAAAGGTTATAAAATTATAGCTACATATCACCCTTCGGCACTTCTTCGTGATGAAAGCAAAAAACGTCCCGCTTGGGAGGATTTTAAAAGTATAAGGGATATGTATCAAAGTATAAAATGAATTTTTAAGGAGAGAATATTTTGGCAAATAAATTTTATTCAGGTTTTGTTTCACTTGTTGGAAAACCAAATGTAGGTAAATCTACACTTATGAACTGTCTTATAGGTGAAAAGATTGCAATAATTTCAAACAAACCTCAGACAACAAGAAATAAAATTACAAGTATACTTACAAAAGATGATTATCAGGCAGTTTTTATTGATACTCCTGGTATTCATAAGCCTAAATCAAAATTAGGTCAGTACATGGTTAAATCTGCTGAGACAAGTCTTAATGAGGTTGATGTGGTTTTAATGCTTGTTGAACCTAGTGAAAAGGTTTGGGAGATGGACAACTATGTTATAGAAAAACTTAAAAATGTTAAAACTCCAGTTGTCCTTGTTATAAATAAGGTTGATACTGTTGAGAAAGAAACTCTTTTAAAGGTAATAGACACTTATAGAGCTTTATATAATTTTACAGAGATTGTTCCTGTTTCTGCCCTTAAAGGCGAAAACACAGATACACTTCTCTCTGTAATTAAAAAATATCTTCCGGAAGGACCTCAATATTTCCCTGCTGATATGGTTACAGACCAGCCGGAAAGACAGATTGCCTCTGAGATTATAAGAGAGAAGGCTTTAAGACTTTTACAGGACGAAATACCTCACGGAATAGCTGTTGAAATAACATCAATGAAAAAAAGACAGGATAAAAATCTTGTTGATGTTCAGGCAACTATATATTGTGAAAAAGACTCCCACAAAGGTATAATTATAGGTAAACAAGGCTCTATGCTTAAGAGAATAGGAACTTATGCAAGACAGGATATTGAAAATCTTTTAGGTTCTCCTATAAATCTTCAAATTTGGATAAAGGTTAAAAAAGATTGGAGAGATAGCGACTTTTTACTTAAAAATTTCGGCTACGATTCAAAAAATATATAAAAATTTTTGAAATATTTTTCATAGAATATAAATCCGTTATCGGGAAAACATATAAATATATAATAGAGTTTATATGAAAGAGGTGCGGTATATGGATTTATTATGGAATATGTTTGAAAAAAGTGGTAATGTTGAAATTTATTTAAAGTATAAGGCTAGAGAAAAAAATGATTTTGAGTGTCTAAATAAAAGCGGTGTAGAGGTTTCTGGTTTTGGTGAAAACAGAGTTATAACAATTTAATTTATAGCTTATTTTAAATGTATCCCGTTAATTTTTTACGGGATATATTTTATTATTTACATATTTATAATATTGAAAGTGTGATATTATGGCAGTTGAAAAAATACGTGGTATAGTCCTCAAAGAAATTAATAAAGGTGAGACAAGTAAAAATCTTATTGTTTTATCTAAGGGTATAGGTAAGATTTTTATGTATGCTAGAGGTGCAAGAAAATCAAAAAGCCCTCTTATGGCTTCAAGTCAGATATTTTCATACTGTGATTTTGTTGCTTTTGAAAATAAAAATTTTTATAACATAAATCAGGCTGAAATAATAGATAATTTTTATAATATAAGAACAGACATTGAAAAACTTGCTTACAGTTCATATATTTTGGAGCTTGTTGAAAAAACTTGTCCTGAAAATATGGAGTGTGATAATATAATGCTTCTTTTACTTAAAACATTGTCTGTAATGTCTAAAACAGATATAAACCCTAGATTTATAACGAGAGTTTTTGAAATTAAATATATGTCTCTTATGGGATTTATGCCTGAAACTGAAAATTGTGTTTTCTGTGGAAATGACAGTCACCTTAATTATTTTTCAAAAATTGAGGGTGGTGTCATGTGTGACGATTGTAAGAAAAAAGGCATTGATGGTGGTATTATATCCAATGGGGCTTTACAATCTTTGAGATATATTCTTAAAAGTGATGTTTCAAAGGTTTTTAATTTTAGAGTGTCTGATGATGTTCTTTATGAGCTTAGTATCCTTTCTAAGGATTATATTTCATCTCATATAAATATGAAGTTTAAAACCCTTGATTTTGCCGAAAGTCTTTAGGGACTTGACAAATTTGGTTTCATTTGATAGATTTATAGTCAAATAAATAATATAACTGCGTTGATGAAAAGTAGTAGTGTTATATAAGTTTTAAGAGAGCTGTCGGCTGGTGTGAGACAGTAGCGGAGTAATATGAAGGCGTTTCGGAGCGGTGTTTTATGAGAGGGCATATTTTTATGTCAAAAAGGGTGGAACCGCGGAAGTTTATAGCTTTCGTCCCTTACAATAATATTGTTGTAGGGGATTGAAAGCTTTTTTTAATTCCCGAAAATATACTTTTATTTGGAGGTTATTATATATGGAAAAGACAATGGAAAAAGTTGTTGCACTTGCTAAGGCAAGAGGTTTTGTTTATCCTGGTTCAGAAATTTACGGAGGTCTTGCTAATACTTGGGATTACGGCCCTATCGGTGTTGAACTTAAAAACAATGTAAAAAAAGCTTGGTGGAAAAAATTCGTTCAGGAAAGCCCATACAATGTAGGTGTTGACTGTGCTATACTTATGAACCCTATGGCTTGGGTTGCTTCTGGTCATGTTGGTGGATTTAGTGACCCTCTTATGGACTGTAAAGAGTGTAAAGAGAGATTTCGTGCTGATAAAATTATTGAAGATTTTATGGCTGAAAAAGGTATGCCTGCTGAACCTGTTGACGGTTGGGGAAATGAGAAAATGAAACAGTTTATTGAGGATAATAATGTTCCTTGTCCAAGCTGTGGTGCTCATAACTTTACAGACATAAGACAGTTTAACCTTATGTTCAAAACATTCCAGGGTGTTACAGAGGACGCTAAAAATACTGTTTATCTTCGTCCAGAAACTGCTCAGGGTATATTCGTAAACTTTAAAAATGTTCAGAGAACATCAAGAAAGAAAATTCCTTTCGGTATTGCTCAGATTGGCAAATCTTTCAGAAATGAAATTACACCTGGTAACTTTACTTTCAGAACAAGAGAGTTTGAACAGATGGAACTTGAATTCTTCTGTAAACCAGATACAGATCTTGAATGGTTTGCTTATTGGAAAGATTACTGTGTAAACTTCCTCAAAAATCTTGGTATCAAAGACGATGAAATGCGTATCCGTGACCATGAGAAAGAAGAACTTTCACATTACAGTAAAGCTACAAGTGATATTGAATTCCTTTTCCCATTCGGTTGGGGTGAGCTTTGGGGTATTGCTGATAGAACTGATTTCGACCTTACACAGCATCAGAATACATCTGGACAGGATATGTCATACTTTGACCAGGAAATTAACGAAAAATATATTCCTTATGTTGTTGAGCCTTCACTCGGTGCTGACCGTGTGACTCTTGCTTTCCTTTGCTCTGCTTATGATGAGGAGGAAGTTGGAGAAGGAGACGTTAGAACTGTTCTTCATTTCCACCCAGCTCTTGCACCTGTAAAAGCTGCTGTTCTTCCTTTATCAAAGAAACTTTCAGAGAAAGCAATCGAAGTTTACAATATGCTTGCTAAAAACTTTAATGTTGAATATGATGAAGCAGGAAGTATTGGAAAACGTTACAGAAGACAGGACGAAATAGGTACACCTTTCTGTATAACATATGACTTTGACTCTCTTGAAAATAATACTGTTACAGTAAGAGATAGAGACACTATGGAACAGATTAGAATTGGCATTGATGAGATTGAAGGATACCTTAAAGAAAAAATGGAATTCTAATTTATATTATTATAGAAGAAAAGCAGAACTTTTTAAGTTCTGCTTTTTTTATTATATTCTTCTGTATTCAAGAGGAAGGTCGTAGCCAAATGTACGCTTTCCATTTACTTCTATTGTCTCTGTAACTTCCAAAACTTCCTCTGAAAATCTCTCAAAAAGAGTAAATTTCATGACAGGTGTAAACATACTTACACTTCCCCCTTCCCATACACCCTTTTTGTATTCATATACAGCAGGTGTAAATTTTTCTGAAAGTTTAAGACTTTTAAAATCTATGCTTTCAACATTTTCATATGTAAAGTCTTGTTTTGTGTAGCCTTCAGGTATCTCATAAGATGTGAGAGTAACTTTTCCGTTTTCTTCTGTGAAAAGGAATAGATGAGGCATAGGGTTTGTTCTGTCATTTACTGTGTAATAGCTTTCTTCTATTACAAATATACCTTCAAAATCAGAGGGAATATTTTTTATTTTGTCGTTACATACTGTGTTTATATGTTTAGCATAAGGATAGCCTTCAATTCCTTCTTTTTTAAATCTTTCAAGCTGTGTTGAGTTGTCAAAATTACCGCATAATATATTTGTGAAATTTTTAAGGTCTTTCATTTTAATTTCTCCCTTTTTCATATTTTGGTTGTATAAGTTATATTTACGTAAACCATATTGATAAGTTTTTTGAAAAACTCTAATATTTAGACAAATTTTTTTGAATAAAATTTGAAATAATTATATAGTTAAATTGTATATTGCAATTATGTTAATATAGAGATAACATATAAAAATTGCCTATTTTATGTAAATGTAAAAAAAATCGAAAAGGTGGTAATTTAAAAAATTTATTTTTATACAGTTTGATTTATAAAAGTTCAAAAAAATAACAATGGTTTGTGAAAAATTCATAATAAAAATAAGAGTTGTTGAAAATTGATACAATATTAGTATTAAAATATTGAGATTATAAATAAAAAGTGTTATGATTGTTGTTGTAACAAAATCAAAACCAAAAAGGTGCGACTTTTATTTTGGTACTCTTTATGGTTATAAATACAATGGATTTACATATTTTATATAAATTTTATAGTATTTTTTGTATAAAGAGCTTTTTAGTGGTAACTGCTTTATAAAAAATGGTTTTTGCTTTAAAGTTTTTTATATTATAGTAGGAGGTTTTTATAATGAGCAAAAAGTATGTTTATATGTTCAGCGAAGGTAACGCTTCAATGAGAAACTTACTTGGAGGTAAAGGTGCTAACTTGGCAGAAATGACAAGACTTGGACTTCCAATCCCACAGGGCTTCACAATCACAACTGAGACTTGTACAGAATACAATGAAGGTGGAAAAGAATTTACACCTGAAATGAAAGCTCAGATTGATGAGGCTTTAGCTAAATTAGAGGAAATCGCAGGCAAAAAACTTGGTGATACAGAAAACCCATTATTAGTATCTGTTCGTTCAGGTGCTAGAGCTTCTATGCCAGGTATGATGGATACAGTTCTTAACCTTGGTCTTAACGATATTTCTGTTGAAGGTCTTGCTAAGAAAACAGGAAATCCAAGATTTGCTTGGGACTCATATAGAAGATTTATTATGATGTTCTCTGATGTTGTTATCGGAGTTTCTAAATCAAAATTTGAAAGACTTCTTGATGAATACAAAGAAAAAGTTGGTGCTAAATACGATACTGACCTTTCTGCTGAAGATTTAAAAACAGTTGCTCAGGAATTCAAGAAACTTTATTTTGAAGACCAGGGAAAAGAATTCCCACAGGACCCTAAGGAACAGATGTATGAAGCTGCTAAAGCTGTATTCCGTTCATGGGATAACCCAAGAGCTTTCGTTTACAGAAGAATGAACGATATACCTTACAGCTGGGGTACTGCTGTTAACGTACAGATGATGGTATTCGGCAACATGGGTGATACATCAGGTACAGGTGTTGCTTTCACAAGAAACGCTGCTACTGGTGAAAAAGCTATGCTCGGTGAATACCTTGTTAATGCTCAGGGTGAAGACGTTGTTGCCGGCGTTAGAACTCCAAAACCAATTGCTAAACTTGCAGAAGATATGCCAGAAGTTTATAAAGAATTTATGGCTATTGCTGATAAACTTGAAAAACACTATAAAGATATGCAGGATATGGAATTCACTGTTGAAGAAGGAAAATTATTCTTCTTACAGACAAGAAATGGTAAGAGAACAGCTCCTGCTGCTTTAAAGATTGCTGTTGATATGGTTGATGAAGGACTTATCACAGAAGAAGAAGCTCTTATGAAAGTTGAACCAAAACAGTTAGACCAGCTTCTTCACCCAGCATTTGATGCTGCTGCATTAAAAGCTGCTAAAGAAATCGGAAAAGGACTTCCAGCTTCTCCTGGTGCTGCTGCTGGTAAAGTTGTATTTACAGCAGAAGATGCTAAAGCTTGGGCTGAAGCAGGTGAAAGAGTTGTACTCGTTCGTCTTGAAACATCTCCAGAAGACATTGAAGGTATGGTTGCTGCTGAAGGTATCCTTACAGTTCGTGGTGGTATGACAAGCCATGCAGCCGTTGTTGCTCGTGGTATGGGTACATGCTGTGTATCTGGTTGTGAAGAAATTAAAATGAATGAAGAAGCTAAGACATTTGAACTTGGCGGAATGACTATAAAAGAAGGAGATTATATCTCACTTGATGGTTCTACAGGTAAAATCTATCCAATGGATATCCCTACTGTTGAACCAGAAATCTCAGGAGACTTTGCTAGATTTATGGCTTGGGCTGACGCTAAGAGAGCTCTTAAAGTTAGAACAAACGCTGACTCTCCAAAAGATGCTAAAATCGCTCTTGACTTTGGTGCTGAAGGTATCGGTCTTACAAGAACAGAGCATATGTTCTTTGAGTCTGAAAGAATTCTTAACTTCAGAAAAGTTATACTTTCTGACAGTGTTGAAGAAAGAGAAGCTGCTCTTGCGGGAATTGAACCATATCAGAAAGCTGACTTCGTAGGTATTTATGAGGCTATGGGCGAAAGACCTGTTACAATTCGTCTTCTTGACCCACCACTCCATGAGTTCCTTCCACAGACAGATGAGGAATATGAAGCAGTTGCAAAAGAAATGGGCAAAACAGTTGAAGAACTTAAAATTAAAGGACGTGGACTTCACGAACTTAACCCTATGATGGGACATCGTGGATGCCGTCTTGCTGTAAGCTATCCAGAAATCGCAAAAATGCAGACAAGAGCTATAATCGAAGCTGCTATTCAGGTTAAGAAAGAAAAAGGATTTAACATTGTTCCTGAAATCATGATTCCACTTGTTGGAGAAATTAAAGAACTTAAATATGTTAAGAGTGTAATCGTTGAAGTTGCTGATAAACTCATTGCTGACGCTGGTATCGAAATGAAATACCTTGTTGGTACTATGATTGAAATCCCTAGAGCAGCTCTTACAGCTGACGCTATCGCAACAGAAGCTGAATTCTTCTCATTCGGTACAAACGACCTTACACAGATGACATACGGATTATCACGTGATGACGCTGGTAAGATACTTGCTGACTACATTGACAAGAATATCTATGAGGGTGACCCAACAGCTAAACTTGACCAGACAGGTGTTGGACAGTTAATGGAAATCGCTGTAACAAAAGCTAAACCAGTTCGTCCTGACATCCATCTTGGAATTTGTGGAGAGCACGGTGGAGACCCATCTTCAATCGAGTTCTGCCATAAGATTGGTCTTGATTATGTATCATGCTCACCATTCCGTGTGCCAATCGCAAGACTTGCTGCAGCTCAGGCTCAGATAACAAACCCAAGACAGTAATATAAAACAGTTCTGTTTTATTGATTGATTATTAAATAGGGACAGGTTACTTAGAAGGCTTACTTCTAGGTAGCCTGTCCTTTTGTTTTTAAAAATTTTGCATTTAATAGGTAGAAATACATATTTTTTTGCTTTTTGGATAATATATAAATATAATTATTGAAAAATATAAATAAGTATTGTATTTATAGAAGAACAATGGTATAATAGCTTTATATACGCCGAAGAAAATAATAGAAAATGGCATATTTTAAAATATTTTGAAAAAAAGTTAAAAAAAGTGTTGACATTTATCAGAAAGCGTGTATAATAATTATTCGTGGTCAGCA